>CAVZRU010000003.1:0-680177 GCA_963777785.1 uncultured Alphaproteobacteria bacterium
CCCACCCTCTCCGCCACATAAAGTACTGATATATCTTCATAATTCGTATTTCCCTGCACCCGCGCAGTTCGCGCGGGTCTGTCTCGGGACAATACGTCACAAATCCCCAAATTCCCGTCATTTTCCGGCTCGTTTCCGCGCGAATTCGCCGGCGCGTCTCCGCGCCTAAAACAATCGGTTTGGTTTCCCTGATAAACAGGCAATCTATAGGGAATTTTGCAGTTCAGACGGTTGATTCAGTCACAATCGATGGTGTGGATGTCTTTGAGACCCGCAGAACTCCTGCCTTTTTTGCTGCGGATAGATGCAACTTCAGGGAATTTTCTCGGATTAGCAGGGAGCGATTTACCGTAGAGCTGGGAATATCTGGGCAGCCAATATCAACCCCGCGGCGGCCAGCCCAGAAGCTCGCGCTGCTTGCTCCAGCACAGCGGTATTTCCAAGTAGCGCAGCTTCTCCAGATTAAGGGAGAGCGGCTGGCGCCCCGTCAGGATATCGTGCTGGAGATCGGGCGCGAGGAAAGCCAGGCGCAGCAGCTTGCGATCATGAGGCGAGACTGGAGCGGTCTCGATCAGGGGCTGACCGCGCTTCAGCGTCATCATGGAGTGCGCTTTCCTCAGCGCAGCAATAAGATTGGAATCGGGGCGGGCCTGAAGGTCGCCTGCGACTACTAAAGGCCTGCCGCCGCGCAGTGGTAGAACGAGCGGTACCCTGATGCGGATGGCGTCCTTGCTCGAATGAAGGATCCGCTCTTCGGCGTGCAGCCTGGCAGCGATGTCGCTGGCCATGTTGCCAGGCATATCGATGAGCAGGCCCTCATCTTGCAGATGAATGCCAAGTGGAAGTTCGAGAGGTGACGGCGAAGAGGCTGACCACCGCTCGATGATGCCTGCGATCACCTTCTCGAATTGGGGTGCACCGATGCGCCGGACGATACCGTCCTCGCTGATTTTGCCTCCTTGTTGGAGGGAGGCAGAAACATAATAGCGGTAGTGAGTGCCCTTGCTCCCGCGCGCATAAGTGGGGGTCATTGATCCCCAGCAGGGGATGGTCTCGTAATCAGGTCGATACCCCCGCTACGTCCATCTACGGGTTTTGACAATGCGATGCTTCCAATTGGAAGTATCGTAGAATTTGCCGGGCGATAGAATGACGTAAAATCAGTGTGATATCTGATATGTCAAAATGCATTCTCCTCAAAGTGTTGCACAAGTGTAATTAATCAGCCCGAGGGAATGCTTGGTCAGCTCAACCTGCCAAGCATGAAAGCGATCAAAAAATTCCACGGGGAGAGTACATGAGTAATCGTCATTTCGTTCGCAAATCCGTTGTTTCCAAGGCCGCCTTGGCTGCGGCGATGCTGTTGGTGCCGGTCCAGGTATATGCTCAAGAAGATCCCGCCAGCGCCGAAGAGGAAACTGCGGACGCCGAGCAGATCATCGTCACCGGCTCGCGCCTGGGACGGACCAGCTTCAATTCGCCTACGCCAGTTAACGTGGTGGGTGCGGACCGGGTGCAGAACCTCGGCATCGCCAATGTCGCCGATGCACTAAATCAGATACCGTCTTTCCGTCCGCTTACGTCGCCGGCGACCAACGCCTTCCGCTCGGGTACCAACATCGGCGCGCGCACCCTCGACTTGCGCGGCCTCGGCACGCAGCGCACGCTTACACTGATCGACGGGCGCCGCAGTGTGCCCAGCAGCGACGAGAATACGTTCGACCTGAACTCGATCCCATCGATCCTGGTTCAGCGTTCGGAAGTGGTCACCGGAGGCGCATCGGCAGCCTATGGCGCGGACGCGGTCGCCGGCGTGGTCAATCTGATCCTCGACACCAGGCTCGACGGCATCAAGGCTGAGGCCAGCTATGGCATCAGCGAATATGGCGACGCCAGGAACCTCTATGGCGCCTTTGCGGCCGGTACCGGCTTCGCTGAGGGACGTGGTCACATCGTCGTCGGGGCCGAATTTGCGGATGAGAACGGCACGGGGGACTACAGCGCGCGCGATTGGAGCAAGCGCTACCACAGCTTCATCCCCAACCCCTTCTTCAGCACCAATCCGGATCTGAGCAACGGCCTGCCGGCCAACGTAGCAACCGACAATGTGCTCTATGTGCTAAATCCAGGTGGCCTGATCGCAGTTGCCCATCCATTGCAAGGCACGCAGTTCGACAGCAGCGGCAATCTCGTGCCGTTCCAGTTCGGCGAATTGTTCAACCCCGCCAAGCCGAGCACACTGATGGTTGGCGGCGATCCCAGCGTGCAAGACATCTATGGCTTCAACAATACGCCGCTCGTCGTTCCTACGCGTAATTTCTCGGTGCTGGGACATATCGAATATGAGCTGACGGATGCGATCACTGCGTCGGCAGAGCTCTCCTTTTCGCAGGTCGACGGCGGACCGACTGCGGGCTCAACGCACACCGATCAGAATGGCGCAGCCCGGATCCAGCGCGACAATGCCTTTCTGAACCCATCGGTGGCTGCCATGATGGATGCGGCCGGCGTGACGTTCCTGCCGGTCAACCGAGCCAGCGCCGAACTCGGCAATGGGTCATATATCACGCGAAACAAGACCTTGCGGGCGTTCTTGGCTCTCGAAGGTGACGCATTCGGCGACTGGGAATGGGATGCCTATTATCAGTACGGGCGAACGAAGGGCCGACAGGAAGGCAGCAACCTTCGCATTAATCAGCGCTGGAGCGATGCGATCGATGCTGTCTTCGCCCCAGCAGGAGTTCCCGGAATCGCAGAAGGTACGATCATCTGCCGCACGACGATCGCCAATCCGACCAACGGCTGTATCCCGGCCAACATCATGGGCCCCGGCAAGGTGAGTGCCGCCGTCGCCGCGAATGTCACGGGTGAGGGCTGGCAAACCCGCGAGTTCGTCCAGCACAATGTCGGCGCCAACCTTCGGGGCACGCTGTTCGAAGGGTGGGCGGGGCCGATCTCGGCCGCCGTTGGCGTCGAATATCGCACCAATTCGTCAGAGGGCGACGCCGATCCATTGAGCCAGGCCCGGGCGTTCAGCGCGATCAGTGCCAATATTCTGCCGGCACTGACCCAGAAGGTGACCGAGGGCTACGCCGAGGTGAGCGTGCCGGTCTTCAAGGACACGTCCTTCGGGCAATCGCTCGAGGTCGATGGCGCGATCAGGCGCACGCATTACAGCCTGTCGGGCAATGCCACGACCTGGAAGGTCGGCGCGGTCTACGAGCTCAACGACGATTACATGCTGCGCGTCACCCGCTCGCGCGACATTCGCGCTCCTTCGCCCCAGGAGCTCAATCCTAGTACGCGCCTGGCGAACTCGACGCTCGCCGATCCCAAGCTCGGCATCCAGTACCAGATACCCGCAATCGCCGGCGGCAATCCCAATCTGGAGCTGGAGAAGGGGAATACTTTCACGATCGGCGGCGTGTTCACGCCGGAGTGGCTTCCGCGGTTCCGTCTGTCGCTCGATTACTACGACATCAAGGTCACCGGCGCGATCGACATTCTGACTTCGTCGCTCGCGGTGCAGCTCTGCCGGTCCGGCACTACGCTGCCCCTCTGCACCATCGGCACTGATATCAACGGCAATCCGGACCGGATTCTGGAGGTTAGAACCACCTACCAGAACGTTGCCGAACTCAACGCGCAGGGCTTCGAACTCGTCTCGACCTACTCGGTGCCTCTCGCGGGCGGCGATCTCAACTTCACGCTCAACGGCAACTATGTCAAAACGCTCAAGACTTCGCTGCCCGACGGCTCTGTACAGGAATTTGCCGGGGTGACCGGCAACTCCGGCTCCGTGACGACGATCTTCGGCGTTCCGCGGTGGCGGGCGGACGGGTGATCACCTATGAGCAGCCGACCTGGTCGGTGACGACGCAGATCCGCTACATTCCCGAGGGCATCCTCAACCGTAACTGGATCGGTCCGCAGGACGAAGGGTACAGCCCCTATCTGCCGAACAGCTGTCAGCGACAACCGGATCGATGATCGCATCTACGTCAACCTCAACGCGCGTGTCGATCTGACCGAGAATGTCGAGATCTTCGGCGGCGTCAGCAATCTGTTCGACACGGATCCGCCGTCGAACCTTCGCTACACCGGCAACGGCCTCTATTTTGACTCGGTCGGCCGCGCATATCGGGGCGGCGTGCGAGTGAATTGGTAGAGCGTTCGGGAAATTTTTGGCGGCAAGCAATATTTGGAGATCAAGAATGGCTGAAGACTTGAGAGCGAGGGAGGCTAACTATCCGCGCGGACGACTTACTTCCTACGGGCGCGTCCGGTTCAATGGATTTCGCGGTTTGATCAAGACCGCCGCAAGTTTTGCGGCCGCCGGGTTGCTCGCCTTTCAGGGGCCAGCGAGCGCGCAAGTCGTTATTCCGCCTGATGAACTGCCAAGCCCTTCGGATGCCGATCGCGCTCTCCTGAAGGATGCGATAGACATTCACGTCCATCTTGATCCTGACAGTTTTGGTCCCAACAGTGCACAGGCGGCACGAGCTCTCGATGTTATCGACATGGCCCAGCGTGCCAAGCAAGCTGGCATGAGCGGGTTTGTTATTAAGCAACATTACGACCAGACTGCGCAACTTGCCGAGATCACTTCCAAAGTCGTACCGGAAATCGAAGTGTACGGCATGCTGGGTCTGAACCTTCCGGTTGGGGGCCTGAACCCAGACGCGGTTCGTCATTTTGCTGAGATAAAAGGTGGACGCGCACGGATCGTGAGCATGCCCACCTGGGACAGCGAGAACAATGTCCGCCATTCTGCGAACCCAAATCGATCCTTCGTACCGGTTTCGAGTAACGGACAATTGTTGCCCGAAGCGGTTGCAGTCATCCAGGCGGTCGCAGAGGCCAAGATCCGTGACAGCGATGCCAGTCTTGCACTTTCGACCGGTCATCTGTCTGCCGCTGAAGCCTTGCTGGTGATCAGGGAGGCGAAAAAGCAAGGGATCAGCCGCATCATTGTGACTCACGCGATGGGGCATCCTATCGATATGACTGTGCCGCAGATGAAGGAGGCGGCGGAGCTGGGTGCATATCTCGAATTCGTAGGCGCTTTCATCATCGGGACGCGAGCAGAGTTCAGCGCGCAAGAATATTTCGAAGCCATCCGGCAGATCGGTGCCGATCATGTAATCATCAGCAGCGATTCCGGACAGCTGAACCGCCCCTATCCCGACGATACGATGGCTTATGTAGCAGGCCAACTGCGGGCTATGGGCGCTACGGAGGCGGAGCTTCGAAAGATGATGGTAGAGAACCCCCGCAAGTTGCTCGGCGTCCATTAACATCGGGATTGGAGTTCCGGCACTGACGGTGGCGACTGGATGAGGTCTGCGTGAAGTTGGACGGCGAGCTGCACATGCCTCTGGCGAGCGGCGTTGCTTACGCTCAGAGGGCCGTGTGCTGCATTTACCTATCAATTCACGGCGCCGCACTAGACAAGCTGGCAATCGTTGCACGCCTAGTTCTACGCCATTGAAACCAATCAGCGGAATCGGCGCCAATGTTCACCTGGTATCGCGAGGCGAATCGCAAAACACGCCGCATTTTCTGGACCTGCAGCGCTGGCTGGGCGATGGATATGGCCGACGGAGCCGTCTATTCCTACCTGATCCCGGTGCTCATGACCGCGCTGGGAATGAGTTTGGTGCAAGCCGGCTTCATTGCCAGCGCCAATTTCTTTTCTGCGGCGATCGGCGGGTGGGTCGGCGGCTGGCTATGCGACCGCTATGGCCGTGCAAGGATCTTGCAGCTCACCATCTTGTGGTTTTCGGTCTTCTCCTTCCTATCGGGCTTTGCGCAAAATTACGAGCAGTTGCTCGTCCTGAGAGTGCTCCAGGGCTTCGGGTTCGGTGCAGAGTGGGCAGTGGGTGCCGTGTTGCTGGGCGAAGTGATCAATCCCAAGCATCGCGGCAAAGCGCTCGGCACGCTGCATAGCGGCGCGGCGGTCGGCTCTGCGATCGCGGCGCTGCTCGCGGGACCGGTGGCCGCAGCCTTCGATCCCGATCTCGGCTGGCGGGTCGTGTTCTGGGTCGGGATTTTGCCCGCGCTGCTGATCTTTTTTGTGCGCCGCGATTCAGACGATTCCGATGTCTATAAATTAGCTGCCGCTCGAACCAGGGAAACAGGGCAGCGGCATTCCATGGCTGCCATCTTCACGCCTAAGGTGCTGCGTTTCACGGTGCTTGCGTCACTGCTTTCGCTGGGCGTGCAGGGCGCGGCTTATTCAATCAGCAGCTATCTGACGACTTTCCTCAGCATCGAACGCGGACTGTCGATCACGGTGGCGGGCCTGTTGGTCATGATAAATTCTGCAGGCGGATTTTTCGGCTTCATCACCAATGCCTACGTCAGCGATGCCGTCGGGCGGAAGAACGTGTTTCGCCTGTTTGGCGCAGGCTTTGTCATCACATCGCTGGTCTATCTCTATGGACCGCTGGGCGCGTCGATTTGGCTGCTTGGTCCGGCAGGTTTCATCTACGGTTTCTTCCAGTTCGGCATGTACGCCAGCTTCGGCCCCTTTTTCACCGAGCTCTTCCCGACGGAGATGCGCGGAACGGGGCAGGCCTTCGCCTATAATGTCGGGCGCGCCGGCAGTGCGGGCTTTGTCAGCCTGGTGCCGATTCTCGCGCTTTCGATGAGCCTCAGCACGGCGATGGCACTTCTCGGGCTGGTCGGGATCGGGATCGTTGTCGTCGCCACCTTGCTGCTACCCGAAACGGCTGGACGCGAACTGCACAGCTTGGCGGATTGACGTGAAGGCACCCGGCGGCGGTGAGCCAGGCTCCCGCTATGGTGCCTCAGTCTTCGTGCGCCATGCGCATGGCTTCCGGCGGGGTCAGCTCGATGTGAATGCCGTCTTGCTGCGGCCCGTTTGGCGGCATCTGGTATCCATGCTCGATCAGGCGAGATTCGGGCAGCAGCAGGCTGGGCACACTGTCGGGCCAGTAATTGGGCGGTACTCGGCCAGAGACCGGGTTCGTGTAATGGAACCACATCGGCAAGATGTCTGGCCATTGCAGCGTCACGCCAGTGCCGCCGCGGAAATGCTCTGCCCGGCGGCCGAGCTCGGTCATCAGGATGTCGGGCGGATAACGCTCGACCAGCGGGCTCTGCCCGGCAGCCCTGGCCCGGCGGCACGGGCTCGACTCCAGCCCAGCCTTCCTTCCAGTTTTCCATCGACATGTAATGCTCGTCGATCGTCAGGCTCCACAGCCGCCAGACGCCGTTTTCCAGGACTGCCTGGTCGTTGGGATACATGCCTGAATTGAGGGTGTTGTTGAGCAGCGGCGATCCGCTGATACCCTTCATCGCAGTGCGCGGCTGGAACAGGCGCGTGCGCAGATTGGCCGAGCGGCCATCGTGGGAGACGTGGATCACCGGCTGAGTGCGCCAGTGAAACGAGATGCCCTTCCGGGTCGGCGGGGGCGCGCCATACATGGCCGTGGCCGCGCCCTTGATGCGATCCTGCCCGAGATAGAAGCCTGCAAAGGGCGAGTGCTTGTTGCCGTTCTTGGCGAAAATCGAACCGAGTTCGTTCCAGAAGAAGTCATCGAGATAATAGCCATAGGCCGAGGAGACATTGACGACCCCGTCGAACGCCTGGCTGCGCGCCAGCCGCCGCTGGGCATCCAGCAGTCTCTCGGCGGTGGCCGGCCCTTGCGCGGGCTCCGCTGAAGCAGGAGCCGCGGCATCGGTCAGGGGTGTTGTCCCAGCCAGTTCGAAACCGACAATCGCCACGTCTGCGCCGGTTGTCGGATGCGGCCCGATGAAAGCGGGCAGAATATTGCCAAGTTGCTGCGTGCCGCCGTGGCCCCAGCCATCCGCGTAATCGGCGACCATGGTCGGGTATATGCGCATTTCGCGGATCTTCCAGAGACCGCCTTCCTTGACGAAGCGATTGCGAAAGGTGCTGAACTCCCACGAGGATGGCCCGTTCAGTTCCTTGCTGCGCATGCCCATCACCATGCCGCGCGCATAGGCTTCCCGTGCGCCGGGCATCACGGTGACGATCACATCGAAGCTGGGATGTTCGTTGAACTGCCCTTGCGAGAGCCCCTGCTCGCCCATCCGCTCCATCGCGCGGCGGATGCCGTCCTTGCCGGGAAACAGGCCCGCGCCGGAAATCTCGACGACGCCGTCGGCGTCGAACAGGTCGACCACGTCGTCCCACATTTTCTGATCGACGTAATAGCCATAGGCATTCTGGAGATTGCGCACCTCATCCTCTGCATTGAGCGCGGCGATCCGGGCTTCCAGCGTGCCGAGCGCAACGTCGCTGGCGGGCGGTGCCCCGGCAGGTTCGGGGATCGGGGTGCCGCTTTCATCGACCGTAAAATGGAACGGGATCTGCGGTAATTCAGCATCGCCGGCATTGCTCCAGCCGCCGGCATAATCACCGATATATTGCGGATAGAAATGCAAGACGGAAATGAGCCACTTTCCGTCTTGCAGGACATATTCATTCTCGAACAGGCCGCCTTCGATCAGTGTCGTCCCCTTGCCGTCTCCGGCGAAGGTCAGGCCCATCCAGCGAACCTCGGCAGAAAACCCGTCGGCTGAAAGGTTGATCAAAGGCTCGTCGATGAATTCGCTGTGCATCGCACCCGCGGAGAGGCCGCGTTTGCCGCCCAGGCGCTGCTTGAGAAACGAGGCGATGGCCTTTGGCCCGCGAGCCGATTTGTCGCCCCAGATGAAGGCCGCGTCGTCGGCGAATAGTGCCGCCATTTCGTCCCACAGGCCGAATTGCGCATATTGCGCGTAATATCGCTGCAGATCCTTCACGTCGCGGATTGCCTCGACGCGGCCGACATCTCTGGCCAGTTCGTCGATCTGGCCGCGCGAGACCTCCCGCGCATGGGCGGCAGATGTGCCCAGCAGCAGCATAACGGAAAGGAAAAATGCAGCTTTGCGCAGTTTCACCAGAACTCTCCCAAAATCTCGGCGGCCTTTTTTCCGAGCTCCGACGAAACCATGCCGAGGGGAAAAGCCATCGACAAGGGCTGAGTAACGTCAGAGGTCGCAAGGGGCTGATCATAGCGCCATTTCAGTCAATTGCAGGACGCCGGGCGGCGTTTACGCGGTGGGCGCAACTGCGCGAGCCAGCATGGTCTGCACGCCAGTTGGGATAGGACGAGAAAAATTGACAGGAAATCGCGCCGGTGTAACCATTCTGCCATTCCGCGAAAGTAATAACACGGGTTGCCCCATGGCTACGCCGGAATGCGGGGAGGAAATGGGATGGAGTTGCTCAGCACACAGGGGATGCCCGTAGCCGGCCGAGCCGCCGCTTGGGGCAACCTGTACGCCACCAAGATGAGCCTGGTCGATTTCACGCCGATCGAAAAAGACAAGTTCGATGCCGAATTGCGCGTTGGCCAGTTCGGCCCGGTCAAGCTGGCCCGGCTGACGCTGGATCGCTGCAGCGTCGAGCGCAAGCAGAGCCATATCTGCAAGAACTGCGCCGCGGCTCTACAATTTCCTGCTGCAGGCCGAAGGCGCCAGCAGATTTTATCATTGTGGCAAGGAAGTCCGAGCTGGTCGAAGGGGACTTCGTGCTCTGCGACACGGGCCTGCCGCATTATTTCACGACTAACGACCACTCGGTGACCGTGATGGTGCGCGTGCCGATTGAAGTCTTGCGCACCTATTTGCCGACGCCCGAACAGTTCTGCGGGCGGCATCTGGGCCGGGCCACCGGCCTTACGGGAATGGTTGGCGCCATGGTGCGGGAACTCAGTTCCGGAGCGGCGGGCACGATTTCCCATGCTCATGAGGATCGCGTTGCACGCTACCTGCTGGAAATGATCTCGATGTCTTTCACCTTCGGGCGTCGACGGCGGGCAGGAAGCCTCGGCCATCATCTGGCAACGGCGCAAGGACGTGATCCAGTATATCGAGAACAATTTGCGCGATCCGGAATTGTCGCCTGCCTCGATCTCTGCCGGGCTCAGGGTTTCCCCACGACATCTCCGCACGGTCTTCGCGCCGGGCGGGGAGAAGATGGGCGCCTATATCTTGCGGCGGCGGCTGGAGGAATGCGCCAGGCAAATGTGTAACCTTGCCTGGAACGCCCATACGCTGACCGAGATCGCATTTTCATGGGGTTTCAACAGCGCTGCACATTTCACCCGCACATTCCACGAGAAGTACGGAGTGGCACCGCGCGAGTATCGGCGGAACGATCTCAGCGAGGGCCGCGTGCAAAATGCGCTCGACAGCGCATGCGGCCTTTCGCCTGATGACCAGAAGAGATCGTTCGGGGGTACGGCGGTACGGTCTTCCGTCCTCGCTGGGCGGGGTTAGGCGGCTGTGGCCAGCGATCCACTCTTCGATATCAGCGGCAAGGTCGCGCTCGTAACCGGGGGGACGAGCGGAATTGGGCTGATGATCGCACGCGGCTTCGTGGCTCGAGGCGTACGCACCTATATCGCATCGCGCGATCAGCAGCGCAGCGATGCAACCGCGGCGGAGCTTGCCGAGCTGGGCGATTGCCACGGATTATCCGCCGACCTGGGCGATGATGGCGGTGCTGCTACGCTCGCCGGGGCATTGGCCGAGCGCGAGGATGCGCTCAATATCCTGGTCAATAATGCCGGTGCCAATGCGGGCGGCAAGATCGAGGAGCTGAAGCGGGAGGATTGGAGCATGGTCATGGATGTGAACCTCGCCGCTCCGTTCTTCCTGACCCAACAAGTCCTGCCGCTGCTGCGCAAGGCGGCTAGTGGAGAAGATCCTGCGCGGGTCATCAATGTTGGATCGATCGGCGGTCTGCACATCCCCAATTGGGAAGCTTACCCTTATGGCGCATCCAAGGCTGCGCTCCATCATTTGACGCGCGCCTTGGCCAAAAGGTTCGGCAGCGACAATATCGTCGTCAATGCGATCGCGCCCGGCCCGTTCCACTCGCGTCTGACGGATACGACTTCGGATGCCGTGAAGAAGAGCGTGGCAACCTATATTCCTGCTGGACGGCCGGGTTCGCCTGAAGATGTGGAAGGGTTGGCGGTATTCCTCGCCTCGCGTGCGGGCGCCTATGTCAATGGCTCAACTATTGCGCTGGATGGCGGCTACATCGCAGCACTTTGAGGATTCTCGGCGCTCAGTGACAGGGCGGGTAGGGCAGAAGTCAGGCCTTCCGCCAAGACGGAAATGAAAGCCCGCATTCACAGGACTTCGGGCTTTCCCCTATTTGCGAGTGCTTCACTCCGAAGAGTGGCGGCCGACTTCGGATTTGGCTCAGAAAGCACGATGCGTTTCGCCGATGAGAACGAGCCATGATTCGATCTCGGCAAATGAAGAGCTTGCAGAAGTTCGCCTCAGTCCACTCCACGTCCATAATCACTTCATTCAGCAACGCCATCTCGTCGATCGCCAGACTTACAAGATCCCACCGCTCAGCCGCACGGGCTAAGTGGGAGATCCGTGTGGCCCGAGCTTACGCGCTCAAAGACTGAGCGAAGTCAGCCGGCAACGAGTTGCGGTTAGACTGACAGCACCGTTCGCGACGATTACTATCTTTCGATAGGGAAAAGTGCCAATCTGCAATGATAAGCTATTGTTGAGAGGACAAAAATGCGGTCAGCTGTCGCAACGCAGGCGATCATTCCGCGCGTCCGGCTGCTTGACAGGCTCGCCGGTACGCGCCGATTAGTTCACATTCGCGCGCCTGCCGGCTTCGGGAAGTCTGTCTTGCTCGACCAGTTCGAAGAACGGCTGGTGAGAGAGGGCAATCCGCCAATCCGCATTAACTTGCCGCGAAATCACGCAGATTGCAGGTTGGAAGGATTTCAGGCCGATCTTCTGGACGGCACCAGCGACACCACTTTGCTGATTGATAATGCGGATAATCTCGACAGCTCACCGCAAACACGCGCGCTGCTGGAGGAGTTGACCGGTGACACGTGCAAGGCGAGGATAGTGCTCACCAGCCGCGGTGAAATCGATCTACCCTTGGCGCGCCTCGAGGCAAGCAGAAGCCTACTTCGCATCACCTCGCACGCCATGCTCTTTGACAGAGAAGAGCAAGCGGCCATGATCGAGCCGCTGCAAGAAGAGGGATACTCTCTCCCGCTGGCCGGGCTCGCTTATGAGACTCTGGCCGGCTGGCCAATCGGCCTCGGGCTGCAGACCTGGATAGCGGCGCACGGATTCGAGCCGGAGGAGTTTGGCCCTGGCGATCTCGCTAGTCGCGCCGTCAAAGGAACCTGGCGTCTGCTCAGCGAGTATTTCGAGCAGGAAGTCATATCGGCCCTGCCGAACGACGTCTTTGGCCTCCTCGTGAAATCAAGCATATTGGAAACGTTGACGGTCGAGGACTGCCGCGAGCTGTTCGGTGAGCAAAGCGGAGAATTGCTGGATCTGGCCTATCGTCAAGGTGCGCCGCTTTGGCCCATCAATCCAGAGCATAGTTCTTACAGCGTCCTGCCTGTCTTCCGCCAATTCCTCCGCGCGCGGCTTGATGAGCGCGAGGCCACCGATCTCGGCGCAAAGGCATGCGAATTGTTGGAGCGTCGCATGGACTATAGCGGGGCAAGTATTCTGGCGCTGGAATTTGGCGACCAGGCGCGTGCCGCCAGGCTGGTCGAACGGCAAATGCAGACCGATTTCGGACTTCGGGACGAAACGAGGCTGCTTGATCTGGCTGACCGGATCGATGCCCAAGTGCGCGACCGGCATCCCCGGATCCTGCTGGCGCAGAGCCAAGCCCTAATTTTCAAGTTTGAGTTCGAGCAGGCACGTCGGTTGCTGGAGAAAGCCCGATGCATTGTCGAGGAAAAGGCGAGGCGGGAGGATGGCGAACCGGATGAAATCCGCAGTCTCGAAATGTTGGTGCTGCACCGCGAAATGGTGTTGGCGCTGGGTCAACATGATCTGACCGTAGCGCAAGACTATGGCGGCAAGCTGTTGAGCGGAATGCAGGATGTTCCCCCCATGCAGCGCGTGATGCTGCTTGCCTCGCTTATCTACGCGCAGCAGGAACTGTATATATTCCGCGGCGCAGAACGCTACTACACCCAGGCCAAGAAGCTGATCCCTGCGTTGGACAGCTGGATCTGGTCGATCCCTCTTGAGGCCTTCTATGCCCGGCACCTTTTCCAGACCGGACGGACCAGAGCGGCGATCGAGCTACTCGAAACCACACTGAGCAAACTTGTAAACGAACAGGGTCCCCGGCCCATATTCGGGGCGATTGCTGCCATCACTTTGGCCGAGTTGAAGTTTGAGGTCGGCGCAGTCGACGAAGCCGACGAACTCCTCAAGGACTACTGCGACAATATCGAACATTTCGGCTACCTTTCCCTGGTGATATCGGCCCGCGTTATGCAGGCGCGTGTGCACATGGTGCGCGGCGATTTTGACGACGGATTTGCTGTTCTGGAGCGTCCAGCCATCTCGGCTGGAGAGCTGTTCGACAAACTGTCGCGCTCGCTCAATGTGGAGCGAAACTACTGGCTGCTGAGGCTGGCCCGCGAAGACGCCCCTCGGCTTGCCAATTCGGCCACTGGACTTCTCGGTTTCCAAACCTCCCGATCCGCACAGTTCGGCAGGGACTGCAGAGGAAGCTCATGCCATTACATGGATACAATTGGCGCGCGCCGGGCGGAGGATCGACGAAGCCATTCAGATAGCTCAGAAATGGCAGCGTTATACGGAAGGCGTTGGCGCGCTCAGAAGCAATGTGCGGTGGCACGTCATTCTGGCCAGCCTACGCATTCTGTCGGAGGAGCCCAGGCTCGCGATGCGACATCTGCGGCGCGCGGTCAAACTCGGAGCAGGGGGCGAATATCGCTCTGCCTTTCTCGCCGACGTCGACATTCTCCATGACCAACTCGCAATCCTGGCCGACAGCGACTTGGACGAGGCCGAGAAGACATTCGTCAGAAGCATTATTGGCAGGCCCAGGAAGCGCGCGTTGGCGGACGACGTGATCGAGCTTCCGTTGCCGCTAGGCGCATTTTCCTCGCGTGAGATCGCCATCCTGCGTCTTCTCGCGATGGGTCACACGAACAGCGAGATTGGCGACACGCTCGGCATGACCGAAGGCACGGTGAAATGGTATCTGCATAAAATTTACGACATGCTCGGGATACGCCGGCGTTCACAGGTCGCAATGCTCATTTCCCAGTGGCACTCGAGAGCGCGTGAGCGCGGCGAAGAGTCGCCGTTCGACAGCGAGGATTGAGCCAGGCACAGCATTGCCGCGCTCGCAATCTGGCCGGCTCTTGGCTCAGCCCGGTGCATCGCCTCAGCAGACCCCAGAAGGCCATAGGAAGGATAAGGGACGTCCAAATCTTCCAACGAAAGTTAGTATGGTTCGTCACAGCTCCCTTCCATTGCGAAGATCGTAACGGAGGAGGATTGTATGTCTGATTGGAAACCCTGTGCGCCCGAGCATTTGCTGGACCGGATCCAGATCGAGGATCTGCTGATCATGTACTACACCTCGCTGGTCGATTTCGACCGGACCACGATGGCCACGCACTTCACCAAGGACGCGGTCCTCGACATCAACGGCAAGATCATGAATGGTCACGCGGAAATCGACGCACTCTACGCGGATTCCGAAGCCTTGCTCGCGGCCAACGAGCTCACCGGCACCTATCACATGCTGATGAGCAATCCACGGATCCAGGTAAAAGGTGATACTGCAACGGCGCATCTCCTTTATACCGGACTGATGTGTGACGATCTGCGCGGCCCACCGCGGCTGATCGAGATGGGCCGTGAATACGATGAATTGGTCAAGATCAATGGCGAGTGGCTGATAAGCAAGCGCGTGCTGCGCCCGGATGCGGGAATGCAGGATCACTACGACGGATATCTGGACCGCGAAGGCGAAAAGACGCAGTAGATTTGGCGCCAAGCGCGCGGGTCCATTGGGAGAAGATGGATGGAAGACCTCAAAGGCAAGGTGGCCTTCGTAACCGGCGGGGCCAATGGGATCGGCCTGGGCATGGTCAAGGCCTTCCTCCAGGAAGGCATGAAAGTGGCGGTGGTCGATTGGAGCGCCGACCATATTGCCAAGACCAGAAGTGCGCTTTCCGGTAACAACGCGCTGCATTTCATCCGGGCTAACGTTGCCGATCGCGACAGTCTGAAAGGTGCCGTGGAAGAAACCCTGGCCGCCTTCGGCAAGATCCACGTTCTCTGCAACAATGCGGGTGTCAATGGCGGCGGTCTGGCCGACGATCCGGAATTCGATGCCTGGGACAAGGCAATGGCTGTCAATTTGGGCGGGGTGATAAATGGCACGAAATTGATCGTGCCGATCATCAAGGCGCAAGGCGAGGGGGGACATGTCGTCTGCACATCCTCGATGGCGGGTATTGTTCCACTTCCCGGGCTCGCAGCCTATTCCACGGCGAAATATGCAGTCCGCGGTTTCGCGGAAAGCTTGCGCATGCAACTCGCCCCGTTGGGCATCGGAGTGTCCAGCCTCTTTCCCGGAGCCACTCGCACCGGAATGCTGTCCGCACCCGAGGACGATCCTGGATTCGATCCCGCCTCCGAAGCCACAGCTGGGGATTTCCAGAAGGCGCTGTGGGATGCTGCACGTTCGGCCGTCGATCCGCAGGAAACCGGTCGCGCGGTTGTGAAGGCGATCAAGGAAAACAGCTTCTACATCTTTACCAACGGCGAGTTCCTTGATGAGGTTGAACAGCGCAACCGCGAGATGGAAGCGGCATTCCCCAAGGGTCCGCTGCCCGAAGGGCGCCAGCGCTTTGAGACGATGCGTGCGGAAATAGCACGGGACCTCATGGCAGTCGGGAACCGTCCGGTCTCAAGTGGCGATGCTGGCAATTTTGGCCTGGACCTGAACTCGACAGCGCTCGACTGATAAGCAAACCCCGGCGCCTGGCCGGTTGCCTATCGCCATTCCCGATCAGCGCGAACTGGTCGGGTTTGGCTCTCTTGCCCAAACGTGACGCCCCGCGCTCCGCCGTACTTATGGCCTTCCGATCACATGCTTTTCGCCATTTTTCGAGATCGAGCTTCTGCACCTCAGGCAAAGCAATTCATCCGTCGCAGCCTTCAACGAACGATAGGTTACGGGTTGGTCGGCCAGGTGTCTTGTCGGCACAGCAAGCAAGAGCAAGTCAGGAGAGAGCTGGTGCGAGAGGGCAAGCTCCTTGAGGGCGCCGTAGGGCATTTACTAATGATTGGGGCGGCCCGTTCAGGCCTGTCTGATCCTGCGGCAGCTGCGAATAACGCAGGTTTGATCGCATCCGCACCTGGTGCCTGCCCTTCTGACCGATCTTCGGCGGGAAGCCGTCCCAATTCACTTCAAAGGCGTCAGGGCGCGCAATTGCGGCCGGGCCCAGGTTTATTCTCGGCGCACTTCATTTCCTCATTACCTCAAGGAGTTTCCTGATGAACGACGTCTCCATGGCGATCAAACACGATCCAAAGGCTGGATTCGCCGATCTGGATTTCACCCAGCATTGCGCCCAGGTCGAGGCACCGTCACTCGACGAACTGGTGCGGCGTGCCAGAGCGTTGCGGCCTATGTTGATGGAGTACCAGGCCGAAACCGAACATCTCACGCAGCCCCCACTGGTGGTCTGGCAGGCGCTTCTCGACGCTGGCTTTTTCAAGATCATCACGCCCAAGCGCTATGGCGGCTGGGAGATGGGTGTCTGGGCCTTTGTGAAAGTGACTGAAGAGATCGCCCGCGGCTGCATGTCGACGGCGTGGTGCTATTCGCTGGGATACGGGCATGCCTATACCGGTGCGGCGTTCTTTCCGAAGGAAGCCCAGGACGAGATGTTCGGCGACATTGGCTATCTCTGCGCTGCATCCTTCGCATATCCCTGTGGAGGAGCGAAGAGGGTTGAAGGCGGCTACATCGTGACCGGCGATTTCCCTTATGGATCGGGCTCTCCCTATTCGAACTTCTATATGGGCGAGTTCCCGGCTCCGGCAGGGTCGCCGCATGGCGAAGAAGGATCGCTGCTGTTTTTCGCTGCCCCGCGCGACCAATATGAACTGATGGACGATTGGCACGGCATGATGGGGCTTCGCGGCAGCGGCTCCCAGACTGTTCGTCTGAATGAAGCTTTCATTCCGGACCGCCTCATGGTCGCGACGTGTTTCTCCAATCTGCGGGCGATCGACGGGACTACGCTAGGCTACGAGCTCCACAAGAACCCGTTCTACCGCCTGCCGCAACTCGGTTTTGCCTCATGTTACGGCAATGCCGTGGTCGTAGGCGGGGCGCTGGCGGCCTGCGACGAATTCGAACACATCGCCCGAACCAAGCCGCCGCGGGTGCCCGGCGCACTGAACGTGAAGAAATTGAAATATCAGGCACAGGTGCAGGACGTGCAGCGCAATTTCGCGCTCGGCCTTGCCGATGTCGAAGCGGCCGAGGGTGTCCTTCGGGCCACTTCGGAAGACCTCGCTGCGCTTGGCGAGCGCGAATATGACATGACCGATTGTCTTTCGATCGTCCTGCGTATGTCGGCTGCCGGCAAGTTCGCCTGGAAAGCGGTGGAGGACCGCCTGTGGCGCACGATCGGATCGAGCCAGGCCCGCGATGGCACGCGCATGGAACGCTACTGGCGCGATCTCTCCACTTATTGGAACTCGCCGAATAATGGCTACCGGGAGCTGTTTGCCGTTGGCTTTGCTCAGGGCCGCTGGGCAGATATTCTGAACGATTAGTGCGCATGGCCGCTGCGCCCGCTCAGTGGCCCAGCAGCCAACTCGGGCTTTGATGCGCCGTCATGCCAAGCATCGGCATGCCCGCGTCGGTTCGCGTCTGCCATCGCAATAAGTTGCCTATTTTTCGCGCTCCCCGCGAGCGCGCAGAGCAATGAGGGAAATATCGGTAATGGAAATTCTAGACGAGAAGATCGAAGCGCGCGGCGGAACCTGGCCCCTGCATGGGCGCTTTGTCGCCGCCTACAGCCCGGTGGTCGATGCCTTCATTGCCAATTTCCGCGAAGAGGAAGAGCTGGGCGCAGCCTGCTCAGTCGTGGTTGATGGCGTGACTGTGGTCGATCTGGCCGGCGGCTGGGCACGCGCAGATCGCTCGGCGCCGTGGGATGCCCATTCCACTGTGTGCATGATGAGCGTGGCCAAGGGGGTTACCGGAATTGCGACCAACATGCTGATCGATCGCGGTCTGTTGGATATCGACAGGCCGGTTGCATATTATTGGCCTGAATTCGCGGCAAACGGCAAAGAGGCGATCACCGTGCGCATGGTGCTCGACCATACTGCCGCGATCCCGGTGCTGACCGACGATGTGATGCAGCCGGGCGGGTTTTACGATTTCGAGGCATATATCCATGCGCTCGAGGCACAACATCCGCTGTGGCAGCCGGGCACGCGCGCAGCCTATCACGTTCACAACCAGGGCTTTCTGTTGGGTGAGATCATGCGCCGGGTGACCGGCATGACGGTCGGCCCGTTCCTGCGTGAGAATGTCACCGGTCCGCTGGGCGCCGAATATTATATCGGCGGAATGGGCGCGGAGGAGCAGAGCCATGTCGCCGAAGTGCTGCCGAACACCGGCGCGCGGCTGTTCGCGGCCAAGGACGCGACCTTGCCGGACAAGCCGACCACTCCCGAAGGCTGGCAGGACGGCCCGGTGCTGCGCAGCTTCGCTTTCCTGCAGAATCCGGCAGAGCCGTGGTACGACACGATGAATTCCCCCACCTGGCGCAAAGTCGAGATCGCCAGCGGCTCGGGCCACGGCAATGCACGCGGCGTGGCGCGAATCTATGCTGCCACTGTTGGCGAGTTCAATGGCATTTCGCTCCTTTCAAAGGAGCGGCTGGAGGCCATGCTGGTGGAACAGCACAACCAGACCGAGCTGCTGCAAGAGCGGCCCTATCACCAGGCCTTGGGAGTGCTGCTCAACACACCCGAGGCGGTGTTCATGGGACCGAACCCCCGCAGCTTCGGCCACCACGGCCTGGGTGGCTCAATCGGCTTTGGTGATCCGGATGCGAAGCTGGGTTTCTCTTACTGCTGCAACCAGATGCATGCGGTCGGTACGAACGGTCCGCGCGCGCGGCGGTTGATCGACGCGACTTATGCGGTTCTCGGATGATCCTTGCCGAAGCCGCTGCCGGGGAGACAGAATGATGGATGCGATTGCCCGCCATTTGATTGAAGTCGAATGCAGCAAGCTGCCGCTGTTATATGCCAAATATTCCGACAATGGCGATCATGCTGCACTGGCGTCGCTATTCGCCGAGGATGGTGCCTACATCCTCCCGTTCAAGGCCGACGAACCTATCAGCGGCCGCGAACAGATCCATGCGATGTTTCGCGACCGTGCGCCGGTGCTGGTGCGCCACATCGTCACCAATGTATTGGTCGAGGTGATCGACGAGCATCATGCGCGCGGCACGAATTATCTGACGGTGCTTTCCAGTGACGGCGGTTTGCAGCCACCGGAGAAATCCAGTGCGCTCTATGTTGGCCAGTGCGAGGATGATTATGTGAAGACCGACGATGGCTGGAAAATTGCCAGGCGAGCGGGAATGATTGCGCTCCACATAGGCGGCCAGTTACCGGGCAATTGACTCATGCCTGATCCGCGCAAACGCTGCGCGGATCAGGCAAAGGCCAGGCAGATGCCGGGCAAAGGCGTTACGCCTCCCCTGCGGTTACCTTGCGATAGCGCGCGCCCCACAGCAGGTGGGCACCGCTCCAGATATAAAACAGGGTGAAGGCTGCAATGGCGTAGCGTATCCCCATGGCTGCCGCATTGGCGCAGTCCGAGCCGGTTATCTGCCCTGCTGCGCCCGCGCATTGCGTTGTGAAATTGCCCGACCCGAACGAAGCGGCCGAAACGAGATCGCTGACAAAGCCCGCCAGCGGCGGTCCAAGGCCTTGGCCGACCAAGTTGAGCATGAGTAGAAACAGCGCCGAGCCCGTTGCCCGGCTGCGCGATCCGAGCACACTGTGCACGGCGGCGATTGCGGGGCCCATGATCATGAACAGGAAGAAGGCGCCAACCAGCATGATCGGGAAAGCGATATAGATATTGGTCTGAAACAGGCCGATCACATAGAGCGGCGCGCCAATGAGGGCCCCGACTCCCGGAAAGGCCACCAGCCAGCGGGGATCCCGTTTCGCCAGATATTCCGATCCGTAGCCGCCCATTATGGTCCCAACTAACGAACCGATGCCTGTCAGTAGCCCGAAGGCAAGGCCGGCCTGACCTGCGCCAAGCCCGAAATTGCGCGAAAAGAAGGCCGGCAGGAAGGTCGAAGTGCCGTAAGTTCCCAGGCCCATGACGCACACACCGATGAGCAGATGCCGGGTACAGCGATCACGCGCCAGAATCATGAATACCCCGCCAATGCTCTCGATTTTTTCGCCTTTGGAGGCTTCGGTACGGGCAGGCTCATGGACAAAGGCCATCGCAGAGAAGGCTACGATTACCCCCAGAACGCCGACCGCAAGGAAAGTCGCCCGCCAGCCGTAAATCTCGGCAATGGTGCCGCCAAGCGTGGATCCGATGACCGAGGCGATCGGGATGCCGAGCATGAGGATCGACATTGCCGACGCGCGTTTGGCTGGCCCGTACATGTCGGAAACCATGGAATGAGACGGGGATTCAACGCCGGCTGTGCTGGCTGCTATGCCCATGCGAAGTGCGAGCAGCTGGACGAAGCTGCTGGTCACGGTACAGATCACCGCAAATATCGAGGCGATCATCAGAGCGCCGGTGGTGATCCACTTGCGTGAGCGCCTTTCGGCGAAGCGCGCGATCGGAAGGGCTGCTAATGAGTTGGCCAAGGCAAAGGCTGTCCCGGCAAGCAGTCCGATTTCAAAATCACTGATTGAGAAATCGGCCTTGAGCTGCTCTGCAGTGAGCGCGATCACTACCCTGTCAATGAAACTAAATGAGTAGATTGTTGCCAGCAACCCAAGCGCTGTCTTGCGAGCGGTTGCGCTCATATTCCCTCTCCCGGATCGACTGGCTTAATACTTACCTGAAGCTTTGCGGACGGTCGTCGTCGCGCCGCCAGTTCACATCAGCCGAAGTCCACGGGATAGGGTTTCAACTCGCCTGAGGAATAGCGCTTTTCCAGGCCCGGGGTGCCATTCTCCATCACCATCAGCATCGCGCGCTTCGGTGCGAAACCCTGGTGCCGGATGTCGGCAGGCATGGCGCAGACGTCGCCTGCCTTCATCACCACGCGCCCGCGAGGCGCGCCGGTGTTCTTGTCAGCAATGCTCCAGTGAATCTCGTCGCTCAACTGGATGAACCACTCGTTCCGGTCGTTGCCGTGGATCACCGGGAGCATATGCTCTTCCGAGGTGACGCAGCAGATATTCGCCCGGGTCACCGCGCTGATCGATGGGTTCCAGGTTACATCCGATCGGGCGATGTGATCGAAGAGGTTGATTGCGTGCAATTGGCCTTCGAAGCCTGCTTCGCATTCAATGTCTGGGGTATCGAGATCGAGGTCGGCGAAGGCCCGGTTGACCGGGTGCCCTGTCTGGTCGGAGCGTACCGGCTTGTCACCTTCCAGCCCCAGCATGCGGTCGGCGGCAATGAAGGCGCGCAGCAGTGGGTCGGTCCGTTCCTTGCCCTTGGGGCCGATCGGCGTGCCGGTTTCAAGCGGTGCATTGAGCGGATCGTATCCTTCGCTGATCCAGTCGCGGGAAATCGTCTCGAAAGCCTCGCTCACAGCTTCGGCGGAAAAGGTTTCGAGCATATCGATGCCGGCTTCCTTGCAACCCCGGTCATAGGATCCGGCGAAGATGTCTACCGTGCCATAGTGGTTGGTGGTGCCGAAGATATCGTCGAAGAAGATCCAGCCGTAAAAGAAGCCCCAACCGATATCGCGCACCATTGCGCGCAGAAACCGATCAATCTCGATGATGTGGCTGCCCTTGGGCCAGGTGACATGGGCGAAATATTCATCGCGCGCGAAAGTGAAGCTTCCGAGCTGGTAGCTGGAATAACCGGTGGCAGGATCGGTGCCGACCTTTGTAACCTTGGCGTCCAATGCCGTCATTTGCCTTGCTCCTGTCCAAGATCACAGATTTCCAGCCAACGCTTCACGGTTTCGGGCCCTTCGACCGTCTGCAGGATAGCGACGGCGGGTTTGTCCGAGACGAGCTGATATGCGGCGCCTTGCGGCAGCAGGACCTGGTGTCCCCGGCGCGCGGTGACCCGGCCCATGGGCGGGCCATTGGGCTTGGCCCCAAGACGGATCGCTCCGCCCTCGTGCGAAGGTATCTGCTCGTCTTCCAGCTTGACGAAATGGAATGAAATTTCCCCATCCATCACGATGGCAAATTCGTCATGGGGTGCGGCGTACCAGGGCGATTCCCCTTCGCTGCGCACGACTTCGGCAACATATTCGAGATTCTGCACCACGGCGACCCGTTCGAACGGGGCAGATTTTTCGGCGACTTCGAATATGTTGGAGAAGGCGTATTTGCGCAGGTCGTCGTCGAGCGCGATCACGCCTTTTTCATAGGAATCAAGGGCACCTACATGGGTCTTGTATGCCATGATCACCTCTCCAGTGTGTTATTCCGCCTATTCGTATTTCCTGCTGCGGCGGCGCGAACCTATCCTTCGAAAGGGAACAATGGCAATTAGTTTACATAAAGCCCCGGAAATGGCGCTTGAGACCTGCGCGCTGCCATAGCAGGCTTGCCACGCAAGAATTTGGTTTTGGGAGATAATGTGAAACAGGACGCACGCTTTTACATCGATGGGCAATGGGTCGAACGGCCTGACGCTCCGCGGCTTCAAGTGATCAATCCGGCGACGGAAGAAGTGATGGGCCAGATTGCCGCCGGCAGCGCGGCGGATGTCGATCTGGCGGTAGCAGCTGCCCGCCGCGCGTTTGATGAATTCTCCCAGACGTCGGTTGCCGACAGGCGGGCTTTGCTGGAACGCATCAGGGATTTGCTGGAAGAGCGTAGCGAGGAATTCGCGCAGACAATGGTTGCCGAAATGGGCGCGGCAATTACCTTTTCCCGCGCAGGGCAGGTCCATTTCGGAATCGAGCATGTCCGCGTGGCAATCGAAGTGCTCAAGGATTTCGACTTTGAAACGCAGGTCAACGGCGTCCACGTTCGCAAGGAACCCATCGGCGTTTGCGCCCTGATCACGCCGTGGAACTGGCCGCTCTACCAGATAACCGCGAAATTGGTGCCGGCGATCGCTGCCGGCTGCACCGTGGTGCTCAAGCCCAGCGAATTATCGCCATTCACGGCCTTGCTGTTCGCGCAGGTCATGCATGATGCCGGAGCGCCGCCGGGCGTGTTCAACCTGGTCAACGGAACCGGTGAGATCGTGGGTTCGGCCATGTCTTCCCACCCGGATGTGGACATGGTTTCCTTTACCGGATCGACCCGTGCCGGAGTGCTCGTGGCGCAGGCCGCAGCGCCGACAGTCAAGCGGGTGGTGCAGGAATTGGGCGGCAAGTCGCCCAACATATTCCTGGACGATGCCGATTTCGCTGGGGGCGTCGCCAAGGGTATTCTGGGTGCGATGCGCAATGTCGGCCAGTCTTGTGCCGCGCCGACCCGGATGCTGGTGCCAGCTTCGCGCCTGGCCGAAGTCGAAACTCTTGCGGCCGAGGCGGCAAACGGGATCGTGGTAGCGGATCCGCTGGATGAGAGCGCCTTTATCGGGCCGCTCGCCAACGCCGCTCAATTCGCCAAGGTGCAAGAGCTGATCCGTTCCGGAATCGATGAGGGCGCCAAACTGCTATGCGGGGGATTGGGGCGGCCGGAAGGGCTCGATCGCGGCTATTTCGTGAAACCGACAATCTTTTCCGACGTCACCTCCGATATGCGGATAGCCCAGGAGGAAATCTTCGGGCCTGTCGTTGTCATCATGCCCTATGAGGACGAAGCGGACGCGATCCGCATCGCCAATGCGACGGTCTATGGGCTCAGCTCGCACGTCCAGTCTGGCAACCAGGATGCCGCACGGCGCGTGGCAAGGCAGATCCGCGCAGGGCAAGTGCATATCAATTATCCTGCATGGTCAGGCTACGCGCCTTTTGGTGGTTACAAGCAATCGGGCAATGGCCGAGAATACGGGGTGTTTGCGCTTGAGGAATATCTCGAGACCAAGGCCATCCTTGGCTATTGATCTGCCAGTCACTTGAGGCAGGCAGGGGCCGGGATCGGCGGGACGCTCGACTGGCCGGGCCTACCTTAAGTTAGGATGGCCGCACTTTCGGCCCAACTAACTTCTTGCTGCACGGTGTTTGTCTTCAATGACAGATATATGCCAATAAGATCGGAGAAATGGATGCCCTACGCCAAGGTGAACGGCCTCGACCTGTTTTAT
This sequence comes from uncultured Alphaproteobacteria bacterium, assembly GCA_963777785.1. Taxonomy (GTDB): domain Bacteria; phylum Pseudomonadota; class Alphaproteobacteria; order Sphingomonadales; family Sphingomonadaceae; genus Andeanibacterium. The sequence continues at coordinate 24,308 of CAVZRU010000003.1, forward strand.
TACGACGATGATTTCACCCACCCGTGGGAGCCTGCGGAAACCATCCTGCTCAATCATTACGGCGGGGGTGATTCATCCCTCTACAACAAATGGATCCCGACCCTCGCGCAGCACTACCGGGTGATCCGGTGGGACCGGCCCGGATATGGCCGATCCGAAAAACCGGGCTTTGGCTATCGCCTGACGCCGGAGAGCTTCGTGGCCGACATAGTGGGTTTCATGGACGCGCTGGGGCTGGAGAAAGCCCATTATGTGGCGGACAAGGTGGCGGGCGCTGCGGGCATTGCCCTTGCGGCGAGCTATCCGGAGCGTGTCAGCACGCTTACCCTTGCGGTGTGTTTTCTGTCAGGCAAGCGCGTGCGCCAGGGCTTTCTCGATGGAGCGGAGAATGTGCTGTCGAAGGGAAGCTGGATCGCGGCCTACGAGAGCCAGACTGACAACAAGGAGCTAGAGGCCCCGACTAGCCCGCTACAGGATCTCTACTACCGGAAATGCCAGGCGAATATTCCCGCGCATGTGCAGGCAGCCGCCTATCGCTGTGTTGCGGATCCTTCATTCGACGTTGAGCCCTTGTTGAAGTCGGTTAGGGCGCCGACCTTGCTGCTTTCGCCCGAACAAGAGACGCCGCTCGTTACAAAGGCAGAGCAGGATCTGATCGTTGCCAGCATTCCCTCATGCGAGCGGCGGATGCTTCCCGGTTCGACGATGCACTTCCCTTTCACCGATGCGGAATGGTGCGCAGAGCAAGTCCATTCCTTCATTCAGCAGCAGAAAGCGGCGGCCGAAGCGCGCTGACCCATGACCTCGGCGAAATTCAGGTGACGGCGCCGCCCGCGAAGCCTTTCGCGGGTCCAACATCTTGCGGAGATATTTGAATGCAGGACTTCAAGGACAAGGTGGCTTTCGTCACGGGCGCAGCCAGCGGGATCGGCCTGGGCATGGCGAAAGCGTTCGTCGATGCGGGGATGAAAGTCATCATCACCGACATCAGGAAAGCTGCGCTCGATACCGCGCTCGCCTCCTTTGGCGATGGGGCTCAAAATGTCAGGGCGATCGAACTGGACGTAACCGACCGGGGAGCATGGGTGCGCGCAGCCGATGAGGCGGAACGCGCGTTCGGTCCAGTCCACGTCGTTTGCAATAATGCCGGGATCAATATCGCCGGAAAGATGCAGGACGCGACGTATGACGATTGGGATTTCTGCCTGGGCGTCAATCTTGGCGGAGTGATCAACGGGGTGCATACTTTTGTCCCGCGTTTACTCGCTCATGGGCAGGGCGGCCACATCGTGAATACGTCGTCGATGGGCGGAGCTCTCGGCCTCGGTTGGCGCGGGGCTTTACTGCACGTCGAAATATGCCGTGGTCGGCTTGTCGGAAAGCCTGCGGGCGGACCTCATGGACCAGGGCATCGGAGTTTCGGTCTGCTGCCCCGCCGGAGTGCAATCCGAGCTGTTCGAAAGCACGGCAGTTGTCCGGCCCGAGACGCTGGCAGATACCGGCGCGGCCCCGCCCCCTGCGCCCGATTTCGCGAGCCGGGCGGCGAGCCCGATCTTCGCGACTGCCATGACCGCCGAAGAAGCGGGCCTGCGCGTGCTCAACGGCATCCGGCGCAACGACATGTACATCCTGACACATCCCGAAATCCGCAAGATGCTGGAAACGCGCGCGCTCGCGCTCATAGCTGCGCTTCCCGACGAACCGCCGAACGAACCGCGCATCGCAGTTATGGGCGAGTCACGCCATATCGCGCTCTACGAAGAGCAGATCGCGAAGCCCCCGCCGACCGCGCCTTAAGCCGGGCGGCGCGAGGCAAGAGGGGCATGGGCCACTCCGCTACTGCGCCGGCTTGAGCATCTCTTGATTGCGCCACTGCAGCGTCCACTCGGGGTCGGCGCAAAGCTTGCAATCCGCGCCGACGAACCATCGGGCAGAGTCAGCATCACCGCGCGTCTGCCATTCCAGCCAATGAACCACCGCCGCGGCGGCCCGGCCGCCATTGGGCTCGCCATAGGTGCCGGAATGCGTGGCATTCGTATCGATCAGCGCCACCGGTGCGCGGTTGATCCGGCTGAAATCGTCCCGTGCCACCGTATAGGCCACGTCTTCCGGCCCGCCAGTGACGTAGAGAACGGGAACATCGATCCGGTCGAGCGTTCCCTTGCCGAGATTCAGCCCCGGCATCGGAATGTAATTGTCGGGAAAGATCCCGCTGTTCATGATCACGAAGCTGCTGATCCGCGGATCGCCGGCATATTTGAGCGCCTGCGTGCCGCCGCAGGAATAGCCGGACATCACCACATTGCCGGTATCGATCCGGCCGAAGAAGGGGCTGCCCTGGCGGCCATTCTCGGCAATCGCCCAGTCGATGGCCTTGCCCAGCAGCGCGGGATCCGCCTTGAAATCGTGGCTCATGATTGAAGCCGAGGTCATCTCGATGCCCGGTCCGCCATGAAGTCCGCCGGGTGAAATCACCAGATAGCCGTGCGAGGCGATCTCGATCAGATGATGCCGCGATTTGGTGGCGTCCGTGCTGCAGGCACCATTGCCGAAAATATAGACCGGCATCTTCGTGTCGCCCAACGCGGTGAGATCGGCCGGCTGATAGACCACTTCATCCGGTAAACTATCCAGCACATGCTTTATGACCCGATAGGGGCCAGTGCCGGGGCTGTCGGGCAGCTTGCCCTGGCTGATGATCCTCTGATTTGCAGCTTCAATCATTTCCGGCGTGGGCACATGCACATCAACTGTCATGCCGGCCTCCATTGCTTGTGGTGAGCAACCAGACAGGGCGGCCACCGAAGCGAGCAGCAGCATCCCTCGGGTCATTGGCCGTACCGTCATGGTTTCTCCCGGTTCTCTAAATCATAGGCGCGTTGAGGATTGGGTAGACTGGCGCCCGGCTTTAAGAGCCTCCCGGTCGGGACCATCTCTAGGACAGTGCCCGGCCGGTAGATTCTAGCCTTGAACGATTTCAGCTCAGAAGTTCCGCTTGATTGTAACGTAGAACTCACGCGGACGCCCGGGCCCTTTGGATACGTTATCGGAAGAATTATCATAAGAGCTGAAATAGTAGAACTTGTCGGTCAGATTGGTCACCCCGGCGACAATGTCCCAATCCGAGTCAGCCGATGTGTAGGTGATGTTCGCATTCAGCATCGTACGGCCTGGAATAAAGTCGGTCGGTTTGTTCTCCGGCAACGTATAGTAACTGCCTGTAAAGTCGGCAAAGAAGCGCGGGGTCAGTGTCGCTCCGTTTTCAAACGGGATTTCGTAGGCCACCTCGGCCGACCAACGCCACTTGGGAGTATATGGAGCAACGCTGTCCAGGCTTATGCCAGAGGCAACCGCGTCGGGGAGGAGCGTCTTGTACTGGAAGTCCAGATAGCTGAGCGAACCCTTGAATGTCAGCCCATCCGTCGGCTCGATTGTCGTTTCCAGCTCGATGCCCTTCACGTCCGCCTTGCCGGCGTTGATGGGGACCGCGGATAGGAAGAAATCTGCATAGCCATTGGCATCGATAAGGATGATGTCTTTGTATTTATTAAGAAACGCGGCCGCGTTCAGGCGCACTCTTCGGTCCAGGAAATCGGACTTGAAGCCCAATTCATAGGCAGTGACCCGTTCCGGACTGAACGCAACTGCCTGGGACGGAGTAAATGGACGCGGATTAACGCCGCCGCCCTTGTACCCGGTCGATAGATTTGCATAGGCCATGAACTGGTCGCTGAAGCGGTAATCCACACCAATGCGGTAATCGACGGAATCCCCGGTATAGAGTGCAGGGGGAGTTGTGTTCAGCACACCGACCTGCAGCGGATCGTCCGCGCCACCGGCGAGCGGTTCCCCGGTAATCGAATTGAGGCGGACGAACTTATAGCTCTTCTCGTCTTCCGTGTAACGGATGCCGGCGGTGACGCTAAGATCCACTGTCGGATGGAGCACGGTATGGGCGAAGAGAGATTTGCTCTTGCTGGAGACCGGATCGTTCTGGACCCAGTTGAGTACCGGGGCATCGAAGATCCGCGCGCCGACGTGACCCAGTGAGTTGAAATAGAATCCGCCCAGAGTGAAATCGAGCAACCCATCTCCCAACTCGCCGTTGAGCCTGAGTTCCTGAGTGAACTGGTGATAGGGCGTGAAATTCCGAACCACGTTGTCGCCATCCGGAGTGCCATCTCCCGCGACATAGCTGGAATAGACATTTTCATAGGCTGTGATCGAGGTCAGTGAGAAATTATCGGCCAATTTCCAGTCGATCTTGCCGGCAATCGATTCGAAATTGTTGACGTTTTCGGCCGGTTCACTCCAACCGATATAGGTGGTGAACGTCTCGTAATAGACATAGGGGCGCGGGTCGCTGAACCGCGGATCGACGCTGGTGGTTTTCTGGACTGCCGGGGGTTCGCTACTGTCGCGTGTAAGCGTGCCGTAGATGTTCACTTCGATATTGTCGCTCGGAGTATAGCGCAGCGCCCCGCGCAGGCCCCAAGCGGAAATGCCGCCCATTGTGCCGATCTTGCAGTCATCCTGGGTTATCGCCTGTGTGGTCCAATTATCCGTCGGAAGCACTTCACTCGGCCGGTCGCAGTTGAAATCGAGGATATCGACATACCCATCGCGGCGTTTCGAAAAGCCCGATACGCGCATCGCCAGATCATCGGTCAGACCGATGTCAAATGCGCCGCGAAGTTCCATTCGGTTCAGGCTGCCGTAGGTCGCAGTGATGTAACCGGAATTGTCGCCCTGCGGAGCTTTGGAGAACAGCTTGACCGCGCCGCCGATCGAGTTTTTGCCGGCAAGCGTACCTTGCGGTCCACGCAGGATCTCTGCCCGGTCGAGATCGAGCAGGTCGAACAGCGCGCCAATCAGCACGCCGTGATACACGTCGTCGACATAGAGGCCGACGCCCTGTTCATAGGCAAAGCTGGAATCGTATTGTCCAACACCGCGAATATAGATGGCCGGGCCGCCATAAGCGCCTTGGGAGTTCTGGATATTCACGTTTGGCGCGGATGTCGCGACGTCTGCGATCGTGGTGAGCCCTTTGTTCGCAAGATCTTCGCCGGAAACCGCCGTGATCGCGATCGGCGTATCTTGCAGGCGCTCCTCGCGGAACTGCGCCGTGACAATGATATCCTGATTTCCGTGGCTTTCTTCCTCGCTCGCCTCTTGGGCGAGCGCCGGATTGGCAAGCGTTAACGCACAAATCGATACTGCTGCAAAAAGCACAGACCGGTTTGCGGCGCGCTTTGACCTCAACAGGATTCCCATCAGCCTATCCCTCCATTTAACAATGATTTTTATCATTCGGTATTACGCTAGACTTCGCGTACTCTTTCATATCGGAGGCTTGATCTGGCTTGGCCTATCGAAAGATATGCGTCTCACAGCGACCTTAATTTCGATATCTTATTCGGCTTCTTAATGGCCGAACCGCGGTACGATGCGAGCCGTTGGGGTGCCTGTTCGGGACGTGAATTCGCGCGGCAAGGCACTGGGCCCTGCGCTCACTCCTGGAAAATGCGTTCGGGTTCCAGATCCGCAATCGTGCAAGCAAGGTCCGCCGATCGGGGTGCTTTGGGGACGGAGAGGGCTAACGGCCGGGGAGATTAGATCCTTGCAGGCGCTTGCTCGGACACGGGTCGATTTCCGGCAAAATGACGCCGTGAGGAAACAGAGACCGCCCAGCAACGTGCACACGGCCGCCACCAGCAGTGAGTATCGGACCGCCTCCTCACCGTAGCTGGGTGCAAGCGCATCGTTCAGCATACCTACTAGCAGCGGGCCAAAAACTTGCCCGGCGAGCCCAGAACACAGCACGGGAACTGAAATAGAGATTGCTCGCATGCCCTCCGGCGCCAGCGAGAGGACCTCGGCGTAGATTGGCCCTTGATATGCGCCCTGAAGTGCGAAGACTATTGCCAAACCGCCCACCCAAACGGGCAACGGGTCCCCCAAGAGAAACGCGAGATAGCCAGGCACGCAAACAAAGCAGATAAGTGCCGGGACCCACAGCCGCCAGCGAGGATCGCGGCGCCCCAGCCGGTCCGCCAGCCAGCCTGTACCCACAATTCCGAACAGGCCCGCGACACCGCCGAGCGGCGTGACGATCGCAGCCACTTCCACAATGCTGAGTTGATGAACCCTGACGAGCATTGCTGTCATCCACGTCGCCATCGCGTAGAGCGAACCTCCCATCAACGCAGCACCCACGAGAAGCCACCTATATGCTGGTAGCGAAACCAGCGTGCGGATCGCTTTGAACATTGGGGCGGCCGAAGGCGTGTTGACGTTTTGACGGACTCGCGCGGGTTCCTTGACGGTCAGGAAGAACAAGGCAGCTAGCAACACGCCGACGACGCCTGAAATATGAAATGCTGCGCGCCATCCATATGTGCTCGCCACCCAGCCAGCGATTGGCATGAAAAGCAGACTGCTCATTGCGGTTGAGGCGGTGAAAATCGAAATCGCTAGCGGTCGCTTGGCTTCGGAAAACTTTGCCGCGATGATGGCCTGCGAAGGCGCCGATCCGGCCGCCTCGCCAGCACCCATCAGGAAGCGGCAGGCTGCCAGTTGCCAACCGGACGTCACCCAGCCGGTGATCGCGGTCATGAGGCTCCAGAAAGCGAAGCCGATGCCCACGATATTGCGGCGGTTCGAACGATCGGCGAGGCTTGCGATCGGCACCCCCAAAAGTGAATTGAACAAGGCAAAGGCCAGGCCTGAAATCAGCCCAAGCTCCGTATCGGTTAATTGAAGGTCTGCCTTGATCAGCGGCAGCACCAGCCCGAGCAGGGACCGGTCGAGGAAGTTGAACATCGAGATGAGTGTAAGAAAGCCAAGCGTCCAGCAGAGCGCTGGCGTCCAACGGTCGCCGGCCCCGGATGCGAGCGGGGCTTCTGCCTGATTTGCCATGGCTCTTCTCCTTACTCCCCCTTGGCCGCTTCGGTAGCGAGCGGCTTCCTATCTTCCGTTAGTAGTAGCCCCGGCTTGTCAAGTTTACGCGCTTTCTCAGCACCAAGGTTGGACGCTTGGCGAAGGAGAACGGGCAGCGAAGGGCCGCAATGAGTGGCAGAACGCCTATGACGAGGGCGCGGCCCCATCGGTTTGATCCACCCATGCGGCACGGGAATGCCAACACAGAAAATCTTGAATAATGAAAACCGGGAGGAAGAGATGCCTTACGCGAACGTCAACGGTCTCGAGCTGTTTTATTACGACGATGATTTTACCGATCCTTGGGTGCCGGCCGAGACCATTCTTTTCAACCATTACGGCGCCGGAGATTCGACGCTCTACAACAGGTGGGTCCCGAAGCTGGCGAGCAAGTATCGCGTTATTCGTTGGGACCGACCCGGCTACGGCCGCTCACAGGTGCCAGGCTACGATTACAAGCTCACCACGCAGACTTTCCTGGATGACATATTGGGTTTCATGGACGCGCTGGGACTGGAGAAGGTTCACTATATTGGCGACAAGGCTTCGACTGCCGCAGGCATTGCCTTTGCAGCAGCTCATCCAGATCGCATCAAGAGCCTGACCCTGGCCGTTTGCGTCTTGTCTGTGCAACAGGTGCGGCAGCTATTCATCGATGCCGCAGACGCTGTGATCGCTAAGGGAAGCTGGATCAGCGCATTCGAATCCAAGGACGATTCGCGAGATCTGGCATCCACGGCCGACGCGCTTCAGGATCTTTACTTTAGGGAAACCCAGGCGCGCATTCCGGCACACATACAGGCAGCAGCTTTTCGCTGTGTCGCAGATCCTTCGTTCGATGTGAGGGATGCACTGAAAGACGTTCAGGCAGCCACTTTACTGCTTTCGCCGGACGTCTATCCCGAAGCGCCTTCGCTTACATCGAAGGCCGAGCATCAGTTGATCCGTGAGACCATCAAAACTTGCGAAGAGCGCGTCCTTTCCGGATCCTCGATGCATTTCCCCTTCACACATGGAGATTGGTGCGCCGAACAGGTCCTCTCGTTTCTGGAGAAATATGCCGGCGAGTGATCTCGGCGCAGGCGGCACAGTCAAATCAGCAGCTTCTGAACGGACCGTCCCCAAGCAAGAGAGCCATCGCGCCCGCATGGCCTTGAGAATTGAGGATTGAAGATGCCTTGGCGTAAGCTGGATTTTGCTATGTCGTACCCCCAAGAACCGGACTGTCGTCTTTTCGCCTAACCGTAATTCTGGAGATCAAGCCGCCTCGCAATTCGTAATTCACGATGACATTTATCTCGACGAATTCGCCCTGATTGAGCGGTGTAACGACGAAATCGGGCGCGTCCCTGATCGCAGTAAAGCGTGAGGTTGCATTGAGGCGTATCGCAGATTCGCTTGTTTCCAGCGAATGGATGGTGAGTGTTTCGCGCACGCTTTCGAACATCTTGCGGTAGAAGTTCGCAATGGCACGCGCGCCTTGGATCGGCTCATAATTCGGCCCGAGAGTCAGCACCACGTCGTCGGTGTAAAAATCGGGGAAGCGATCCGCATCGGCGTTGGAAAAGGCCGCGACATAGGAATGAAAGGCCGCGACTTGCGAAGGGTGCGCACCGAGGCGCGGCAATTTCGTAACCCCCTTTTCCGGCGGCCAAGTCATTGATTTCAGCTCGGTTACTTGTCCATCGCGCAATTTGTAGGTCACGAAGAACTTCACTGTAACGAGGTCGCCGGGATACATGTGCCCGAAAGGAAAATCGGGCCTCTCCTTGGATGCGTGGAAGTCCATATCGACCTCGGCGAATAGGTGGCCGTTATCTTGCAGAACCAGCTGCGGACGCATAACCTCGCGCACACCGTCATGCGCCCAGTCCAGGAATGCCTTGAGCTCCGATTTGCCGCGATAGTCGCGCGACCCTCCTGAAAACCTCACATCGTCACAAAAGAAGCGGCGGATCAGTTCCGCGTCGTCGCCCGTATTGAAGCACGCCTCGTACGCTTTGTAGTCCATCGCTCTCATCCCATCTGGGCGGCTCTCGCATCAAGCGGCCTGCAAATCCGGACGCCCTAAATATCGCTTAGCAATCAGTGCTCTACCTAGCCGACTGAAGGGTGAAGGAGCGCCACGCCTTAACCGGCGATCTTGATATTGCGAGCCATCGATTCCAGATCGCGGGACAGCCGGGCGCGATCCTCACGCGTCAGTGAAGCCATCATGTCCTGGAAGAATTTTCGGCGCACGTCCCGGACTTCCGCGAATTTTTCTGCGCCCACATCGGTAACGCTGATCATGAGCCGCTTGCGGTTCTGTTCGGACGGTTCGCGCCGGACAAGGCCTGCATCGACCAATTTGGAGACCGCACGACTGATTTCGGCCCTGTCGATTTCTCCGGCAGTTCCAATTTCACTTGCACTTGCAGGTCCGGTGGTGCCGACAAATGCCAATACTCTCCATTCGGCCAGGGAAAGGTTGTGCTCGGTTTGCAGTTGACGAGCGGATTCGCGATCGATCACCTTCGCCAGCAGCAAAAGCTGGAACGGCACATGATCTTCGCCGAACAGGTTCCATGTCTTAGGTAGTTTCATCGTGTGCCGGGCTGCCAATAGCTACGGGGGATTGCAAGACAGACTAAGTTGACGAATCAACAATGTCACTTTCTAATGTCGCCATGACAGCCGAACATCCATTTGCTCCCGCTCTGGAGCATGCATTCACGATCTCGATTACTCTCAGCAAGCCCTATTGGGTGAAGCCGAGCGTGAGAGGGGATACGCGCGCCGCGATCTATGCCGCTGAAGGTGTGGTTGAGGGGCCGTTGCTGAATGGCAAGATCGTGCCGATGTCTGGCGGGGATTTCCCGTTGCAGCGCGAGAATGGGGTGATCGATTTCGATGCGCGCTATCTGATCGAAGCGGATGACGGCGCTATAATCTATCTCGAAAACAGGGGCTATCGCTGGGCAAAGTCCCAAGAAATCGCCGAGAAGATGCGCCGAAACGAACCGGTCGATTCAAGCGAATATTATATGCGCGTTACTCCGAAGTTCGATGCTCCGGCTGGGCCGCATGAATGGATGTCGAAGCATGTGTTCGTGGGCGTGGCGCAAAAGCTGCCCGGCGCCAACTGCATCCATTACTTCGTGGTGCGCTGAGATGGCCGACACGCGTCCCCAATGGATCATGCGGCCCGGCGTCGATCCTTTCAGTGCCACCCACAAGCCGCCATTGCCGCCAGCCGAATACGACCGGCGGACCGAACAAGGTTTGGTAATCGAGCGCAATTGCGTGATCCCTCTGCGCGACGGAACGGAAATATTCTGCGATCTGTACCGGGCGGAAGGTGCCGAACGCGACGTGCCGATCCTGCTTGCCTGGGGCCCGTATGGGAAACATGCGCTGTCGAACAACGTCTTCTGGCCGCGCTCCGGTGTGAACCCCGACTGGTTATCCAACCTCACTCCTTTCGAAGGACCGGACCCTGTGTGGTGGAGTGCGCGCGGTTATGGCGTCGCGATCGTCGATCCACGCGGCGCATGGCTTTCGGGCGGTGATTTTCACCACAACGGCATTCAGGAAGGCGAAGATTGCGCCGATGCGATCGAATGGCTGGCGAGCTTGCCCTGGTCAAACGGACGCGTGGGGATGAGCGGCGTCTCCTACCTTGGGGCGATCCAGTATTATGTCGCGCCGCTGCGGCCGCCGGCCTTGGCGGCGATCAATGTGTGGGAGGCCTTTTCGGACTGGTACCGCGAATTCGCCTATCACGGCGGTATCCTGGAAACGAATTTCCTGCCGCGTGCTTCCGACAACATCCGCTTTTCGCTCAACCGGACGGAAAACACCTGGGAGAATGTGAAAGCCCATCCGCTGGTGGACGAATTCTGGCATTCGAAAGATGTCGATCTCGAGCGGATCAACCAGCCGGCCTATATGGTGGCCAGCTGGTCAGACATCGGCCTGCATCTGCGTGGCACGATCGAGGCGTGGAAGCGCATCGGCAGCCAGCAGAAATGGCTCGATGTCCACGGCCAGAAGAAATGGGCGCATTATTACTTGGCGCAAAGCAGGGAGCGGCGCCTGGATTTCTTCGATCATTTTCTGCGCGACAAGCCAACCGCCGTCGCGGGGTGGCCTAAGGTCCGCCTGGAAGTCCGTGAGAAGCACGGTGCTGCCGAGGAACGCGAAGAACAGGAATTCCCCCTTGCTCGAACGGAATATCGCCAGCTCTATCTCGATGCGGCGAACGGCTCGCTGCGGGCGGATCCGGGGGCGGATGCGGAACTGCGGCAGGACGCCATTGAGGGCAAGGCGACTTTCGACATTCGCTTCGATCGGGACACCGAAATCACTGGGCACGCCGGATTGCGGGTATGGATCGAGGCTGAAGGTAGTAGCGATGCCGATATCTTCGTGGCGCTGCAGAAACTTGACACCGCCGGACAGGAAGTGGGTTTCACCTTCTATGCCTTCTTCGAAAACGGGCCCGTCACGCTCGGCTGGCAGCGTGCGAGCCACAGGGAGCTGGATACTGAACGTACGAGCTCCGAACGGCCGGTCCACACCCATTCCAAGGAAGAGCTGCTGACACCGGGCGAATGCATACCGGTCGATATCGAATTGTGGCCCTTTTCCGTGAGCTTCAAGCCCGGCGAGAGCCTGCGCCTGGTCGTTGCCGGCGCTGATATCTACAAGAAGGAAGAAGGGCTGATGCTGCCTTTTGCGCTGCATGAAGATACGCGCAATGCAGGCACTCATGTCATTCGTACTGGGGGTGCGCACCCATCGGCCATCACGCTGCCATTCATTCCAATCGAGAGCAAACCATGAGCGAAGCGGCCGCATGCCGGCTCGAGCACGTCTTCGATATTGAAGTCTTGTTCGGGTCCGACCGGGAGATTTTTCCGCCTATGCCGGACGGCGAATGCCAAGGCTATACGCCGGCCATCGGCGGCACGATCAGCGGCCCTCGGCTCTCCGGCAGCGTCGTTCCGCACAGCGGAGCGGACTATGCGAATGTCCGCGCCGATGGGGTGATCGAGTTAAAGGCGCATTACATGCTGCGAGCCGATGACGGCACGGGGATCTATATCGAGAACAGGGGTTATCTGGTCCGGTCCAAGCCAGGCGAACCGCAACCGTCCTACTTCAAGCTTACGCCTTATTTCCGCGTCCCCGAGGGGCCGCATGACTGGCTCAACCGGACCGTGATCGTCGGGGGTGGGGAGCGCCGGACCGGCCCCGATCGCTCGCTATTCCGCTATTATGCGCTTGTCTGAGCCTTTCTTGCTTCCGCTATTGCCAGCAGTCCTGGGGTAGCCCTGAGGAAGCAGGCCGCGGCAAGGATGAAAGCCATCACCGCGAGCGAAAGCGCATGGGCCAGGCCATCGGCCGATGCAGCCGCACATGCGGCCACCTGTATTTCGCCAGCACCCGCTATCGGACAGGCCATTTGGGCAATTTACTGCGTAACTACCTACACCGGCATAGGCGCGTGCGCCGAAAAAGTCGCTGGCCCCGCCGACAAAGACTGGCCCCAGGCCGGAGCCAATTAGCGTATAGAGCAATGTGTAAAGCGCCGCTCCGCTGGCTCTCATGCGGGAAGGCAGCAGGTTCTGGATCATACCCGCAGTGGGGCCGAAATAGAGCAGCAGCATGGCTCCAGCCAGCAGCAGCAGTGCAATCGCTTGCCAGAAAACCTCCATCTGGAATGCCAATAGGTAGAGCGGCACGGCCATGAACAGCCCGATCGCAGCGCCCCAGGCTGGCCAGCGTGGATCGCGGCGCGAAAGTGCATCCGTCACCATGCTGCCAGTCAGCAGCCCCACAGCAAGCGAAATGCCCGAGACAGAGCCGAACGCGGTAGCAGCTTCTCGCACGTCGAGTTCGTGAGTCCGCGCAAGAAAGACCGCTAGAAATTGCGAGATCGCGGTCATGCCAAAACCAGCAAGGCTGCCGCCGGCAATCACCCATTTCAGGGTTCGGTTGTTCCAGACTTCACGCAGGAAATCCGCCACTGGTGGCGCTTCCTTGCGGATTATTTCACCATCGGCCAGTCCGCGCGGGGGTTCCGGCAGCAGATAGGGTACCGCCAAGGCCACCAACACTCCGGGAATGCCAAAAGCGAGAAAGGCCATTTGCCAGCCGAGGTCTTGCGCGATGAGCCCGGCCAGCGGCGCCCCGATCAGATAACCTGCCGGTGTGCCGATCAGGATCATCGACATGGTCGAGGCTCGGCGGTTGCGGGGGCTGACATCAGCAACCATCGATGCGGTTGGCGGTGTGAAACCCGCTTCGCCCATGCCCACCATCAGGCGCGCGAGCGCCAACTGGAGGAAATTGTTCGCCATGCCGGTCGCAATAGTCGCCAGCGACCAGACGCCCGTTGCCACTGCTATGATCCGCGTTCGCGCGATGCGTTCCGACAGCAGGCCGATCGGAAGACCGACCGCCGCATAGAGCAGGGCGAATACAATACCCTGGAGCAGGCCGAGCTCAAGATCGGTCAACTGCAGATCGACCTTGATCGTCTGCGCGAGGGCGGAAAACACGGCCCGATCGGCGAAGTTGAAAGTGCAGACTACGAACAACACGCCCACCAGCCTGATTCGGTAGGGACGTTCGAGAAAATCGGCTTCGACGCTCTGCGCGGCAGTCATCGCGCTTCACCCGCGGGGATGATCTGGCGTGCGATGGACTTGGCGCCGATCCGCGCGAAGCGGCCATCCTGCAGTTCGTACAGGGCCATGCTGTCGAGCAATACCCTGTCGCCTTTCGAGAGGGTTTGGCCGGCAAATTCCTCGCTCGGTGAGAGTATCTCGAAGCGCGAATGGAGAGCCGCACAGATTGCCATCTCGCCTGCTATGACGCAGCGGACTTCCATCTTGCGTGCGATCCTGCCTTTAAGGGCCTCGTAATATGAGATGATCGCATCGGGTCCCTCGAGTTCCGCCCCAGCGCCATTGCGGAACGCGATCGAAGGCGAATAATATGAGCCGTACTCTTCGCTATCCCCCCTGTTGAAGGCCGAGATATATCGCATGAAATCCGTTTCGCTCATCATGATCGCTTGCCCTCGCGTGAATCGAGCCATAGGCATTGAATGATTGAGTTGATTAATCAACAATATTCGGGAGCCGCGCTTTGAATGGAGTTCCCGGTGGGTCGGCAGGGAGATTGGTCCATCTGCTGAAACTTGTTGCCACAGGTCCATCCACCTTCGCGCTCAGCGAATTGGTGGAACGGTCTGGCTTGCCGCCCAGTTCGGTGCACAGGCTGCTGAAGGAGATGGTCTCTTCCGGATTGGTGGAGAGGGGGCCAGGCCAAGCCTACAAACCGGGGCGAGAGTTGTTTCATCTCGCGTCGCAATTGGTTTCCAGGTTCGATCTTGCGCGCGGTGCGCGGCCGTTTCTCGAAAGCCTGGTCGAAGCTTGGAAAGAGACAGCGGTCTTATGCGTCTACTGTCCCACGTCGCATAATGCCGTGATCGCCGAAGTCGTACCCACTCCGCACCCACTTCGCTTCGCCGTGGAGATCGGCGGGAGCATTGCCTTGCCCTGGGGCTCGTTAGGCCGGGCGATACTTGCGTTTTTGCCGCCCGGCGAAATCGAAGCGGTTATCCGCGAGTCTACCGTGGGGCCGATAAGCGGGCAGCCGCGTTCCCCCAGGGGCGTGCTTGAGGCGGAACTGGCGTCTATTCGCGAACAGGGCTTTTCGCAATTTTACGATCCGAGCAACGACATCGCAGGCATTGCCAGCCCGGTATTCGGTGCTGGAAACCAGATCCTTGGATGTCTGGGCGTGACCATGCCTTCCAAGCGCTATCAACTTCACACCCAGGATGACCTCGCGATCGCCATACGCACAGCGGCGCAAAATCTCAGTGATCGCGCCAGCATTGCCTACAGCTGAGTGGGACCGGCCAGCATATTAGAGATTCCGTATGATGGAATTCTGATTCCAAAAACTGGAAGCAACTTGACAGTTGATTAATCAACACCTCTTTATTCCGTGACCCGCAGGAGAACATCGCGAGGCTAACGGGGAGGTGAAGATGTTAATTGGAAACTCGTGCATTCGGGCATCTGTTTCGGCGCTTGCGATAGCGAGCGCTATGAGCCTGTCAGTCCCAGTCCAGGCGCAATCTGACGCTGACGAAGCTGAAAGCACTCCGAACGAGATTGTCGTCACGGCGCAATTCCGTGATCAGAGCCTGCAGGACGTTCCGATCGCGATCACCGCGATGAGTGGCGAAATGCTTGAAGCGCGCGGTCAGTCCGACATCTCCGATGTCGGCCAACAGGCGCCTAACGTCACCTTGCGGCAGGCTCCCGCAACCTATGGCCCAGCCATCGTTGCCTATATCCGCGGCGTCGGACAGCGCGACACGACTTTCGCTCTCGAGCCCGGTGTCGGCATTTACATCGACGATGTCTATTTGCCGACCCTTCACGGTTCGCTGCTTAATCTGGTCGATCTCGACCGGGTCGAGATCCTGCGTGGTCCTCAAGGAACATTGGCTGGCCAGAATTCGATCGGCGGCGCGATCAAGCTCTACTCGAAGAAGCCCGATGGATCTGACGACGCTTATGCCCAGGCCACCTATGGCAGCTACAATCGCGTAGAAATGAAGGCAGGCGCCAATTTCACGCTTGTTCCCGGAAAGCTCTTTGCTCGCTTGTCAGGCGCGGGCGTTCACAAGGATGGGTATATTACCCGCTACGATTATGCCTGTACGCATCCGGGTACTGCCGTTCCGACTACCGGGACAAACATCAAGGACTGCAAACTCGGCACGGAAGGCGGCAAGGATTACGTGGCGGGCCGCATGGCGCTGCGTTGGGAACCGAGCGACCGCGTTTCGCTCGATCTCGTGGCGGACATCACGAAGGACAATAGCGAAGTCGGCCCCAGCACACTGCTCTATGTCAGCATCCCCGAAGACGGAAGCGGCGCACCAGTCTGGGGCCCGCGCGACGATCCCAATGCCTTTATCGTGAATGGGGTGGTGCTCGGGACCGTTTCCGGATCGCCGTTCATCAGCTATTCGCCTTACGGCAGCGGGATCGCTCAGGACACCTTCTCGAGCAGTCCCTATATCAATTACGAGAACTATGCCGACTATGCTCCGCGCGATGGCTCGGGGGCGTGGAGCGCCCCTCTGAACTCGCAGCTCAATACCTGGGGGATTTCGGCCAACCTCAATATCGAACTTGCAGACAATCTAAGGCTTGAATCGATCACCGGTTACCGTGAGTTCGACGGCAATTATTCGTCGGGTGAAGGCTCCCCGATCAACGTCACGCTGCAGGCCAACCAAATCTATAACCACCAGTTCAGCCAGGAACTTCGGTTCTCCGGTCAGGTCGCCGACATTGTGACGTTCACCTTGGGCGGCTATTATTCGCATAAGCGCAGCGAGAATGTTTCCCGGGTTACACTGCCGACCTTGGCCTTCTTCGAAGACAACGTCATTCCGGCAACCAACAAGGCGCTGTTCGCCAATGTCGAGCTGGCCGCGACTGACCGACTGACACTGATCGGCGGCGTTCGCTATTCCGACTCCCACAAGGAGTTCCGTTACGGACGAAAAGGCGTTCCAGGCTCATCCACCGGCGGTGCAACGCCGGCAGCATTGGCGCCGCTTGACGGGCAGGTAGGTGAATATGATGGCACTCGCTACGATTATCGCGGTGTTGTCCAATACCGCTGGACCGACAGTTTCATGACCTATGCGCAGATTTCTACCGGGTTCAAGGGCGGCGGTGTCAATCCTCGCCCGTTCTTCCCGGCCCAGGCTTTGGCGCATGATCCGGAAACGCTGACTGCCTATGAAGTCGGTTTCAAGAGCGATTTCCTCGACCGCAGAGGGCGGCTGAATGTCAGTGGCTTTTGGAACAAATACAACGATATACTTGTCACAGTCAGCAGTTGCCCGCTCCCGGGTGCGCCGCCGGCGCCCTGCGCCTTGCCGCTCAACGCCGGCAAAGCGGAGGTCCGGGGCTTTGAAGCCGAGCTGAGCCTGGAGCCGGTCCGAGGCTTCCTGATCGATGCGTCGCTCGCCTATCTCGAATTCGAGTACAAGAGCATCCTGGCTGCTGCTGCCAACTCCGGCATCGGCCTCGAAGATGATGGCCAATATATCATGCCATGGCA
Organism: uncultured Alphaproteobacteria bacterium; assembly: GCA_963777785.1. Classification (GTDB taxonomy): domain Bacteria; phylum Pseudomonadota; class Alphaproteobacteria; order Sphingomonadales; family Sphingomonadaceae; genus Andeanibacterium. The sequence goes on from CAVZRU010000003.1 coordinate 41,402, forward strand.
GTGGAGCATTGGCGCTCAATACGAGATCGATACTGGGTCGGGCACGATTACCCCGCGTGTCGACGTGAACTTCGAGGATGATTTCAACCGCAACGCCAACAATGTGGATGCGGCCACCGGGGTAGAGGACGTGTTCGGTCACCTCGATAGCCGGCTGCTCGTCAACGGCCGGATCACTTACAAGACCGAAGATGAGAATTGGCAGATCTCGCTTGAGGGCCGCAATCTGACAGACAAGCTCTATTACACCGATGTCTTCGACAATCGCGGCTCGACCAAGACAATCCAGGGCACGCCGGGTGAACCTCGGACCTGGGCAGTCACCGTCAAGCGGCAGTTTTAATCCGGGCTGGCAATCGGCGCTGGCTCTACTCTCAGCGCAGATTGCCAACCTTTCAAACGATTACGCGAGAGGAGCGATTTGTGACGCAGTTGGTCGAGGAGGAAGCGCGCGAGACAGCGATTGGCAAGCCGATCGTTGCAGGGCTTCCAATGCCGGAATTTCGCCGGATCCGGGTCGATCCGATTACCGGTGCATGCGGCTGCGAGATCAGCGGCGTCGACCTGCGCCAGCCCCTGGACGAAGAGACTCTGGCCGAAATCATGTTGGCCTTCGAGCAGTTCCTGGTGATCGTGTTTCGCGACCAGGATCTCACATCAGAACAGCACAAGGCCTTTTCCCGCTATTTCGGTGAGCTGACAGAGCTGCCCCAAGCGCCGACTTACAACGGTGACGACTTGATGCAGGAGGTGCGGCGTGAAGCGCATGAGCCGGTCAATGTCGTTCCCTCCTTCGAGCATTTCCACACCGATAGCCCGTTCCTGAGGCAGCCTCCCAAATGCATCGTCATGCGCGCGCTCGAAGTTCCCCAATGGGGCGGTGACACTGCCTTTTCGAACGCCTATCTGGTCTATGAGAATCTCTCTGAAGGGATGAGGGAACTGATCGACGGGCTTGAAGTCGTCTATTCGGGCAAAGCCATCTGGGCGAAGAACGAGAGTCTTCCACCGGAGAAAAGGCTGCGATTGCGCGAAAGCCATGGTTTTACCGAGGATCAGCTGGAGAGCATTCATCCAGCGGTGCGCATCCACCCGCGCACGGGGCGCAGGGCACTTTTCGCAACGTCCGCCTATTTTCAGCACTTTGTGGGCTGGTCGGAAGCAGAGAGCAGGGCTCTGCTCGAATATCTGCAAAGTCTGGCTCAGCACCTGCATTATCATTGCCGGGTCAAGTGGAAGAAAGATACGCTGATCGTGTGGGACAACCGTTTCACGCTCCATCGCGGAGTGCATGATTTCAAATACGAACGGCGCCATCTGAGCCGCACCACAGTTGTTGGTGAAAGGCCGCTCGGGCCGTCCGACTGGCAGGACCGCTGAATGCGCCGATTTGGCCTTGGCGTATCTTGTCGGAACTCCGGCGCCTGATCGATGCGGCAAACCCGATCATTGCTCACGATGCGGGCAGCCCGCAAAAGCGGCTCAAGCCTTCTTGGAGATCGCCGCTTGGTTGCTTCGATAGGGCAAAGTGGAACCAATCGGGCCTTGCGCTTGGTCTTGCGATGAGTGCCACATTGGCCTGCCTACACAAGCTGCTCGTCAATTCCCGGAGCGATGTCGTGATAGCCTGTGCCCTGGACCTGATCGCCGCGGCGACCCTGCGAGGCATTGAGGCAATCGAGCGAGGCCATCCGGCGCCAACTCGGTTGCGTCCTGGCACCAGAAACGAGGTTGGTGTAGCTATGAGCGCGTCACCCGCTGCCGTTCCGTCCCAGGATATTCGCGAGCCGTGGCCATGGAGCGCCACCTGGCCGCTGTTTATGCTCACGCTGATTTCGACGTTCAACTATCTCGATCGATCGCTGCTCGGCCTGGCCTTGCCGGCGATCAAGCAGGAGATGGAGGTTTCCGACACTGTCCTCGGCCTCGTGTCGGGGCTCGCTTTCGTGGTCGTCTATTCGCTTCTCGGTGTGCCTGTGGCCTGGTTGGCGGATCGAAAGAACCGCCGCAATATCATTGCAATCGGGCTGGCATTCTGGAGCCTGATGACCGCATTTACCGGTCTTGTCGCCAATATCTGGCAACTGACGGTCACGCGTTTCCTGATGGGCGCGGGGGAAGCATGTGCGGCCGCACCGTCCAATTCACTGATCGCGGATTACTTCACTGCCGCTCGTCGGCCTTTGGCCTTGGCAGTATACGGACTCGCCCCGACAATTGCCTACGCTGCCTTTTTCCCGATCGCAGGCTGGGTTGCCGAGAATTACGGTTGGCGGGCGATGTTCATGGCTGCCGGCGCTCCGGGTGTCGCGATTGCTGTTCTATTCATGCTCACTGTACGCGAACCGGTGCGGACGTTGGCCCCAGGCGAACAGAAGACCGCAACGCCTTCGGCAACCATCCTGCTGGATTTGCGAACGCTGTTCGCCAACCCGTGCTTCGTATGGATGTTTATCGGGGTCACTTTCATGGGGGCGAATGTGTGGGCGGCAGGCGCCTGGACGCCGACCTTTTTCGCCCGCGTGCACAATATGGGCATGGCCGAAGCTTCTGCCGTGATCGGGCCCGCGCGCGGGATCTTGGGCGCAGCCGGCGTTCTTGCGGGCGGGTTTCTGGTCGATCGGCTCCGGCGTGACAGGCTGAGTTGGCGGGTGGGCATTCCTGCGCTGGCCTGTGCCGCGGTCGGCCCGGCGGAAGCCTTGTTCCTGCTCGGAGATTCACAGGCGGCCTGGGTGACGGGCTTCGCGCTGACGAGCTTCTTCACCTTGATCCACCAAGGGCCTATTTACGCTGCAGTCGTCAATGTCGTGGGAAGCCGCCAGCGGGCGCTCGCGATCTCGGTCATTTTGCTGGGGGCGGGTCTGATCGGAAATATCGTCGGGCCCACTGCGGTCGGGGTGCTCAACGATTTGCTCGAACCACAATATGGCGACGCATCCATCCGCTATTCGATGCTGCTGATCGCACTCACGCCGATCATCGCCACAATCTGCTTCCTGCGCGCGGCGGCTTTCTACCCGTCAAGCGTTGCCTCCGACGGGAGAGCGTAATCGTCCGCAGACCCGGGCTGCACTCCAATCCGGCATTGACGTCCCAATTTCCATTCTGATGCTAAAAGCGCGTAGTGCCGCGCTACAGGCAGACGAACATCGCGCAAAATTCGCAATACGAAGTTGATTTCGGTATACGAAGTCTTTATCGCGTTCGGCACTGTTAGGAGTCAGATATGGCAAGGCCGCTGCACGACGTCACCGTGCTGGAAATGGGTACCTTCATCACTGGGCCTGCGGCGGGGATGCTGCTTGCAGATTTGGGGGCGGACGTAATCAAGGTTGAGCGCCCCGACGGTGGGGACCCGTTCCGGGCTTTTCGCGGAGGCCTCTACAGCCCGCACTTTCAGACTTACAATCGCAACAAGCGCAGTGTGACTTTGGACACTCGCGATGCAGACGATCGTTCCAAGTTCGATGCGATGATCGCGAATGCGGATGTGTTCATCCAGAATTTCAGGCCCGGGATCGCGGCCAAACTTCAAGTGGATTTTGAACGCTTGCAACGCATCAACCCGGCTCTGATCTATTGTTCCATCTCAGGTTTCGGGTCTAGCGGTCCCGATCGTGATCGGCCCGCCTTCGACACGGTCGCCCAAGCGGCAAGCGGGTTCCTTCGCCTGCTGGTTAATCCCGAGAATCCAAGAGTTGTGGGGCCTGCGCTGGCCGATGCGATCACGGGTTTCTACGCCGCCCAAGGAGTACTCGCCGCCCTTCATGAACGCGCCAGTACGGGCGTCGGGCGGCTTGTCGAAGTTTCGATGTTCGAATCCATGTGTCACTTCAACCTGGACGATTTTACCCATTACCTTTCCGCGGGTGAAGTCATGGGCCCGTATAGCCGGCCGCACGTATCGCAATCCTATGTCTTCGAATGTGCGGACGGCAAATGGCTTGCGCTGCACATGTCTTCGCCGCCCAAGTTCTGGCAGAATTTGGCCGAGGCGGTCGGTCATCCCGAAATGCTGCAGCGCCCGGAATTCGAAAGTCGGGATGCGCGCATTGCCAATTATGAACAGGTGCTCGCTTATCTCGCTCCGATCTTTGCTACGCGCCCGCGCGATAGTTGGTCCACGGAGTTGACCGCGAGGGAAGTACCCAATGCGCCAGTCTACTCATCGCCCGAAGTGTTGCAGTCCGAACAGGCAAAGCACTTAGGCCTGTTGGTGGAGACGGACGATGCGCCTGAGGGTACGTTTCGGACAATACGCTCTCCCTTATCGTTCGATGGCGAATGGGCGACCGACGTCGTCGCGCCGCCGACATTGGGTCAGCACAATGAGTGTATTCTTGATCGGTTTAAGGAACTGGACGCGACTGACAGGTAGCCCGTATGGGATTCACTGTACCGAACCATGGGACGACGCGACATTATGTCGACTACTGCAAAGCCACCCAAGGACAGTGAATATCTCTCCACTCTGGAGCGCGGCCTGAAGGTATTGCGCGCATTCGACGCGAAACGTCCCGAAATGCAGTTGAGCGAAGTTGCAGCGGCTACTGAACTCAGCCCGGCAGTTGCGCGTCGGTGCCTGAACACGCTGGTACAACTCGGATATGTCGGTCGCCACGGCAGGAAGTTTCTTCTCAGGCCGGAAGTACTCGTATTTGGCAGCGCCTATCTCTCATCGATGAATGTCGAGCAGGTAGTCCTGCCTTCCTTGCAGAGGCTGCGTGACCAGACGGGCGACAGTTCCTCCATGGCAGTGCTTTCGAACACCGATATCCTTTATGTAGCCCATGTTTCGACTGACAGGCACATCCGGCTTGGAGCGAATGTGGGCACGCGCTTTCCTGTTCATGCCACCTCGCTTGGCCGGTCACTGCTGGCCTTCCAGGACGAGGAAGTCATCGCGCGCTTTTTCGACGTTGCAGAGCTGCCGCGCTTTACCGAGCATACGATCGTGAGCGCTTCGACGCTCCGCAAGCGGTTGCAGCATATTCGCGAGACTGGATACGATTCTGCCATCGACGAACTCGATTACGGCATCGTTTCAATCGCCGTGCCTGTCTTCGATGGCGCACGCAAAGCTGTTGCATCGATAAACTGTTCGACTTCGACAACGCGGATCTCGCAGGACGAGCTCGTGCGGACCCGCTTGCCGATGTTGCGTGAAGCCTCTGCAGAGATCGGCGCTTCGCTGCAGCGCTGGCCATCGCTGGTCCATTCGCTTCAACAGCGTTGACCCATTCGCGGCGGCGCGTCGAGAGATCTCCAGCCTACTACGTTAGTTGATGAAACACGTGCGCGCAGGGCGGCCCAGCTGGGCCCTATGCGCCCAAAATTCGTATATCGAACTTGACTTCGTAAATCGAAGAACATAGCCTGAAACAATAAGACATGATTCGCGCACGCAAAGTATTCTTTGCGAAAGCGCAGCATGAAATGGTGGGGGAAATGCATGAAAAGGCATCGGTTGCACCTCGTTTGGCAAGCATCGCTCTCTGTTGCGGCACTGGCGATCGCCATGCCCGCTCTGGCCCAGGATGAGGGGCCGGCTGCAACTCCCGAAGAAACGAGCGCGGAAGGCAATGCCATTGTCGTGACCGGCCTTCGCCGATCGGAGCAATTGCAGGACACCCCCGCAGCGATCACGGCATTCAGCGCCGAGACGATCGCCAATGCCGGCATCTCCAAGCCGGCGGACTTCATAAACCTCACGTCCAATGTCAGCCTGGTGGAGACGCAGAACGCAGGCAACGCCTTCGTCATAATCCGCGGCATTACCCAGGCACGCAACAGCGAGCCGTCGGTCGCGGTGGTGATCGACGGGGTGCAGCAGGTCAATCCCGCGCAGTTCAACCAGGATCTGTTCGACATCCAGCAGATCGAAGTGCTGAAGGGCCCGCAAGGCGCGCTTTACGGCCGCAATGCGATCGGCGGCGCGATCATCATCACGACCAAGCAGCCGACCGATATTCTGGAAGGCAGCGTCACCGCCGGGATCGACAACGGTTTCGGATACTATCTCCGCGGCGGACTTAGCGGTCCGCTGGGCGAAGGTGCGAAGTTCCGCATCTCGGGCCAGTTCAAGGATACTGACGGCTACATCCCCAATCCCTATCTGGGCGAGGATGCCGATCCCTATCAGGATTTCGCGCTGCGCGGTAACCTGCTGTTCGACCTCGGCGAAAATTTGCAGCTCGACCTGCGGGCTTCGATGGACCGCCTGCGCACCCAGGGCTTCTATTACAACATCGTCGCCGATGTGAACGACACCAGCCTGCCGGTACGGGTAAACAATGCCGGGCAGGACGACCGCGACATGTATAATTTCGCGGCCAAGCTTTCCTATGAGGGCACGGGCTTCACGGCGACTTCGATCACTTCATACGATACAGTGAGCGAAATCATTACCGGGGACGCTTTCGACTTCCTGCCGATCGACGAGTCTTTTTGCCAAAGCGCGCCGGATCCCTGCTTCAGCGGGAACAACGACCTCAACCAGAGCCAGTATCTCGATGTGAAGGCGTTCAGCCAGGAATTGAGAGTCGAAAGCCCTGCATCCGATCCATTGTTCTGGATGTTCGGCGGCTACCTTATCTCGACTGACCGCTTCATCTCCACCGGCAACATGCTTGATCTCGGCAAGGGCGTGTTCCCGGTCTATCGCACTCCGACTACCAACCCGGACAACCCGCAATATTCGTTCTTGTCGGACCAGCAGGACAATTTCGCCTGGGCGGTATTCGCCAATCTCGGCTATCAATTCAGCGACATGTTCCGGATCGACGCTTCGCTGCGCTACGACCACGACAAGCGCAAGAATACGACCGATACGCCGGAAGCCTGGCTTGCCTACATCAACTACATCGCCTTCCTGAATGGCGCGCCGCTGAGCCACGAAGGCGACGTGCGGACGAGGAATTTCAGCGACTGGCAGCCCAAGGTCACCCTGACCTTCACCCCGACCAGCGATTTGACCGTGTATGGCGGATATTCGCGAGGTTTCCGCTCGGGCGGGTTCAACCAGACCGGTGTCGGCGTGGTCGCCGCCAGTAGCGGCGTCGTCGGCGTGAACGACATCTTCGAGGCGGAAACCGCCGACACGTTCGAAGTTGGCTTCAAGTCACAGTTTTTCGACCGCATGCTGACCATCAACGGCGCGGCCTATACGACAAAGTCGGAGAACAGCTATTTCTTCGTCTTTCTATATGCCAACTCGACGCAGAATCTCGGCAATGTTCCCGAAGTGCGGCTCAGAGGTCTCGAACTCGAAGCCACCCTGGCGCCCACGAACGATCTCCAGTTCAATCTCGCATGGGGCCTGACCGACAGCGAAATCAAGGACTTCCCCGATCCCACGGTGATCGGCAATGAAGCGCCAGTGATCGCGCGCTCGACGCTTAATGCGGGGGCCCAATTCACACCCGAACTCGGTGGCGGGATGGAAGGCCTGTTGCGCATCGATTATCGCCGGACCGGCCGGACATGGTGGGACGTCGCCAATTCGACCGTTCGCGAACCGGTCGAACTGGTCGATGCCCGGCTGGGCATCAAGAGTGACTACCGGCTGGAGCCTGACCGGTTTCGCGACCAATTTGTTCAACGAGAAATACAACGCCGAATTTTCGCCCGGCGGCTTCGTGTTCAAGGCGCGGCCGCGCATTTACGGGGTCGAAGCCGGCTTCAAATTTTAGATTCCACTCATGTGAATTGGCTGCTCGGGCCACGCGGCCGAGCGGCCATTTTCCTCTTCACCGGTAACGGCTACTAGCGATCGCGGCACCTTCGGCCAGTGCGGCGAGTTTGGCCCAGACGATTTCGGGATCGAGATTGCCGCTGCCGGCATGGACCGAGAACCCGCAATCGACGCCTGCGATCACGCGCTCTCGCCCGAGCAGGTCGGCATAGCGCCCGATGCGCTGCGCCACGAGTTCGGGATGCTCGATATAGGGCGATTGCGGTTCGATCATGCCGGGACACAGCACCTTGTCTTCGGGAAGGGCGTGCTCTTCAAAGAAAGCAAATTCATGCGCATGACGCGGATTGGCGCCTTCGAGCACGATGGTCTGCGCCTTTGCCTGCCAGACGATGTCCGCAATCTCGGCCAGCGGCACGTCGCGGTGATGCGGGCCGGGGTAATTGCCCCAGCACAGATGGATACGGACCTGGCTTGCCGGGATGTTGCGCAGCGCATGGTTCATCGCCTCGACATTGATCGCGATCCGCCGCCGGAACTCCTCCAGCGAGAGCTGCGTGAACTGCACGTGGCGGCCCATCGCAAGGTCCGGACAATCGAGCTGCAGGGTAATCCCGGCTTCGGCGATGGTTTCATATTCGCGGCGCAGCGCCTCGGCGATGGCAAAGAGGTATTCCTCGTCATCCTTGTAGAAGCGATTGGGGAAGAACAGCGCGGTGACCCCGGGCGAGGCAGCCGACATGAAGGTTGCGCTGCCTCCCGCTAGCCGCTTCAGCCGCTGGGCATCGATCCGCGGCGCGTCCATGTCCTTCACCGTGATCTGGGAAGTGCAGGCGGGCGCGGAACGCCGGGCGCGCCCGGTGTCGCCGAACACTTTCGCCTTGGCGCCGGGAAAGTCCTCGAGATCCTGGAACTCGTAGCTGCCCGCCTCGCCGCCAAAGCCGTTCAGGCGGTGCTTGATATAGGTTGCATAGCTCGGCTTCGACATCTCGCCGTCGCCGATCACGGAGATCCCGGCCTCCAGCTGGCGCGCGATTACCTGCGCCGCTGCATCCTCAATCGCTGCATCCAGTTCATCCGCCGCGACATCCTCGCCGCTTTCGCGCGCGAACATCAGCGCCAGCAGCTCCGCCGGACGCGGCAGGCTTCCCGTATGCGTCGTTGCAAAGCCGCTCATGAAAGCTCTGCGCGTACGATCCTTGCACCTTCAACCATCGCAGCCATCTTCGCATTCGCTACTGCGCGTGGGAGTGTTGTGCCGCTCACGCTTCTTCGTGCCGGAACGAATTGTTGTTGGCGTGATCGCCTGCAAGCCAGCGCTTCAATTCCGCATGGGCATTGGCACGCCGCTCCGCATCGCCTTGCGCGGCGCGCGGATCGTCGCAGGTAAACTCCACAATCATCCCGTCCGGGTCTTCGACATAGACCGAGCGGCAATAGCCATGCTCGAGCGTATAGGTCTTGGGTGGTTCGATTCCCGCCTTGGCGATGCGCGCCTCGAGTTCCGCCTGGGTTGCCTTGTCGACATTGAGCGCAACGTGCCGGAAAGGCGAGGCGGGCAGCTCCGGCCCGAAAAGTGCCTGATCCTCGGCATCGGCAAACTGGAAAAAGGCCAATGCGCTCTTGTCGCCCAGCTCGAAAAACAGGTGGCAATAGGTGCGGTCCTTCCCAAACAGGAAATCGGTTTCGCACCAGGTGGCGACCAGTGGGATACCCAGCACGTCTTCGTAGAAGGCGCGCGTGGCTTCGAGGTTCTTGCTGACATAAGCGGTGTGATGCAGGCGGCTGGGCAAATTGCTCATGGCTTCTCTCCTGTTTGCCCGGGAATCGATTCCGTCTCACGGACAACTTAACAGCCCACGCAAGCGACAGCAATTCGGAAAACGAAGAGAACTTCGATATACGAAGTACTTGTAGCGTGGAGGGGGCTGTTGGAATAAGGGTAACTTTCGGGCGCCCGCTGCCGGGGTCGTTAGAAAAACACGCGCGTTTGGTCAAAGGCTCGACCGATCGGACAGGACGCGGGCTTGTGCCGATTTCGGCAGCAAACCGTTAGCCCGTGGGCCGTCTGTTATCGATCGCGAAACATATCCAGATCGATAGCGTTCGCCATTGCCCGATTGCCGGCGTCGTTGGGATGAACATGATCGCCCGGATCGAACGCCGGATTGATTTGCAACGGATCGGCGGGGTCACGAGTGGCAACATCGAAATCGATCACCGCATCGAAGCGTCCACTTGTGCGGATCCAGTGATTGATCTGCTGCCGCATGCCTTCCCCCTCTTCGCTGTAAAAAGGCAGACCTTTTGTTGGCAATACTGTTCCACCAGCGATCTTCAATCCGTGCAGATGCGCGCGTTCGATCAATTGGTCGAGTGCAACAATAATCTCCTCTGCACTCGCAATTGTCCGGGCGGCATGCCGGGCATGATCGACATGTTGATGTCGTTGATCGAATTCCAGCACAACCACCCAGCGGACACCAGGGCGGCTCAGCACGTCTTCGGTAAAGCGCGCGATAGCCGCATCTCCGGCGCCGGCGCGGAGGATGCGATTGCCCGAAATACCTGTGTTGATTACGGCCCAGTTCTGCAATCCGGGGGCCGCCTGCAAGCGCTCTGCCAGTAGATCGGGCCAGCTTCGGTGCGTGCCGATGTGGTGCATAACCTTCGGTGATTGAATTGCCCAGCGTCACTATCGCGCCGCCATCGCCATCCGAAGCCGGCACGCTGAGACCGCGTAGCCAGAAATAGGAGCCTGTCACAAGTGGCTCTGCCAGCACTTGGTGCGCCACCTGATTTCCTGGGGCGATGAATGCGGGCATCAGGCCGATGTCGTCGACCGTGTCGTCGGCGTAGCGTCCGGCAGGTAGATCGACACCGCGACATGCGCCAGTGCGCCAACTGGCAATTCGACAGGGTCGCTCACGACCGCGAACCGGGAGTAACGTCAGTTCCGGGCGTCCGCTGAAAGTTACCGCACGATCGGTGCCGGCGATGATGCTGCCATCCGCGTTGGCGAGGCGGCATGGATCGCACCGGTTTGCACCGCCTGCGCTCCATTGGGGGGGGGGGGGGGGGGGGGGGGGGGGGGGGGGGGGGGGGGGGGGGGGGGGGGGGGGGGGGGGGGGGGGGGGGGGGGGGGGGGGGGGGGGGGGGGGGGGGGGGGGGGGGGGGGGGGGGGGGGGGGGGGGGGGGGGGGGGGGGGGGGGGGGGGGGGGGGGGGGGGGGGGGGGGGGGGGGGGGGGGGGGGGGGGGGGGGGGGGGGGGGGGGGGGGGGGGGGGGGGGGGGGGGGGGGGGGGGGGGGGGGGGGGGGGGGGGGGGGGGGGGGGGGGGGGGGGGGGGGGGGGGGGGGGGGGGGGGGGGGGGGGGGGGGGGGGGGGGGGGGGGGGGGGGGGGGGGGGGGGGGGGGGGGGGGGGGGGGGGGGGGGGGGGGGGGGGGGGGGGGGGGGGCCGGGCTGTGCGGAATTGGCTATCGTCAACGGTTTGCTGGACCTCGTCGAGGCAACCGGGGATGAGCCTTCGTCGACCGGGCAACCCGGTGCGTTCCTGGTGCGTGGTGGTGGTGCGGGCAATCCTCGCGGTGCTTGTCGTGGCCGGCGCCGCAGGACCGGCGGGGGCCCAGGCCGATGATCGGAGGGGGGGGGGGGGGGGGGGGGGGGGGGGGGGGGGGGGGGGGGGGGGGGGGGGGGGGGGGGGGGGGGGGGGGGGGGGAGGGGGGGGGGGGGGGGGGGGGGGGGGGGGGGGGGGGGGGGGGGGAGGGGGGGAGGGGGGGGGGGGGGAGGGGGGGGGGGGGGGGGGGAGGGAGGAGGGGGGGGGGAGGGGGGGGGGGGGGGGGGGGGGGGGGAGGGAGGGGGGGGGGGGGAGGGGGGGGGGCATCGAATATGGGCTAAATGGTGTGCCAACGTGCATGCTGATCAGTAGTTTGTCGTAACGCCATTATCAGGCAATTGAACCCAATGAGCGAAAAGTTGTCGAGAGCCTTACCGGTGAGTATGAGGCGGCCAGTTCGGCGGATGCCAGGAGCTGTGCAGTGACGGGGGCGTGGGCATCACCTGCTGCCGCCGCAATGCAGCACGCCGCTACGCATTGGGCAGCGCCGCCATCGGGCTGTTTCGTTACGCCTGCTGCAGGGACGGTGCCTCTTATCGGCGAGACCGATTTTGCAAGAATCTCGCCCGAACTCGACATATGGGATGCTTGGCCCATCCAGTATGCTGACGGCCATCCAGCCGACATTGGCGGCGGGGTAACGCTGTGGATGGCACTTGGTGCACCGCATTTCGCCGATCCTGATCAACGGCACGGCCATGCCCGGATCCATCTGCTGCAACAATGCGATGGCAAGTGGACGCATCTCGGACCGGCGATGCCCGAAGGTTTCTCACCCGGAAGCCGTGAATGGTCGGGGTCGGCGATCCTCGAACCGGCAACGGGTGTCGTCACGCTCTATTTCACTGCCACGGGGCGGCGCGGGGAAGGGGAGCTCACTTTCGAACAGCGCCTGTTTCGCGCGCAGGCGACCTTGTCGCCGGGCGCACGGCCTAGTCTTACCGGCTGGCGCGATCTCTCCGAAGTGATTGTGCGGAACGATGAATGGTACATGCCGAGTTATCAGGGCAGCGGTACGATTGGCACGATCAAGGCGTTTCGCGATCCGGCCTATTTCCGCGATCCGCGCGATGGCGCCAGCCACTTGCTGTTTGCAGCTTCGGCAGCGGGGACGCAGTCGGCTTTTAACGGCGTCATCGGCATCGCCACGGCAGTTGATGGAAAAGACGGGGCTTCGCCGCAAAGCTGGGAGCTTCTGCCGCCAATTGTAAGTGCCGATGGCCTGAACAACGAACTGGAGCGCCCGCATGCCATTTTCCATGAGGGATTGTATTACTTGTTCTGGTCGACGCAGCGCCATGTGTTCGATCCCGGTGGGCCGACCGGACCCACGGGGCTGTATGGTATGGTGGCCAGCAGTCTAAGGGGCGATTGGTCGCCTTTGAACGGAACCGGTCTTGTGTTCCGTAATCCCCCGTCGGCTCCGGCCCAGGCATATAGCTGGCTTGTCATGCCCGATTTGAAAGTGACCAGCTTCGTTGACGATTGGGGTGTTTCTGAAGGCAAGGAGCGGCGCAATTTCGGGGCGACATTTGCGCCCACCTTGTCCCTTTCGCTGGAGGGAAATGACGCTCGGCTGGTAGACCCGGATATATAGCGTGGCGCGCCTTGCGGGTTGAGCTTGGCGGGACCAATCCGTCGCCTCCTGTCGCAGGGGTGTGATTGCCGACGGGTTGAGATGCCGACCAGATCGCCGGACGATACGCTTGGCCAGTTGGCTGAAGTGCTTCACAGCTGGGTGAGGTCGAGCCGATCCAAGGGTTGGGTATCGCGGTTTCGGCCCGGTGGCCGACAACTGCCGCAGATTACGGCGTGATCCTGCAGACGCCGAACCGGGGTGGTCTGGTGCGCCCGTCGGACATATCTTGATGCAGCGGTATCCTGCCCCTGGATGATCGATACCGATGTGATGCAGCGGCGCTGGGAGAGCATGCTTTTGGCAGTGCGCGCGGATGCCACAGTCTTTGCTATATCACTGTGGGAACTGGCATCGGTGTCGGGCTGATCATCGATGGAAAAGCGGTGCACGGCGGGCTCCACCCTGAAGGCGGCCATATGCGCGTCAGGCGGGCGAGCGAAGACAACTTCGCCGGGCGCATGCCCATTTCATGGTGATTGTATCGAAGGATTGGCCAGCGGCCCCGCACTTGCCGCGCGGTTCGGCCAACCATCCGCCGAATTCCCGACGATCATCCGATGTGGGATTGGGTGGCGGCTGATCTTGCCGAACTGATTGGCGCGGTTGCGTTGATTGCCGCGCCGCAGCGGATCGTGCTGGGCGGGGACAGTCTGCCTGACGCGAAGTTTCCTGTTGCCCAGCATCAGGCGCAAGGTGGCGGCTGGCCTCAACGGGTATCTGCCCGAACTTGCCGATGACGCTTGTTCTTGCCGGCCTGGGTGGAGACGCCGGGCCGGTGGGAGCCATCAGATTGGCCGCCATGGCGCATCGCTCGCGCGTCTGACCGAACCGCTTCACACCGTCTATGCTCGATTGTCTAAATTTGATTGACTTGCGTGCCCACATGCTCAACGCTCTGCGATGAGCGCTTGGTAAAGAGCAATTGATGACGGGGGAGAGGAGGCACACGAGGTATCTGCAGCACATGGCAGCAGTCGCAGCGATCGCTACGGCGCTTGCTGCAGGAGCAGCTCACGCGCAGGCGGCAGATCGGCCTGCCACTTCCGCCGCACCAAAGGTAAGCGACGATCATTGTCACCGCCACGATAACCGGCGGCAAGACATTCAGGAGGTTCCGTTGGCCATTCAGGTGTTCAGCGGCGAGGATCTGCGCGAGCGCAACATCACTACGATTGGCGACCTTGTGTCCAGTGTTCCCGGAGCCCAGGAAGGCTTCCGCCAGTCTAACGGTTCGCGCTTTTATAACCTTCGCGGCAACGTAACGCAGAACGGCGATTTTCCGATTGGCTATTATCTCGACGATACGCCCTTCATCGTCACCAATTTCGGCATCGCACCGCCGGTGCGCTTTATCGATATGAGCGTGTCGAGGTTCTCCGCGGTCCTCAAGGCACGCTATACGGTCAGGGTTCTTCGGGCGGCGTGTTTATCTTCCACACACGCGATCCAGATCTGAACGATATTGAATATGCTTTCGAGGCCGAGGTCGGCACTACTCGCTCGGCCGAAGCGCTCAATTACGGCTTTGCCGCCGCGGCTCAGTGCCCATCATCAAAGATCGGCGGCGATCCGGGTGAGCGGCGGCCGGTCGCGGATGCTGGATACGCCGATGCCATCTGGTCCTTTGACGGAACGCCGGACCAGGTTGGCGTTAACGAAGCGCGAACGACGACATCCGCGTGGTTGCGCTCATGCGACCGCTCGATATGTCGAAATTCGCGCGCAATACTGGAAATTCCGTCCGCGCCAGGACTTCACCGGCTTTACTGCTTCGGTCGATCCGGTCTATTTTCAAAATACCGCGGGGCAGCAAGGGTTTTCGAACGGCGATTTCGAGTTGATGAGCCTGACCGCCACAGTCGATTTTGACGCCTTCACCGTGACAAGCTCTACCAGCAACCTGGAAGGCGATTTCGGGATCAACATCCCGATCTCGCCGGCGGGCTTTTTCTCCAGCCAGTTTTCACCGAAGATGTTTGCACAGGAACTGCGCGTAAACTCGAACGGCGAAGGCCCGCTGCATTGGCTGGTCGGCGGTTCCTACCAGGACGGCAGCGGACCGCAGGTGAACGCCCTTCAAATTCCCGCCTTCGGGGTCGATGTCAACGCCGACAACGATACACTGACCGAGAATTGGGCGCTGTTCGGGGAAGTCAGCTACGAACTCTTCGATGGCAAGCTCATTCCACTAGTCGGCTTGCGAACCTATCATGACGATCGCGCATTCCGCGATGGGACTGGTTTGGTGCCGACGAAGGCCATGTGGAAACCTGGCGGCTGAACCTGTCTACGTGCCAAACGATAACCTGACGATGTTTGTGTCTGCCGCTACAGGTTTCCGCCCAGGTATTGTGCAATCGCGCGTACAAGTTGATCGCTGGATTGGCCGGTGTTCCTGCCTCGGTGGCGCTGGAGCCGGATCTTCAAGGAACTTCGAGTTTGGCGTAAAGTGGCGATCCTGCCGAAACGCTTAACGTCGGTCTCAACCTCTATCGGCTGCAATATACCAATCTGCAGACATCGGTGACGGCGGCATCGACAGCGTCAACGGCTTTGCAAATTTCGGAGACGCCACCACTCAGGGCATCGATTTGGACCTGCGCTGGGAAACGCCCCTTGACGGACTTGCCTTGGGCTTCGTGGGCAATATCAACGATAGCAAATATGATACGGTCAATACCGTCATCGCTGCGAACCAGCCGCCGCTGCGGCCCGGTGCGCGGTTGATCAACACATTGGCAACAACTACCGCTTTGACGTCAACTATAACCGCGAAGTGGCCGATGGCTTGGATGGTTTCGGCAATATTTCTTTCAGCCACAGCGGCGACCGACTGCAGGCCAACGGCATCACGGCGAACCCCTACGACCTAATCAGCTTGACCCTTGGTCTGCGTTACAACGACATGGAACTGGCCTTCATAGCCAACAACCTTACTGATGAACGTGGCCCCACTTTCGTCGGCACTGACGGCCCGCTGTCAGGATCGGGCCCAACTCCGCGCACTTTCGGATTGCGGTTTCGTATCACTTCATGACGATAGCCGGCGGCGGCCAATCTCTCCTACTGCCGCCGGTCAATCGTGGGCCGTTCGAGAAGAATGAAGCGGTCACCTCGAGCCAACATAGTTTTTCAATTGCCGTAATCGGCCGGCGGTGAGGGGATGGAGTGCGAGGAGCGGATCATGCAAATCAACAGGCGAGATTTTGGGCGGCTTGCTTCCATTGCCTTAGGCGGGGCGGCGGCAATCCGATCTGGTTTCGCTGCCGCGCATGATGCTGCGCTAACGCTTGCGGGCGGGGCGTGGGATGCAGCGAGCCTGACGATTGATCAGCGCCTGGCACCAATCGCTCCGGAGTTGCGGCCGGCCGCCCGGCAGATGGTTGAGCACGGATTTCCTCCCATCACTGCGGAAATGCTGCGCAATATGCCGGAGAACGGCGGACCTGCGCCAAACGAACTGTTGGCAGATATCCCGGTCGGCGAACGCGACATTGCTGCCGATGGTGCCTTGCCCGGCGTCAAGTTGTTTGTGGTCAATAGCGATCCCTCCCAGTCTCGCCCGGCGATCCTTCACATCCATGGTGGCGGTCATGTAGTGGGAAGCGCAGGAGGGGAACTGCGCAACCTTCAGGAAATAGCGCGGGCACTCGATTGTACCATCGTAAGTGTCGAATACCGGCTTTCACCGCGCGCGACTTACCGTCAGTCGACCGAAGACACGTATGCGGGCCTCAAATGGTTGCATGGCAACGCAGCTGCACTTGGGGTCGACCCGCTGCGGATCGCGGTGATGGGCGAGAGCGCAGGCGGCGGCCATGCCGCTATCTTGGCCATTAAGGCGCGCGATCGCGGCGAAATCCCGGTTCTTTTCCAGTCGCTAGTCTATCCGATGCTGGACGACCGGACAGGCAGCACCCGGCGGGTGCCTTGGTATATTGCGACAGTTGGTTGGAGCCCCCCTGAGAACCGCCTCGGCTGGGCAAGTTTTCTCGGAATGGAACCGGGGACGCCCGACGTACCGGTGGCAGCGGTGCCTGCCCGGCAAGAGAACCTCTCCGGACTCGCTCCCGCATGGATCGGCGTCGGCGGGGCGGATCTGTTCGCCAGCGAGGATATGGAATACGCGCGGCGCCTGACGATGGCGAATGTCCCGACGGAGCTCCTGGTAATACCCGGTGGATTCCACGGATTTGACCGGGCGGCAGCCGACAGTTCGCTCGCGCAAGCATTTACCGCGGCAAAGCTCGCGGCACTGCGGCGCGCATTCGGCAATGCACCCACCAAGTAAGTCGAGACGAAGAGGCGGCCACCAATGGCGGGAGTAGTGCACGATCAGCACTGGCCAGATCTTCAGTGGCCGCTAGCCCTACGCAGGGCCTCGAGTAGTGCGGCGCCCTTGGCGGGACGGGTATCGTTGTAGCGCCAGGCGATCACGCCGTCCGGACGCAGCAACACGGCGCCGTGCGCCGTCATGCCGATGCCGGCGAGAGCGTCTTCCTCCTGAATTTCATGAGTTTCGACGTTCACTATTACCTTTGTCGCCTCCGTCCATTGTCTGCCGTTGGGCCCGACAAGAAGAGTGAAACCCCCGCTTGCGAGATCGAGGGTCGAGATGCGCTTGCCGCCGCGTTCGATCCAGACATGCGCCAACCGGGTCCCAGGCCGGCCGCTCGGTCTCTCCGGGGCTTCGGTCAGATCTTGATCCTTGTCTTCCGGAATGATCGCACCCGACCGGTAGACGGATCCCAGTTCGATTGCCGTATCTGCAAGATTGGGCGCGAGGTCGCTGGATGGCAAAGAGGGGTCAACACGCTCCACATAGCGGCGATAGGCCTGTTCGACTGTGAGTGCGGCCATCGGGCGGCGCTCCTCCTCGTAACTGTCCAGAAGTGCGGGGCCGGCGCGGCCATCGAGTGTCATTGCCAGCTTCCAAGCTAAGTTGTGAACGTCCGCGACCCCCGTATTGCCTCCAAATCCACCTGTCGGCGGCATCAGGTGGGCAGCGTCGCCCGCCAGGAAGATATTGCCATGGCGGAAGGCGGATGCGGTTGCGGCGGTCGCCGTCCACGGTTGGACATTCCCTATCTCAACGGCAAAATCATCCGTCACCCCGAGCGCGGCACGGACCAGGGCGGCGCAGCGTTCCACCGACAGGGCTTGATCGTGCATCGCCTCGCGGCGACCTTGTTCGTCAAAAGTGGCAAACACGGCAAGAAAGCCTGCATCGCCGGTGATCGCGAAACGAAAGAAAGCCAGCAACCTGGGCTGGTTGACGTAGACAACGCTCAAGTTTCGATTGCGCAGAAGCGAACGGACATCCGCCTTGAAGTAGATGGTCGCGCATTGGGCGAACTCACCGCGGCCTTCCATCGAAATCCCGAGTGCATTTCTCACCGGGCTGTGCGCGCCGTCGGCGGCAATCATGTATTGTGCGCGGATGCGTCTTTCGCTGCCGTCGTCACGTGACCGCACCGTCGTAGATATGCCTGATTTATCTTGCACAAACTGCGTCATCTCGGTGGCAAAGCGATGATCGGCTCCCAATTCCAAGGCGCGCTTTCGCAGCACTGGCTCAAGCCCGATCAGGGTGATGTACAACCGGCTTGTGGGACTAAGGCCTTCCACGCCTTCGTTGACCGATTTGTAGAAGCTGGCGAGTTCGCGGCCGGCAAGCGTCTCGACGGACACGATCGCTCCGTTCTGTACGAACTCGCGCTCCGCTGCTTGCTCGACCGCTTCCTGAAGATCCATACTGCGGAATATTTCCATCGTCCGCTGGTGAAACGCAGCTGCGCGTGGATGTATGGCGGTTCCCGAGTGCCGTTCGATCAATATGTGGGGCACATTGTGCCGGCCCAGCAATACGGAGGCAGCAAGGCCGACCAAGCTCCCACCGATAATTATAATTGGAACGGTCTCGTCCATTGGCCAGGCTCCTGCTCCATCGGCCGCGCTTATATTTCACCAAGCTGTATTGGCTTCTCGACCGTCAACCCGGTTCTATACGCGCAGAGAGCGGGCTTGTCGTGGCTTCCAGTGAAAAGACGCGGCTGTGCGAGTTGCGCTTACCAATGAGCTTCCCGTTGGTTTAAACGTCCCGCGCCAGATCGTTCGTAGGTGAAAGACGAAAAGGCGACGCCGGTCAGTCGAATTGCGCCGCGCCCATGACGAAAGCCATCCAGAGCCATCCAGGCACGTGTTTCGCTCAAGAAGACATGGTCACTGCTGCAGGTGCTGAGTTGCTGGTGAGAAGCCTGTCGTTCTCCGATCAAGGCCCCAGTCCGCTACAAACTCTCCAGCTTTATTCGTGCCGTTTCGCGTGTGGCGGTTATCCATATCACTGTCGCGTGATGGGGGCGCCGCTCAACTTACGGGCACCAAGAGGGTAACTGCTTCAAATTCTTGGGGCGGATTCCTGTTCGCAAATGCGAATCCAAGCAGCGGCATTTCGTTCTCCCGACCCCCGATTGGCAGACCCAACCTGCGAGAACGATATCGATCATAATCAGAAATGCCACTGGGGAAGCAGGCGTTACGGATGGGCCGACACCGCCATTCCAGCGAGGCAGTTGACCGCAGTCAGGCGATAACCGCTTATATCAGATCGAGCAAAAACATATATATTACAATATATTACTATTGGATATGGCTAGTAAGCGCGGCTTTACTCCAAACGCTCATGGCGCTGTTATCGGCTCGCCGCGGCACCTACCGCGCATAGCTGGTTTTCATGGCGGCTTGTGGGTTGGAAGCATACTGCACGAGAGGGAAATCTAGGTTTCTCAGTCGTCGTCACTCGAAGCGAGCCGCAGAAATGGGCCAAAAAACGAGGCGGGGACCGGATTGAAAATTCAAGAACTGGTACCGGTATCACTAATTGTGATGTGCGGGCCGAGCAGCGAACAGACTGCTTTTTTGGGAATATGGGGAGAGGTTGTTGTGAAATTCCACGCCGCTAGATTTTTGAGCCGCAGCTCAGTTGCTGCCCTGGCTTTGGCTGCCTTCATCCCGGCTTCACAGGCTTGGGCTCAGGATGAGGCTCTGCCGGAAGAAACCGCCGTTGCGGATGCTGCCGCCACTGGTGAAGAGATCATCATCACTGGATCGCGGCTGGGCCGGGACAGCTTCAATGCTCCAACGCCAGTTAACATCGTCGGCGCGGAGCGGATGGACAATCTTGCGATCAACAATGTCGCCGATGCACTAAACCAGCTTCCGTCGTTCCGGCCGATTACCAGCCCGTCGACTAACAATTTCCGTGCGGGCTCCAATATCGGCGCACGCTTGCTTGACCTTCGCGGCCTTGGGGCCACCCGTACACTGGTGCTGGTCGACGGCCGCCGCACCGTGCCGAGCACGGAAGAAGGCCGCTTCGACCTGAACTCTGTGCCATCGATCATGGTACAGCGTTCTGAAGTGGTTACCGGCGGCGCCTCCGCAGCTTACGGCGCGGACGCAGTGGCCGGTGTCGTCAACCTCATCCTCGATACGCGTTTTAACGGCATCAAGGGCGAAGCAAGCTACGGTATCAGTGAATATGGCGATGCCGAGCGTGTCAATTTCGGTGCCGTTTTCGGAACCGATTTTGCCGGAGGGCGAGGCCATTTCGTGATCGGCGGCGAATATTCCGACGAGGACGGCATTGGCGGCGCGCTTGACCGCGACTGGAGCTCGAAGTTTCACGGCTTCATCGGCAATCCGTTCTGGAGCAGTGCCGGCGGAAATACCAATCCTCAGAACATTGCTGCAGACAATGCCCTGTTCGTGCTCAACCCCAGCGGCGTGATCACCGCGAAGGGGCCGCTACAGGGCCTTCAGTTCAATGAAGACGGCAATCTGGTTCCGTTCCAGTTCGGGGAGTTCTTCAACCCCAATGCACCGGGCATCCAGATGATCGGCGGCGATCCGAGCATCCAGGACGTATATGGCTGCGACAAATGTCCGCTGCTGGTCGCGACGAGCCACGTCTCGCTGTTGGGCCACGCGGAATATGAAATTAGCGATTCTGTCAGGATTAAAGCGGAGTTGGCTTATTCGCGGGTCATCGGTGGGCCCTCCGCCGGTTCCACATCGCTCAATTACGGCACCACCGCGCCGATCACGATTCTTCGCGATAATCCATATCTGACCCCGCAAGTGCAGGGGCTGATGGACGATGCGGGTATCACGAGCTTCACAATGGGCCGGTCCCACACGGAGCTCGGCAACGCGACCTACGTAAGCCGCAACCGCACCTGGCGCGGTATGCTCGGGCTCGATGGCGATCTCGAAAATGGTTGGAAGTGGGACGTATCCTATTCGCTAGGCCGCACAAACGGCCGAATGGAAGGCGAAGGCGTCCGTAACGAGGTCCGCTGGGCTCAGGCGCGCGACGTTGTCCTCGCGCCGGCCGGCGTTGCCGGAATTCCCGAAGGTACCATTGTTTGCCGTTCGACATTGGCCAATCCGAACAATGGTTGTGTGCCGACCAATGTAATGGGCCCCAACAAGATCAGCGACGGCGCACGCGCTTGGGTCATGGGCGAGATCTGGCAGACCCGCTTATTCGAACAGCATGCCTGGGCAGTCAATCTGCGCGGATCCCTGTTCGATAACTGGGCGGGCGCTGTGAAATTCGCGACTGGCGCCGAATATCGGATCGACAAGTCCGAAGGGGAGAGGGATCCTTTCACCGCGTCTGGGCAGACCAATGCCGTCAACGCAACCATTCTTCCGCCGACAACGCAGAAGGTGAAAGAAGCCTATATCGAATTGGGCGTGCCACTGATCGCCGATTCCGCAGTCGGTTCACTCGATATCGATGGCGCGCTACGCTACACGGACTACAGTCTCTCCGGCAACGCCTGGACCTGGAAACTAGGCGCGGTGTGGGATGTCAGCGACGCGCTGATGTTCCGCGTCACTCGTTCGCGAGATATCCGTGCGCCGAACGCACTGGAGCTCAACCCCAACACCACCACTCAAAGATTTCCGCTGAACGATCCCAAACTGAACCTGGCTTACGAAATTCCGTCGGTCTTCGGTGGCAACCCCAATCTTGAGCTTGAGAAGGGTGACACCTTCACGGCGGGCGTAGTGCTCCAGCCGAGCTTCGTGCCCAACTTCCGCCTGTCGGTCGACTATTACGACATCAAGGTGACAGGCGCGATCGACACGATCAGCAACGCCATTGCGATACAGCTCTGCCGCCAGGGCAACACGGCAGTCTGCACGATCGGGCCGGATGATCGCATCACGCAGCTTCGCTCGACCTACCAGAACGTGAACACGCTCAAGGCGAGAGGGTTCGAAGGCGTGATGAACTATCTGGTCGAGCTCGGAAACGAGAACGTGGTCAACTTCAACGTCAATGCTAACTACGTCGACAAACTGGAAACCCAGCTTCCGACCGGTCAGTTGCGCGACTTTGCCGGGGTTACAGGAAACTTCGGCGCGATCACCAACCTCGTCGGTGTGCCGCGCTGGCGCGCCAGCGCGGTAGTCACTTACGAGAACCCGCTCTTCTCGCTGACCGCGCATGGCCGCTATATCCCCTCGGCCTTGCTCAGCCGGGATCATATCGGCCCAGGTGAACCCGGTTACAGCGTCAATTGGGTGGCTACCCCCGCCGATCCGCGGCAGAGCATCAGCGACAACAGCGTGGATAGCCGGTTCTACCTCGACTTGACCGCGAGTGTGAAGCTCTACGGCCCTGAGGGTGAGGACGGGATTGAGCTGTTCGGCGGCATCGACAACGTCTTCGACAAGGATCCGCCATCGAACCTGCAATTCATCGGCAACGGCCTCTATTTCGACTCGATCGGCCGTTACTACAAGGTCGGTGTCCGCTTCGAAATGTGATGAAAATTTGTGCCGGTGGTCTGTGTGGACTGCCGGCACTTTTACACTGCACGGTCTCACGAAATGCAGCCACGGGGAGACCATATTTCAAGGCTGCAGGGGCATCCGTACCTCGCTTAGAAAGGTTCTTGCGAGAGCCGGCGTGCCGAAATTTTGGAAGCAAGGAAGATTGATCCATGGCTGAAGCGTCCGGGCAATCGCGAAATCTCCGTCTTTACGATTCGCATGCCCATCTCGTCTCCGACGACCTCGAGCACTATCCCCGCAACATAGTTCCGATGAACATGAAAGGCCGCGACAAGCCGCCGAGCAAGGACAACCCGTTCGGCCCGGGAACAATCGGAATCCCCGGTGGGATGCATGGCCCGAGCCCGGTGAACGAGAAGCCCACGGCCGAACAACTGCATCAGTGGATGCAGGAAGAGAATGTCGTCGCGATAGCCGCCGTTCAGAAGGGGATGATCTACCGTACGGACAACTCCTACATCGTCGATGCCGCGGACCTTTTCCCCGACCAGATGCGTGCTGTGATCATTATCGATCCGCGCGAGGAAAAGACGCTGTCGATGATCCGCGAAGGCGCGGAGCGCGGTATCGTCGGTATCCGGTTCTTTCCGATCAACGTCACCGACAAGATCGCCTGGCTCAGTTCCGATGAATCGCTCAAAGTCTGGGAGCTAGCCAATGAGCTCGGCCTGATTGTCGATATCGAAGGCCCTTCGAGCGATGCGGCGGCGCTGATCCCTTTGATCGAGGGAATGGCCGATCGTTTTCCCAACTTGACGATCGTGCTCGATCACATCTTCTTGCCTGTCATCGCCAATCCGGACTTCGGCATCGGATCGAGTTTCGAAGGCTTCCGGGCCCGCAAGAATATCTACGTCAAGTGGACTTCCCTCAACATGGACGTGATCCGCGAGCAGGGTGTGCCGCCGGAGAAAGTCTTGCGCCGCGCGGTCGATTTCTTCGGGGCAGACAAGGTGATGTGGGGCTCGGACATCGGCACTTCGTCGGGGACCTACAAGGAGATGGTCCAGCGTGCGATCGACTCGACGGCGCTACTTAATGACGAAGAACGGGCCAAGGTCCTGCACGATACTGGCCGGCGCGTCTTCGGCGGCTAGGAGAGGATGACGACGGAGGGCGAGGGCACACATTTGGTTGCCCGCTGCCTTCCCATCCAGGTTGAACACAATACTCGAGGATAATTGAAATGTACGATCCCACCGACCCCAGGTCCGCTCTGCAAGCTACCGCCCAGAAGCCGAAAGCCGCACCTTTGCCTGCGGCGGATGCCGAATACGGATTGTTCTATCAAGAACCGCCCGCCGAAGACGATGCCAATGGGAAGACGTGGTACGCGAGGGGGCAGAATTTCGTCATAGCCTATAGCGAGTTGAAGCCGGGCGCGACATTCGAACGCCGCGGCCAGCCTGACGAATACGTGGTCATCCTGGAACACGCAGGCACGCCAGTCGTCGCCGCTGCAGGAGCGCAGGAAGAGCGCAGCGACGGCTATTCGCTAATTGTCATGCCTCCAGGCGACAGCCGTCTCGAATTTCCGGAAGGCGGGCGAGTGGTTCGCCTGTTCACCACCCGCTCGGAAGATCTGAACGCGAAGTGTTCGAACAATGAGGCCTATGCTCAGCAGCACGCCAATATTCCCCCTTTCGAAGCTTGGCCCGAACCGGTGGGCGGGTACAAAATCCGCGTTTATACGCTTGACGTTCCCAGGCAGGAAGGCCGGCTGGGGCGCATCTGGCGCTGCACCACATTCATGATCAACATGCCATACCGGCAGACCGGCGCGCGGGATCCTTCGAAACTGTCGCCGCACTTCCATGATGATTTCGAACAATGCTCGCTCGCGTTAGCGGGGACATGGACGCATCACATGCGCTGGCCCTGGACTGTCAATTACGGGGATTGGCGGGAAGACGTGCATGCCGTGGTGCATTCGCCCTCGATCACGGTCATCCCTCCGCCCGTAGTGCACACATCGGTTTCCGGAGAAGGTGAGAACCAGCTGGTCGATATTTTTGCGCCTCCTCGTCTCGATTTTTCCAATCGGCCGGGTTGGGTGCTGAATGCCGAAGATTACCCGATGCCCGAATAGGGACGGTGAGACAGGAGTGATATCCGGCATGGCACAGCCGTGCCGGATCACGCCGTTGCTTCAAGAACGAATGCCCGCGGTCCGATCGGGATCGCATTTTGGGAGTGCCCGTGAACGAAATCAAAGTCCCCAGTCAGGGCAACGAAGCACTTCTGCCCCCTGCTGAGATCGATAAGCCGGTTCATTCAAAGGCTTATCTGCGCTACGTATTGTTCATCCTACTGGCGATGAACACGCTGGCGTTTCTTGATCGCACCATCATCAATGTGCTCGGCCAGCCGATCAAGGAGGATCTCGATCTCACGGACGCGCAGGTTGGCGTCCTCGGCGGCCTTGCATTCATGCTGGTCTATACTTTTGCCGCGCTTCCGCTGGCACGGCTGGCCGAACGGGCGAGCCGCACGAACCTTATAGCAGTGTGTGTCACATTCTGGTCCCTGGCCACTGCTGCCGGGGGACTGGCCACCAGTTACCTGCAATTGGTCATGTCGCGCGTGGCGGTCGGTGCGGGCGAATCCGGCGCGACGCCCACCGCTCATTCGGTGATTGGAGACTATTTCCCAGCGGAGCGACGCGGCTCGGCGATCTCCTACTTCGTGCTTGGTTTGCCGCTTGGTATCATGCTGGGCTCGATCATTGGCGGCTATGTTGCCCAGCTCTATTCCTGGCGGGTCGCCTTGATGGTCGTGGGCCTGCCAGGGATTCTGGTGGCTCTGCTGGTCAAGTTCACAATCAAGGAACCTGTTCGCGGGGGGGCAGACAGGGCCGATATGATGATCGGCAACACGCCTTCGCTCGTGGCCGTGATGAAGCATCTTCTCAAGCGCCGTTCGTTTCTTCACATCGTTGCGGGCTTTACGATCAGCTCTTTCGCCATGGGCGGCGTCTATGTCTTTCTGCCTGCACTGCTTATCCGGCGGTTCGATTTCAGTGTGGGAGCCTCAGGGCTGATCTATGGAATGCTGGGCGGGGCGTGCGCTGCCGTGGGCGTATTGATCGGCGGCTACTTGAACGACATCCTGGTGAAGCGTGATCGGCGATGGTTTGCCTGGTTCCCTGCGCTGATCTTTGCAATCGCCATTCCACTGATGATCCTGGGCATGTTGCAGCACGATTGGGAGTGGATGATCGGGCTGCTGATCGTGCCGTTCATCCTCAAATCCGCCTACCTCCCGTCAACGCTTGCGTCGTTTCACAACATGGTCGAACCGCGCATGCGAGCGACGACGATCACCATCGCGTTCATGCTGTCAAACGTAGTCGGTGCAGGTGGTGGCCCCTTCTTCGCTGGCCTGCTAAGCGATTGGTTTGCCAAAGGCAGCTTCTACGGATCCTATCAGTCGATCTGCGGTTCCGGTGAGATCACGCACAATCTGTGTCGGTCGGCAGATGCATATGGTGTGACCATTGGCGTATCGGTCGCCAGTCTGCTCGGACTGTGGGCTGCGCTTCACTATTACTTGGGCGCGCGCGACATTGAGAAGGACTTTATAAGCTGAAAGCGTGTTTG
The DNA here is from genome assembly GCA_963777785.1 of uncultured Alphaproteobacteria bacterium. Taxonomy (GTDB): domain Bacteria; phylum Pseudomonadota; class Alphaproteobacteria; order Sphingomonadales; family Sphingomonadaceae; genus Andeanibacterium. Next base: position 67,816 of record CAVZRU010000003.1, read on the forward strand.
AGGACGCTCACGTCGGCGTAGCCAAAAGTCGCCATTCAGGCATTCTCGGTTTGGCAGGAATCCATTTGCTGGAAAGATGCGGCACCCTTCGACGCGCCAGGGCAGCTATCGGGGTCTTGCCCGTTCGCCCGGATCAGGTCCTGCAGTACCCTGATGGCGGCTTTTCTGACAACATCGACCCGCTTCAGCTTGCTGGAATTCGATGCAACTACCAGCGTACGTTTGAATTCGGGCTCGCAGATGCGCGCGCCTCTTAACTGGCCTTGGCCGATCAGTACCCCGATATGGCCGGTATCCGCGGCGGACCCGCATCCAACTGGCGAGATCAGATATCCAGCGCCGGCTTCGAGCAGGGCTTGAGTTGAGCTCGGCGAATTAGCCTCTGCCACAAATGATAGGTTAATGCCCTTGCTGGCGGCAATATTACCGATGGCAAATCGCGCAAGGCTCGGTTCGGATGGCATTAGCAAAGGCAGGCCATCCAGTTCGACGAACAGAATTTCGTCACGAGCGAGAAATGGATCGTCCGGCGGGCCGACAAGATAGGTGTCGAACTGGCATATGGCTTCATCGCGTGAGCCCATCGCAGTTCCGTTGCGCAGAAGCACGGCGACGTCGGCGCTGCCCCCTTCGAAAGCACTGTCGATTTCGCAGCTATACCCTTCGGCGAATTGCAGCCGGATCGACGGATAATCCTTCTTCACTTCGCTGAACAGCTTGGCCACGAAGCTTTTCCCGACAGCCGAGGAAACGAGCACCCGGACGTCGCCGGCGATGCCATTGGCTTGCGTCTCGCTGCAGATTTTAACCCTCTGCATCGCTTCCATGATGGACTCGATTTCGGGAAGAATGCGCTCACCCAGTTCCGTAGGCTCCACGCCGCGACCGTTGCGATAAAAGATGCGGCCGCCGCATTCCTTTTCGAAAGCAGCGAGATACCGGCTGACGATCGATTGCGCCATGTTCAGCCGCATACCGGCCCTGCTGAGACTGCCGGATTTGTGGATCTCGATGACAGTCCTAAGTTGGATTATCTCCATGCCCATCCTCTCGCACATTTGCGGTCTCAGCTTATCGGGATAGCTTCCAGGCCGCGCTGCTTAACTCGCTGAGCGAAGCATAGTACATTCAAGGGGTTCGTGTCAGATTAAAATCACATAAGGGCAGAGCAGGCTTATTTGGCCATCATCGAAGCCCCGGAGAGCCTTGCTTCAGGCAGCGGGATTTAATTATAATATACAGATAAATAATGCAATCCCGTCCATTTGATTGATCACGGATATTCCGGCGAGCTGAAGGTGCGCCCTTCTTCGTCAATTCCGATGCCTTGTGAATTATGTATAAAAAACACTTGATATCAGTAACTTGAAATGTCTCGAAAGACGTTTTAATCTCTCGTCTCGATGCTCGTGTCTCCTCTGGCTGTCGCTGGCTCAATCGAGGGAGCTCGCAGTGCAATAATTCTTGTAGATTAGAATTGATTTGGCGCGGCAGGGCGCTACAACGGCAGAATAGGTGCCGGAAGCCAATATCCGGCGTAATCTCTATGGAGAGGTCAATGAGCCAGATCCGCAATGTTCGCACGGGCGTATTTCTGCCGCCGCATCATGGAAACAACGAAGACGTTTCGCTGTGCATGCAGCGCGATTTCGAGTTGGTCGAATGGCTTGAGCATCTCGGCTATTCCGAAGTCTGGATGGGGGAACACCATTCAGGCGGGATGCAGATCTACGGTTCTCCCGAACTGTTCGTTGCCGCCGCGGTGGAGCGCACGGCGCGCATCAAGGTCGGCACCGGCGTAATTTCCGTACCCTATCACAATCCTCTGATGGTCGCTGACAGGATCCTCCAATTGGACAACCAGACGCGCGGCCGCGCCATGTTCGGTTTCGGCCCGGGCATGCTGGTTTCAGACGCATCGATGCTGGGCATCGACCCGGCGCAGCAACGCGCCCGATTGGTGGAAGGAGTCGACGTGATCATGCGGCTTCTCAATGGCGAGACCGTTACGCAGGACAGCGATTGGTTCACGCTTAGGGAAGCGCATTTGCATCTCAGCCCCTATTCCTATCCGCTGCCGCAGATGGCGGTGGCGACATCGCGCACACCCACCGGTTCACGTTTGGCAGGGAAATACGGTTTCGGAATTCTAACCCATGGCGCAGGCGATGTGGCAGGCAGTTGGAAAGTCGCCGAAGAGGCGGCGGCCGAGAATGGCAATACCATGTCGCGAGAAGATCTTCGTGTAGTGGTAAACTTCCACCTCGCGGAAAGCCGCGAAGAGGCGCTCAAGCAGATGGAATTCGGTGTCGATCCGTGGGTCGAATATCTCGGCGCGCTCAATCCTAAGGCCTATGCCGAAGTCAAAGAGAAGGCGGGATCCGACATCGGAAAGTTCGTGGATTCCCGCGGAGCAATTGCCGGCACGCCTGACGATGCGGTGGAATTCCTCGAGAAGCTCTGGGAGAAGACCGGCGGCTTCGGTTGTCTACTCCTCACCGGCACGAACTGGATGCCGTTCGAAGCAACTAAGCGCTCCTATGAACTGATGGCCCGCTATGTCTTGCCCAAGTTCCGTGGATCGAACCTCAGGCGCGACGCATCGCTGCAATGGGTTTACGACAACCGCGACAATTTCAGCGGCGCTAACCAGGCCGCGATCGACAAGGCTGTCGCTGCCGGCGGCCGGACCTGACCTGGATCAAGCTGCGGGGGCCGTCTGGCGACTGATTACAGTTCGCTGGAAAGATTTACGACCGGGATCAGCAGGTAGGATTCTGCGCCTGCACCTGTGTGAATCCTGTTGATGCCGATATTCACCGTATCCTCATGCCGGCTGTAAAGCTGCGGCTTGGGATAGCTGTAGATGTCGCGCCCCTTGATGCGGACACGCAAGCTGTCTCCCTTTCCAAAGCGCGTGCCCGACGGCAGGATCTCGATGTCCGCCTGAGTGACCTCGCCAGGCTTCACCTTGAGTTCCGAGCAATTGGTTAGAATGGGCTGCCATTCCGTAGAGCGCTCGGCATCGAGTTCGCGGCGGGATAGGCGCAGCCATCCAAAGGCCACCGGGCCATCCTCGAAAACAGCCCAATGAGTGAACGGGGTTCGTACTTCGCCGCGTTCCAGCTTCTCCACCGTGACGAAGATATCCATATCGTCGGCTTCGGAAGTCGAGACATGGAGCCGCAACTTCATATGGCCGACCAGTTCCACATCCTCGTCGAAGCGGTAGTCGAACTGAACTTCCTGCCCATCGTCCAGTGAATCATATTCGGCGGCGCCGGGCGCTGTGGGCGGATGCTCCGCCATGCTCGTGTTCGTCGCGTCGAGATATAGGCGGCGATATTCGGTATTTTCGACCGGCCACTGTGCGGCGGGTTTCTGCGCGGCCACTCCGGTGCGGTCGCGCACATGCAGGCGCACAGGCGGCCATTCCGCGAGCTGTGTTTGCTCGCCCTTTAGGAAGTGATCGAAAAAGGCCGTCTGCCGGGCGATCGATTGCGGCTCGTAATAATAGCCCCACTTCTTCCCGCCATGAATTTCGAGCCATTTTTCACGCGAAGAGATGCGTTTGTAAGCTTCCAGCGTGCCGCGCGTGTGCACGCCGTGATCGCTCCAACTCGCCACAACGAAAGCGGGCACGTCGATATTCTCGAACACGGCCACTTTCGATTTCCAATAGTCGTCAAAGAACTGGCTCTCGCGTGTGTGCGCCCACAGATCCTCGACCATCTGGTCCGAAACACCCCAGCGGACCTGGATATATGGCCAGAAAAAGGTCTCCGGGATTCCGCCATGGCGCACGATCTCATTGAACGTGTCGGACCAACCTTCCCAGGGATTGATTGCGGCCAGGTGGGGCGGCTTCAGAGCCGCAACGCGCCATTGGGAGGAAGCAAGATAGGAAACGCCCGAAAGGCCGACCTTGCCGTTGCTCCATTCCTGCGTTCCGGCCCATTCGATCAGATCGTAATGTGCCTGTGCCTCGCGCGGGGAGAAGAAGCTCGCATTGGCGTTAGAGTACCATGTGCCCAGCGTGTCGGCGATCACGACTGCATAGCCTTGCCCGACCCAGTAGACCGGATCGGGGGCTTCGAAGATTGTCAGGTCGGATTGCCATTCGGCCTTGACGCCGGACGCAGGATAGATCGTGGCCAAAGGCGCCGGGTCATGTTTCCCATATGGCGTCCAGACGACCAGTGGCGGGACGGAAGAGGCGTCGACGGGGCGGAAGACGTCGACGAACAGAGTATGGCCGCAACGTGTCGGCACCTCCACATCCCGCTCGATCATCATGCCGTCGACTAACTGCACTGTATATTTGCGCGGCCGCGCCCCGCGAAACTCGGGGGTGTTTAGCGGGGTTCGCAAGCGTTCGCGCAGCTCTGCCATATTTTAGCAACTATCCTCTCACGTGTTTCGAGCATGATAGGCACCATCGCACTTTATTTCCATAGGTCTATAATTTCAGTCGCCGAAATAGAGCGCATTTGCACTGGTGTGTATGCGATCGCGAATGGCCGCGTCTGGAACCAGCCTTTCAAACTGTTCGATCGTATCGGAGTAAGTCACCTTGGATTCGAAATCGACGAACGGCCAGTCGCTGCCCCACAGCAGGCGTTCGGGCCCGGCTTCACGCAAAAGGGCAGCTGCCAATTCCGCCACGAAACTGTCCGAACCGAAGCGAAACCCGGCCGACATCTTCATCCATGTGTTGCCGCGCTGAATCGCGGCAAGCGAGGCCTGAAAACCCGCGCATGATGTACCGCGCTCAAGAGAGGGGCGGCCGTAGTGGTCGATTACCAGCGGCATGCCATATTGTTCGATCTCCACAATAGCGCCGGGCAGGCGGGGGCCATTGTCATGCAATTGAACGTGCCAGCCCAGATCGGCGACGGAGGCGAAGAGAGAGCGATACTCCGGGCTGCGCAGATCCGGCAGTTCGGTTGTGCTGCGCCACTGCAGCCGGATCCCGATCGCCCCGCGTCGATCCAACTCACGAAGCTGCGCCTTTGTTGCTCCCGGATCGACAATGACCGTTGTTCGCAATCGACGAGGATGGAGGCTGGTGGCCTCCAACGCATAACTATTGTTGGTTCCGAATACGCTTGCCGCAGCCAGCACGGCGCGATCTATCCCGTTCTCATCGAGGCAGGCGAGATAATCTTCGAGCGGCGCTTCGTGCGCGGGGTGCGCCCATGCGTCGGGCGCAAGCTCCATGCCATTGTGGAAGATGTGCGCGTGGCAATCCACTTTCGCGACCTGCGTCTGGCCCATGTCTTGCTCCCCCGCCAAATCCCAACCGATTGGCCGTGCGCGCGGCGTTCTGTCAACCGCGCCGAGGCTCCTTGTCTTGCGCCTCTATCACTGCCGAGTTAGGGCAATTGGCAGATATCCTGCATACTGGAAATACTTTGGCAAAAGCACCCGAAACGGCTCCATCGAAGGAACGGGTTCGCAAGGCCAGCGATGGCTCGAAGGCCCGATCGCGTTCCAAAGGCCGGCCTGCTGGCAAACGTGGTATCGGCAAAGACCATCTGATCAACAAGACGATCGAACTGCTGCGAACGGTGCCGCCTGAGAAGCTCTCGCTTTCGATGGCCGCGCGCCATGCCGGGGTGCATCTCACTCTGTTCAAGTATTATTTTACCGATCGCACCAGGCTGCTGGTCGATGTTGCGCGAAACCTGTCGGTGAAACTGGGCGATGATGTCGCCGCCGTTGAATTGAGTGAATTTTCGGCCATGGAACGGTTCCGTATCAGGATCGATACGATGGTCGATTTCTTCTTCATCAACCCATTCTATCACCGCCTGATGGTCGAGATTATTGGTGAAGACACCGATCCGCTGGCGACGGAACTCATCAACATCTGGATGACCAAGACGCTCGATATCTATCGCTCGATCATCGACGCGGGAGTCAAGGAAGGCACTCTGCGTCCGATCGACCCCTATTTTACGTTCATTGCGATCATGGCGCTGTGCGAACAGGCTCAGCATGCGTCACGCCTTGCGCCGCCCGACAGGTCCGGCAGGCGCCCTTCAGCCGAACAGACCGCCGCCAAATACAAAGCCTATGTCTATGATCTTCTGCTCGGAGGGATCGGCGAGGGCGCCCAATCCCCCGAGGCACTGGCTGGTGCGTAATTCAATAATTAAAACCACCTATAAAATATTCACATCTTTGAGACTGCATGCTATCGCGGTTCCAAAGTTGGGAGATGAAGATGAGTGTGGACGCCTCTGCAGCAGGCAGGCCTGTTTTCCCCGGACGCCCGTTCGCCGGCCAGGAATACGGCAAGGAGCATGACGGCACCTATTTGATGAATTGGAACCCGATCATGCTGGCGGAAGATCTTCCCGCCGGCGCAGATCGTGGGCAAGGATTTCCTGGGTACGCGCGTTATCGTCTATCGCAAGCCAGACGGCACTCCCGTGGTGCAAAGCGCCTATTGCCCGCACATGGGCGCGGACCTGGCCTGCGGCGAAATGGTCGATGGGCTGGTGCGCTGCCCCTACCATTTCTGGAAATTCGCGGCGGACGGCAAATGCGTGGAAATCCCGGAAGAAGAAACAATTCCCGGCGTCGCCAAGATTTACAATTACCCCTCGGCCGAACGGTGGGGGTTCATCTGGGCCTTCAATGGCGAAGAGCCGCTCTACGAATTGCCTGAGATGCCGAACATTGGCGAAGAGGATCTGGTCTACAAACCTTTCCATCGCGGCCCAAGGCCCGTGGAAGGCTTTATCGGCTCATCCAATATCGTCGACTTCCAGCATTTGAAGACCGTGCATGGTATTCCCGATCCCTATCCAAAGAAGGTGGAATTCGGCGATCACATCCTCAATGTCCGTCAGGAATTGGATAATCGCGTGGTCGATACGAGGTTGTATGGCTGCACTTGGCTGACAGCACATGCGCGCTTTTCGGACGGGTTGGAGCGCTTCTTCATGGCGGGCGGATCGCAAGTCGCACCGGGCTGGTCGGATTCCTTCTTCCTCGTCGCCCTTCGCCGATCCCAGGCCGAGGAAATGGGCGAAGAGGCTGTTCAGGCAGAGTTCCAGAAGCGCATCGACTACATGATCAAGCTCTATTCCGAAGACGAGCCCATTCTCTATTCGATCCGCTTTCGCGGATATCGCAAGAGCGCACTGATCAAGGCGGATCGCTACATGGGTGAGTTCCTGCGCTACCATGACGCTTATCCGCGCAAGGCTCCGTTTGACACTTGATCTGGAAGGCCGAGCATATGGCTGAACAACTGAATCCCACTGGCCGCATTGCCCTGGTAACCGGCGGGAACAAGGGTATCGGATTTGAAATTGCGAAAGGCCTCGCGGCCAAAGGCGTCACAGTTCTGATTGGGGCGCGCAATGTCTCCGCGGGCGAAGAGGCCGCTAAAGCCCTGCGCGACACAGGCGCGAAAGCCGATGCCGTCAAGATCGACCTGACCGATGAAGAGGCTATCTCCGCCGCTGCGGCACATATTGAAAAGCAGTTCGGCAAGCTGGACATACTCGTCAACAACGCCGGCATTTCGATTGAGCGTGGCAAGGAGCCCAGCGAATCCGACGTCGGTTTGATGCGGGAAACTTACGAGACTAACGTGTTCGGAACCGTTGCCGTGACGAACGCCATGGTGCCGCTGCTGCGCAAATCGGATGCAGGGCGAATTGTGAACGTATCCTCAGGCCTGGCGTCTTTTGCGCTGCGCGCAGGGCCCCAAGCGCCGCTTTCGAGCATGAGATCCTTGGCTTACAATTCTTCCAAGACGGCGCTCAATGCGGCCACTGCCAATTATGCCAATGAGTTCGAAGGCAGCTCGCTCAAGATCAATTCGGCCAATCCCGGACTGTGCGCTACCGACCTCACAAAAGGCAATGGGCGGCCCGCGGAAGAGGGCGCGGCAATCGCCGTTGAGCTGGCGCTGGTCGGTCCGGACGGGCCGAATGGTGGTTTTTTCGACGATAAAGGCCCGGTGCCCTGGTGAAGATCTGACCCGGGCACCTGACGATCAGACTGCTCGCATCGCTATCAGGGAACAGCCTTCGGCTAGCGGCTTAACGTCAATCAGGGCGAAGCCCGCTTCGCTCCCCATTCTCTCCATTTCGGCCAGAGTCCGCTCTTTCCCGTTGATCGGCATCATCACCAAGTCCTGACGAACCACATCCTCGTTTTCGGGTTGGACCAATTCAGGCATGATCCGCTCCACGATCAGCAGATGCGCATCTTTTTCCATCGCACCCCGGCAATTTGCCATGATGGTGGCGCATTCGCCGTCATCCCAATCGTGCAGGATGAATTTGAGCACGACGCAATCGGCGCCCGGAGCAACGTGATCGAAGAAGCTGCCGCCTATGAAGCGTGCGCGGTCGCTCACGCCGGCCTCCAACAGATATTTGTCCGCTCCCGCTTCCACCGCGGCGAGATCGAAGATCGCGCCCTGTAACGTTGGATTGGCGAGCAATACTTCGGTCAAGAGTCCGCCGAAGCCGCCGCCCACATCCATGACGAGATTGTACGAAGCGAAATCGTGGACTTTGGCCAGTACCTTGGCAACTGGTCGCGATTGCTCGGCCATTGTGTGGTTGAAAGCTTGGGAGTCGAAACTGTTTGAATGCAGTCCGGCAAAATCGCCTTTGCCGCGACCTGGCTCACCTGTTTCCAGGGTGTGGCCGATCGTAGTGAGGGATTCCATTACGCGGCCCCCCCAATGAATCGAAAGGCTCCTCAATGAAACCTGGGCGTCCGATCTGAGCAGCCGGCCCCTCGGCGTAATTGCAAATGCCGTCGGCCCCACGTGATGGCAGACTGACAGGGTGGACAGAGCGCGCAGAACACGGAAAACGGTTTCTTCGTCGAGATTTAGTTCGTTAGCGAGCTCGGCGGCGTCTCGCGGATCATCGCCCAAAGCATCGAACAGACCAGTACGGACGCCTTCATATATCGCACGAGTACGCCAACCTGCGGTAATCATGTCCCGCAACGCCTGTATCTCACCGTGCCCCTGGTCTTCCATCTAATCCCCCAAAGCAATGGAACTAAATCGGTTCGAGCCGGAGTTCCGCTTATGATTTAAACACGTCTATAATATCTTGCTGACGTCCCGCAAGTCGTTTAGCCTGCGTCTTTACCGGTATTGCCGCGCGTTCACACTGCAGAGACGGCGAACCGGAGAGGATGAAAGTGATCCCGCTTGTGATGATACCCCGCAAACAACTACGCCGCACCGGCATCGCCCTGCTGGGTGGTTTCGCAATGGCTTTGCTAGGCTGCACTCCGCCCCAGTCTGCCCCACCGCCACCTGACGATTTGCGTGCTCACGGTATGCTGTCGACGATCGAGCTGGCCCCATTGCATTACGCGATCGCATATCTCGGTGCGGCACAGAATCCGGTCGCACATGGCGGCATTCCCAATCTTTACGAAGGATCGCGCTTCAACGCCGCCAAGAACGCCGACCTAGCGGGCCATGCCGATACGCAGGCCCTTCGCGAGTCTTTAGCTCATCCCGATCTGCGCATCATCCTGACCATTACCGAAGGCCACTATCGGATCATCGCCAAACGTTCGGCAGGGATAAATTCACTGGCTGATCTCAAGGGCAAGCGCGTTGCGATGATTGAGGAAACCTCATCGCATTTTTATCTCGATCGCTTGCTCGGCACTTTGGGCATGGGGGATCGGGATATCGAAATCGTGAGCCTGCAAAGCCCGAAGAACAGTGCGGAAGTTCTGTTTGACGGGCGCGCCGATGCAATGGCGATGTGGGAGCCGGAGGCTCAGATTGCCATCGACCGACTGGGAGAGGATGCGATCGTCCTGACGGGAGATGCCGGATATGACGAACTGTACAATCTGCACTCGACCGCCGCCAAGCTGGCCGATCCGGAAACGCGCGCAAAGATCGTTCGCTTTGTCGCGAAACTGATCCAGGCTTCGGAGGCTATCGAAGCGGATCCCGAGGACGCGATCGAAGTGACTGCGACAGCGATGGGCTATCCTATCCCATTGGTGCGCAAATCGTGGCCCCATCACACCTTTACCACGAGCCTTTCTCCGAAACTGCTCGATGTCCTTGTGGCCGAAGAGGAATGGCTCGCGGCCCACGCCGGCCGGCCGGCGCGGCCTCGCAACGAGCTCGCCAAGCTGATCGATCCCACTATCGAGGCCGAAGCGCGCAAATTGCTTGCGCTTGAACGGTGAGGGGGCGGCCGGTGCGGCCGATAATTTGAGGGGCCGCCACTGCGCTGTCCAAGCTTGACGGAGCTATGTTAGCGAGTTCATGTTGCTGAATTATAGAAACGTTTAATAATGAATCGAGGCCGTTCGGTGCATTCCAAAGCGCTGGCTGCCTGCTTCCAATAAGAACAACGAGTCACTTCGTCAGATCCGCACGAACTGCGGTCGCGACGGAATAGGAGAGGACGGGCAATGAGGCAGGTGCGTGCTGTGGGGATCGGTTCCGGGGCATTCGCGGCATGAGCGGCGAGGGTCTCACGCCTTCGCAAGCCAGGGGCACGGCCAACGAGGGGGCCATTGGCGACGTCCTCGATAATCTCAAATCCTTTCGGCACAACTATTGGGCGCCTGTGCTGCTCGGTTTCATCATGCTGTTCGATTCATGGGACAGCATCGCGATGGCACTGGTCATCCCCAGCATATCTGCCGAATGGGGACTGAACCCATTGCAAATGGGTGTGCTGATCTCTGCCAGCTATACCGGTCAATTCATCGGCGCAGTCTCGCTCGGTGCGGTCGCTGAACGGTATGGACGTCAGCCGGTCATCATCTGGACGGTAATACTCATGTGCCTGTCAGCCATAGGCAGCGCATTCTCTAGCGATTACAATATGTTGTACTGGATCCGCCTGTTTCAGGGGATCATGATTGGCGGCGCGATGCCGGTGGCGATTACTTACGTCAATGAGCTCGCCCCAACGCAAACACGCGGGCGCTATTTCGGCATGTTCCAGACACTTGCGATTTCCGGCTTCAGCGTAGCCACGTTGCTGGCTCCCTTCATCGTCCCTAACCTCGGTTGGCGCTGGATGTTGGGTCTGGGCGGTGTTCCGCTCGTGCTCGTCCCTCTCGTGTGGATGACACTGCCGGAATCACCACGCTGGCTGGCTCGCATCGGCCGCCTGGAGGATGCCAATCGTGCCCTTGCCAGGCTGGGAGGCCGGGCAGCACAGTTTCCGGCAGTTGCAGTGGCCGAGGTGGAGCCTTTGCTCAAGGGCATTCGTCGCTGGGCAAGCGCGCTCAAGCTTTTCTCACCCGAATTGCGCGGCCGGACCATCACGGTCACGATGCTGTGGTTCTTGACGATGTTCACGAGCTTCGGTCTCACCACTTGGGCGCCTTCGATCCTTGTCGGTGTGTACGATATCCCGATCGACCGTGCGTTGACCTACATGGCCGTGGCCAGCTTCATTTTGCTGGTCGTACTGGCGGTGACTGGCTTCCTGATCGACCGCTTCGGACGCCGTCCCTTCGCCCTCGGCGGGTTGCTGGTTTCCGGCGTCACGCTGGTCGGCGTAGCTATTCTCAGTCCGACGCAGGAGATGGTGATCGTCATCGCAGTCATCGTGGGCAAGGTCGCGATCTTCTTCGGCACCTACGTCCTCTGGCCCTATACGGCCGAGAGCTATCCGACTCATGTTCGCGCGGTGGCGCTGGGATATTCCAGTTCGATCGGGCGGGCGGCCTCAATGATCACTCCAATTTTCGTTGGTGTCGTGCTGAGCCAGGGCGCGGCGATCGAAATCGTGTTCGCGAGTTTCGGCATATGCGCCCTGCTGGCATTGGCAATCTGGCTGACGCGGACTCGCGAGACTGCTGGCAAGCGCCTCGAACTAGTATAATTTGGATGGCAGTTAGCATGTTCAGAAATTGGGTGTGAGCACTTGCGGCCATCTCCAATGCGACTTAGCCTCCTAAAAAACATAAGCTTCCCGAGAGGACCTATATCATGAAGCCGACTATCCTGACCTGTTCGGTCGTCGGGGCTCAGCCCCTGCGCAAAGACAATCCCGCCATTCCTTATAGCCCGGCCGAGATCGCCGCGCAGGTGTTGGAGGCGGCGCAGGCCGGCGCATCTATCGCACATATTCACGTGCGCGATCCCGAAACGGGCTCCCCAAGCATGGAAGTGAAGCACTACCGCGAAGTGGTGGAGCGTGTGCGCGATTCAAAAGTCGACATCGTGATCAACCTGACTGCCGGCATGGGCGGACGCTTCGAGCCGATACAGGACAAACCATGGGAAGCCGGACCGCTCACCAATATCACCTCGCCCGAGCGCCGCTGCGAGCATGTGTGCGAGCTCAAGCCTGAGATATGCTCGCTCGACCTCAATACGATTCTCGCGGGTGGAGGAAAGACGGTCACCATCAATCTGATGGAGCACGTCGTGCGCATTGCGGAACTGGTGCAGGCGGAAGGGGTCAAGCCCGAGATCGAAGTCTTCGGCCCGGCCGACATCGTGCTGGCGCACGATCTTATCGCTCGCGGCGTCTTGAAGGGGCCACAACTGTTCCAGATGGTGCTGGGCATCAAATACGGTGCACCGGCAAGCACCCAGATGATGCAGGCGATGCAGGCCATGCTGCCCGCCGATTCCGAGTGGGCGGCGTTCGGCATCAGCCGCCTGGCCTATCCGATGATGGCGCAATCGGTCCTGCTGGGCGGCCATGCGCGCATGGGCTTTGAGGACAATATCTACCTGAAACGGGGCGTACTTGCTCCGGGGAACGGGGCGCTGGTGGAAAAGGCGGTTCGTATGATCGACGATCTTGGCGGTACCGTTGCTACGCCCGCCGAGGCTCGCGAGATCCTTGGTCTCAAGAAGCCCAGTTAATGTCTCCGCTGCATCTGCTCGGCTAATTTGCGGGCGGCTCCATATCCTTGCGTTCAAGAGTCCAGCGCGGGTCGGTACATAGCCGGCATTCGTCACCCTTGAACCATTGTGCGGCCACTTCATCGCCGCGCAGTTGCCATTGGAGCCATGCCACGACCGCTTGTGCCGCAGCGCCCCCATTTGGCTCCGCATAGGTCCCCTGGTGTGTAACGTCGATGTTGATCGCCGCGGCAGGGGTGCCGGAAAGGCGCGCGAAATCGGCCATTCCGTGCGTATATGCCACATCCGTGGGCCCGCCGAGCACGTATAGAGTGGGGACCTCGATCTGGTCGATGACCTCAGGTGACACGCCCATTTCGCCCGTCAGCGGTGTGTTCATTTCCGAAATGCCGGCATTCATGATGACGAACGTGCTGACTCGAGGATCCGCCGCATATCTAAGGGCTTGGGCACCGCCGCAGGAATAGCCAGACATAGCGATATGAGCGGTGTCGATCCTGCCTTCATAGGGGCTGCCTTGGCGAACGTTCTCCGCAATTGCCCAGTCCACCGCGCTACCCAGCAAGCGGTAGCTGGTCTTGTCTCGATGGGCGAACCAATCCTCCGCCGTCAGCTCGCTCCCGGCCCCAGAATAAATCCTGCCTGCCGAAATTACGAGATAGCCGTGGGATGCGATTTCCAGCAGGTGCTGGCGCTGCGAAGAGCCGTCTTCCGAACAGGCACCATTGCCGAACACATAGACCGGCATCTTGAGCGCTCCGAGTGCCGCAAGCTCCGCCGGTTCGTATACCACGTGATCGGGCAGGCTGCTCACTTCGTGCTTGATGGCCGGGTAGGGTCCGCTGCCCTTGCTGTCGGGTGTTGCGCTTTCGCTGATGTAGCGCGCGACGGAATCCGCCACCAACGAGGTGTCGACTCCGGCGATTTTGGGAAGCTCGCTGTCCGGGGAGGCAGCGGCCAATCCGCCCGCCGCCAAAGCCCAGGTTAGCGCAGCCAAGGCAGCTACGCCGATTTTGTGAGTTTTGCGCCCCGCCGCGCGGTCGAGGTGCGAGTTTATTTTACGAATTGCCATCTTATATCGCCTTGTAGAACTTGATGCGGACCGCCGGCCCGCCGTCCGGCGCCGTCGCCGGTTCCAACGTGCCGATGAACGCGCTCTTGCCGAGCCAGTCATATTTTCCCAGCGGCGCTTCGAATACGGGATGAGTGCGCGCGGGCACGAATCCTCCATCCGGATCGCGGCAGAGTACCCCCGTGTTGACGACATTGATGATGATGCCGTCGTCCGTGCGCAGCATGTAATCGGCCTTGATGCTGGTGCATCCGTCGCTCCGGCGCAGTTGCCAATCCCAACCGCCGGGCACGATCGTTCCGGATAGGCCCGGACCGGAGAAGGTTCCGCCGGTGATCGGGATTATGGTGCGCTCACCCATCGGTGTCGTGCCTACATTCGTACCAGGCGCCAAGGTCACCAGTTCTTCGAAAGCGTACTCTAGCCGCGGCGCTTCCGCTTCGGCGGCCGCTGCGCCACTCGCTAAGAATACGAACGCGCCCAAGCCCAAGATTACAGGTTTCATTCGGTTGCCTCCGTTTGGCTCAAGGTTACACAAATCACACGATGCAATGCCATGTCTGTCTGAAAGTGGTTGCTTATCACGGCGTTGCTCAAGCCAAAGCGACACTTTGCTTGTATTAAAAATAAAACTGTCACTTTACATGTGGGACCTACTTCTACGCGAAGGGCAAGACGCGCTTGCTATATTTAAGCATAACAAGCGCGCGTTGGTTCGCTGCCAACAACAGGGCAGATTTTGCGGAAGTAGGAAAGAATTTTGGATTTCGTCGGTTGACCGAGCTGACTGGCCTAAAGGAGAGGCAATGTGAAGCTGATCAGTTCGGTCCTCGCGCTTGCACTTGCTGTGGGTTCCTCCGTCGCCCAGGCTGACGAGCCGGTCGAAGTCGCCACCCCGCGCGGGACAATTATCGAAGTGATCGCCGAGAAGCCCACCGGCTCGGGGCCTTTTCCAGCTGTCGTGATTGCCTCTGGTGCGGGGTATGACATGAGACAGCCGATAATCCGGGAAGCTGCGGAAGCGTTATTGCTGCAAGGAATCGCGGTTTATCGGTTTGATTGGGCTTACCGGGTGGCGGGCACGGAATATTCCGCCCAGCCAAAGGATCGATCGAGCGAGATTGAGGACCTGCGTACCGTGCTGACGCTTGCCCGGCAGGATCCGGAAATTGATGATGGGCGGATTGCCGTGGTCGGCAAATCATTGGGATCCATTATCGCCTGGCGTGTGCTGCGGGAAGATGAGGAATTGATAGGTGCGCTGCTGCTGACGCCGCCATGCAGTCGGCCGGATCAGGATAATGCCGCGAGGATCAATTTCCCGGCGTTGGAGGCGGAACAGCGGCCCCGCATATGGATTGTAGGCGATATCGATCCGCTGTGCCCGGTAGAAAAGTTCCATCGTTTCGTGGCAGACGGCGGGCAAGCTGACCGTGCATCCGTAGTCAGCGGAAATCACGACTTTCGAAGCCCGGACCATCCGGAGCGCGATCAGCCGACGCTTGACCTTGTACTACACATCGTCAGCGACTTCGCAGCGACCTTGCTTTCGCCAAGACCAGCGGAGGATCAATTGAAAGGCGCACCCGATCAGGTGTTGGGTGCGAGGGAATGACTATCCGGATTAGGGGGTAAAAACGTCATTCCGATGATCGAGGAGCCGCAGGTCAATCGGAGCATGGGCATCCTCCATTCGGTCAAATTTTCATTGTTTGGTGCACTTGATTCATCTCGCATTCGATCGGTCAGCCGTGCGCCTTCCATAACCCCGGTGGACAGCGTCAGGGTCGGTGCTAGAAACCCCCTTGCCTGACGGAATACCGAAGGCGGCAATGGGGGGCTGGCCCTCCGAAATAGAATTTCTGGATGGAGAGAATGATGGTGGAAGAAGGAATGTCGGTCGAGGGCGGCTGTCTGTGCGGTTCAATCCGTTACACCCTGCATGGACCTGTGGCGTTTTGCACCCAGTGTTGCTGCAAGGATTGCCAGAAGGCGACCGGCACTGGACACACCACCATCGTCGGCATCCACCGGGATCAGCTCGAAGTGCGCGGCGAACCGAAAATCTACATGACGCATGGAGACACGGGCGGCCAGGTCTCGCGCCATTTCTGCGGAAATTGCGGCGGGCGGCTCTACACATCCGGCGATTTGCCGGGGCCGATCATCATGATTCAGGCAGGCTCGCTCGACGATCCCAATGTCGTCTCGCCGACCACGGTAATTTATCTCAAAGACGCTACGCAGTGGGACAGGTTCGACCCCGCTTTGCCGACCTTCCCGGCCATCGGGAAGCGATCGCCAGAAGATCAGGCGAAGATCGATGAGATCAAGGCGCGCCCTGTCAAAGCGGCGGTGATGTGATCCGTATTCGGGCGGATAATCTAACGACATTTTGAAATGGAGACGATTGGATGAAAGTTGCAGTGCTTGGTGCGAGTGGTCGGGCGGGTTCGGAAATAGTCAAGGAGCTGGCTGCGCGCGGACACGATGTGGTTGCCGTCGCGCGCAATCCGGACGCCATTCCGGCTGCCGACGGAATCACCGCCAAGCAGGGCGACGCATCCGATGCCGCGGCGCTGGCGGAGCTCATCAAGGGGAGCGAAGCTGTGATCAGCGCGCTCAAGTTCAACGTTTCCCCGGCATCTCTGCTTGCCGCGCTGAAACAAGCGGGTGTGGGCCGGCTGTTGGTGACGGGCGGTGCCGCCAGCCTCAAGGACGAGAATGGCGAGCGGCTGATCGATACGGATGCGATGCCGGAAAGCTGGAAGCCGATCGCGCAGGAAGGCATCGACTTCTTCTACGAGTTGCGCGAGGAAAAAGAGGTCGACTGGGTGTTCTTCTCCCCCGCGTTCAATTTCATCGTGGGCCCGCGGACCGGCAAGTTTCGTCTCGGCAACGAGCATCTGATCCGGGACGAGGCTGGCGAGAGCAAAATCAGCTTTGCCGATTATGCGATCGCCATGGCCGATGAGCTTGAAAGCCACGCTCACAGCCGCGAGCGTTTCACTATCGCCTACTGAGCGGGATACCCGCAGGCCGCACAAGATGGCGCCCAAGGCAGTTGGGCGCCATCGCTGCCGGTCGGCTCCGGACAAAATCATCAAGCAACACCAAGTCCTGTTGGACTGTCAGGCCTATCTCCCGTTACATAGCCAGTGAAGCTATCGCGAAGTGGTTCGGCGAGTCTCTCGCCGATTGGAGAGAAACATGGCCGACGCCGAACTGCGTACGCTGCCTGTGCGCGATCCGCGCAGCGGAAAGATCGCCTTCGAATTGCCCGTGACGTCGGCCGAGGAAGTGGCAGCCAAAGCCGCTCGCCTGCGGCTGAACCAAAAAGCCTGGGCGGCTCTGACCATCCAGCAGCGGATTGCGGTGATGCAGCGGTGGCTGAGGGAAGTGGCGATGCGGGTCGATGCGATCGCAGAGGCTGATGCCGCTGACACCGGGGGCTGTCACACCTCCTATCTCCAGGGTTTCATCACCATGGGGAACATTGCCGGATGGATCGAAGATGCCGAAGTGGCGCTGCACCGGGCCAGCTTCCACGGTCCTTCCCGGTCGATGCCCGAAGTCGAAGTCCGATCCCAGCTGGTGCCATATCCGCTGGTCGGTGTGATCGGGCCCTGGAATGCGCCGATGATGCTGGTGCTGCTGGATGCAATCCCCGCGCTGTTCGCCGGTTCCGCCGTGCTGCTTAAGCCGTCGGAGATTACTCCGCGCTTCGTTGAACCTTTGTTCGAAACTGTTCGCGCCGTGCCGGAATTGGCCGGTGTGTTCGACTATGCGATGGGCGATGGCGCAACTGGGCAGCAAGTGATCGACCAAGTCGATCTGGTCTGCTTCACGGGCAGCGTGGCGACCGGGCGGAAGATCGCCGTGCAATGCGCGCAGCGGTTGATCCCCTGCTACCTTGAGTTGGGCGGCAAGGATCCGGTGATCGTTACCGAGAATGCCGATTTGGAGCGTGCAGCCACTGCGGTATTGCGCGGTGCGGTGCATGCCAATGGCATGGTCTGTTTCTCGATCGAGCGCATCTATGTGCAGGACAGCGTCCACGATGCTTTCGTGACGCTGCTTGTCGAAAAGGCAGGCGAAGTCCGGCTCAACAGTGCCGATCCTCGCGCTGGCCACATCCATCCTTTCACCTTCGCCCCGCAGGCGCAGATCGTGACGGAGCATATTGCCGACGCTGTGGCCAAAGGGGCGAGGGTGCTGAGCGGAGGCGAGATCGAGAATATCGGCGGCGGCCTCTACATGCGGCCCACGGTGCTTGTTGGCGTCAATCATGATATGTTGATCATGCGCGAAGAGACCTTCGGCCCGTGTCTTCCGATTATGCGTTTCACGACCGTGGATGAAGCGGTCGCGCTGGCCAACGACACCAACTACGGCCTCACCGCATCGGTTATTGCCGGCAGTGAGGAGGAAGCGCTGCCCATTGCGGAACGGATCGATGCCGGCGCGGTGTTCATCCAGGATACGTTCCTGACCTTCGGCAAGAACCGCACCATCGGCACTCACAGCTTCGGCTTTTCCGGGCTCGGCGGATCGCGCACTGGGCCGGACTCCATTCTGCGCTTCGTCCGCCGCAAAGCGCTGATGACACAGCATGGGGAGGTCGCGGATATTCGCAACGATCATCATCTTGGGCCGCCACCGGGCCGGGGAGCGCGATAATATGGCGTGGAAACTCACTGCAGAGGATCGGCTGGAAATCCAGGAGCTCTATGCGCGCTACGCCTGGGGCATCGATCTCGCCGATGCGGAAATGGCGCTCGCCACCTTTACGCAGGACGCCTGGTTCGATCATCTGTGGCAGGGCCGTGTGCAGGGCCATGAGGCGATCCTGGCAAACCTCCAGTCGCTGTGGAACGACCGTCAGCACTGGTGGTATGGCAGGCAGCACCTGATGAACCATTTCATCATGGAACCGCGCGAGCAAGAGGGGGAGGTCGATGTCCGCTGCTTCTTCCAGATCGTGCAGTTCAACGTCGACTACCACACCAACTTCCTGTTCGGGATCGGCACGCGCATCGATCATGTCACCAGCAAGGAAGGCCCCTGGCGCTTCCAGTCGTTGCGCGTGAACGCCTGGACTGCGGCAGATCAGGTGCCCTGGAAAGGCGAGTTCGTGATGAAGGCGAAGCCGGCCCATAAGCCCGAGCCGGTCGGGGATTGAAGGCAGGCACATGGAAATTACAGCAGCCGTCAGCCGCCCGGGCATCCCGAGCCCCGCGCTCGAACAGCTTGAACTAGAAACGCCTCGCGCAGGCGAAATGCTGGTGCGCATCGTCGCAGTGGGAATCTGCCACACCGATCTGCACGAACATCCCGGCCGGCATTCGCCGCAGCCGATCGTGCTGGGCCATGAAGGTGCGGGCGTGGTCGAGGCTCTGGGCGATGGGGTGCGCGGCTTCTCGGTTGGCGACCATGTCGTGCTGAGCGGGTCCTCCTGCGGCCAATGTCCAAGCTGCAAGGCAGGCCGCCCGACCTATTGCGACCTAGCCATGCCGATGAGCTTCGGCGGGCAGCGGCTGGACGGTTCGACTGCGCTGAGCTGCGGTGACGAGCGCATTCATTCGCATTTCTTCGGCCAATCGAGTTTCGCCACCCATGCGATCGTTCCCGAACGCACGGCCGTGAAAGTCGACAAGGACCTGCCGCTCGAGCAGCTCGCGTCGCTGGGCTGCGGCGTCATCACCGGTGCGGGGTCAGTGATCGAAGCGCTCAAAGTGGGTTATGGCGACACTATCGCGATTTTCGGCGTCGGCGGGGTTGGCCTTTCGGCCGTGATGGCCGCCAAGCTCATCGGTGCGCGGCGTATTGTCGCGGTAGATATCAATCGCGAGAGGTTGGAGCTGGCGCTGGAACTCGGCGCGACCGATACTGTGTTCGCCGGAGAGGAAGGCGTTGCGCAGAAAATCCGCGGAGTGACCGGGCGCGGTGTGGACTTCAGCCTGAACACTACCACGGCGGCGGACATGCACACCGCTGCGCTGGACTGCCTCGCGATGAACGGGACAGCCGGATTTGTCGCTGCGCCGCGCGGAGAATGGGCACCGAAGATGTTCCCCATGCTGGCAGGCGGCAAACAGCTGCGCGGAATATTGGGAGGAGACGCCAACCCAGGTCTCTTCCTGCCCAAGCTGATCGACTACTGGCGGCAGGGTCGCTTCCCTTTCGATCGGCTAATCCAGACCTACTCCTTCGGCGATATCGGACGAGCTTTCGATGACGTACGGGAGGGGAAGGTGATCAAGCCGGTGCTGCTGGTGAGCGCGCCATGAATGAACGAGATCCGTAGCCAGGTTGGAAGCACTGGGAAGCGAGCCGACGATGGAGATGTTCGGTGGGACCAATGCGCTGTTCGCCGAACTGCAGCCTGCCTTGCCTGAAACGATCCGCGTTATAGCGCGATTGTGCCTACGGCCCTGACGAGCGCCACCGGCTGGACATCTTCGCCATGCCTGAGGCCAGAAATGCGCCGGTATTGGTGTTCGTCCCGGGCGGAGGATTCATGCGCGGTGACAAGAACTCCCCCAACTCACCCTATTTCGAGAATATCGGCTCATTTGCGGCGCGCAACGGCATGATCGGTGTCACGATGAACTATCGCCTCGCGCCTGCGCATCAATGGCCCGCCGGGACCGACGATATGGCAAGCGCGGTCGACTGGTTGCGCGCCAATATCGCGGAGCACGGGGGCGATCCGGAGCGGATCTATCTGATGGGCACTTCGGCCGGCGGTGCGCATGTCGCCGGATATGTGGCGCAGCGCGAGGCGCGGATTGCCGGCGCGATCATGGTGTCGGGCATCTACGACATGGTCAGCCTCGGCCACAGCCCGATGCACGACGCCTATTTTACCGAGGCTGACGAGGTCTACCGTCAGGCGGGCTGCTTGGATGGTCTGATCGCAAGCGCGGTGCCGCAGATGTTCACGGTGAGCGAGTTCGATCCGGCGCAGTTTCACCGGCAGGCTTCACTGTTGGCGGGGGCGTGGACGGCGGCCAGGCAGGCGTTTCCCAGGCTCCATTGGCTGCGTGGGCACAATCACCAGTCCCCCACAGTGTCGATCGGTTCGAGCGCCGACAGCCTGGGGCCGGCGATACTGGATTTCATCGCCGATACGGCGCGTTGAGGAGAGAATTCATGGAACCCGTCCGCTTTCCCGATAACGAGCTATTCCAGGGCTGGGGCGAACCACTGCGGAGCGAAAGCACTATCAACGGGCTTGAGATCGTCCAGGGCGCAATACCCGAAGGTCTTGAGGGCACGCTCTACCGCAATGGCGCAGATTGGCAGTATCCCTCCAACCGCCCGGACGACATTTTCATCGATGGCGAGGGCATGTTCCACATGTTCCGCTTCGAACAGGGTCAGGTGAGCTACCGCAGCCGATGGGTCCATACCGCGCGCTACGATCTGCAGGATCAGGCGCGCAGACAGCTCTTCGGGCGCTATCGCAACCGTTACACCAGCGAGCCCGAGGCGCGCGACGTGCACATGGGAACTGCCAACACCACCGCAATGTTCCATGCCGGCCATCTCTACGCGCTCAAGGAAGATGACCATCCCTACGAGATGGATCCCGACACGCTGGAGACGATTGGCCGGACAGACATGAACGGGCAGATCACCGCCGAGACCTTCACGGCCCATCCCAAGGTAGACCCGGTAACCAACGAACTGCTTGCCTTCGCCTACCAGGCAAAGGGCGATGGAACGAAGGACGCCGTTTTCTACGCCTTTGACGGCGAGGGCAGGAAGACCACCGAGATCTGGTTTGAGATGCCCTACGCGGCCTGTGTTCACGATTTCGCGGTGACCGACGAGTGGATCGTCTTCCCCTTCTTCCCGCTGATCACCGACATGGACAATGTGAAGGCAGGGGGCACCTATTTTCAATGGAATCCCGACGAAGAGACGGTGATTGCACTGGTACCGCGCCGGGGCGATGCGAGCGGCATCCGCTGGTTTCGCGGCCCTTCGACCAGCGCGGGACACATGCTCAATGCTCACCGTGAAGGCAGCAAGGTCTTTCTCGACCTGTGCCTCTACGAGGGCAATTGCTTCCCCTTCTTCCCGACGCCTGGAGGCGAGACGACTGAGAAAGTCCCGCCTTTCCTCACGCGCATTACGCTCGATCTGGAACGCAATGACGGCACTTTCGACAAGGATCGCCTGCTTGGGCCAAGTTGCGAAATGCCGCGCACCGACGACCGTTATCAGGGCCGGCCATATCGTCACGGTTACATGATTATCTATCGCTCAGCCGACGGATCGAGTTCTACCGGCCACCTCGACCTCGAGACCGGGCAGCTCGAGGTCTGGTCGCCGGGGCCGGGGGACACGGTGCAGGAATGCCAGTTCGTGCCGCGGAGGCCCGACAGCGCGGAAGGCGATGGCTGGCTTTTGGTGCCGGTTTCGCGCGTATCGAAGAACCGGAGCGACCTGGTCGTGCTCGACGCGACCGACATAGCGGCCGGGCCGGTCTGCACGATCAAGCTGCCGGTGCGGGTTCGTGCCACATTCCACGGCACATGGGTGCCCGCCGAAACCTTGCAGACCGGCAAATACGCTTACGAACTTCAGCAGGCCTGACGTTCTTAAAACGCGACCGCGTCGCCGCCTTTCAGGCCCAGGATGTCGCGCGCTTCGGTTGGCGTGGCGATGGTCTTGCCCAACGCCTCGAGGATCGTGCGGATCTTTGTGACCTGCTCGGCGCTCGATTTCGCCATCTCGCCCTTTCCGATATAAAGGCTGTCTTCCAGCCCGACGCGGACATTGCCGCCAAGCAACGCCGACTGGGTGCAGAAATCCATCTGGTGGCGCCCGCCAGCGAAACAGGAGAATACGTAATCCTGGCCGAACAGGCTGTCTGCAATGGTGACCATGTGGGCCACATTGCGAACATCCGCCCCCATCCCGCCCATGATGCCGAACACGCCCTGGACCAGGAATGGCGGGTCGACCAGGCCCTTCTCGGCGAAATGCGCCAGCGTGTAGAGATGGCTGATATCGTAGCATTCGAACTCGAATTTCGTGCCGTATTCGCGGCCGATCTCGGTCATGATCCGCTCGATAAACAGGTTGTCATTATACATGATCCGCCCGCGATGAGCCCTCGACATATTCGCGTTCCCACTCATGCTGCCAGCGTTCGACACGCTTTCCTGCGCCGGAAAAGTCGAAGATCAGCGGCCCCATGTTGAGCGAGCAAAGCTCCGGCTGGGCGGCCTTCGCGCCTTCGATCCGCTCGTCGAGGCTCATCGAGGCCGATCCGCCGGTGGAGATGTTGATAACGGCATCGGTGGACTGCTTGACCCGCGGCAGGAAGCGCATGAAATCTTCGGCGCGCGGAGAGGGGCTGCCGTCTTCATCGTGACGCGCATGGAGGTGCAGGATGGCCGCGCCTGCTTCCGCCGCGGCGATAGCATGCGCCGCAATCTGTGTCGGCGGTCACTGGCAGATGCGGCGACATCGAAGGCGTGTGGATCGAGCCTGTCGGCGCACAGGTGATGATGGCTTTGCCGGTATTGCGCATGGTTTGGTCCCTATAGTCCTGCGTGGCAGATATATTTGCGGTTGAGATATTCCTCGATGCCGTATTGCGAGCCTTCCTTGCCCACGCCTGACATCTTGACCCCGCCGAAGGGCGCATGGGCAGTCGAGATCAATCCCGTGTTGATCCCGACCATGCCGGTCTGCAGATGGCGGCGCGACATGGTTGATCGTCGCCGGATCGCTGGAGCAGAGATAGGCGGCAAGGCCGAAGGGCGTGTCGTTGGCCAGGGCCAGGCCTTTTTCGACCGTGTCGAACGTGATCACCCCGGCGAGCGGGCCGAAGGTTTCCTCAGTGGCGAGCTTCGCATCCGAGGGGACGTCCGCCACCAGGGTTGGCACAGCAATCCGGCCGCCCGGTGAAGCGCCGCCAGCGAGGCATTGTCCGCCGCGCGCGATGGCGTCTTCGCGGTGTTCATCGACCTTGTCGACCGCCCGGCTGTCGATCAGCGGACCGATGTCGTTCGCATCGTCGAACCCGTCGCCGGCGGACATCGCGTTCACTTTCGCGGCAAAGCCCGACAGGAACTTGTCGCGAATACCGGCCTGCACATAGATCCGGTTCGCCGCGACACAGCTCTGCCCGCCATTGCGGAACTTCGCGACCATCGCAGTCTCGATGGCGGTGTCGAGGTCGGCATCGTCGAAGATCAGCAATGGGGCGTTGCCGCCCAGTTCCATGCTGATGCGCTTCATCGTCGGCGCGCATTGTTCGGCCAGCAGCACGCCGACCGGGGTCGAGCCGGTGAAGCTGAACTTGCGCACCAGCGGGCTGCCGGTCAGCACCTTGCCGATTACGCTCGATTTGCCGGTTACGATATTGAACACGCCCGGCGGCACGCCCGCTTCTTCGCCCAGCTTGGCGAAGGCGAGGGCGGTGAGCGGGGTCAGCTCGGCCGGCTTGGCGACCATGGTGCAGCCCGCGGCCAGCGCCGGGCGCGACCTTGCGCGTCAGCATGGCCAGCGGGAAGTTCCACGGGGTGATGGCGGCGGCAACGCCCAGCGGCTCCGGCTCCGCCATCAGGCGGCGGCCAGGCATCGGCGCGGGGATGGTCTCACCGAAGACGCGCGTCGCCTGATCGGCGTAGAATTCCATGAACTGGTTGCCGTAATCGACTTCGCCGCGCGCCTCGCGAATGTGCTTGCCGTTTTCGCGCGTGATCAGGCGGGCAAGGTCTTCGCGGTGCGCCGCGATCAGTTCGAACCAGCGGCGCAATATGTTGCTGCGTTCCTTGGCGGTCTTCGCGGCCCAGGCGGGAAAGGCTTCGGATGCCGCATCGACCGCGCGCTGCGCCTCGGCTTCTCCGACGGAGGCGATTTCCGCGATCACTTCCAGCGTGAAGGGATCGTCGACTTCGATCGGCTCGTCGGTGCCGTCGACCCATTTGCCGCCAATATAGTCCTGCGTGATCAGCAGGTCCGCTTCGTCGAGTTTGCCGCGTTGTTGGTCCATTTGTCTTCTTTTTCAGGATTGTGTTGGAGACAGGTATATCATTTTCGAAGAGGCATTCGAACGGGAAGGTAGGTGCCCAACCGCCGGCAATTGCGCAACGCATATCAGCCTGCCGCGAGCAGGGACCGGGCTGGCGTGACGCGTGGGCGGCACTGTTCGGAAGAGCGATTGGCTGTCACAGGGCCGCCTGATAGATCGCCAGCGCATCGGCTTCGCTGACTTCTCGCGGATTGCGCATCAACAAACGCTGCACGGTGATCGCCGCCGCTGCCATGTGCGGCAGAGTGTTCTCGCTGATGCCGAATGCGGACAAATGCCGCTCGATGCCGATTGCCCCTGAAAGCTGCTCGATCCGCTCGATGCCCTTCAAGGCATCTGCCATGTCATCGCCGCTGCGCTCGACGCCCATGGCACCGGCGATCTCGGCGTAGCGCTGGGGGGCAGCTTCGAGATTGAAGCGCAGCACATGCGGCAGCAGCAGCGAATTGGCGACGCCATGCGCGACGTGGAACTCGCCGCCAAGCGGATAGGCCAGCGCGTGGACAGCCCCGGTGTTGACCGGGCCGAG
Source organism: uncultured Alphaproteobacteria bacterium (assembly GCA_963777785.1). Taxonomy (GTDB): domain Bacteria; phylum Pseudomonadota; class Alphaproteobacteria; order Sphingomonadales; family Sphingomonadaceae; genus Andeanibacterium. The sequence goes on from CAVZRU010000003.1 coordinate 93,338, forward strand.
GCATTGTCCGCCCAGATGGCTGGCGCGCAACATCGCGTCGCGCGCTTCCATGTCGGCGCCGTCGTTCCATGCCCGTTCGAGATGGAGATTGATCAGGCGGATGCCTTCCAGTGCCCAGACGTCGACCACCGGATGCGCGAAGCGGTTGGCATAGCCTTCGATACAATGAGTCAGCGCGTCGATCCCGGTCGCGGCAGTTACGCTGCGCGGCATGGTGCGCGTCAGTTCTGCGTCGAGATATGCGAAGTCGGGCACAAGATACTGGCTGACCACGCCTTTCTTGATCTGCATTTCCGGATCTTCGAGGATCGCGATCGGCGTGGCCTCGCTGCCTGTTCCGGCAGTGGTGGGGATGCAGGCGAGCGGGATGCGGCGCGGGTGGAGCAGATCGGTGCCGACGACTTCCGATACGTCCTGCTTGCTGTCGAGCAAGGCGGCGACCAGCTTGGCCACGTCCATCGCGCTGCCGCCGCCGAGGCCGACTACCCCATCGGCTCCGAACTCGCGCGCGGCGGTTAGCGCGGCATTGAATTCGCCTATAGTCGGCTCGCCTTCGCTGGCTTCGATAACAAGCGCGGAACAGCCCGCAGCTGCCAGCGTTTGCTCCAGTTCGCTGCACAAGGCCCGGATCGGCGCGCCGGTAATGATCGCGATCCTGCGGCAGCCGCGGGCGGCCAGGTCGGTAGCGCAATCCCTCGTAACTCCCGGCCCAAGCCGCACGGTCCCGACATTATGCAGAACAAGTTTTGCAGGACTGTCCAAATCGTCATCCTCTCCACAAGGTTTAAGGCCGCCATTGCACGCCAGGCACCCGCGAGTTTTTACCAGAGCGGCAAAATCTTAGGGCAGTTGCAACGCATGCGTATGGGCACGCTTTCATGCTGCTGTTAGTGGTCGGGAGATATTGCACGGTCAAGCTTGGGAGAATCATTGGATGGCAAAGCCGCTGGAAGGCATTCGCGTGCTGGACATGGGAACTTTCATTACCGGGCCGGCGGCCGGCATGCTGCTTGCCGATCTCGGGGCCGAGGTGATCAAGGTGGAAATGCCGGGCACGGGCGATCCGTTCCGCGCCTTCAAGGGCGGGCTCTATTCGCCGCATTACCAGACCTACAATCGCAACAAGAAGTCGGTCGAGCTCAACACCAAGCAGGTCGGAAGACCTCGCCGCGCTGGACGAGCTGGTGAAGAGGCGCCGACGTGTTCATCCAGAACTTCCGCCCCGGCGTGGCGGAGCGGCTCGGCGTGGAGGCAGAGCGGCTGCAGGCCATCAATCCGCGTCTCGTCTACGCACTGATCACCGGCTTCGGCTCCGACGGGCCGCATAGAGACCGGCCCGCTTTCGATACGGTGGCGCAGGCTTCGCACGGGCTTCCTGCGGCTGCTGGTCAATCCCGAGCATCCGCGCGTGGTCGGCCCGGCCATCGCCGATGCGTTGACCGGCTTCTACGCCGCGCACGGCGTGGTCGCCGCGCTTTATGAGCGGGAGAAGACCGGCAAGGGCCGGATTGTCGAAACTTCGATGTTCGAGGCGATGTGCCACTTCAACCTCGACGATTTCACTCATCTGCTGTCTGAAGGCGAAGTCATGGGGCCGTATAGCCGCCCGCATGTCTCGCAGAGCTACGTGTTCGAATGCGCCGACGGCAAATGGATCGCGCTGCATATGTCTTCGCCCGCCCAAATTCTGGGAAAACCTTGCCGAAGCCGTGGGCGAGCCCGGGATGCTGGAGCGGCCCGAATTCGCAAGCCGCGATGCCCGCATCGCCAATTACGATCAGGTCGTCGCCTTCCTGGCGCCGATCTTCATGGCGCAGCCGCGGGAGCTATTGGGCGGAGCGGCTGGCGGGCCTCGAAGTGCCGCATTCGCCGGTCTTCAGCTCGCGCGAAGTGGTCGACGGCGAACTAGCCGCGCATCACGAGATCGTGGTTGAGGCGCGAAGGGCCGCATGGCACGTTCCGCACGATCCGCTCACCGCTGCGCTTCGACGGCGAGAAGCAGGATGAGATCGTCGCCCCGCCGGTGCTGGGCCAGCACAATGAGGAAGTCCTGGGGCGCAAGGATGTAGTACAGTGAATTGCGCGCGCCGCGCGGTTTGATATTGTCCGGCACCAACGCCGGGAGACTCGGCACAGAGGAGAGAGACGATGAGCAACTTGCCAAGCAGGCTGCACCATACTGCCTATGTCACCAAGGACCTCGAAGCGACGCGCGCCTTCTATGAGGACGTGATCGGCTTGCCGCTGTCGCGACCTGTTGGACCGAGATGGATCATCTGTTCGGCAAGGACAGGATCTATTGCCACTGTCTTCTTCGATCTGGCGGATGGCTGCGTCGCTGGCTTTCTTCCAGTTCGCCGATGCCGAGGACCAGGCCGAGTTCGGGCCTGAGCTCGCACCGTCGCCCTTCCGCCATATCGCACTCAATGTAGACCAGCGAAACCCAGTCCGAAATCGAAAGCCGGATCGCCAAGGCCGGGCATCGAACCGCCCAAGACCTATACGCTCGAGCATGGCTATTGCCGCTCGGTCTATGTCGAGGATCCCAACGGAATGATCGTGGAGTTCTGCTGCGACGATCCCAGCGCGGCCGACGGCGCTGCTGAGCGCAAGGCCAAGGCGCATGACGAGCTCAAGCGCTGGCTTGCAGGCGATCATGCCAACAACAATATGTTCCGGCACGAAGAACGCATGAGCGGCGCCATCCTGCTGCCGACCTCGCTGGTCGGCTCTCACTCGCAGCCGGATTGGCTGATCGACCGTGCCAAGCTGGCCGGGCGCTTCCCGCCGCGCACCCGCGCGAAGGAGCTGTGGCGCGTCGACGAGCAATTCCTCGAGCAGGCGTGGGACGATGCCACGCTGATCGCCATTCGCGAGCAGGAGGACGCCGGGATCGACATCATCACCGATGGCGAGGTGCGGCGCGAAAGCTATTCCAACCGCTTCGCCACTGCGCTTGACGGCGTCGATGTCGACAATCACGGCACCGCGCTCGACCGCAGCGGGCGAGCCGGTGCCGGTGCCGCGCGTGGTCGGAGAAATCAGCCGCCGCCATCCGGTGCAGGTGCGCGATGTGGCTTTCCTGCGCGCCCATACGGACCGGATGACCAAGATCACGGTGCCGGGCCCTTTCACCATGGCCCAGCAGGCGCAGGACGATTTCTACGGCGATCCCGAAGCGCTCGCCCTCGCTTATGCCGCGGCAGTGAACGAGGAAATCAAGGATCTGTTCGCAGCCGGGGTGGATGTCGTCCAGCTGGACGAGCCTTATATGCAGGCGCGGCCCGATGCGGCACGCGCATTCGGGCTGAAGGCGCTGGCCCGGGCGCTGGAAGGGGTCGAGGGCACCACCGCGCTGCATATCTGCTTCGGCTATGCCGCGCTCATCCATGAGCGTCCGGAAGGGCTATAATTTCCTGCCCGAACTGGCCGCGACCGCGCTCGACCAGATCTCGCTCGAAACCGCTCAGTCCAATCTCGATTGCAAGATCCTGGAGACCCTGCCCGGCAAGACGATCATCCTCGGCGTGCTCGATCTGTCGACTCACGCGGTCGAAGCGCCGGAGCTGGTCGCCCAGCGGATCCGGAATGCATTGCCGCATGTCGCCGGCCGAAAAGATCGTCGTCGCGCCGGACTGCGGGCTCAAATATCTCCCACGCGAAGTGGCGAATGCGAAGATGGCGGCGATGGTCGAAGGTGCGAGCGATCGTACGCGCAGAGCTTTCATGAGCGGCTTTGCAACGACGCATACGGGAAGCCTGCCGCGCCCGGAAGAGCTGCTGGACGCTGATGTTCGCGCGCGAAGGCGGCGAGGCGGTCGAGCGGGTGACGCTGGACGCGGCGATCGAGGATGCGCCACCGCCAAGTGATCGCGCGCCAGGTGGAGGCCGGGATCACCGTGATCGGCGACGGCGAGATGTCGAAGCCGAGCTACGCGACCTATATCAAGCACCGCCTGATCGGGCTTCGGCGGCGAGGCGGGCAGTACGAGTTCCAGGACCTGGAGGATTTCCCCGGCGCCAAGGCGAAGGTGTTCGGCGACACGGGCCGCGCCAGGCGTTCCGCGCCCGCCTGCACGTCCGAGATCACGGTGAACGACATGGAAGCGCCGCGGATCGATGCCGAGCGGCTGAAGCGGCTGGCGGAAGGGCAGCGAGACCTTCATGTCCGCCGCCTCGCCCGGCGTGACCGCGCTGTTCTTCCCCAACCAGCTTCTACAAGGACGACGAGGAATACGTCTTCGCGATCGCCGAGGCGCTGCGCCACGAATACGAAACCATCGCCGAGCCGGGATCACCCTGCAGCTCGATTGCCCGGACCTGGCGATGGGCCGCCACGTGCAGTTCACGCACCTCTCGCTGGAGGAGTTCCGCAAGCGCATCGCGCATGAACGTCGCGGCGCTCAACCATGCGCTGCGCAACATCCCGGCGGAACAGCTGCGGATGCACCTGTGCTGGGGCAATTACCCCGGCCCGCATCACTGCGACGTGCCGCTGGCCGAGATTGCCGACATCGTCTGGCAGGCAAAGCCGCAGACCGTGCTGATCGAAGGCGCCAACCCGCGCCACGCGCATGAATTCGCCTTCTTCGAGGAGCATGCCCTGCCCGAAGGCAAGGTGCTGTGCCCCGGCATGATCGAACCGCAATCGCCCTATATCGAGCACCCCGAACTGATCGCGCAGCGCATCGGGCGCTATGCCGACCTGCTCGGGCGCGAGCGGGTGATGGCAGGGGTCGATTGCGGCTTCTCGGTCCACGCCGGCAGCGGCAATCTCGATCCCGAAATCGTCTGGGCCAAGCTCGCCGCGCTGGCCGAAGGCGCCGCGATCGCCAGCCGGAAATATGCCTGCATGAACGCCAATCTCGACCTCGCTCATTTGCGCAGCTGGGAGGGGAGAGAGGAGATTGCCGATGAAGTGCTGACCGCCAGCCTGGCGGAGCGCTTCCATGCTACGCTGTCCTGCCCCGGCGACACACCCAAGATCGGTGAAGCCGCACCGCGGCTGATGCATTTCTGCCTTTGCCAGCCTGCTGCGCCAATGGATGCACTGGGTGAAGACGGCCACCCGGCGCGCGGCGGCTTCCTTCCTCCCGTGCCGCTGCAGCGCCGCATGTGGGCAGGCAGCGCCATGGTTTTTCACGGCGACTTGAAGGTTGGCGATCTTGTCCAGCGGCGATCCAGAATTGCCGAAATTGCGATCAAGGAAGGGCGGAGCGGTACTTTGTGTTTTGTCACTGTGGACCATGCCTTCACAGTCGGCGGTGTGCTGCGGGTCGAAGATAGGCAGACGCTGGTCTATCGTGACTTGCAAGCTGCCCCAGCTCCGGCTGCCCCCGCTGCACCGACAGGCAACGTCGTAGAGGCCGTAATGCCCACTCCCACTTTGCTGTTCCGCTATTCCGCGCTGACGTTCAACGGACACCGCATCCACTATGATGCGCCTTATGCGACAGGGGTTGAAGGCTACCCCGGTCTCGTCGTGCACGGCCCGCTTCAGGCCACGCTGTTACTCCAGCTGGCGGCACGGGTCGGAGGGAGTCCGCCCAGCCGCTTCAGCTTCCGGAGCCTTTCGACCTTGTTCGACGGCGAAGAGATGGAACTGCATGCCGGATCTCTGACTGACGGCACGTTGCGCCTGTGGACTGCGCGTGCGGGCGGCCCTGCCGCGATGCAGGCGGAAGCACATTGGCAATGAGCGTGGTTGCACCGCTCATCGCTCCGTTGTTCGTGCCGGCTAATCGGCCTGAGCGCTTCGCCAAAGCTGCGGCAAGCGGTGCGGACGCAGTGGTCATCGATCTTGAAGATGCGGTGCCCGCAGATGCCAAGGAGGAAGCGAGAGCCAATCTTCGCGGCCTGAGTTCTCGGCAAGCCGCTGATTGTCCGCATCAACGGCGTGGGCACTCCCTGGCATGAAAGCGACTGCGCTGCATTGGTGGACGTGGAAATCGCCGCGATAATGCTGCCCAAGGCGGAGCGAATAGCGGACATTGCCCGCCTGCACAGGCTCGCGCCGGTCATAGCCATGGTGGAGAGCGCTGTCGGCCTGGCGGAGGCCCGTTCGATAGCGCAATCCGGCTTTGCTGTCCGACTGGCGTTCGGTTCGGTCGACTATGCGGCGGACATCGGCTGCGATCATACGCGCGAGATGCTTTACGCCGCGCGCAGCGAACTGGTTCTCGCGTCCCGGTTGGGACAATTGCCCGCGCCGCTCGATGGTGTGACCACGGACCTCACGTCTCCGGAAATTGCCCGGGAAGATGCGCGTGCGGCCTGCTCGCAGGGTTTTGGAGGCAAGCTTCTGGTTCATCCCAGCCAGGTTGGGCCTGTGCTGGATGCTTTCCGACCGAGCCTGGAAGAGATCGATTGGGCGCGGCGCATTATCGCAAGCGGCGACGGTGCTGTGGCCGTAGACGGCATGATGGTGGATGAGCCGGTTCGAATTCGCGCCCGCGCAATTCTGGCGCGTGCTGCGGCTTCGTCGCTCGGTTGAGGCGTAGCAATCCGGCTTTCCGCAGCCTTCATTGACTCATTTGCAGCGCAAAGATATTCACACGTGAAGCATTCTTGCCTCGCGGCTTGGATGAAATCAAAAGAACAAGATAAAAATGCAGCTCGTCTGCTGGGGAGTAGGACTGTTCGTGCCAGAGAGGTTCGATCCACCGGAAAGCCGCGCTGCTTGGTTGAGCAGGCACATACTCCCGCACGAGCCGGCGTTGCGCCTGCAGCTCGCGCGCTGGCGCGTTCCCCATGACATGGACGTCAATGACGTCATTCAGGAAGCTTATGCCAAGCTGGCAACGCTGGAGGCGGTCGATGACATCCAGAACCCCAGGGCCTATTTCTTCCAGGTCGCTCGATCGATCATATTGATGCACGTTCGCCGTTCCCGCGTGGTGTCGATCCAGGCAGTGGAGCAGATCGAGCGGCTTTCGGTCGCTTCCGATGAGCCGGGGCCCGATGTGCAGGCTTCGGACAGCCAGCAGCTGCATTTGCTGGCGAAACTCATTTCCGAGCTTCCGACACAAAGCCGCAGCGCCATGACGCTACGGCTGGTCCACGAACTGTCCCATCGGGAAATCGCCGAGCGCTTGGGCATGACGGCGAATGCGGTGCAGAAAAGCCTTGCGAAAAGCCTGTCCGCGTTCATTCGTGATCTGGGTCGAGGCGGAACCGACGCCTCCCAAGCATCTATTGGTCAAGCCACAAAGGACGACAAGCCTCTCAATGCCGGAACGAGAGACCAGCGCCGAGATCGATGAAACCGCAGCCGAATGGGTCTTGCGGATCGACGATGCTGCTCTCAGCCGGGAGGAGCAAGTGGAGCTAGACGCCTGGCTTCAAGGCGATGTTCGCCGGGTGGGCGCATTTGCGCGTGCCCAGGCGGTTTTGATCCACGCCAAGCGCGCAAAGGCGCTTGGTGCGGGATTTGAGCCGGAAGCCTACGCATTGGAGGACGAGCGAGCCCCGACTATCGAGCCGATCGCAGGGCCCGAACCCGCGCCGGCTATTTTAACCCGGCGCCGCATGCTGATTGGAACATCGGCTGTCGCTGCGTCGGTAGCGATCGCACTGTACATTCCGGCGAAGCCCGCATCGGCCAGAATCTTCGAGACCGGCCGAGGCGAAAGTCGTCTCATCCCGTTGGATGACGGTTCTTCCGTGACGCTTAACACCCTATCCAGGATCGCGGTCTCACAGGACAGGGGTTTGCAGATCGTCCGGCTGGATCACGGCGAGGCGCTGTTTCATGCTGCGGGCGGGGGCATTGCCCAGCTCGAGGTCGATGCCGGAGACACGTCGCTGATGGCGAAGTCCGCCAAGTTCGTAGTCTGCCGCTTCGAGGATCAGCCGGTCGAGATCAAGGTTTGCGAAGGGTCGGTCCAAGTCGCGCGCAAAACATTCGCGGCTGGCCAAACACATTTGCTAAGCCAGAACATGCGAGCCACCCTTTCGCCGAACGGTGCGATCATCGAACGCAATCTCGCTCCCGAGACGATCGAGCGGGAATTGGCGTGGCAACAGGGCATGCTGTCTTTCGAAGATACGCGGCTGACTCAGGCGGTCCAGGAATTTGCACGCTACAGCGAACGGACGATATCGATCGCGGATCCGGCGGTGGCGGCAGAGACCGTAACCGGCCGATTTGCTTCAAATGATCCTGAAGGGTTTGCCCGCGCGGTGGCTTTAGGCCTGAATTTGCGTGCTCGGCCGACCCCGGAGGGTATAGCGCTCGAACGCTGATGCGGCCCGCGTAGGCTTGAAGCTGAGCGAGATCAGAACATTAGTGAGTGGTGTGGAGGAGTCTCTTTAACCTTGCCAAGGGCGGCATTTCTTTTCTGCGGTCTCGCTTTGGCGACGATCTGCGCACCGCAAACGGCGCAGGCGCAGGAACGTAGCTTCAATGTGCCGGCCCAGTCCGCCAATCGTGCGATCCTGGTTTTCGCCCGGCAGGCAGGCATTCAGATCGTGGCGCCAGGGAGCAGGCTTCGCAATCTGCGCACGAATGGCATCAAGGGGCGGCTCGACATTCGCGACGCATTGCGTGCCATGCTGCGAGGCACCGGCATCCAGATAGTTTCGGATGCAGGCAATACGATCACGCTCAGCGTTCCGCCCGCCGCGAGCAGGGAGCGCAACCGCACCGCGAGAAGCCCGGAGGCGCAAGATGCGGATCAAGGAGGCTCCGGCCAAAGTTCTGCCCTATCGCGCTGGGGAGGATGGCGTGCCAATTCCGCCACCCAGGTCGGCACGGGCTATATCCTCGTCACTGGTTCGCGCATCAAGAAGGACGAAATCGATACGCCGGTTCCGGGAACGATCATCGATTTCAGGTCTGAGCGAGGATCTGGGGTTCAACAATGCCGCGCAGATCGTGCAGTTGATACCGCAGAATATCGCCACCCAAACCGACGCGACTTCAGGCCTGCGGTTCTCGGCCGATATCGGCGCAGCCTACGCCAATCTACGCGGCCTCAACCCGACCTTCGGGACACGAACGCTTACGCTGGTGAACAACCGCAGGTTCGTGCCGACATCGGATGGCGGGCAAGTCGACCTCAACCTCATTCCGTCGGTTCTCATTGGCAGGGTCGAGGCCGTAACGGGCGGCGCATCGGCAGCTTACGGGTCGGATGCTGTGGCCGGCGCGGTCAACATCATCCTCGACAATCAGTTTGAAGGGTTCAAAGGCCAGTTCGATTTTGGCCAGACCGGCCGGGGGGACGGCAAGTCTGTTTATGGCGCTGCCGCCTACGGCCTCAACTTCAAGGATGGCCGCGGCCATTTCATGATCGGCGGCGAATATCAGCGGAATAACGGCATTGACCGCTGCGCCGAAACTCGCAGTTGGTGCGCGGAAGGCTGGACGGTGTTCGGCAACGAAGCGACGATCGAGCCTGGCCAGCTCAACGTGCCGGGGAATGTCTCCGGCTACAATGTGCCTGGCTCGTCGGGATATGGCCTGCCTCAGTACATAGTTGGGCCCGGCGGCGGGCTGGTCTACAACTCGCCTTATGGGGCGATAAGGAACTTCGTCGAAAAGGGCCGCAGCAGCACCAGGGCATTCAATGCCAATTACCCGGATATCAATCCGCCGATTGCCGCGATCGACAAGGTATTCACGGTGGATGGTCCTGGAGATCATCGATTACGATCCGGGTCAGTTTGCTCCGGCACTCGTAGGCGGCCTCGCGCAGGGTGGCGACAATTCCTCGGCCTATGCCGACCAGCGCATACAAACCCCGCAAGAGCGCTACACCACATATGCCGCAGCCGAATATGACCTGACCGAAAGCCTGAAGGTCTTTACCGAACTGACCTTTGCGGAAAGGTCGTCCCAAAGCCAATCTCTGACTGCGGCGACACGTTCGACCATGGCGATCAAGGCCGACAATGCATTCCTCCCCCCGGAGCTCGTGGAACTGCTGGACGGAGCTGCCTTCAGCCTGGGAAAGGATGTCGATGGCGAGCTGGACAATTTGGTTGAGGTAGACGCTCAGGTCTTTCGAGGACTGCTCGGCTTCAGCGGTGAGTTCTTTTCCGATTGGAGCTGGGATGCCTATTACCAATATGGGATCAATCGGCGGGATTCGTCAGTCCGATACTCCCGGCACAACGATGCTTTTGCGATGGCGATCGATGCCATCAGGGATCCCGAGAATCCCAGCCGGATCATTTGCCGCCCGCTTTCACCGGAGCTGATGGGGCAATTCACGGCGGAATACCGAGCTGAGCTGACGGCACTCTATGAGGATTGCGTGCCGCTCAATCTGTTCGGGCAGGGCAATATGGACCCGGCCGCAATCGACTTTGCATGGCGCAAAGTGGCTGAGGATTTCGACTACGACCAGCACGTGCTGGCCGCAAGCGTCCAAGGCTCGATCCGGGATGGGCTTGGGGCTGGGCCCATTGGTTTGACCGCGGGACTGGAGTTTCGCGATGAGGGCGGCGAAGTCACTCATGGCGGTGTCAATGCGAATGCTTACGCCTTTTCATTCGGGCTCGACTATGCGGGCGCGGTCAGAGTGTTCGAGGGCTTCTTCGAAACCAACGTGCCGGTCATCCAGGATTCCGCGATCGGCAAATTTCTCGAATTGAATGGCGCCGTCCGTTATACCAGCAACAAGAGCACGGACACTTTCACCGACCAATCGAGGACAGTGGACTCCGTCAGCTGGAAAATTGGCGGGGTTTACGAAATCACGGGCGATGTGCGGCTACGTGCCACGCAATCGCGCGACATACGCGCGGCCGGCTTCAGGGAGCTGTTTCGCAAGGCTGCACCCACTGACGAAGGAACGGCGCAGGCGCGGGTGAACAATTGGAACATTCCCGGGCCCAACCAGGTTGATTCCACCCCGATCTACAATGGCGGCAATTTCGGCCTCACGCCCGAAAAGGCAGACACAACCACATTCGGCGCCTTGGTGACGCCGATTTTGCTGCCGGGCTTCAAGATGTCGCTCGACTGGTATCAGATCAGATTGAAGGATGCGATCGCGAACCTGAACGGTCAGCGCGTGACCGATTTGTGCCTGAATTTCGACGTGCTTTGCGACCGTATCAGTTTCGCATCTCCGACTGACATCATCCGGGTCGATGCAGGGCAGGCCAACGTCGGACGGATCGAAATCCGCGGCTTCGATTTCGAAGCATCCTATCGCCTGCCGCTGGCAGAGGTATGGTCAGCAGTTGATGGCAGCTTGAACCTCCGGCTGCTTCTCAATCACCAATATGATTTCAAGGTGACACAGGGCCCCGGCCTTCCGACCGTCGACTATGCCGGGCAGTCGGGCCCGATTGTGGATGGAGGGGATTTTCATCCCACTCCAAAATGGATGTGGAATCTGCTGGCCGCCTACGACACGGGACCGTTCAATGTCACGGTCACCCTGCGCCATATCGGCGAAGGGAAACTCAATGCCGATTGGACTGGGCCCGAAGACCCCGGCTACGATCCAACCAAAGAGTTGAGCGTGAGCACCAATCGCGTTGACGCCGCAACCTATGTCAACCTTGCCATGTCGCACGCTATACCGCTGGGCAGTGACGACGGCCAGCGCGCCGAAATATTCGGAGCGATCGAGAATCTCTTCGACAAAGAGCCCCCGATTGCACCCGGCGGTGGGGTCTCTTCAGGTGCTACTGCATACCCGACAAATCCCGTGTTCTTCGATACTTTCGGGATGCGCTGGAAGGCGGGCCTGCGGCTCAGATTCTAAGTCCTCACCTTAGCGGCAGCAAGCGACCTGCAAAAAAATTTCGCGGCTCAGGCGTATTGGGCCCGGTCCACGCATCTAACCCTGCACACCAGCCTGCGCGAACTGCAGGCAGGGCATGGGGAGTGGATATGAAGTTTTCATCGAAAAGGGCGTTATTCGTTTGTGGGACGGCGTTGGCCGGCCTGGCATTGCCGACGGCTGGCTTTGCGCAGGAAGAGGGCGCGACTGCAGCCGAAGGTCAACCAATTGTGGTCACCGGCTCGCGCATCCAGCGTAATGGTTTTGACTCGCCAGTACCTGTCACCGTGGTCAATTCCGAACTGATTGAAGATCTGGGCCAGACCAATGCAGCGGATATCATCCGCCTGATCCCGCAGAACGTCGCATCCCAGTCCGACGCCACTTCCGGGGCCGGACTTATTCCCGAAGCAGGCGCATCGTTCGCGAACCTTCGCGGTTTGAACCCGACCTACGGCACCCGTACATTGACGCTGGTGAACGGACGCCGCTTCGTTCCGACTTCAGTGGGCGGCCAGGTCGATCTCAATCTCATTCCGTCGCTGATGATCGGCCGAGTAGAAACCGTCACCGGCGGCGCTTCGGCCGCGTATGGCACGGATGCTGTCGCGGGCGTCGTGAACATCATCCTTGATGACAAGCTCAACGGCTTCAAGGGCCAGGTCGACTACGGTCAGACGGGTCGCGGCGACGGCGGTTCCTTCCACGGAGCGGCGGCCTGGGGCACGGATCTCGGAAGTCGCGGCCATTTCATGATCGGCGGCGAGTATCAGAAGAACGACGGCATCGATCACTGCGCCGAATCCCGCGAATGGTGCGGCGAAGGCTGGACGATTGTCGAAAACAACAACATCATCGTATCGGGAACGGTCAACGACGGCAGCTTGAGCAATGCAGCCGCCTATACGGCTGGTGTTCGCGGGGGCTACAATGTCCCAGGTTCGCCTACATTCGGATTGCCGCGTTACATCATCGGCAGGGACGGTGGCCTGGTCTATAACTCCGTCTACGGCACGGTCCGAAATCTGGCCCGCAGTGTAGGCGCCAACCCGGCAACCGCTACGACCTACGACGGATATTTTACCGCATTCACTCCATCGCTTGCGGCAGTCGACAAGGAGTTCACTCCGGATGGCCAGGGCATCAGGGATTACGATCCGGGCACATTTGCGCCAGTCCACGTCGGTGGTCTCTCCCTCGGCGGCGACAATGACTCGGCTTATTCCGATCAGTACATCCAGACCCCCGTTGAGCGTTACACCACCTATGCTTCGGCGAATTACGAGCTGACCGACGCACTGACTGTTTACGGCGAGGCGACTTACGGAAAGCGCACGGCCAACAGCCGGACGCTGACCGCGGCAAACCGTTCGACCATGATCATCTATCCGGACAATCCCTATCTGCCGGACGAGCTCGTGGAACTGCTTGATGGCCAGCCGTTCAGCTTCGGCAAGGACGTTGACGAAGAGTTGAACAACCTTCTCTCGGTGGAGGCGGAAGCCTTCCGCGCGCTGGTCGGCTTCAAGGGAGATTTCTTCTCCAACTGGACCTGGGATCTTTATTACCAGTACGGCAAGAACAAGCGGGAATCCGAAGTTCGCTATTCGCGTCACAATGCCGCGCTGCGCATGGCAACGGACGTAATCGAAGATCCGGACAATCCCGGCAATGTCATCTGCCGCCCGCTGAACCTCGATCCATTCACCAGCTTCTCAGCCGAATACAAGGCAGAGCTGATGGCTTTGTATGAAGATTGCGTACCAGTGAACCTGTTCGGCCAGGGCAATCTCACGCAAGCGGGGATCGACTTTGCCTGGCGGCCCGTTCAGGAATTCTTCGATTACCGTCAGCATGTGGTTGCCGGCTTCGTGCAGGGTGACCTCTACGAAGGCTTCGGCGCCGGCCCGGTGGGCGTAGCAGCGGGTTTCGAATTCCGTGACGAATTGGGTGAGATCACCCATGGCGACGTTAACCCTGCCGATTACGCCTTCTCGTTCGGCCTCGATTACGGCGGCAAGATCCAGGTCCTCGAAGGCTTCTTCGAAGCCAATGTGCCGGTGTTTGCGGACTTGGCTCTGGGCAAGTTCTTCGAACTGAACGGTGCCGTGCGTTATTCGCAGAACAAGGCCACCAACACCTATACCGACCAGAGCAAGACGGTGAATGCCTGGAGCTGGAAAGTCGGCGGCATTTATGACGTCGTTGACCAGTTGCGGCTGCGTGCCACCCAGTCACGCGATATCCGTGCGGCTGGTTTCCGCGAATTGTTCCGCCGCTCGGCGGACACGGAAGCCGGCACTTCGCAGGGCCGCGTCGTTAACCCGGCTACAGGTGCTACGGACGCCGCTGCAATCGGCACGGGCGGCAGCTTCCTGCTGCGTCCGGAGATCGCGGATACCACCACTGCCGGCGTCGTAATCTCGCCGTTCCGTGGGTTCCAGCTTTCGGCGGACTGGTATCAGATCAAGATCAAGGACGCGATCGCCAACCTCGCCGGAGGCCAGGTCATCGTCGACTATTGCGATCAATACGATATCCTGTGCGACCGGATCACCTATTCGGGCGACCAGATCGTTCGGGTCGACTCCGGCCAGTCCAACATCGCCGGGCTTGCCGTCCGCGGCGTGGATTTCGAGGCGTCCTACCGCCTTCCGCTGATGGATGTGTTCGCCAACGCTCCGGGCAGTCTCGATTTCCGGTTCCTGCTGAACTATCAGTATGACTTCCAAGTACAGCCTGCTCCGGGCGGCGCTGCCACCGAATATGCCGGCCAATCCGGCCCGATGGTCGATGGCGGGGATTTCTATCCGAAGCCGGAATGGACCTGGAATGCGCTGGTGGGATATAATGACGAGCGCTTCAATGCGACGGTCTCGATCCGCCACATTGGCTCGGGTATCCTCGATGCAACGCGAGAATTCGGTGCCGATCCTGCACTGGAGGGCAACTACAACTTCAACGAAGTTGACTCGGCCACCTATGTCAATCTGGCGATGTCCTATGAACTGCCGGTCGGCAGCGGAGGGGACGATTCCATCGAACTCTTCGGCACGATCGAGAACCTGTTCGACAAGGATCCTCCGATCGCACCTGGCGGCGGCGTCTCTGCCGGCGCAACGGCTTACCCGACCAATCCGATTTATTTCGATACGTTCGGAATGCGCTGGAGAGGCGGCGTACGCGTGAAGTTCTAATTTCCTAACTCACATAGATTTCCTCCCGACTGGCCGGCTCTCCCCCGCGAGAGCCGGCCACTTTTTTGTGCGCCGTGGTCAGCCCCCAGCAATCGGGCGGCAGAAAATGCATGCGCGCGCAGGCAAGCCGGTGCATTCATGGCCAGCTTACTGGCTGGAGAGGACGACTAGACGAACATGAGCAACGAAATTGCAGCACTGCGCGCGGAGTTGGCCCAGCTGCGAGCGGAATTGGCGGAAACGGCCGCGGCCGCTCGCAAGGCTTCCGATTATCAAGAGATCTGCAACTTGCAGGCGGCCTACGGCTACTATGTCGACAAAGGCCGGTGGGACGATGCCGCGGAGCTGTTTGCAGAGGACGGTTCGCTGGAACTGGCGGGGCGGGGCGTCTATCTCGGGCGCGAGCGGGTGCGGGCCTATCTGCATCACCTGCCGCCCTATGGCCGCGGCGTGCTCTACAATCACATGCAGCTGCAGCCGGTGATCCACATCGACAGCCAGGCAGGTTCGGCCAAGGGCCGCTGGCGCAGTTTCATGATGGTCGGCGCCCTGGGTGCGGAAGCGCGCTGGGGCGAAGCAACCTATGAGAACGAATACCGGCGTGTGGACGGAGAGTGGCGGATTTCCCTGCTCCACGGCTATATGAACATCTACACGGAATACGAACAGGGCTGGCACAAAGGCGGCGTAAAGCTGCTGCGCTCGATCGACGGCCTCCAGCCGGATTCGCCGCCGACGGTGAATTATGAAGCCTATCCCGAGCCGGTGATTGCGCCCTTTCACTACGACAAGGTCTGAACCTGCCTGGCCGGGGCCAAGGTCGCACTTTCCCCGCTCAGCGGACTTCCACGCAGTTGAAGCTGGCGGCCTTGTCCGGTGCGCCGTGCCCATCGTAGCGCGCGATCTTGGGATAGGCGCAGATCGGGCGGGAGATGGGCGGCAAAGCGGGAGCTCCCGGCATCGCAAAAGGCGGGCGGCTCGCGATTATGCGTTCCGGCGCGGTCCCCTTGGTGGCCCATTCTTCCATGATCTGCAGGCGGTCGTACAGCCATGCGCCTTCGCCGCCCGCGCAGTGGTCCATCCCGGGGACCATGAACAGCCGCAACTGGCGCTGTGCCTCGAGTGGTGGGATGGATCCGATCAGCCGGGTATAGAAATGCACCGTGTTGCTCGCGGGTATCACCCCATCGGTCCAGCCGTGGCCGAGCAGAAGCTTGCCTCCCCGCGCAAAGAACGGCTTTAACCCGTCCGGAGGGACATCGAGTTGCTGCTGGCCAAAGACGCGTGCCAATCGCGCATCTTCGCCGAAATCGAAATTGCGAAAGTTCCACCTGGGATCGCCAAAGACAAGGTCGCGCATATAGCTGGTCGCTGCACCGAAGGGCTCCGGACCAAGCACGCTTGCGGCCAACTGCATTTCGCTGCCGGGAGCGAAGCCCGCCAGGATTTGAGCGCCTGTGCGCGGATCACGCACACCGTCATAGACCTTGCGCATGCCTTCGACCTGAGCGGGTGTGAGACAATCTTGCGCATCGCCGGATTTGCACTGCAGGACTGACGGATCGAAGTGGCAGCTGCGCGGATCGCCGACGATCCCGTCCTTGAGACCATCCTTGGCGTCGCATTGCCTCAGCACCGCCCGGTGCACGGCGGCGAGTTTCGGCATCGACATGGCCAGCTCGGGCGAGCGCATGAATTGATAGCCGGTCCACAGGCTCGCAGTCATCAAATCCGTCATCGGATTGGCCGGCGCCAGCGAGGAGATGATGTCGTAATCCTCCGGATAGCGATAGGCCGACATCAGGCCTTGCCGCCCTCCGGTGGAACAGGAATGCCACAAGGAGAGATCGGGCGCCTTGCCGTAATAGGCCTTGATCGCGGTCTTCGCAGCCAGCGTCATCTCATGGACGGCGCGGTAGCCGAAATCGGCCATTTTTTCCGGATGCCCAGCCGCCCATGCGGCGCTCAATGGATTGCCGCCATGGCCAGTATCGGTGGAAACTGCGGCATATCCCCGCGCAAGCGGTTCGGTAAGCTGGGTGTAGCTCAACTGGCCTGCCCAGACGCCATTGCCGATTCCTACCAGCTTGCCGTTCCAACCGCTCGCCGGAAGCCAGACTTCCACCTTGATATGGGAGTCCGCCGTCGGAGCCATCGTTGCCTGGACCCGGCAGAAGGCGGGCAGGGCCGCATAGGGGACCACGGCTGGCGGACCGGCGCCTTCGGGCTCGGGCGATTTGAACTTGCCCGCTGGAACGAACTCGGCCGAAGTCACCTTGCCGCCTTGCAAGGCCATCGCGGCCAGATCGCCGCAGTCCTTCGCCATTGCGGGGTTCGCCAGGGCCAGGCCCCCGCACAGCGCCAGGGTGGCAACGCCGCGATGCAGATTTCTTCGAATGCTCATCATCCACTCCCGTGTTTCGTGCCGCCGCGCTTGCGTTTCTCGCTTTCACGGGTGAAGCTATTGATTGTTCAAATGCCTGTCCAGCGAGGCCGCGCGCCTCGATATGGACAATGACTGGGAGAAAACGGAATGCCTCGACCACCGGTGGAAGACGAACTTGCGATAAGGGAACTTTACGCCCGCTACAGCTGGGCGCTCGATACGGGCGATACAGATGGCTATTGCGCGCTCTTCACCGAAGATGCCGAAGCAACCGAAGAAACGTCCAGCGGTGAACTGGAAGTGCGCAAGGGGCGTGACGAGATCCGCAAGCTGGTTCTGAAATTTCACGATCGGCCGGACTTTCCCGGTCACCAGCACCAGATGGATCAATTGATCTTCGAACCCGACCCGAAAGGACGCGCCGATCATTGGGAGGTCCGCAGCTATGCCTGGGCGACCATCAACCACCCGCCGGAACCGCCCCATCTCCATTGGTGCGGCCATGTGCGCGATGTGGTGGCCAAGGTTGGCGGCGAATGGAAGATCGCGGAAAAATCCATCATGGGCTGGGCCGGCAAGGTCCTGGAAAGGTTCGACAAGTAGCCGGAGAGCGAAGAATGAAGTTCTCCGAGCAGCTTGATGGAAAGATTGCTGTCGTAACCGGCGGAGCGTCGGGTATCGGCAAGGCGATTGCCAGCCGGTTGATTGCCAAAGGCGCGACAGTCGTCATCGCCGATATTGAAGCCGGCGCGCTGAACCAGACCGCGGGCGAGATTGGCGCTGTGGCGATCAGCATGGACGCGAGCTCTGCCGAAAGCGTGCAGAGCCTCGCAGACGAAGTCCTCCGGCGCTTCGGCCGGGTCGATCTTTTCTGCAGCAATGCCGGCGTCGCGTCGACGGGGAGGGTTGAGGACATGGCGCTCTCGGACTGGCAATGGCTGTTTGGAGTCAATTTCTTCGGGACGATCCATGGGCTGACAGCGTTTCTCCCATTGTTGCGTGCAAATCCCGGCGGCGGCCATATCGTGATCACCGCATCGGAAGCAGGATTGCACGCTTCGCCGATGATCGGAGGCTACAGCGTCTCGAAATCTGCGGTGGTGGCACTTGCCGAAGCCCTGCAGTGTGAACTGCAAGGCGATGAGGCGAATATCGGCCTCACCGTCTTGTGCCCCGGCCCCGTGCGGTCGAATCTGGGGGCGAGCCAGCGCAACCGCCCGCCGGCCATGGATGGCGGTGCGCTGGTCGACAGCGATCTCGAAGCGAGCGAAGAAGGCGGCAAGCTGCGGTGGATCGATGCTGAAAGGGTCGCTGAAATCTTGCTCGACGCCATCGATAATCGTGAGTTTTACGTATTCACGCATCCTGAACTGGGCGGGACGGTTCTTGAACGTCACCGGCAGATAGAGGACGCTCTTCGCAAGGCTGAAGGGCGGTGATGCTGGCCCCGCTATGATCATAAGGCCTGCTGATCGTCAGGATTTCGATTTGACAATATAGGGGGCGGCGCTTCTTTTCAGGCCTGCAACAGATGCCCGGTGGCCGGGAAGCCGATCGCTGACCACGGGCCAATAAACGACAATTCGGCAAGGGAGCGAGACCTTCATGGCAGATCCACGGATTCTTACCTGTTCGGTGACGGGCGGATCGACCACGAGGGCGCAGAACCCCAATCTTCCGGTCACGCCAGAAGAAATCGCGAATTCCTGTCTCGAAGCTGCAGAGGCAGGGGCGGCGATGTGCCATATCCATGTACGCGATCCCGAGACGGGCGAACCGAGTACGGAACTGGAATATTACCGCGACGTGGTGGAACGCATCCGCGCCGCCAATACGGACATGCTGATCAATCTCACAGCAGGGCCGGGCTGCTTCTACGATCCGAGCGACGATGATCCCGCGGTGCCGGGGCCGGCTACGCAGATCTTCACGGCAAAGCGCCGGACCGAGCATGTCGTGGCGCTCAAGCCCGATATTTGCAGTCTCGATATCGGCAGCATGAATTTCGCGAACAACGTGGTCGTTAATATCCCGAAGATCGCACGCGAGATGGCGCAGATCATCCGGGATGCCGGGGTGAAGCCAGAGATCGAGATTTTCGATACGGGCGATGTCACCTTCGCGCACGATCTGATTGCCGAAGGTTTGATCGACGGGCCCTATCTCTTCCAGTTCGTCATGGGCGGGAAGTATGGCGCGGCCTCCAGTCCCGAGCTGCTGTATTACCTGCGCAACAGCTTGCCCGCGGGCAGCATCTGGGGCGGTTTCGGCATTGGGCGCACATCGTTCCAGATGGCCGCGACGGTGTTCATTGCCGGTGGCCATTCGCGCATCGGGATGGAGGATACCGTCTATCTCGAACGCGGGGTGCTTGCGCCAAGCAACGCCGCGCTGATCCAGAAGGCCGCGCGCATCATCAAGGACCTTGGCGGCGAACTGGCAACGCCTTCCCAGGCGCGCGAGATCCTGCAGCTGCCTGCGCGTTGAACACTTGGTCGAAGTGGTCGATGCGGCACCGCTGGCTGTGAGGGGCGGCCCGATGGACGCGTCCGAGATCATCGGCTGCTGGAAACTTGTCGAGGCCTATGAGGACCGGGACGGCGACATCAGGCCCAATCCCTATGTCGGAGAGAATGCGACGGGATTTTTGCATTATCTGGTCGGCGGCCGTGTTTCTCTGGCGGTGTCTCTTGCTGGCCGGAAGCCGCTGTCCGTGAGTGACCGGCGCGACGCCCCGATGGAGGAACTTGCCGATTCCGCCCGGACCTTCGATGCCTATGCCGGGCGCTTTTCCTTTCCGGAGCCGGGGGTGATCGCGCATCATATCGAAATCAGCACGTTCCAGAACCAGGTCGGCACGGATCTGGTTCGCGAGATTACGCTGGACGGAGATATGCTCACGCTTTGTCCGGTGCTAACACAGGGCGAGCCTCGGCGCGGCCTGATTTGGCGGCGGGTTTCTTAAATAGATCAAGAGGTTATTTGTGTACGCAGCACCCCCATCGATCGAAGCAGAGATCTTCGTCACCATACCGGAAGAATTCCACAAGCCCGGCAGCAACCGGTGGCTCGACGTCCAGCTGCAGGGTGCGCCCACGCCGGTCTTCCTCGAAGGCCCCACTTTCGACCGCGATGGCAATCTGTGGCTGGTGGATATTCCCTGGGGCCGCCTGTTCAAGGTGACGCCGGATCGGAAGGTCACCTGCGAGATCGAATATGACGGCCAGCCTAACGGCCTTGCGTTTCACAAGGATGGCCGCCTGTTCATTGCCGATGCGCAGAACGGGATCATGGTTTTCGATCCGAAGACGAAGAAGCTTGAAAGCGTTCTCGACAGAATATTGCTTCAGCCTTTCAGGGGCCTCAACGATCTCACTTTCGCCTCCAATGGCGACCTCTATTTCACCGATCAGGGGCAGACCGGCCAGCATGATCCCAGCGGCAGGGTTTTCAGGCTGCGCGCCGACGGCAAGGTGGAATGCCTGATGGACAATGTGCCCAGTCCTAACGGCCTGGTGCTCAACAGGGCGGAGACAGTGCTTTATCTCGCCGTCACGCGGGACAATGCAGTGTGGCGGCTGCCGCTGGTCAAGGAAGGCAGCGCTACGCATGTGACCAAGGTCGGGGCGTTCATCCGCCTCTCCGGCGGCGTCGGCCCGGACGGGCTGGCGCTGGGCGATGATGACAGCATGGTGATTTGCCACACGGGGCTGGGTTCGGCCTGGCTGTTCAGCCCGGTAGGCGAACCGTTGCTTCGCGTGCGTGCGCCGCATGGCACTCACACCACCAATTGCGCTTTCGGCGGGGCCGACGGAAAGCGGCTGTTCATCACCGAAGGGCCGAACGTATTGGTCGCGGATATTCCGGTGAGCGGAAAGACCCTGTTCTCGCACATGTAAGGGGCGGCAAATGCGCGTCGAGTTGGAAAACAGCCTCTACGATCTGAAGGAGGCAGCACGGCGATACCTGCCCAGGATGGTGTTCGACTATATCGAAGGCGGCGCGGAAGACGAAACCTGCTGCGATCGCAATCGCGCGTCATACGAGGCGCTGCAGATCCTGCCGCGCTATCTGCGCGACGTTTCGTCGATCAATCGCAGCGTCGAACTGTTTGGCCGCAACTACGCCGCGCCATTCGGCATTGCGCCCATGGGAATGACCGCAATCTCCCGCAAGAACGCCGATCTGCTGCTGGCGCAGGCCGCACATGAGGCCAACCTGCCGTTCGTGCTCGCGGGCGCGAGCAATGGCTCGATCGAGAGCGTGGCCCGGGTCGCACCATCGGCGTGGTACCAGCTCTATATTCCGCGCGATCCGGCGATCCGCAACGACCTGATCAAGCGGGTTGCCGATGCGGGGCTGGAAACGCTGGTGGTGACGGTGGACGTGCCGATCTACTCCAAGCGCGAGCGCGATATCCGCAATGGCTGGATCCGGCCCTACAAGCCGACGCTGGCCTCGAAGATCGAGGCGCTGCGGCATCCGGCCTGGCTCCTGGCCTATCTGCGCAGCGGCATCCCCTATCTGGAGAACTGGCAGCCCTATGCGCCGCCGGGCGCAAATCCGATCGAAGTTGCCGGCTTCTATGCCACGCAATCCTTCGCCGTGCAGACCTGGGAGATTCTCGCGGAAATCCGCGAGCAGTGGAAAGGCAATCTGGTCCTCAAGGGTATCCTGCACCCGGAAGATGCCGCGATGGCGGTGCAGGCGGGGGCGGACGGGATCATCGTATCCAATCACGGCGGGCGCCAGTTCGACCGCGCGCCGGCTCCGGCGGCGATGTTCCCCGCGGTCCACAAGGCAGTCGCCGGGCGCATCCCGGTGATGATCGACAGCGGCATCATGCGCGGGTCCGATATCGTTGCGGCGATGTGCATGGGGGCGAGCTACACCTTCCTCGGCCGCGGGGCGCTCTATGCGGTGGCGGCCTACGGCATCCCAGGAGTGGAACGGATGATCGCCATCCTGCTTCAGGAAATGCACCTGACGCTGGCCACAATGGGCTGCCCCGACGTCCGCAAGCTCGACGCAAGCTACCTCACACAATCAGGAGGCCCGTTCCCGTCATGAGCGATCCGCGCTTCAACCGCCTGCTTCTGACCGGTGCGACCGGCGCGCTCGGTTCGTCCCTGCGCCCCCGGCTGCGCGAATTGTGCCGGACCTTGCTGGTATCCGACATGGTCGATTGCGGCCCGGCAGCCGAGAACGAGGAAGTGTGCATTGCCGCGCTGGAGGACAAGCAGGCGATGCATGGCTTGCTCGAAGGCGTCGATGCGGTGGTGCATTTTGGCGGAGTGATGGCCGAGAAATGGGATGCCTTGCTCGCAGGCAATGTGGTGGGGCTGTACAATCTCTATGAAGCGGCCCGCAAACAGGGCGTGCGGCGGATCGTCTATGCGTCTTCCAACCATGCGACCGGATTTCACCGCACCGACGAGGTGATTTCATCCAGGGATCCGCAGCGGCCCGACAGCATCTATGGGCTGACCAAGACCTGGGGCGAAAACATCGCCCGGCTCTATTTCGACCGCTACGGGATCGAGACGGCATGCCTGCGCATCGGATCTGCATTTCCCGAGCCGATCGACCTCAGGATGCTTTCCACCTGGATCAGCTATGACGATCTGGCCCGGCTGGTGCGTGCCTGCCTCACGGCGCCGGTCGTCGGCCATACGGTGGTCTACGGTGTCTCGCGCAATTCCATGAGTTGGTGGGACAATTCGGGCGCCGGCCATATCGGATACGAACCGCAGGACAGCGCGGATGCCTACCGCGATGCGCTGGAGGCCCGGCTGCCCCCGCTCGACCCGCGCGATGAGGCCGTCATCCGCCAGGGCGGGGCTTTCGTGCGCGTGATGGAAGAGTGAATCGGCCGAGGCGGGGCCGCTATTTCACGTCGCGCTCTTCGTCCCAGTTCTTCACCGCGATCTCGTCATTCTCGATCTGCGCGACTGCGGCGATGCGCGCGGCGTTCATGTAGCTGCCGATAATCCCCAGCATCTCGAATATGTGTTCGTCCGAATAAAGCGCGCGCATTGCGGCCACGGTTTCGTCCTTGGGCGAAACGTCGCGCACGACCTCGGTGGTGAACTGCGCCACGAGGCGCTCTTCCGGAGAAAGTCCCGCCAGTTCCCCGCTTTGCAGGCCTGCGATCGCCTCGTCGCTAAGGCCGACGGCACGGCCCATCGAGAGATGATGGAACAATTCGTATTCGCTGTTCGATAGCGACGCGACGCGCAGGACGATGATCTCGCGCAGGCGGTCGCTCGTATGCGTGTTGGTGACCACCGCGATCGCCATATCGACCGTCGCCCGCCAGATCGGATCGGGCGCATGCATGCTGATGCGCGCGATGTTGAGCACGCGCAGCTCGGGATTATCGAGATAGGCGCGTTTCTCCGCCGAGAGTGTTGCGGGATCGGGGTAGGGGACGCGGTTCATTCTTCTCTCCTGATAACCGGCGATCGTTGTGCCGGTACAATCCCTCGTCCGCAATGCGGCGGCCAGACAAAAAAAGGCCGCGGCGAATATTCTCGCCGCGGCCTGATTTTACTCGCCTTTGCGTAAGAGCTTAGAACTCTACGCGAAGGCCCGTACGCCAACGTGCACCCTGCGTGTCGTAATAGACAGGGTTGGTCGGACCACCGGCACCCAGAACGGGGCCAAGGGTACCCGAGGCATTGCTGTCTGCGGGCGGCGGATCGTTGTCGAACAGGTTGCGGATCGACAGGAACACTTCGGCTTTGCTCGAACCGAACAGGTCGAACTTGTAGGAAGTGGAAAGACCGACATAGGTCTGCGAGGGAATGTAGTTATCATTGATGCTGTTCACATCGTTGATATCGCATTCACCCCGGCTGACGTCGCACCGGCGGATATCGTAGATACCTTCCGGAATGTACCTGACGTCACCCGTGATCGAGAAACCGCCCACATCGTAGGTCAGGTAACCGGTCAGGACATAGTCCGGCGGAGCAGCGAAGCCGCCGAAGCCGGTGCCGCCCGTCTGGTTGATGTAGTCGGTTTCAGTCGTGCCAGTGCCGAGAAGGTCAACCTTCATCTCGTTGGTGATCGTTGCGAGACCGCGCAGGGTAACCGTACCCGGCATCGAATCGCTCAGCTTGTCGAGCGGCAAGACATACATTGCCTCGACGTCCACACCGCTGGTGGTGAACTTGCCGACGTTGGCATTACCACGGCGGATCGACTCGATGCCTGCACCAGCCGCACCGCTGTTCGCCTTGGCAAGTGCACCAAGAGCAAGCCTCTGGGCGTCGGACAGTTCTGCGTAGGACTGACCGCCACCGTTCAGGCCGGTGAACAGAGCGTCGCAAGCCAATTCTGCGACATAGCAGGCATTGACCGTTTCCTGGGCGGTGAGCACCACGATCGCATCCTTGATCTCGATCTTGTAGTAATCGACCGACACACGCAGCCCTTCGAATGGGCCACCTGGCTGCACTACGACACCGGCAGTCAAGGTATCGCCCACTTCGGGCCGAAGCGTGAAGTTTGGCGGATAGAGGATTTCGACGAAGTCATCGAGGCCCGTTATATCGCCGGATGCCCAAGGGTTGTTGATACGGCCCGTTGGCGGACCATAGTTCGTCTTGCCCAGGTTGTAGTAGAGATCGACGAAGGAGGCGGCGCGAACGTCACGCGAGCGGGTTGCGCGGAAGCGCAGCCAGTCGGTGACTTCCCAATCGCCCGAGATCTTCCAGGTGTTGAAGCCCAGATCCTTCGATTCGTCAGTCGTGCCGCTGGTATTCGTCTGCTGGGTGCGGCGGAAGGCCGCGTTCAGCTCGAGGTACTTGACCAGCGGAAGATCGCGCAGAAGCGGAACATTTGCTTCTACGTAACCTTCGAGGATCTTCAGGTCGCCGCTATAGTCGTTGCCGAAAGCATCGACCGGGAACTGAATGCCGCCGCCCAAAAGTTCGTGCAATGCCGAACCTGTTTCGAAACGGTATTCACCGCCGAATGCCAGAGCGACGGGACCGGCCCAACCATCGAACAGATTGCCGCCGAAGTTCAGCGCGAACACATGTTGGGTGTACTCAAAGTCTTCCTGGGCAGTCCGATAGGCATAAGCCACCGCAGCCGGATCGGGATTCGCTGCGAGCAGATTATAGCGGCTTACAGCCGTCGGCATAAGGCAGGTTCCAATGCTGGTACCAGCTTGCCGGCTGTGCGGTATTGGCGGTTGCAACGGGGTTCGGCCCCGGTCCGAGCAGAGTGCCGCGGCAGACGATGTTGCCGTTGGGCGTGCCGCTGCCTGGGATCCAGTTGCCATTGATGTCCTGCTGCATGGTCCGCATCATGCCTTCGTCCACGGCGTCGATTGCCGCGGCGAAATATTCGTTGATGCGGTTGCCTTCGATCTGCAGGTTCTGGTTGGTCTTGCCGTACTGATAGTAGGCGTCCCATTTCCAGCCACCGAAGATGTCAAGCTCGCCTTCCAGGCCGGCCATGATCCGATAGGTTTCGAGGTCGGTCTTGGTGTTGTTGCGGGCGCCTTCCCAGTCACGGGCGTGAACGCCAATGAAGAGCGGCAGATTATCGACGCCCGGGGCCTGCGACACGTTGGTCGCCGTGGCGCTCGATCCGCCAACGCCGAACGGACCGGTGCGGGTGGCATCGATCAGGTCGGAGAACGGAATAACGTTTCCTGTTGAGCGATCCGTCCACATCACGTTCGCAAGGTAGGCGTTGTCGGCGCGGATCGGGAGACCCGAAGACGGTCCGAGCGAAAGCCCCTTAACGCTCGATTTGCGCTTGGCGTAGGAGGCTTCCAGCGTAGCCTTGAGGCTATCCGAGAACTCCCAATCGGCATGCACGAAGCTGGACCAGCGTTCAACTTCAGGCTTCAGCTGAACTTCGGACCATGGCGAACAATCGAGCGAGCAAGTGCCGCCCATGCGCTGGCCGAAACCGATACCCTGAACATATTCGCCTTCATCGAAATCGATGGCGGTCAAGC
The DNA here is from genome assembly GCA_963777785.1 of uncultured Alphaproteobacteria bacterium. Lineage (GTDB taxonomy): Bacteria > Pseudomonadota > Alphaproteobacteria > Sphingomonadales > Sphingomonadaceae > Andeanibacterium. The sequence continues at coordinate 119,642 of CAVZRU010000003.1, forward strand.
CGTCGGGAGTGAAGGTGATGTTGCGCAATTGCGTGTCGTTGACACGGCCCGACGTGGTTCCGCGAAGCACGCCGGTCAGGTTGTAGTTGGTATAGGCGCTGTTGAAACCGCGAACGTAGTGCGGTTCACTGTCGTTCGGGTGACCGGCTGTCCGGTACTGTTCGTTAAGGAAGGTACCCGGCGAGCGGGCGCACCATTCCCGTACATAGGTGCAGTCGCCGATTTCCGCCGAATCCTGATATTCAAGGGCTGCCACGATATGGCCGGCGCCGCCGGCAAAATCGGTTCCGCCAGCAATCGCGGCGTGAAGGCTGCCGCCGTCGCTGCGGAAGGTCTCGCCATAGTCGATCTGAGCCTTGATGCCATCAAGCTGCTTGTCGAGGATGATGTTGACCACGCCGACGAGAGCATCGGTACCGTAAGCGGCGGAAGCGCCGCCCGTCACCGTTTCGACGCTCTGCACGAGGATCGACGGGATCAAGTTCATGTCAACGCCGCCGCCCGTGGTGGAAGGCACGTGACGACGTGTGTCGACGAGGGTCAGCGTACGCACACCGTTGCGCGGGTTGAGGCCGCGAAGGTTGGCGATCTGCGCACCGATGTTGACCTGCGTGGTGTTGGCAGTGAGGCCGACGTTGGTGTCGGAAACCGTCGCAACGTTCTGCGGCAACATCTGCAGCGTTTCACCGATGTTGACCTGGCCAAGGGCCGCGATCGTATCGGCGCCGATCACCGTGACCGGTGTTGTCGAGCTGAAGGTCGAGCGCGCAATGCGCGAGCCGGTAACAACGATTGATTCGTTGACCGAACTGTCCGGCGCCGCGGCTGTTTCTTCCAATTGCTCGTCTTGCGCCAGCACCTGTGTGGCTGGCACTAACGCAGCAATGGCTAAAGCCACGGCGGAGCCGCGGCTAAGTAGCGTAGTGATCCTGGATTTCATTATAGCTTCTCCCCGTCAAAACATCCCAAGTTCGGCGCTACCAGCTATATTGCCGGCATTCGCCATCTGGTACCGGTACCAAATTTTAGGAAGGTTTCCACCAGCCGATGGCCGCCCTCCCAGTACCTGCACCCGAACTAACCTTATTCGTACGCCCTCGCATCGATTGACGATCGGCGAACGAGATTAGTATGAGCTAAGGAGCGGATCCGAAATCAGCATGCTAGATAGGCCAAAACCCATCCAGATGCTTCGAAGCCGACCCCCAGAGCCCTCAATACTGCTGAAACTACAGCAGCGGACCTTTAGTGCACAGAATATTGCGCGATTGTTGAATGATTATTTTTCATGCCCTGAAAAGCTGGTTTCCAGATTGTGCATGGGCTCGCCGTTTTGTGCCTGTGCGGACTTATGGCAAGGTGGCACTAGATGACTATATCCGGTCTTGCGACCGGAAATATTCTATATAGGATGCCCTACGGGGATGACCGTTCGCCTCCGGGCTGCGGTTATGGTGAAGTATATAGGACTGGACTTCGGGTAAAACATCAACCGACGCAGTCCTATGCAGATGCAGTGTAAAAAGGCACGCATTGGGATCGCGGGGGATGATGGCAAATGGATATAGTCCAACTAAGGACAGTTATAGAAATTTACAACGCCGGAAGCGTCAGCAAAGCCAGCTTGCGGCTTAACAAATCGCAATCGTTTATCAGCCGGTATCTCGCGGCATTCGAGAAGACCTGCGGCGGGCAGATATTTCACCGCAACGGGCGCGGGCTCGAACCCACCGATCTGGGCAAGCGGTTGCTGCCCGAAATCGAATCCATCATAGTCGCGATGGAGCGGATGGTTGGCTGCGGCGCCATCCCGGATGCCGCTCCAGCGGGCGAGGTCAAAGTCTTCATCTCGCATGCGCTGTGCAACGATTTCGTGCCGTTCCTGTTTCGCGCCGTGCAGAAGGATTATCCGCACGTCCGCCTGCAGTTTACGGAAGGCTATAGCGAGGAAATTGTCAGGGCGCTTGATGATGGCGATACCGACGTGGGAGTGTTCTTGCGCAATGGGGCCCATCTTGCGCCCGGCGACGAGCCCATCTGCAAATTCGATACCTATCTCGTCGGCTTGAAGGGGGACCAGTTCCTGAACCGGCCGGAAATATTGTTTAGCGATCTGGCGGAAATTCCCCTGTTGCTGCCATCCAAGCCCAGCATGACGCGAACGTTGATCGGCGATCTGGCACAAAGCCGGGGGATACCGCTCAACATCGTTGCCGAAGTCAACACTCACGGCTGCACGCGATCTCTGTTCGACTCCGGGGCCGGATATATAACCGCGCCAATTGCCCGGGGTTCGGCAATCAAGGCGAGCTTCATCAGCAAGCGTTTGAATGCTGGCCATCTCCAGGTCTCGCGGATCTGCGATCCGGATCTCGAACGGACGCTCGTCGTTACGGGGGCCCAGAACAAGTCGGAGACTGTCGGGTTCGTCAAGAAGGCCGCGGTGGAGGTCTTGCGGGAACTGGCCGACCAGATCCAGTGATCCGCTAATCCTCGGCGTGGTCGCCAAGACGTCGCGAGTGCGTTTCCTTGCCAAAGGTGGCTTGGGCTTGGGCGAATGTGCTGCTAGGGGCGCGCCCATGCTGGCAATCAATGGCATTACGGTGCGGCTTGGCGGCCGCGACCATCCTCGACCGCGCGACGGCCGCGATTCCGCCCGGCGGGCGCGTCGGGCTGATCGGCCGCAACGGTGCGGGCAAGTCCACCTTGATGAAGGTGATGATCGGCCAGCTCGATCCCGACGAAGGCGAGATCGAGATGCCGCGCCGCACGCGCCTGGGCTATATCGCGCAGGATGCACCCAGCGGCCTGACCACGCCCGAAGAGGCAGTGCTGGCGGCCGATATCGAGCGCGCGCAGCTGCTCGAGGAATCGGAGACCTGCACCGATCCGGACCGGCTGGGCGACATTCACGAGCGGCTGCTGGCGATCGACGCCTATAGCGCCCCGTCGCGCGCCGCCCGCATCCTCACCGGGCTGGGCTTCGACGAGGAGATGCAGGCCCAGCCGCTCGACAGCTTCTCCGGCGGCTGGAGGATGCGCGTGGCGCTGGCCGCGCTGCTGTTTTCCGCACCCGACGTGCTGCTGCTCGACGAACCTTCGAACCACCTCGATCTCGAAGCGACGCTGTGGCTGGAGAACTTCCTCAAGACCTATCCGGCGACGCTGGTGGTGATCAGCCATGAGCGCGACCTGCTGAACAATGTCGTCGACCACATCCTGCACCTGCAGGGCGGCAAGCTGACGCTCTATCCCGGCGGCTACGACAGTTTCGAGCGCCAGCGGGCCGAGCGCGCCGCGCAGCTCGCCGCGGCCAAGGCCTCGCAGGATGCGCAGCGCGCGCGGCTGCAGGATTACGTCGCGCGCAACAGCGCCCGCGCCTCCACCGCCAAGCAGGCGCAATCGCGCGCCAAGATGCTGGCCAAGATGCAGCCGATCGCGGCGCTGATCGACGATCCCTCGCTGAGCTTCGACTTTCCCGATCCCAGCGAACTGCGCCCGCCGCTGATCTCGCTCGACCTTGCCGCGGTCGGCTATGCCGCCGACACGCCGGTGCTGCGGCGGCTCAATTTGCGCATCGATCCCGACGACCGGATCGCGCTGCTGGGCCGCAACGGCAACGGCAAGACCACGCTCGCGCGCCTGCTCGCCGCGCAGCTCGCCCCGATGGAAGGCGCGATGAACGCGTCGGGCAAGATGAAAGTCGGCTATTTCACCCAGTACCAGGTCGAGGAACTGGCGACCGACGCGACCCCGCTGGAGCATATGACCCGCGCGATGGACGGGCACACGCCCGGCGCGATCCGCGCGCAATTGGGGCGGTTCGGCTTTTCCGGCAACCGCGCGCACCACCGATGTCGGCAAGCTTTCCGGCGGCGAGCGCGCGCGGCTGGCGCTGGCGCTGATCACCCGCGATGCGCCGCATATGCTGATCCTCGACGAGCCGACCAACCACCTCGACGTCGATGCGCGCGAGGCGCTGGTGCAGGCGCTCAACGACTATTCCGGCGCGGTGATCCTGATCAGCCACGATCGCCACATGGTGGAACTGACTGCCGACCGGCTGGTGCTGGTCGATGACGGGACGGCGAAGGACTATGCCGGCAGCATGGAGGATTACATCGACTTCGTGCTGGGCCGGAACCAGCCGAAGAAGGATGGCGCGGCCAAGCAGGGCAAGACCGGCGGCAAACAGTCCAACAAGGCGCGCGCCGAAGCCCGCGCCATCAAGGCGGAACTGGCCAATGCCGAAAAATCCATCGCGAAGCTCCAGGCCCAATGCACCGAGATCGACCAGGCGATGTATGAGCCAGCCAACAGCGTGGCTCACCTCGCGCAGAAGAGCATGAGCGAACTGCTGGCGCAAAGGGCGCAGGTGACGAGCGCGCTAGAAGAAGCCGAAGCGGCCTGGCTCGAGCTGAGCGAGCGGCTGGAGAGCGACGGGTAGGCCTGCGCCGCTCTGACCCGTGTCAGCGCGCGACCTCGTCAAGCGGACGGCGCGACTTCAACGTCACCAGCACACCGGAGGCACCGATGATTGCCATGCCGATCATGCTCACGCCGTCGGGGATCTGGCCGAACACCATCCATGCGAGCAGCGTCACCCACAGCAACTGGAGATAGCTCACCGGCCCCAGCAGCGAGGCAGGCGCCTCCCGGAAGGCGGCAGTGATCAGGAAATGGGCAATCGCGCCGTTGATCGCGAGGCTGGCCAGCAGCAGCGCCTCGAATGCGCTCGGTGGCCGCTCCGGCCAGAACCAGGGCGTGATCGCGCCGAAGAGAATCGTTCCGGCCAATGCGGCATAGAACAGCATGGCCATCGTGCCTTCGGTGGGGGCAAGCAGGCGAGAAAGCAGGTTGTAGCTCGTGGCCGCAAGAGCGCAGCCAAGCGCGAAAGCTACGCCAACACTGTCGAGCCCGCTGCCGGGCCGCACGATCACCAGCACGCCGAGGAACCCCAGCATGGCGGCAGCCCAGCCCTTCCATCCGATCCGCTCGCCCAGCAACGGCCCGGCGGCGAGCGCCATGAGGATCGGCGTCAAGAAGACGATTGCCGAGGTTTCCGCCACCGGCATGCGCGAAAGGGCGAGCACCCCAAGAGCGGTGGTCGCGCACAGGCATAGCGCCCTGATCCACACCAGCCCGGTCCGCTGCGTCTGCACCATCGCCATCCCGTGGCGCGGCGCGACAAAGGCAAGCATCAGTAGCAGATGCCCCGCATAGCGGCAGGCCGCGAGCAACGGCACATCGAAGCTGGCGACGAGATATTTGTTCGTCACGTCCATGCAGGCCACGAGCACGAGGGCGGCATTGAACAGCAGCAAGGCGCGCAGGGGATGGACGGAGGGCATCGCGGCGCGCTTTGGCCCCGCGCGGGCCAGAGCGCAACCACCAGAAAAAGCATTGTCGCGAGGCCGGAACTACTTCGACTTTTGCGCCTTGCTCTGCACCAGGCCCATCTGCCGCTGTTTCACCTGCGCTTCGGCCCTGTCGGCCGCCAGCTGGCGAATGGCCGCCCTGAAATTCTCAACCTGATCGCTATCGTCGGGCATAGTGCCGCATAGCGCGATTCTGGTTAATAATTGCGCTTGTCGAAACAGGGTCCGCTACGGGGCGCGGGGCGGCGCTCGCCTCAAGAGTATCGTCATTGATAGGGGAACGTCATTGCGAGGGCCGCAGGCCCGCGGCAATCCAGAGCCCCACAGAGCCGCCCTGGATTGCTTCGTCGGCTTTGCCTCCTCGCAGTGACGAGACGGATCTGAAGGGGATAAAGGCCAAACAAGTTCAGGGTGACGAGGTAACGTGTCAGTGTTGGACTGCCGGCATTCGCGCGGGCATCATGCTGCGCCATACGGTACGTCTCAAGTGAACAGGGGAGGGCGCTTATGTCGGTTCGTTTGGTCATCACGGTGAATACTCTGCCAGGCAGAAGCGAGGAATTCGCTGCGCTCATGCGCGAACGCTACCGCGAAATGCGGCAGGAGCCGGGCTGCGAGCAATTCGAACTGTTCCAGAGCGTCGACGATCCCGATCGCTTCGTGACGCTCGAGCTATGGGAAGACGAGGCCGCGCTTGCCGCCCATGCCGATGCGAACAAGGCGCGCGGCCCGACCTCGCCCAACCTGCGCGTCGATCCCGGCCAGCGCGAGGACTACGTCTATAACCGGACGCGGTGAGGGGCAGGGTGGGGCAATCTCGCCGTCTATGAAAACCAGCGTCATCCGTTCGTCCTGAGCCTGTCGAAGGACGCGCGAAAGATTTGAAGCTAGGCGGGAGGCGGTGACCGTAAACGGTTTGGTGGGCCGCCGTTCAACCGGCCGAGCAAGATCGTTACTCCCACAAGCTCAGCGCGCGTCCTTCGACAGGCTCAGGACGAACGGGGTTTGGATAATGACGAAGGACGAGGTGCGTTGTGTCCGCAATGGAGTGGGAAGCGGAGACCGCCACTCTCGTCATGCTGAACTTGTTTCAGCATCCATCGCGCCTCCGGGAGCAGTGGTCTGTGGGGAGAAATGGACGCTGAACCAAGTTCAGGGTGACGAAATTGGCGAAGGCATCCATGTCCCCAATAGGTCGATATCCGCCCCCCCTTATCGTCATTCCCGCGCGGGAATGACGAAGGATGAGGTGTGTAGTGTGTCCGCAGGGCAGGGTATGCGCCGTCAACAACTGGCCAACCCGCCCCCGCCGAGTGCGATGATGGTGAGTTCCTTGCGCCCGACTGGGACAATTGCCTGCCAGCCTTCGTAGCCGGACGAGTTGTTGAAAAAGTCGAGGCGTGCTCCGCCATCAAACATTATACGAAGATCAGACGTTTGTTCGTCCACCTCCGTTCCCACGACCTTTTGCCCATCCAATAGTTCATTGGTACGCTTTTCGCCGTCTATGGGCTGTGCCAGGCCAAATGCCTGCTCGTCATCCTCGTCTCCGTACCGGATGCCACCGCCACTGACGACGCGCCACGGCACTGACACTGCAATATGGACGCGATCCTCAAAGCTGAAGCACCAGTCGCACTCACGCTTCGAGACATGACAGCGGCGGCCCTGAAGGCTTACGGAGAGTATTGAAGCAGGTGCTTCCATCGCTTGGATATCTCACGGGTTTCTGATGTCCGCAATGTGCAGGCGCTGCAACTTCTTGAATTTCGTCATTCCCCGCCGCGCGAAAACTTCCCCATTCCGTTCGTCCTGAGCCTGTCGAAGGACGCGCGAAAGATCTGAAGTTAGGCGGGAGGCGGTTGCCGTAAACGGTTTGGTGGGCCGCCGGTCAAACGGCCGAGCAAGATCGTTACTCCCACAAGCTCAGCGCGCGTCCTTCGACAGGCTCAGGACGAACGGGGTTTGGATAATTGGGAAAGGCCGCAATTGTGCGGAATGACGAAGGTGAGATAAGTTATGTCCGCAATGGGGTGGGAAGCGGACGTTAGAAAAGGGCGCTTATTCGTCAGAGGTAAATCTTCTCACAACCAGCCAAAGCAATCCGAGGTAGGTGGCAAAGCACGCGAGCATGTACGCGATGAGTAACGGCAGCAGTAGTCCGGCCTCTACGGTCGCATCATATTTCTCATAGAGGAAGCCTGCCCCCCAGTCCCGGTAGGAGGGGAGCAAACAGGCAGCGCTGAACAGCCGAGTTTCTGTTGATCGTCGATGGCATTAGTTTCGCCGATTTAGCCGTGTCCGCAATGTCGCCGATATAGGCCCCCCCTTTCGTCATCCCGCGTAAGCCGGGATCGGTGGCCTTTCATAGGTATTGCGTTGGAGGGCCGCGGTCCCGGCATGCGCCGGGACGACGCGCTTCGAGCGCGCGCTGTGCGCAACGCGAACCACCGCACATTTCCGCTATTGTCACCCCGGACTTGTTCCGGGGTCCCGCTGGTGGCCGGTGGATGTGAGAATTTGAGAAGCGGATCCGGAACAAGTCCGGGATGACTTATGGGGCGCGAAGGTCTGCTACAGAGGCCACCCCAACGAAAAACCGCCCCGGAGCGTGCGCTCCGGAGCGATTTCTCCCCCATTCGGTAGTCTGGCCGGCGGATTATTTCTCCGCGTGGCGGCCGACCCAGTCGAGCACTGTCTTGTTGAACTCTTCAGGCTGTTCCCAATAAGTGGCGTGGCCTGCTTCGTCGATCACATGGGTTTCCGCATTGGGAAATTTCTGTGCGAACAGGCGCTGCATGGCCGGGGGGCCGAACAGGTCGCCATCGCCCGTCAGCAGCAATACCGGCACTTTCATCTTGCTCATGGTTTCAAAAGTGACATTCGCGCCCCAGGCCTGGCCGTTGTAGAGCCCTTCGGGCCGGCCGATATGTTCAAGTTCGGCCCATTCCTTTGTGCCTTCCGGGTTGCCGGCACGGTAGTTGGGGCCGAGTTCGCGCCATTCGGGCGGCGGGTAATCGTCGCCGTCTTCATTTTCGCCCAGCGTGCCCAGCTCCAGGCGGGACCACATTTCTTCCCATTCCTTTTCCGCGGGCAGCAGGATCGAATTGCACAATGTCAGCGAACGCAGCCGATCCTGGTGGTTGATCGAAAATGCGGTGGCCGTGACCCCGCCAGCCGCGCAGCCGACCAGATGGAACTTGTCGATCCCCAGCGAATCCACCAGCGCGAGCACGTCGCCCGACGCAGTGCCGGGATTGTCTTCGGGGCCGGGGATGGACTTGTGCGCGCCGCGGCGGTTCAGCGCGATCACGCGGTAGCCGGCAGCGGCGAACTCTGGCTGCTGGTATTTCCAGATAAGCGCGGATTGCGACCAGGGGTGAAGCAGCACGATGACTTCGCCGTCGCCGCCCGTATCCCAATACCACAGCTTCGCATCGGCAACGTCGGCATAGCCTTCAAAAGCTTCCACCTGTTCTGGTACCGGTACCTTGTCCCATACGGCAGCGGGCTCTTTTGCTTCGTGATGGTTGGCCCATGCGGTGGTGGAGCTGCCGGCAAGTAGCAGCGCCGCAAGGCCGATAGTCTTCGCTATGGCTTTCATTCTTCCTCTCCTCTTTTTTTGCGATCCTATACTGGCAAATCGGACATGGCCACCTGCAAGACGACTCTGCCCGGTCGATGCGTCTTCGATTGGCGATTCTTTTCCTGGCGGCCCACTGGCGGCAAATTCGGCCTGGCTGCAGCGGCTGCGACGCGATGAAAGCGGCTGTCTCTGCGGTGAAAGCTGGTAGCTATTGACCGGATTTGGGACCGGTACCAAAAGGGGGCAACCGGCTGCTGCGTTTGCGCGGCGACTCATTGATCCCCGTCCGGTCTCGTCGATCGGCACATAAGACAATCAAGAGGAGAGACCCTTGGCATCACCACTCATGCTCGTGACCGGAGGCAGCCGCGGGATCGGCGCCGCCATTGCCCGCCTGGCCGCAGATCGCGGTTATGACGTGGCGCTGAGCTACGCCAGCAGGTCCGACGACGCGGAAGCCGTGGCGGACGAGATCAGGGCGAAAGGGCGGCGTGCGCTCGCGATCAAGGCGGAAATGGCTTCGGAGGCCGACATCCTGCGCATGTTCGAACAGGTCGATGCCGAATTCGGGCGGCTGGATTGCCTGGTCTACAATGCCGGTGTGGGCCCGAAACCGGGCCGGCTGGTGGATACGGAATGGTCCGAACTGCGCCGGGTGATGGACGTCAATCTGCTGGGCGCACATATCGCCTCCCGCGAAGCGATCAGGCGCATGTCCACCGCGCGCGGCGGGCAGGGCGGCAGCATCGTGCTGATGGGATCGCGCGCTTCCTATTACGGGGCGCCGGGTAGGGCGATCTCCTACGCGACCTCGAAAGGCGGGCTCGATGCGCTGAACTACGGGCTGGGCAAGGAAGTGGCGGCCGAGGGCATCCGGGTCAATCTGGTTTCGCCGGGTCCGATCTCGACCGACATGAACAATGAACAGACCGCGCCTGACCGGATCAAGGAAATTCCGATGGGCCGCTATGGCACGGCGGAGGAAGTCGCCTCGGCAGTGCTGTTCCTGGCTTCGGACGAAGCGTCTTTCGTATCATCCGCCAGCCTCATGGTCAGCGGCGCGCGCTGAGGCGCCAGTTCGAGGAGATAGAAAATGACAGCACCCGTGATGCTCATAACGGCGGGAAGCCGCAGCATTGGCGCAGCGATCGCTCGGCAGGCCGGCGAACAAGGCTACGATGTGGCGATCAATTATGTGAACAACCGCGAGGCGGCCGAGGCCGTGGCGGATCATGTCCGCGCGCAGGGGCGCAAGGCGGAGATCATCCAGGCGGACATGTCGAAGGAAGAGGATATCAAGCGGATGTTCGCGGAATTCGACCAGCATTTCGGCCGGCTGGATTGCATGGTCTACAATGCCGGCGGTTCGGGCGGTAAGGGATCTCCGCTGGCCGATGTCGCCACGGAGACCTTGCGCAAGGCGCATGATCTCAATGTGCTGGGCGCGCATTTCTGCGCTGCGGAGGCGATCCGCCGCATGTCGAACAAGCGCGGCGGCGATGGCGGCAACATCGTGTTCATAAGCTCCCGCTCGGCGGAATACGGCAATCCCGGCCTGGCCGTGTGGTATGCCTCCACCAAGCGGGCGGAAGAGGTGTTGTCGACCGCGCTGTCAAAGGAAGTGGCCGAGGACGGTATCCGCGTGAATACCGTCTCGCCGGGGCCGATCCATACCGATGCGAACGATCCCAAGGCCGCGCCGGAGCGGATCAACTGGATCCCAATGCGGCGCTTCGGCCAGCCGCCGGAAGTCGCCAATGCGGTGCTGTTCCTGGCCTCGCCGGAAGCTTCGTTCATTACCGGGACGGTGCTGAACGTTTCGGGCGGGCGGTGATCTGAGGGAAGGCGCAGCGCGGAGGGGCGGGGCGATTCAGGTACCGGTAACAAAAGCTCGTTGCCGAACCGGAGCCTGCGCCATATGGTCTCCGCGTGCGATTCTTGGCCGCTGCTGCGGCGTGAATTTAATTATGCGATAAAAGTACGTTATTTCAATTAGATAGGCGAGAGCAGGCAAACTGCCTCCCATGGTCAATATGCGAGAGGATAGTAAAGATGGCGAAAGACGCGGTCCGCTTCGAACACATTCCGGGCTGGGAGAAGTGCCCCGAAGGCGATGAGTATTCGCATGAGGACGTCGCTGCCGTGGCATGCGATTCACACGACCGCGTCTATCTCCACACGCGCAATGCCCACCGGGTGATGGTCTATGACGAAGACGGCAATTTCCTGAAGAAGTGGGGCGACGGCGTATTCGGCCGCGCCCACGGCATGACGATCAAGGACGATGTCTGCTATTGTACTGACGACATCCAAAGCGTGATCCGCGTGTTCGACCTCGACGGCAATTTCAAATGGATGCTCGGCGAACCGGGTGTCACTACCGACACAGGTTACGGCGGCCCGCGCGGCCGCAAGGCTGCAATCCACCACAATGAATTCGTCGAGCGCGCAATGGGCCCGTTCAACTGCTGCTGCAATGTCGCTGTCGCAGAGAATGGCGATATCTTCGTCGCAGATGGCTACGGCAATGCGCGGATCCATCACTTCGATAACAAGGGCGAATTGCTGAACAGTTGGGGCGAGGTCGGCACCGAGCCGGGCCAGTTCCACCTGCCTCACGGTATCGCGCTCGACAACGATGAGAATGTCATCGTCTGCGATCGCGAAAACGACCGCCTTCAATTCTTCACACGCGAGGGGGAGTTCATCAAGGAATGGACTGATGTGCTGCGTCCGACCGATTGTGCGGTAGACAAGGACGGACTGATCTACGTGTCCGAACTCTGGCGTCCGGCCGAGCCGGGCCAGGGGAGCTTCATGCATGGGTTTCCCGATCATGACCTGCCAGGCCGTGTGACCGTGTTCCATCCCGATGGCGAGATTGCTGCACGGTGGGGCGCCGACAGCGAAAACCGCACCGCGCCGGGTAACTTCATAGCGCCGCACGGGCTCGCGATAGACAGCAAGGGCAGCCTCTACGTGTCGGAGGTCTCGACCACGTTTGGCGGGCTTCGCGGGCTTTCGAAGGAAGAGACCTGCGCGCACCAGATCCAGAAGTTCCGCCGAGTCCGCTGAGAAGGGAAGACCATGCAGCAGACCCTTGTCGCCAATCTCGTTTGCGGGAGCCCTTGGCGCAACCATGACTATGACTACGCGCGGTTGCGTCTCGGCCAGGCGCTCTACGATTTGAACGAGATCAGGACGGATTGTTACCAGGATTTCGAGGATCTCGGCGGTATTGCCCTAGGCGATTTGCTGGTCACCTACACGTCGCAGATCCAGGTAACCGAAAAGGCTTCAACCAATTTGCGGCGCTGGCTGGAAAAAGGCGGCCGCTGGTTCGCGCTTCACAGCAGCACTTCGGTGGCTGGTAATATGGCGATGGCCGGGCTTCTTGGCGCCCAGTTTGTCGATCATCCGCCGTACCACGAGTTCGCGGTCAAGGTAATGAAGCCCGACGATCCCATGCTCGAAGGAATATCCGACTTCACCGTTACGGACGAGCTTCACTGCCTCGATAAGGTCTCGGATGACATGGAAGTGCTGCTCCAAGCCAATTGGGGTGGGACGGGCATTCTAGGCAAAGAGCATGAGGTGCAGGACCGGCCGTTAATGTATCGGCGTAGAATTGGGGACGCTGGCGGTGGCGTACTCTATCTGGCATTGGGTCACGCCAACCGGCCTTATGACAAGCCGCGGCCGAACTATCCTGACCAGCCCGAATATCGCGGGCCATGGGACACTGAACCGTTTGACACACTAATACGCCGCGGCTGTGAATGGGCAGCCAAACGCAGGGAGTTTTAAGATTATGGCAGTTGAAATGATGCGGATCATCCTCAAACCCGAAGGTGCTGACGAGGCCACAGCCGGGGCGAAGCAGATTTGGATCGATCTCAGTGTGGATAGCGAAACAGGGGTGAGCACAGGGCCATTTCCCGCATGGGGCCGGGTAGGCGATTGGCAGCAGCCCGACACACTCGTGCCATTCACCCTGATGATGGATGGTAGGATGGATACCGGCGCCTTTGCCAGTGAAGGTGAGCGCAATGACGTCCTCGAGATCCGCAAGGCCACGCTCGAAGCTGGCGGCACGATTGTGCGCCGGTCGGGCGATACGGTGAGCAATTACGCGATCGAAAGCATGAAACCGCTGATTGCTGCTTGAACCCAGTTCGAGGGAGGAAAGGACGAACGGAGCGGACTAGTTCTTCATCCAGGGATTGTTCTTCTCGGCCGGGATTTCCGGGCCATGGCCAATACGTGAAAAGAGTTTGATGTAGCGGCCGTCGGGATCCTCGATCGCGACGGCCCAGGTCAATCCGGTCGCGAACACGTCTGAATGGTTTACGTCTCCGAGGCTCTCGAGATGCTTCACCCAGGCATGGAGACCCGCCTTGTCTTCGACGTGGATCGAAATGGGATCGAACCGACCCGTAGTCGCGGCGTGTTCGGGAAGCAGGCGCAAGTCCAGGACTCCCAGTCCTTCTACCCGACAAATGTAAGCGTATACGTTCCCATCTGAGTCCACGTGATCCGCGGCTTTTATGCGTTCAGCGCCGAATACGCGTTCGTAAAAAGCCAAAGACTTCGCACAATCGGACACCGCAAATTTCAGAGTGCGCAGGCCATCGAGCTTAGGCGTCGTCGTGTTCATACCCTGTAAGCTTTCGTATTTGGTGTTTTTGTGAGGCTCGGCTAATCCACGGCGCAATTGATCAGGATGTCCTCATCCAACGTGAGGCCCAGGCCGGGGGTGTCAGGCAAGATCAGATCGCCATCTTCGATGCGCATGGGTTCAGTGAAAAGCGGTTGTCCCCACGGGACCAGGCCGACGATCAGCCCGTTGGGCACCGCCGCGAGCCCATGGCAGAGAACCTCCGATGCGAGGTGGTTCACCACCGACTTGCCATGAGCCTCCGCCATATGTGCCACTTTGAGGAAGCCCGTCATGCCAAGGTCTTGATCGATCATGACATAATCGGAGCAGCGACCCTCCAGCAGACGCGCGAACTCATGCATGTGCTGGAATACTTCGCCCGCGCAAGTTCTCTGAACGACTGTGTCGGTAACCTGCTGCATCGCTTCATAATCGTGCGATGCCACGGGATCCTCAATCCAGAACAAATCCAGGTCTTCCGTCTCGCGTGCGAAACGAATCGCATTGCGCAGGCCCCATTGGAAATTGCCGTCTACGATGATCTTGATATCCGGGCCGACGCATTCCCGGATGAAACGGACATGATCGATGGCTTTTTCGAGCGGTGCCAGAGCCGCAAGGGGCCTTTACAGCGCAAAAGCCACGAGCAACCACATCTTCCAAATGCCTCGCCACCTTGTCTTTGGCTGGCCCGGGCATGAGGTTCCAATTGGCCGACACTGGCATCCGGTTTCGATAGCCGCCCGCAAGCTTCCATACAGGCATATCCGCTGCCTTGCCCGCAAGGTCCCAACAGGCAACGTCGATCGCACTCGCAGCGCGTAGCTCAAGGCCGGTCAATGGTGCGCCCAAGGCTGACGAATAAAGGCGCTTGTGGATTGCTTCGATTAACGTTGGATCTTCACCAGACAGGGCTTCGACCATTCCCTCGATCAGCAGGACTAGGGCGCGCATGTTTTTGGGCGTCACTCTGCTGACATAGGAAATGCCGGTTAAGCCATCATCGGTGTGAAGTCTCAAGACGACATGGCGGCCGGACATCACGCCTTCGAAACTTACGTCGACTACGTCGACTGTGCATCCTGTGATTTTCAATTCCGCCCTCTCCCTGTTTTCGGAGTTGTCCTTAAATCGTCGACTGCGGCCTGCCAAGAAAGATTTCCGGTGGAGGCAAGTCGCTCCCCATGCGCTTTCCTAACTGTCATTGCCAATTCCAGATCGGCCAGAACCATAAAATGGGTGCAGGCCCTCGATTCTAATATTTACCCTTCCATACACGTGTTGCAGGCTGCTAGATACCGGTAACAAATTCGAGCAGCTTCCGAGAGGATTGAAAACAGATGAAGCATTCGACCAGCCACATTTTGTCCAGCCACGGCGGCAACCTGCCACGTCCGGCTGAATTCGACACTTTGCTTGCAAAGGCTAGCGAGCACCAGGAGGAAGTGCAGGCCAAGCTGCCGGGTGCAGTTGCCTGGGTCGTCGACAAGCAGATCGAATGCGGCGTCGATATCATCAATGACGGTGAATATGTGAAGGCCGCAGAAGGCGGCAGCTACGGCTCCTATATGGGCGGCCGCTCGACGGGCTTTTCCGTGCGTGACCGGGCCGAGGGCAGCAAGCCAAAGCGGGGCTTCACAGCGGAACGTGAGATCCCCGAGTTCCCGGGCTTCTTCAAGAGCGGTCTCTGGTTCGCGGGGTCGGGTGGTCCAATCCGTCCCGGTTTTGCGACCAAGGGCCAGCAAATGATGAACGTGGGCGGCCGCGAGCAGATCTGCGACGGCCCGATTGCTTATACCGGCCAGGACGCAATTGCGAAAGACATCGCCGCGTTGAAGAAGGGCCTTGAAGGCAAGAGCAACGTTGACGGCTTTATTGCTTCTCTTGGCCCACTCAGCCTTGGCGCGGGCAAAACCAATCTGCATTACAAGGACGAACGCGAATATATGTTCGCCGTCGCCGAATGCATGCGCGCCGAATATAAGGCGATCACCGACGCGGGGCTGATCGTTCAGGTAGACGAGCCGGAATTCGCTACGACTTGGAGCTTCTATCCCGACTGGAGTGTGGAAGATCTGCGCAAGTATCTCGATTTCGCGGTCGAGGTAATCAACCATGCGCTCGTCGGCGTGCCAGAAGAGCAGGTGCGGTTCCACATGTGCTGGGGCTCCGGCCATCGCCCACATGTCCAAGACATCGGGTTCGAGCACATCGCCGACAAGATGCTGGGGATCAACGCCCAGTGCTATACATTCGAAGCCAGCAATCCGCGTCACGCGCACGAGTATCGCGTGTTCGAGGATCTTAAGCTTCCCGATGGCAAGATCATCGCGCCGGGCGTTGTCGGCCACTACACCGATTTGGTCGAACATCCTGAACTGGTCGCCGAACGGCTGATGAACTACGCAAAGCTGGTCGGGATGGAAAACCTCCACGCCTGTACCGATTGCGGGATTGGTTCGCGCGTTGGGCACGAAGAAATCGTCTGGGCAAAGCTCAAGGCAATGTCCGAAGGCTGCCAGATTGCGACCAAGCGTTTGAAAGCCGGCCTCTAACACGAATGCGAATCTGCTTTCCCCGTTTCTGCTAGTGCCGAGAGCGGGGAAAGCTGGCGAGCCGCCGCGAAGGCATAGTGGGTTCGGCTCGATGAGTGAGATTTGATGTAACCTGACAAGCTGCTGCGACAAGATGGCGGCCGAAGAGAGGATTGCGCATGACGAGTTCGGTCGCTGATGGCACCAGTTCGGAGGGCGAGGCCGCCGCACCCGCGCCGGACGCCGGTGTGCAACTCTGGCCTCCCCGCAAGGACGCTTATTATTCGCTCATAGTGATGACGATCGTGGTGATGTTCACGGTGATCGACCGGCAGATCATGAGCGTCATGATCGAGCCGATGAAACAGGATTTCCAGATCAGCGATACGGAGGTCGGTCTACTGATTGGGGCGGCATTCTCGATTACATACGGTATTGCCGGACTGCCAATCGCGCGCTTCGCGGATCGGACAAACCGACGCAATCTCGTCGCGGTCTCGATTGGTTTCTGGAGCCTCTGCACCGTGGCATGTGGCGTTTGCCAGAATTATGGGCAGATTTTCCTTGCTCGTCTGGGGATTGGCATTGGTGAGTCTGGCTACGGCCCGGCAGCATGGTCCATTGCTACCGATAATTTTCCGCGCGAAAAAGTCGCCATGGCGACTGGCACCTATGGCATTGGCGCAATGGTTGGCACGGGTATGGCAATGTTCTTGGGCGGTGCCGTGCTGGCATTGGTCGAGGGAATGCCAATGGTCTCTCTGCCCTTCGGCGGCGTTATCCGGCCATGGCAATGGGCATTTATTGTAGTGGGCCTACCGGGTCTGCTGTGGGCCTTCGTAGTCATGACGACCAAGGAGCCCCCGCGGCGCGGTATCGCAGCGGGCACCAAGCCGCCCAAAGTGCCCTTGAGTGAGCTTGGCAACTGGATGAAGGACGACTGGCGGACTTATCTGGCGGTCATTCCGAGCTCGGGCATGAAGCAGCTTATCGCCGCCGGTCAGCAAGTCTGGGGTGTCACCTTCTTCTACCGCGAGTTTGGTTGGTCGATCTGCCTATGCAGCCGTGATGATGGGCCTCATGACGATAATTGTTTCGCCAATCGCGATGATTATGGGCGGCAAGCTTTCTGAATATCTAGCCAAGAACGGTCGCCACGATGCCAACCTTCGCGTAGTGATCTATGGCCTTTTGGGTTCAGTACCATGTCTGGTGCATCGCGCCCCAATTGCCAAATGGCTACCTTTCGCTGACCATGTTCGGGATTGGTATATTCATCGGCACATTGGGTTTCGGACCGGGCATTGCAGCCTTCCAGGTTATCACACCCAATCGCATGCGTGCGCAGGTCAGCGCGCTCAGTCAATTTGGCAGCAACGTGCTGGCCTATGCACTAGCGCCACTGATCGTGGCGTTGTTCACAGACTTTGTATTCAAGGATCCTGCCGCTGCTTAAATACTCGATGTCGCTGAGCACACTGACGATGGGCGTTGCGGCGCTGGTGTTGGCCTTGCAGGGGCTGAAATCCTACTCACGGTCCTATGAGCGCGCAGTGCGCGAGAACTTCTGATCGGGACTGGCGCGTTGCGGGCGTAGCTTTTGCTGGTCGCGGGCCCGAATCGATTGACTAATATCAGCCTGGCTGTTCATTAGAGTCCGTCAACAGGGAGGGGCGTGAGCGTGGGAAACTGGGTGAAGGTATGCCGCGCTGACGAGATTCATTTCGATGAGGCCAAGCAGGTTGAGGTCGATGGCGTAGCGATCGGGCTCTATCGTCTGGAAGATGGCTGCTACGCATTGAACGACATTTGCACGCACGCCTTTGCACATCTGTCCACCGGGTTCGTTGAAGATGAGACTGTGGAGTGTCCACTCCACCAAGCACGGTTTGAAATCCGCACTGGCAAGGCGCTCGACGGTATCGCCCCGTCAGATGTCGCTACTTACGCGGTTAAAGTCGAAGACGGCGATGTTTACGTGCAGTTGAGCGGTAGTTCAGACGCATTGGATCGAGGGGGAATACTTTCATGACAACTGACGCCGAAATCATAAGCGCGGTAATAGATCTCCTGCAAAAAGGAGCGGACGCCGGTGAATGGCGCGAAATCCTCTCCCCCGATGCGGAATTCGAAGTGTTGAACGGCCATCTGGCCGGAAAAGATGCGGTTGCAGAACGGCTCGCAAATACTCGCACGGCCCATCTCGAATGGAGTAAGCTTGACCGGCCGAAGCATGTTCTTGCCGGACAGCCAAGATCCGGCACGGGCGATCGCGGGATTGCACTTACGATACAGGTTTCGGGCGAAAAACTGGTGCGTGTTTCGCAGCAGAACCTCGCAATGCCCCCGCGGGCCGGCACACCAATGGTAATGGATGCGGCGCTGCGCGAACGCTTTGACACGTCGCTGGAAACCACGAACGCGATGTCGCTTTCTTACGTTGACCCGCAGGGTCGTCCACATTTGTCTTTGCGAGGTTCTCTGCGCACTTTTGGGGACGACAGCTTGGCCATGTGGGCGCGTAGTGCCGATACCGGTCTTGCGGTGGCCGTGGAGGCTAACCCGCATGTCGCGCTGCTCTTCCGCAACGCAGAGAAGCGCACAACATATCAAATCAGCGGCCGCGCGCGCGTCGTGAAGGATGAAGCGACCCGGCACGAAATCTACAACGCGATGCCCAAGGTCGAGCGTGATCACGACTTTGGCATGCTGGGCGCCGCGATAATCATCGAACTGGATTTGGTGGAAGGCTGGGCTGGGATAGGCCCGACTGGTCCTATCGATCCGATCAAGCTTGTTCGCGAATAGGCAGGGGCAACACCGGCTTGGCTTAGAATTTCGGTTGTGCTAGCACGCATAATGACAGCCAAGCTTATATTGTTGGCTGGATGGAGAGGGTCATGCTCAGCCACGAAGACAATGAACTGCTAAGCCGCGTCGGCAAGGGTACCCCGATGGGCGCGGTGATGCGTTCGGTGTGGCTGCCTCTGTGTCGTAAGCAGTTCCTTGAGTCGGATGGAGCGCCACGGCGCATGCGGCTGTTGGGCGAAGATCTGGTGGCCTTTCGCGCAACGGATGGCCGCGTCGGCGTCCGCGACGAAAAA
Source organism: uncultured Alphaproteobacteria bacterium (assembly GCA_963777785.1). Lineage (GTDB taxonomy): Bacteria > Pseudomonadota > Alphaproteobacteria > Sphingomonadales > Sphingomonadaceae > Andeanibacterium. Next base: position 138,904 of record CAVZRU010000003.1, read on the forward strand.
TGTCCCCATCGCCTGTGCTCGCTTGCGCTCGCGCGTAATGAAGAGAATGGCCTGCGCTGTATTTATCACGGCTGGAAATTCGACGTTTCGGGCGATGTGGTGGATGTCCCGACCGAACCGGCCGATCGGGCCGCGGAATTCGCTGCTACCGTTCCTCGGCGCCACAAGCCGGTCCGCGAGGCGGGCGGAATAGTTTGGGTGTGGCTGGGCGAGGGCGAGCCAGGGCCGTTCTATAACTGGAACTGGCTGGACATTCCCGACGATCAGATCGAGATCCGTGTTGGCAACGTGCCCTGTAGCTGGCTTAACGGGCTGGAGACGGCGCTCGATACCGCGCATGTCGGTGTGCTGCACACTAACGCAATCGTGGACGACACCTACATCCACAAGACCGATACGTTGGCCCTATCGAGTGCGGACAAGGCGCCACATTTCGAATTCGAGATGACCGATTACGGCTATCGCGAGGCCGCGCTGCGCAATCTGGATGGCGGCAGCAAATATTTGCGCCTGCGCGAATTCGTGCTTCCGTTCTTCTCCTACATTCCGGTGGGGCCGCGCGACAACGATCAGCTGGTGACCATCTATGTTCCGATCGACGATTATCATTCGGCGCATTGGGACATTCGCTACAATCTGCTCGGTCCGAAGAAGCTGACTTGGTTCGATGGCTTCGATCTCGACGATTACGTTGTGGCCATGGGTACCATGGACAATCTGTTCGGTCAGGATCGCGAGGCGATGAAGAACGGCAGCTGGAGCGGCCTGGAAAGTATTCGTCAGGAAGACATCGCCGTCGGCGTGTCTCAGGGGGCGATCGCGGATCGTACGCAGGAATATCTTAGCTCCAGCGATCTTTCGATCGTGCGCGGGCGCCGGCTGCTTCTGAAAGCCGCGAAGGCGGCTGCAGAGGGCAGATGGACCACGGTGTCGATCCAGGGATCGACATGGGCAATCTGCGCGCGATCGAGGAAGTGTTAGAGCCTGGCGCCGACTGGCGCGAATTGCAGCCCTGACGGAACAATGGCGCGCGTCGTTCTCGGCCTGGGTACGTCCCACACTCCGCTGCTTGTTCTCGAAGCGGCGCGTTGGGCGGAGCGTGCTGAGGACGACTACGTCAGCGAAAGGCTGATCACTTCCGACGGGCGCAATATCAGCTACGAAACGCTCAAGGCCGAGCGCGGCGAGCCATATGTGCCCGATGCCACGAAAGAGACATTCGTCGAACAATTCGATGCGGCACAGCGGGCTCTGGACCGGCTAGCTGACGAGATCGAAGCTGCCAGCCCGGATGTCGTGCTGATTGTTGGTGACGATCAGGACGAACTCTTCGACAAGGATAATACCCCCGCCTTTGCGATCTATTACGGCCAGGATGTGGTGATGCATCCTTGGAAGATCGACAGCGACACGCCCAATTGGCGGCTGCCAGTCACGTTTGGCTACAAGATGGATGCGGCGCACGTGTTTCCCGGGCATCCCGCGCTTGGCGAATGGTTGATCCGAGGATTGATTGCCCGCGATGTCGATGTCGGTTCTGCTCGAATCGTGCGCGATCCCGAGACCCGCGGCTTCGGCCACGCTTATGGGTTCATCGTGGACCGACTGTTTCGCGGGCGGTCCATTCCGATGATCCCCTTGCTGCTCAATACTTATTTCCCGCCGAGCACTCCACGTCCCGGCCGTTGCTACGACATCGGGCGCAAGATAGCGGAGGCGATCGCTGAGTACCCTGAAGACCTGAAAGTCTGCGTAATTGCGAGTGGTGGGCTTAGCCATTTTGTGACCGATGCGGAGCTCGATCTGGGCATGCTTGACGCATTGTTTGCTGATAATCGGCAGGCACTGGCAGAGATTCCTGAAGCCGCGCTGTTGTCCGGTTCCTCCGAAATTCGCAACTGGATCATGGTCGGCGGTATCGTGTCGGGCATGAAGCCCGTTTGGCGCCAATATATTCCAGTATACCGCACGCCAGCGGGAACCGGCATCGGACTTGGCTTCGCCGCGTGGCATCCCGCATTCGATCACTCCGAGAGGACACAGCAACCATGATAATCGACATCCACGCCCATGTCTGCGCGGCTCCTGAGCTTTATGCCTGGAAAGACCAGGTCTTCTCGGCCGCAGGCGCGCTTGGCCCACGCTATCGCAATTGGGATGTCGAATGGATACGCGACCACCCGGAAACCAAGCGCAATATCGCGATCATGGACAAGGTAGGAACGGACATACAGTTCATTTCACCGCGGCCATTCTCACAGGCACACAGCGAAAAGCCCGATCGGCTGCCACATTATTGGAATACCGGCGTCAACAGCTACATCGCCAAGGTTGTCGAAGCGCATCCCACGCGCTTTCGCGGCGTTGCAGGTTTGCCGCAGCCTGTCGGGCGACCGATTGAGGAATCGCTGCCAGAACTGGAACGGTGCATAAACGAACTTGGCTTCATCGGTACGTTGCTCGATACCGATCCGGGCGAGGGTGGTGTCCATACTCCGACGCTGGATGATGAATATTGGTATCCTCTCTATGAAAAGCTGGTCGAACTCGACGTACCGGCCTTGATCCATTCAGCGGGCTGCAAGCACGGACGAGAGACTTACAGCCAGCATTTCATCACTGAGGAAAGCCTGGCAATCCTATCACTGTGCAACTCGCGCGTGTTCATGGACTTTCCCGATCTCAAGATCATCGTCGCTCATGGCGGCGGCTCTGTGCCCTACCAGATTGGGCGTTGGCGCGCCGAGCGGGGGTTGCCGAACTGGTCTTCACCGCATGGCAATACCGAAACCTTCGACGAGTCGCTCGGCCATCTCTATTTCGATACCGTGCTTCACGATGGCAATTCGCTCGAGTTGCTGCTCAAACTCGTTGGCTCCGACAAGATCCTGTTCGGCACGGAGAAACCCGGCGCGGGTTCAGCCCCAAATCCTGCAAATGGCCGGGATTTTGACGACATTCGGCCGACGATTGAGGAAATCCCTGAAATCACAGCGCAAGACCGCGCGAACATCTTCGAGGGCAACGCTCGCAGGCTCTATTCCCGCTTCAAAACCTGACCGTATCTGGACAGTCGCGGCGGGTTTCGCCTAACGTGAACTGTGGATCAGAAAACAGGACAATTGGATAAGCGCAAGCGGGGCAAGCCTATGCCCCGCACGCTCTATCTCATTAAACAACTGCAGTATAAAACCTATGTCAGGCTGGAGGATGCTCTTCGTCCGCTTGGCATTACCTCCGCTCAGTTCCGGATCATGACTACTCTGCGCGATCACGCGAGGCGGTCTTCCGCTGAACTTTCGCGGATGTTCGGCGTTAAGCCGCAAACGATAATCAAGCAGATAGCGATCTTGGAAGGCCGAGAATTGGTCGTCCGCTCGGTGGCGGAAAACAACAAACGCGTACTTGAGGTGAAACTCAGCAGCGAAGGCGAGCGCGTTCTATCGTTGGCCACTGCGAAGGCCATTGAACTGGATAAGACCGTGCTCGCCATTCTTGAGCCGGGAGAGCTTGAACAGTTTCGGGCAATTACATTGAAGCTATTGAAAAGCCTCGACAAGACCGACCACGAAGCTGACGAGTACGAGCTGATACCAGGGCAATTGAACAAGCCGTCCTAGGTGCCCTGATATCGTTCGGCCTCTTCGTCTCCCGGCGATGCTTGGCTAGCTCGTATAGCTAGAGCCCCTTGGCTTTTACGCCTGTTTTTTCAGTTGTAGGATCTCGCGCGCCTCTTGTGGTGAGGCGACCGATTTGCCGAGACATTCCAAAAGAGTGCAAGCGCGCTCAACCAACTGGGCGTTACTCGCGAAGACTCCGCGCGAGAGATAGAGATTGTCTTCCAATCCGACCCGGACATGGCCGCCCATCAACGCTGTATGCGCCACAATCGGCATCTCTTCGCGCGCGATGCCAAAAGCCCCCCAAATTGCTCCCTCAGGCAGAATGCTCTGCATGAACTGTATGGAATGCAGTCCGCTGGGAACGCCCCACTTCACACCCAATGCAAACTGAAAGAATGGCGGCCCATCTATGAGTCCTTCTTCCATGAGTGTCTTGCCCATCACGATGTCGCCGGTATCGAACACTTCGAGCTCGGGCTTTACGCCGAGCTCCTGGAATTTTTTCGCCATCAGCCGCATCGCGCGCGGCGTGTTCATATAGACCGCCTCCATCGGACCGAACAGGCGATTGCCGGCAGTGATATCGAACGACGCAAGCTCGGGCAGGCTGCGTGCAACGTGCCTCATTCGAATATCCACGGGATACATCTTGCTTGTCGGAAGCGCTTTTGATTCGTCCTCCGGGTCCGGTAAGAACATTGCGCCTTGGCCGCAGGTCAAGTTAAGGACGACATCGATGCTGGCGTCGCGGACCCGGTCGACGACTTCATTGAACAATTCTGGATCGTCGGAACTGCGGCCAGTCTCCGGATCTCGCACGTGGATATGAACTACGGAGGCACCCGCTTTAGCTGCTTCCACACAATCCTTTGCAATCTGTTCCGGAGTGATTGGAAATGCAGGATGAGCCGGGTTCGGCAAGGAGCCGCCAGTGACTGCACAGGTCAGAATTGTCTTGTCGCTCATGTCGTCCCCCAAAGCATGTTAGGTTTAGTCTTCATCAATCATCGCAATGAATTCGGCTGCAATCAGGCGTGCTCCTGCCGGCATCGGATTAGAATCTACATGCCTTGCAGGTCTGGATTCCGGATGGGGAAATGCCCGCAGCCAATGCGCGTTGAGTAACTCTCGGTTAGCTGGATCCGCGAGGCTGACGGCGACATGTACAACGTCATCGAAGCTTCCGCCTGCGGCGCGCAGTATTTCTTCCATATTTGCGAAAAGTGTCTCGCATTGCCCGTCCAGCCCAATCGCTTCGTCGGGATTTGGGGGAGAGCCATAGACGGCACCCGACGCAAGCAATCCACCCTTGATGCTGGCTGCAGGAATTGGATTGCTGCCGTGCCCTTGTCCGCCGACATATATGCTTCGCCGCTGACCCATGCACCTCTCCGAGCATTTTGTTTGTGTGCAGATCTTGGCTGCACTTCAGCTTGTCAGCCTAGCTGTCAAAGAGGCAGTATTCAATTGGCCAAGACGACGTTGAGTGAAAAGTCAGGGCATAGCCGCGCGTTGCAGCTAAAAAAGACCTTGCCAAAGATGAAAGGTTTCGGCGAGCACGCCAGGCGTTCCGAAACCGCCACTCTTGGTGATTAGGCTGAATTCCGTTCCTTGAGCATATCCGCGCGAAACGGGCATGCCTTGCGCCAGTTTGCCAATAGGCACGAGATGATCAATGCCGGCCTGATTGACGAAAGCCGCTGCCGTGTCGCCACCGCTCAAAAGAATGGTCGAGATCGATTCTTGACGCGCGATCTGCAGTGCAAAGTCTGCCAGTTCCTTGGCTACCGTCTCCGGATCCATTGTTCTCGGTGGGGGCTGCAGCACGATCAGTTCAGCATGGTATGAAGTCTCGCAAACTTCCTTTGGCGTAATCATAGTCACGAACTTAACGTCGGATTGCGCTAAATTGGCGATCTGGTTGACGGTGATGGGATCGCGGGAGCCAATCGCCATTATCATCCTGCGCCCATCCGGCGGAACAGCGATCTCGTGTTTGGGGTGATCGAATTCATGTGGGTAAAGAATTTCAGATATCGCCTCCGCGAAGCCGCTGGCGCCTACGGCGATCATCCTCTCACGGGATTTGACAGCCCTTTTCGCTATCGCGCGCAGCGCTCCGGAAGACGGGCAATCCGGCACTTCCCAATCCGGCTGCCAACCGGAAAGACCCGAAATGGGGATTGGGCGATCGACACCATTACCTGTCACTTCGCCGCGGTGGGTAAGCCTGCCGATTGACGGGATCGCGGGCGCGACTAGCGCCCCAGCCTTATCACTGACTTCCATGATTGCTTGCATTTCCGCAACCACATTGCCCTTCATCCGGGAATCGATTTTCTTGAACAGCAAGTCTGGCTGCCATGGCGCAACATGGGACCACGCCGCCCTGATGACCGCGGCCGCTGCGTGGGGCTCCAAATGGCGGCTGTCCAGATTGACAGCGACGACATTGTGGGTCGCAAATTGGAGAGTGCGGAGCGAATTCACTGAAGTCGCGACAATCGCGGAGACGCCTGCACGGCTGAAGGGTTCTGCACTATCCAATGCGCCGGTAAGATCATCGGCGAAGATTGCCACTCGAAGCACCGAAAACTCCCCCTAAGCCTTATGCAGCATCGTGCCATATACTCGCGCAAAGCGTTGGTATATCTCCACCTGGGTCGGTGAGTATGTGAAGTTACAGCGTCAGCATTCGGAACTATCCCTCCTCTTGAAAAAATGCATATGCTAGCGCGGCTAATCTTTGCCTCGGTATAAATAGTTACGATTGGGATTGAGCGAACTGGATGCGCAAACTTCTGATCACGATGGGCGATCCTGCAGGGATTGGGCCCGAGATCGTCTGTCGCGCAATCGCGGATTTAAACCAAGAACGCCGAAGCCAAATTGTTGTGGTTGGCACGCTTGAAGTACTTGAACGCGCCAGGAGCGTGACCGGTGTGGATCTTAATTTCGCGCCGGATTCTAGGCTGGGTGCGATTCAAGTGGAGCAGGTGGAAATTCCCACTCCTTTGCCAGCGTGGGGAAGCGTCGACCCCGCTTCGGGTGACGCCGCATATCGCTACGTCGAGCGTGCAGTCACTATGGCGCTGGATAATGGGGGCTGCATAGTCACGGCGCCGATCAACAAGGAAGCGCTCAATCGGGCAGGGCATCTTTACGATGGCCACACGGGCATGATTGCGGCGCTGACCAAATCGCGCAGCTCTTATATGCTCCTTGCATCCGACAAGTTATCTACGATCCATGTCTCCACGCATGTCTCTCTCCAAGACGCAATCGGACGAGTTACGCCTTCCCGAGTACTCGATACGATTGTGGCAGGTCACGAATTTTTCCGGCGCATCGGCTACGAACGGCCCAGAATTGCTGTGGCCGGCCTGAACCCTCATTGCGGGGAAAACGGATTGTTCGGTTGCCAGGAGACTGATTTTATCGCCCCGGCTATTGCAGAGGCGCGCGACCAAGGGATCGAGGTTAGAGGCCCAATTTCACCGGACACCGTATTCTACCGGGCCATGCAAGGAGAGTTCGACCTCGTGGTGGCCCAGTATCATGATCAGGGGCATATTCCCGTCAAGTTGATCGCCTTCGACACAACCGTGAACATCTCCCTTGGCCTGCCCATCGATCGCACTTCGGTGGATCATGGAACTGCGTTTGACATTGCGGGCACCGGGCGGGCCTCACACGAAAACATGCTTGCTGCTCTCGCCTATGCGGAAAAGCTCGCGGAAGCGCCAAGGGCGGCTGAAGTACAAGTTTAGGTGCAACGACAGTCGCGGCCAGCGCGACGGTGCCCGTGAGAGGAGCAAACCGAATGCGAAAGATAATTCTTACATGTGCCGTAACTGGTGCATCTGAAACGCGAGACAAGAATGACGCGGTGCCGGTAACACCGGATGAAATCGTAAAATCGTGCCTGGATGCGCATGCTGCCGGAGCTGCCGTGGTCCATATTCATGTGCGCGATCCGGAAACGGCCAAGCCGGCGACCGACCTCCATCTCTATGAGCAAGTGGTCAAAGGTGTGCGCGCTGCTGGAACAGACGTGCTCATCAATCTAACCACTGGCCCGGGCCAGCACTTCCGCAACAACCCGGCCAAACCTGGCGAAATTTTACCCGAATCCTGGTTGCTTTCACCCGTTGAACGCGTGCAACATGTCGCCGCTCTAAAGCCCGATATCTGCAGTCTCGATGTCTGCAGTTTCAATCGCCCTGATCACATCGTGATCAATTCGCTCGATACGATCCGCCTTATGGCGGGGGCGATCCGAGAAACTGGGGTTAAGCCCGAACTGGAAATCTTCGAGGCAGGCCAAATGGGTATGGTCGCCGATTTGCAGGCTGAAGGGTATTTCACCGATCCGCTATTGTTCTCCTTCGTCATGGGCACAAAATACACTGCGCCCGCTACTCCTCAGATGGTGAGTTGCCTCGCGAGCCTGACGCCGCCCAATTCCGTCTGGGCCGCCTTCGGTGCGGGTGCACATGAGTATCCGATCGCAGCGCAGTCGATGACTCACGGCGGCCAGGTGCGCGTTGGCCTGGAGGACAATTTGTATATCCGTCGCGGCGTTAAGGCGAAGAGCAACGCCGAACTCGTAGAGCGCGCCGTGCAACTCATCGACATACTCGGCTATGACTTGGCGAGCCCTGCAGATGCGCGCGAGATGCTCAACATTAAGTGACGGACTGCAGTCTAAGATTTTTCACGGTCAACTTGCGAGGAGCGCTTCAGCGATGGCGCTCCCGCATTTTTGTGTGCTCGCGCTTCCACCAAGGTCGCGCGTGAGCAATTCTGGTTGCACTAGCACTGCTTCCATAGCCTGAATGATATCGGCGGCTGCTTCGTCTTCCCCCAGATGATCGAGCATCAAGGCAGCCGACCAAATTTGAGCTACGGGGTTGGCGATGTTGCGGCCTGCAATGTCAGGTGCCGATCCATGGACGGGTTCGAAAAGCGAAGGAAAAGCGCCCTCCGGGTTGATATTGCCAGAGGGTGCGATTCCGATAGTGCCCGTGCAGGCAGGGCCGAGGTCTGACAAAATGTCTCCAAACAAGTTGGAAGCCACGACTACATCAAACCAGTCAGGGTGTTGGACGAAGTGCGCTGTCAGAATATCGATATGGAATTTATCGACCCTAATGTCCGGATAACGAGCTGCGGCTGCTTCGAACCGCTCATCCCAGAACGGCATGGTAATTGAAATTCCATTTGATTTGGTTGCCGAAGTCACATGCGGCTTGCCGGAGCGCTGAGCCAGTTTGAAGGCGTATTCCAATATCCGATCGACGCCGACGCGGGTCATAACGGTTTCCTGAATCGCGATTTCGCGTTCTGTACCCTGGAAGATACGTCCACCTATCGAAGAGTATTCTCCTTCGGTGTTTTCACGGACGATGTAGAAGTCGATCTCTCCGGGGTTTCGGCCTGCCAGTGGGCAGGGAACGCCAGGCATTAATTTCACTGGGCGAATGTTGACATACTGATCGAACTCGCGGCGAAATCGAAGAAGTGAGCCCCATAGTGAGACGTGGTCAGGAACGATGTCCGGCAGGCCAACGGCGCCGAAAAAGATCGCGTCGTGATGCCCGATCTGTTCGCTCCAATCTTCTGGGAGCATGTCCCCGTGTTCGAGATAATAGTCGCAAGAGGCAAAGGCGAATTCGTCAAATTCGAATTTAATACCATGCTTCTGAGAAACTGCATCGAGAACGCGGATGCCCTCTGGTACAACTTCTTTACCGATGCCGTCCCCAGGTATTACCGCGATGCGATAGCTGGCACTCATGCAATTCTCTCCCCCCAGAAATCTTTGGTTCATTGTCGGAGCCAAGACGCAAGGTCCTGACTGCAGCTTAATGCGGGTGACCGGAAACGAACCGATGAGTCACTAGACCACCCGTACAAGGAAATGGGATACTTTTTCGGCATTGCGGAGTGCGGAGTAAGGGTACTGACGGAGAGCTGTTCTTCGGAATAGATCCCGTCACGGTCAAGAAAATGGCCACGGCGGAATTTCTCGCCGTGGCCGAATTTCTTTTAGGTGTTTTGAAAGTTTAGAATTTCACGCGAAGACCCGTGCGCCACCTTGCACCAAGAGTATCGTAGAAGACTGGGTTGGTTGGTCCACCAACACCTTGGACAGGGCCGAGGCTTCCAGTTGCATTGCTAGGTGCGTTCGGCGGATCAACGTCGAACAAGTTGCGGATGGAAAGGAAAATCTCCGCCGTGGAACTTCCGCCCAGTTGGAACTCGTATGAAGTCGAGAGGCCCGTATAGAGACGAGAATCGACCACGTTTGAGTTGATGCTGTTAGGATTCGTGGAGGCACATTCGACATCCACTTCACAGCGCCGAATGTCGTAAATGCCATCGGGAATGTAGCGGAAGTCAGCTGTGATCGAGAATCCTCCGACATCATAGGTCGCATAGCCGTTTAGAATGTACTCGGAAGGAGCCGTGAAGCCTCCAAATGCCGAGCCGCCGGTCTGATTGACGTATTCAATTGCACCCGAACCGTTGCCAAGATCGACCTGCATCTTGTCAGTGATGGTGGCCAACCCGCGAAGGGTCAAAGTGCCAGGCATTGAGTCACTGAGATTCTGAAGCGGGAGGGTGTAGAGAAGCTCAACATCCCATCCACTTTGCTGGAAGCGACCGACATTGGTTGCGCCGCGGACAATTGTTTCAAAGTCAGTACGGTCGGCGGCGGAAAGCTCGCTGAAAGCGGTCCCACTGCCATTGAATATATTTCCGCAAGCTACGTCCGCTTTGAAGCAGGCATCAACGACTTGTTGAGTGGTCAGAACGACGATGGCATCGGAAATCTTGATGTCGTAATAATCGACTGACAAACGCAACCCATCCATAAAGCCGCCGGGTTGAAGCACAACGCCAGCAGTGAATGTGTTGCCGATCTCCGGGGAAAGCCCAGGGTTCGGCGGATAGGTAATCAAGGCAAAGTCGTTCAATGCCGCACCTGTACCATCGACGTTCCACGGATTCAGGGCAGTCCCTGCTGGTGGGCCGCTCAGGATATCAGGACTGTTGAAATACAGGTCGACAAATGAGGCGGCGCGCACGTCACGTGAGCGCGTTGCGCGGAAACGCAGCCAATCAGTGACATCCCAAGTGCCTGAGATCTTCCAGGTATCGAAATGCTGACTCTTGGAAAGGTCGCTGAGGGCATCTGCATTTGTTTGATATGTGTGGCGCCATGCACCGTTCAACTCGAGATACTTCACCATCGGAACGTCGGCCAAGAGCGGTATGTTGGTTTCAACATAGCCTTCGAGGATCTTTAGGCTGCCGCCAAAATCTTCGCCGAATGGGCTGTTCGTATTGGAGACGTTGAACGGTAACTTGGTGTGTTCGGCAAGACCCTTCTCAAAGCGATATTCACCGCCGAAGGCGAGGCCAATGGGGCCGGCCCAGCCATCGAACAAATTGCCGCCAAAGTTGATTGCAGCAACATGCTGATCGTAATCGAACGTCTCATGTGCATCACGGAAGGCATAGGCAACTGCCGCAGGATCTTCCGTATTCCGACCGAGTATGTTCAAAGGCACACAGCCTGCCGCATCGGCCTGATTCCAATGCTGTTCATAGCCGCCGGGTGTCGAAGTGTTGGCAGGACCGGGCAGGGTCGCACGGCAAACAACATTGCCGTTTGCAACTCCTGTGGTTGCTAGCCCTTCATCGACAGCATCAAGCGCGTAAATGAAGAACTTGTTGACGCGGATACCGGTGACGTCGACTTGCTGTTTGGTCTTGCCATACTGATAATAGGCGTCCCAGCTCCATCCGCCGCCCAGGAAATCTCCCAGATCGCCTTCCAGGCTAGCCATGACGCGCCATGTATCTAGATCGGTATCGAAATGACTGCGGCCACCCGGGACATTGCGGAAATGCTTCGCAATGAAGAGCGCCTGACTGGGAACTCCGGGCGCCTGGGAAGCACCCCCATTAGCGGCCGGGTACGGAGGCTGGCTGGCGATTAAATCAGTCAACAGAACATCCGCACCCAAATCGCGATCAAAGTAAACTGCGTTCTGGAGAAAGAAGTTATCCGTCCGGAGCGGAGTACCTGAGGATGGGCCAAGCGATATGCTGCTGATGCTCGACTTCCGTTTGCCGTAGGAGGCCTCGAGAGAAGCGGTCAGGCCAGGCGAGAGTTCGTATTCGGTATGCCAGAAGGCCGACCAACGCTCAACTTCTGGACGAAGCTGAACTTCCGACCAAGCAGAGCAATCAACCAGGCAGTCGCCGCCTTGGCGATTACCAAAACCGATCGACTGAACATAGTCACCCGGATCGTAATCGATAACGCGAGAACCGTCTTCGGTGAAAACTAGCCCGCGAATGCCCGGCGGATTGGTACGGTTCCCTTGTGTTGAAACACGAAGGACAGTTTGTAGATCGTAGTTGGTGTATGCGCCGTTCTCACCGCGAATATAGGCAGGCAAGCCATTGGTCGCAAAGCCACTATTGACGAAGATATCAGGCGACTTTGCACACCATTCCCGGACATAGACACAGTCTCCGACTTCGCCGGAATCTTGGTACTCGATTCCGAAAATCGTATGTCCTGCGCCCCCGGCGAAATCAGTGCCGCCAGCAAGCGAAACGTGGAAGCTCGAGCCATCGCCGCGGAATGTTTCGCCATAGTCGACCTGAGCCTTGATTCCCTGAAGTTGGGTATCGAGGATGATATTCACAACGCCTGCGAGGGCATCGGTGCCATAAGCAGCGGAGGCGCCGCCGGTTACTGTTTCAACGCTCTGGACGAGCATCGACGGAATGAGATTTCCGTCAACACCGCCACCCGTCGTAGATGGTACGAAGCGCTTTGTGTTGACGAGAGTGAGCGTGCGCACGCCATTGCGCGGATTCAGTCCGCGTAGGTTGGCAATCTGTGCACCAACGTCATAATTGCCGCCAGCAGCTGCACTTGAGAGGCCGAAGTTGGTGTCGGAGCTTGTGGAAACGTTTTGCGGCAGCAGTTGCAGCGTTTCACCAATGTTGACCTGGCCCATTTGCTCGATCGTTTCACCGCCGATCACCGTCACTGGTGTGGAGGAGGTAAAGGTCGAGCGTGCAATGCGCGATCCGGTAACGACGATAGCGTCGCCTTGAGAAGCTGCTGGTTCCTCTGTTTCAGGCAACGTCGACGCTTCTTCTTGCCCGTCCTGAGCCCAGGCTATCGATGCCGGGGCAACCGCAGCGAGTGCCATCGCTACGACGGAGCTACGGCCCAAGAGTTTAATGGCGTGTGATTTCATGGCGAATTCTCTCCCCGCACTTCATCCCAAATTTGGTGTTGCCGCCCATTCTGACGAGCCTACACCGCTCAATTGATACCGGTAACATTTGCGCCGGCATCATCAGTCTATTATTGCTCGCGGCATCAAACCTGACGTCGCGAGATCGAAAATTGCGTGAGCGGAAATCAAGAACACCGTTGATGCTTCGTTGCACCTTTGTACGTTGTCTCTATTCCGAGCCGGGCATCCTCCGATGGAAACGAAGCTATAGAAACCTGATTTGCACGCACAGAATATTCGGACATACTGAAAATTATTTCAGGCATACTGCTCCTAGGGAGGGGTTGCAGTTACCCTATCCATAAGATATTGATTTAGCAGGAAAAATATGGGCTAGGTGAGCAGCATTTGCGAGCTCATGTTGGGACGCCGAATCCTTAGATTAATCTGCGCTAGCCTGACTTTAACGCCTTCCTGCCGACCAATTCTGTCATGCCAATAGCCATGACAGACCAATTTCGCCCCGAGTCGAAATCAGCTTGGCTGATATTGCTCCTGCGGCAGCGGCGTTGGTAACATTGTTCAGGGAAATAATTGCAACTCAACACGACTTTGCCCGTCGGAACGATAAGCAAAGTGTATGATATAGCTTGGCAATAAGTCACAGGCTGCATGCTGCGTGCTCAGACCTTGCCGCAAGGGATCTCCCAGGTTCGGCGATCAAGGCGCGGCAAATGGTTCCACATCAAGCCGCACGACACCTTCAATGTCTTTTTTGAAGGGTGCATACCGGCTCAGTACCAAGGGATCGTGGCCGGGAATTATGTGTGCTGGAGAGGTCGCTAGTTCGCGCATCCGATCATATCCGGCCAGCATGTCTCCAACATCTTCGACGACGGGAAATGGCCGGTACTGTTCGAAATTCGCATAAAAATGTGCGGCGTCCGAACCCAGCACCACCCAGCCTCGCTTGGTTTTTACGCGGGTGACTTGCAGGCCACGCGTGTGACCACCCACCCGGTGGACGGTGATGCCGGGAGTGACTTCGCTCTCGCCATCGTGAAAATGCACTCGATCCTGGAATACGCGAGTGACCATTGCGCCAACATCTTCAGGTTCATAGGCGTGCCGCATATAATCATGGCACATGCAGCGGCCAGTGCAGAATTCCATCTCCATATCCTGGATGTGGTATTTCGCGTTGGGAAACATCTCGCGATTGCCGGCATGATCGAAATGCATGTGCGAGATGATGATATCTTGCACCGAAGATGGCTCGATGCCGACGGCTTTAAGGCCCTGGTCCACAGGCCTGGTTATCGTGCGGCCACGCTTTTTCCCCATTGCGGCGTCAAAGCCAGTATCCAGCAAATAAGTCGATGTCTCACCGACAATCGCCCAAACGAAATAGTCGAGCGCCATCGGGCCATCATGTTCGTCACCGTTGATGAAGTTCGAACGAGCCGTACGGTCGTGGTGACCATACCGGATCGCATAAATTTCGAACTCGTCAGACATCGTTTTTCCCATTTCTGCTTAATGACGAAATTCAGGCTATTTCCACGCCTGCCCAATGTTCCACGATCTTGGCCATACAGGTGAAATCAGATTCAGGTCCGTAGAGGGCATTCGTGATGCTGAGCATGTTTCGGGCTGCGCTCCCTACTGGCATCGGGACGCCAAGCGCCTCGGCCTCCTCAAGGCAGAGACGCATGTCTTTAAGCGACAAGCCAGTCGCAAAGCCGAAATCGAAACCGCGGGTGAGAACCGAACGCGGTATCTTGTCTACTGTCGCACTGTTGCGGCCACTTGAAACATTGATGACGTCGAGCATCATCTGGGGATCCAGGCCTGCTTTTACGCCCAGAACCATTCCTTCCGAAGAGACAGCAAGCGCAGCCACGGAAAGGATATTGTTGATGAGCTTCATCATCTGACCTTGACCAGGCGTTTCTCCCACGTGAAACGTCTTGCCCAGGACTGCGAGCAAAGGCTCGATTTCGGTCCAGACAGGGGTGGGGCAGGCCGCCATCAACGCAAGTGTACCCGCCAATGCGCCGGCGCGCCCTCCGCTGACAGGAGCGTCGGCGAAGGCAATACCTGCTTCCTCCAATTGCGTTGCCACTTCGTGCGACATCCGCGGGCCTGTGGTGGACAGGTCGACGATAATCCGAGGGCGACCTTCCGCTAGACCGCCTTCGCCCAGCACAACTTCGCGCATGACGGGCGGAGTTGGCAGGCTGAGGAAAACGATGTCACTGCGTTTGCCCACTTCGGCGATGGAACTCGCCATCTGGCCGCCCGCTTCGGTCAGTGACTTCCCTGCCGCAACCGACTGGTCGAAGCCGATGACCGTATGTCCGGCGCTTGCCAATCTCGGAGCCATTGCGCTGCCCATGCTTCCGAGACCCACGAAACCCAGTATTGCTTCCGACATATTCAATAAAATCCTTAGCTTTGTGCCAGCCATCCGCCTTCGATAGGCAGGATGGCACCGTTCATATCGAGGCCCGCCGGTCCACAAAGCATCAGCATGACCTCAGTAATGGATGCGGGATCGACAAAGCGGCCACTTGGTTGCTTGCCTGCCAGGAACTTACGTTCGGCGTCTTCCCTGGTAAGACCCTCTTTCTCGACGATCTCGTTAATTCGCAGGTCAATGCTCGGAGTGAGCACCGTCCCAGGCGTCAACGCATGGCAACTGACCGGTCCGCCGGCAACTTCCAGCGCAACAGCTCGAGTAAAACCTTGAAGTGCTGTCTTGGTAGTAACGTAGTCCACTCGATTTATGGTCGCGCGCGACCCAAAGACAGACGTCAGATTAAAAATCCGGCCATAGCCGGACGCGTGCATTACCGGGAGCAGGCGCTGTGTAGCGATAAATGCTGCACTTAGATTTACGGCAAGAGCTCGATTCCAGTGTTGCAGCGGAAAGTCAGCGATAGGTGCGAAGTGCCTGACAACGGCATTGTTGACCAGAATTTCGGCCGACCCGAAGCGGTTGATCGTCGCGTCGACCAGGCCTGCAACTTCGTTTTCCAGCGACAGGTCGGCTCTGTGATAATCACATTCAACCTGGTGTTCATCCGCCAACTGCGCGCACATGGCCTGGCAGTCGCCAGGAGAGGCCAGGTCTCCAATCATTACATTTGCGCCGGCGGATGCAAGCGAGCGCGCCATAGCCGCGCCAAGGCCGCCAATTGCCCCGGTCACAAGCGCGGTGCGACCTGTGAGAAAGCGATCGTCAGCCATGGTTCGTCTCATTGCTGGATGAAGGCACCATCAATTTCGTAATAATAGTGCTGTCCTTCAACCGTTCGAGTTGCAGCGTCTCTTCTATGACTCGTTCGATGGTTTCAGTTTTGAGCACGCCATCGGTATTCTCGCGAAACTTCGCGACGATCTCAGCCTCAGTCATAGGGTTCTCCGCAGAACCGCGATTATTCTCTTCGATTTCTTCCAGTATGGTCCCATCCGTAAGTTCGATACGGACGATGCCCTTGAATTGTTCAGGGCCAGGAAGCGTGCTGTCCTCGACATAATCGATCCGATCGGCGATCGAGAGGATTGTGGGATCGCGCAAAGATCGCTCTGTATACGAATGACGGCCGAGCACTCCTGTCACCAGTGCTTCCGCTAGCGTATACTGTAGACTTACGCGTCCGTGAGAATCAGTCAGGGGCCGCCTTTTTTCGACGAGCGGTTCGCAGACAATGCCAACGATGTAGGGTGCAACGGGACATACAACTCGTGCCACTTGTTCTGGCTTTAACCCATGTTTGCTTCGCAGCCGCAAGATTGCGCTGATGTAAGGGTGTATCACGTGCGCAGCGGGGAAGGGCTTGAACGACGCATTGCGGCTGTCCCAGCGATCTCCGAGGTCGACCGTCAAGCGCTCCAAGTCACAAATAGGTTCGTCTGTTTGCAAGTGTGATGCGAAAAGGCCCCAGCGGCCTTCGAATACTTCTGCCGGGCCGGTTGCCCCCTCTCCGGCCAACTTCGCTGCGACGATCCCGCTTTGCGCGGCCCAGCCAGGGTGAAGAAATTTGGACTGCGTCCCGTCAACCCAGCATTGGACAAGACCGGAAGCAAAACTGCCAACAATTCCCAGCGCATTTTCAATCTTGTCGGCTTCAAGCCGCAGCATTGAGCTGCCGAGGCAGGCTATGCCGAACGGCGCAAAGAGCGCGGAAGGGTGAAATCCCCGCTTGTGGAATTGACTGGGTGCGACGCTGCCGGCCCGGCAGGCAATCTCATTCGATATAGCCACCGCGGTTATCAGTTCGCGCCCGCCAGCGCTCAAATCATCGGCCAAAGCCATAGCTGCCGCTACTGACGGACTGCTCATATGGACGATCGACTTATTGTGAGTGTCGTCATATTCCAAGGCCTGCGAAAGCGCGCCGTTGATCAACGCCGCTCCTAGGACACTGCAGGTATCCTGGGTTCCCCAAAGGCGGCTTCCTGGCCCCGGATAAAGTGAGGCTGCACGTTTGACCGACGCGCCGAATGGCGTCGTTCCCCCCGCCACGGAAAGGCCGATTACATCGAGCACGCGCAATTTCGTTGACGCGACTACATCGTCGGGGATCTCATCAAAGCTTGCCTGTTCGACCCACTTGGCAATGATTTTTGAATAGGTGTCCAAGACGCTTCCAAGCTGCTCTGACAATAAAAAGGTACCGGTATCAAGATCCCGTTACGCTGCCGTAACGGAGGGTGCAAGAGGTGCATTACCACGCAAGCCGGCCGATAGCTGGTATAGTAGATATCCGGTGCCTTGATCGCTGAAATCTGCCAAAAGAGCATCCGGCGGCATCTCTGCCCCATTGGGTCTGCATTTTTGGGAGGCAACGGTTGCCTGCTTCGAAGAGTTCTAACGAGTTCGGTTCGGATGCGCGATGTTGCGGAGCGCGCTTGCGTGTCGCGAATGACCGTGTCTCGCGCACTCAACAAACCGGAATCGGTAAAACCCGAATTGCGCCAAAGAGTGCTCGATGCCGTCCAGGAACTCGGCTACGTTCACAATCACTTGGCACGGAGCTTATCGTCAAGCCGATCAAATGTGATCGGCCTCGTCCTACCTAGCCTTGAAAACTCGATCTTCGCGCAAACCGTAAAGGGTATCTCGGACGTTCTGCGGCCGTTGGGATATCATCTGATGTTGGCTGAAAGCCCGGACGATCCGGATGAGCAGGAGCAAGTGATTAGCGCCTTCGTCGCCCAGCGGGTGGGCGGGCTCATACTACATGGCACCGTTCATACTCCCGCTTCTGTTCGGATGCTGCAGGCTTCGCATACACCGGTCGTCGAGAATGGAGATTTGCCCACCGATCCAATCGATATGGTGGTCAGCTATTCCAACCGGGATGCCGCCAAAGCCATGACTTTGCACCTTGCACGGCTCGGCTACTCGAATATCGCTTTTGCAGGTCTGGCCTCCAACCCTCGCGCCGAGGAACGCCAGTTGGGATTTCTCGAAGCGTTAAAGGAAATTGGGCATCAGCCTGATCCCAAGCAGATCGTGCGTGTCTCACGGGGATTTACAGGCGGTGCTGAAGCGATCGCTTACGTTGACTCGCATTATCCGGAGGCGGATGCGCTGTTCT
The DNA here is from genome assembly GCA_963777785.1 of uncultured Alphaproteobacteria bacterium. Lineage (GTDB taxonomy): Bacteria > Pseudomonadota > Alphaproteobacteria > Sphingomonadales > Sphingomonadaceae > Andeanibacterium. Next base: position 157,411 of record CAVZRU010000003.1, read on the forward strand.
GTGCCGGCGACGTCATGGCGGTTGGCGCATTGTTCGATTGCGATCGGCGCGGTTGGGCAATTCCTGAAAGGCTCGCCATAGCGAGCTTCGACGATGTCGATCTGATGCGCCATGTGAGCCCGGCAATTACCTCCCTGCGCCTGCCCAGATATGAGATCGGTCGCCGGAGCGCGGAGTTGTTGTTGCAGCGAATTGCGGGTCGCAAGCCGACGGTCACCTTGGTCGATCTAGGGTTTGAAATACTTCAGCGTGCGAGCACCTAATAGTTCAGTAGGCGCTTCAGGAGGCTTTTGATTTCGCTTGTTTCTTTGCCGAGGGGCGAACATTGCCGCTAATTTGGGCAGCGGAAGAATATTAGGACGCGAGCGCGCCTAGCTCCGAGGCCGGATAGCGCTCGTCACCGGCAGCGCGCGAGGCATCGGCGGGATAACTCTAGCGGTCGACGACGGACATCTGGCAGAATGATCAGCCTCGGATAGCGAGTATCTGGGCGTCGTAACTCTCCGGGTTCACCTTCACGTCGATCAGCGATGGTCTGCCGCTTGCCAGTGCCTCGGCGAATGCTGCGGGCAGATCAGCAGCAAGTTCCACGCGGCGGCTGTGCCAACCAAAGCCGGCCGCAATGATCGCAAAATCAGTGTCGGAGAAGTCTACGCCGGCCGCCGCGAGCTGGCGCCGCTTTTGCTTGGCGCCAATCAAAGTCAGGGCTGAATCGTTGAAAACCACCACGATGGGCGCGCAGTTCTGTTGGATGGCAGTGCCCATTTCCCCCAAACACATCATGATGCCGCCATCGCCTGTGAATGCTACGGTGGTGCAATCCGGCTCTGCAAGTGCTGCAGCAATTGCCGCTGGCAATGCAAATCCCATGGTCGAGAGTCCGCGCGAGATGAGCGAATGATTGGGCTCCTCGCACTGCCATAAATGCAGCACCGGTAACATGTGGGCTCCGGCATCGATCGTGATGCGCGCATTGGCGGGCAGCGCGGCCTTGGCGGCTTCGACGAGTTCAGCGGGCGATATGCCGTCCGGCGATGGTACGAGCGCTGCGGACCATAGATCCTGTTTACGCTTGGCCAGTTCGTCGGCAGCCCAGCCACTCGTGTCTACTTGGTCGGCGAGCATCTCGATCGAAGCGGAGATGTCTCCTGTCACAGAAACTGTGGGCTCTATCAGTTTGTGAGCGAAGGCGTGATTGGTGAGCTCTATGCTTGGAGTGCCCGCGTATCGCCAAGGCTGTGGAGGACCTTCCACGGCATCGAAACCATACAGGATGATCAGGTCGGCCGAGGCCATCAACGGCTCTTCCGCGACACCGCCAGCATACATCCCCAGGCCCAACGGTTCATGCTCTGAGACGACGCCCTTGGCCTTGTAGGTTGCGAGCACAGGGCAGCCGGTTAGCGATACGAAATTGCGTAGCGCCAGCACTGCTTCCGGGGAGCGTGCCTGCAAACCTGCCAGAACGATTGGCCGGCGGGCCTCGGAGAGCAACGCCTTTGCTTTCAAAAGCGCGTTCTCGTCGGGAGCGGAGAGAGCGGGCTTCGAGCGCCGAGCTGCTGTGCCGGAATAGGGTCCGCGAATGAAGGAGCCCGCGACCTCAAGATATGTCGGCCCCGGGCAGGCGCCTTGCGAGGCTTCGATAAGCCGTTCGAGCTCTCCAAGCGGGTCGGCATCGCGTAAATTCGACGAAGCCCGCAGCATCGGGGCAAGAATGGATGTCTGGTCTATGCGCTGATGGCTGATGAAGCTCTGGTCGTCTTCATACCCATCAGCAATCAGTAGCAGCGGCACTCGGTCAAGATCGGCATAAGCAATACCGTTGGTGGCTGCCGCCAGGCCGGGGCCTCGCGTGGTCATGGCGACCCCGAGCGATCCCGTGAGTTCCGACACGACACAAGCCATCATCACCGCAGAGGTTTCGGTGCGGGTCAAGACGAAGCGAACACCCAGCTTATCGCAAGCGGCGATGAAGTCGAGATTGCACTCGCCTCCGGGCACACCGAAAATGAAGCGGACGTCGGCCTCGGCAAGGCGCGCGACCATTGCCTCTACGACGGTTTCTGCTGGCATGGTGCGAGGCTTCCTTTGACGCGGGCAATCAAACTCTTGAGATTAGCGTGGCTGTTCCAAAGTGGGCCCGACATCGGTTAGTGTCACGCGCCGCAGATCGCGCGGATGGGTCTTGTCTGCAAACCGTGTCCCGCGATGCATCGTGGTGCGATTGTCCCAGATTACGAGGTCGCCCACAGTCCATTCGTGGGAATACACGAACTCCCGCTGGGTCGCGAATTCGATGAGGTGACGGATGAGAGCCATGGCCTCGGGGCGCGACCAACCTTCGATCGCTCCGATATGCGCAGACAAGTAGAGCGAAAGGCGTCCGGATTCTGCATGACGCCTCACAAGACGTTGGGGGACGGGTTTGCAGCGGTCGGCTTCTTCCGGGCTGAATGCGTCGAAGCCAAGCTGTGAACGCGAGTAGATCAGGGAGTGAAGCGCGACGAGATCGTTGACTTCCGCCTTCACATCGTCGGGAAGGTGATCCCAAGCGACCCGCATGTCCGCAAATTCGGTTTCACCACCGACTGGCGGAATCACCTTGGCCTGCAGCATCGACCAATAGGCCGGCGTCGGCTTGAAACTGCTGTCGCTGTGCCAAAGCAGATTGCCCAGGTTGAACATGCGGCGGCGATCGTCGGCGGCCCAGATCTGGCCGTCGGGGCCGAGGTTCGAAATGTCGTTGATCTTCAGGTTAGGCAGGCGACGGCGTTCCTGATCGACAAGAGTGGGGGTGTCTTCCACCTCTCCAAACTGCTGGGCGAATGCTTCCTGTTGATCGTCGTCCATCGTCTGGCCGGGAAAGACGACGACGGCATATTTATCCATCGCTGCTCTGACGGCCACTTTCTGCGCTTCATTAAGCGGTTGCCGCAGATCGACGTAATCGGCGCGGGCGGCGAAGTAGGGGTGCACCGGCGTGAAGGAAATCGCACTTTCTTTAGTGTCGAGTGAGGCGGTTGCGGTGGACACGATAACCTCCATAACTTTATCAAGATCGCGCTTATAACACATGGGGGGCCAGCGGGTCGCGGGCCTTCGGTTTCCACGAGATCGATACCAGATTTCCGTACCGGATTCCGGCGCAATCATGCGCGCCTTGCCGGAGCCCGATCTTGACGCTGCCATTCGCCCGGCCCGCGCCATTTGTGTAATAATTTTTCTGTCTGCCGCATTGGGCCTCGATATGCCGATCCACTATGCCCGGGATTTATCGCAGACGACAAATTGATACTGTAGAGCCGCGAACATCTCAATTAGTGGACTGCCCGATGAGCCGCATTCCCTATCCCTCGATGGACGATCTGTCGGAAGTGAAGCGCCGCCGCATCTTCCATCCGTCGCGCAAATACATTCTCAACGTCTCCAGGATGGCGCTGCACATGCCCGACGCCTTGTGGGACGCACAGGCGGAGCTCGGACGCCGGACAACCTACGAATGCGAGATGCTCCCCCGGCTGCGCGAAATCGTGGTGGTGCGGATCGGCTGGCTGCAGCAATCCGAATACGAGCTGTTCCACCATCACGCGATCGCGCTGAATGCCGGTGTGACCGAAGAAGAAATCGCCGCCCTGCAGACTGACGATCTGTCCATTTTCTCCAAGGAAGAACAGGCGCTTATTGCCTATACTTCCGAAGTGACAATGAACGTGTCGCCCAGCGACGAGACGCTCGCCGCGGCCCGCGCCTGCTATCCCGACAGCCTGCTGTTCGAAGTGATCGGCCTGATCGGCAGTTACATGATGACAGCGCGCCTCGCCGCGGTTGGCGGAGTGGAAAATGACGAAGAAGCGGTCGCCAAATGGTGAGCGCGCGGCGTCCGGGAAGCCGATATGAGCGATAGTGCCATCACACAGGAACTGCGCGGCTGGCTGGCCGAATTCGAGGCTGCGCTCACGCGGCGGGATGTGGCGGCGGCCACCGCGATGTTCGACCCCGCAGAGTGCTTCTGGCGCGACCTCGTGGGTTTCACCTGGAACATCGCCACGATGGACGGCGCCGATGCGATCGAAGCGATGCTGGGCGCACAGCTCGCGCAGGCGCTGCCCGTAAGTTTCACGCTCCAGGGCGATGCGGTCCAGACCGACGACGCCATCGAAGGCTGGTTCCGCTTCGAAACCGGCGTCGCACGCGGCACGGGCCATGTCCGCCTGCGAGACGGCCGCTGCTGGACTTTGCTGACCTCCACGGAGGAACTCAAGGGGTTCGAGGAACCTGCCGGCCGAAGGCGGCCTGAAGGTATCGAGCACCGGCCCATGAAAGTCCGCCAGACCTGGACCGACGAGCAGGAAGAACGCCGGCGCACGCTGGGCGTGGAAGTGCAGCCATATTGCCTGATCGTCGGCGGCAGCCAGGGCGGACTGGCGCTGGCCGCGCGGCTCAAGCGCCTGAACGTTCCGACGCTGATCGTCGATGCGTTGGAACGGCCCGGCGATGCGTGGCGCAGCCGCTACAAATCCCTCTATCTGCATGATCCGATCTGGGTCGATCATCTGCCTTATCTCCCGTTCCCGGATCACTGGCCGGTCTACACCGCCAAGGACAAGATGGGCGACTGGCTGGAGGCCTATGCCAAGGTCATGGAGCTCGATTTCTGGGGCTCCACTCGCTGCACCGGCGCCAGCTACGACGAAAAGGAAAGCCGCTGGACGGTCAGGCTCGAGCGGGAAGGGCAGGAAATCGTGGTCCACCCGGCGCAGTTCGTGCTCGCCACCGGCCTGTCGGGTATGCCGCACATGCCGCATTTTCCCGGCGAGGAAACCTTCGAAGGGCCGCGCCTGCATTCGAGCGAATATCAGAACAACGAAGGTTTCGCCGGCAAGAAGTGCGTCATCATCGGCGCAAACAATTCGGCGCATGACATCGCCGTGGATCTTTGGACAAACGATGCCGATGTGACGATGATCCAGCGTTCGCCAACCACGGTGGTGCGGGTCCAGGCGATGCGCAAGATCGCCGATCGAGGGCCTTTCTCCGAGAACGGACTGGCTGCGGGAATTGACACCGGCCGCGCCGATCTGATCCTGGCTTCCTATCCCTTCCGCCTCAAGGAGCGGATCGACCGGCGGAATTGCGAACAGTTCCAGATCGAGGATGCGGATTTCTACGCCAGGCTCGAGGCAAGCGGATTCATGTTGGATTTCGACGTCGATAATACGGCGATCGGCGGCAAGTACATGCGCCGCGCGTCGGGATATTATATCGATGTCGGCGGCTCGGACCTGATTGCGAAAGGCGAGATCAAGGTCCGCAGCAAGGTGGGCGTAAGCGAAGTGCGTCCGCGATCTGTGGTGCTTTCGGACGGCAGTGAGCTGGAGGCCGATGCGATCTTTTACGGCACTGGCTACGGCCCGATGGACAGCTGGGCGGAAATACTCATCTCGAAGGAGGTCCGGGCCAAGGTCGGCCATTGCTGGGGCCTCGGCTCCGGCACTTCAGGCGATCCCGGGCCGTGGGAAGGGGAACTGCGCAACATGTGGAAGCCCACCGGTCAGCCGGGCCTGTGGTTCCATGGCGGAAACCTGGCGCAGTCGCGTTTCCACTCGCTGCATCTCGCGCTGCAGATCAAGGCGCGGATGGAAGGGCTGGAGACGCCGGTCTACCAGCCCGCACCCTATCAGCGCGTGCTGGGCTGACTTTCGCAGCCCAGCACCGCGCCTGCGGTCAGGGCGTCCAGGCGGATTCCGCCAAGGCTTGCTGATCCGTAATCACTTCCACGATGACCGGCTCCTTGAGAGTTAGGGCTTCGCGCAAAGTGTCCGCCACATCGGCGGGATCTTCCACGCGGAACGCCTTCACGCCGAAGCCTTCCGCCACGGTCTGGAAATTGACCTTCGAAAAGCTCCAGTGATGTTCGTAAGTGGGGTTGCCGTTCCAGGCCGGGATTTCCTGGTTGAAGGCGCTGTTGTTGTTGACCACCGTCACCGTGTTGATGCCGTGGCGCTTGGCGGTTTCCATTTCCGATAGGTGATAGAAGAATGCGCCGTCGCCATTGAAACACACGACCGGCCGGTCCGGGCAGGCGCATTTGCCGCCGAGCGAGGCGGGGTAGGACCAGCCGAGCGATCCCGCGGCGCGAAACAGCCGCTGGGTCGGCTTCTCCAGGTAGATGTTCTTGGCTGCCCAATCTCCCGAATGGCCAGTGTCGACGTACAGCAGCGCATCGTCGGGCAGGACATCGGAAATCGTGCGGCAGAGCATTTCGGGCCGGATGGGGGCAGTGTTCCTGGTCTCCATTTCGGCGGCGCTCTGGCGCCAGTCCGCGCGGCCACGTGCCACGCGTTCGAGCCATGCAGAACGGTCCGGCTGCGCGCCGACAGCGGCGGTGAGCTGTTCCAGCACGGTTGCCGGATCGCCGCACAGGCCGGCGAGCAACGGATAGTTGCGGCCCAGCTCCAGCGGATCGACGTCGATCTGGATCGCGTCGATGCCGGGCTTGGGCACGGTCCAGACCGTGCTGATCATGGAGCCTGTGGTGGTGCCCACAAAGATCGCCAGATCGGCCTCGGCGACCGTCATATTGGCGGTCTTGCGCGAGTAGGTGCCGATAACGCCGATGGAAAGCGGATCGCTTTCGGCCATGACTTCCTTCGCATCGAGCGAAGTGGCGACCGGAATGCCCGTCTTTTGGGCAAAGGCGCGCAATTGTGCCTGCGCCCCGCTGTTGCGAATGCCCGATCCGGCAAGAATGACGGGCTTCTTGGCCTTGGCGATGATCTTCAGAGCCGCTTCGACCTGTTCGGACGGTGCGGAATGCCGAATGGCGGGCGCGCGCGCATAGGTCGTGTCAGGAAGCAGGGCGCCCGGAATCTCACCGTTGAGCACTGCGCCGATGTGGTTGTCGAGCTCCAGATGGACCGGGCCATTCGAGCCGGTTGTCGCCATACGCATGGCCTGGCCCAGCAGGTCGGGGAAGCGCGAAACGTGATCCACCCGGGCGCTATACTTGGTCATCGCGGCCCACACCGGCTGCTGATCGATATCCTGGTAATAGTTTCGATAGCGCGTTTCCGGCGTGCTGCCGCCGGTCAGGGCCAGGATCGGGCTGCGCGCCATATAGCCATCCAGCATGGCCGCTGCGAGATTGGAGGAACCGATGTTCTGCGCGGCGCAGAAGGCCAGCTTGCCCGATGCCCTGGCGTAGCCATCGGCCATATAGGCGATGCCTTTTTCGGAATGGCCGGCGATCGGGTGAATGCCCAGCGATTCCATTTCCATGATCGCTTCGGGCAGGACCATCGGCATGTAGAACAGATAGTCCGCACCGCAATGCTTCATGGCCTCGGCAAGATACCGGTTGCCGGTCTGTTTGCCGGACGTGCTCATTTTCTTCGGTTCGCTAGACATCCTCGATCCTCCTGGCGCTGACACGCGCCTGTGCGCCGTCGCCTTCGACGATCGGCAATGCTGAAAACTGGAATTCCACTCGCTCTCCGGCGAGTTGGGCGTGGTTTGTGAGATGTTCGCAAATCAATATGCCATTTGCGAGCAGCACTTTGTGCACCGGCCAGTCGAAGCCGGGTTCCCGCAAGTGATACACCAGGTCGGGCGTAGCAAAGTCGCAGGCCAGCAGCTTGATCCGCTTGTCCAGCAGCCAAACAGCGGCCTCGGGGCTGAAGCTGGGATGCCGGTCGTATTCCTCGGTGCCGAAGCGCTTCGCCCAGCCGGTATCGACTGCCAATATGTCGCCTTCGCGCAGGAGCGGGCGGGCCTGCTCCAGATCGGCCACATCGATGACCTCGTCCAGATCCTTCGCGATATGCCAGACGACGCCGGTCCCGCAGAGCCGGTCGAGCGGGATGGACGCCATGTCGGGCGCGTCTTCGAAATAATGCAGCGGTGCATCCACATGAGTGCCCGCATGCGCAACCATGTGGATTTCGGTGACGTTGAAAGGATCGTCGGGAAGGGAGCGCAGCTTGTTGAAGTGCGGCTTGGGAAAGATCGTGGCGCAAGGCATGTCCGGCCCGACCTGGTGCGTCAGGTCGATCCACGGGCCGGTGGGTTGGCAAGGCTTCGCTTCCGGAAGGTCGATCCAACCGATCCAGCCACTGGGAACCTTGGGACACATCTCGCACATAGGCTTTACTCCTTGGGCGGCGTATCCCAGCTCTTCACGGCTTCGGCATCGGGTTCGACGCCGGTGACGCCGATCATCATCGCAGTGCCGTAATAGCTCGCGATAATGGCGGTCATCTCCAGCACTATCGGATCGCCGAACATTTCGCGGACTTTCGCCAGCGTCTCGTCCGACGGCCTCAGCTTCAGCACGACTTCGTCGGTGAACTCGGCGACCGCGCGCTCCTCTTCGGTGAGCAGGTCATAATTCTGGGTCCGGATCGCTTCCTGCTGCTCCGGCGTGAAGCCCATATTGGCGGAGATCGAGATATGATGATGGATCTCGTACTCGCTATTGGCGCAGAAGGCGGTGCGCATGATCAGGACTTCGCGCAACCACTTGTCCATCGTGGTGCCTTTTACTGCGGCCTCCTTCAGCGCGAAGTGGCCGCTCCACAGGCTGTCCGGTATGTGAAGGGCGACCTTGGTGATGTTCAGCAGCTTGCGGTCGGGCCAGCCGATCGCATCCTTCTTTTCCTGAGAGAGGCTGTCCATGTCTGGGTAGGGGATTCTGGGCATCAGGTTTGTACCGCGAACGGGTCGCGCTCCTCTTCCGAAAGGTTGATCATCACATTCTTGGTGGTGAGGAACTCGTTCATTCCTTCCTCGCCCCGTTCACGGCCGTAGCCGCTGTCTTTCACGCCGCCGAACGGCGTCTGCGCTGCGACCGCGCGGTAAGTGTTGACCCAGACCATGCCGGTGCGCAGCTCTGCCGAAACGCGGTGCATGCGGTTGAGGCTTTGGGTCCAGATGCCTGATGCCAGGCCGAAATTGGTGTCGTTGGCAATGGTGAGCGCCTCTTCCTCCGTTTCGAAGGGGATGACCGAGAGGACCGGGCCGAAGATCTCTTCGCGCGCCACGCGCATGTCGTTGCTGACATCGGCGAAGATCGTCGGCTGGACGAACAGGCCGTCCTTCAACTCGCCTTCGCGTGCGGCATCGCCGCCGGTCATCAGGCGGGCGCCGTCGCCGCGTGCGGAACGGATGAAGGACAGGATGCGTTCGAACTGCGGCTCGTTGGCGGCAGTGCCCATTTCGGTGGTCAGATCGAGCGGGTTGCCCAGCTTGATCTTCTTCGCCCGTTCGACCAGCCCATCGACCACGCGCTGATAGACGGGGCGCTGCACCAGCAGGCGCGAGCCGGCGATGCAGGTCTGCCCGGTTGCGGCGAAGATGCCCGCCAGCGCGCCGACCGTGGCCTTGTCGATGTCTGCATCGTCGAAGATGATGTTGGGCGACTTGCCGCCGAGTTCGAGCACGACCGGGGTGAGGTTGCGCGCGGCGGCGGCGGCGATCTCGCGCCCGCCTACGCCGCTGCCGGTGAAGCTGATCTTGTCGAGCCCGCCGCCTTCGACCAGCGCCTTGCCCGTGCGCACATCGCCGGTGATCACGTTGACCGTGCCGCGCGGGAAGCCCGGCTTCCTCCACCAGTTTGGCGAATTCGAGCGTGGTGACCGAAGCGTGTTCGGACGGCTTGATCACCACCGTGTTGCCCGCGGCGAGCGCGGCGGGCAGCTTGTTGCCGAGCAGCGCGATCGGGGAGTTCCAGGCCGTGATGATGCCGATCACGCCGAGCGGCTCCATCGTCGCGTAATCGAAATGGTCGCGCCGATCGAGCGGGATGACCTTGCCGAAGATCTTGTCGGCATAGCCGGCGAAGAAGCGGAAGGTGCGGGCGACGAAGCGCATCTGGGCGCGGGTTTCGCGCACGATCTTGCCATTGTCGGTCGATTCGAGCGTGCCCATGCGCTCGGCATCGCGTTCCAGCAGGTCCGCCAGGCGGTTCATCAGCCGGCCGCGTTCCAGCCCGGACGTCTTGCGCCAGTCGCGCTCGAAGCAGTCGCGCGCGGCGGCCACGGCGGCCGCGACGTCGCTTTCGCCTGCCTGCGCGATCGTGGCCCAGGGCTGCTGATTGAAGGGATTCAGGGACTGAAAGCGCTCACCCGATGCAGGTGCAACCCATTCGCCGTCGATATAGAGATCGTAATCGCTCGACGCCGACGCCAAATCAATTCTCCCATGGTATTTCGCTTCGCCTAGGCGCGGGCCAGCATGGCTGCCAATCAATTTCTACCCTACAAGCATAACTCTTCCGCATGGCGGCGCATGGCATGCCGTGGCGCTATGCCGGATGCCGACATTGAATTGGAATGCATGCTGGTTGCGGCTAGGACCTTGCGCAACAAGCAAAGGGACGGAATTATGCCAGGTGCTGCCGATCGCGACGACGGCGCGTATGATTTCATCGTAGTGGGCGCCGGATCGGCGGGCTGCGCCGTGGCCAACCGCCTGTCGGAGGACGGCAAGGACCGCGTGCTCCTGATCGAGGCGGGCCGCAGCGACAACGATATCAACATCCACATCCCGCTGATGGTGGTGAACCTGCTGAAGGACCCGCAGTTCACCTGGCCCTTCGTCACCGAGCCGCAGGCCGCGCTGAACAACCGCACCCAGCTGTGGACGCGCGGGCGGATGCTCGGCGGATCGAGCTCGATCAACGGCAATGTCTATGTGCGCGGCGATCCGGGCGAGTTCGACAGCTGGGAAGGCATGGGGCTGCCCGGCTGGAGCTGGGCGGAGATGCTGCCCTATTTCAAGAAGATGGAAAGCTATCCTCAAGGCGATCCTGAAACGCGCGGGCATGACGGGCCCATCCATGTGACGAGCCTGGAGAATTTCGACGAGCTGGCCGACGGCTTCGTGCAGGCGGCGGGGGAAGCCGGCTTCGAGATCGTCAAGGATTACAATGACGGCCACTATGAAGGGGCCGCCTATTTGCAATATTCCACCAAGCGGGGCTTCCGCTCCTCATCCGCGGTCGGTTATCTGCGCCCTGCGCGCAATCGGCAGAATCTCGATATACGTACCGACGCACTCGTCACCCGCGTCCTGTTCGAGGATCGCCGCGCCATCGGCGTCGAGATCCTGCATGAGGGCAAGCTGCGCCAGATCGGCGCGCGCAAGGAAGTCATCATATCGGCCGGCCCGGTGCAGTCGCCCAAGATCCTCGAGCTGTCGGGGATCGGCAATGGCGACATCCTGCGCGAACATGGCATCGAGGTGGTGCAGGATCTGCCCGGAGTGGGCGAATGCCTGCAGGATCACCCGAACACGCGCCTGACTTTCGAATGCAACAAGCCGATCACCATCAACGATGTGCTGCAGAACCCGATCGCGAAAGTGCGCGAAGGGCTGAAATGGGGGCTGTTCGGCAAGGGGTTGCTGTCGATCTGTTCGGCCACCGCCCATGTCGTGATGCGCAGTTCCCCCGATGAGCCGCGCCCGGACCTCAAGATCCAGCTCCAGCCATTTTCCGGCAAGGATCGCTATGCGCGGCGGCCCCAGGATGGGCTCGACGCCCATTCCGGCTTCACCGTGGGCGTCATGGGATTGCGCCCGAGATCGCAGGGCTGGACGCATATCGCATCGCCCGATCCTTCGGTCTATCCCAAGATCGATCCCAAATATCTCGACGATCCGCATGACGCCGATGTGCTGCTTGCCGGCATCAAGGCCGTGCGCAAGGTCGCCAGCTATCCCTCGATGGACCGGCTGATCGTGCGTGAGACGCGGCCCGGCCCCGATGCGCAGACTGACGCGGAGATCCTCGATTACATCCGCGAGACCACGCAGACCACCTGGCATATCGTGGGCAGTTGCATGGCCGGAACGCATGATCGTGCCGTGGTGGATCCGGATTTGCGCGTGCGCGGGGTATCCGGCCTGAGAGTGATCGACAGTTCGGTTTTCCCCACTATCCCTTCCTCGAACACCAATGCGCCCACCATCGCCCTGGGAGAGAAGGGCGCGGAGATGGTGCTGGATAGCTGGCGCAACACCGGAAAGGCCGCAGCCTGATGCGTATCGAGCGGATAGAAGTCTTCGTCACGGAATTGCCGGTACGCCTCAAGCGTACCTTTTCCAGCGGCAGCTATGATACCGGGCCGAAGGATCAGTTGCTGGGCAAACCCGTATTGGTGAAAATCCATGCGGAAGGCGTGACGGGCATTGCCCAGATCAGGCCGATCAGTCCCGGCCATTTCGTGGCTGATACGGTTCACAGCGTGGTTGCGGCAATCAAGGAGATTTACGGGCCGCTGCTGATCGGGCGCCGACTGGCCGATTTCGAAGGCCATGATGCTCTGCTGACATCGCGGCTCGCCGGCAATCCCGCCGCGCGCGCAGTGCTGGACATCGCCTTGCACGATGCGCTTGGCAAGGCGCTGGGCGTGCCGGTGCACGACCTGCTCGGCGGCCGTTCGAACGATGTAATTCCCCTCGAATGGTCGATCAGCCTCTATGAGGATCCGGCCCTGATCGTTGCCGATGCCCTCAAGGCAGTGGATGAATTCGGAATTCGGGTGCTGTGCATCAAGGCCGCGGGCAAGAGCGGCTGGCGCCAGGATGTCGCGCAATTTCGAAGCCGTCCGCGCGGCGGTGGGGCCGGACGTGCTGATCGGCGTCGATCCGAACACGGGCTGGACCGTTGCCGAAACCATCCAGGCGCTGGCGGCGATGCGCGATTTCGATGTCGGCTATTGCGAGCAGCCGGTTGAGCGGAGGAACCTGGCCGGCATGGCGGAAATCAGGCGCCAGGCCGGCGGCGTGCCGATCATGGTCGATGAAAGCCTGTTCACCATCCAGGATGCGGCCGCACATCGTGGCCGCCGGTGCGGCCGATGTCTTCTGCGTGAAGCTGTACAAGGTTGGCGGCCTGCTGCCGGCGCGCAAGATCGCCGCGATTGCGGAGGCCAATGACATCGGCATCAATAGCGGCGGCCTGGCGGTGGCATCGGCGATCGAAGCGGCGGCTGCGCTGCATTATTGCACTTCCATCCCGGCCTCGCGCACCTTCGGCGCCGCGGAATTCGTATTCGGCGCTGGCGTGCTGGGGGCCGATCCGCTTGTGGCGGAAGGCGGCCTGACGATCGAAAACGGCGCAGTGGCGGTGTCCGATCGTCCCGGCCTGGGCCTGGTCATCGACGAACAGGCGCTCGAACGCATGACCCTGAGCCACACGGCGATTTCAGCCTAGAGCTGGTTCGTCCATTGTCTGCGAGCGGCAGAGCGCGCGGCAATCCAGGGCGCAAGTCGGACAGTGGATTGCTTCGCTGCGCTCGCAATGACGAAGCTTCAAGCGGTCAGATGCGCTGGAATTCACGCAATTCGCGGCGCACCACATAAGGCGTCAATGTGGGGGCGACCGACTGGATGAAGTCGAGCAGAAACTGCCTGAGATAGGTGTTCGGCCTGATCGAGATCGTGATGGTGCTCGAAGGCAGCAGGTCCTTCGCGTCGCGTGCATCCAGGCCGGTGTCCCGTTCCTTGTCGAAAGTCATGCTTGCAAGGATGCCGATACCGAGGCCTTTACCGACGTAAGTCTTGCAGACGTCGGCATCGATTCCGCTCATCACGATCTTGGGCTCAAGGCCGAGGTCGGTGAAGGCCTTCATCACCTTCCAGCGTCCGCTGTAGCGGGAATCGTAAGTGATGATCGGATAGCTGGCGATCTGTTCCAGCGATAGCTTCGGGGTCGTAAGGATCGGGTGGCCGATCGGCGCGACGATGCAGCGGTCGAGCTCGAAGCAATTCAGCTTGATCAGGTTCGGGAAATCGCGCGTCGTGTCGGTGCCCATGGCAAGGTCCGCATCGCCAGAATCCACCAGAGCGCAAATTTCTTCGGGATCGCCCTGTTTCAGCACCAGCTTCACTTCGGGATATTCGGCGACGAATTTCTCGACCACATCGGGCAGGACATAGCGTGCAATCGTGTGCGTCGTGGCGATCGTAAAGACCCCGCGGTTGCCCGAATGCATGTCTTCCTTCAGCGTCGTGAGCGCCGCCACATCGGTGGCGATCCGCTGCGCGAAATTGAACACGATGGCACCGGGTTCGGTCAGCCCGATGATGCGATTGCGCGTCCTCAGAAATATCTCGAAACCGAGCTCCTGCTCGAGCAACTGGATCTGGCGGCTCACCCCCGGTTGAGAAGTGTGCATCGCGTCAGCCGCTGCCGATAGATGATTCCCATGTCGTACAATTTCAACGACATAGCGTAGTTGCTGCAATTTCAACGCACTCTCCACCATGCATTCATAATATCCCAGAATGCCAGAATATTTCGTGCGTGTATAGCGGGAAGGGCTAAACCGAACGCTCAAATGTTCGGTCAGTGCCAAAAGGCTGGGAGTTTGCTCCCCGTTCTGAGCGATCCTGTGCCCGCACGATAAGGTGTCCCATGTCAGAACCGAAGACCGCAATCTATGACGTCGTGATCGTTGGCGGTGGAAACGCTGCGCTCTGCGCTGCGATCAATGCCGCCAATTCCGGCGCCAAAGTATTGGTGCTGGAAAGATCGCCGATCGAAGAGCGCGGAGGCAATACCTCGTTCACCGACGGCCTGATGCGGACCGTCTATGAAGGCGAGGACGATATTCGCGCCTTCTGCCCAGACCTGACGGACGAGGAATGCGCAGTTTCCGATTTCGGCGTCTATACCGAAGCCGATTTCTACGAAGACATGGCCCGCATCACGCAATATCGCACGGATCTGGAACTGTGCGAAATCCTGGTGACGCGCAGCAAGGAAACCATCCTGTGGATGCGCGACCAGGGCGTTCGCTTCTTCCCCAATTTCGGCCGCCAGGCCTACCGCGTGAATGGCCGCTTCAAGTTCTGGGGCGGCGCCACCATTGCAGTCAATGCCGGCGGGCCGGGGCTGGTCGAAGCGCTTTATAACGCGGCGGAGAAGCGCGGCGTCGAAGTGCGCTACCAGGCCTGGGTGCGCGACCTTATCCGCGATGACGAAGGCGTGAAGGGCGTTGTCATCGCCGGTGCCGATGGCCGCCAGGAATCGATTCACGGCAAGGCGGTGATCCTTGCGTGCGGCGGGTTCGAGGCCAATGCCGAAATGCGCGCGCGTTATCTCGGGCCGGGCTGGGACCTCGCGAAAGTGCGCGGTTCGCGCTACAACACGGGCGACGGCCTTACCATGGCGCTGGATGCAGGCGCGCAGCCTCACGGCCACTGGTCGGGCTGCCATGCCGTGTCATGGGAACGTTATGCCGAGGATTTCGGCGATCTGTTCCTGACTCCGCAATATCAGCGGCATTCCTATCCGCTGTCGATCATGGTCAATGCCGAAGGCAAGCGCTTCGTCGACGAGGGCGCCGATTTCCGCAACTACACCTATGCCAAATACGGCCACGCCGTGCTGCAGCAGCCGGGCCAGGTGGCATGGCAGATCTACGATTCCAAAGTACTCGACCTGCTGCGCGACGAATATCGCACGCGCAGCGTCACGAAGGTGACTGCCGACACGCTGGAAGAACTGGCCGACAAGATTGGCGAGATCGACAAGGGCCAGTTCCTTGCGACGGTTGAAGAGTTCAACGCGTCGGTAAAGATGGACGCGGCATTCGAACCCAACATCAAGGACGGGCGCAGCGCCACGAGCAATGGCGTGCCGCGCAGCAACTGGGCCAACCGCATCGACGAGGGGCCGTTCCATGCCTACGGCGTTACCTGCGGCGTCACTTTCACCTTCGGCGGGGTCAAGGTCTCGTCGGAAGGCGAAGTGGTCGATACCAATGGCCGCGCCATTCCGGGCCTCTACGCAGCCGGCGAGATGGTCGGCGGCATTTTCTACTTCAACTATCCCGGCGCCAGCGGGCTGACGAGCGGAGCGGTGTTCGGCCGCCTCGCCGGCGGCAGCGCGGCAGCCTACGCGAAGGCCGCCTCTCAAGCTGCGCCTTCACCCGTCTCCGCAATCTGACCGCTTTTTCGACGAGAGAAATTACATGAACGCTCCAAACAGCAGCTTTGTCGTCCCCGGCGCAACCCGCGACATCGCCGATTTCGCCGCGAACCTCCAGTTCGACGAGATCCCCGAGGATCTGATCCTCAATGCCAAGCAATGCATCCGGGACAGCCTGGGCTGCGGCGTTTTCGGTGCGGAGACGCCGTGGGTGCAGGCGGTGGTGCGCACCGTCGGCCTGCTCGGCCAGAGCCAGACCGCCAGTGCATGGGGCATGAAAGTCAAGGCCGACCCGCTGGGCGTGGCCTTCATCAACGGCACGGCCGCACAGGGTTTCGAGCTCGACGATTGCCACGACCAATCGATGTCGCATTACGGCGCTGGTGTGGTCCCCGCCGTGCTTGCCTGTTCGGAAGGCGCGTTTGGCGCATTCAACGGCAAGGACATTATCCGGGCGACCGTGGCCGGCTACGAGGTTGGCACCCGTATCGGCAACACTGTCAGCCCTTCGGCTTTTCACCGGGGTTTCCACCCCTGCGGCCTGACCAGCACTTTCGCATCGGCGGCGACGATCGCGAAGCTGCTCGACCTCGACACCGACCAATATGTCAGCGCGCTGGGCCTTGCAGGCAGCCAGGCGGCTGGCCTGATGGCTGCGCAGTTTGGCGCGATGGCCAAGCGCTTCCATTCGGGCAAGGCATCGCAGAACGGCATCATCGCGGCGCTCTGCGCGCGTGAAGGGCTGACCGGCGTGCGCGACGTGCTGGAAGCGCCCTATGGCGGGTTCTGCTCGACCTATTCCTCGGAATACGATTTGAGCTTCGCCACTGACGGGCTCGGCACCGATTGGGAAATGCGCCGCAACGGCTTCAAGCGCTATTCCTCGCTCGCCAGCAGCCAGACCTCGGTCGACGCGCTGCGCGCGATCCGCGAGAAGGCCGGCATCCGCGGCGAGGACGTGGAGAAAGTGCGCATCGGCACGACCAACATGGTCTACGTCCATTGCGGCTGGCCCTATGTACCCAATGGCGAGACGATCAGTGCGCAGATGAACCTGCCTTACACCGGCGCGGTGACGCTGCTCGAAGGCAATGCCTTCATCGACCAATATACCGACGACAAGCTGACCGATCCGACGATCATCGACCTTGGCCAACCGGTTCGAAGTGTTCGTCGATCCCGAACTCGATGCGCGCGAGAAGCACCAGATGCGCGCTGTGCGCGTCACCGTCACCATGAAGGACGGCAGCGAGCATTTCCACGAGCAGACCTATCGCAGCGGCCATTGGCGCAATCCGATGTCGGACGAGGTGCTGAAGGACAAGTTCCGCGATCTCGCGGGCCGTGTGCTCACCGCTGCCGCAGTCGACGAGATCGACGGGATCATCGACAATCTCGAGAACGAAGCCGATCCCGCCGTGAAGCTGGGCAAAGCCCTGCAGCAGGTTCGCTGAGCATGGCCCAGACGCTTGCCGAGATTTACGCGGATTTCGCCACTGGCCTGAAGACCGGCGACATTCCTGCCGAAGTGCGCGAGGCCGCACGCTGGCACATCATCGATTCCATCGGCGTTTCGATCGCCGGGGCCAATCCCAAGGAAGACAGCGGCAAGGCTGCGGCAAAGCTGCAGCCGAAATGGGGCGATGCAACTGGCGCAACCTTGCTTGGCCTGAGCACGAAGGCGCGGCCAGAACTGGCGGCGCTGTTCAACGGGTCGCTCGGCCAGGCGCTGGAAATGGACGACAAGCATGGCTCGTCGCTCGCCAGGCCGGGCTCGACCGTGATTCCGGCTGTCCTCGCGGCAACCGAAGCCGCCGGCGCAACGCTCGGCGATGCGATCGACGCGACCGTGGTTGGCTATGAAATCATGATCCGCCTGGGTTTCGTGGCAGGCCCGCGGTTCCTCGAGCGCGGCTATCACACGAGCTCGCTGATCGGGTCCTTCGCGGTCGCTGCCGCGATCGGCCGGTTCCAGGGCGCAACATCGGCGCAGATCGTCGATGCCTTGGGGATCAGCGGCACCTTTGCGTCCGGCATCCAGGAATCGACGCGCACCGGTTCGACCTCGAAGATTCTCCATGGCGGCTGGGGCGCCCATGCGGGCATGCTCGCGGTCGATCTCGCGATGGCCGGGATCAGCGGACCGGCGAGCGTGTTCGAAGGCAAGTTCGGTTTCTTCGAGACGCATCTGACGCCGATCACCGGGGCACTGGACTTTACCGGCCGCTCTGCGGAAGGCCTGGGCTCGCTCTGGTATCTGCCGGATACGGCCTACAAGCCCTATCCCTGCTGCCAGCTGCTCCACGCATTCGTGGTCGCGGCACGCCAGGTGCTCGAGGAATTCAAGGCCGACGGCATCACGCCCGACGACATCACTTCGATCCACTGCCAGCTGGCCGAACCCGGCCTGACGCTGGTGACGGATCCGCGCGAGCGCAAGAAAGCGCCCCAAACTCCGCATGAGGCGCGTTTCAGCCTCTATTACGGAGTGGCCGCGGCGCTGGTCGATGGCGATGTCGGGCTGGAGACCTTCCTGCCCGAACGTTTGGGCGATCAGGCGATCCTCAAGCTCGCGGCGCTGACCGAAGCCTCGATCGATCCGGATTCCGACTATCCCGCGCATTGCCCGGCAAGGTTGACTGTCGAGGCCGGCGGAAAGACCTATTACAAGCACGTGCCTTATCATCCAGGCTCGCCCGAGGCGGCTCTGAGCAGGTCCGACGTGCTCGACAAATTCGAACGAAACACTCGCTGGCTGTTTGGCGACGATGCGCGAGATCTCGCGGGTCGTTTGGGGGCATTGCCAGAGACGGCGAGTGTATCGGAGATGCTTGCCTGTGTTGCGCCGCCGGAAGCGCTGAGGCAGGCATCGTGAGCGCAGAGCTGGACCGTTTCGACCGCCTCTATATCGGGGGCGAGTGGCTGCGGTCCGGTTCTGCCATCGCGGCAATCAACCCGGCGACCGAAGAAGCCTGGACCCATGTGGCGGCGGCGGAAGCCGGTCATGTGGATCAGGCTGTCGACGCCGCCCGGGCGGCCTTGTCGGGCCCTTGGAGCAAATTGGATGCGACCTCGCGGGGCGCGTTGATCGCCCGCCTCGCCGAACTCGTGCGCGCCAATGCAGACCGCCTTGCCGAGATCGAAAGCCTCGACAATGGCAAGCCGCATGCCGACACCAAGGGCGAACTGCGCCGCGCGGCCGACTGGCTGCACTTCTTTGCCGGCGCGGCGGACAAGCTCAATGGCGATCAGATACCCTACCGCCAGGACGCGCTGGCCTATACCAGGCTCGAACCGGTCGGCGTGGTGGCGGCGATCATGCCGTGGAATTCGCCGATCCTCCTTGCATGCTGGAAGCTTGGCCCCGCGCTGGCAACCGGCAATGCGGTAATTCTCAAGCCCTCCGAATATACGCCGGCCAGCATGGTTGCTTTGGGAGCGCTGGCAGAAGAGGCGGGCTTTCCTGCGGGCGTGATCAATGTACTTCCCGGCGGCCGCGAAATCGGGGCCGCCCTCGCAGCGCATCCCGGCGTGAACAAGATCTCCTTCACCGGATCGCAGGCCACTGCCACACGGATCATGGAATCCGCCGCGAAGAACTTGAAGCGGTGTGCTTTCGAATGCGGCGGCAAGTCGCCTTTCATCGTCTTTGCCGATGCGGATATCGAGAAGGCGCTGGCCATCGCCGCGCACAGTTCGTTCCGTTCCACCGGCCAATCATGTTCGGCATCCTCGCGCATCTTCGTGGAGCGCTCGGTTTACGAGGATTTTGGAGCGAGGCTGGCAGCGATTGCCGGACGTATCCGAATGGGGCCGCAATTCGATCCCGCAACCCATATCGGCCCGCAGACATCTGCCGACCAACGCGACAAGACCGAATCCTATATCAAGATCGGCCTGGAAGGCGGCGCGACATTGCTGGCAGGCGGCAAGCGCCCGGAAGGCTTCGACCGCGGCTATTACGTCTCGCCCACAGTGTTTGTCGACGTAGACAACCACTCGCGCCTGGCGCGGGAGGAGATTTTCGGACCCGTAACGGCAATCATGCCGTTCGACGACGAGGATGAGGCGGTCGCGCTGGCGAACGATACCAATTATGGGCTGGTCGGGGGCCTCTGGACCTCGGATGTCGGACGCGCGCACCGCGTTGCGGCACGGATCGAATCCGGCCTCGTTTCAGTGAACACGTTCCGCCCGGTCCACTACATGTTGCCCTATGGGGGCTACAAGCTGAGCGGGATCGGCCGCGAAAACGGAATGGAGGCGATGCGCGCCTTTACCGAGACGAAAACGGTAGTCGTCGATCTATCGACCGACCGGCCTGGCGATCCGTTTCCCTGAGCGAAGCGCGCTACTGCGCGACCACTCCGCCGTCGATCGAGATGATGGCGCCCGTCACGAATGACGAAGCATCGGACGCCAGCCAGAGCACGGCGCCGGTCATTTCCTCGGGGCTTGAGATGCGGTCCATCGGCACTGACGTTGTCCCAACGAAGCCCGTCTTCTGCCGGCTCTCGCGCATGCTGGTTAGGAGCCCGGTCTGAACCGGGCCCGGCGCAATCGCATTGACGCGCACATTGCTGGAAGCGAGTTCGAGCGCCGCCGACTTGGTGAGCCCCGCGACAGCATGCTTGCTGGCGGCATAGGGGCCGACCATCGCAAGGCCGGTGAGCGCGGCCGTCGATGCGAGGTTGATGATCGAGCCCTTGCCGGATTCGAGCAGATGCGGGATTTCGTATTTCATGCTCAGGAAGGTGCCGCGCACATTCACCGCGAACAGATTGTCGAAGGCTTCGCTGTCGTAATTCTGGATGGCGGCCGAGGGTCCGGGAATGCCGGCATTGTTCATTGCGACATCGAGGCCGCCCAGTATCTTGACCGCCTTGTCGACCATTTCGGCCACACGTGCCTCGTCGCGCACATCGACTTCGACATAGCTCACCTCGGATCCGGTCTCGCCGGCGATCCGGGCGGCAAGGGCATCGCCTTCCTTCTGCGACATGCCCGCGATCACCAGACGCGCGCCCGCATTCGCAAAGGCTTCCGCACAGGCAAGACCTATCCCGGAGTCTCCGCCGACCAGCAATACGCGGCGGCCAGTGATGTCGAAGGGGGTCTGTACCATGATCGTTTCCTTATCTCGTCGGGCTTTGCCGAAGCCACAAGTTCTCGTGACGGATTGCCGGTAAGTGGGGTCTGATCGATCCAGCGCTGCGAGCTGACAGTCTTTCACAATTCTCTACCGAATATCATCCACTTGGAGCGGCTTTATGCGTAATTTTCCCACTTTCGTCTGCGGGATGTCGAGGCCCGATAATGTTATGAAGCGTCTACGAACGGACATAGTAGGCAGCATTGCTGACGACCCGCCAGATTGCGCACACCGCCTGAGCCCATGAAGCTGAGACGGCTCTGCGGAGAATTCGATGCCGCGCCGGCGCTCGCGGCAGCTCGGAACGATCGCGCCCCTTCACAGCCGCACTCGTTCCTCGTATTTGGCGCGGTCCATTCTGGCATCTGGTGTCCCTTGTTGGCTGAATCAGCTTCCTCCGGCCTTGAAAAGGCATTTCTCGAGAATCGGGACCGCTTGCTGCGGTTCGTTCTCGCGCGCGGGGCAGGCGATTCGGCCGAGGACGTGCTGCAGGATGTCTGGCTGAAAATATCTGCCGCCAACACTGGGCCTGTGGCGTCGCCGCTTTCCTACCTGTTTCGTACCGCCGATCTCCTGATGATCGATCGCTACCGCGCGGTGCGCCAGGCCGAGAAGCGCGACCGGGACTGGACCGAAGCGATGGCGGGAGCCAATCTGGGCGTTTCGGACGATCCTTCTCCCGAACGGACGTTGATCGCGCGTCAGCATGCAAGGCTGGTGGATCAGACGCTGAACTCGCTGGGCACGAGGCAGGCGGCTGTCTTTCGCCGGCACCGCATCGACGGCATCGGCCAGCGGCAAGTGGCGGAGGAATTCGGAGTCAGCCTGAGTACCGTCGAAAACGACCTGAGAGCTGCCTACCGGGCATTGATCGAACTTAAGGAGCGGATCGATGAGGCTTAGGCCGCCTGTCTCCGTCATGTTGCCAGGAGAATTCTATTATGGCGCGTGACGATGCGATACGTGAGCAGGCGATTGGCTGGGCGGTCCGCGCCGGCGATCCCGGTTTCGACGACTGGGAAGAGTTTACAGCCTGGCTGGAGAGCGATCCGGCTCACGCTGCGGCGTATGACCAGATCGCGGCGCTCGTGGGCGATGCCGCCGAATTGGCGTCGCCCGCTCTGGAAGCGGTGAACGACGATGAGCCGGCGGTCGGCCCAACACGCCGCTTGTGGCTCAGCGGCATGGTGGCTGCCGCAGTCGCGGTGATCGCCGGGGTCGGGATGTGGCAGATGCGCAGCGACACCTACGCGGTCGAGACCGCACCGGGCGAGCACCGCATGATTGCGCTGGGCGATGATGGGAAGATCGAGCTTGCCGGCGGCACACGCATCGTGCTCGACCGCGACGATCCTCGCATGGCTTCGCTTGACCGCGGGCCAGGCACTGTTCACGATCCGGCACGATCCGGCGAGGCCTTTCCGTCTCGACGTCGGTGAAGACGAACTGGTCGATATCGGCACGATATTCGATGTGAAGCACACTGCGGGAACGCATGACGCTGGCGGTTGCGGAAGGTGCCGTGGCCTTCAATCCGAAACGGCAGAATGTGCAGGTCAATCCCGGCCAGGTGCTGACAAGCGACAAGGGTTCCGATGCTTATGTCCTTGCCAATTTGTCGGTTACGCAGGTCGGCGAATGGCGCAGCGGAAGACTGACCTTCCAGGATCAGCCGCTGTCCGAGATCGCTGCCGATCTGACGAATGCGACCGGGCTTGATTTCGAAGTCGCGCCCGGCGTCGCTGCAAGGCGGGTCTCGGGTAGCCTGCTGGTCGATCCGCTGCGCGCCGATCCTCGTTCTGCGGGCCCCTTGCTGGGCGTGACTGTCAGCCCGGCAGGCGATGGATGGATGATTGAGGCGCGCTGACATTGCGTCATTCGGGCCATCTTCTTCGCCGCCGCCGTGGTGGTGCTTGCGTCGCCGTTGCAGGCGAAGACGTTCGATATCGACGCCCCGGCCGGCCGTGCCGGCGACTCCGCCGAGGCTATTGCGCGCCAGACCGGCTCGAGCATCGTGATCGCCGACCGGGCGGTGGCCGAGCGGCGAGTTAAGGCAGTCCGGGGCCGGCTCGACGCAGCCGCTGCCGTCGAACGGCTTGCCAGAGCGGCGGGAGCCCGCGCTTTGCCGGCCGGCCCGATGGGATGGAGGCTGGTCGATGCGTCGCCGCCGAAATCCCGATTGGCGAACCGTGCTGCTCGCTCGCAATCGCGGCCCGCGGCGCTGCCTCCTCCGGCGGTCTCAGCCGAGGAAATCGTCGTCGCGGGCAGCAAGCGGGAGGTCACGCTCAAGGAATATCCCGGCCAGGTCGAAATCCTCGACGGGGAATCGCTTGCATTCGGCGGCGTCGGCGGCACCGAGAAGATTACGCAGCGCGTCCCGACCGTGTCTTCCACGCATCTGGGCAGCGGGCGCAACAAGCTGTTTATCCGCGGGATCGCGGATTCAAGCTTTACCGGCCCGACGCAATCGACGGTTGGCCAATATCTCGGCGATCTGAGGCTGAGCTACAACGCGCCGGACCCTGATCTGCGCCTGTCGGACCTTGAGCGGGTCGAAGTGCTCGAAGGGCCGCAGGGCACGCTCTATGGCGCTGGCTCGCTCGGCGGCATCATGCGTCTGGTGCCCAATTCGCCCGAATTCGGCGCGACCAGGGCATCGGCCATGATCGGCGGCACGGCGACCCAGCATGGCGCGCTGGGCGGGGATGCCAGCGCGATGATCAACCTGCCGCTGGCCGAAGATTTCGCGGCGCTGCGGATCACGCTCGATGCCGAGACGCAAGGCGGATATATCGACAAGCCCCTGCTCGGCCGGCGCGATGTCAACCGGACGAACATCCTGGGTGGGCGGGCGGCGGCGCGGCTCGATGCCGGCGGCGGCTGGACGGTGGATCTTATCGCAGTGGGCCAGACCACGGAAGGCAGGGATAGCCAATATGCCGACCGCGACGGCCCGCCGCTGTCCCGCGCAGCCTTGATCGGCGAAGGTTTCGATGCCGATTACGCCCAGGGGCAAGTGGTTGTCTCGGGCGAGTTCGGCAATGTCCGGTTTCGCAGCTCGACAGGCATTACCGGCCAGCGGCTGGAAGAACGCTACGACGCAACGATGCCGGGCGAAGATGTCCGGCTCTTCGTCCAGTCGAACGATACTGACATGATCGCCAACGAGACGCGGCTTTGGCAGCCCCTTGGCGAGCGCTTCGGCTGGCTCGCCGGCGCGAGCTATACTCGCAATCGCACCACCCTGACGCGCAAGTTGGGCGCGCCTGACATGCAAGTGTCGGCCACGGGGGTGCATAACGGGGTCGACGAACTGACCTTCTATGGCGAAGCGAGCTTTCGCTTGCTCGATGGGCTGGTTGCTGCCGCCGGGGCGCGTTACACCCACTCGCAGCTGAGCGGGGAGGGTGAGGATGTCTTGCCCGCCTTGGCCGCAGCGCTGGCGGATATCACCGCGGCTCGCAGCGAAACCGCGTTCCTGCCCTCCGCATCGCTTGCTGCCTCGGTTATGCCGGATACGACGCTGTATCTGCGCTACCAGGAAGGCTTCCGTCCGGGCGGTCTCGCCATCGCCGGCGATTTCGTCAACCGGTTCAGCAACGACCACGTCGCCACTTTCGAATTCGGCGCACGGCATGGTGTCTCGGGCAAAGGACCCTTCAGCCTTGCCGCCAACTTTTCCTTCACCCGGTGGCACGACATCCAGGCGGATTATATCGATAGTGCCGGCTTCCCGAGCACTGCGAATATCGGAGACGGCCAGATCTGGAGCGCGAGCGCCAATGCCGGTTTTGCGCTTGGGGAAGGATTAAGGCTCGAAACCGGCTTCACTTACAACAACAGCAAGATCACCGAGCCTCAGCCTTTCCTGGTGGCAGCGAGGGCGACACAGATACCCAACATCGCCAATTTCGCGGGACGGATCGGCATGGAATATCAGCGCCCGCTGTGGGACGACATGGTTCTTACGGCGCGGGGCTGGGCACATTACGTCGGCAAGTCGCGCCTCGGCGTCGGGCCGGAACTTGGCGAAGCGCAAGGCGACTATCTCGACACAGGGCTCGCGATCAGGATCGGCCGCGAGCATTTCGGCCTGACGGTTGGGCTCAGCAATCTGACCGACGAAAAGGGCAACAGGTTTGCCTTGGGGACGCCCTTTGCCATCGGCCGCGACCAGATCACACCGCTTCGGCCGCGTTCGATCCGCATCGGGCTGGACGCCAACTTCTAGAAAAATTCGCAAGGGTCCAAGGCTGGGCCTCGAGGGCTCCGTCTGCAGGTCGAACACGATCTGGAAGAGGGATCCCTATGTACCGTTATTTGCTTGCTTCGACTGCCGTCATTGCGTTCGCCGCTCCTGCTGCGGCGGAAACGATTTCCACTGCCGTCACGACGCCAGTCAAGACTTCGACAGTGAAGGCCGGAACGCCGGATGCGATCACCATCGCTGCCGCAGGTTCGGTCAAACCCGCTGCTGGCACCGCCGTCACCATGGACAGCAATCATGCGGTGACCAACCAGGGCGCGATCGCCGTCAGCAATTCCAATGGCGCAATCGGGATTGCCGCCCTTGCGGGGACCACCGGAGACATCACCAACAGCGGCACGATCACGATCGATGAGCCCTATGCGCCTACCGATACGGACAATGATGGTGACCTCGACGGTCCTTTTGCGGTCGGTTCCGGGCGCTTCGGCATACGCACCGACGGCGCCCATACGGGCAAGATCACCAATGGAGCGGCCGGCGTGATCACCGTGGAAGGCAACAATTCCGCGGGCATCTGGATTGGCGGCCCGCTGACCGGCGATTTCACCCATGACGGCAAGACGATCGTGCTGGGCGATCGCAGCGTCGGCGTGCATGTGGACGACATCACCGGCAAGGTCCGCCTCGCCGGAACCGTCACGGCCACGGGCGTCGACGCGATCGGTGCGCATTTCGCTGGCGATGTGAACGGTGCAATGGTGGTGCAGGGGGCGATCTCCGCCACCGGCTATCGCTATCCCGCAGCGCCCACGAACACCACCAAGCTCGACGCGGACGATCTGCTGCAAGGCGGGCCGGCCTTGCTGATCGAAGGCAATGTAACCGGCGGCATCGTCCTTGCGGTTCCGCCCAAGGACGCCAGCACCACCGACAACGATGAAGACGACGACGGGATCGAGGATGCCAAGGAAGGCTCCGCGCAGGTCAATTCCTACGGTGCGGCGCCTGCGATGATCATCGGCGCAACCGACCACGCGATTACTATCGGGCCGGTAGCGGGCACGGCCAATAATTTCGGCCTGATCATCGACGGCGGCATCGCAGGCAACGGCGTCTATGCGGGCATTGACGCGAATGGTCTCGTCATTGGCGGCCGCGGCGGCGATGTGACCATAGCCAACGGGATGAGCGTCGCGGGCTCCGTGACCGCGACATCGAAGGGTGCAAGCGCGACCGCACTTCGCCTGGGCTCCGGCGCCAGCGTGCCTGAGATCCGCGTTTCCGGCACAGTGGGCGCCAATGGCGGCGGAGCGGATACCTCGATTGCCACTGCCGTCAAAATCGATGCCGGAGCCAATGTGGCGACGATCCGCAACAGCGGATCCATCAAGGCAGTCGCAGGCGGCGAGGGCGGTACCGCCATCGCAATTTCGGATCAGAGCGGCGGCGTGACGCTGATCGAAAACAGCGGGACCATCTCGGCCAGCGGCGCCGCAGCGGCATCTACCCGCAACGTCGCAATCGATCTGTCTGCCAACACCACCGGCGCTACGATCAAGCAGACCCAAGTGGCATCCGGCTATCGCGGCTCCGGCAATCGCTGGCGACGTCCGCTTCGGCAGCGGCAACGATTTGTTCGATGTTGCCGACGGGTCGGTGAAAGGCACGGTCAGCTTCGGCGCGGGCAACAACACGCTGAACCTGTCGGGCGATGCCGTGCAAACCGGAAAGGTGTTGTTCGGCGCGGGAACCGACGTGATGAGCCTGGCCGGAACGTCGAAATTCTCCGGCGTGGTCGATTTCGGCGGCGGCGTGGATACGCTCACGCTGGGCGGAACTTCGGTCTATTCCGGCGGAATGCTCAATGCGGGCTCGCTGGCGGTCACCGTATCGGGCGGCACGCTCGATATCTCCCAGCCTTCCACGATCGGCTCACTGAATGTCGGCGCGAACGGCGTGCTCGCCGCCACGCTCGACAAGGACGCAGGGCAGGGCACCTCCATTCTCGTCAATGGCACGGCGAGCTTTGCACAGGGCTCCAAGCTGTCGCTGCGCCTGGCCGACGCGACGGATGCGGTCGGCCGCTATGTCGTGCTTGAGGCCGGTACGCTCGAAGGCGCAGCAGGTATCACGACCAAGACCGATTTCATCCCCTTCATGTTCAAGGCTTCGATCGCGACCGATGCCGGAGCGAACAAGCTCGCAGTGGATATCGCCAAGCGCACGACCACCGAACTTGGGCTCAACCAATCCCAGTCATCCGCTTACAACGCAATCTTCGCTTCGCTGGGTAATGAGCAGAAAATCGAGGACATTTTCCTCGGCATTACCGACGGAGATCAATTCCGCGGGCAAGTGAGCCAGATGTTGCCCGATCATGCCGGCGGTACTTTCACCGGCGTCAGCCTTGGCACTCGGGCTTTCGCCCGCAGGCTCGCAGACCCCCAAGGGGCGACGAAATATTCGGCCGGCGGGGTCAATCTGGTGATCGACGGCGGCTTCTGGGGTGCAAGCAAGGACCAGGGCGTGACGGCGGGATACGACCTCAACGGCTTCGGCCTGTCGGGCGCGGGCGAGATAGAAACCGGCTTCGGCAATCTCGGCGCTTCGCTCAGCTGGATGTGGAACGAGCACACCCGCGATAGCAATGAGAATGTCGTCACTTCGGACACGTTCGAGCTCGCGGCGTTCTGGCACGGCAATTGGGGCGGATTGAGCGCATATGGCCGCGGCTCGGTCGGCAAGGTCAAGTTCAACGGCAAGCGCACCTTTGCCGGCATGGCAGGCGACGAGCAGGTCCAGCGCACGGCTCTGCGCGACTGGGACGGCACGCTCGTCAGCTTCAATGCCGGTGCATCCTATGAAGGCGGCGGAGGGTACCTGTTCTATCGCCCTGCCGTTTCCGTCGACTATACCAAGCTGAAGGAAGATGGCTCTGCCGAGACTGGCGGCGGCGATGGCATCAACCTCATCATCGAGGACCGCACGAGCGACGAATTCGCGGTCAATGGCGGCATGACGGTCGGGATCGATTTCTTCGGAAACGGACGCCGCGATGCCGATTGGTTCCGGGTCGAAGCTGAAGGCGGCTGGCGCGAGATCCTTGGCGGCGAACTTGGAGCGACGACTGCTCACTTCAAGAACGGCACCGACTTCACGCTGGATCCGGAACAGGTCGATAGCGGCTGGTACGCCCGGCTGCGCGCTTATGGCGGCACGGACGGCTATTCAGTCGGCGGTGAGGTGAGCGCGGAAGACCGGCTGGGCAGCACGGCCTTTATCCTGCGTGGAACCGTGAAGATCGGGCTCTAACGCCCGGCTGCCGCCAGGCATTCCCGGCGTAGCGCCGCTGCCGAACGGGCTCGTGCAAGAACTGCATGGCTCGTTCGGCGGAGGTGGTGCGCCGGATCTGGCGTCTGGAGGGCCCGGCATTTACTCCGGGTCGAACACGCCTTCCGCCATCCGCTTTGCCCATTCTTCCGGGGAGGGGATGATGGTGATGTCGTTCCGGTGGAGGATTTTCCACTCTCCATCCAGGCGCACGAATTCGTCTTCGTAGCGTCCGCTCAGCACGGGGACAGGGCTGCCGTTCTTTCCGCGAATGATCGAGAGCTGGCGCGAGTTTGCCGTGGCGCGGTCGCCATCAAGCTCGATCTGGATGTTGGATACCAGCATGTAGCTGTCATTGTTGACGTAGCCCGGCGGCGTGTCGGGAAACATGGCTTGCAGCATGGCCTTTATCTCGGCCCGGCCATTTTTCAGGATATTGCCGTTTCGCCAGGTTCCATCCGGTGCGAAGAGGGCGACATAGCCATCGAAATCGCGCGAGGTGAGGCGCACGGCATATTCCTGGATAATGCCCCTGATGGCATCCTTGTCTTCGAGCTGCTGGAGGCGCTGCTCCACCGTTGGCGCATCGGTTTCGGCATGAGCGATTGCGGGCGTCAGCATAAGGGCGGCTGCAATGACAGCACGTAAAGACATCGTTTCCTCCTCCGGATTGCCATATTTCCGTTGGTGCTGAACCGCGGCCCGGGCCCTGTCAATGCGCCCATGCCCGCGAGAAACCGGTCGATCCGGGACAAGCGCAGCAATGCTTGGACATGCGGCCCAGGCGTTTCCAACCCAGTCAAGAAAGAAAGCCAGAATCGATCAATCCAATGCCTTCCAACATGCCATAGTATGCGGCTTCAACGCCGATGCAGGCAGCCAAAGAATTGGCGACGAGAGAGGAACTGGGGATGAATCTGGTCAAATCTATAATGTTGGCGGCGAGCAGCGCAGCCGCCCTGGCCGCGGTGCCCGCCTTTGCACAGCAGGCAGACCAGGAGAGCGCAGTCTATAATCTCGATTGCGACCGGGAATGTCTGCTGGGCGTGCTGGGCCAGTATATGGATGCCTTGCAGGCAAGAGCGCCTTCCGCAGTGCCGCTCGCGGATAATTACCGCTTCACCGAGAATAATGTCGTCATCCCGATCGATAAGGGCCTGTGGGGTACGATTACCGGCATCGAAGATGCGGGGATGAAGGCCGCCGATACGCAGACGCAGAACGCGGCCTGGTTCGGCTACGTCATCGAGAACGGCAACCCGGTGTATTATTCGGCGCGCATCCATGTGACCGCAGGCAAGATCGACGAGATCGAGACCGTCGTACATCGCTATTCAGAAGGGATGCGGGCGCCGTTCGGCGATACGAAAATCCTCGTCCACGATCCCGCCTTCGGAGAAGTGCTGCCACCGGATCAGCGCCGCTCGAGAGCGCGACTGCAGGCCATTGCCGACAGCTATTTCAGCACGGTCGAAAAGAATGACGGCGAAGTCTTCGCACCATTCGCAAGGGATTGCGGAAGGCTCGAGAACGGCATGAGCACGACTTCGATGAACGCGGATTCCGGCGGGGCGTCGAACTATGTCGACGGCTGCGAGGCCCAGTTCAAAATGGGCTACTTCCATATCAACAAGCGTGTTCGCGAACGCCGCTATCCCCTGATCGATGAAGAACGCGGAGTGGTGGTGTCGACCGCGTTCTTCGATCACGACAACGAGCTTGATCGCTATCAGCTGACCGACGGAAGCTGGATGGACACCTGGCTCAAATTCCCCAATTCGATTACTTTGCTTGAGGCCTTTCGTATCAAGGACGGGGAAATCAGCCGGATCGAAGCCAACTTCACATATGTCCCCTATTCGATGCACAATCCCTGGTACGGCGAGGCTTCCAGCCCGCCCGCAGCCAGATCTTCGCCGGGGCAGTGCAACACGCAATGCCTGGCAACGCTCGCCGGCAAGGTGATGCACGCTTATCCCAACCGCGGAGAGTGGAAGACGCTGCCTTGGGCCGAGCAGGTCGGCTATGAGGAGAACAGCGTCGGCATGCAGGTGAATGAAGGCATCTGGCTCACCACCACGGCAGTCGACAAGGCGCCGCTCGTGATAGCCGATGCCGAGCTGGGCCGGGCTTTGTGGGTCGGCCGGATCGAAGAGCACGGAGTCCCGGCCTGGGCGGCCGTGACGGTGAGCGCCCATGGCGACAAGATCGGCCGGATCGAGTCCGTGCTCGGCCGCAAGCAATATCTGGGGCCCTATGCCGAGCCTGTGGCCGCGCCGTCCTTCTCGACGCTGACAGCGTCACAGCGCACGCCGCGCAATGCCATGCTCGCGGCGGTAGATCGCTTCTACCAGGCCATAGCGGCTGAAGGCGGGGCAGTCCCAGGCGATTTTTCCGACAGCTGCAAATGGTCGGTAAACGGCCTGGAACTTTCCGGCTGTGCGGTTCCTTTCACCAACCGGTTGCTGCAAGGGCTTGAGCAGGTGCGAGATCGCAAGGTTATCGCTGTCGACGAGGCACGCGGATTGGTGGCGATATCCGCCTATGAGGATTTCACGGCGGTGGAGCAGGAATTCACCGATGCCTCGGGCAAGACCTACAAGGACACGATGCCTTACCCGCGCACGCTGCAGGTGGTCGAACTGTTCCGCTTCGAAGGCGGAAAGATCGCACGGATCGAAGGGTTTACCTCCGAACTGCCTTACGGGATAAAACCGCGGTAATAGCGGATTGGCCTGTAGCTAGATCGTCGTTGCTACCGCGCCGAAGCAATCCAGTACCCCGCCCGGTACTTCGGATTGCTTTGCTGCGCTCGCAATGACGGCGCTCCAGATTAGTCCCGGGGCGGCTCGGCGATCGGCTGAGTTCCGTCGGCCAAGCGCCCGACCTTGAGCGACGCTTCCTGTTCCGGCGTGCCTGGCGCGCGGAAATAGACGCCCACGTCGCCCTTGTCGGCGGTGAATGCCTTGCCCGTCACCGGGTTGGAATAGTGGTACGGGATTATGTAATAGGCCGGATAGGTCAGATAGACCGTGGACGGCGGCAGGTCAGGCGGCGGGCCGAATTTGTCCGGCCAGGTATTGGGCGTCGCATCTTTGCCCCAGCCGGCCCAGCTCGAATACATGGTGAAAGGCCCGGTCAGGCGGCTGATACGCCACTTGCCGTCTTCCCCCTTTTCGAACTGATCCTCGTAGAGCGGGAGGCCCCAGCCGCCATTCGCCATCACAAACGCGCGGCTCCGAAGCCAGCCGGTCTTTCCGTCGGCCGAGATATCGGCGAGCGGCTGGAATTGCATGTGGTTGATGAGCACGCCCGGCTTTATTCCGTCTTGGCCGAATGAGAGCTGCATATAGGCAAGCACCCGGTCCTTGCCGGTGAACAGGCCTTTGCCGCCGATCTCCAAGGTGGCGTCTTCGGAAAACAGCTCGGCCAGCTCGGTCCACTGCGCCTTGTCGACGAAATAGCCATAGGCGCGCTGAAGGCGCTCGATCTGGTTCATGTCTTCCAGGCGCGTGATGCGTGCGTCCAGCGCGTCCAGCTTCTCGCTGGCGGATTGGGCCTGCGCCGGCGCGGTCAGGCCGACGAGGGTTGCTGCCGCAATTGCTGCAGCAGCAGTCACCGATAACATCCTGTTCGTCATGGCTCAGTCCCTCGGAGGTTCAGCGATCGGTTGAGTGCCGTTGGCGATCCTGCCTATCTTGAGCAATTCCGCCTGTTCCTTCGTTCCCGGCGGCGCCGCATAGGCTCCCACATCGCCCTGGTCGGGCACCATCGCTTCGCCTGTGACCGGGTTCGGATAATGGAACGGGATGATGTAATAGGCGGGGTAGGTCAGGTAGACCGTCGACGGCGGGAGGTCAGGCGCCGGGGGGAACTTGTCGGGCCAGGTGTTGTTCATGGCCCATTCGCCCCAGCCTTTCCAACTCGTGTACATTGTGAACGGCCCGGTGAGGCGGCTGATGCGCCATTTCCCGTCCGCGCCTTTTTCATATGCATTTTCGTAGAGCGGGAGCCCCCAACCGACACTCATCACGAATGCGCGCGCACGTATCCAGCCGGTCTTACCGTCGGGCGAGACATCGGGGATGGGCTGGAATTGCATGTGATTGCCGAGCCGGTCTTCGCCGGCCCCGTCTGGTCCAAATGCCTCGTGCATATATTGCAGCACGCGGTCCTTGCCGATGAAGATGCCCTTGCCGCCAATCTCCAGCGTCGCATCATCAGTGAAGAGCTCGGAAAGCTCCGTCCACTGGCCCTTGTCGACGAAATAGCCATAGGCCCGCTGCACACGCTCGATCTGGTTCATATCCTCGAGCCGGGTGATGCGAGCGTCGAGTGCGTCCAGCTTTTCGCCGGCCGATTGGGCGAATGCCGGCGTGGCCGCGGAGAAAAGCAGCGTTGCCGCCGCCAATGCGGCACCGCCTGCGCCCGCGAAGCTTTTGCGGGGCATCATTTTTTCTCCAGTACGACCGGAGGACGCCCAATCACATCGTCACCTGCCATCGGCAGGTCGGTGATCGGTTCGCCGGTGACCGGATGATCGTAGCTGAACGGGGGAATGTGTGCGGCGGGGTAGGCGCGATAGACTTCGCTTGGCGGCCGGTCTGGTGGGAAGACAGCGCTCATCCCCTCCATGGGGATCGCGCTGGCGGTAAAGCCCTTGTCATAATCGGTCTTGGCCGTGAGGTAGAAATGCAGCTTGGAGATTTTCCATACGCCGCCTTCCTTCACATAGGCGTTCTCGTAGATGCCCACTGCCCACATGCCGTTCGCGCCCGGTTCGGACAGCATGATCGGCCCCTGCCAGCGGCCAGTCGCAGTCCGGCCATTATCCGCCACGATCGTGACGTTCTGCAGCATCATGTGGTTATTGAGGTGGCCAGCCGCGAGCCCTTGCGGGCCGAACAGCAACATGGCGCGCTGAATACGTGCCGGCCCGACGTAGACGCCGCGTTGTTCGTACTCGAAGGTGCCGTTGCTGGAGAACAGCGCTGCCGCTTCGTTCCACAGGCCCTTGTCGAAATAATAGCCAAAGGTGGCCTGGAGGTTTTCGATGGCTGCCTGGTCTTCCAGACGCGTCACGCGCTCCTTGTAGGCGGACAGCCTTGCCTGATCCGAACCGCTTTGGGCATGGGCGAGGGAAGGGGCCGCTGCCGACGCGAGGGCGATCGTCACTGCACCACATAGCTGCAGCATAGTCTTGCGAGCGCGCATCACTTGCCTCCTTTCACGGGCCTGCCGGTCACGGGGTTGGGAGCCTGGAAGGGCGGAATTTGCACTTCCGGGAATGGCCGATAGCTCACGCTCGGGCGCCGGTCAGGCGGATAGGTCTTTGACGTCTCCGATTGCACCAGGCCTTCGCCTGGCTTCAGGCGGGCCCAACCCTTCTCGTAGGGAGCCACGAAGTTGACGTAGAGATGCAGGGACTTGATCCGCCAGATACCATCGGTGCCCTTTTCATACGTATTCTCGTAAATTCCGTCGCGCCATTCGGCATGCTCCTTGTACTGGCCGAGCATGCCGAGATCGCGCCATCGCCCAGTGGCGCTTCGGCCATCGGTCGCGACCGAAATGGCTGGCTGCAAGGTCACCCATTCGTTGAGCTGGCCGTAGATCAGGCCTTCCTGGCCGCCATGCAGGCGCTTGAGGTATTCACCGATACGTTCCTTGCCGACGTAGACACCGTCCGCGCCCAGCTCGATCGTTCCGTTGTCGCTGAACAGATCTGCCGCTTCGCTCCACAGCCCGCGGTCCACGTAATAGGCGAAGGCGCGCTGAAGTTTCTTGACTGCGCGCGTCCCTTCAAGCCTTTCGACACGTTGGGTGAGTGCGCCAATCTCCTGGTCGATCCTGGCGGATTGGGCGTAGGCGGCTTGCGGCGCCCCCATAGGCGCTAGCGCAAATGCCAGGCCTATCAGAATGGTCCGTTTCATGGCTCCTCCGAAAGTTTGATGGTCCGGAACGTGCTTCCGCCCCGATACCGCAATGCAGGTGCTTTGTTGTGATGAGGTCTGGCCGGCAAAGAAGTCCCGGCCGGCTGGGTTGATGCCAGCCCAGCGAAACTTGCGTTGCACCAAAATGCCTCATCAAGCCAAATACATCCCCTGCCCGGCCTGTTGCCGGTTTGGGTGCATGATAGGGAAGTGCACAAGGCTGGGAAGGGCCTTGTATGGACCGAACTGGAACTATGGCTTGACCCAGAAGTGCATCGAAAGCGATCGAAACGCAGCCCTCAATTGAGCCGCCATTGGCCCGGGGTCACTGAATAGCGCCGCTTGAAGGCACGCGTAAAATGGGCCGCATCTTCGAAGCCGTTGGCGAAGGCGATTTGCGCAACCGAGGACCGTGAACGGCGCGGATCGCGCAAGTCGGTCGCTGCCTGTTCGAGCCGGCGGCTCCAGAGATGTCCGGCGATCGAATGACCCAGAGCTTCGCTCATGATCTGGTCAAGCCGGCGGCGGCTGATGCGCTGGTCGCGCGCAACGTCCTCTGCGGTCAATCCCGCAACCGAAAGGTTGAGTTCGATGAAATCGAGCGCACGGCGCACGCGCCAGTCGGTCGTCTCGGGCAGTGCAGAAAATGGCCCCGCCACGCCCAGCATCTGGATGACGGCGCCCATCATCGCGCTGCGCTGAAGCGTCGAAAGGCTTGGCCCCATTGTCGAGAGCCGCCGAAGCGTATCGGCAAGCAGCTTGGTGCCTGGCTCGTCTGCCGGGAGGTTTTGCGCGAACAGCCGTTCAAGCTGAGGATAGCGGCTGAGTACCGCCGCCCGCGGCAACCGCAGAAACAGGATGCCGCTGCTATCTTCGCCCACCAGGCTGAAAGTGCTCGCTTCGTCGAGCAGGCACATATCGCCTTCCAGCAGCAGGCAGCGATGCTCCCCTTGTTTGGTCAGGGTCGATCCTTGGCTCTGGACCATCAGCGAGACGTGCGGGCTGCGTTCGACGGAGAACTTTGGAGGGCGGTAACTGGCAGTAACCGGGCCGGATTCGATCATGTAGAGTTCGCCCGCGCCAAGATCGATCCGGTTGATCGAACCCGCCGCCGGCATGATCGACGGGACCTTGACCGAGAGGCCGGGAAACGCACTTGAAACCGCTCCGTGCCACATCATGGGCCGACGCGCCTGCTCGACTTCCCTCAGGTCTATGAGCGGCGAGTAACTTTCGGAATATAAGGTTTCCAACTGCGGCAAGTTCCCCTCCACGTCGGTCTGCGCCTACGTTTGATGGGGAGACGTATGGAAAACTAAGTCAATTGGCAAGCGTAACACACTATCGGCAGGTTGGGGCGGTGGATGAATACACGGCATCTCGCAGCGCTTGTCCCCGATGCCGAGGCTGGTTTGGGTAGTTGCATTTGGCTTGGGCGAAGATTGTTGCCGATCTTGCCACTGGCGACTTTATCAATCGGGCAAGTGGGGAAGCGCCCAAAGCAAGGCTTGGCGTATCGGATGCCGGGGCCGTTCCGCTTATGCCTCCGGCGCCTTGAAACCCGCCTGCATTCGCGCTTCGCCTTCGGGACTCAGCATCAGGGGGCGATCGTATGAACGGTCCTTCCGGTCGCGCGAACCGGCCATAACGCCGGGGTGGTTCTCGCTGACGGGAACTGTGAAAACGAAGTCGAACAGCCCTTCGCGATGGGCAATCCGCCATTCGCCATTCCTGCGTTCGAAACGGTCGATATAGCGCGCTGTGCCAATTGTGACCTGCTCCGAGCCTTTAGGTACCACCGTGGTGATGACATAGCTTTCAGCGTGGCAGACGTCCCCATCGATATCGAGCGTGAAATTGGAAATGTGATGGGCTGCATGATCCAGGCTCGAAAGATAGTCGAACAGCCAGGTCAGCCGCTCTTGAGGATGGCCGGTGAAGGCGCCTCGGTCATCTGTCGCATCGGGATGATAGGCGCTCAGGAATAGCTCTGCGTCAAGCCTGTCTGCACCGCGAGTATAGCGGTTCATGCAGTCGAGAATTTCCGCACGATCCTTAATATATCGAACATCGGCGGCCAGTGCGGCAAGGTCGATTTCGTTCATTCCGCCTCTCCCTTTTCCACCACCGGTGGCGGCGGGATGAAATGCTTGCGCGCCAGGATCACAGCCAGGACAGTGGCCCCGATCGGAATGACCAGTGCCATCAGCAAGTTCCTGGCTTCCATATTCGCGGCAACAGCTATGCCGCCCACGATGGGCGCGCCAACTGCGCCAATGCGGCTGATCGCGGCCATCCAGCCGGCGCTGGTCGCCCTCAACTCGAGCGGATAGAGGCCCACGGCAATCGACATCCAGATGCCTTGCATGCCGGAAATTCCCGCACCGACGAGCACGAGCAGAATCTGCCAGCTCAGGACATTGCCGGGCAGCAGGCCAATCGCCAGCAGTGCGAGCGAGGAGCAGCCGTATCCCGCCACCACGGCGCGTACCAGCCAGCGGCGGTCGATCGCCCAGGCCATGATCAACCCACCGAAGATTCCGCCAAACTGCACCGCTGCAGTTCCCCGCAGCGCGTCAGTGGTATTCCACTGCGCGTCGCGCAATAGGGTCGGTAGCCAGGAAATCATCATGTAAAGGCAGAACGCTCCCCCGGCCGTTCCAAGCCAGGCGACCAAGGTGCGCGTGCGGTGAGCATGCGACATCAGTCCGATTACCGACTGCCGCACTTGGTCCTCGCGGTGCGAAATGAACAACCGGGCAGGATCAAGTCCGGGCGCGATACGGCTTGCAATCCTCGCGATGCGGGAATCGCCCGGCCGCGATGCAACCAGCCATTTCAGCGATTCCGGCATCAACAGCCAGACTACGACAGCCGCTATCAATGGCACCCAGCCGCCAATCCAGAAAATTCCGCGCCAGCCGATCTGGCCGATAATGTCGGGCGCAAGCATGGCTGCGCTGAAGGCGCCAAGGGGCACTGCGCAATTGATGACCGTCATGATCATGAAGCGCCATTTGGCGGGCGCATAATCGCTCATCATTGCGGCACTATTGACGGTCGTAATGCCAAGCCCGATCCCCGTTACCAGGCGGCAGACGGCGATCCAGTTGGCCGTGGGGTATGCCAATGCGGCGAGCGTGCTGAGACCCGTCAACAGCATCGCCAAAACGAGCATGGGCTTGCGTCCGATGCGATCTCCCAGCGGCGCGAAGCCTGCTCCGCCTATCGCCATGCCGAGAAGGCTGGCGGAAAGAGCAAGGCTGAATTCCGCGGGCGAAATCCCGAACTCGCCGGAAATCTGCGGTACTGCCAAAGCCAGCGCCTGCAGATCGTACCCTTCTGCGAACAGCACAAAGGCGCAAATGGCAAACAAGCCGATCTGGAGGCCGGTCAACCGGGGCAGGTCGATCAGTGCATCGACATTTCCTGAATGACCGGCTGCAAGTGCAGCCATCGGCGCTTTTTGGGGCACCGGGCCTTCAGCCGTTCTCTGTGACGAAATCGGCCATATTGGCAACCCCGCCCGCTGCAGGATTTGGCTTCGGCGCAATTTTGCCCGTCACCGGATTGGGATAGTGGAACGGCTCGCAATAATAGTTCGGATAGGTGAGGTAGATTATGGTCGGTGCGAGATCGGGCGGAGGCGGGAAGCTTTCGGGCCGGGTATTTGGCGTGGTCACCTTGTGCCAGCCTTCCGAATAAAGCGTGTACATGGTGAAGGGCGCGTGGAGCTTGTCCATCACCCACACGCCGTCGATCTTCTTGTAATGGTTTTCGTAGAGGCAATCGCCCCAGTTGACCGGTGCCCAGGTGCTGCCGCCAATCACGAATGCCCGCCAACGACCGCGCGCGGTCTTGCCGTCCTCAGCAACATTAACGATGCCTTGGAACTGCTGGTGGTTGATGATCTGTTCGCGCTGCGGGCCGGTCGGGCCAAGCCCGACGCCCATATACTCGAGCACACGCTTCTTACCCAGGAAAACACCGCGTCCGCCGATTTCGAGAGTCGATTCATCGACGAACAGATCGGCCACGTCGTCCCACATGGATTTGTCGACATAGAAGCCATAGGCGCGCTGCAGCTTCTCGCAGGCGCGCTGGTCTTCGACGCGCTCGACCCGCTCCGACAATGCCAACACCTCAGCGACAAGTCCGGTCGAAGCATCCTTGGGAAGCTCAGGGAGAGCGGGCTTTTCGGGCTGCGGGCCAGTTACAGGATTGGGATAGTGATAAGCGGGGAGGTAAACCTCGGGCAGCGAGGCGTAGACTTCCGTTGGCGGCTGGTCCGGCGGCAGGATTTCGCTCGGCCCTTCCATCGGGATATTTCCATGTACCCAGCCGAGGTCGTATTCCCACAGGACGGTGACATAAAAATGGAGGCTGGCGATCTTCCAGACGCCGTTTTCGTTCACATAGAGGTTCTCGTAGGTTCCCTCACCCCAGCTTGCTTCACCATCCTTGCAGAACTGCATGTCGCTGCGCCAACGGGCCTTGGCGGTCTGGTTGTCGGGCGCGATCGTGATGATCGACTGGCAGGTGTAATGATTGTTCAGATCGCCTTGCACAAGGCCCTCAGGCCCGCGCAGCGCCAAGGCAGCCCGGATGCGCTCCGGCCCCTTGTAGACCCCGCTCTGGCCCCATTCCCAGGTGCCCTCGGCGGCGAAGAGATCTGCGGCGGCGCTCCACAGCCCCTTGTCGACATAATAGGCATAGCTGCGCTGCAGCCGCTCAACCGCTTCATGCGAAGCCTGGCGAGCGATGCGCAGCTCAATCGCGTCGATATGCGCTTCCAGCGCTTGTTCGAGTGAATTGCTCATTGCGCCACCTCCTTGCCGGTCACGGGATGGACATAATGGAACGGCGGAACATGAACGTCTGGATAGGGCTTGTAGGTTGAGGTCGGCGGTCTATCGGGAGGGAAGTCGGCCAGTTCGGGCGATCTCCAATCACCTTCCACCGGCTTCAGAGTTGCCCATCCGCCTTCGTATGGTGCCACGAAATTCGGGTAGAGCCGCAGTGCCGAAATCTTCCAGACGCCGTCTTCCTTGCGATAGGAGTTCTCGGATACTCCGTCGCCCCATTCGGCATGCTCGCCATATTGGCCAAGCATGGACAGTTCGTGCCAACGGCCTTGAGCGCTCATCCCGTCATCGGAGACTGTGATTACCGGCTGGAGCTGGAAGCGTTCATGAAGCTGGCCGAATGGCAGGCCCGGTCCAGGATTGCCGCCAGTCAGCTTGACGATCACCTGAAGTATCCGCTCCCGGCCGACATAGACCCCGTCGACACCCTGTTCGAAAGTCGCATCTGCTGTGAAAAGATCGGCGGCCTCGCGCCAATAGCCCCTGTCGAGATAGAAGCCATAGGCCCGCTGGAGCTTGATGATCGCAAGATAATCCTCGCGTCGTTCCACCTCTCGTTGAAGATGGGCGAGACGTTCTGCTAATTGTTGCTGGCGCTCAGCGGACATGGCCTTCTTCCTCCGGGGTTCGTACTGGCCGTTCTTCGCGGGTTGGGATTTCGCCCACGACGCGGCGATAGGAAAAGCGCCAGCGCCCGTCTTCGCGCACCAGCTCATCGTAATAGCGGCCGGCCAGCATGGCGGTGGGTTTCGCTTCTGCGGTGCGAACGTAATAGACCAGCCTTGATTCCGCTTTCGCCCGGTCGCCTTCGACTTCGATGATGATGTTGCTCATCAGGTGGAAGTTCTGCGTGTTGACGAAATTCTCCGGCGTCGGGCCAAGCCCATCTACCAGCATGGCCTCTATCGCTTCCGGACCCGTTGCGTCGCCCATCCGGCCGGACCAACGGCCATCCTGCGCAAACAGCTGCGCGTAACCCTTGTGATCGCGGGCATCGAGGCGCTGTGCATATCGGATGATGAGATCGCGGATTTCGCGCTCGTCCTCCAGAGCACGGAGGCGGTCTTCAACGGAACGCGCCGCGTCCTCGACCGCCTTTGAATTATCAGACATTTTCTCTCCCGCACGCTGGCGATATCGGCCAACCGCTTGGTAATTGTGTATGTGGATTGCGTGGGGCAGTAAACCGGGATTTCGGGCGCTGCCGGTAGCCCCAATTGGCGGTCTAGGTTGACCGGATTGGCGGAACGGCTGAACTGCGTTGCGGTGAAGGGGGACCGAGGACATGCCGGGAAATTCGACCTTTGTAGGCAGTACCTGCTCTTGCGGGGACATCGAGGCTATCAAGCGCCTGTGCGCCGAATATGGCCGCTTGCTCGATCTACGGGATGAGCAGGGCTGGGCTGAACTTTTCGCTCCCGACGGCGAATGGGTCGGCGGGGAGCTTTATGGAGTAATCTCCGGCCGGGCGGACTTAGCTGCCTTCGTAGCGCGGGAATTCGCGAACACGCCGCCCAGCGTCCACATGTTCGGCAATTTCTCGATCACTGTGGATGAGAGCGGCACGGAGGCGGCCAGTTGGTCGCGCTGGATGCTGCTCGAGCAAGGGGAGGGCGCAATTCGCACCGCGCTCGCCGGGAGTTACACCGACCGACTGGTGAAGCAGCCCGAAGGTTGGCGCTTCAAACGGCGCGAGGTCGAGGTGGACCTTCCGGCGTAGGCGGCTACCGAAGCAAAGTTGGGAAGCCGCCTTGCCGGATCGGTCTATTTTTTCATAATCGCGCCAACGCCGGGAGGAGGCGAGGCGGGCGGCGGTGCGTTGCCGTCACGATAAGGTATGACCCCGTGGGACGCGCGCTTGAAGATCTTCCATTCCCCGTTCTCACGCACGAATTCGTCGTAATACCGACCGGCGAGCAATGGTTGCGGTCGGTTGTCTTCGGTCTTGGTGAAGAACATGTAGCGCGAACGAGCCGTTGCCTTGTCGCCGTCCACATCGATCACCACGGTCGTGTTGAGGTGGAAATTGTCCTTGTTGATGAAGCCGGCGTCGGGAATGCCGAGATTGTCCTCGAGCATCTTCTGGATTGCCGCCGGACCCGTGGCGCTGCCGAAGCCGCCGGTCCATGTGCCGTTGCTGGCGAAGAGCGAAGCATATCCGGCATAATCGCGCGCATCGAGATATTCGCCATACTTGACGATCGCCTCGCGGATCTGTTTTTCGGATTCGAGCCGGTCGAGCCGCTGCTTCGGTGGTCAGCGCTGGCTCGTCGTCCGTCTGCGCGGCGGCAGGCGGGGACATGGCCAGCATGAGGGCGAGGGCGAGTGGCCCGGCAAGGGTGATTGGTCGCATCTATCCGTCTCCCGTTGGAGCAGTGAGCAGCTTGGCCCATTGCCCATTTTGATGCACTGTCGATGGGGCGGTGCGGAGATCGCTGTCAAGGCGGCAGTGCCCCCGGTTCCATGTGAGCCAAGCCAGCCATGCAATTGGAGCAATGACACACCACCAAGGCACTGCCACCGTGCGGCCGCAAAGCAATGGGAGAGAACGAATGATCCGCTGTGCCCTTGGGGCCATCAGCCTCCTGTTGGCTGTTCCGGCCAGCGCCCAATCCTATGGCGAGACTTCGGCCCTGCCGCGCGGCGATTGTGAGCGCGCTTGCCTCGAAGGCTTCGTCAAATCCTATGTCGCCGCGCTCGGCGCCAAGGACCCTTCGCGCGCCCCTTTCGCGGAGGATATTCGCTTCACCGAGAACAGCGTGGAGATGCCGATCGGCGAAGGCCTGTGGGCCACGGTGAGCGCGGCAAATCCCGAGGATGGAATGATTCCTGCCGATCCGGTCACCGGCAATGTAGCTTGGTTCGGCCATGCCTATGAGCATGGCAATCTGGTCTTCCTCGCCATTCGCCTGCACGTGAACAAGGATCACAAGATCGACGAGGCGGAAACGGTGATCACGCGCCGTACCGGGATGCCGACGATCTTCGGCGACGGCAAGCAACCCCATCATCCGGCGTGGACGCAGCCGATGAACGCCGATCCGCAGCCGCCCCGCTCCCGCCTGCGGGCGATTGCCGATTCCTACTTCAACACCGTCGAATATAACG
Source organism: uncultured Alphaproteobacteria bacterium (assembly GCA_963777785.1). Lineage (GTDB taxonomy): Bacteria > Pseudomonadota > Alphaproteobacteria > Sphingomonadales > Sphingomonadaceae > Andeanibacterium. The sequence continues at coordinate 199,943 of CAVZRU010000003.1, forward strand.
ACGGCACGGTGTTCGCGCCGTTTCCACGAGGATTGCTCGCGGCTCGAAAACGGCATCAGCACCACGGCCGCGACCGCGAATTCAAACAATTCCGCCTCGGTCGCGGAAGGATGCGAGAACCAGTTCAAGCTGGGCATCTACCGCATCAACAAGCAGCTGCGTGAAAGGCGGCTCCCGCTGATCGACGAGGAACGCGGTATCGTCGTCGGAACCACCTTCTTCGATCACGCCAACTATTTCGACGAGTACAAGCTCACTGACGGACGGACGTTGAAGACGCTGCTGAAGTGGCCAAATGCGCTGACGATCATGGAAGCCTTCAAGATCGTGGACGGCAAGATCTACACGATCGAGGCCAATTTCGATTACGTGCCCTACGGCATGCATTCACCCTGGTTCGAAGGGGAGGACGACTGATGCGCGCACTTGCAAGCATGATCGCAGCGGCGGCACTCGCCGGCATTTCCTCTCCAGCCATGGCCCAGGCGGGCAGCTGTGACGAGGCCTGTCTTCTGCAACTGGCCGACCAGACGATGGTAGCTATCGCCAAGCAGGATTTCCGCAGCCTCCCCTGGGCCGACCCAACGAGATATACGGAAAACAACGTCCCGCTGATGATCGGCGATGCCTGGTGGGGTTCTGCTGGTGAAACCGTGGGCAACAAGGTCTTGGCGATAGCCGACGAAGAGACCGGCAATGTCGTATGGTTCGGAACGATCTGGGATCATGACGAGCCGTCGTTCGGCGCAATCCGGCTGAAGGCTCCAAATGGCAAGATCGAAGCGATCGAAGTGATCGCCGGGCGGACGCCCTGGCCGATGCCCTTCGGCGATCCGCGCGCGTTCAAGCTTTCCCCGGAAATGGAGAGGCCGTTCCGCAGTCAGCGCGCCGCTCGCGCGAGCGGCTGATCGACCTCGCCGATGCCTATCTCGCCACCAAGCAGCGCAACAATGGCACGCTGATGGCTGACTTCGCACCGAACTGCACGATGATGGAAAACGGCGTGCAGGTGACCTCGGTTGAAGCGGATTACGAACCGCGAGCGAAGGATTGTGCGTCCGTGTTCAAGGAAGGGCTGTTCGCACCGGTCGAGCGAATTCGCGACCGGCGCTTCCCCGTGGTCGATCCCGAGCGCGGCCTCGTGCTGGCGATCAGCGTGCAAGACCTCCCCGTGCGAGAAACCAGCTTCCGGACTACACGCGGCACCTCCGTGAAGGTGAAGCGCGAGTATCCTCTGAGCCATCTGGTAGCGGAACTGGTGAAGATCGAAGGCGATAAGATCGTTCGTTCTGAAGGGGTCGTCGCTTCGCTTCCCTATCGGATGCCTACGCCTTGGAAGGACTGAGGGTTCATTCCAGGGCTGCTATAGCAGCAGGGGCAATGATCTCCTGAGGGTCCGCACACGGGGCCTGTCAGCGGTAAAGTTCTTTGAGTACTGGGTCGGTCCTTGGGCCGACCCAGCCCCCCCTCATGCGGATTTATGAGCGTGGATCTCCCACAATTCCTATTTCAGTCTGCGCCTCTCTATTTCCCATTTGGGATCGGTGCAAAGTTTGCAGTTCTCGCCAATGAACCATTTGGCAGCCTCTTGATCTCCACGAAGCTGCCATTGTAGCCATGCAACTACCGCTTGTGCGGCGCGGCCGCCGTTAGGCTCTGCATAAGTGCCTTCATGTGTCGCATCGGTGTTGATAACGGCTGAAGCAACGTGGGTGAGGCGCGAATAGTCATCCATTCCGTTGGGGTAGGCAATATCTTCCTTGCCGCCCAATACATAGAGGATAGGCTTGTCGATCTTGTCGAGCAGGCTCTTGTCTGCCGACATTTCGCCTGATGCATTGGGAACATCCTCGCCAAGAATGCCGCTATTCATAATAACAAACGTGCTCACTCGAGTATCGCCTGCGTATTTGAGCGCCTGAATGCCGCCACATGAATATCCCGACACCGCCACGTTTGCGGTATCGATCTTTCCGTAGAATGGGCTGCCCTTTGTCTCGTTTTCCCTGATTGCCCAAGTGATGGCTTCACCGAGTTGCTGATAATGCGTTTTGTCTCTGTGGTTCGCCCAGCTCTCCGGGGTCATTTCTATGTCCGGGCCACTGTAGATTCCACCCGGCGCAATCGCGAGATAACCGTGCGAAGCTATTTCCAGAAGGTGCTGGCGAGATGAGGTTCCATCTTCGGAACAGGCACCATTTCCGAAAACGTAGACGGGCATCTTCAAGTCGCCGAGTTTGGAAAGGTCCGCCGGCTGATAGACAACCTGGTTAGGCAGGTTCTGATATTGTCGCTTTTTCGCTGGATACGGACCGGTCCCAATACTGTCGGGAGCCTTGCCGTCCTCAATATACTGTGCAGCTGACTGAGCGACGATATCGGATACGCCGCTGCTCTCAGTTGGTTGTCCGGTCGCATTCAAGGAGGCACCGCCACTTTGGCTGCAGGCCGACAGGACAACAATCGGAAATAATGCGCCAATCAGCGTGTTCTTGAGGTCAGTCATCTCGATCTCCCGCGGGCCTATGCCTGAAAAAGGTGGGGGGAGAAGAGCCAGTCTTCTCCCCCCCGGTATTAGCTGCTTATAGCCGCGCCGGATTTCGTAGCCGGCTTTTGGCTATTACAGTCCTCAGAACTTACGGCGCACGGACAACTGCCATTCGCGAGGCATTGCCGGTTGAGCGCTTGCATACCAGGTGTTGGTGAACTTGTTCAGGTAATAGAGCTTGTCGAACAGGTTCGTGACCGCAAGCGAAACCTGCCAATCCTTATCCAGAGTTTCGTAGGTCAGGCGGCCATTCGCAATTGTGTAGCTGTCTACAATTGCGATCGGAGTACAGGTGAAGTCATTGCAGTAACCAGGCGTGTAAGCCACGTCGATGCGCGGCGTAAGCGTGCCGGCATTGCCGAGGTCAGCTTTGTATTGTGCGCCAATGCTCCACTTCCAATCGCCGATACCAGGCCGGCTTGCGCCGACCACGATCGAAGTCGTGGGGTAGTTAATGCTGGTGAATTTGAAGTCTGTAAGGCTAAGCGAACTATCGATGGTGAAGCCATCGACTGGCTCGAGATTCACTTCAAGTTCGAAGCCCTTCACTTCGGCATCGCCAATATTCAGATACTGGCCGCAAAGTCCTGGTACGCCGCCCTGATCAATGGGCAGTTCTTCGTCATTCGCATCGAGGCAGACCTGAGGGATACCCTGATATCCAATGTATTTCATGTAGAAAGCATTGGCATTGATCCTTACGCGGCGGTCCAAAAATTCGGATTTGAAGCCGGCTTCATATGACTTTAGCCTTTCAGCGCCGAACGGACGAATTTGCCGGTAGTCATATGGGCGAGGTGCCACACCGCCACCCTTGAACCCAGTCGCATACTGCGCATAGGCCATCACGTCAGGCGTGATCTTGTAGGACAAGGCCAAACGATAGTCGGTGACGGTCTCTTTGTAAGAGCCGACCTGCCCAGTGAGCGGGTTGGCAGGGTTACTAAGAGGCAGGTAATCCGACAGACCGTCCGGATTCAGACGATTGTAGAGATAGTCCTTCTGCTCATGGGTGACACGGATGCCGCCCTCAAGCGTCAGCGCGTCGGTAAAATCGAACGCCGCATTTGCAAATCCCGCATAGCTCGTCAGGCTCGCCGTATCGTCATTTATGAACGAGAATGAGGGCTTCCCAATAATGCACGGCGGCAGCATATTCGCGGGATTATTGCTGCACGGGAAGTCCTGGTATTCGCCGAACCCAGAAAATGCCGTGTGGATGCGAGCATCGTAACGCGTGTCGGCATCGTAATAAATACCGCCAAGCGTGAAATGCAGCCTGTCCTCGACCAGATTGCCCGAAAGGCGGACTTCCTGGCTAAACTGGGTATGCGAGAAGTTGCTGTATCCGCCGCCAATCCAGGCAACCGGAGAGTTGTCGTTGTCATCCGAACTAATCGAGAGATAGCTGCGGTAGCCGGTGATCGATTTGAGCGCGATACTATCGCTCAGTTCATAATCAATGGTGCCGGCGACGCCCCATCCATCAACCCAAGAGCGCGGCTCGGCCGTGAGAGGCCCATTAGGAGCACCGACGGTGCCGGGCCCGCCCGCTGATACGGCGGACGCCGCGGTGTAGGTCACGCCCGGATCATAGAAATTGGCGTAGGTCGCATATGGATCGTTTAGTACCGAGTCCGCGCGGCGGTACTGCCCATATGGTACGAAACGGTTGTCATAGGGCACACCCTGCCATAGGTAAGCTGGTATTCTGACGTCCAGAGAGTTCGCCGCTGGCAAGAAGCACCGACGCCTGGGTTTCCGACGTGTCCTTGGTGTAATCGCCGGTGATGTTGATTTCGAGCGGACTACCTGTAGGCGCAATACGCAGCGAACCGCGCATCGCAAACATCTTCTGGTTGCCCAATGTCGCCGAGCTTGCAATCCGATCCCGATGCAAGCCGCGGGATCGCCGAACCACCGGGAGTTACAACGCTGGTGCCAGGCTGTACATAGGGATCGTTCGGGTTGACGCAGGCATAGTCATAGCGCGTCACGTGACCATCGCGATGGCGGTATACGCCGGTGATCCGCGCGTACACTGCGTCAGGAATTACGGTGAAGTCAGCGCTTGCCTTTATGTCACGACGGCTAAGCGATGCCGACCGTGGCTTCGACATAGCCACCTTGGCCTTGTGGTGCCTTGGAGTACAGCTTGATCGACCCACCCTCGGAGTTCATGCCCGAGAGGGTGCCCTGCGGACCGCGTAGCACCTCGACGCGGTCGAGATCGATGAGGTCGAAAGCGGAAGCGGTAACCGTGCCGAAATAGATGTCGTCGATATAGATGCCGACGCCCGGTTCGACGGAGGGGCTAAGGTCGGATTGGCCGACACCGCGAATGAATGCGCGCATCGAGTTGCCCGAACCCGAGGGGTTCTGCTGCAGACAGTACGTTCGGGACCTGAGCGCGATGTCAGTCGAGACGGGTCTGATTGCGAGCTTCAAGCATATCGCCGCTCACTGCGGTGATCGACAGCGGAATGTCCTGGACGTTCTGTTCACGCATCTGCGCGGTCACGACGATAATGGGGTTGCCGCTGTCGGCATCTGCATTTTCGTCTTGCGCCAGGGCCGGAACGGCCATCGAAACAGTCGCGAGCCCGGATACCGCGAGTAGCGCGGTTCGCAGGTTGCGACGATATATACTCCCTGGAAGTGTTTTCATTCTGAACTCTCCTCATTCCGGGCAAGCCGGCGGTTTGGTTTTGGATGTGGAAGTGCCCCTCATGGCCACCGAGCGTGTATCCAGCTGGATGCTCTGATGACTGACAAATCCCCCACCCGAAGTCGCCGTCTTGCCAAACGGTCAACCTTGCGCGGACATTGCGCAACGCCGCCATCTTATCCTCGTCCGAGTCACAAGGCCTTGACCAAGATGGATGGGCGTGTTGCCGGAGATAGAAACCTCGGCCCAATATTTCACTTATCCGGGGCCGATTGCGCCGAGAACCGCAGAATACCTACTCCGGAACTGTGGGCACCTGCCCACAAGCCTCCTGTGGGACCGAATGTGGTTTACGGTAGGCGCCTCTGCGGGACATTCACACTCAAACAACGGCCAAGCTTATCTCTCTCATTGCAGAAAGCGCGGCATCCGTCAGGGCGAGAGGTTTGCATGGTTGATCAAGCGCAACATGTCGAAGAAGATAAGTCGAAGAAGGTAGCCGCTGGCGGCGATACCTCTGGCAAGGTGGAGTCCACGGACGACCAGGCCTCGGGCCAGAACTTCCGCTTCTACGACAACCGTCAGAAATATCTGATGTTCGTGAACACCTGTTCCGAAAAATGGGTTGTCTCCGAAAGAGTTGCCAATGAGCTCGACAATCTGACGCCGCGTCCGCCGGCCGTGCGCTTCTTCGATGCAGGCATTGGCGACGGCACGGTGCTGGCACGCGTGCTGCGCAGCATGCACCGCCGGTACGAGCGTTTTCCCTTCTATGTCGCAGGCAAGGAAATCAGCCTCGAGGACGTTCGCCTCACCCTCGACAAGATGCCTGACCGGTTCTTCGAGCATCCCGAGACGGTCCTGGCGATCACCAACATCTCTTATCGCGAGGCGCCTTGGTTGACGCCGAGCAAGCCGGAAGCCGCCAAGAACCTGGTGTGGAAGGAAGTTGAGCTTGAGGGTTCGACGACCGCCGAATTCGAGCGGCAGATCCTCGATCTGCAGCCGTTCCTGGCGCAGAACTGGGGCACGACGACGAGCCCCAGCGGAAGCATGCTTCCCGAGACGCCGACCGTGCTGATTCTCTATCGCAAGGACTGCAAGTTCCTGCTCAACGACGTGATCCCGCGCCGCGATGCGCCGCGGGCCGACTTCGACCTCATCCTTGCGAGCCAGCCTTTCCGCCTGCGCGCGCCCACCGAATTCAAGGCCAAGCGCGTCCTTGCTCCGATGGCCCGCGCCTTGGGCCCTGGCGGCCGGCTGCTGGGCATTCATTCGGCGGGCAACGATCCGGGCATCGAAATCGTGCAGAAGGTTTGGCCGGGCGAAGATCCTTTCAAGGTTTCGCGCCGCGAGTTGCTCGAAGCGACCCGCGATGCGATGGGGCCGGATGCCAAGCAGTTCCATTTCGACCCGCTCGCCAATCGCGAGGCTGTGTTCCGCTATGAAATGCACACCATGCCGGACGAAATCGACAATGAGAGTGCGACGATCGGCACTTCGACCTTGCTTGCAGCATGGAACGCAGCGACTTACGTCGCACAGATCGAGGATGAACGGCTTGCCGAAGCAATGAGCACGGCCGATTATCTGGACATCACCCGCGAAGTGCTGCGCAAGAATGGCGAGCTTTGGTTCAACGACGAAAGCTACATCATCGCACGCAAGCACTGAGCTTTGCTAATCACCCTATAACTCAAGCAAGAAATGAGAGGTTCCAATGGCACGCGCCAATTACCTGTTTACGTCGGAAAGCGTTTCCGAAGGCCATCCCGACAAGGTTTCGGACCAGATTTCGGACGCCATCGTCGATCTGTTCCTGTCCAAGGACCCGGAAGCGCGCATCGCCTGCGAAACGCTGACCACCACGCAGCTCGTGGTGCTGGCCGGCGAGATCCGCTGCAAGGGCGTCTATGAAGACGGCGCCTGGGCACCCGGCGCGCTGGAAGAGATCGAAACCGCCGTGCGCAACACGGTCAAGGATATCGGCTACGAGCAGGACGGCTTCCACTGGGAGACGCTGAAGTTCGAAAACCACCTGCACGGCCAGTCGGCGCATATCGCGCAGGGCGTCGATGCTATCGGGCAACAAGGATGAAGGCGCGGGCGACCAGGGCATCATGTTCGGCTATGCCTGCGACGAGACGCCCGACCTGATGCCGGCGACGCTGTATTACAGCCACAAGATCCTCGAACGATGGCGGCCGATCGCCACTCCGGCGCGGCGCCGTTCCTCGAGCCCGATGCCAAGAGCCAGGTGACCCTGCGCTATGTAGGACGGCAAGCCGGTCGCGGCGACCGCCATCGTGGTCTCGACCCAGCATGCCGCGGGCTACGATCAGGGCGCCAAGGAAGCCGAACTCGACGCCTATGTGAAGCGCGTTGTCGCCGACGTGATTCCGGCGGATCTGCTTTCGGACGAGACCGAATATCACATCAACCCGACCGGCAGCTTCGAGATCGGCGGCCCGGACGGCGACGCCGGCCTGACCGGCCGCAAGATCATCGTCGACACCTATGGCGGCGCAGCACCGCATGGCGGCGGCGCGTTTTCGCGGCAAGGATCCGACCAAGGTCGACCGTTCGGCGGCCTACATCACCCGCTATCTGGCCAAGAACATCGTCGCGGCCGGCCTCGCCACGCGCTGCACGATCCAGCTGGCCTATGCGATCGGCGTGTCCAAGCCGCTGTCGCTCTATGTCGACACGCACGGCACCGGCACGGTCGGCGACGACAAGATCGAAGCGGCGATCCATGCGATCGAGAAGCTGGGCGGACTGACCCCGCGCGGCATCCGCACCCATCTGGGCCTCAACAAGCCGATCTATCGCAAGACGCGCCGCCTACGGCCATTTCGGCCGCAAGGCCGAGGGCGACTTCTTCCCTTGGGAGAAGACCGACCTGGTCGACGACCTCAAGGCCGCGCTTTGATCAAAACACGAATTTAGGAGCTTACTATCATGGCAACTGCCACGCTCGAAAAGGGCGATTACATTGTAAAAGACATCTCACTGGCCGGATATGGACAGGACGGAGATCGCCATCGCAGAAACGGAAATGCCGGGCCTGATGGCTACTGCGTGAGGAATACGGCGCAAGCAAGCCGCTCAAGGGCGCGCGGATCACCGGTTCGCTGCACATGACGATCCAGACCGCGGTGCTGATCGAGACGCTGGTCGAACTCGGCGCCGAAGTGCGCTGGGCGACCTGCAACATCTTTTCCACCCAGGATCATGCAGCGGCAGCGATTGCGGCAAAGGGTATTCCCGGTGTTCGCGGTGAAGGGCGAGAGCCTGGCCGATTATTGGGACTATGTCGGTCGACATCTTCGATTGGGGTGACGACACCACTGCCAACATGATCCTCGACGATGGCGGCGATGCCACCATGTTCGCGCTGTGGGGCGCGCGGATCGAAGCAGGCGAGACCATGCCCGATCCGACCAATGCCGAAGAGATCGAGATGCAGCGCGCGCTGAATGCATTCATCAAGGCGCAAGCCGGGCTACCTCACGGAATCGGTCAAGAACATCAAGGGCGTCTCGGAAGAGACGACCACCGGCGTTCACCGCCTTTACCAGATCGCCAAGGACGGCAAGCTGCCGTTCCCGGCGATCAACGTGAACGACAGCGTGACCAAGTCGAAGTTCGACAATCTCTACGGCTGCAAGGAATCGCTGGTCGACGCGATCCGCCGCGCGACCGACGTGATGCTGGCCGGCAAGGTCGCCTGCGTTGCCGGCTTCGGCGATGTCGGCAAGGGTTCCGCGGACTCGCTGCGCAATGGCGGCGCGCGCGTGATGGTGACCGAAATCGATCCGATCTGCGCGCTGCAGGCGGCGATGGAAGGCTATGAAGTGGTGACGATGGAAGAAGCGGTCAAGCGCTGCGACATCTTCGTGACCGCGACCGGCAACGAAGACGTGATCACCGCCGAGCACATGAAGGCGATGAAGCCGATGAGCATCGTGTGCAACATCGGCCACTTCGACTCCGAGATCCAGATCAGCGCACTCGACAATTACGACTGGAAGGAAATGAAGCCGGGTACCGATCTGGTGACGTTCCCCGATGGCAAGCAGATCATCATCCTGGCCAAGGGTCGTCTGGTGAACCTGGGCTGCGCCACCGGCCACCCCAGCTTCGTGATGAGCTGCTCATTCACCAACCAGGTGCTGGCGCAGATCGAACTGTGGATGCGTCCGAGCAGTACAAGAACGAGGTTTACGTTCTGCCCAAGCATCTCGACGAGAAGGTCGCTGCGCTGCATCTCGAAAAGCTCGGCGTCAAGCTCACCCGTCTTTCGCAGAGGCAGGCCGATTACATCGGCGTTCCACTGGAAGGCCCCTATAAGCCGGATCATTACCGGTACTAAGGCTGAGAATGATGCGCGCCTCCGGCACCTCGCCGGAGGCGCGCTCTTTCCATTTCCAGCCCTTTCCCAACGATTACAGGAATTCACCAGATGGCCGAAACCCGATTTGACGTCCTTGGCGTCGGCAATGCGATTGTCGATATCCTTTCCCAGTCCGACGATGCCCTGCTCGAACAGCAAGGTATGGCGAAGGGTGGTATGGCCCTGGTCGACGAAGAGCGCGCCCATGCGATTTACAAATTGATGGGTCCCGCGGTCGAAGCATCGGGCGGCTCGGCAGCCAACACGGTAGCCGGCGTGGCATCGTTCGGCGGCCGCGCGGCATTTATCGGCAAGATCAAGAACGACGAGTTCGGCAAGATCTTCGGTCACGACCTCAAATCGATTGACGTGCATTTCGACACCCCTGCGGCAGAAGAAGGTGCTGCGACGGCGCGCTGTCTGATCCTCGTTACTTCCGATGCTCAGCGGACGATGAACACCCATCTTGGTGCTTGCGCCGACCTCGGACCCGATGACATCGATCCTGAACTTGTGGCAGCATCGTCGATTACATATCTCGAAGGCTATCTGTTCGATCGGCCTGAGGCCAAGGAAGCCTTCCGCAAGGCTGCTCGGCTAGCGCGCGAGGCCGGCCGCAAGGTTGCGCTCACGCTTTCCGACAGTTTCTGCGTCGAGCGCTACCATGCGGAATTCCTCGACCTGATCGAAGAGCATATCGACATTCTTTTCGCCAATGAGGCAGAAATCGAAGCGCTATATCCGGGTGTAAGCCTCGATGAGGCTGCAGCGACCCTGGCCGGAAAGGTCGAGATCGCGGCGATCACTCGCAGCGAAAAAGGTTCGCTTCTGATCCGCGGGGAAGAACGCGTTGCTGTGCCGGCGGAGCCCATCGACGATCTGGTCGACACGACCGGAGCGGGCGATCTTTACGCTGCTGGGGTGCTTTACGGTCTTTCCAAGGGCAAGGACCTGGCCGAATGCGGCCGGCTCGGCAGCATCGCGGCGGCTGAGGTCATAAGTCATTATGGAGCCCGTCCAGAGACTTCGCTCAGCAAACTTGCCTGAGCGAGCGGCGGGGATTCACGATCACCAAACTGGTCGGGCTGAACTCAAAACTTTTTGACTGAGTGCTGCCCGAAGGCACTTAGGCTGAAATAAACCTTGCCTGCCTCGGTGCAGTTGTCCAGCTATGCTGCTCAATTTCGGGAGCGTGGCAGGTTGTGTCGGCGGACAGACAATGGTTGATGTGAAAGGCGGCATGAGCGAGGCGGAGGTCTTGCTTGCGCAAATCGAAGAGGCGTGCCGCCGCCTGAACATCGCACAGACGACTTTCGGTCGTCAGGCAGTCAACGATGGCAAGCTTGTCAGCCGGCTTCAGCAGGGCGGACGAGTCACGATCCAGACCGTGAACCGGGTCCATCGATTTATCGCGGAGCAGGGCGGGCCGACCGCTCATCGCCTGCGCTCAGCCATCACCGGCCTGGAGCCGCGCTTTGGCCCTGAGCATAACTTCCGTTTCTACGACAACCGCCAGAAATATCTGATGTTCGTAAACACGACATCTGAGAAGCAGATGATCGTGAGCCGCGCTTTGCAGGAGCTCAGCCTTGCGCAGCCCGAGCCGCCGGCGATCAGATTGTTCGATGGTGGAAGCGGCGACGGTACCGCTCTTGCGCCGACTTCTGCGCGGGGCACATCAGCGGTATCCGTGGCTTCCCTTCTATGTCGTCGCCAAGGAGATCAGCATCGAGAATGTCCGGCAGATGCTGGAAAAAATGCCTGATCGATTTCAGGAGCATCCTTCCACCGTATTGGTGGTGACCAATCTTCACTATGCCGATGCGCCATGGCTGAAGCCAAGTTCTCCCGTGAAGGCGAGTGCAATGGCATGGCATGAAATTGCACTGGAGGGCTCGACTGCAGGAGAGTTCGAAGAGGCTATTTTACGGTTAGACCCTGTTCTGGAGCGTGACTGGCAGGTCGAAATCAGCCGGACCAGCGGACATCCGATGCACAAGACTCCATCGGTATTGGTGATCTATCGCAAGGACCAGAAATTTGTCCTCGATTCAATAATACCTCGGCGGGGGCTGTCGCGGCCCGACTTCGATTTTGTGCTGCTTTCGCATCCTTACCGTGCCCGTGCATCATTGGAGTTCAAGGCGGGACAGATTATCGCGCCTCTGGTTCGCGCTTTGCGGCCTAATGGCCGGTTACTTGGAGTGCAGAGCCACGGTCAGGATGCAGGAATGGAAGTTATCCAGTCCATTTGGCCCCGAGAGAATCCTTTTCAACACGGCCGCAGCGAGCTGCTCGGTGCAGTCTCAAGTTTGCTGGGTGACGACAGCCGATATTTTGATTTTCACGATCTCCCGGATCAATCGGCTCTGTTCAACTACCATATGAGAAATCTCGCGACCGAGATTAATCCGGAAGCTGAAATCGGCAGTTCCACGATCCTTTCAGCATGGAATGCTGCCAGCTACGTCGCGCAGATAGAGGATGCACGCTTGGCCGCGGTCATGAATCAGGATGCCTATCTTGAAGCCACAAAGGCCACGTTGCGAAAACACGGCGGCCTGTGGTTCGCAAATGAGAGTTTCGTGATTTCCCGAAGGGCAGCGCTGGGATAATCGTTCGGCCGGGCTATCTCGGGATCGATATTGGAATCGCTTCAGCGATTGCGGCAAACTTGAGTCAAACAGTCAAAACTTCGCACAGCATGTCTTCGATCGCCTTTGCCACCTCGGGGGCGTTAGGCGAGCGTGCGATGAGCCGACGAATGGGAGGGAGCGGAATGTCCAAAGCATCCACCCGACCAGCCGCGATGCTTTCAGCGACGGCATATTTCATCGTCGGTCCTATGCCCTGACCGTCTTCCACCATTTGAGCGAGAGCGTCGATGAACTCAATGAACATGGTCGGTAGCCGCGGCGTCACATTCATGGCGCGCAAGCGTTGTCTCGCCCAGCGGCCGCCAATATTGCGATGACCAGGAAAGATGAACCTGAAATCCTCGAGCGAGCATTCGCCTGCCGCTAGCCGCGCACGCGTTCCGGCAGGGGCAATCATCACTGTGTCCAACTCGCAGACCTGCCTCGTATGGGGTTGCTGCTCCGTTTGTGTGGATTCCGCGTAGACCGCCAAATCGATCTCTCCGCTTTCGATCTGTCGCGTAATATCCGTAGGAGAACCGAGCGGCTGGAGATCGACTTCGACGTTCGGATATTCGCGGTAGATCCGAGGGATGATTTTCCTGACATAATTCTCTCGAAGATAAGGTCCGACGCTGATGGTCAGGATTACCTTATCGGCCGATTTTCTTCCGATCTCGAATAGGTGGTTGTTGGCATCCAATATCGTTTCGACCTGTTCGAGAGCTTCTTCGCCTTCAGCAGTGAGAGTAGGCGTAGTTCCCCTGCGCCGCCGAAATAAGCGGCAGCCAATACGATCTTCGAGTGCTTTGATCTGCTCGCTCACCGACGGCTGAGATATATCGAGCAACTCTGCCGCGGACGCAAAACTGCTGGTTTTGGCCGCACATGCGAAAGTCCGCATCTGTGCGAAAGTGATATCGTCCGGCATCCAGCATCCTCCAACGCCACTTTGAGTCGCGAGCTCATTTATAGGCTATCGCCTATGACATGGATAGGCGTCTCCACCGTTGCTTATAGATAGTTATCGTGTGCACAATTTTGGCCTCAGACGTCGCGACGTTGTCGCTACGCGGGAAGTGCACGGGCACCATGTTTTTATGGCTTGCTTAGATGCGTGGTTAGTCACGGGAGAAGAGGCATGTTGGATTTCGGACGAAGGATCAGTAGCACAACTCGTACTACGAGGAGCTTGCTCGCGGGTAGTTGTCTCGCAGGCATCGTGGCGTTTTCACAACCGGTTTTTGCACAGCAAGACACAGCGCAGGCTGACGATCACGGATTGGGCGAGATCGTCGTTACAGCGCGCTATGTAGAAGAGAGCATTCAGGATACACCGATAGCGATCACTGCGCAGACAAGCGCGCAACTGGACGCGGCGAACGTCACCAATATCGGTACACTCGGTGCGGTCGTGCCGAACCTGCTTACAATGCCGGGAGATGCCCAATCGGCCGGCACGCCTGTGATCGGCATGCGCGGTGTCCTGCAGGGTCTGACGTCAAGCCTGGCAGTGCCGCCGGCAGTCGCGATCTACACTGATGATATTTATCACTCCACTGCCGCCGGTTCTGAGCTCGATTTTACCGATGTAGTGCGGGTCGAGGTCAATCGCGGTCCGCAGAGCACGCTTTCCGGCAACGCATCCATTGCTGGCTCGATCAAACTTTTTACCCAGGATCCCAAGGGTGACGGTTCGGGCTATGTTTCGCTGGCCTATGGCTCGCGCAATCACATGGAAGGTAGCGGTGCGATCGATATCGGCATCACACCGACGTTGGCCATTCGGGCGCTCGCCCATTTCGATCGCCAGACCGGGTTCGGTAACAGGCTCGACTTCACCTGCATGATGGACAAGCTCGGCACGCCAGAACTTGCTGGCTCCATTCCTTACTTCCAGCCGGATTCGGGCAAGAAAGATTGCATCATCGGCCATACTGGCGGTGGGACTACTGCAGTCGGACAGGTCAAGCTCAAGTGGACCCCGACGGATGACGTCTCACTCCTGCTGACTGCACGTCATCGCCGGGAAGAACTCGAAGAAACGCCAAACGTAGCGCTTGGTTTCAGGACCGCCTGCTTCGATACGCCCGGTTGTGCTGCCAGCGCCGGCGCACAGGCATACCACAGAGCGACCTACAATACGTTCGGCGTAATCGTGGGGCCGCAGTTCGTCACTCCAGAACGTGATGGCGGCATTTACGATACCTATGCCACTAACTGCCGTCCGAATTTGGATCTTTCGGGAGGCGGTTTTCCGGCAGGTTATCCCGACGGCTTTTGTTATGAGCCGCGCAAATTCGCGAACCACACGCTGCTTTCGGCCAAGCTTGAGGCTGCGTTGACCGAAAACATAAATATGACCGCGATCGGCGGCTACACGAAGTACGATAACGAGTTCACGGCCCATGCCGATCACTCGCCGCTGGCTCCCGTGATTTCGCACTTCATAAACTTGGACGAGATGTGGTCGGGCGAATTGCGGTTCGACGGCAAGCTTCTTGACGACAAGCTGCAATGGGTTGTCGGCGCCTTCACCGTCGAAACCGACGGCTACCAAAACAATCTGATTAGCTTCGTAAATGTCTATCAGATCAATAGCGTGCACGGCATCAACAGGTCGTCTTCAGGCTTCGCACATCTCGATTACAATATCACCGATGCCTGGCGCATTTCCGGTGGTGGCCGTTACACCCACACCGACATCGGGATAACGATCGACAATCCGCAAGCGGTCTCGGTCCTTGATCCAATTCATTCGATACAGAACCGTTGGGACTGGTTGATTTCAACCGACTACAAGATCAACGACGACATTCTGCTCTATGCATCGGCCGCTTCGGGATCGCGTCCGCCGGGGCTGACCACCATCGTCGGTACGCCTCGCCAGCTTTCGCCAACGTCTGCTGAAGACCTCATCAGCTACGAGGCGGGCATCAAGGCCGACCTGCTCGATCGCAGGTTGCGGACTAACCTGACGGCTTTTTACATGGATTATCGGAAGCTATCGACGGGTGTGCGAGGCATTGAATGCCGCAACCAGCCGGGAGATGTCGCGACATGGTTCAACGTGGACCAGACCGATCCTCAGGCAAACGTAATCTGCGCGGATTTCCCAGGCACGCCTGATCCAATCGCTTACATCATCAACATTGGAAAGCCTGCCAAGGTCAAAGGCTTTGAATGGGATATCACTGCGGTTCCAGTTGACGGTTTGCGCATCGATTGGACTGGCGGATATAACAAATTCACTTCCGGCGAAAAGACGGTGGGCGCTCCGGGATATCTCGCTCCGGGCAACCTTCGCCAGCCGGAGTGGAACATGCACGCCAATGTCGGCTACGACATAGAGACGTCGGTCGGCACCTTCACGCCGCGGCTCGACTGGAACTGGATGTCGCGGCAGACCTATGACGCCACGCCGCAAACAGGCGCGCCCGACCCAGTCTATATCATTGAGCCATATTCGCTGTGGAATGCGCAAATCGCTTACAAGTCGCCCGACAGAGACTGGTCGGCGACCCTGCAAGTGACCAATCTAGCTGACAAATGGTACCACTATCAGGTGCTGGTCGGTTCGATCGATACCTATACCCGCATAGGTGCTCCACGCGAGTGGAAGCTGACCCTGCGGAAGGATTTCTAACCAAGGCTACCCCGCCTGCCCCTCGGCATATCTGCCATATCGGTAGAGCGCCGAGGGGCCTCTTTTCAGGCAGGGCGGAAACCGTTCTGGCGGGACGGGTCAGTCAACCAAAGCTTTTTTGCGCTCGGCGGAAGTTTCGCGGCGGCAAGTATTAGGAGATTATGAATGAAGGGATTGGGAGAGCGTATTCTGACGACGCATGTCGGAAGTCTGGTGCGACCGGCGGCGCTGTTGGAAATGGTGATCGACGGCGTTGCGGGAAATCCGGTCGATCAGGATGAATTCGAGAAGCTGGTTGCCGAAAGCGTAAATTACGTCGTCGCCAAACAGGCCGAAGTGGGCATCGACGTGCCCAGTGACGGTGAGTTCTCCAAGCCTGATTTTCACAACTATATTGTGGAGCGGCTCGGCGGCCTGAAAGTGCTGCCGGTGCAACGCACGGCGCCCAGCGCCAAGGGCCTGTACTATCCCAAGCTGTCGGACGAGTTTCCGGGCTTCATGCAGCAATATGGCGACATGTATCGCACGATGTGGTTGCCGCCCGAGATACCTCGCGAAAAGATCGATGCCGCCTTGCAGGTTGCGGTGCCTCGAACTGTCGTCGCTGAGCCGATTACCTATGTAGGACAGCCACAATTGCAGCGGGATTTGTCAAATTTCGCGAATGCGCTCGCTCCGCATGATTTTGCGGACGCGTTCGTTCCATCCGCCACGCCATCGCGCAATGACGCCAATGCCGACGAAGTCTATGGTTCCGAAGAGGAATATCTCTACGCGCTCGCCGACGCGATGCACGAGGAATACAAGGCGATTGTCGATGCAGGCTATATGGTCCAGCTCGATCTCGGCCTGCCATCGCGAAACCAGGTTCTGTACGGAAAGACCAATCCCTCCGTCGAAGACTTGCGCAAAGCTTCCGAAATGCAGGTGGAGGCATATAACCATGCCTTGCGCGGCATCCCGACTGACCGGGTGCGTTACCACCTGTGCTGGGGCAGCATGAACACGCCGCACACCACCGACGTTCCGCTCACCGAGTTCGTCGAGTTGATCCTCAAGATCAACGCGAAATATTACGTGATCGAAGGGGCCAATCCGCGCCATGAGCACGAGTGGATGGTATGGAAGGACGTCAACCTGCCCGATGACAAGGTGCTGATCCCTGGTATGGTGAGCCACCAGACCAATGTGGTGGAGCATCCCGAGCTCGTTTCCTGGCGAATCCAGAATTATGCCAGCGCGGTCGGACGCGAGCGGGTCGTCGCCGGAACGGATTGTGGCTTCTCGCAAGGCTGGACCATGCAGCGCGTGCACGAGGAAGTGCAGTGGGCCAAGCTCAAGGCGCTGGCCGACGGCGCCGCGCTCGCCAGCAAAGCCTTGTGGGGATAGCTTGATGGCTGTCGAGATTCATCACGAAAGCATGCTGCGCATTGCGTCGGTTGACGCCGAGGCCGAGGAACTGGGCAAAGGCTATGGCGGCCCTACGGGGCCGACCGAAGGGCCGGTGTGGATCCGCGAAAAGGGCCATCTGCTGTTCAGCGACATCCACGGCGATCGCCGGATGCGCTATACGCCGGGCGAAGGCGTCACCGTCGACAAGGAAGGCACCGGCAAGGCCAACGGCATGACGCGCGACCGAGAGGGTAGGCTCATTTCATGCCATCACTTCTCGCGCTGCGTGGATGCGGAGGATCTTGAGACGGGCGAAATCACGATGATCGCCAACTCATACAAGGGCTACAAGCTCAACCGGCCCAACGATGTGGTGGTGAAGTCGGACGGAGCGATCTATTTCACCGATCCTCCGCCGCGCCCACCGCTTACTCCGTGGGAACATCCACCCGAGCAGGACTGCGCAGGTGTTTACCGGGTTTCACCCGACCTTAAGCGGATCAACCGGATCGTTCACGATTTCGTCAATCCGAATGGGCTGTGCTTCTCACCGGATGAGAAGATTCTCTACATCAATGACAGTCACATGAAGCGCAAGCATATCCGGGCGTTCAATGTCGAAGCGAACGGCATGTTGGACCTCGGCAGCGAGCGGATATTCTGCGATATGACGCATGACGACCGTTGGGGTATTCCCGACGGGATGAAATGCGACATAGAGGGCAACTTATACTGCACGGGCCCCGGCGGTATCTGGGTGATGAACCCGGAAGGCGCCCATATTGGAACGATCCTCAACAGCAATATCCCGGTCAACATGAATTGGGGCGACGATGACCTGCAAACGCTCTATTTTGCGGGAGCCTATACGATCAACCGGATAAGACTGGGAATTCCGGGAGTGCCGGTGCCGCGTGGGGAAGTCACCCAAGGCGCTTGAAAGTGGTGAAGAATTGAGACTAGGCAGACGTCCATGCTCGGATTGGATCTGACCTAGCTGGAGAGCGCGGAGACAGTGACGTCGATGGATAGAAAGGCGCCGATCGAGGCACCATCAGTTCCAATTGTAGCATCCGACGTAACTAGCCCCCGCGGCTGGTACACGGTGATCTTGCTTGGCATTGTGTCGATGCTGTCGTTTGTCGACCGCGGCGTCATGGCGTTGTTTGTTGAGCCGATGAAGCGAGATTTCGGCCTGTCGGACAGCGAGATGGGCGTGTTGTTGGGCTTGGCCTTCACCTTGCCTTACGTTTTGGTGGGCTTTCCGATGTCGCGTTTCGTCGACCGCGGCAACCGCCGGAACTTGATCGCGGGCTGCTTGGCCTTGTGGAGTTTCGCCACGGCTGTGTGCGGCATTGCCCAGAACTACTGGACGCTTATCGTGGCCCGCTTCGTGACTGGCGGTGCCGAATCCGTCAACACGTCCGGTTCGCTGTCGATGATCGCCGATGCCGTCCCGCGCGAGAAGATGCCGCGCGCCTTTGCCATTCAGTCGGCCGGAGTGGCCGGCGGCGCGGCACTTTCTCTGCTGATTGGCGGTGTGCTCTACGGGCTGCTGGTCGATATCCCACCGACCCACGTGGCGTGGCTGGGGGTGATCCACAATTGGCAATTGGTGTTCATGATCGTGGGCATTCCGGGATTGCTGGTGGCTGCACTTATGCTGTTCACTGTGCCTGAACCGCGGCGCAAGGGTGGCACCAGGCCGCAAGGTTACCCATTGCGCGAAGTGTTCGGATTCATCTGGGAGGCTCGCAAGCTCCATTTGCCATTGCTTTCCGGCATGCTCTTGCTGGCCGTGATGAGCAGTGGTTTTGCCGCCTGGATGCCTGCCTTTTACGAGCGGACCTATGGCTGGGGCCCGGAAGTGGTTGGTCCCTTGCTTGGCACAGTCTCGCTGTTCACCGTGCTGATTGGCCTGGTCGCCGGGGCCAAGCTGGCCGAATGGCTGGGCAAGCGCCGGGACGATGCCAATCTTCTGGTGCTGTTCGTGGCGCACACGCTTGCGCTGCCATTGCTTATCGCGGCTCCCCTCATGCCCAACCCCTGGCTGGCATTGGGCTGTGCCGCGCTCGCGAGCACAGTCGGCGTAATGGGCGGGCCGGGCTTCAGCGCGGCGATTCAGATCACGACGCCCAATGAGATGCGCGGTCAGGTCAATGTTATGTACGCCGCCAGCATCACCGCCATTGGCGGCTCACTTGGGCCCTCGACCGTTGGCCTACTGACCGACTTCGTATGGCAATCTGAAACCGACCTGCGCTACGCGCTGGTCGCTATCAAGATCGTCTTCGGGCCAATCGCGGTCTATCTCATCTGGAAGTCACTAAAGGCCTACGCCCTGGCATACCGAAAGAAACTTGACGAAGATCTGTAACTCGGTCGGCGGATTGGGCCAGACAAGACTTTTCTTCGGATTTGCAGGCCAGGGGTGTGTATTGGCAATATATGCGATTGACCCGGACGCCTGCCGCCCATAGCCAGTGAAACACAAAAATCGGTTTTGGGCATCAGTACAGAGGAATTCACTTGACCTACCATGCGCCTGCCAGCGTGAGCGAGGCGGTTGGCCTGCTCGCTTCGCAAGAGGATGCCCGGCCAATGGCCGGCGGAACCGACTTGCTCGTACAAATGCGTTCGGGGCGTGTTCGGCCCGGGGCAATCGTCGACATCAAGCATATTGACCGTGCGATCGGCACCAGCGTGAAGGATGGTCGCTTTGTCATCGGGGCGGCGACACCATGCACTGCCCTGTTGCTCGACAAGGCGCTGTGCCGGGCCTGGCCCGGTGTGGTCGAGGCGGCAAATCTGATCGGATCTGTTCAGGTACGCAATCGCGCCACCATGGGGGGCAACCTCTGCAATGCATCCCCGGCGGCAGACAGCGTTCCCGCGCTGATCGCAGCGGGTGCGGTATGTGTGATTGCAGGGCCCGACGGAGAACGGGAAGTGCCTGTTCAGGAACTGCTTGAAGGCCCAGGGCGCAACAAACTGGCCAAAGGCGAATTCCTTCTGGAGATCATCCTGCCGGCACGGGAGAAGTTCTCCAGCGATGCCTATCTGCGTTCCATCCCCCGGACCGAGATGGACATCGCTGTGGTTGGCGTGGGCGTAAGCCTGACTTGTGACGCGGACGGGGTGTGCACTCAGGCGCGCGTTTCGCTCGGGGCGGTTGCACCCACTGCTTTGTTGGTCCCTGAGGCAGGTGCGGCACTGGTAGGAAGCAAGCTGGACGAGAGCGCTCTCGATGCGATGGCCCAAGCGGCAAAAGCTGCCTGCCGTCCGATTGACGATAAGCGCGGCACGATCGATTACCGAACTGCCATGGCAGCAGTCTATGCACGCCGTGCCGCCGGAATTGCCTATGAAAGGGCAAAGGAAACCGTATGACCAAGATGCTCATTCACGCCACTGTAAACGGCGATCCCGTTGACTTCCTGTGCGATCCGAACACCAGCCTGCTCAACGCCTTGCGCGACGAACTTGATCTTACCGGCAGCAAAGAAGGCTGCGGATCGGGCGACTGCGGGGCGTGCAGCGTGATGATCGATGGCGAATTGGTCTGTTCCTGCCTCGTATTGGCAGCCGAGGCACAAGATCGCCGCATCGAGACAATCGAAGGCATGGCTCAGGAAGGGCAACTCCATCCGCTCCAGCGCAAGTTTCTTGAGCATGGCGCTCTGCAATGCGGTTTCTGCACTCCCGGGGTTCTGATCGCGGCAAAGGCCTTGCTCGAAAGAAATCCCAATCCGACCGAGGAAGAGACACGCTATTGGTTGGCCGGCAATCTTTGCCGCTGCACCGGCTATGACAAGATCATTCGCGCGGTGCAGGATACGGCTGCTGAACTTCGGCAGGAAAGGGTCTAGCAATGGCTACACTTCTCGAAAAGCAAGACCTCAAGATCGTCGGTACGCGCCCTGTGCGCCCCGATGGTGCCGACAAGGTTACTGGCAAGGCTGTCTACGGAGCGGATTTCACGCTGCCTGGTCTTTTGCGGGGCGCGATCCTGCGCAGTCCGCATGCTCATGCCCGGATTATTTCGATCGATACCCGCAAGGCGGAGGCGCTGCCCGGGGTTAAGGCCGTTGTTACGAACAACGATTTCTCGAAATCCGGCTCTGGCGAGATCGATGCGGGCGAATCCATGATCGATGTCAATCGAACCGCGCAAATGTGCCTCGCTCGAGACAAGGTATTCTACGAAGGCCAGCCGGTTGCTGCGGTGGCCGCCACCAGCATCGAGATCGCCACAGAAGCGCTCGGCTTGATCGACGTGCAATATGAAGTTTTGCCGCATGTGATCGCTATCGAAGATGCCATGCGCGAGGATGCGCCGCTGCTTCACGACGATATGTTTGCGACAGGCCTGGCCGAGAAACCTGAGAAGCCATCCAACGTCGTACTCCGGTTCGAATCCACCAAGGGCGATGTGGATGCTGGGCTTGCCCAGGCAGATGTCGTCGTGAGCAGGCGTTTTTCGACGCAGCCCGTTCACCAGGGCTATATCGAACCCCAGGGCTGTGTCGTGTCGGCAAGCGCGGACGGGCAGGCCCAGATATGGTGCAGCAGCCAGGGTGCTTTCATGGTCCGTTCGGTTGCTGCGGCCGTTACCGGCATGAATCTTGCCGATCTGCGGGTGGTTCCGCTTGAGATTGGCGGCGGCTTCGGCGGAAAGACTACGATCTATATCGAGCCGGTGGCACTGATGCTGTCGCGCAAAAGCGGCCGTCCGGTGAAGATCGTGCTCAGCCGCGATGAAGTCTTTCGTTCTACCGGCCCAGCGCCGGGTACCATCACAGAAGTGAAGATTGGCGCGACGAAGGATGGAATAATCACGGGCGCTGATATCGAGCTCAAATACCAGGTTGGGGCATTCCCCGGCGGCGGCAGCCCTCCCGGGGCGATGCACGCGCTGGGCTGCTATCGGATCGAGAATAGCCGGATTGTGGGTTGGGACGTGGTGAGCAACATGCCGAGCACGGCTGCCTACCGTGCGCCCAGCGCTCCGCAATCTGAATTCGCGGTAGAGTGCGCACTCGACGAGATCGCGCTGCAATTGGGAATGGATCCGATCGAACTGCGCGAAAAGAACGCCGTGAAGCCTGGCGATCCGGGCTTTTCCGGGGCTCCGTTGGGCAAGATTGCGTTGTTGGAGACCTTGGCTGCGGCCAAGGATCATCCGCATTATTCGGCGCCGCTGGGCCCCAATCAGGGCCGCGGGATTGCAGCCGGATGGTGGGTCAACCATGGCGGGGAATCCACTGCCATGGTCAGCATCAACGAGGATGGTTCTGCAGTCGTTGCAACTGGCAATCCGGACATTGGTGGGTCGCGCGCTTCCATGGCGATGATGGCAGCTGAAACCCTCGGTGTGCCGATGGCAATGGTCAGGCCGATCGTTGCTGATACGGCGTCGATCGGCTTTTCGATGCTTACGGGCGGTAGCCGCACCACATTTGCGACCGGCAGGGCCGTTGTCGAGGCCGCGCAAGACGTTGTCGGACAGCTCAAGGCGCGAGCCGCCATGATTTGGGATGTCGAAGCGGGGCAAGTCGATTGGCACGATGGCACCGCAGTCTGCACTGCGCCCGGACGCGACGAGAAGCCGCTGACGATCAAGGATATCGCTGCCAAGGCGACAAAGACAGGTGGCCCGATCGCCTGCGAAAAGTCGCTCATTCCGCACGATGCGCTACCGACCTACGCAGTGCATATCTGCGATGTCGAACTCGATGCCGAGACCGGCCAAGTCAGTGTGGTTCGCTACACGGCTGTTCAGGACGTCGGCCGGGCAATCCATCCCAGCTATGTCGAAGGACAGGCGCAGGGCGGGGCAGTGCAAGGCATCGGCTGGGCGCTCAACGAGGCTTATATGTTCGACAAGAATGGTCGGATGGAAAATTCCGGCTTCCTGGATTATCGTATGCCGGTTGCATCGGACATGCCGATGATCGACGCCGTGTTGGTTGAAGTGCCTCATCCGACGCATCCCTATGGCGTTAAGGGCGTCGGGGAAGTTCCGATCGTGCCTCCGTTGGCAGCGGTAACGAATGCGGTCTCGGCGGCAGCGGGTAAACGCTTCTTCGACCTGCCGCTTTCACCGGCGAGAGTGCATGCGGCGATCAACGGCTCAAGTTAGGACGTGGCGCAGGTCATCTTCGTCTCATCGACGTTCGATCCGTATACGCAAGGCCAGGAATCAATCGAGCTTGAGGCTGCCAACTTGTTTGGGCTCGTAAAAGAACTCGACTTGCGCTTTCCCGGCATTGGTCGTTTCATAGAAACGAATGCTTCCATTGCGGTGGACGGTGAAGCGGTCCATTTATGGACACGTGCCCTTGCCGGTGAAAGCGAAGTCGTCCTCTTTCCCAAGATTGCAGGCGGGTGAGGCGTAGCTTCGCGTTGAAGGCCGCCTCACTCACCGTCAATCGATCGCTTGCAATTCCGGCATGGCCTGGTCGAGCGAGCGACCTATGATCTCGACAAGATCGTCGATCTGCTCACGCGAAATGATCAGCGGTGGCGACATGACGATAGTGTCGCGAATGCCTCTGACCATCAGCCCGTTCGCAATACAGTGATCGCGGATGATAGGGCCGGCAGTACCTTCCTTGCCGCCAAAGCGCTCGTTTGTGCCCTTCTTCGATACGATCTCCACCGCACCTAGCAGCCCGATTGAACGAGTCTCGCCGACGAGAGGATGATCGTTGAGCCGCGCGAGCGCCTCAGCGAGATAAGGACCGACATCATCGCGCACTTTGCTCGACCAAGCCTTCGCGCTCGATGATGTCGATATTGCGCAACGCGACGGCGGCACACACGGGGTGGCCGGAATACGTAAAGCCATGAACGAAATCGCCGCCGGTCTTGAGCACTTCGACGATGTCGCTCGAAACCGCAGTGGCGCTGATCGGCAGATAGCCAGACGATAGTCCTTTCGCCATCGGCACCATATCCGGCGTAAAGCCCAAGGTCTGGTAGCCGAACCAATTGCCGGTGCGGCCGAAGCCGCAGATGACTTCGTCCGCGACCAGCAGAATGCCGTATTTGCGGCAGATCGCCTCGACTTCCTGCCAATAGCCTTCGGGCGGAATGATCACGCCGCCTGCGCCTTGCACGGGTTCGCCGATGAACGCGGCGACGTTTTCGGGGCCGACCTCGAGGATGCGTTCTTCGATTGCGGCGGCGCAAAGTTTACCAAACTCGCGCTTATCGCTGCCGTAGGCCTCGCCGAACCAATAGGGCTGGCGGACGTGCTCGACGCCCGGGAATCGGCAGGTTTCCCTGCTCGTGCATCGCCCTTCATGCCGCCCAAACTCACGCCCGCGACGGTCGAGCCGTGATAGGCGTTCCAGCGGCTGATGAAGATCGTGCGCTTGGGCTCGCCCTTGAGCTTCCAGTAATGGCGCACCATGCGGAACACGGTGTCGTTGGCTTCGGAGCCCGAATTGTTGAAGAAGATGTGCTGCAGCTTGCCGCCTGTAATCCCGGCAATTCGCGCGGCCAGCTGCACGGTGGGCGGCGTCGCCGTCTTGAAGAAGGTGTTGTAGAACGGCAGCTCGCGCATCTGCTCGGCCGCGACCTCGACCAGCTCTTCGCGGCCATAGCCGACGTTCACGCACCACAGGCCGGCCATCCCGTCGAGGATGCGGTTGCCGTCCCCATCGTGGATGTAGCAGCCTTCGGCATGAGTCACGATGCGGC
Source organism: uncultured Alphaproteobacteria bacterium (assembly GCA_963777785.1). Lineage (GTDB taxonomy): Bacteria > Pseudomonadota > Alphaproteobacteria > Sphingomonadales > Sphingomonadaceae > Andeanibacterium. Next base: position 224,936 of record CAVZRU010000003.1, read on the forward strand.
TGCCGCCCATGTCCTCTATGAGCTTGTAGTCCTGCTGCGCGGGCAGATGATGCGCCACGTCGAGGCGCTTGAGTTCGGCGATATCGTAATTGCGGGGCATGGTGGGTTCTCCCTTGGGCTGAATGGGCGAGGGGCGGCGCCGCGATGCGCCGCGCGGCCCGTTTCAGGGAGAAAAGCCGATCCGCGCGAGGAAGCGATTGGTGCGTTCGACACGCATCATGCGCCCCGCATCACCTGGCCGAGCAGGCGGAAGAAAGCCTGGCTTTCCGGATTCGCATCGGTTTTCCATTCCGGGTGCCACTGTACAGCAAGCACCGGCGCTGCACCAATCCTGGCGGAATAGGCCTCCACCAGCCCGTCGGGCGCGCGCGCTTCCACGTCCAGCCCTTCCGCCAGCCTGCCGACTCCCTGGAAATGGACTGAGTTCACAGTCAGCTCGTTCTTGCCATAGGCGCGGGCAAGCATGCCGCCTTCGCTGAGGTGAACCGGGTGCATATGGTCGAACATCGCATCGAACGCCACGTCATCGGGCGCATGATGCCGCAGCAATTCGTCGCTGGCGGAGACATCGCGCCGCAGGCTGCCGCCCAGCGCAACATTGATTTCCTGGAAACCGCGGCAGACGCCGAACACCGGCTTGCCGAGATCGATCATCCGCCCGACCATCGAAAGTGCGATCTCGTCGCGCCAGGGATCGAACGGACCGTCCCCGCCTTCGTCGTCATAGCGATGTCCTTCGACATTGGACGGGCTGCCGGTGAGCAGCACGGCATCGAGCCGGGGGGCCACTTCGGCCGCGCTCATCAGATCGGGCAGGGAAGGGATAATCAGCCCCGCGACATCGGCATATGTCAGCGCGGCGCGGATATAGCGCTCGATCACGGCCTGCGCCGGCTCGCTGCCGACCATGCGGTTGCAGGCAATTACTCCAAGGACGGGCCTGGCGGTCATCGGCCGCCTCCGTCGATATGTCCCGTGCACATACCTCTGCTTGTCACCCCGGCCTTTTGCCGGGGTCCCGCTAATTGTTCGAAGATAAAGCGGGATCCCGGAACGAGTCTCGGGATGACAGTGGAGAACAGGTCTGGCCATAGGTCAGTGCTTAATCATCACATGGCGCGTCGTCATGTAATGTTCGAGGCTATAGACCGAAAGATCCGAGCCATAGCCGGAGCTCTTCACCCCGCCATGCGGCATTTCGGTGGCGTTGACCGAATGGGTGTTGACCCAGGTCACTCCATATTCGAGCCGCGCGGCGAACTGCGCCGCCTTGCCCACGTCGCGCGTCCAGACCGAAGAGGCGAGGCCGTATTCGCTGTCATTCGCCCAGCCGAGCGCCTGCTCGTCATCTTCGAACCGGGTCACGGAAACGACCGGGCCGAACACTTCCTTCTGCACGATCTCGTCATGATGGCGCGCCCCGGCCACCAGCGTAGGCGCATAGAAGAAGCCCGACCTCTCCGGCGCGTAGCCGCCCGTCACGATCTCTGCCGGCGTATCGGCAGCAGCGCGGGCGACGAAGCCGTCCACCCGGTCCCGCTGGCGCGCGGTGATCAGCGGGCCGAGCTGCGTGCCGCTTTCGGCAGGATCGCCCAGCGGGATCGCCTCGATCGCGCCCTGCAACTCGCTCACCAGCCGGTCATGGATCGAGGCATGGACGTAAACCCGGCAGGCCGCGGTGCAATCCTGCCCGGCATTGTAATAGCCGCCTTCGGCAATGGCTTCGACCGCCGCCTGTATATCTGCATCGGCCAGCACGATTACCGGCGCCTTGCCGCCCAGTTCGAAATGGGTGCGCTTGATGGTCGGCGCCACGGCTTCGAGGATCTTGCGCCCGGTGGCGACGTCTCCCGTCAGCGAGACCATGCGCACGCGCGGATGGGCGACCAGTTGCGCCCCCACTGCGGAGCCATTGCCGGTGACCACGTTGACCACGCCTTCGGGCAGGAATTCGGCGCAGACTTCCGCCAGCTTGAGCGCGGTAAGCGGCGTATGTTCGGAAGGCTTGAGCACCACTGCATTGCCCGCCGCGATGGCCGGAGCGATCTTCCAGCTCGCCATCATCAGCGGATAGTTCCACGGCGCAATGCCCACGCAGACGCCCAGCGGGTCGCGCCGCAGCATCGAAGTGTGGCCCGGCGCGATATTCGCCCGCCGGAATGCCCGGGATCGTGCGGGCGGCCCCCGCATAGAACCGGAACACGTCCACCGTATTGCCGACATCGACCGCACGGGCCGTGCCGATCGGCTTGCCGCAATTGGCCATTTCAAGCTGGGCGAACTCCTCGGTCAGCTGCTCGATCCGGTCGGCGATCTTCAGCATGCAGCGCGAGCGTTCGCCCGGCGTCATGCGCGACCAGACGGCAAAGCCTTTCTCCGCGGACGCGACCGCTGCATTCACCTGCGTCCGGCTGGCGCTGGCAAGGCTGGCAATCTCACTGCCGGTCGCCGGATTGTAGACCGCTTCAGGCGCTTCCTCTCCGCCGACGGCGCGGCCACCGATGAATTGCCCTTTGACGTCCAGCATGGCGACTTCCTTCTCCGCTCCAGCCTTGGACGAATAGGCCCAGGCTGCGCGAGCAGGAAATACACAATCCGCAGGCTGGGCTATCGGATTTCCCGATGGGGTGGGAGGGGCCTACGTATTCCTATTCTTCGTCATCCCCGCGAAGGCGGGGACCCAGTTCCAAGATTGCTGCTGGGTGCCCGCCTTCGCGGGAATGACGAATTTGGGGGGCGGTCAAGGTTCCACTACGCCAAGATCCGTTCGTCCTGAGCCTGTCGAAGGACGCGCGAAACGGATGGGGAAGGTGGGGCGAACGGGCTGCAGGTAGGATAGCGTCTTCACGCGCCTGCCCATCCCTCGTCATCCTCGCGAAAGCGGGGATCCAGTACCTGCGTTGCCGCCTGCGCGGGAATGGTGGGACAACATTCGCACATCAGCCCAACCGGGGGCGATAGGCGGAATATCTTCACTTGCGTCCGGCGAGCTAATCTGCCGAAAAAAGCGGGGGTGGGCCAGGCCCACCCCGCGCAATTTATAGTCCGTCGACGCTTTTGCTGACGAGGATATTCACCGCGACGCGGCGGTTCTGTGCCTTGCCTGCTTCGGTTTCGTTATCCGCCGCCGGGTCGGCTTCTGCCATGCCCGTGGGGGTCAACATGCGATACGGCTTCCAGCCGCAGGCCTGCTGCAGATAGTTGACGACGCGGCTGGCGCGCTTTTCGCTCAGGTCCTGGTTGTAGTCATAGTCACCGACGGAATCGGTGTAGCCAACCACCAGCAGAATGGCGTTTTCGGTCGCATCGGCCTGGGCCGCTATCGCACAGAGATCGGCCTGCGCCTGCTGGGAGAGGTTGTGCTTGGCGGTGTCGAAGTACACATTCGTGGTGCCGCGGATGTTGTACTTGTCGATGTCGCCCACGCGGCTGCGCAGTGCTTCGGTGGCCGCAGTCTGCTCGGCAAAGCCCTGGGCTGTGCCGCTGCGGATCATGGTGGCGGTCTTGAGGTCGTTGTTCTTGAGATCGACCTGAGTGGCAGCCAGCCCGCCGCCCCACTGGACGGTCTTGACGGTGACCGGCAGGCCGTTGAGCAGCGATTCCGTCGTAAGCTTCTTGCGGTCGAGGCCGAGGAAACCGCCGCGCGACTTGACTTCGGTGGCCTGGCCGACCGTCACCACTTGCGTGGAGCCATCGGCGCTCATCACCTGCAAACGGTTGTCCTTGCGCGCCGAGATATAGCCTTCGATTTCGGGCCCTTCGGGAAAGCCGGACAAGTCATCGGGAAGCTGTCCCTGGACGGTCGTCCAAACCTCGCCCTGGTAGTCTCGGGATTCTGCGGACTCTGCGACTGTGCAGGCAGTTCGCTTTGGCCCTGCTGGGCGGACAAGCCCGACACAGGCAAAGCCACCATTGCGAGCATGTACAAAAATTTCGATTTCTTGGAAATTGCACTCATTTAGTTACTCCTTCAAGTTGTCCTGGCAGGCCCTTCAAGTTGGGGGCCACTCCTCGAGTTATTTTCCTAATGACTTTCCGGCGAGCAGAGCCTCGATCCCTCCGCGTAATTGGATTGGCGGCATGTATATCCGCGCGACGAACGGCGCTTATTATGTTGAGTTCCCGTACGCCTCGCCAAGATTGCTAGTTTATGGTTAATACGGGCGGCGCGTGCGACGAACCGAGGCTGCGCGACTTTTAAGGCCACTCGATGCGTTGCGCTCGTTCCGTCGCAAGCTGCAAAGCGGGTTAGCCAGGCACAAGCGATTCGCTGGGGAGCGGGATGGGACGATGGACAGACTGGTTTCGACGGAGTGGCTCGCCGGGGAGCTGGGCGCAGGCGATCTGGTCGTGCTCGACGCCACGAAGCACCGGGCGACGTCGCCGCGCGATCCGCTGCCCGATTATCGCGCGGGGCACATCCCGGGGGCGTTGTTCTTCGATCACAGGATGGTGACAGACAAGGCCAGCGCGGTGCCCACGGCCTTGCCGCGCGCCGATCAGTTTGCCGATTATGTCGGCTCGCTGGGCATCGGGAACGATACGCGCGTGGTGATCTATGACGATAGCGACGTGAAGACCTCCAGCCGCGCCTGGTACATGTTCCATATGTTCGGGGCGGAGCGGGTGGCGCTGCTGGACGGCGGGATTGCCAAGTGGAAGGCCGAAGGGCGTCCGCTGGAGACGGACACGCCGGTTCGCGCTCCGGCCGAATTCCGGCCACGGCCAAGGGAAGGCATCGTGCGCTTCAAGCAGGACATGCTGGCCAATATCGAAAGCGGCAGTGAACAGGTCATCGACACGCGCCTGCAGGAGAATTTTACCGGCGCCGTGCGGGCCGATCCGGAAGTGCCTTCGGGCCATATTCCGGGCTCTTCCAACCTCCCGTTCCCGCAATTCTACAATGAGGACGGCACTTTTCGGAGCGACGACGAATTGCGCGCCGCCATCGAGGCGAACGGGCATGGACTGGTCGCGCCCGGTGATCGCGACATGCGGCGGGGGCGTGACGGCGGCGATCCTGGCCTTCACCCTGCACCGGCTGGGGAAAGAGGACGTGGCGCTTTACGACGGCAGCTGGAGCGAGTGGGGCGTCGACCCCGCCACGCCGAAGGCTACGCTGCTAGCTGGGCGTCTTGCAGGCGAAGCTGGCGGCCTTGCGCTCGTCGCCTCCGACATATGCGGGGTAGGAGGGATAGGGGCACAGCGGGCGTGTTTCATCCGCCGGTTTCCGCCGGTGCGCCGGGATAGCTTCGGGCGCTTCGCCTTGCTCCACCCAGTCGACCAGCTTGGAGAGCATGTCGAACTGGTCGAACGCATTCCCGCCCTGGCAGTGGAACATCCCCGGGACCATGTAGAAGCGGCTTGAATCGGTGAAGGCCGCGCCATTGGTTTCGGCGGCACGCTGGTAATAATCCCAGGTCGCCCAGGGCGAGAACCAGAAGTCCGAGACGCCGTGGAAGAACATCATCTTGCCGCCGCGATCCAGGAAAGTGTTGAGATTGGTCCAGTAATTCGTGTTGGTCAGGCGCCCGCGTGGCATTGTTGCGGATCGCGTGGATCTCCGCGTCGAGATCGATGGAGGTGGCGGTGTTCGGCGGCCCGAGCGGGCCCGGCGCGCCGGTGGGCAAATAGCCGTCGTGCAGATCCACGATGCCGGTGTCGAACGGGACCGGTGCGTAGATCGGGTAGCCGGCCTTGTCGCTGGGCCCGGCGAAAGAGCGTTCAAGCGCCTCCGCCAGATCCGCGCCGATGCATTCCTGCGCGTTCCCGCCGGTGCAGACGAGCTTTTCGGGGCGGAAGCGGCATTGGGCGACATTCTCGATCATGCCGTCCTTGAGCCCGTCGAGCGCGTCGCACTGGTCGAGCATGCCGGTGAGCAGGGTCGATCGCACGGCTGGCGTCAGCAGCTGGCGGACATCCGGCGTCCCGTCGGGCGCCTTGGGCGAAATCTGGTTGAGCAGGACGTGGGAGTATTTGACGCCGAGGTTGGAATCGCCCGCGCGCATGGCCGGCGCACCGACCAGGATGCCGTCGAACAGTTCGGGGTAGCGCTGCGATGCCAGCATCCCCTCGCGTCCGCCGGTGGAGCAGCCGGTCATGTAGCTATGGCCAATCTCCTTGCCGTAATAGCTCTGGGTGATCGCCTTGCCGAGCAGCGTGACGGTCCGCACGGAGGCTTCCGCGAAATCGAGCGAGGCGCGCTGGTCGGCCATGAAGCTACGGTCGAACACCGCGCCGCTATGCCCGCTGTCATGCGAGACGACCGCAAACCCGCGCGCCAGGGCCGGGCGGCCGTCAGTCGCGACCACGCCGAGCGGAGGGTGGACCGTGCCATTGAGGCCTCCGCCGCCTTGCAGCAGGAAGCGCCCGTTCCACGCATCCGGCAGGGCGATGGCAAACTTGATGCCGTAGGTTTTCCCGCCCGCGCCGACGCGCTCGCCAATGACGCCTTCGATCATGCAATGGGAAGGGATCGGGGACGACACGGCCCAGCCGCTCTGGTCGCCGAACGTCTCCGCCGGCGAGGCGTCCTCATGTGCAGCCGACGTAATGGAGACATCTTCCCCGAAGGCCTGCCTGGCCATTGCCGAACAGCGGCCGGCATCGGCAGCTTGACGGGGCTGGCGGCGCGGCGCCAAGAAACAAGCTGCTGCCAGCCAGCAGGACGCCGGCGGCAGCCAATCGCGCAAGGCGCATCAGGCAACTCCCTCTTCTCCGGCAGACTTTGAAAGCTTCCCGCACCGAGCGCAACCGCCCATGGCGCTAATGCGGGGTCATTTCCCCCGCGATCCGCGTCGCTACCCCAGCAGGACCACCGGACTGTCGGCGCGCCAGTGCATCGAGACGCGGTCGTCCCAGGTGAAGTCGTCCTGGTCGTGGCGCGAGAGGTTGGGGCGCGACACGCGGATCATCTGCCCGCCGTCGAGCTGGATCTCGTAAAGCGTGACGTCGCCCAGATAGCTCATGCCCTTGATCTGGCCGCGCGCCAGATTGTGCTCGTCCGGCGCGTCCTGGCTGGCGGCGCGGATGGCCTTGCCGTGGCCGGGCACGTGAAGGTAGATTTTCTCGGGCCGCAGGGCGACCCAGACGTCGGCCCCATGCGGGCCGGTGACGCCGTGATTGAGGTAGATCTTGCCGACGCCCGGGCAATCGACCGCTGCATGGTTGGGCTCGTCCAGCGTCAGCTTGCCTTCGAACAGATTCACCGAGCCGACGAAATCCGCCACGAACTTGTTCGCGGGATATTCGTAGAGATCGGACGGCGTGGCGAGCTGCGCCACTTCGCCCTTGTTGATCACCGCGATCCGCCCGGCCATCGACAAGGCCTCGTCCTGGTCGTGCGTGACGGTGACGAAGGTGATGCCGACCTGGTCCTGCAGATCGGCCAGTTCGAACTGCATCTGCGCGCGCAGCTTGGCATCGAGCGCCGAGAGCGGCTCGTCCAGCAGCAGCACCTTGGGCCGCATCACGAGGCTGCGGGCAAGCGCGACGCGCTGGCGCTGCCCGCCGGAAAGCTGGTCGGGCTTGCGGTCGCCGAAACCGTCGAGCTTCACCAGCTCCAGCGCTTCGGCCACGCGCGTCTTGATCTCGGCCGTGGCGCACACGGGCGATCTTGAGGCCGTAGCCGACGTTTTCCGCCACCGTCATATGCGGAAACACGGCGTAGGACTGGAACACCATGTTCACCGGCCGCTTGTTGGGCGGGACCCGGGACATGTCCTGCCCGTCGATCATGATATGCCCTTCGGTCGGGATCTCGAAGCCCGGCGATCATCCGCAGCAGCGTCGTCTTGCCGCAGCCCGAGGGGCCGAGCAGCACGAAGAATTCGCCCGGCATGATGTCGAGATCGACATTGTCGACCGCGGCCACCTGGCCGAAGCGCTTGGTGACATTGCGGATCGAGATGATGGGTTCTGCGGTCGTCATGCAATCAGTGACCTTGTTGCGCCAGGGTGCCCATTCGCCCCTGCAGCTTGAGCGCGATCGTGGTGAGGACGACGGTGAGCAGGATCAGCATGGTCGAGGCGGCATTGACCTCGGGCGTGACCGAGAAGCGGACCATCGAATAGACCTTCACCGGGAAGGTGATCGTGTTCGGGCCCGAGGTGAAGAAGGTGATCACGAAATCGTCGAGGCTGAGCGTGAAGGCCAGCAGCGCGCCGGCGATCAGGCCCGGCTTCATATGCGGCAGCAGCACGTCGCGGAACGCCTGCCATTCGCTCGCGCCGAGATCCTTGGCGGCTTCCTCTTCCTCGCGGTTGAAGCTGGTCAGGCGCGCTCGCACCACCATGGTCACGAAGGGGAAGCAGAAGGTGACGTGGGCGATGATGATCGCCCCCAGATCCAGCGGCCAGGGCAGGTCGGTGGGATAGCCGATCCGCGGCGAAGAACACGAGCATGGCCACGCCCATGCAGATTTCCGGCACCACGATCGGCAGCGCCATCGCGCCTTCCGCCGCCGCCTTGAACGGGAAGCGGAAGCGCCACAGCATCACCGCCGCCAGCGCGCCGAGCACCACGCTGATGATGGTCGCGATCAAGGCGATGGTGATGCGAATTGACCAGCGCCTCCATCAGGCTGCTGTTGCCCAGCGCCTTCTCGTAATATTTGAGGGTGAAGCCCCGCCAGACGATGTTGCGGCGGCTGTCGTTGAAGCTGAAGACCATCAGCGTGACCAGCGGCGCGTAGAGGAAGAACAGCGTCGCCACGATCCACAGGCGCATCCACAGGCGCGGTATATTCGAGCGGGGCGCAGCGGCTGGCGGCGAAACAGGCTCATTGGCGGCGCTCCGCCTGGCGCGATTTCATCGCCTGGAAGGCGATCGCGATGAAGGTGGCATACATCAGGATGAAGGACAGCGCGGCGCCGAAGGGCCAGTCGTTCGCGCGCTTGAACTGGCGTTCGATCACATTGGCGATCATCTGGCTGTCCGGCCCGCCCAGCAGGTCCGGCGTGAGATAGGCGCCCAGCGCCGGCATGAAGGTGATGATGATCGCCGGATATGATGCCTGGCGCGGCAAGCGGCACAACGACCGACAAGAGCGTGCGCGAAATGGCCGGCACCAAGATCGAGGCTTGCCTCGATCAGCGAGCGATCGAGCCGGTCGAGCGCGGCATAAAGCGGCAGGACCATGAAGGGCAGGTGGACATAGACGAGCCCGAAGATCACCGCGAAGTTGTTGTACAGCAGCGGCAGGGGCTCATAGGCGCCGGGCGGCGGCAGGCCGATCCAGGGCAATCAGCGCGCCGAACTTGTCATGCAGCCAGCCGATCGTCTGGTTGGCATAGCCCTCCGTGCGCAGCACCGCCATCAGCGCATAGGTGCGGATCAGCAGATTGGTCCAGAACGGCAGCATGATTGCCAGCAGCAACCAGGGCTTCCATTTGTCGCGTGGCAGAAGATGATGGCCAGCGCCACCGGGAAACCCACGATCAGGCAAATCAGCGTGGTCAGCGCGGCGACCACGATCGATTTCCACGAAGATGCCCGAGATAGAGCGACTCGAGCGCGCGCGCGTAATTGGCGAACGTGCCCGAAATCTCGATTTCGGTCAGGCCGACATTGGTGCCGAAGCTGTAAAGCCAGACGATCGCCAGGGGCGATGAGAAAGAACAGGGTCAGCCACATGAGCGGCGCAGTCGCGATCGTCGCAAACAGCGCCTTGTGGTTTCTCCAGTTCTCCATGCGCTTCCCCCCGGTCCCGCCTGGCTACAATCAGGCCGCCCTGATTCTGGTGAAGGCCTCTTCGTAGAGCGGCTGCAACTTCTCGTTATAGGACCGCATATTCGCATTTCGCGAGCAGGTCCGCCGGCGGGAAAATCACCGGATTGTTCTTGTACTCGTCCGGCATCAGCGCCTTCGCCGCCGGCGTTTGGAGTGGGGTAGAGGATCGTTTCGGTGATCTTCTTGCCCACTTCGGCGTCGAGCAGATAGTTGATGAACGCGTGGGCATTCTTCGGATGCGGCGCGCCCTTGGGAATGCACAGCGTATCGGAATTGAGCTGGCTGCCTTCCTTGGGAATGACGAAGTCGATATCGTCGTCCTCGGTCATGATCTGGGCGATGTCGCCATTATATTCGAGCACCAGGTCCACTTCGCCCGACAGCAGCAGATCCTGCCCGTTATCTTCGTGGAAGGTCTTGATGATGGGCTTCTGCTTGATCATCATCGCCGTCGACCTGGTCGATGATCTCGGCGTGTGTAGGGCGTTGACCGAATGGCCGAGATATTTGGCGCACAGGCGGAACATGTCGCCGGCTTCGGAAAGCAGGGCGATGCGGTCCTTGTACTCGGTGCTGAATCGAACAGATACTTTCCAGCTGTCCGGCACTGCCCTGCACCTTCGACTTGCGATAGCCGATGCCGAGCGCCAGCCAGGTGTAGGGCATCGAATATTTGCGGCCCGGATCGTAGGCGACATCGATGAAGGTCGGATCGATATTCTTCATGTTCGGGATCTGCGCGTGATCGAGCGGGATGATGCATGTCCGACTGGACCATGCGTTCCACGAAGTCGTTCGACGGTACGATCACGTCGATAGCCGGGGTTTCCGGCGCGCAGCTTGGCGAACAGTTCGTCGTTGGTGGCGAACAGGCTCATGTTCACGTCGATGCCGCTGGCTTCCTTGAAGTCGTCCAGCGTGGTCTCGCCGATGTAGGTGTCCCAATTGTAGAAGTTCAGCTTGGCTTCTTCGCCGTTGGCGGAAACTGCGCCGCCTTCCGACTTGCCGCATGCTGCCAGGCCTCCGAAGCTGATGCCGACTGCAGCGACGCCAAGTGCCTGAAGGAGCGAACGGCGGCCCAGCCTGCTCCGTTGACCAAGATTTCCCCGAAAATCGAACCCGTTCATATCGCCGACCCTCGTTTGCTAGTGGTTATCGGTCTCTCGCCTGCTCCACGGCTGCGATGCTACGCCTCATTGAAGTTGCTGCAAGTGCACAAATGCAATCTGAACCCTCTATCGCGAAAAGGGCCAGTAGATTATGCTAGGTGAGAGCTATCGGAAAAACAGATGAACATCACGTTCCGCCAGATTCGCTATTTCATCGCGGTGGCGGAAGCGCGGTCCGTCTCGGCCGGATCGAGCGCGGTGGGCATTTCGCAATCGGCAGTGACCGACGCGATCCGCACGCTGGAGCTCGAAACCGGCGTCTCGCTGTTCCACCGCCATGCCAAGGGCGTCACCCTGACGCGCGAAGGCCACCAGTTCCTGCGCCATGCCCGCTCGATCATCGGAGCAATCGCGGATCTGGCCGGCGGAGTGGGCCGGGGCGAGGACCAGACCGAAGGCACGATCCGGGTCGGCGTCACCCCGCTGGTGACCGGCTATTTCCTGTCCGACCTGCTCTCGCGCTTCCAGCGGCTGTTCCCGCGGATCCAGGTCTCGCTGGTCGAGGACAAGCGCGCCTATATCGAGCACATGCTGGTCAATGGCGAACTCGACCTTGCGCTGCTGATCGTTTCCAATCTCGAACAGCGCGCCGCGATCGATCACGAGGTGCTGCTGCGCAGCGAATGCCGCGCGTGGATGGCGCCGTCGCATCCGCTGGCCAATGTCGACGGGCTGATGCTCGCCCAGTTGGAAAACGATCCCGTGGTGATGCTGGCGCTCGACGAGCTTGAAGGCCTGGTCGAGGGTATCTGGTCGAAATTCGACCACCCGCCGCGTGTCGCCTTCCGGACAAGTTCGATGGAGGGGGTGCGCAGCCTGGTCGGAACCGGGGCAGGGATCACGCTGATGCCCGATCTCGTCTATCGGCCGTGGAGCCTCGACGGCGACCGCATCGTTGCCAAGCGCACGCGCGAGACACTGCCGACGGTCGACATCGGCATCACTTGGCGCCGCCTGACAAGACACAGCGATGCGGCGAATTTATTCATGGAAACGGCGCAGAACCACAGGCGTTAGCGGGGGACTCCAATCCGGCGCCATTCGGCGAAGTCATCGCGATCCGGTGTTTCCTGGAAATCCGGAGGGAGATAAGCGGGATCGCGGAGAACAGCGCTAAGAAGGAATTTTTCCACGGCGTCCCCTTCGGGACCAGAGCAATTCGGGCTGCGATAGAGTGCAAGTCGTCGCGGCTTGGTGGGATAGAGCATCACGACGTTCTTCCGCTGCTCGAGAGTCAGCAGCGGTTCCAGCGTTCGGCCGACCGCCGTGCCGGATTCGAGAACTGCCGAAAGGATGTCGAAATATTGCGCGCGCCGGACGATATTCGTGGGCCTGATCCCATGGTCTGCGAGTTCGCTCAGCGCGCGCCGTTCGAAATAGCTGCCTTTGGGCGGAAATACGAAGGGCAGATCATTGAACTGTTCCGGGGTGATGGGATTGGACAGCGATTGTCTGAACGCCTTGTGGCCGAAGACGCCGCAGCGGATTGTCGCCACCTTCCTCGTATGAGGCGCCAGGACCTGTTCATCGGCCTCGTGCAGCAGGATGATATCGTGATCCGCCTGCAACAGGCGCTCTGCGGGATTCTTGTCGAAATGATCGGCGCTGATGCGAAGATCGAGATTGGGGTTCAGCTCCAGGAACTGCGCCAGCTTCGGACGGATCGTCTGATGGAAGATATATTGGCTGATGAACACGGTAAGGGGAACCGACGCCGACGCCCGCACCGAGGCATTCGGGCGCGCATGCGAAGACAGGCGCAGGGCTGCTGTCCTGAACAGGACGAGATCGGCGAGAAACTCCGCCCCTTCATGTGATGGCCTAGTCGGCCGGCCGGGCGCGCGATCGAACAGGCTTACTCCCAGCCCGTCTTCGAGTGCCTTGATCTGGCCGCTTACAGACGCCTGCGAAATTCCGAACGTGTCTGCTACCGCCTTGAAGCTGCCGAGCTCGCAGAGCTGGGCGAACACGTCCAACTGGCGCAGAGTGAACGGAAGGGCGGCAAGATCGCGGTCATGCATAGGAACGCATAACCTGAAACCTATGGACTGTCATCGTATTGCGATGCGTTGTCCCCTGCATTGAAGCAATCTAATCCGGGCAAAGGGTTAGGCGGGGGAAAGGCCTAGAAGGCCGCCTCTGTCTTTGAAGAAATGCTTGGAAACGGCAGCTCTTCGGGTCGCAATTGAAGGACAGCACTGATCGACGGCTTGGGCTTATGCGCTGCGTAGGTACCAATCGTAGTCGAGCTGGGTGACGGTACCCATGAAGTTGGCCATCTCGACCCGCTTCACGGTCGCGTAGTTCTTCACGAACCGCTCGCCGAGATATTCGTTCATCGGGGGCGAGGCTTCGAAGGTGTCGATCGCGGCGGCCCAATTGTTGGGCAATCTGACGTCGGATGCGCTATCCGCATAGCCGTTCCCCACCACAGCCGGGCCAGGATCGATCTTGTTCCGGATGCCGTGATGCATGCTCGCCAGCACGGTCGCCATCGCCAGCGTCGGGTGCGCATCGGCGCCGCACACGCGGTGTTCGACATGGCGCGAGGAGGGCGGGCCGGCCGGAATACGCAGGCTGACGGTGCGGTTGTTTACGCCCCAGGTCGGCGCAACCGGAGCATAGGAATTGGCCTTGAAGCGGCGATAGCTGTTCGCATTGGGCGCGAAGATGGCCATCGCGTCTGCCAGCAGTTCCTTCATTCCGCCGATTGCGTGGCGCAGCAGGGGCGTGCCTTCGGGGTCGTCGCTGGCGAAGGCGTTCTTGCCGCTTTCGTCGTTCATCGAGATGTGCAGATGCATGCCGTTGCCCGCCTGGTCGGCGAAAGGCTTGGCCATGAAGGTTGCTTCGAAACCGTGCTTCATCGCCACGCCTTTGACCAGGCGCTTGTACATCACCGCATCGTCCGTGGCGCGCAGGGCGTCGGCCTTGTGGCGCAGGGTCAGCTCGAACTGGCCCGGGGCAAACTCCGATATGGCGGATTCGAGGGGGAGCCCCTGGATATCGCAGAATGAATAAAGATCGTCGAAGAAGGGCTTGAAATCCTGCAGTTCTCTCAGGCCATAGACCTGGATCTCGTCCGAGCGGTGGCCGGTGAGCTGGCCCGCTGCCGGCCGCACTTGCCCTTCGCTGACATCGACGAGGTAGAATTCCAGCTCGACTGCCACCACCGGCGTCAGTCCGTCCTGCGCGAGCCCGTCGATCACCCGGCCGAGCACGTGGCGCGGGTCGAGATCGTTGGGCGTTCCGTCGAGCTCGTAGAAGCTGGTCAGGAACTGCGCGGCGTTCTCGCCCAGCCACGGCGCGGGCACGAGCGTGCCGGGCACCGGCAGCACATAGCGGTCGGCGTCGCCGTCTTCCCACACCAGGCCGGTTTCTTCCGTGTCGCGGCCGGTTATGTCCACCACCAGCACCGATCCGGGCAGGAAGCGGCCATTCTCGTAGACCGCGAGCACTTCGTGCTGGCGCAGGCGCTTGCCGCGCGGAACGCCGGCCATATTGGTGAAGATGATATCGATCGCGTCGATATCGGGATGAGCCTTGAAGAACTCCTGCGCCTCGGAGAGCGGAGCGATCTTGTTGGAGCTGAGCGGCGGCTTGGTCATAGCTGTGATCCAGTTGAGCGGCGGAGGATATAGGCGAGTATTGCGGGCATTCACAGACGGTCCCTGAGCGCGAACCACAGCATGCCCAGCACGTAGAGCGGATGGCGCAGCAGCGGGCCGCCGGGGAACGGGCGATTGGGCAGGTCGGCGAACAGGTCGAAGCGCTCGGCATGGCCGCGCATCGCATCGGCGATCAGTTCGCCCGCCAGCGTGGTGAGCAGCAGCCCGTGGCCGGACCAGCCATGCGCGAAGAAGCTGTTCCCGATACGCCCGAAATGCGGCAGCCGGTTGAGCGTGACGCCCACCAGTCCGCCCCAGGCATAGTCGATCGGGACGGCGTTTAGTTGAGGAAACACCTGCGCGAGGTAGGGCCGCACGAATGCCTCGATATCGGGCGGCGGAGCGGGCGAGTATTTCTCGCCGCCGCCGAAAATAAGCCTGTTATCAGCGCTTAATCGGTAATAGTTGAGAACGAACTTGCTGTCGGCGACAGATGCGCCCGACGGAATCAGCGCTGCGGCCTCCGCGGGTGAAAGCGGCGCGGTGGCGACGTTGTAATTCGCAACCGGCATGGTCATCCGGCCCAGCCGCTTGTCGATCGAACCCATGAAGGCATCGCAGGCCAGTACGCCGTGGCGGGCGACCACCCGGCCCGCAGGCGTGGCCGCCACCACCGGGCTGCCATGATCGATCTGCGTGCAGGGCGAGCCTTCGAAAATCCTCACGCCGGCGGCCAGTGCCGCCTCGGCAAGGCCCAGCGCATAGTTGAGCGGGTGGAGATGGCCGCCGTTCACGTCGTAGAGTCCCGCCGTGATAGATCGGGCTGGCGACATAGCGCCCGGTCTCTTCCGCTGGCACGATCTGCGCGCCTTCATAGCCCACCAGCCGCACGAGGCATGTCGAGCTCGCGTTTCATATGCTCGAGATGGGCGGGCTTGGCCGCGGCGTGGAAATGCCCGTCGCGCAGGTCGCAGGCGATGGCGTGGCGGGCAATGCGCGCCCGCACCCGCGCGCCCGCTTCATTGGCTACCGTCACCAGTTCGCGCGCTCGATCTTCCCCGAATTGCTTGACCAGCTCGCAGCGGCTCCCAGCGCATTCCGGGGATCATCTGCCCGCCGTTGCGCCCCGATGCGCCCCAACCGATGCGTTTGGCCTCGATCAGGATCACCGAAAAGCCCGCCTCGGCGGCATTCAGCGCGGCTGACAGCCCGGTATAGCCGCCGCCCACCACCACGACATCCGCCAGTTCCTCGCCCTCGAGCCGGGGCTGGGGCGCAAAGGGATTGGCGCTCGCCGCGTAGTAAGACGGCGCGTGAGGCGTCACGGCCTGGGTCAAGGGCCTAGACCCTCAGCAGCAGATGCTCGCGTTCCCACGAGCTGATCACCGACTGGTAGGCGTAAAGCTCGGCTTCCTTGATAGCGTAGAATAGCTCGAAGAAATCATCGCCAAGATATTGTTTTACCGGCTTGCAATGGCTGAAACGGTCGAGCGCGCCTTCGAGCGTGCGAGGCAGGGTGCGGGCCCGGTTGTAGGCATTGCCGGACATGCTCTTGGGCGGCTGCATGCGGTCGACCATGCCGATATAGCCGCAGATCAGCGATGCCGCGATGGCGAGATAGGGATTGGCATCCGCGCCGGGCAGGCGGTTTTCGATCCGCCGGTCCATCGGGCCCGATACGGGAATGCGCAGCCCGCAGCTGCGGTTGTCGATCGCCCCACTGGACGTTGATCGGGGCGGCGGTATCGGGCTGCATCCGGCGGAACGAATTGACGTTGGGCGCGACCAGCGGGCAATACCTGCGGCAACAGACGCACCAGGCCGGCGATATAGCTGCGGAACAGCGCGCTATCGCGTGCCATTCTGGGTCGAGAAGACGTTGCGCCCGGTTTCCCGATCGACAATCGACTGGTGGATATGCATCGCGCTGCCCGGCTGGTCGGACATCGGCTTGGCCAGGAATGTCGCGTAGACGCCGTGCTCCAGCGCCACTTGCCGCACGATCCGCTTGAACAGCAGCACCTGGTCGGCCAGCGCGAGCGGGTCGCCATGGAGGAAATTCACTTCCAGCTGAGCGGCCCCGGCTTCGTGAATCATCGTGTCGATATTGAGTTCGGCCTTCTCGCAATAATCGTAGATCTGTTCGATGATGTCTTCGAACTCGCCCAGCGCCTCGAGCCCGAACGGCTGGCTCGCCGTCTCGGCGCGGCCGGAGCGGCCAGTCGGCGGAACCAGCGGGAAATCGGGGTCGAGGTTCTTCGAGACGAGGTAGAATTCCAGCTCCGGCGCAATCACCGGCCGCCAGCCGCGCTTTTCGTACAGGGCGAGCACCTTCTTGAGGATCTGGCGCGGCGCGATCTCGATCGGGCCGCCTTCCATATCGAAGGCATCGGCGATGACATAGGCCGTCGGGCTGGCGAAGCCGGGCGCTTCGCGAATGGTGGCCGCGTCGGGGATCAGCACCATGTCCGGATCGTAGCCGGGCACGATCCCGTCCATTCCTTCCGGATAGCTGCCGGTCACGGTGACCATGAAAACGCTGCCGGGTATGCGCAAGGTCCGGTCGGTGAAGCTTTTGAGGAACTTGTTCGCGGGCAGCACCTTGCCGCGCTGAATGCCGTTGATGTCGGGCACGATGCACTCGACTTCGGTGATTCCGCGTTCCTTGATCCAGGTGGCGATATCGGTAGTCATGTCGGTCTCGGTTGCACTGGCGGGGCGGAAGTGGATTGCCTCCGCCCGGAATATCCCGGAACGGACCGGCTGCCCCATTCCCCCGAAGCATAATGGCCATCAATGCCTTAATAAGCCAGCGGGATTAATTGGAGCTATGGCTATCGGCTTTTCCGATAGGGGTGTGGGACACGAACCGGGTGGCGGTCGTTGCTGGGGAGGGCTAGCTACACTGGTAGCTGTACAATCCCGGAGACTCCATGCGCGAGACCAACGATCTTTCCGCCTTCTGGATGCCCTTTACCGACAACCGGAGGTTCAAGGCGCACCCACGCATGTTCATTGCGGCCGAAGGCATGCATTACACGGCTGCGGCAGGGCACAAGGTGCTGGATGCGACCGGCGGCCTGTGGTGCGTGAATGCAGGGCATGGGCGCGCGAAGATCATCGAGGCGATCCGCAAGACGGCCGGCGAAATGGATTTCGCGCCGACTTTCCAGCTCGGCCATCCGCTGGCGTTCGAGGCCGCCTCGCGCCTCTCGCTGGTCATGCCGGAAGGGCTGGACCGGATCTTCTTCTGCAATTCGGGTTCGGAATCGGTCGATAGCGCGCTCAAGATCGCGCTCGCCTATCAGAAGGCGCGGGGACGCGGCGGCCGGACGCGCCTGATCGGCCGGGAGCGGGGTTATCACGGCGTTGGGTTCGGCGGCATATCGGTGGGCGGGATCCTGGGCAATCGGCGCCAGTTCGGCACTTTGCTGACCGGCGTGGACCATCTGCGCCATACGCACGATCTTGCGCGCAATGCCTTCAGCCGGGGGATTCCGGTGCACGGCGTGGAACTCGCCGAGGATCTGGAGCGCTTGGTGAACCTCCACGGCGCAGAAACGATCGCGGCTGTGATCGTCGAGCCGGTGGCCGGGTCCACTGGCGTGCTGGTGCCGCCGGCCGGTTATCTCAAGCGGCTGCGCGAAATATGCGACCAGCATGATATTGTGCTGATCTTCGACGAGGTGATCACCGCATTCGGCCGAATTGGCCACGCAACAGCGGCGGAGCGGTTTGGGGTGACCCCTGACATCATCACCATGGCCAAGGGCCTGACCAATGCGGCGGTGCCGATGGGGGCAGTCGCGGTGCGGCGCGAAATCTACGATACGATCGTCGAGAATGCGGCGCCGGGGATCGAGCTGTTCCACGGCTTCACTTATTCGGGCCACCCGCTGGCCGCCGCCGCCGCGATCGCGACGCTCGAAATCTACGAGGAAGAAGGGCTGTTCGAAAAGGCGATCCTGCTGGAAGATTACTGGGCCGACGCCGTTCATTCCCTGAAGGGCGCGCGCCATGTGATCGATTGCCGCAATATCGGGCTGATCGGCGGGATCGAGCTTGAACCGCGCCCGGGCGAACCGACGATGCGTGCGATGGAAGTGTTCCGCCGTGCTTTCGACGAAGGCCTGCTGATCCGCGTGACCGGCGACATTATCGCGCTGTCGCCGCCGCTGATCCTTGAGAAGTCTCACATCGATGAGATATTCGGCAAGCTCGCCGAGCTTATCGAAGCGGTCGAGTAGTAGTGGGTCGGTTTGGATTTCGGCTCTGGGACATGCTGCCTGATTTTCGTCCTCGATATTCGTCTTTGCGAGGGGCGAAGCTCCGAAGCAATCCAGGGCGGTTATATAAGGCCCTGGATTGCCGCGCGGCCTTCGGCCGCTCGCAATGACGAAAGGGGCAGTGCGGTATTGAAGCCGAAATTCAAATTGACCCCACTACCGGTCGAGTAGATCTCTGGCCGCCGAAGTTGCGGCCAGCTGCATAGGAGAATGAGCATGATCGTCGGTACTGTGCGCGAGATAAAGAATAACGAATTCCGGGTCGGGCTGACACCGGAAGCTGCGCATGAACTGGTGACGGCGGGCCACGATGTGCTGGTCGAAAGCGGGGCCGGGCTGGGGATCGGCGCCAGCGATGCCGACTATCTGGCGGCGGGCGCCACGATCGCTGCCGCTGCGGCCGATGTATTTGCCGCTGCCGAGATGGTGGTGAAAGTGAAGGAGCCGCAGGCGGAAGAACGCGCCATGCTGCGCCCAGGCCAGATATTGTTCACTTATCTCCACTTGGCGCCCGATCCCGATCAGACGCGGGATTTGCTGGCAAGCGGCGCGGTGTGCATTGCTTATGAGACCGTCACCGATTCATCGGGCGGCCTGCCGCTGCTCAAGCCGATGAGCCAGGTTGCAGGCAGGATGTCGATCCAGGCCGGCGCATCCGCGCTAGAGAAGGAACATGGCGGGCGCGGCGTGCTGCTGGGCGGCGTGCCCGGCGTACTGCCGGCCAAGGTAGTCGTGATTGGCGGCGGCGTGGTCGGTTTCAACGCGGCGCAGATGGCGGCAGGGCTGGGGGCGGACGTGACGATACTCGACCGGTCGGCCGAAGTGCTGGAAAGGCTCGGCGTACATTTCGAAGCGCGCGCCAAGACGCGCTTTTCCAACAAGGCCAATCTCGCCGCCTGCATTGCCGAGGCCGATCTGGTGATCGGCGCGGTGCTGATCCCCGGCGCCGAAGCGCCCAAGCTGGTCACGCGCGAGATGCTGCGGACGATGAAGACCGGCGCGGTGCTGGTGGATGTCGCGATCGACCAGGGCGGCTGCTTCGAAACCAGCCACGCCACCACGCATGCCGAGCCGACCTATGTGGTGGACGGCATCGTCCATTATTGCGTGGCCAACATGCCGGGCGCGGTGGCGCGGACTTCCACTTATGCGCTGGGCAATGTCACGCTGCCGCATGCGCTGCGCATTGCCCAGCTGGGCTGGAAGGAAGCGCTGCGCCGCGATCCGCACCTGCTGGCGGGGCTCAACGTCTGCAATGGCCAGGTGACCTGCAAACCGGTCGCCGATGCGCTAGGCCTGCCGCATGTCGCAGCGGACGAGATGGTCGCGGCGGACTGACGGCTTCCGCGCCGATTGCGCTCGCTTCAGGCAGCCTTGGTGCGCAGTTCCAGCGCTGCCATCATCAGTTCGCGGGTATATTCGCTCTGCGGATTTTCGAAGATTTCGTCTGCCGGGCCCTGTTCCACGACCTTGCCGTTTTTCATCACCATCAGATCGTGCGCCAGCGCGCGGACGACTTTCAGATCGTGGCTGATGAACAGATAGGTGAGGTTGTAGCGGGCCTGCAAGTCGCGCAGCAGGTCGACGATCTGGCCTTGCACCGACATGTCGAGCGCGCTGGTGGGCTCGTCCAGCACCACGAGGTCGGGCCGCAGGATCATGGCCCGCGCGATGGCGATGCGCTGGCGCTGCCCGCCGGAGAATTCGTGGGGATAGCGATCGAGCACATCGGCCGACAGCCCGACTTCCTTGATGATCTGGAGCACCGCGTCGTCCCGTTCCTGGCGGGATAGTTCCGGCCGGTGGATCGGCAAGCCTTCGCCCACGATCTGGCGCACGCTCATCTTGGGGCTGAGCGAGGCGAAGGGATCCTGGAACACGATCTGCATCCGGTCGCGCAAGGGGCGCATCGCCTTGGTGTTGCGCGTGTGGATCGGTTCGCCGTCGAACAGGATTGCGCCCTGGGAGCGGCTGATGCGCAGCAGCGCGAGGCCGAGCGTCGTCTTGCCCGATCCGGATTCGCCCACCACGCCTAGCGTATGGCCGCGCCTGAGGTTGATTGTCACCCCGTCCACCGCCTTGACGTGATCGCGCACGCGGCCGGACCAGCCCTTGATCGGGAACCACACTTTGAGATCGTCGGTCTCGATGATCTGTCGCGGCTCGCCTTCCAGCATCAGGGGCCGCCCCTTGGGCTCGGCATTGACCAGCTTGCGCGTGTATTCGTGCTGCGGATTGTCGAACACTTCGGCGGTATCTCCCGCTTCCACGATCTGGCCGTCGGTCATCACGCAGACGCGGCTGGCCATCTTGCGCACCACGCCCAGATCGTGCGTGATCAGCAGCATCGCCATGCCCAGCCGCTGCTGGAGGCTTTGCAGCAATTCGAGCACTTGCGCCTGGATCGTCACGTCCAGCGCGGTGGTCGGCTCGTCTGCGATCAGCATGTCGGGCTCGTTCGCCAGTGCCATGGCAATCATCACGCGCTGGCGCTGCCCGCCTGACAGCTCGTGCGGGAAAGCGCGGCAGCGCAGCTCCGGATTGCGCACGCCGACCAGGCTGAGCAGTTCCACGATACGTTGGTGCATCTCGCCCTTGCCGATCTCCTTGCGGTGGAGGCGCATGGCTTCGGCGATCTGCCGCTCGACCCGGTGCAGCGGGTTGAGCGAAGTCAGCGGCTCCTGCGGGATCAGCGCGATCTTGCCGCCGCGCAATTGCTGCATCGCCCCTTCGCCCGAACCGAGCAATTCGCGCCCGTCGAAGCGGATCGAGCCGGAGGGATGGAACGCCGTGGGGTAAGGCAGGAGCTGCAGCACGGACATCGCCGCAGTCGACTTGCCGGAGCCCGATTCCCCCACCAGCGCGAGCGTTTCGCCTCGCTGGAGCTGGAACGTTATGTTCCTCACCGCCTTCACTTCCTTGCCTTCGGAGCGGAAAGAGACGGAGAGATCCTCGACTGTGAGGAGCGGCTGGCCATCGGCCTGGTTCGTTTCAGTCTGTGTCGCCATTGTTCGTGTCACAGGGCTTTCCGTGGGTCGAAGGCGTCACGCGCCGCCTCGCCGATGAAGATGAGCAGGGAGAGCATGGTCGCCATCACGGCAAAGCCGGTGATGCCGAGCCAGGGGGCGTAGAGGTTGTTCTTGCCCTGGTTGAGCAGCTCGCCGATCGAAGGCGATCCGCGCGGCAGGCCGAAGCCCAGGAAATCGAGCGCGGTGAGCATCGAAATGCTGGCCGAGAGGATGAAGGGCAGGAAAGTCAGCGTCGCCACCATCGCATTGGGCAGGATGTGGCGGAACATGATCAGCCGGTTGCCCAGGCCGAGCGCGCGCGCGGCCCGCACATAGTCCAGGTTGCGCGCCCGCAGGAACTCGGCGCGCACCACGCTGACCAGCGTCATCCAGGTGATCAGCAGCAGCACGCCCAGGATCGAGAAGAAGCTCGGCGTCACGAAGCTGGCCACCACGATCAGCAGATAGAGCACCGGCAGGCTGTGCAGGATCTCGATCACGCGCTGAAAGATCAGGTCGATCCAGCCGCCGAAATAGCCCTGGACCGCGCCGGCGGTGATGCCGATCACGGAGCTGAGGACAGTCAGGAGCAGCCCGAAGGTAACGGACAGCCGGAAGCCGTAAAGCGCCAGCGCGAACACGTCGCGCGCCTGGCTGTCGGTGCCGAACCAGTGACGGCTCGACGGCCCGGATGGCACCGGCTGCGGAATGTCGTAATCGATCGTGTCGTAGGAGAAGCGCACCATCGGCCAGACCATCCAGCCATCGCCCTGCTCGATCAGATCGTGGACGAACGGATCGTGATAGTCCGGCTCGGTCTCGAAATCCCCGCCGAATGCGGTTTCGGGATAGGCCTTCAATACCGGCGCGTAGATCTCGCCGCGATAGGACATCAGGATCGGCTTGTCGTTGGCGATGAACTCCGCGAACAGCGACACGCCGTAGAGGGCCAGGAAGATCCACAGGCTCCAATATCCGCGCTTGTTGGCCTTGAACACGGCCCAGCGGCGGCGAGCGAGCGGCCCGAAGAAGCGCCTGCGGGGCGCGGCTTCGGCTTCGACGAAGTAGGATCCGGGCGCGTTCATCACACGTCCCTCCGTTCGAAGTCGATCCTGGGATCCACCAGCGTGTAAGTGATGTCGCCCAGCAGATTGGCGGTGAGGCCCAGCAGGGAGAAGATGAACAGCGCGCCCAGCATCACCGGATAGTCGCGGTTGATCGTCGCCTCGAAGCCGAGCAGGCCCAGCCCGTCGAGCGAGAAGATCACCTCTATCAGCAGGCTGGACGTGAACAGCACGCCGATGAAGGCCGAAGGAAAGCCGGCGATCACGATCAGCATCGCATTGCGGAAGACGTGCCCATAAAGCACGCCGCGCTCGGTCTGGCCCTTGGCGCGGGCGGTGACCACATATTGCTTGTTGATCTCGTCGAGGATCGAATTCTTGGTCAGCATGGTGAGGCTGGCAAAGGCGCCGATCACCATTGCAGTCACCGGCAGCACCATGTGCCACAGATAGTCGCCGATCTTCGCGGGCCAGGACAGCTCTGCCCAGTTCTCGGACACGAGGCCCTGCGCCGGGAAGATGCTCCAGAAATTGCCGCCGGCAAACAGCACGACCAGCAGGACGGCGAACAGGAAGCCGGGAATTGCATAGCCGATCGTGACGGCAAAGCTCGTCCACACATCGAAGCGCGATCCGGCGCGCACCGCCTTCCTGATGCCCAGCGGCAAGGCCACGAGATAAGTGATCAGCGTGGTCCACAAGCCGAGCGAGATGGAGACGGGCATGCGCTCGACGATCAGGTCGATCACTTTCTGGCCCTTGAAGTAGCTGTCACCGAAATCGAAGCGCGCGAAGTCCCACAGCATCTTGAAGTAGCGTTCGTGAATCGGCCGGTCGAAGCCATAAAGCTTCTCCAGCTGGGCGACCATTTCCGGAGCGAGCTCACCGGTCTGCATCAACCCGCCGCTGGTCGAAGCGGTGTCGGTGCTGCCGGAGATCGTGGCGGTCGCATCCAGCTGAGTGCCCGCAAGCCTTGCCTCGATCTGCTCGATCGGCCCGCCGGGCACGAACTGGATGATCACGAAGCTCACCGTGACGATGCCGATCAGCGTGGGAATCATCAGCAGCAGGCGCCTCAGAATGTAACTCCACATCGCAGTCATCGAGAGGCTCCATGCGTGATCGCGACGGCTTTGGCTGGGTCGTACCACCAGCTGTCCGCCGTCCAGAGTGGGAAGTTGTAGTCGCCTTCCTTCGCCGGTTTTCCGAAACGGTTCCAATAGGATATAGGCATCTTGCCGATAGCGGTAGGGTATGTGTGCGAGAGGGGAACCGAATAATATTCCCAGCGCGCGATACGGTCGACCACGCGCATCATGTCCACCACGGTCTGGCGGTCGGTTGCATTGACCATGCGCTCCATGGCCTTGTCGATCGCGGGATTCCTCACGCCGGCGTAATTGAGCTGGTTGGGCGTATTGGCCGCCTCGGACGTCCAGAGCAGCAGCATGCCGACACCGGGCGTAGGCAAGGGCGCGAAATAGGAGCGGTAGAGCAGCAGGTCATAATCGTAATTGCGCATCAGGTGCCGCAACTGCGCCGCCTCCACGCTGTGGAACTTCACCTCGATCCCCAGCCTGGACATATTGTGGATGAACTGGCCCATCTCGTTCATCATCAGGGGGGAGTAGGCCAGCAGCCGCAGCGATACGGGATCGCCAGTGGCCGGATCGATGAGTTTGCCATCCACCAGCCGATAGCCTGCTTCGGCAAGCAGATCGCGCGCGCGCAGCAGGTTTTGCCGCAACTGCGTGCGGCTTCCCCCGGTCGGCAATCCGGGCGGGCTGGCTGAAGATCTCCGGCGGCAGAATATCGCGGTACTCGTTGAGTATTTCGAGCTCTCCCGAATTCGGCAGACCTTCGGCTTCGAAATCCGAATTGGCGAAATTGCTGTGCAGCCGGCCATATTCGCCGCCCAGGATGATCCGCCTGGTCCACTCGTAATCATAGGCCAGCAGCAGCGCTTCGCGCACGCGGCGATCGGAGAGGAACGGCAGGCGCGTGTTGATGGTCAGCGCATTGTATACGGCGCCATTCTCGTAATCGATCACCTCGCGCTGGATATCGCCGCTGCGAAAGGCGGGCAGGCCCGATTGCTGGCGCATCAGCATGGCGTTGGTATCGACGCGCAGGTCGCTGAGGCCGGCGGCGAAGGCTTCGTTCAGCAGCGAGGCATCCCGGTAGTAATCCTGGCGGAGCCGGTCGAAATTCCAGCGGCCCTTGTTCACCGGGTGGTCGGCGGCCCAATAGTCCGGATCGCGCGCGAGGATGACATTGCGTCCCGGCTCGACGGATAGGACCCGGTAGGGGCTGGCGAGGACGGGTTTGGCCAGGCTCGGCGCAAATGGGTCGCGGGATTTGTAATCGTGCCTGGGCAGCACGGGCATCAGCCCGATCACCGTCAGCAGCGTGGCGTTGCCCTTCATCTTGAAATGGAAGCGAACCCGGTTTGGCCCCGTCTGCTCGGCGCGGTCGATGATCTGGGCCAGGCGGCTGAAGGATGGAATGGTCAGCCCTTCGCTCAGCCGGTAGGAAAACAGGACGTCGTCGACTGTGATCGGGGTTCCGTCGTTGAAACGGGCTTCAGGGTTGAGCTCGAATTCTGCCCAGCTCCGGTCGCTCGGCCAGCTGACCGTCTTGCAGATAAGGCAGTAATACGCCGCTGGTTCATCCCGGCTCTGTTCCAGGAGGGAATCCGCCACATAGAGCAGCGCAGGGGGGAAGGTGCCGAGCAAGGCGACCGGGTTCAGGCTGTCGAAAGTCCCCTGGATCGCGAAGCGATATTCGCCGCCTTTGGGGGCGCCGGGATTGACGTAGTCGAAATGGTCGAAGCCGGGCTGGTATTTGAGCGTCGCCATAAACGGTGTAGCCCTGGCTGGTGGTGACGTTGCCCGAAGCAGGGAATGGTGCTGCTCGCCCCGCTGACTGTGCCCAGCGCGCAGAACAGCGCAGCGGCGGCAATGGTCTGGCCGGTACGGCGGACAAGGGCGCGGGGCAGATGCATCACCTGTAAGCCCCGTGTTGCAGTGCCGCTTCCTTCTTGGGATCCCACCACCAGTGATCCATCGTCATCAGTGGGAAGTTGTAGGTCGGATCCGTGGCGGGCCTGCCGAAACGGTCCCAGTATGTGATCGGCATTTCTCCCACCGGCGCGGGATAAGTGTGCTGGAAGGGAACCGAATAGAACTCGCTGCGCGCGATCCGGTCGATCGCCCGCATGCCGTCGATCACGGTCTGGTGGTCGGTGGCGGTGAGCACGGCCTCGATTGCATGGTCTATCGCTGGTTGTCTTGACGCCGGCGAAGTTGAGCGAGTTGGCGATGTCCGCGCCCGGCGGACGACCATGCCGCTCGCAGTTCGACGCCTGGCGTGTCCGATGGCGGAAAGACGGGCGTGTTGATCATCAGGTCGAATTGGCGGTTGCCGGTGAGGTGCCGGAACTGCGCGGTGTCGAAAGCGCGGAAGCGGACCTCGATCCCCAGCCTCTTCATGTTCTTCACGAAGTAGCCGGAATAGATCTCATAGAGCGGAGATGCCGCGACGAGGTCCAGCGTGACGGGCAGTGCCGGTCGCCGGATCGATCAGCTTCATGTTCTCGATGCGGTAGCCAGCAGCGGCCAGGAGATCGCGGGCCTGCTTCAGATTGTCGCGCTGGTTCTGGCGCGATCCGCCAACCGGAGCGCTGAGATCGTCTGAGAACACCTCCGGCGGCAGGCTGTCCCGTAAGGTTCGAGCAGCTTTAACTCGCCCGGCGAGGGCAGGCCCGTCGCCTCGAAGTCCGAATTGGCGAAGTAGCTTTCGGTGCGGCCGTATTTGCCGCGCAGGATGATGTCGCGGACGAATTCGAAATCATATGCCAGCTGGATCGCGCGGCGCACCCTTCGGTCGCTCAGGAAGGGCCTGCGGCTGTTGATCGTCATCGAGCTGTAGAACGCGCCGTTGCTGTAGGCGACATTGTTACGCAGGATGTCACCCGCCGCATAAGCGGGTATCGACTTTTCTGCGTCCCAGCGGCGGGCGCTGCCTTCAAACCGCAGATCGACCAGCCCGGCATCGAAAGCCGCGATCTGCGCGCTGTAATCGCGGAAGAAGTAGTGGCGGACCCGGTCGAAATTGAACCGGCCGCGCCGCATGGGCAGATCTGCGCCCCAGTAATTCTCGTCTCGCACCATCTCGAAGATGCGGCCCGGCTCGACCGTGCCAATCTTGTACGGGCCGCTGGTCACCGGGACATCGAGCATAGGCTGGTTCAAATCGTGCTTCGCGTAGAAGTGCTTGGGCAGCACTTTCATCGAGGCGACTACCGAAGGCAGCACAGGGTTGTTCTTCTGGATCAATTCCATCCGCACGCGGTCGGGGCCGGTGCTGTAAGCTTTGCTCACCACCCGGCCAGCGGCGCCGTAGCGCGGATTGACCAGATCGCCCCGGTAGATCTCCAGCGAGAACAGCACATCGTCCACTGTGATTGGCGTGCCGTCGTGCCAGCGCGCCTCGGGATGCAGTTCGAATTCCACCCAGGCAAGATCCTTGGGGTAGGTAATCGTCTTGGCGATCACGCCGTAATAGGAGGCTGGCTCGTCAAGGCTGCGCTCCATCAGCGGGTCGTAGGCATAGAGCATCAGCCATGGGAATGTCCCGATCACCGAGAACTGGTTGAGGCTGTCGTAAGTCGTGCCCCCGGGATAGCGAAAGGTGCCGCCTTTGGGCGCCGCCGGATTGGTATAATCGAGATGAGTGAAGCCGGGCCCGTATTTGAGTCCGCCGAATACGGCATAGCCATAGCTCGTGGTCGCGCCGGGACTGCTGGAGATGGCGCCGCTGGCACCGGAGACAGAGCCGAGCGCAAGGATGAGCGCTATCGCGCGAAGCAAGGCACCGGCGCGTCGCAGCAGATTGGACGGGCCGGCGCGGTTCACTTGAAGGCCCCGTGGCTTAGCTGCGCCTCCTTCTTCGGGTCCCACCACCAATGATCGAGCATCATGAGCGGGTAGATGTAGGTTACGTCGGCCTTTTCAGGGCGGCCGAAACGATTCCAGTAGGCGAGGGGTTTTTGCCCCACCGGCGCCGGATAGGTGTGCTGCATGGGGATGGAGTAATAATTGAAGCGCGCCACGCGGTCGATCGCGCGCATGGCGTCCACCACGGTCTGATGGTCGTTCGCGGAGACGATCGTGTCGAGGGCATGGTCGATTGCCGGATCGGCGATGCCGGCGAAATTGAGCTGGTTGGGAGCGCCGGCCGCCTGCGACGACCATGACGTCAAAAGCTCGCTGCCAGGCGCATCCTGCGGCCCGAACGCCGCATTGCCCAGCATCAGGTCGAATTGGTAGCTGCCGCTGACCAGGCGGAACTGAGAGGCTTCGAAGTGGCGGAATTCCACTTCGATCCCCAGCCGCTTCATGTTCCGGATGAAGTAGCTGACCTGGTTCAAGAGGTTCGGAGAGAAGGCGACGAACTCCAGCACGACGGGCTCCCCCGTGGCCGGGTCGATCAGCTTCATGTTCTCAATGCGGTATCCGGCCTCGGCCAGCAGATCGCGCGCTGCCTTCAGGTTCTGGCGCTGGTTCCAGCGCGATCCACCAGTCGGCACGCTGGGCGCCTGGGTGAACAGTTCCGGCGGCAGGCGGTCTCGATAGGGCTTGAGCAACTGCAGTTCGCCGGGCGAGGGCAGGCCGGACGCTTCGAATTCGGTATTGGCGAAATAGCTGGTGGTGCGGCCGTGATGGCCGTGCAGGACGATCTCGCGGGCGAACTCGAAATCATAGGCCATCTGGACCGCGCGGCGCACCTGCCGGTCGCTCAGGAACGGCGTGCGGGTGTTCATCGTGATCGACATGTAGAACGCGCTGTTCTTGTAGGGGATGTCGTCCCGCAGGATGTCGCCGGAAGCATAGACGGGCATGGCGTTTTCCGCCTTCCAGCGGCGCGCGCTGAACTCCTGCTGCGTATGGATGCGGCCGGTGTAGAAATCCTGGAAGGATGCTTGCGGGTCGCGGTGGAAGACATGCTCCACGCGGTCGAAATTGAACCGCCCCTTGCGCAGCGGCAGATCCGCCGCCCAGTAATCCTTGTCGCGAAGGAGTTCGAACATGCGGCCGGAATCGAACCGGCCGATCTTGTACGGGCCGCTGGAGACCGGGCGCTGCAGCGTCGGCTGCGTCAGGTCGTGATGCGCGAAATAATGCCTGGGCAGCACTTTCATGGAGGCCACCGCAGCGGGCAGCACCGGATTGTTCGTCTGGTTCAGTTCCATGCGCACGCGGTTGGGCCCGGTCTGATACGCTCTGGTGATCGCCTTCGCGCCGACGTTCTTCTGCGGCCTGATAAGCGGGTTCTTGAGCGCCTCGATCGTGAACAGCACGTCCGCCACCGTGATCGGCTTGCCGTCATGCCAGCGCGCCTCGGGCCGCAGTTCGAATTCGACCCACGAGAGGTCCTTGGGATAGCTGATCGTCTTGGCGATGACGCCGTAATAGGAGACGGGCTCGTCCTGAGTGCGCTCCATCAGCGGATCGTAGAGATATTCGATCACATAAGGGAAATTGCCGACCAGCGAGAACTGGTTGAGGCTGTCGAACACCCGCCCTCCCGACGCGCGGTAGAAGCCGCCCTTCGGTGCGTCGGGATTGGCGAAATCGACATGGGTGAACTCCGGCCCGTATTTGAGCTCTCCGTACACCGCATAGCCGTGGCTGGTAATTACGCCCGAGATTTCCGACACGGCCGAGCCCGGCCCGCCCACCGATGCGAAGATCAGGACGAGGAAGACCGCGCGCAGAGATTTCGCACGGCGAAGCGCCATGTGCCAGATGCCCAAGACAGATCGCAAATTCCTCGCCGGACGACCGGCGGCCCTGCTGGCCATTCCCAACGCTCTCCCAAACAGCGCCTGGCCGGCATGTCCCTGCCGGTCTCAAACGCCGCAAATTTCGATCAATCCCGGCATGGCCAACGTTGCCTAGCTAACCATAATTTGCAAGGAAGAACCGACGAATATCCAAGGATTCGAAAGGCATCGCGCGGCAAGCGGCGAAACCGCGAGATTGGCAGACAATCGGGCGCGAAAGAGCTATCCTTCATCCGAGTCTCGCTTTCGCGGCGGCACTTTCGACGGCAGCAATAAAAAGGGTCCAGCCTTGCATCGACATCTGATTTCCATCGCACTTGGGGCACTGATCGCAGCGCATCCGGTCCAGGCCAGCGCGGCCAGCCATCCAGCGGCCGAGGCCCAGGCGCTCGAGCTCGCGAAAGAGACGATCGCGGTCCGTTCGGTTCGCGGTGAAGGCAACGGCACGGGCGAAGTCGCCGCGATCCTCAAGAAAGCGCTGGTCGACGGCGGCTGGGCTGACGGCGATGTCGAAGTCGTCCCTTACGAAGACACGGCCTATCTGATCGCCACCTGGCAAGGCAGCGATCCTTCGCTGGGGCCGATCGTGATCTCCGCGCATATGGACGTGGTCGAAGCCAAGCCGGAAGATTGGGAGCGCGATCCCTTCACGCCGGTGATCGAGAATGGCTATCTCTACGGGCGCGGCGCAAGCGACACGAAATTCGATGCCGCGCTTGCCGTCGGCCTCGATGATCGAACTGCGGCGCCAGGGCTTCAAGCCCAAGCGCAGCATCGTGATCGCCTATTCGGGCGACGAGGAAACCACGATGCTTACCTCGCAGATCATCGCCGAGCGGCTCAAGCATGCGAAGCTGGTGCTCAATATCGATGGCGCTTCCGGCACGCTCGACGATGAGAGCGGAAAGCCGATCTACTGGAGCTGGCAAGGTGCGGAAAAGACCTATGGCGATTTCCAGCTCGAAGTGACCAATCCGGGCGGGCACAGCTCCACCCCGCATGATGACAACGCCATTGCGCAGATGTCCGCCGCGCTCGAGCGGATCGGCGCCTATCGTTTCACGCCCGAACTCAACGACATCACGCGCGACTATTTCTCCAAGGCGGCGGCGTTCGAAACCGATCCGCTGCGGGCCGCGGCGATGCGGGCCTTTGCCGCCGATCCCGGCGGACAAGCAGGCGATTGCCGTGCTGCGCGGCGACCCGGCGATGATCGGCAAGATCGGCACGACCTGCGTGCCCACCATGGTCAATGGCGGCCATGCGCTCAACGCCTTGCCCCAGCGGGCTACCGCGATCGTCAATTGCCGGATTTTCCCCGGCCATACGAAGGAAGACATCATGGCCGAATTGGCGGCGGTGGCCGGACAGCCGGAAGTGAAGTTCTCCGAGATCAATCCCGAATATGTCACGCACGTCGCCGGCGTCGCCGCTGGATCCGGATTTCGTGCGGGCCGCCACCAATGCCATTGCCAAATCCTGGGGCAAGCTGCCGGTGATCGCCGTCCCAGTCCTCGGGCGCTTCGGATTCCATGTGGTACCGCGCGCTGGGTGTGCCGAGCTACGGTGCGAGCGGTTCTTTCATGAAGGATTCGGACGATTATTCGCACGGTCTCAACGAACGCTACCCGCTGACGAATCTTGAGCCCGCAATCAATTATTACCTCGTCCTGCTGAAGGATCTCGCGGCGAAATGAGGCGGCACTTCACGGGCGCCGCGCTGGCCGGCCTGCTTGCGGCAATCCCGCAGCCTGCGCTGGCAGGCACGCTCTATGTCGAGGCCGGGCGCTTGCTCGATGTCGAAACCGGCAAGGAGCAGGCCGGGCAGTGCATCCTGGTGGAAGGCGAGAAGGTCAGCCGGATCGAAGCCTGCATGCAGACGCCCGAAGGTGCGGAGCGGGTGGACTGGTCGGCCTATACCGTTCTTCCCGGCCTGATGGATCTGCACACCCATCTTGCCGACGCCGGGCAGGATGCGGACCTTGCCTTGCCGATCAAGACCAGCCCGCAGGCAACCGCGCTGATCGGCGCGCAGAATGCCCGCACCACCTTGCTGGCGGGCTTCACCGCGGTGCGCGATGTCGGCACCTATCGCGGGCTGACCGACGTTGCCTTGCGCGATGCGATCAATCTGGGCCGCGTGCCGGGCCCGCGCATGTTCGTGGCCGGGGCCTATCTCACCATTCCCGGCGGCGGCGGCGAGCTCAACGGCGTGGTGGAGGATAACAGCCAGCTCCCGCCCGACATGCGGCTGGGCGTCGTCACCAATGCGCAGGAAGCGCATGACCGGGCCGAATTCCTGTTCGCCAACGGGGTCGACTTCCTCAAGCTGATCGCGACCGGCGCGGTGCTGGCGATCGGCACCGAACCGGGCGAGCCCGAACTGACCGAAGATGAAATGCGCGCCGCGGTGGAAGTGGCGAAGGAACATGGCAGCTATGCCACTGCCCATGCCCACGGTGCCGAAGGAGCCAAGGCCGCGATCCGGGCCGGGGTGCACTCGATCGAGCATGCCAGCCTGATCGACGACGAAGGCCTGCAAATGGCCAAGGATCGCGGCGTCTGGCTGGTGATGGACGTGTTCAACGGCGACTATATCGACGAGGTCGGCACGGCCGAAGGCTGGCCCGAGGAATATCTGCGCAAGAACCGCGAGACCACCCTGATCCAGCGCCAGAACTTTTCCAAGGCAGTCAAGCTGGGGGTCAAGATCGCCTTCGGCAGCGACAGCGGGGTCTATCCGCACGGCATCAACGCGCGCCAGTTTGCCTATATGGTCAAGTGGGGGATGACGCCGCTGCAGGCGATCCGCGCCGCGACATTGGATGCTGCGACGCTGATCGGCCACGAAAGCGAGCTTGGCTCGATCGCGCCGGGCAAGTTCGCCGACATGATCGCGGTGAAAGGCGATCCGCTGCAGGACGTGCGCGTGCTGGAAAGCGTATCGGGCGTGATCAAGGGCGGGGAACGCTACAAGTAGGCTGGCTTCCTACGGCCCCGCCTCGTCGAGAGCCTGCAAGGCGGAAGCGAAAAAGCATTAGGCGAACGGCAGGCGGCGAGAGTAACTCCATAAAAAATTGAGTCGTTGAATGGCCGTTGCGGCGGCCAATTCATGACAACACTTATGGGGGGACCTGGGCATGTCTATTGATCGAAGGCTTTTTCTTGGCGGGGCAGGCGTTGTTGCCGGCGGCATGCTGGGCGGGATCGGCACATTAAGGGCCGAGGATTACAAGAACGGCACCGAAGCCATCAGCAAGTCCGAATGGGATGCCATGGTGCTGCACAGCAGGGCGAACGATTTCACCTGTTCCTACACCGCTGAATATACGGAGGGGCCGTTTTACTACGAATCCTCCCTGCGGCGGCGCGACGTGACCGAGGGGCAGGCGGGTGAGCGCTTGCGCCTCAAGCTGCGGCTCGGCTCACTCGGCGCAGTGCAGAAGGACGTCCAATGCTCGCCTCTGATCGATGGAATCGTCGATATCTGGCAATCGAACGCTGCCGGCCTCTATTCGAATGTCGGCGGGGAAATCCAGTATGAGGATACGACCGGGCAGACCTTCCTGCGCGGCCACCAGCTCACGGACGAGAACGGCTATGTCGAGTTCGACACAATCGTGCCGGGCTGGGAAATCGTGGCCTCGGCGTCGCCCAAAGGCATTGCCGAGCGGACGAACCATATCCACGTGAAGGCGTATCACGGCCGCCAGGTCATCACCACGCAGCTGCTCTTTCCGGACGAACTGCTCGATCACCTCTATGCCGAAGTCGAACCCTACAAATCGCACCAGCAACTGACCGCGCCAGGCCTCGGCCGCTATGTCGAACGGGTTCGCAACAAGGACGATTACTACACCCACATCTACGGAGTGCACCCGCTGGAGATAGAGCGCGTGGACGGCGTCCTCACCGCGGAGGTTACGCTGGGCATGATCAGCAACGGCAATATGGGAATCGCCCCGATATTCCGCTGAATGGTGGGGAGTGGCTGATTGCAGCAACCACGCAGCGCAGGCGTCCTCTGGATTCCCGCCTGCGCGGGAATGACGAAAGTGGGGGCCCCGCGCTGAGGAAGCGCGCATCCCACTCCCGTTCGTCCTGAGCCTGTCGAAGGACGCGCGCTTCACCCGTTCCAGGCCAATCTGCTGAGCGGTTCTGGAATTAAAGCATGATCCTGAAACGAAGAGCTTCGCGCCCCCCATACATGTCGAGCTTGCGGAACTTGCCGACCATCTGCGCACCATTGGCAATCATGACTTGCTGCGACGCTCGGTTGTCGAGATCGGTGGTTAGCTCGACATATTCGAGGCCGTGACCACGTGCTTCGTCCATCATCAACGCCAAAGCACGGGTTGCATGGCCCTGACGCCGTTTCCAGGGCACGACGCCAAATCCGATATGGCCGAGAACGTGGTCTGGCAGGTCAGACGTGCCGTTCTGCCAGCGAAAGCCGATGCTGCCGCAGAATTCTCCGTCCCATATCCAGCGATAAAAGCCCGGCAGGCGTTTCGCCATCCTTCCGTCCGGCAGCGCAATTGGCGGTCCCTTCGCTTCGGGATCGTCCAACTGGGACAAGAACGCCGCAGCATCCTGCCTGATTGCCTTGAGTTGTTCGTCGGCGGCGGCCTTGCCCCTGACATTGTCGGGGGACCAGCCGAGTTCGAGAGCTGCAACGTAGGCGTCCAGATACATTTTTGCCGGCACGACCAGCGTGGCGGTGCTCATGGCGAGGCTCACTCCTCCAACTGGAACTTCGGCTCCATATAGGGGACGATCACATAGGCATTGCGCTGGGTGTATTTCCAGCCCTGCGGCGTGCGCACAAGGCGGTCGTCATAGGCGCCGAGGTGCCAGACTTTCAGTTCGTTGGTTTCGGTGTGCGTGATGTGCTGGAACTTGCTGGTCGAATGGGCGGTGTCGCCGTCGATGTCGATCACCACGTCCAGCGTGGTGTGCCAGGTGCGGGTCGAATGGCTTTCCCACGGCTTCATATATTTGCTCAGGATCTCTTCCACGCCCTTGGGGCCGACGCCTTTGCCGACCACGCCGGCCCACACGCCGTCTTCCGGTGAAATTCTCGGCATAGGTCCGGATGTCGCGGCCATCGATCGCGCTTTGCATCACCATCATCAGCCGCCAGATCGCCTCGCGGTCCGCAGCTTCGCGGTTCTGCTTCTCAAGCTCTTCGAGCCGCACCTGAAGCGCCTGGATGGTTGCTGCGTCGGACATGTAGGCTCTCTCCTGTTGTGCCTCGCAGCTATAGGTTGCGCGCTTCGGGAGGCAACAGCAATTGGGAGTGGGGACGCCTTAGAAGGGGAAAGTACGTGAGCGGCTGCAATGGGTGGAATGGGGGCGTTCTGCAGTCCCTCCCACGGGGTTTGGTGTTAGGTAGTGGCCGATGAAGATCTGGCCCCCCGAAAATCGCCGCCGCGCGCGCCATGTTCGCGTTCCGGCTTTCTCTCCGGTTCCCTCGCGCCGCCGATCGAGCCTTAGCCCAGCAGGCTTCCCAGCAGGGTGCGGTCCTTCAGGATGACGTGGGCGGCATTGTGCCCCGGCGCGCCGGTGACGCCGCCGCCGGGATGGGTGCCCGCGCCGCACATGTAGAGCCCCTTGATCGGCCCGCGATAGATGCCGTGGCCCAGCACCGGGCGCGCGGACCACAGCTGGTCGAGCGCTCATGTTGCCGTGCATGATGTCGCCGCCGATCAGGCCGAACTTGCGCTCGAGATCGAGCGGCGAGTGGATCTGGCGCGCGATCACGCTGGCCTTGAAGCCGGGCGCATGCGCCTCGACCGTGTCGATGATGCAATCGGCGGCGGCTTCGCGTTCGTCGTCCCAGCTGCGGCCGTCTGGCAGTTCCGGCGCGAATTGCTGGCAGAACAGGCTGGCGACATGCTGGCCCGGGGGGGCGAGGCTGTCGTCGACGGTCGAGGGGATCAGCATCTCGACGATCGGCTTCTTCGACCAGCCATCGCGCTTCGCATCGAGGAAGGCCTCGTCCATGTAATCGAGCGTCGGGGCGATGATGATGCCGGACTGGTGATGCTCGCCCGGTTCCGGCAGGCAGGTGAAGCGCGGCAGCTCGCTGAAGCGCGACATTCATCCGGAAAGTGCCGCGAGCCGGCCTTGAAGCCCTTGATGCGGCGGCGGAAGTCCGGGTTCAGATCGGCTGTCGGTCGATCATGCTGTTCGTAGAGCAGCTTGGGCCCGACATTGGCGATCACGCGGTCGGCAGCGATTTCCTCGCCGCTTTCCAGCCGCACGCCGACGGCCTTGCCGCCATCGACCAGCACCCGCGCGACCGGGCTGTCGAGGCTGATCTCGACCCCGGCCTCGCGGCAGACCTTGCGCCATGATCTGCGTGATCGCGCCCATGCCGCCGATCGAATGGCCCCAGGCGCCCTTCTTGCCGTTCACTTCGCCGAAGACGTGGTGCAGCAGCACATAGGCGCTGCCCGGCGTATCGGGGCTGGCGATAGTTGCCGACCACGGCGTCGAAGCCGAACGCGGCCTTGACCGCTTCGCTTTCGAACCAGCTGTCGAGGAAAGCTGCGCGCCGATCTTGGTGAACAGGTCGAGCACGTCGCGCTTCTGCGCCAGGCTCAGCTTGGCCAGCCCGCGGCCCTGCATGGCGCCGTCGATCAGCGTGCGCAGGCCTTCGCCCAGATTGGGCGGCGCCTTGAGCGCGAGGCCGCGCAGCACTTCGGCGACGGTTTCCAGCGCCGTCGTAATAGGCGGGCAGGACGGCGGCGTCGTGCTGCGGAGAACTTGCGGAATTCCTCCTGCGTCCGCTCCAGCCCGCCGCCGAGCTTCAGGTAGCCCCCGTCTTCCTGCGGCAGGAAGTTGGAGATCGGCCGCTCGATCACGCGATAGCCGCGCTCGGCAGCTTCATGTCCGCGATCACCTTGGGCTGCAGCAGGCTGACGGTGTAGCTCGCGACCGAATTGCGGAAGCCGGGGTGGAATTCCTCGGTCACCGCCGCGCCGCCCACGACATCGCGGCGTTCGAGCATGCGCACCTTGAGCCCGGCGCGGGCCAGGTAGAAGGCGCAGACGAGGCCATTATGGCCGCCGCCGATGATTACGGCATCGTATCTTGCGCTCATTGCTGGCTCCATCCGGCTTGCGGCGTTGCTCATCAGGCGCGCCTGCGGGATTGCGCTCGCGCATCCGGTTGCAGAAGCTGCCTGCAGGCAGACTCTCCTTGTCGACAGCGGCCCCATCGAGAAAGCTGCGCGACTGCATGCCCTGCTGAACGCGCGTCGATCAGCAGCGGTGTCCTCGGCATTGACCTGGCGGTTGATCCGCCAGTTGAGATAGCGCGCCGCGCGCATTTCGCGGCGGTCATCCTCGAGGACATAGCTGATCTCGCGGATCAGGCTGGTGGTCGGGCAGATCGGCAGCCACTGCATGAAATCGACCTGGTCGGGATAGATGTCGAACGCGACGTTGGGCCACAGCTTGAAATAGAGCCAGTGGCGCTGCTGGTCTTCCGGCAGATGCGGCACGGGCGGCAGCAGGTTCTGGTAGAGCCGCTCCGACCAGTTGGCGGAAGGTTCGTCCGCCATGTCGCCCCACATGCGGTCGACATGCGCTTCCGCCTCCACGCCGTAGCTCTTGCCGAACAGGCGCGTGAGGCCGGGATGGGCGACCGGGATGTGCAGCCCGTCCGAATAATTGTCGCCGATGTTCTTCCAGTTCACCTCGCGCGGGCGCAGCGTGACCCGGCCCAGCGCCTTCAGCTCCTCGAAGCGGTAGGGCGCGATCATCGCTTCATAGGGCGCCATCATCTCCGCGACCGATGGGCCCGCCGGTTTCGAGGCGCACGAAGATGAAGCCGTGCCAGATTTCCAGCTCGACCGGCGGCGAGGCCCTGCGCTTGCCTTGTCGAGCTCCGGATAGGTCGCGCAATCGGGCACGCCGGTCAGCCGCCCGTCGAGCTCATAGGTCCAGGCATGGTAGGGGCAGACGAGCTTCTTCGCGCAGCCGCTGGATCCGTCGACGATGCGCGATCCGCGGTGGCGGCAGACATTGGTGAAGGCGCGCAGTTCGCGGTCCTTGCCGCGCACCACGATCACGCTTTCGCCGATATAGTCGAGCGTGTGCCAGTCGCCGGCATCGGGGATGTCGCTGACATGGCAGACGACCTGCCAGCTGGGCGCGAACACGCGTTCCTTCTCGAGCTCGAAGAATTCGGGATCGGAATAGGTCCAGGCGGGCAGGCTCCAGCCGTCTGAGCGGGTCGGTTCCGGCGTCTTTGAGAGAGAGTGTTGCCATGATTCTTCACCTTGCTATACACTCGTATAACAATTCGATGGCCAGTTCACAACACACCATTCCGCGGGCAGCTTTCAACCGGGCCGATCCCGACGAGCGGCGCCAGAGCCTGATCGAGGCGACGGCGCGCTGCCTGGCAGAGCGCGGCGCGGCTGGCGTCTCGGTGCGCACGATCTGCGCGGAGGCAGGCGTCTCTCCCGGTCTGCTGCGCCATTATTTCGCCGGCGGTCTCGGATGCGACCGCGCAGACATACCGCTGGGTCGGTGCGCAGGTCTCGGAAGCCTTGGCGGCGGCGGTTGCGGGGGCAGGGCACGATCCGCGCGCGCGGCTGATCGCCTATTGCACCGCGAGCTTCCGGCATCCGATTGCCGATCCGCGGCTGCTGGCGACGTGGCTCGCGTTCTGGAGCCTCAGCCGGAGCGATCCGCATATTTCCGCCGTTCGCGCGGAGATCTACCGCGAGTTCCGCGTGGGCATTGAGGAGCTGATTGCGGATTACCGGCCGGACCTGAGCGACCGGCGGCTGCCTTCGGTTGCGCTGACGGCGCTGATCGACGGCCTGTGGCTGGAACTGAGCCTGGGCCAGGCCCCGTTCACGCCCGAGGAAGCGAGCGGGCTGGCGGAAAAATGGCTCGACGCGCTGCTGG
The DNA here is from genome assembly GCA_963777785.1 of uncultured Alphaproteobacteria bacterium. Lineage (GTDB taxonomy): Bacteria > Pseudomonadota > Alphaproteobacteria > Sphingomonadales > Sphingomonadaceae > Andeanibacterium. Next base: position 263,572 of record CAVZRU010000003.1, read on the forward strand.
GCTGAAGATTGGGATCGTCATTGCGAGCGGCAAGGCCGCGCGGCAATCCATGGTACCGCGCGGTGCCCTGGATTGCTTCGCTGCACTCGCAATGACGAATGCTCTAAATCAGAAATCCGCGCCGAATTTCAGCCCGATAATACGCGGTTTGATGACATAGTCGTAGAAGACCGGGCCCGTGCCGCTGATCCCGTCCGGATCGCCGCAAGTGGTCTCGAGGCACTGCACGCCCGTGTTTACGATGCCTTTGCTGTCCAGCACATTTGTGGCGAACAGTTCCACCCGGTAGCTCCCTGTCTTGAAGCCCATGCTGAGGTCGAGCGTCGTATAGCCATCGAGATCGCCCTTGATGGCGTTTTCCAGCGTGCGCAGATCGCTGCGCCGGCTGCTCAAATGGCTGGCGGCGGCCTGCACGTGGCCATCCCAGCTGCCGAGCGGGAATTCGTAACGTGCAACGGCATTGCCCTTGAACTTGGCGGTCACCGGCAGCTGCGTTCCAGCCGGGGCCAGCAGCGCATTGTCGCCCGCTGGTATGGTGCAGTCGAATTGCGGATTGGCGATAGCGCAGAAATCCTTCAGGATCTCGGCATCGTTATAGCTGCCGCTCAGTTCGAGCGAGAAGCCCTGCTGCCGGAATCCGAGATCCATCTCGACACCGCGAATGCGCGCCACGCCGGCGTTGCGCACTTCCGATAGGCCGTTTTCACCCAGGAAGGAGAGCTGGATATCGTTCCAATCCTCCTGGTAGATCGCGCCGTTGAAGCGGATGGGGCCCATCTGGGTTTTCCAACCGATCTCGTAATTGTCGAGCGTGTCGGGGCCATAGGGCGGCAGGCTGCCGCGCCGGTTGATGCCGCCGGGCCTGAAACCGCGCGACCAGGTGGCGTATACCATGACATCGTCGTTGATCTTGTAGGTCGCGTTGAGCTTGTGGATGAAATCCGTGTCCGACGTTTCCTTGTCGAGATTGGTGCAGGGGCTGTTTTCAACCACTGCCGGGCCCTGGCAGAGATAGACCGGGTTCGAACTGAAACCGGGATTGGCGTAGCCGAAGAAACCGACCAGCGAATTCTTGTAATAATAGACGCGGACGCCGCCAGTCAGGGTCAGTTGGTCGGTCAGGTCGAAACTGACTTCGCCGAAGGCGGCAAGGTCGCGGTCGACACGCTCCTGCATGGTCAGCCAGATATTGCTTTCGGTCCCCGGCACGGTGATGAAATCGGCAATGCCGTCGATGATGTAATTCTGTTCGATGCGGTGGAACTGCCGCTGGCCGAACAGGCCGGCGAGCAACCTGACGCGGCTGTCTTGCGGGGAAGTGATCCGCAATTCGCCGAAGAGCTTGCGATAGGTATCCTGGCCCTGGATATATTGGTTGGGGCTGACCAGATCGTAGTTATTGTCGTAGAAATAGGCGCCCGAACCGAACAGCGCATCGTAGAAATAGGCGTAGTCGGAATAATCGGACACGACTTCGTCATGACGCCAGAGGTGGCCGCCGGTGACGACGAGGTCCCAATTGCCCAGCTTGCCTTCGATCGTCATCGCGGCCTGGAGCCATTTGTCCTTGCTGTATTCGGGGTTGTACTGGACGGTCTGCAGATCGTCGGAAACGGCGCTGCTGCGCTCCTGCGCGTAGCTGCCGTTGGTTTCCTGGACCTGGCCCATGATCGTCGGGCGGATGGTCCAGCTGTCGTCCAGATCGATGCCCAGCGCCAGGCGCGCGCCATAGGTGTCGGCATCGTTATAGTCTTCTTCCACCAGCGCGGCGTTGTTCTGCGTGATGCCGGAAGATGGATAGGTCCTGCTGCCGGGAACATTGTCGATATAGCCGCCGTCATGGCGGTACCAGGCGACCAGGCGGGCGGCTGCATTGTCTGACAGCGGCGTGTTGATGAAGCCTTCTGCAGTGCCGCCGAAGCCGCCATGGGCTACGCTGTTGATCTCGAAATCGGCGGAACCGTAAGTGCCGCTGGTATCCGGTGGATTGGTGACCAGCTTGATCGTGCCGGCCATCGAACTGGCGCCGTACAGCGTGCCTTGCGGGCCGGCGAGCGCTTCGACCCGGGCAAGGTCGTAAGCGTGAATATCGAGCGCGCCCTGGATCGTGGTGATCGGCATTTCGTCGAGATAGGTGCCGACAGTGGGGAGGGAGGTGGAGTGATTGGCATTCTCGCCTGACGCCACCGCCCGGAAATAGACCTGGGCAAAGCCGGGCCCGAGGGTCTGGATCGTCACCGAGGGCAGGAACTTGACCGCGCCTTCGAGATCGTTGACATGCAGCTGGTCGAGCTTTTCGGTGCCAAGTGCGGTAATCGCGATCGGCACGTCCTGCAGGTTCTGTTCGCGCTTTTGCGCCGTGACGATGATGATCGGGCCTTCGTCGTCCTGTGCGAATGCCGGTGCGGCGGTGGCAAGCGCCGTGGACGCCAGCAACACGCCAGCCGCCCCGCGGATACTTAAAGATCGCAAGTTACGCATAGAGCCCCATCTCCAGAATGGATTGATGCTGCAATGCGCCACAGGTTTCACCGCGTGGCAATAGAACAAGCCGTAATATTGTCGCATTGGAAACTAAAAGGTTCCCACTATGGCAAAGATGTCACGCTTTTATTGCAAGTAATCGTCTTTAGCGGGCGTAAGTCTGCGGAAGGTCGCCAAGCGCCGATTTCAGGCGGGCCGAGCCATTCGTCATAGCTGCGCCACTGATCCACTCCGTCGCGATTGATCGGCCGGCGCACCTGCTCGCTCGACGCCGTCCTCACGGCCCGGCGGTTGCTATGGAAATCGAGGCAGGCCTCTTCGAACGGCAAGCCGAGTGCGGCAAGCAGGCCGCGAACGACAGCGTCGGGATCGTCGAGCAATTGTTCGTGGATCACGCGGTGGATCCGCCCCGGCATGACGCGGTCGTAATGGTCCATCGCCCGCACATAGTCCGCATAATAGCGGCCGATATGATCGAGATTGTAGGAGAAGCCCTGGCCCTTGGCGAAATGCTGGCGGAAGTTCGAAAAGCAGCAGTCCATCGGGTGACGGCGCGCGTCGATGATCTTCGCATTGGGCAGGATCAGGTGGATGAAGCCGGCATAGAGCCAGTTGTTCGGCAGCTTGTCGATATAGAACGGGCTTGTCCGTCTTGCGCTGGATACGCGTGCGATCGAGGAATTCCGCGCCCAGTTCGGCCAGTCGGCCCGGTTCCATCTTCTCGAGCGCAGCAGGCCAGTCGCGCACACTCCCGCCTGCCGACAGCGCCTCGCGCATCGCCATGGCCGGGATGTCCGGCAGTTCCATCGTGCCTTCGATCTGCGAATGGCTCGAAAGGATCTGCTCGAGCAGAGTCGATCCGGCACGCGGCAGGCCGAGAATGAAGATCGGGTCGGGCGACGGGTCGCCCAGGCCTTCGCGTCGATCGAGGAATTCTGGCGTGAAGGCGGCGATCATCCCGCCAACATGGTCGCTGATGGACTGCGGATCGTAATCCAGTTCCGTACTGCGCAGCCTGTTGCCTGCATCGTAGTTGCGGAAAGAGAGTTCTGTTTGCCCCGGTCAGCATAGGCCTTGCCCAGCGCGAAATGGAGATGGAGCCGGTCTTCGTGCGGCCAGGCGCCTGCTCGCTCTCAAGCGCATGCTCCATCTGCGGCCACATCCTCGTCGGAGAAGCGCACAGTCTTGAGATTGGCGAGGCTCCACCAGACTTCGCCCAGATTGGGTTCGATCGACAGGGCGTGGCGGTAGGCCGCGATGCTGTCGTCCAGGCGGCCGACCGTCTTGAGGATGTGGGCATAGCTCATCCACAGCTTCGCATGATCGGCAAAGGTCGCGGTGAGTTCTTCGTAGATGCTGCAGGGCTTCGTGGTAATCGCCGATGCGGCCCAGCGCGGCGGCCATCAGATTGCGCTGAGACGGGCTCGAGGCGTCTTTGCCGAGCACTTCGTCAAGCTCGGCAACTGCCTCGGCAAAGCGGTGCTGCTTGTACAGCACCGTGGCGAGATTGCCGCGGGCCGCGGTGAAATCGGGCGCCAGTTCCAGCGCGCGCCTGAGCAGTGCCTCGGAATCCTTGAGCCGACCGATGCGTGCGGCGAGTTCGGCCATCAGCCTGATCGCTGCGACGTCAAGCGGCTGCTGCTTGAGCCGGGCACGCAACAGCGCTTCGGACTGCTGCAGATCGTTGTCCATCATGGCGGCAGCGATCGCGATCATCGCCGGGTCGTAAGCGGCGGCTTTCACCGCGGCGATCTCCGCCGCGCTGGCCGCGTCATCCTCGCCCAGCTTGCGCAGCACCGCGCCGAGCCTGCGATGGGTTTCGGCGGAACGCGGATCGCGCAGGCTAAGCGCGCGCAGGCGCTGCGCTTCGGCAGCCAGATCGATGGCCGGACGCTCGCCGGAAGTTGGCGAAAGATCGCTTGCAGAGGCGGCAGTCGAAGCGCTGCGAATTTCCGACATGGCTAGCGCTTATCACGCTGCGCGGCCGCGGGTAAGACAATAGCTGCTCAGGCCCCGTTCCGCTTGGCTTCTGCGGCCCCAGGTGGGGCCAGATGTGTTCCAGGTGTACGTTAGGTGCCGTTGAGCACTACAGCGACATGGCTTCTTCGTACGGTTTTGCGTCGATCAGCTTGGCAAGCTCTGCACGGGAGCGCGGCCTGCGCTTGTCGAGTCCGGCGAGCCAAACGTCCTCTTCCTCGAACACGTCGAGCAGCCTGTCGTCGACTTTTGCGACATATTTGACGTTGGGAAAGCACTGCGCGACTTCCTCGACAGTGTAGAGACCGCCTGAGCGCGCCACCATTTCCTGGGACTCGGCCGCGACGGCGGGAAGTGTGTTGATGTCCCGCGTCGCGTCGATGATCGCACGCATATAGGCGACGATCGCCTTGCGCTTGGCGGGATCGGCCAGGTTTTCCGCGGTCGAGCACAGATTGTACCGTTCGTGATAGGTCTGCGCGCCGCTGAAGATCGTCAAATCCTCACCGCCCTGCCTGAGAGACCAGACAGCCTGCTGGCTGTCGGGTTCCCAGATCGCGACTGCATCCACTTCCTTGTTTGCCACGACCTTGGGGATGTCTCCCAGCGGGGTTTCGACAATGGTGACATCCTCGAAGGTCAGGCCAACGCGCTGGAGCATCTTGTGAAGGAAATACCCTGCTGTCGTGTGCGCATAACTCAGGATCTTCTTGCCCTTGAGATCGGCGAGATCGTGTACTCCTGCCGAATGGCGCGCAAGAAGGGGATAGTGGCCCTCGGCAATGGTCATCAGCACGCGGATGCTGGGATCGTTGAAGGATTGGAACAGGTTCTGGGTTTCGCCATTTGAGGCGACGTCCGCCTTGCGGTCCGGACCAACCAGATGCAGCACTCCGCCATTGATGAATTTGGCATTGTCGCCCCACATCCGGCGCAGCGCGACATGGACCGGCGCAAGTTCGACCGCCATCTGAGCGCCGGAATGAATCAGAGGGGGCAGGGGCGAATGTGCGGCAACGCCATGCGTGGCCGCGCTCACATGCATCGGCATGGCCATCGACAGCAGCCCGGCGGTCGCCCCGCGACGTGAAATCTGCAAGCCCGCAGCCTTCTTCATCTCATCCATGCTCTGCATTTCCTTTTGTCGTGGCGGGCAAAACAAGGACCTCTCAGCCCTTGTTTCTTGACGTGATCCGCTTCTGCAGGCCCCCAGAGGAATAGAGGGCCTGCGAAGTCAGATTGCCTAGAATTGCTTCTTCAGCGTCAGCATCCACTCTCGAGGAGCTGCAACTCGGGTGGTTGTCGCGAAGGATCCTCGCAGCACCTGATAATGGTACCATTTGTCCGCCAGGTTGGTGACCTTGAGGACAGCAGACCAGTCACGATCGGGAGACTCGTATTTGAGCTGCGCGTTCCAGAGCGAATAGGGATCGATGATGAAAAGCTCTTCAGGCCCATGCTGGTTCGACAGCGGATCGTAATCCTGCTGCGATTGCCAGTTCCAATCGAGCCTCGGCGTGAAGGTGCCGATTTCGGATTCCACGTCATACGATATATTGGCGTGCATGTTCCATTCGGGCTGCCGATGATTGCCCGGATACAGGGAGCCCGGCTCTGGGGTCTCCACGCTGGTCGTGAACTTGTTGTAGCCGCCTGACCAGTCGATCCTCAGTCCGTCCACCGGGATCGCAGTGACTTCCCATTCGAAGCCTTTCACTTTCGCCGGTATGCCAATATTCTGGCTCCACGATATCGGGTCCGAGGTTCCCGGAAATTCGGCGCACTGGGCAGTCGCGGCCGGCGTGCCGTCCGTCAGATTGAACCACGTAGCTGTCTCGCCCGGCTCGTTGCGGCATTCGATGCCTGGCACCCCGGTCGAGAGTTTCTTGTAGTCCATGTAGAAGGCGCTCAAATTCGTCCGTAGGCGGCGGTCGAGCAGGTCGGCTTTGATGCCGGCTTCATAGCTGATCAACTCTTCGTCAGACGTGGGGGCGAGCTGCCTTGCGGTGCGGATGATGGTGGTCAGGCCCGGAGGACGCGACCCCGAGGCAGCATTCGCGTAGAACATCACGTTTTCGCCAAACTTGTAGTCCGTTGAAATCAGCCAGTCCCAACGGTTCTGACTAGAGACCACCGGATCGAGCACCGAGACGGCGCCTGGATTGTCTATGGTGATCGAAATGTCGGTGTCGGAATATCGTCCGCCGCCCGAAATCCGCCAGGAATCGGTGATGTTGAAGTCGAGATGGGTAAAGACCGACTTGGATTTGACGATGCCGAGCACACTGCTGTCCGCGAACGTATTGGTGCCCGCAAGAAGGTTGTCCTGGGATCCGGTGGTTTCCATGACGAACCCGCCTACGATCCACTGCAGCCGGTCATCGAAGGTCTTGCCGTCGAAGCGAAGCTCACCCGACCACATCTCGTCCTCATTGACGAAATTGGCCGAGCCGACGGAAAGGGGCGTCAAATCGCTGCCCTTCGAAAACTCGTTGTCGTAGCGAGTGTAGCCGCCGATCGCAGTCATGTTGACGGCATCGGTGAGGGCGGCCGTAAGCTTGCCTGACAGCAGTGTGTGATTGGCCGTTACCCCCGTGGGATTGCAAAAGCCGTCCGGATAACCAACGGGGAACTGAGACGTTCCGACCACGCCCGACTTGTCGAGCAGGGGGCGGCACCCGGTGTAATAAGTGTCGTAAATTCCGCCATCGCGCGGAGGGGTCAGGAATGCAGAACCCAGCACGATGCCGAACGTGTTGTAAGTCGCCAGATGATAGACCTGGTTGCCGCCAGAACCGGTGCAAGGTTGCGGCCCGATACCGTTCGGATAGCCTGGAACAGGCCGCACGCAGCCTTCCGGGTACAGCAGGGCGATTTCCGGCGTACCGTCGAGTTCCTCCTCCCTGTGGCGTGCTGTCAGCAGCAACGATACATCGGAAGTGGGCTGCCACAGCAGCTTGACTTGGCCGACGGCGGTCGTCCCACCACCTGTGTGCCCGATGACGCAATCTTTCTTGCCGGAATCCGGCTGGAAGTAGGGCAGCGTACCAGCGAGTTCGGGCGTGCCCTGCTTATCCATCATGCAGGTGAAATCGAGGCGGTTGCCAAAGCCGGTTTGCCGATCGAAATGGCCGAATGCGCGCAAGGCCAGCGTTGGCGTCAGGCCAACGTCAACTGCGCCGGCTGCCTCCATATGGTTGCGTGAGCCATAACCGAGGCTGACATAACCAGATCCGTCACCCTTTGGATCCTGTGTGAACAGTTTGATAGAACCCGCTATCGAAGCATTGCCTGACAGCGTGCTCTGCGGCCCGCGATTGACTTCGAGCCGAACAACGTCGGTAAAGTCCAGCTCGGATCCGGCGGTGGTGGAATGGTAGATGTCGTCGGTATAGATCGCGACGGCCGGAGGCACGGCGATGCTCGACGAAGCGCCCTGCTGAACGCCTCGCAGCGAAATTCTGGGCGTTCCAGCCGATTGAGCGTCCCCGGGCACAGTCTGCAGGTTTGGCACTACGGCGCCGAGTGTCCCGATGTTGGTGACATTCGCCGCTTCCAGCTGCTCTTCGGTCTTTGCAGTGATCGCGATCGGCGTGTCCTGGATATTCTCTGCGACGTAGCGCGCGGTCACCACAATCTCGCCAAGCCCATGATCGACAGCCTGCGCTGTCTCGGGTTGCGGTCGAGGCTGCGCCGGAGCGGAAGTCGGCTCACGCGTTTGTGCATGGCTCACACTCTCACTGGCGTCCGCGCTGATTGTGACGATATCGTTCGCTAGAGGGATTGGCCTTCAGGCCTGTGCCCTTCAGCAAAACCGCCAAGGCTTCTTCAACGGAATATTTGCCGCGCACTGCATTCGTGCGTTTCGCTTTGACTTCGTTTCCGCTGGCCAGAATTTGAATGCCAGCTTGTTTTGCCAAGGCGGGCACGCTGGCGGTTGCCGGTCCGGCTGGTACGTTGAATGTGCGAGTCTGCGCCAATCGCTGGGTTCGCACTTGCAACCATTACGATAGCCGCAACGCCGGTCAGCAATTGTTGCTGAGCGGATAGCAAATATGCCTCTCATAATTCCCCCCCTGACACCTCGATTTGCCGAGGCCGTTAAAACCAAGACGATCAGGGATGAGGTTTCCAACGATACGCATGTTAAATAATTTTCAGCGTTATCGCATCAACCTGATGGTCTCTCCTTCGACCTCGATCCGGGCGCCGACCATGCTTGCGACGGCGCGCCCGAAATTCTCGGGCTGATCGGTGCGGAAATAACCGACGAGTGGTTCCCGGCGCAGCCTGGGGTCTTCGATAATTAGCTTGCGGCTGTTGTACCGGTTCAGCTCCGACGCGGCATATTCGAGGCTTTCGCCATTCAGCGCGAGTTCGCCATTTCGCCAGGCGAGTGCACGATCGATGTCGTCCGATGCTTGTACCACTTCGATGCTGGCGAAGTGTCGCCGACAAAGCTTTTCGAACCTGCGGCGATACGGGTGCGTGTGCTTTCGTGTCCGACGGTCCAGACCTCGACCACGCCGTCTGTCACCAGCACATCGGCGCCGCCCTGGGCGGCGGCGAACAGAAAATGCGGTTCCGATAGCTTGGACGCGCACTTCGCCGGTCTGGACGACAAACGGCCGGGTCTTGTCATGTGCGACCTCGAACCATGCTTCCCCATCTTCGAGGTTTACTTCGCGGCGCTCATCCAGCATCGCGATCGCTACGCGGCTGTTCGTATTGATCGAGGCCATCGAGCCATCGGCCAAGGGGACACGGCGAACTTCACCGATTGCAGTTTCGAAATTTACCGTTGGCGGACGGGATAGAATGAAACCCAGCAAGGCGGCGTAAGATAGCGCGCCAATCCCGCCTCCCACGAGCAGAGCACGGCGATCGAACGTGGGCCGATATCGCGCGTCACTTTCAATCGGATTGGGAAGTGCCCGGCCGCGGTCCAGATAAGCAAGCGCAGCTTCCGCACGCAGCAGCGAACCCCTCCGGCGCTCATCTTCATCGAGCCAGGCGGCAAGATCAGACATTTCTTCTGCGGACAGAGGCTCCCCTTCAAGACGGAGCGCCCAACGCACGGCGTTTTCATCGTCTGGTGCGTTGTCGGTCACTTTTAGTCCTTCTTCGTCGATTGGTAGAAGGATCGTCGCCGTCTTCGGCGCCTTCAATTGCCTTCAGAATCAGTTTCAATCCCCGAATTGCCTGAGCCTCAACTGTATGTTCCGGGACACCGAGCCGCTCAGCGATTTCACGCTGAGGGACACCTTGGATGCGCCTGAGTTCGAATATTTCACGGCAGCGGTCCGGCAAGGCTTCGATCAGGCGCCTGACGCGGTCCAGTTCCAGACGTGCTGCAACGCGGCGTTCAGGCCCCGGGTCCTCGTCCGCAAGCGTCAAGGCTTCCATTTCGGTCATGCTGTCGATCCGGACGATCCGTTCGCGCCTAATTCGGTCGAGCAGCACGGTTCGCGCGGTTGTGAAAAAATACGCGCGACCATTCTGGATATGCGCAACTGAATCGAGGTTTGAAATCTTGAGATAGGCATCTTGCACGATGTCGCTGATCTCCTCTTCGGGCACGGCCATCCGCCTGAGACGCGCGCGCAAACCCGCCTCGTGGGGTACGATGTTGCTCCCCACCCAAGTGACGATGTCACGCCGGCTCTGTCTCAACCCCTTTGTTCCGATCCCATAGCCATTTATCGCTGTATGCAGTACAAGACGAATTGAACTGCAATTTCCGACGATTGGGAAAGAAAAAACGTTCACTCACGCAGATCTGGGCTGCGCAGAACGGGGATCAGGAGGCGGGATCGTCTATTCCGCTGGGCAGGTGATCCAGCCGATATTCGTCGATCTCTATGCCGGTGGTGGCGATAAGCCGTGCGATGGACATGTAATTCCCGATGGTGAGCACGAGGTTGACCAGCACCCGGTCCGACACATGCTGGCGCAGTTCTGCAAGCGTTGCGTCGGACGGCGAGAGGTTGTTCACCACCTCATCGGCAAATCGGCATAGCGCGGCCAGCTTGGGATCGAGCCGGGCGTAATCCTGCGTTCCAATAGCCTTGATCTCGTCGTCGCTGAGACCGGCGGCACCGGCCAAAGGTATGTGCTGGTGCAATTCGTATGCGCTGTTGGAGAGATAGGCCACACGCAGCACCACGGTTTCCCGGATGCGGGGTTCCAATGTCTCCGGGTCGGCGATCGCATAGCCTAGCAGGCCCATTGCCTCGAATATCGCCGGGGAGGCGTGTGCAGCGATGCGCACGATGTTGAGAGGAGTGCCTGCCAGCATCAGTTTCAGCTTCTCAGGCAGCGCATCCAGGTCGGGATAGGGAATTCTTGGCACCGATCTCTCCTCGGATAACAGTTATTTATTGAGCTTATGGAGCGGATGCCAGAAGAGCACCCGAATAGTCAAAGACGGAAGTTGGCAGGGAGAGTTGAATGGCGGGTGGCGGTGCAACTGCGGTTGCCGACAATGCGGGCTGGGTAGGCACTACTCTGGACGGGCCAGGCAACTGGGCGCTGCGCGGGCGCATTCCCTACATACTCGGCCTGATGATGCTGTTCGACAGCTGGGACAGCGTCGTGATCGCCTATACGCTGCCTTCGATTACTCAAGAATGGGGTCTTTCGCCGCTGAACGCGGGCTGGTTGCTCTCATCCGGCTATGCCGGGCAGTTCGTCGGCGCGCTGCTGTTCGGCAACCTTGGCCGAGCGGGTGGGCCGTTTGCCTGTGATCCGGGCCCTGGTGCTGATCATGAGCGTGCTCGCCATCGCTTGCGCGCTGGCCCAGAATTTCTCGCAACTGTTTGTAATCCGGTTCATTCAGGGGCTGGCGATCGGCGGTGCGTTGCCGGTGACGATCTGTTACATCAACGAGGTCGCGCCAACCGCCACGCGCGGCAAATTCTTCGGTACGTTCCAGTTCATCTTTGCGGCGGGCTTCGGCCTGGCTGCGATGTCTAGCGCCTGGATCGTTCCGAATCTGGGCTGGCACGCAATGTTTGCGGTCGGCGTGATTCCGATGCTGTTCGTGCCACTGCTTTACTTCCTGCCGGAGTTCTCCGCGCTGGCTGGCCGGCCAAAGGCGTCTGGACGAGGCTGCAGCCGCCTTGGTCCGTCTTGGCAGCGCAGCACTGCCCAAGATCGAAAACGATGGCGGCGCCGAACAGGGCAAAGTCGCCAGGGTGCCGATCAGCGACCTTTTCGCCCCGGGCATCCGGCGCAAATGGGCGGTGATCGCGTCCCTTTGGTTCCTTACCTATTTCGTCTCCTACGGCCTCGTGAACTGGGTGCCCTCGATCTACGTGTCCGTGTTCGACATTCCGATCAGCGAGGCCCTGACCTACACGTCCATCGGAGCGGTCGCGATGTTCTTCCTGCCGCTCGTGCTGCGTCAGATCATCGACAAGGTCGGACGCCGGCCCCCAGCCTATGTGGGAATGATGGTGGGGGGCGCGGCGATGCTTACGCTGATGGCAGTGCCGGGCGACGCCTGGCTCTGGGCAGTATGCTTGCTCATTATCGGCCAGGTCGGCATTAGCTTTGGCGCGCTCGTACTTGTGGCCATACACCGCCGAGATCTTCGAAACCCGGGTCCGTGCGGTGGCGCTCGGCGCATCGAGCAGCCTGGCGCGCGCGGCCTCGATGTTGACGCCGCTGGTGGTCGGCGGGTTGCTGCAAGTCATGGGTTCGGTAACGCTGGTATTTCTGATTTTCGGGGTCGCATCCATGATCGTCGTGCTGCTTTGGTGGTACTGCACCACGGAGACCGCAGGCAGGGAACTGGGAGCCTGATTTTTTCGGCGATCAAGTGATTGCGAAGTCTGGGCCAATCGGGCACCGGTTCCGCGCCGATTCAATGGGAGAAGAATACATGCCTGCAGGGCAATCCAAGCTTGCAAACTGGCTTGAGCGTTTCGAAGGCGCTCTCAACGATCCGGCCGCTGCAGATTGGTCGGCGCTATTTGTCGAGGATTGCTTCTGGCGCGATTTCGTTGCGGTCAGCTGGAATATCGTGACCGCAGAGGGGCTGGATGCGGTTGCCGACATGGGGAAGGCGCAAGGCCCGGCAATCGGTGCGCATCGTTTCACACCCGATGATCCTTCGCTTCCCATGACTGACGAAACCCAGGGCTGGTTCACTTTCGAAACCAAGACTGCGCGTTGCCGCGGCCATGTTTCGTTTGCCGAAGATGGGACCGGTCCCAAAGCCAAGGTCCTTCTCACTGCCATGCTCGAACTGATCGGCTTCGAGGAACCGGGTGGGGAGCGCCGCCCGCTTGGCATTGAACACAAGGCCGCCAAGGGCCGCACCTTCTGGCCGGATCACCGCGCCGAGGAAGAGCGTACTTTGGGCCATACGGTTCAGCCTTATTGCCTGATCGTGGGCGGCGGGCAGAACGGCTTGCAATTGGCGGCGCGATTGAAGCGCCTGAATGTCCCGACCCTGGTGATCGATGCCCTGCCCAATGTGGGGGATTGCTGGCGCGTGCGGTACAAGTCGCTCTACCTCCATGACGCGATCTTCATGGATCACTTTCCTTACATGCCATTTCCGGACCATTGGCCGCTTTACACGCCCACGGGCAAGATGGGCGACTGGCTGGAGATCTATGCCAAGGTCATGGAGCTCAATGTCTGGACCAGCACGGTCTGCACCGGTGCAAGCTATGACGAGACGTCGGGAGAATGGGAGGTCACTGTCGTCAAGAATGGACAGGAGATCACACTTCGCCCGCAGCAGTTCGTTCTCGCAACCGGACTTTCCGGCGCCAAGAATATGCCGAAGATCAAGGGAGAGGAACGCTTCAAGGGGTTGCGCTGCCACTCTTCGGATTTTCCGGGCGGCAAGAGCATGGCCGGCAAGAAATGCGTCGTCATCGGAGCGAACAATTCGGCGCATGATATCTGCACGGACATGTGGGAGGCCGATGGCGATGTAACCATGATCCAACGCTCGCCTACAATCATCGTGCGGGCGGAAACCATGCGTGGTTTTGCCAAGCAACTGCCTTACGCCGATCCTGCAATCCCGAGCGAGTTTGGCGATCTCATGCTGGCGGCAACACCTTTCCGCATGCGCTACGAGGGCGAAACAGCAATGACCGAGGCGCTCAAGGAGATCGACGCCGATTTCTACGCGCGGCTCGAGGCCAGCGGATTCGAGCTAAGTCATGGGGAGGACGGCACCGGTTTCCTGATGGCCTATAACCGGCGCGCGGCCGGCTATTACATCGACGTCGGCGGTTCGGAACTGATCGCCAGCGGCGAGGTGAAAGTCGTGCACGGTGACATTGCCGAGATCACGGAAGACGGCGTGCGTATGGAAGACGGTACTTTCGTGCCGGCCGATATCATCGTCTACGCCACCGGCTACCGCCCGATGAACGAATTCGTCGGCAAGCTGATCTCTCCCGAAGTCGAAGACAAGGTCGGCATGTGCTGGGGTCTCGGCTCCGATACGGAAGGCGATCCCGGCCCGTGGGAAGGCGAACTGCGCAATATGTGGAAGCCGACCGCGCAAGAAGGTCTGTGGTTCCAGGGCGGGAATTTGATGCAGTCGCGGTTCCATTCGCTGCACCTGGCCCTCCAGATAAAGGCGCGTCAGGAAGGGCTGGATACGCCTGTTTATCAGACGCCGTAGATTCCGCGCCAAAGCAAGGCGGCAAGCTTTTTTCGCCGCAGAACTAAACTCTGCATTCCTTCGCCGGATTGGGTTTTCAGTGCGGGCGTTTCGCGTCCCGCAATCTGGGAGCCTGATCGGCGGCGAGGGACACGATGGTTGCGATTTTTACGGGTGCGGGTGCTGGATTTCAGCGTGGTTCGGCCAATATCCTCGGGGGAGCCGGCCAGATCGGCACCTCCGGCCTGGGCCGGGCCTCGGAGAGCGTTTCAGTCAATGCGGCGACCGGCAATTTGCTGATCAGCCGGCAGGACGAATTCCTCGTCGGGCTGGGGCCCGATGTGGGAATATCCCGGACCTACAACAGCCTGCAAGATACTGGCGACGGGGACAATGGCGACCATTGGCAGCAGAGCACGACCCGCCGAGTTTACGGCCTTACCGGCACGCTGAATGCAGCCGGCAGCACCATCCGCCGGCTGTCGGGCGATGGTTCGGTGATCGTCTATAGCTGGAATGCTGCCGCAAGCGCCTATCTGACAAGCGACGGCGAAGGCGCGTTCGACAGACTGACGAGCGCGGCAGGTGTATGGACGTGGACCGATGGCGATAGCCGCGTCACCGAAACCTACGCAGCCCATGGCACTGGCAATTGGCGGATAGTCGCGCAAACGGATCAAGATGGCAACGCACTGACGTTCACCTATGTGGGCGACAAGTTGGACAAGGTTACCACGGCCGATGGTGCGTGGACGCAGTACGTTTGGAGCGGGAACAACATCGCCCAGGTCGTCACTGGCTATACCGATCTGGCAACATCCACATCAGAGACTTCTGACCCGGGTTCGCTATGCCTATGACGGCAGCAATCGTCTGACTTCGGTCACGACCGATCTTTCGCCGGAAGACAGTTCGGTCGCGGACGGCGACGCCTACATCGTCACTTACACCTATGATGGCTCAAGCAACCGCGTAGCCTCGATCGCCCAGTCGGACGGTTCATACCTTGCGATCGCCTATGATGGATCGGGCAGGGTGCAAACGCTGACACAGACGGTCGCGACCGGTGTTTCGCGGGTTACGACATTATCCTACGGCGCAAACTACACCCAGGTCACCGGGCCGGACGGCGAAGTGACGCGGCTGGACTATGATGGCGCGGGTCAGCTGACGAAAATTACGGCGCCGCCCGCGACGAGCGGAGCCACGGCGCAGACCGTCCTGTTTGGTTACGATGCGCAAGGCAACGTGATCACCATCACCGATGGGAAGGGCAAAGTCACCGAGTACGATCACGATTCCCGCGGCGATGTAATACTCGTCACGGACGCCAATGGCGACACGATCCAGCGGACCTATGACTCGTCGAACCGCCTGATCACGGAACTGACCTATGGCGCCGACGAAACGGGGCCGAGCACCGCTCACTACACGCAATATGCCTATGACGGGGAAGGGCATCTGCGCTTTGTCGCCAATGCTGCGGGACAGGTGACGGAGTATGAATACACGTCAGCGGGCCAATTGCTGCGGACGATACGCTATCCCGAACATGGATATTCAGTCGGTCCGGGAACGATCTCCGAAGCAGGCATGGAGAGCTGGGTCGCGGGCCTTGGAAGCCTCGCGTCGGTGCAGATCACCGAGAGCACTTATGATGCGCGTGGAAACCTTCTGAGTGTCACATCCTTCGGTGCAGCGAACGCCTCCGGTGTTGCGCTGACCGGTGAAGGCACGTCCACGGCACACAGTGTTTACGACCAGGCTGGGCGATTGCTCGGGCGGACAACTCCACGAGCTATATGGTGCGCGGAGGAGAGACCCTCCAATCGATCGCGCTCGCCGTCTGGGGAGACGCGAACCTCTGGTACAAGCTGGCCGAGGCGAACGGCATATCGGGCGGGGCGCTGCAGGCAGGCCAACGGCTGATCATTCCCAATGGCGTGGTCGGCATCCACAACAATGCCGATACGATCAAGCCCTACGATCCGAACCGCGCATTGGGCGATCTCAGTCCAATCCATGTCGACTCCGCCCAAGCAGGCTGACAGCAACGGCTGTGGCGTCTTCGGGCAGATTCTGGTCGCTGCCTTGGCAATTGCTGTCTCTGTCGCGACTTATGGCGTGCTGACTGCTCCTGCTACGAGCCTCTCAGGTGCAGGAATCCTTGCTGGCGGAGGGTTGGCTTCGGTTGCCGCAGGCGGCGTTGCGGGTGCAGCCGGCTCCATCGCGAGCCAAGGCTTCGCCAATGGGATTGGAGCGCAGGAAGGCTTCAGCTGGAAAGGTGTGGGCATCGCGGCTTTGGGCGGCGCGGTTGGCGGAGCGTTGGCGCCCGGTGGAATATTCGAGAAAGGGGCATTCGGAGCAATTGGGAGCGGTGTTGTCGCATCCGTGCTGAGGGCAGTCGCCAGTAGTGCCCTGACTCAAGGCATTGGCGTGGCCACTGGCTTGCAGGATAAGTTCAGCTGGGCTGGTGTCGCTGCTGCGGGTGTGGCGGGCGGTGTCGGCTTTGCAAGCCGCTCGGTTTTGGGGGCAAAGTCGCTCACAGAAGATAACACCTTGTCGAACCACTTTGCCAACCTCGGTGCGAGCACTGCATCGCTGATCGCTAGCGCAGCGACCCGCAGCGCAATCGAGGGAACGAGTTTCGGAGACAATATTCGGGCTGGATTACCCGACGTCATCGGCCTGGCCATCAACAATGTGGTAGAAAGCGGCTTGAGCCTTCACGTGAAAGAGGTGGAGGACAATCCCGTTGCATCGAGTGGGGGATTCCGCAGCACTGGACTTGAGTACGAGGCGGCAATCAAAATTCCACCTCTCTTCCAGAAGCCTGCACTGACAGCAAAGTTCGGCGGTTCTCGCAATTCCCAGTTCGATTATTCGGTGAATTTCGGACCTGATTGGTTGCAAGATGGGGTCGATTGGGTGGCGGGCGCATTGGAAGGTGCCGAGGAAGTAATCGATGGCTGGATCGGACATGCCGAACAAGTCTGGGACGGCGTGAGCGAAAAGGCGATCGTCGTTAGGGCCAATCTGGTCGATTATGCGAGCCGGAAGATCGACCAGGCAGTTCGCGAGGCAACTTCAACGATTGGGCGAATGTCACTCAATTTGGCAGGCAACGCAGTGATTCCGGGCTTGGGAACCGCTGTGTCTGCAGGCGTAAGAAAGGCCGACGCTCAAGCAATCGGGCGAGGCGAAATGAGGGGAGTCATCGGTACGGCGAACTCTGCACTTCAAGGCATGAAATTCCTCGCAGACTTAGCCTCGCCAAATCCATTCGTTGCCTCGCAAACTGCCTTGGGCTTCGTGCAGGGAATAACGGCTTTAGCGCGGGATCCGGGCCAAGTTGTTAGGGCGGTAAGCGCTGAGAACAACCGCATCGCTGGCCTGAGTGGATCGCAGAGGCTTGAGGAACAAGCATATCTCGCTACCCGTGTCGTGACCGAGTTGGGCCTTCTCGCAGTGGGAGGTGAGATCAGTTCGATGAGCCGACTTGGTGGCTCAAAAGGGCTAGGGATTCGAGAGTTTGGCGGTGCTTATTCGACGAATGGCGAATTGGTGCAAAGTATTGCCACGCGCGCGGACAATTGGGGCATTCGCAAAGGCATGGGCAATGGTCCAATCGTTGGCACCGCGAAACACGGCTACGCGGAAGCGCTGCTAAATCGCAATCAGCGCATGTTCGGTGATCGTGGTTTGATTGCGGAAGCACGATATGTTGGTGGAGCGCCTTGGCAACCAGGCATGACTACCACCGGTTCGATCCGGCTTGACGTGGTCGAAGGTGCGCTCGTCAATCCGACCCATGTTTGGGATTACAAGTTCGGCCAAGCCACGCTATCGCCGTCACGTACTACCCAACTTCAAAACGGCATTCCGAACGGGGCCAAAGTTCCCATTCTTATGGTGAAGCCATGAATGATAAACAGGGGGGCCTAATGAAAAAATATACACCGATGACCAAGGCTCAGCTTAAATCTGTTGCCTCGGAATATGCGGCGCGCTTCCCCGAATGGACAATCTTCTTTGACGGCACCGCATTTGTGCGTCGTTCTGGTCCGATCCAACAAATGATCTGGATTCAGAAAATGAGTTCCGCTGCCTATCGACCTATGCATGGAATAGGTTCGTTAGTGTTGCCGGAGGCGCATATCCGGATGTTGCCTCAGGTTCTCGACGTGAAACACCGCGAAGTCGACCATCGCTGGCACGACCGTAAGTTTGCGGAAACGCTGGCTGCGATGGAACAACAATTCCGGCCCGATATCCGCAAGCCGCTCGATCTTGCCGAAGTTCTGGCACTATGCGAGGCAGAGGCAGACGCGATGCCCGATACGACCAATAATATGGCGATGCTAGCGATCCTCTATTCCTGGTTAGGCCGCAAGGCGGAAGCGCTTGATTGCTGCGAGAAGATGCAACATTGCCCGATGCCGACGCTGGCACCGATGCCTGAGTGGGAAGAGGCTATGCGCGCCTTTGGCCACGATCTTGCCAAGGCAGTGAAAGTCGAAACGGCTAAAGAGTTCCTGGAAGCAGCCACTGCATCGTAATAGGCACTGCTCCTCTCGAAACTCCGCGCAAATTCCGCTAATTCCGGGGGCAGGAAAATTCCAAGGAGAAGGGCGAAGGCGAGCAATTTATTATTGTGTCTCCGGAATTGCCCCTTGTCCCAGGAAATGCCCCTGTCCGTATGGCAGGCCGAGTTCTTCCCTTATCTGGCGCGCAATTGCAGGTGCTGCCACACTGTTAAATCCCGGCCTCAAAACTCTACCGGGCTGCGCTCGATCGTGCTGTTTCTTTCGCGGTTTATGCGTGCGCCGGAATGGTTCAGGACTACCGGCGGGTTGTTGGGCGCCACGATATATTTCGGTGCCAGTGAGCGTGAGCTGCGGACGGGCACGTCATCTTCCCGGTCGTCGCCTTGGGCGGACAGGTCTTCGTCGCCGTAATATTCGAAGCCTTCGTCTTCGGCCAATTCGGTGTCGAACTCGCTATCCGAAGAATCGTATGTGAAGCCCTCTGCGTCGGTGGCGGCAACTTCGCCTTGGTCGGATGAACCGGCCGATGCGGAGGAAAGTTCGCTGGCGTCAGGCGAGGAATTTCCCTGCATCCTTGCCAGCGGGCCATCCTTGCCATCGCCAACCAGGAATACGGCAATCGCGAGGAATGCGACGGCAAAATAGAGCGCGTGCTTGGTTTTCACCGCGCCTGCTCCGCCCGTTCGGAAATGATCGGCTGCTGGCGCGGGCAGGAACCCGGTCAGCGCCGACTGGGCACTAGGGGCATGCGTTCACCGTTGCCGCGGGAGACGGGTTGTAGAGCTGAGCCAGGTCGCGGTCGTCGCGAACGAACATCGCGGCGGTCTTGCGGATCGGTGCATCGCTGATGAAGCGCCCGAACATCAGCGGCGTGTAATCGTAGACGACTTCGGCGAACATGATGGCAAAGCCATCCTCGGCGGCCACCTGGCGGCCCGCAGGGCCTATGCCGGTGATCGAAGTGCCGGTTGCTCCGTCGCCTTCTTCGCCGTAGCTCGAGGAATATCCCCCGCCGCCGAAGCAGCGCTGCCAGTGTATCCACTGGCCGCCGTCTTCATTGACTTCCAGGCTGGAGAGAATGAGCGTGCCGTTGTTTTCGATATCGAGTTCGGTCGACTGCAACTGCGCGGCCCTGAAGGCTTCATTGACGTCGACTTCGCGCATGCGAGGCACGCCGGAAACGACTTCCTGTTTCGCGCGCGAAGAGTTGTCCGCCAGCGAAACGGCGATCTGGCTGACGCGCATATGTGTGATCGAATAGTTCGCAATCTCGATCCCGCCCATGCTGAGCATCAGCAGAAATGGCGAGGTGTAGGCGAGTTCGATCAACGCGACGCCGGAATCGTCCCGCGCGAGGCGTGCGGCTTCCGTGCGAAGCCGGCGCAGCAGGCTGTTCAAGCGGGTGGTGGGCATATCTGCACCTCTTTGCGCAGGGCTTGGTCGCCGAAGGGCTGGTTACGCAGGGTAGTGGACGCCGATATCTCGGTTTTCGCGTTTCCGCCGAGAATGCGCCAGAAGGGGATGATCCGGTCGTAAGACAGTACAGCCGTGTAGAGCACGACGTCGTCGGCGCCGCCTAAGCCGTTTTCCCCGCGATCTTCATCCCACGTCGCGTTTTCGTTCACGTCGGTGAAGCATTCGGTTTCGTCATATTCACCGTCACCATCCGCATCGATGAAGTCTTCCGGCTTGGAAACGTCCTCGAAGCTCTGGTAGTTTTTGCGCGATGTCAGGATGGAGCCCTTGGGGACGAGATTTTGCACCTGTCCCAAAACGTAGGCGTCGATGACTGCCAAATTGGTTGCGCCTGTTTCGAGGCCGGCATCGCGTCCGGCGTCCTGCACCGCGCCCTGGAGCACGGCGCGGGCATAAATGGCGTAGCCGAAATCGAAGGCTGCACAGAGCAGCAGGATCAGGATCGGTGCGGCAAAGGCGAACTCCACTATCGTCGCGCCGCGCGTGTCGCTCCGCAGATGGGCCGCAAACCGCCTCATGGAACCGTGCCTCCCGTTCATCATTGGCCCAACCGCAGATTGGCGACTTGCGAAGCGATGAACTTGAACGTCTTCTTCAAATCGTCAGTGTTGTCGGACTGATAGGCGCGCCCGCTGCTTGAGCAGGTCTTCATATCGTTCGTAAGCGTCGTGCCGAAAGCGATGACCCAAACGGTTGTACCTTGCGCCTTGACCAGATCGCAGGCAGCCAGAAAATCGGGCAGTGTGGCGTGCAGTGACGGTGAGAGTGCTGCTCCCCAGGGGCGCAATTCGATTGGAAACCTCCTCGACCCCATAGGCATTGTACCCATCGATATTGGGTTCCATCTTGCCGTCTGTCATGAAGATGAGATGCCGGCTGACGGACTTGTCATCCGCGTTCACATTGGCGGCAAAGATGCCGCGCGAACTGGAGAGGCGTCCGCCCCAGATCATCCCGACGTCGTGATAGGTATTGCCCATGGCGACAAGATCGTTTAAATAGTCGTCAAGCCAGGTCGGGATGTTTTCGACGTCGTCGGAAAGTTCGACTTCGGTGAACAGCTTCATCGGTGCCGGGCATGCGGAATGTCGGCATTGCTGCGAGTGGTCGATGGTCGATGTCTTCGTAGGTCGTATTGTTGCGGGTGATAGGTGACCTCGTCCCACATCGGGCTCCAGCGCGTACGTCTGATGTGGTGGGCGCTGTCGAGATCCAGATCGAAGGCATCGCTCGGCACCGGGTTCCAGGTCGCATCGTCTACTGTGTTGCGTTCCTCTATGCATCCATTCCATGTCGTGGTGCGGTGGTGCCCATGTCGTGCAATTGCTGCCATTGTTTGAGGCCAGTTCGAAGCATCATACGTATTAGTGTATCGTGCTGTAGGGCACGTCGTGCATATGCCGACTGCAAATCTGTTTCGATTAGTGCCGACGGCGTGAACTGGTAGAAGTCTTGAAGTCAGACGTGTTCGAACGTCATCTTTTCGTAGCGCCAATTTGTGAATCCATATCTCTGTCATTCATAGGTCGTGTCGCGACGTTCCGACATCGAGCGTCTTGCAGCTCGTTGCTCTTGTACGGAGACGTAAGCATAGGTTTTCTCGTGACACTTCCTCCGGGGCGCTTCCGCTGACATGATGCGGATTGTCGCCATGTTGTCCGCCCCAATCTTGGCAGTTGGATTTTTGGTATTGACTTGTATTCGTTTCGGTGGTAGTTCTCGTTGTCTGGATCTGTCGGGATGTAGGTCAACGGTGTTGAACTGCGCCTTGCGCGTTTCATAGCTCAGCTCGTCACGGAAATAGCTGGTGGGCAGTGAGCCGTTCTGCAACGAGTTCCTGCGCATTCACAGTCATCGAATAGGGCACGAAGCCATAGCGTACGCGCGTGTTTTCGTCCTTGATCGCGCCGTTCATCGTCTTGTGAAAGTCGCGCACGGCATCGCGAAGCCCGGCAATGCGGGTGCCGCCCATGGAACCGGTCGTGTCGAGCACGAACATGACATCGGCATTGGCGATCTGCAGTTCGGCCATGCATTGGGTGGTGAGATCCAGCGTTTCCTTGCCGAAGATCTTCATTACCACAGTCGGCACGGTCGCCGTGGCGGTGCCGGTTACCTGGCCTTCCACATTATCGACCGATTCAAACTCGACATCGTCGCGGTCACCGCGTCGGCGTCGAAGTTGAAATCGAACATCTTCTCCGCTTTGGCTTTTTCATCGTCGGCATATTCGCCGCTCTCGCCCATGGCCCTGCGGCCGGCCAGCACACCGGCGTCGCAAGCCGCTTGCAGCTGCGTCTTGGCCATATAGGCGCGGCCTGTATCCACGCCGCCGCCAATCAGCGCCATTAGCGGGATCAGCGCCCCCGCAGCGATAATTGCCACGTTGCCCGACGTATCGCGCAGGATACGGCGATATTCAGCTAGATGTTGGAAGCCTTTGCGAGTCATATTGCCCCAGCCTTTCAAGGTCGGCTGATAGGCATATGTCCCTAAGAATTTGTTACTTGGTATGGCGCTGTAGGGCTCGGCCCGAGTTGGTACAAAGTTCTACTTGAGAATTAACGAAATATGCGAACTCTCTTGTCGCACCGAAATGCGCCATTGGAGTGTTGTTCCTGGTTGTTTCCCGGCCCCAGGAAGAACTAATTCTTGCGAGTTTAATTTAGCCAGCCAAGACTACGTCTGTTACTTTTTCCTTTGAATATTGACGCCTGCTTCTTGCGAAGTGAGTGCGCTATGACGTAGCGCGGGCGGCAAGGCAGTGGTGCTGGGGGCGATGTCAAACCCGCAGAACGGAGGGGGATGATGGCTGGTATATCAAGACGCGCTGTGGTGAGTTTTCCGCCGCTTGCGCTCCTCGCGCGGTTGAATTCAGCCTACACAGGCAATAGCCGCTCCTTCTCTTCAGAGTGCCGCCTCCGCAGGCTCCGACGCTGAGTATTCCGGCAATCTGGAGGCACTCGAAATTATCGACGCGCAAATTCACGAACCGACGTTAGGGCGGCGAATCGATGAGAGCATCAAGGACGATATCAGCCTCTGGCAGGTAGAACTGGCGCGCGAAGCGATGGACGCAGGCGGCGTAGACATTGCGCTGGCGGTCACAAGTGAGAACTTCATCGAACTTGCGCACAAGCGTTACCCGGGCCGCTTCCCGGGCGTTCACACCTTCAACATGGCGCACCCGGATATCGCTTCGGAAGTTCGCCGCATCCGGGCGCATCCCGCGATGGTTGCAGGACGCGCACTGGTAGCCGACTTCGTTACCGCAAAAATACGGCCAGAGTTCGAACAGGGTGCCTATGAGCCGCTCTACGCTGCAGCAGAAGCGGCCGGGCTGCCAATGTTCAATTCGACCCATGGCGCGTGCGCCAAGATGGCAGGTGTGGCCGAGAGATATCCAAACCTCACACTGATAATCGACCATATCGGCGTTGCTCAGCATCCTGTCTCGCCGCCGGAAATGATGAGTTGGGAGCCGTTCGAGGATCTGCTCGCATTGGCGCAATACCCCAATGTTCATGTGAAACTGTGCGGAGCGCCGCTGTTGTCGCGGGAGAATTTTCCATACGCTGATGTCTGGCCCAATCTTGACCGAATGTTCGCGGCATTCGGCCATGACCGTGTGATGTGGGGCAGCGATTACACGCGGCTGCGCACTGCCAATTTGCCTCGGGGAGAGCGGCCACGGCGGCGCGGCATCAGTTACAGCGATAATCTCAACTACCTGCTCCATTCCGATCGTTTGACCTTTGGACAGAAGAAGCTGGTGCTGGGCGGCAACGCGCGGCGTCTGTTCAAGCTGGCTCCGATCGCCCAGGATTGGGGGCCGCCGCCGATGAATTGGGCAATGGACAACGGGGCGCTTCCGAAATGATGGGCCACAACTGAACGGACATTATGCCTGCAAACCCCAGGAGGCAGTCTTGCTTTCGCTTTTGAGGGTTTTCTATAGCGATGAAGCTATATATAGCCAGACATAGCTTGATGGAGATCGGTAATGCGCTTTGCGCTGATTTGGCTTTGCGCATTGATGATGTTGCCCTTGGTCGGTTGCGCGTCGCAAGCCGAAAGGAATGAAGGTCCTTTAGTACTCGCCGCATCGAGCCTTCAGGAAGCATTGGAGGCCGCGTCCAATGAATGGGTTGCAGAGGGAAACAAGCGGCCTGTCCTCTCTTTTGCGGGGACTTCTGCGCTTGCACGCCAGATCGAAGCGGGTGCGCAAGTGGACTTGTTCATCTCGGCGGACGAAAAGTGGATGAATGAGGTTGAGGGCAAAGGTCTCATCGAGCCTTCTTCTCGCTCCGATTTCCTGAGCAACCGTTTGGTGCTCATTGCTCCCGCTGCAATGCCTGAGGCGATTGAGATTGCGCCTGGCTTCGCATTGACGACGCTGCTGGGCGAGGGGCGTCTGGCGATGGCCGATCCTGACGCTGTTCCAGCCGGCCGTTATGGCAAGCAAGCGCTCGTCAACCTCGGGGTATGGGAAGGCGTCTCGCAAAGAATCGCCACTGCGGAAAACGTTCGCGCTGCATTGGCCTTGGTGAGCCGCGGAGAAGCGCCCCTTGGTATCGTCTACGCAACGGATGCGATGGCCGATCCGGATGTCGCGGTCGTTGGACGATTCCCGCCGGGTTCGCATGATCCGATCATTTACCCGATAGCCAAGCTCAAGAGCTCGACCAATCCGGACGCCGAGAGCTTTCGGCTATTTCTTCTCTCCGAACGCGGAGAAGCAATCTTCCGCCGTTTCGGCTTCGCCGCGCCAAACTGAAGGCCGAACGGTTGTTGACTACCGAAGAGATCGCGATTGTCATTCTGTCGCTGAAGGTCGGCGGGGTAGCTATTGCCGCGATGGTGCCGGTTGCGTTCGCTCTTGCCTGGATTCTTTCCAGGCTACGGTTCCCAGGAAGGTTCCTGCTCGATGCGCTAGTGCATTTGCCTCTCGTCTTGCCCCCCGTCGTAACCGGCTGGCTGTTGCTGCTGGCGTTTGGCAATAGCGGGCCAGTGGGGAGCATGCTGAACCGCGTTTTCGGCTTCACATTGATGTTCCGCTGGACTGGTGCGGCGCTCGCTGCTGCAATCATGGCTCTCCCCTTGATGGTTCGCGCTATTCGCCTGTCACTCGAAGCCGTCGATCCCCGGCTTGAGTCTGCCGCGCGCACGCTTGGTGCAGGGCCTTGGCGCACCTTCTTTGCAGTGACGCTGCCCCTGGCCATGCCCGGCGTTCTTGCCGCGATGGTCCTGGGCTTCGCCCGCTCCATCGGCGAGTTTGGTGCGACGATCACTTTCGTTTCCAACATTCCGGGCGAAACGCGCACTTTGCCGCTTGCGATCTATACCGCGTTGCAAGTGCCGGGCGGTGAGGATGCCGTTGCTCGTCTCGCTATTCTGGCTGTTGCGCTGTCGATTGCGGCGCTTGCGATTTCGGAGTGGCTGGTTCGGCGCAGCTCGCATCGAGGAGGCGGGCATGTCCTTTGAAGTCGATGTGGGTGTGAAGCGAGGCGATCGCATGATCGCCAAGTCATTCTCTTCCTCGTCAGGCCTGACAGCGCTGTTTGGCCCGTCAGGTGCGGGCAAGACCAGTATGCTCGACATGATTGCTGGGCTCCTGCGCCCTGCAAGAGGGCGGATTGCCGTTGCGGATAAGGTCTTGTTCGACAGCGAGGCGGCGATTGACGTTCCGCCGGAGCACCGAAACTGCGGCTATATCTTTCAGGATGGCCGGCTGTTCCCTCACCGAAAAGTGCGTGAGAACTTACTGTTCGGATGGAAGCTCGCGCCGCCCGAGAGGCGGCGGCTGGAATTCGATGTCGCAGTTGGCTTTCTCGGCATCGGGCATTTGCTCGATCGGATGCCGCATACGCTTTCCGGCGGAGAGGCGCAGCGCGTGGCGATCGGTCGCGCCTTGCTGGCGGGGCCGCGTTTCCTGCTGATGGATGAGCCGCTGTCCTCGCTCGATGCGGCGCGGCGCGGAGAGATCATGAGCCTGATCGAGCGCATTCGCGATGAACTCTCGATTCCGATACTTTATGTCAGTCATGATCGCGCGGAAGTCGATCGCTTGGCCGAGACAATTGTCGAAATCGAGTGATCAGTTGCTTTGACGTTCCCTTGGCGCGGTTAAAATGACCTGCTCCATTTGCGTCCAGTCGGTACCGTTGGCCGCTTCGCTCGCATGGGCTTGCAGGCTCCGGTAATGGCTCAGGATCTTGCGGCCGAACTGAGTTATCTGCGCCCCGCTTCCTGCCGAGCCTCCCGGGACGGCGGCGACGAGCGGCTCACGCCAACAGCGGTTCATCACGTCGACCAAATTCCACGCGCGGCGATAGCTCATTCCCAGTGCGCGGCCCGCTGCAGATATGGAGCCTGCCTGATCGATGGCATCGAGCAGATCGGCTTTGCCGGGCCCCATGGCAATTTCGCTGCCACACATGATCTGAAGCTTTATCTTCAGGAGAGGAGCGTCGGCCATGCGTCAATATACGCGCAACCGGTGCACAGGCGCAACGGTGAGCGGAAAACCGGACAATCATCGGCGCTTTCTCTGGCGATATCTCTCAAATCGGCAAGTGAGCGCTTGCACATGCCAATTGTGCGCCGCAATATAAGTAAATGCGGATCGCCATCGTCGACGAAAGCGCGGCTCGCGCCTCGATCATCGAGGAAGGCCTGGCGGAGCTGGACGGCTGCGAGATATTCGTGCTGACCGAACGCAAGGCGCTGCTCGCGCGGATTGAGGATATCGCGCCAGACGTCGTCCTGATCGACCTCGGCAATCCTTCGCGTGACGTTCTCGAAGAATATTTCGTGGTCAGCCAAGCCCTCGCACGGCCGATCGCGATGTTCGTGGACGAGGCGGACGATCACTCGATCGCCGCATCGATCGATGCGGGGGTTTCCGCTTACGTTGTCGACGGGCTCGCGGCGCCGCGCATCCGGCCTCTGCTCGATCTCGCGGTAACGCGCTTCAATGCCTTCGCCCGGCTTGCAGGCAGACCTGGCCGAAGCGAAGGGCAAGCTTGCGGAGCGCGATACGATCGATCGCGCCAAGCGCATCCTGATGGACAGCAAGCGGCATCACGGAGCCCGAAGCCTATGCCGAACTGCGCAAGAAGGCGATGCAATCCAGCAAGCGGATTGCCGAGATTGCCGATGCCGTGGTCACCGCGCATGAATTGATGGGAGATTGATCGGTGTGGAAGACCCGGCATGAGTGAAGAATTGACTATCGGTTTCCTGCCGCTGGTCGATGCCTGCTTGCCGATCCTCGCCCACGAATACGGCTTCGCCGAAGAGGAAGGGCTTTCGCTGCGCTTCGTGCGCGACATATCGTGGGCGACGGTGCTCGACCGGTTGCTTTATGGCCATAGCGACGCGGCCCATATGCTGGCCCCGCTGGCGATCGCCACTACGCTCGGACAGGGCAGGCCGGCGCAGCCGCTCGCGGCGCCGTTCGTCCTTGGCCTTAACGGCAATGCCATCACGCTGCGCAACGACCTCGCCGAGCGGATCGCGCCGGGCAGCGAGCTGGGCGATATCGAGACGGTCGGGGCGAAGCTGGCTGATCGAAGTGCATGCGCTGGCCGCTCAAGGCAAGCGGCTGCGTTTCGGCGTGGTTCATCGCTATTCCAGCCACAATTACATGCTGCGCTACTGGCTCGCGGCTTGCGGCATCCGGCCCGATGAAGACGTCGAAATAGTCACGATTCCTCCGCCATTCGTGGCCGATGCACTCGCCAGCGGCGAGATCGACGGCGCCTGCGTGGGCGAGCCGTGGAACAGCGTTGCGGTGGAACGCGGCGTGGGCGCCATCGTGCTGGCGACAGCGCAGATCTGGCGGCGCGGAGTGGAAAAGGTGCTGGCCATGCGCGAGCCGGTGCTGGAGGATCGCCGGCCGGCCTGTCGAGGCGCTGATCCGGGCCATGCGCAGGGCCGGGGAGCACTTCGTCGATCCGGAGAATTGGGACGCCAACGCGGCCATTCCTGGCGCGCAGCGAATATCTCGACGGCAATGCCGGATTGATCCGGCATGCGATCTCCGACCGGCTGGTGCTGAAGCAGGGCGGCGAGCCGATCCATTATTCGGATTTCATGTTCCAGTATCGCGAGGCGGCGAACTTCCCCTGGGTCAGCCAGGCCGAGTGGCTCTACACCCAGATGGTGCGCTGGGACGGCCTGGCATATTCGGCCGCAGGACGCACGCGCGGCAGGCCGGGTGTTCCGCCCGGATGTGTACCGCAGTGCGCTAAAAGGCACCGGAGACATCTTGCCGGGCGCCAGTTCGAAGGTCGAAGGAAGCGTATCGCCAGCTCACCTCCGTGACCGCCCAGCAGGGCGATATGGTATTGTCGGAAAACAGTTTTTTCGACGGACGCGTGTTCGATCCCGATGACATCCCCGGCTATCTCGCCGGCCTGTCGTGAGCGAGTTTTCGATGCTGCACTGCAAAAAGCGCTTTACGCGGAAGCGGCGAATCGGTTAGTAGCCTGTCCATCCGGAAAGCACGCCCGATGGAGGGCGATCGCAAAAGCTGGCCGGATTGATTTCAACATTGCGTGGCAACGGTGCCGCCCGATCTGGTCCTGTTCAGGGGTCTGTCGAGGCGGTTTTTTGCGTTGTGCGCTGAGCAAACGGATCGATGCGAGATGGGGCGGATCAACAAGGTTGCAGGTTTCAAATTCGATCGGCGCGGGATGGTCGCGGCTATTCTGGCCGGCCTTGCGCTGGCAGGCCTGCGGTTCAGGCAGAGGAAGCCGCCGGCGGGGACACGGTAGCGGCACGCCAAGATGCTCGATGGCGCGATCGAAAAGCCCAACCTCAAGCTCGGCTTCATCAAGCTGACCGACATGGCGCCGCTGGCGATCGCCAAGGAGAAGGGCTTCTTCGCCGAGGAAGGGCTCAACGTCACGCTGGAGCCGCAGGCCAACTGGAAGGTGCTGCTCGACGGCGTGATCGGCGGGCAGCTTGACGGCGCGCATATGCTCGCCGGCCAACCGCTCGCCGCGACGATCGGCTATCGGCACCAAGGCCGAACTGATCGCACCGCTCAGCCTCGACCTGAACGGCAATGCGATCACGCTTTCGAACAAGGTCTGGGACCAGATCAAGCGCCGATCTGCCCAAGGGGCCGGATGGCAAGATCAAGCATCCCATTTCGGCCTCGGCGCTCAAGCCGGTGGTCGCTAGCTTCGAGCAGCAGGGCAAGCCGTTCAACATGGGCATGGTCTTCCCGGTCAGCACTCACAATTACGAGCTGCGCTACTGGCTGGCGGCAGGCGGGCTCAATCCCGGCTTCTACCAGCCGTGGCGACGTAGCCGGCGTGACCGGTGCCGACGTGCAACTGTCGGTCACGCCGCCGCCGCAGATGCCCGCAACGCTCGAGGCCGGCACGATCGAAGGCTATTCGTAGGCGAACCCTGGAACCAGGCCGCCGTGTTCAAGAAGATCGGCGTGCCGGTGATCACCGATGACGAAATCTGCCGAACGACAATCCGGAGAAGGTGCTCGGCCTGACGCAAGGACTTTGCCAGACAAGATATCCGGCGACCACTGCCAGGCCCTGCTGCGCGCGCATCATCAAGGCGCAGCAATGGCTCGATGCCGAAGATGGCGCCAACCGCGCCGAGGCGGTGCAAGATCCTGTCGCATTCCGAATTATGTCGGTGCGGATGCGAAGGTGATCGCGGCGTCGATGACCGGCAAGTTCACTTTCGAGCCGGGCGATACGCGCGCACGCCGAAGGCTTCAACATCTTCTTCGACAAATACGCCGGCTACCCGTTCTATTCGGACGCGATCTGGTACCTCACGCAGATGCGCCGCTGGGGCCAGATTGCCGAAGACAAGCCCGATCAGTGGTATTTCGACACCGCCAAGGCGGTCTATCGGCCCGATCTCTACCTCGCGGCAGCGAAGAAGCTGGTCGAAGCCGGATCGATCCCGGCCGACAGCGTCCCAGAAACCGATGGTTTCCGCGCGGCGAACAGAGCGGTTTCATCGACGGCATCACTTATGACGGGAAGCAGCCCAACGCCTATCTCGCCAAGTTCAAGATCGGCCTCAAGCAGGGCCAGAAGGTGACAGCCGCCGGCATCAGCGGAAGCTAAGCGGCAGCGATAGCGGACAACTCAGGAGTAGCGATATGGCCACTGCCTATGCCAGTTTGAACAAGACGGAAACGACCCGGGAGGAACTGGCCGCCTTGTCAGCCGCAAACGATACCAAGTCCGAGGCAGCCTCGGTTAGTCCGCCGAAGAAGCCAAATCCTCTGGCCGCAAAGCTGGCGGGCTATTCGCGCGAGCTGATCTGGCCCGCTGATCGGCATTCTCGCCTTCGTGGCTCTCTGGGCCGCGCTGGCGCCGCAGGTGGATACTTCGCTCGGCTCGCTGCCAGGGCCGGTGGAAGTCGCGGAGCAGGGCGCCGCACTCTATGACGAATGGAGTGCAGCGAAGGACGCCGAAGCGCAGTTCTATGCCGATCAGTCGGCGCGCAATGAGGCGGCAATCGCAGCGGGCAATCCGGGCGCGGTGCAGGATTTCGAATATGCCGGGCCGCCAACCTTTCTCGACCAGATCGTCACCTCGCTCGAAACCGTGGCGCTGGGCTTCTTCCTGGCGACCATCTGGTCGCAGTTCCGATCGGTCTCGTCTGCGGGCTGTCGCCCAAGCGTTCAACGCCGCGATCAATCCGCTGGTGCAGATCATGAAGCCAGTCAGTCCGCTCGCCTGGCTGCCGATCGTGACCATGGTGATTTCGGCCATGATCAGCAGCGCCGATCCGCTCCTGCCCAAGGCTTTCGTCATCTCCGCCCTGGTGGTGATGCTGTGTTCGCTTTGGCCGACGCTGATCAACACGGCCGTCGGCACCAGCTCGATCGACAAGGATCTGCTCAATGTCGGCCGCGTGCTCAAGCTGGGCTGGTTCGCCAAGCTGACCAAGCTCGTCCTGCCCAGTTCGCTGCCCTATATCTTCACCGGCATGCGCCTGTCGCTGGGCGTGGGCTGGATGGTGCTGATCGCGGCGGAAATGCTCGCGCAGAACCCCGGCCTCGGCAAGTTCGTGTGGGACGAATTCCAGAACGGCAGTTCGCAAAGCCTGGCGCGGATCATGTTCGCGGTGATCGTGATCGGCTTGATCGGCTTCGGTGCTCGACCGGATCATGATGGCCTGCAGGCGCTCGCATCCGCGAACCACCGGATCTGATGGAAGGGCCAGACTGCGGATGCCGCGAAGCGAACCGCCATCCTTTCCCTCAAGGGCGTCACCAAGAGCCTACACCGGCAAGTCCGGCGACAGGACGCGACGTGCTGGCGGGCATCGACCTCGATGTGCGCGAAGGGCGAATTCATCGCCATCCTGGGCTTTTCCGGCGCGGGCAAGACCACGCTGATCTCCGCCATCGCCGGGCTGGTGGAGCCCGACGCTGGCGAGATCCTGCTCAAGGGCGAAGCGATCGACGGGCCCGGCAAGGATCGCGGGCTGGTGTTCCAGTCCTATTCGCTGTTCCCCTGGCTCACTGTGGAAGCAAATGTCGTCGCTGGCGGTGGATGCGGTCCACAAGGACAAGTCTGCCGCCGAGCGCGCGGCGCTGGTGAAGCAGAAGGTCGAACTGGTCGGGCTAGGCCACGCGATGGACCGCAAGCCGGCCCAGCTTTCCGGCGGGATGCGCCAGCGCGTGGCAGTGGCCCGCGCCTTGGCGATGGAGCCGGAGATCCTGCTGCTCGACGAGCCGCTCTCCGCGCTCGACGCGCTTACCCGGGCCAAGCTGCAGGATGAGATCGAACGTATTCGAAAGGAGGAACGGCGCACAATCATCCTCGTTACCAACGATGTAGATGAGGCGTTGTTGCTGGCCGACCGCGTCGCGGTGCTTACCCCGGCACCCGCGGCGCGGATCGGCCAGATTTTCGAAGTCGATATCGATCGCCCGCGTGATCGCGAGGCTGTGAACGAAAATGTGACCTACCAGCATCTGCGCAAGCGGATCGTCGATTATCTCGGCGGGCTGAACAACGCTTCGGCAAGCGTAGGCGGGAGCAATCGTAGATCTGCCGAATATCGCTCCGCTCGACCTCGCGCCGCCTCCGCAGGCTTACCGTGAGGCTGCACAGAGCGCGGTCGAAAACCGCTATCTGGAATTCTACAAACTCAAGAAGATCTATCCCACGCCCAAAGGGCCAGCTGACTGTGGTCGAGGACTTCAACCTGCTGATGAACAAGGGCGAGTTCGTCACGCTGATCGGCCATTCGGGCTGCGGCAAGTCGACTGTCCTGACGATGGCCGCGGGCCTCAATGCGATATCAGCCGGCGGCATCGTGCTGGACAATCGTGAGATCGACATTGCCGGGCCAGACAAGGCCGTGGTGTTCCAGGCACCCAGCCTGATGCCCTGGCTCACCGCACGGCAGAACGTCGCGCTCGGGGTGGAGCGAGTCTATCCGCCATGCATCGCGGGGCGAGCGGCGCGATATCGTGGAATATTATCTCGACCGGGTCGGCCTGGGCGATGCGATGGACAAGCTCGCGGCGGAAATGTCGAACGGCATGCGCCAACGCGTCGGCATCGCTCGCGCCTTCGCGCTGAGCCCGCGTCTGCTGCTGCTGGACGAGCCTTTCGGCATGCTCGACAGCCTGACGCGGTGGGACCTGCAGGACGTGCTGGTCGAAGTGTGGAACCGTACCAAGGTCACCGCGATCATGGTGACGCATGATGTGGATGAGGCGATTCTGCTGGCGGACCGGGTGGTGATGATGACCAACGGGCCCAATGCCACGATCGGCAAGATCCTGGAGGTCGACCTGCCGCGCCCGCGCGATCGCAAGGCGCTGCTCGAGCATCCGAAATTCTATCAATACCGGCAGGAAGTGCTGCATTTCCTGGCCGAGTACGATCACGGACCGGCCGCGCAAGCAGCCTGACCGCCTTGGGAGAGGCCGGGGCGGCAATGGCGCCGACCCCGCGAAAACACTGACCCAGCCGGGCAAACCGGCAGCCGGCGGGCAATGACGCTCGCCTCTCAACTCGTTCGATGGACGGGCAGGGCCGCACGCGCCCTGAGCAGGGGGGTAAACAAATATGCGTTTCAAATTTCTCGTTCTGGCGGCTGTTTCGAGCATCGCCTGGGCCAATCCCGCAATCGCAGGCACGGGCGATCCCATAGCGATTGGCGATGGTATCACGTTGGACCCGATGCTTGCCGCACGGCTGCGTTATGAAAACGTCAGCCAGGACAATGCGCTGGAGGATGCCGACGCGGTGACCATGCGCCTGCGGCTGGGCGCGGAAGTGAAGGCAGGCGGATTTTCCTTCCTCGCGGAAGGCGAAGGTACCTTGCCGTTTATCGACGACTTCAACGACACTTTGCCGGGCAATGGGGCAGAGCCCTATTCGATCGTTGCCGATCCCGAGAACATCGAACTGAACCGGCTGCAGCTAGCCTACAGGCAAGGTGGGTTCGGCCTGACCGTCGGGCGTCAGCGCATCATCCTCGACAATGCGCGCTTCGTCGGCAATGTCGGCTGGCGCCAGAACGAACAGACATTCGACGCGGTACGCGGGGAGGCGAAGTTTGGCCATGTCGCGCTGGATGCGACCTATGCGATCTCTCAACGGACAATATATGGCGTTTACAGCCCGAACGAGTATTTCGACGGCGACATCGTGCTGCTCAATGCTGCGGCAGATGTAAAACCGGTCAAGCTCACTGCTTTTGCCTATCTGGTCGATTACGACACGCGGCTGGCCTTCTCGAGCCAGACATTCGGCTTCACCGCTTCGGGCAGCCTTCCGCTCGGCAGCGCGCTCAAGCTCGAATTGCTGGGGAGCTTCGCCGTGCAGTCCGATATGGGCGGCAACCCCACTGATTATTCGGCTGAGTATTACAATCTCGAAGCCGGCCTGGGCATCAAGAATTTCAGTCTGAAGGCAGGTTACGAGGAACTGGGTAGCGATGGCGGGTTCGCCGCGTTCCAGACCCCGCTGGCCACGCTGCATGCCTTCAACGGCTGGGCCGACACGTTCCTCACGACGCCGGCCACGGGGCTGCGCGATTACTATGCCAGCGCCGGGTATAAATTCAGCGCGGTCAAGGCGCTGCCGGGCCTGGCGCTCAATGCCACCTACCACAAGTTCGAGGCCGATTTCGGCGGCGCCGATTACGGCGACGAGTTCGACGTCTCGCTGGGCTTCAAGCTCGGCCCGGTCGCGCTGCTCGCGAAATACGCCGCCTACAACGCCGATGGCTTCGGCGTCGATACCGACAAGTTCTGGCTCCAGGCCGAATACGGCTTCTGACGAAAGGGGAAACTGCAATGTCCTATCTCGCACCAAGTGAATTCGTGACCAAGATGGTCGACGCGGGGGAATCGAAGATTCTCATGTCGACCAGGGACACACTGATCCGTTCCTACATGGCGGGGGCGACACTGGCGCTCGCAGCCGCTTTCGCGGTGACGATCAACGTCCAGACCGGGCAGCCGCTGGCCGGCGCGGTGCTGTTCCCGGTCGGCTTCGTGATGCTTTACCTGCTCGGATACGATCTGCTGACCGGCGTGTTCGTGCTCTGCCCTCTCGCCGTGTGGGACAAGCGCCCGGGGTGCAGCTGGTCCGGCGTGCTGCGCAATTGGGGGCTAGTGTTCTGCGGCAATTTCGCCGGCGCGCTCACTACCGCGTTCATGATGGCAGTCTACTTTACTTATGGCTTCTCGGTCGAACCGAGCGAAGTGGGGCAGAAGCTCGCCGGTATCGGCGTGGCGCGTACGCTCGGCTATGCCGAATACGGCTTTGCTGGATGGATGACGATCTTCGTGCGCGGCATGCTGTGCAACTGGATGGTTTCGGCCGGCGTCGTCGGGGCGATGATCTCGACTCAGGTCAGCGGCAAGGTGATCGCCATGTGGATGCCGATCATGCTGTTCTTCTACATGGTGTTCGAGCATTCGATCGTGAATATGTTCCTGTTCCCCACGGCACTGATGATGGGCGGCGAATTCTCGCTCGGCGACTATTTCTGGTGGAACGAAATCCCGACCGTGCTTGGCAATCTGGTCGGCGGGCTGACCTTCACCGGTCTGACGCTCTACACCACCCATATCCGGACCCGCCCAAGCCGCACGGCAGCGAACCTCAAGGTTGCGGCCTGAGTTTCCGGTGGATCCCGCTACGCGAGGGAGGGAGTGTGTGACGGATGCGATTCCTCCCCCTGCGCCTGCCAAGGTGAAGAGCCAGCTTCAAATCTCGCTCGGCCAATATTCGACGGCAGGCGCGAAAGCGGAGAATCAGGACTTTCACGGCGTCCTCCAGCCGGAGGGCGCCGACCTGGCAGCCAAGGGCATCGCCATGTGCATTGCCGACGGCATCAGCACGAGCGCTCAAGGCGCTGCCGCAGCCGAAACCGCGGTGAAAAGCTTCCTGACCGACTATTATTGCACCTCGCCGGCCTGGTCTGTGAGGACTTCCGGCGAACGCGTGATCGCTGCCGCCAACAGCTGGATGTTTGCGCAGAACCGGCGTGAGCAGGGCATCGCCCAATCGGAGGGAGAGCGCGAACAGGGGCTCATCTGCACTTTTTCGGCGCTGGTTCTGAAAGGGCGCAGCGCACATCTGTTTCATGTCGGCGATGCGCAAATCCTGCGTATCGTCCAGGGCCGGGCCGAGCGGCTGACTGAGCCGCACCGTGTCTACCTGGGCGGAGGACAAAGTTATCTCGGCCGCGCCCTGGGCGTGAACCGCAATGTGGAAATAGACTATCGGCACGTTTCGGTTTCAGAGGGTGACCTCTTCGTCGTCACAACCGACGGCGTGCATGAGTTCGTGAATGACGATATCATCATGGACATTGTCGCTCGCGTTGAGACGCTCAGCTCCGCAGCATTGTCGATAGTGGAAACTGCGCTTGCCGCAGGCAGCGAAGACAATCTGACAGTGCAGCTTGTTCGAGTGGATGGTCTCTCGGACTGGGGGATTGAGGAACTGCTAGGCGGCGAGGCGGAATTCCTGCCCGCGCCACTCCTGGCCCAGGGCGAGGTGTTCGAAGGCTACCGTGTGCTTCGGACAATCCATTCGGGCAGCCGCAGCCATGTCTATCAAGTCGAGGACCTGGAAAGCGGACAGATCGCCGCCTTGAAAGTCCTGTCTACCGAATTGGCGCAAGAGCCGGAAGCGCTGACCTCTTTGCTGGTCGAGGAATGGGCCATGCGGCGGCTCAATCATCCGGGCCTGCTCTCGGCGCCGCCACTGTTGCGCAACAGACGCCATGCGTTCTCTGTCAGCGAATATGTCGAAGGCCAGAGCCTGCATGGCTGGTTGCTCGATCATCCTCTGCCCGAACTGACGGTGGTCCGCGATTTCGTGAAGCAGATCGCCAGCGCTCTGCACGCCATGCACCGCCGCGAAATGATCCACCGCGACCTGAGACCGCACAATATCCTGCTGGATGGCGATGGACGGCTGAAGATCATCGATTTCGGCTCGGTACAAGTGGCGGGGCTCGATGAATTGGCACTCCACGCACTCGACGCCGCCTTTGCCGGAACGATGCAATATTCCGCGCCGGAGATTTATCGCGGCTATGAGGCAACTGCGGGTAGCGATCTCTTTTCTCTGGGCGTCATCACCTACCAGATGCTCACCGGACATCTGCCATACGGTCCGCGCGCCGCAGGGGCCGCTAGCGGCGGCGCTCTGCGCAAGCTGGTTTATACGCCCGTCACACAGCACAATCCGGACGTGCCGGACTGGATGGACGCCGCGATTGCCAAGGCGGTCGCGGTCGATCCGGCGCGGCGATATGCCGAATTGTCCGAATTCGTCGTCGACCTCGCGAAGCCCAACCGTTCGCTTGCATCGCCCCAGCCGGTTCCGCTGCTTCAGCGCGGATCGGTGCGAAGCTGGCAATTGATCGCCGCCGCGCTGGCCGCGGCGCTGCTCGTTTCGCTTCTCACACGGCCCATGGCCGCCGAACGCCCCCTCACCACGCAACAGGAGATCCACCGATGATGACCAAGGCAGACGTAACCACGATGATCCGCGGCGCAATGCGTGAAAAGCAGATCAAATGGGCGGACATTGCAGCGGCGGCGGGCCTCAGCGAAGTATTTGCCACCTCGGCCTGCCTCGGCATGAACAGCTTGCTTCCGGAGGCAGCGAAGAAAGTTGCCGCACTGCTGGAGCTTCCGGACGAAGCAGCCATAGTGCTGACCGAATATCCTACCAAGGATTTCCCCCGGGTCGTGCCGACCGATCCGTGCATCTATCGCTGGTACGAAATCACTGGCGTGTTCGGAGAAGCGTTCAAGGAACTGGTGCAAGAAAAAGCAGGCGATGGGATCATGAGCGCGATCGATTTCGACATGGATATCGAGTTCGTGCCCAATCCCAAGGGGGACCGGATCAAGGTTGTCATGTCGGGCAAGTTCTTGCCCTACAAGAGTTGGTAGGGCGGATGCCCCCTATCGATTGCTGCACTGCAAAATAGACCTTGCCGCCTGCTGACCGAATCTGGTAATCAGGAGTCAACGGAATCGCGCCGCCCATCGTTGGGCGAGACAGCGCAACGCCGAACTAAATCAACATAGCGTGGCAATGGCGCCGCCCAGTTAAGTCCTTCCGGACCTGACTTGGCGGCTTTTTTGCGTTCGCTTTTTGCCCTGCGGGGCCGGAGGAACGAGAAAGTGAATGCACCTGCGAGCTTCGACAAGGCGCAAAGCGAAGACGACAAGCGCGAACGCCTGGTTGTGATTGGCAATGGCATGGCAGGGTGCCGTGCAGTCGAGGAAATAATCGAGCGCGAGCCCGGACTTTACGACATCGTGATCTTTGGCGCCGAGCCCGGGTCAATTATAACCGGATCATGCTTTCGCCGGTTCTCGCGGGCGAGAAGTCGTTCGACGAGATCGTGATCAACGATGCGCAATGGTACGAGACCCATGGGATTGCGCTGGTCTCCGGCGACCCTGTCACTCATATCGATCGCGAGCGGCAGGCTGTCGTTTCCGCTTCGGGCCGGGTTGAGCCTTACGACCGATTGCTGATCGCCACTGGCTCGGATCCGTTCATGATTCCGGTGCCAGGCAAGGATTTGCCCGGGGTGGTGACTTTTCGCGATCTCGACGACGTGGACAAGATGCTCGCCGCCGCGGAAGCGGGCGGCGATGCGGTGGTGATCGGCGGTGGCCTGCTCGGGCTGGAGGCGGCGCATGGCCTCAGTCTCCGGGGAATGAAGGTCACCGTCGTTCATCTGATGCCCACGCTGATGGAGCGCCAGCTCGACGAAGCGGCGGGCTGGCTCCTGAAGGAAGAACTCGAGCGGCGCGGCCAGACCATCCTGACCGGCGCCGATACCGAAGCGATCCTGGAAAAGGATGGGCACGTTGCGGGCGTGCTACTCAAGGATGGGCGCGACGATTCCTGCCGACATCGTGGTGATGGCCGTCGGCATCCGGCCGAACGTCCAGCTTGCCAAAGGGGCCGGGCTGGAGGTTGAGCGCGGAATCGTGGTCGACGATCATATGGTCACATCGGACCCGGCGATCCTGGCAGTGGGAGAATGCGTACAGCACCGCGGCGCCTGTTATGGCCTGGTCGCGCCGCTGTGGGAGATGTGCCGCGCACTGGCGGACGGGTTGGTTGGCAATCCGACCGGCTATTCCGGTTCGGTCACATCCACCAAGCTCAAGGTGTCGGGGATCGATGTCTTTTCCGCCGGCGATTTCTCGGGCGGGGATGGCAGCGAGGATATCGTGATGCGCGACGCCGCTCGCGGCATCTACAAGCGCGTGGTGGTGCAAGGCGGCAAGGTAATCGGCGCCGTGCTCTACGGCGATACCGCCGACGGCAGCTGGTATTTCGACCTGCTGAAGAAGGCCGAGGATATTGCCGATATCCGCGAGGCTTTGATCTTCGGCCAGGCCTATGCGTCCGGAGGCGCCCTGGCGGACCCTAACGCCGCCGTTGCCGCCCTGGCGGACGATGCAGAGATCTGCGGTTGCAACGGCGTTTCCAAAGGCAAGGTCGTTGCCACGATAAAGGCGGGCGCAAACAGCCTCGCCGCGGTTCGTTCGCAGTGCAAGGCATCAGCCAGCTGCGGCAGCTGCACGGGATTGGTCGAGAGCCTGCTTGCACTCACTCTGGGCGACGATGTGCAAACCGGGCCGACCACACTGTGCAAATGCACCAGCTTTACCCATGATGACGTGCGGCGCCTGATCCTCGAGAAGGAGCTCAAGGAAATCCCGCAAGTGATGCAGGAACTGCATTGGACCACCCCGGATGGCTGTGCCGGCTGCCGCCCCGCGCTCAATTACTATCTGCTCTGTGCGTGGCCGGGCGAATATATCGACGATCAGAAGAGCCGCTTCGTCAATGAACGGCTGCACGCCAATATCCAGAAGGACGGCACCTATTCGGTTGTCCCGCGCATGTGGGGCGGGTTGACCAATCCCAAGGAATTGCGCGCGATCGCCGACGCGGCGGAGAAATACGGCGCGCGCACGGTCAAGGTAACGGGCGGTCAACGGATCGATCTGTTCGGGATCAGGAAGGAGGATCTGCCTTCGATCTGGGCGGATCTAAACGCCGCAGGCATGGTCTCCGGCCACGCCTATGGCAAGGCGCTGCGCACGGTGAAGACCTGCGTCGGATCTGAATGGTGCCGTTTCGGCACCCAGGATTCGACCGGCCTCGGCGTGAAGATCGAACATCTGACCTGGGGCAGCTGGATGCCGCACAAATTCAAGATCGCAGTCAGCGGATGCCCCCGCAACTGCGCCGAAGCGACGATCAAGGACTTCGGCATCATCTGCGTCGACAGCGGCTACGAACTGATGGTCGGCGGCAATGGCGGGATCAAGCTTCGCGG
Organism: uncultured Alphaproteobacteria bacterium; assembly: GCA_963777785.1. Taxonomy (GTDB): domain Bacteria; phylum Pseudomonadota; class Alphaproteobacteria; order Sphingomonadales; family Sphingomonadaceae; genus Andeanibacterium. Next base: position 303,553 of record CAVZRU010000003.1, read on the forward strand.
CACCGACCTGCTGTGCAAGGTCGAGACGGAAGAGGAAGCGCTCGAGATGTGCGCCGCCTTCATCCAGCTTTATCGCGAAGAAGCCCATTATCTGGAGCGCACTGCTCCGTGGATCGAGCGTGTCGGGCTGGATTACATCAAGAGCCGCCTGCTGGACGAGAGCGACGCCGTGCGCAAACTCGCTGCTCGCTTCCGCATCTCGCAGAAATATTCGCAGGTCGATCCCTGGGCAAAGCGCGCTGGCGGCGACCGCAAGGATCTCCACTCACATATTGCCGAAGTTCGTCCTTTGCAGATGGAGAATGCACAATGATCGGGGAATGGCTCGATATCGGCCCCACCGGCCAGATCGAACCGGGCATGGCGCGCACCCTGGCAGTGGCCGGGGGTGACGAGATCGCCGTGTTCCACACGATGACGGGTGATTTCTATGCCCTGGTCAACAAATGCCCGCACAAGCAGGGGCCGCTCTCGCAAGGTATCGTCCACGGCGCGGTCGTCACCTGTCCGCTGCACAATTGGAATATCTCGCTCAGGACAGGCGAGGCGCTTGGCGACGATCGGGGTTGTGTGCCGACGATCCCGCTCAGGGTCGACGCTGGACGGATATATCTGCTGCGCTCCGCGGTGCTTGGCGGCGAGCCGGCACCAAAGGCCGCCTGAGCGGGGCGATGCGAACCGTCCTGACGACATGCCCTTATTGCGGTGTGGGTTGCGGGATTGCGGCAACCGCGCTGCGCGGACGGGACGTGCGCATCAAGGGCGATGACGCTCATCCAGCCAATCGGGGAGGGCTTTGTTCCAAAGGCACACACCTAGGCGAAACGGTCGGGCTTGAAGGTCGCTTGCTCCACCCGATGATCGGCGACGAGCAAGTGAGCTGGGATAGTGCGCTGGACGCCGTCGCCGGACGCCTCAAGGCAGCAATCGAAGAACACGGCCCCGAAAGCGTTGCCTTCTACGTTTCGGGCCAATTGCTGACCGAGGACTATTACGTCGCCAACAAGCTCGCCAAAGGCTTTATCGGCACTGGCAATATCGACACAAATTCGAGACTTTGCATGGCGAGCGCGGTTGCCGCACATATCCGAGCCTTCGGCGAAGACATCGTGCCATGCAGCTATGACGATCTCGACGCCGCAGACCTCATCATCCTGGTCGGCTCCAACACTGCCTGGTGCCACCCGGTGATCTGGCAGCGGATCGAGAAGGTCCGTCAACGCCGTGGTACCAAGCTGGTGGTGATCGATCCGCGCAAGACCGAGACCGCTGAGCGGGCGGATCTGCACATCGCGCTCGATCCCGATGGCGATGTCGCGCTGTTCAATGCCATGCTCGCCGAAATGCGCGCAAGAGGGCTGGTGGACGAAGCGTTCCTGGCTGCGCGTTGCGAGGTCCCCGCAGGCTTCTGGGAGAGCCTTGAGGGCTACGGCCCGGCCATTCCCGCGCGCAAGTTCCAGCAGCTTTGCGATCTGTTCGCCGAACGCGGACGAACGGTTACGCTGTTCAGCCAGGGCGCGAACCAGTCGGTCGGCGGGACCGACAAGGGCAACGCGATTATCAATCTCCATCTCGCAACGGGAAGGATCAACCGCCACGGCGCCGGGCCGTTCAGCATCACCGGCCAGCCCAATGCGATGGGCGGGCGCGAGGTCGGCGGCCTTTCTACCATGCTGGCGTGCCATCTCGGCTTTTCAGAGGAAGAGCGGGCTGAGCGCGGCGCAATTCTGGCAGACTGACGCCGTCGCGGCTGCTCCGGGTTTGAAAGCGGTCGATATGTTCCGCGCCGTGCATGACGGGCGCATAAAGTTTCTCTGGATCATGGCGACCAATCCCGCAGTCTCGATGCCCGATGCCGGCTTCGTGCGCGAGGCGCTTGCCCGCTGCCCGACCGTGGTCGTCTCCGATGTCATCGCGGATACCGATACCGCGCGCTTTGCCCATATCCGCCTGCCCGCGCAGGCCTGGGGCGAGAAGGACGGCACAGTTACCAATTCCGAACGCCGCATCAGCCGCCAGCGCGCATTCTTCGCGTCGCCGGGTGAGGCGCGCGCTGATTGGCAGGCGATATGCGAGGTTGCGGCCCGGCTGGGTTACGGCGCGGCATTCTCCTTCGACGGCCCGGCCGCGATATTCCGCGAATATGCAGCCATGACAGCGCTCTCGACGAAGCACGGCAAATTGCTCGACCTCACGAGTTGGGCTGACTGCAGCGATGACACGTACCGGGACATGGCGCCGTTTCAGTGGGGCGGGCTCCACCCGTGCGCATCGAAATTCCCGGCCAAGGATGGAAAGGCGCGGCTGGTCTCCGTTAGCCCTGTTGCCGCCGCCAATGTGGATGCGGACTATCCGCTCCGCCTCAACACCGGCCGCTACCGGGATCAATGGCACACGATGACTCGCACCGGCCTCAGCGCGAAGCTTTCGGTTCATCGCCGCGAGCCATTGGTAGAGGTTCATCCCGAGGATGCACGGACCCTTGGCTTGGCCGACGGCGGTCTTGCGCGCGTATCGAGTGCTTATGGCGAGTTCGTTTTTCGGGTGAATGTCTCGCTGGCGCAGAAGCGCGGACAGGCTTTCGTGCCCATGCATTGGAGCGACGCTATGAGCGGGGGCGGACGCACGGGCCGGCTCGCGAAGAACGATACCGATCCTCATTCCGGCCAACCCGGCTTCAAGGACACGCCCTGCCGGATTGAGCCAATTGAGCCTGAATGGCGCGCTTTCTTGCTGTCGCGAGATTCACTCGCACCGGGTTCGCTCTATTGGTCGCGGGCGCGGATCGCGGGCGGCTGGCTGACCGAGCTTGCCGGCCGCGGAGCGGTCGATCTCGCGGCGCTCCTTCCCGATGGCTTGCGCAGCGAAGCCGCGGACATCGCGCGGGGCATGCGCCGGATTGTCGTATCTGACCTGGACGGCGCCATTATCGCCGCCCTGTTCATCACACGCGGCGGCGAACTCCCACCGCGCGAGTGGGTTGAGCGGCAGTTTGCGAGCGGTGGTGGATCAATTGCCGAACTCCTTGCCGGCCGCCCGGCACTTCGGTTGCCCGACCGCGGACCGATCGTCTGTGTGTGCCACGATGTCGCGTCGCAGCAGGTGCGCGTTGCGATATCCGAGGGAGCGGAAAGCGTTGCCGAGATCGGCAAGCGAACCTGCGCCGGAACCAATTGCGGTTCTTGCCGCCCAATCATCGCCCGCATGCTCGACGAAGCGCAGCCGGAAATCCAGGAGGCAGCCCAATGACCATTATCGAACCGGGAGAGGTCTGGCTGGTCGGCGCCGGACCAGGCGATCCCGACCTGCTGACGCGAAAGGCGGAGAAATTGATCTGCGCGGCCAGCGTGGTCTTTCACGATGCTCTCGTGGGCAAAGGCGTGCTCGATCTAGTTCCGCCGCATGTCCGGCTGGTTCCCGTTGGCAAACGCTCGGGTCGCCATTCGAAAGATCAGAAGACGATCGATGCGTTGATCGTCGAAGCGGCGCTGGCTGGTGAACGAGTCGTGCGGTTGAAGGGCGGCGATCCGGCGATCTTTGCCAGGGCGACCGAGGAAATCGAAGCGTGCCGGCAAGCGGGTATTCGGGTGCGCATTTGCCCAGGCGTAACTGCCGCCAGCGCCGCAGCAGCCGATCTCGGCTTGTCGCTCACACTGAGGGGCCTGGCGCGCAAGCTCACTTTCGTTACCGCACATGCCCGCGCCGGAGAGCAGCTCGGTCTCGACTGGGGATCGCTGGCCGATCCCGAAGCGACGCTTGCCATCTATATGGGCAAGGCCGCCGCGCAGGAGGTCTCGACAGGGCTGATCGAGGCGGGGCTGCCGGGATCGACGCCGGTGGCATTGGTCGAGAATGCCAGCCTGGAAGAACTCTCGCCATTTCACGACCCGGCTGGATCTTCTGCCGATTGCAGCGCGAACGGCGGTCGGCGAAGGTCCCGCGCTGATACTGGTCGGCCAGGCAATCGCCGCAAGGCCCAGGTATGCCGAAGCGGCTTCCTTGCGCGATTGCGCGGGCCAAGGAACAGGCATCAGGATTTGAGCAATTCGAAGCCGTAATGCTCGTTGCGGCGATATAGGATATCCGCTCGCTGCGGCATCGCTGCCCAGATCGCGCGTGTGTAGCGCTCATAATGCTGGACGAAGCGGATAACGGCGGATCGGTCCATGCGCGGGCGGTCGCTTCCCCCGGCCAACCTGTCTTCTTGAAGCAGGCGGCTTTGGATCACGGTTTCCAGCCCCGGGACCTCGATCGAAGCGAGCAGGGCGAAATGTTCCCAGATCGCCGGATAGTCCTCTGCCAATGCATTGAGAGACCAGGCAAACCAAACACCGTTCGGATCCAGCTCCGCTTCCAGTTCATTGATCGGCCCGGTCCATGGCGGGACGTCTTGTGCATCGATGCCTACGCACCAGCCTTCGAGCAGGATCACATCCGGGCGTCCCTCAAATTTGGGCCATTGCGCAATCGGAACCCTATCGTCGGCGAGCTTGTCGAAAAAGGGGATAGAAGTGCTGTCTTGGGATCCTGCTTGGTTGAGGCTCTCAATCACCTCGGACATGAGCGCGATGTCATGCGTGCCCGGAACACCTCGCGTCGCACACATCGGATGCACGTTACGCGCCAGTTGCTCTCGGTCCGACTTGGTGAGGTAGAAATCGTCGAGCGAAAATTGCACGGGCTTCAGGCCGTGAAACTGCGCCAGAGCAATGCAGACCAGCTCTGTCAGCGTGGATTTGCCCGATCCCTGAGCGCCGTTGATGCCGATCAGCGGCGGAGAGGTGCCCCGCGGGAGGTCGGCTATCCTGGCGGCAATCAGGCATGCCGCCTCGGCTGACGATTCATTCGCCGGTATATCGGCTGGTATCAAGCCGAGAAGCTTGCTTGCCTGCGTCATCCTTCAGCGACCGAGAAGTTCGCTACCGATCAGCATCAGCAGACGTACATCGATAGCACTACCCTTGGCGCGATGTTCTGCGATGGTCTCGCGAATGCTCGCAATCGGCACTTTGTGGACAGTGATATTCTCCCCATGGGTGCCGCCGCCATCGCTCACCTTGGTCAGGCCGGTGGCGCGCAGCAGGGTGAAGCTTTCACTGACCATGCCGGGGGAGGAGTAGAACTCTCCCAGATCTTCCCAGTATTCTGCGCGATATCCGGTTTCTTCTTCCAGTTCGCGCCTTGCGGCATCGAGAGCGTGTTCGCCATCGGCACCGTCGCCATCTCCGACCAGCCCCGCGGGCAGTTCCAGGCAATGGCGCCCCAGCGGCACGCGAAACTGTTCGACCAGCAAGACGTCGTCCTCATCATGCGCCAGGATCACGGCAGCACGAATTCCGCGTGTGCGGCTCACATATTCCCAGCGGCCACGCGTCTTCGCGGCGATAAAGCGGCCCTGCCAATGGATTTCTTCGGGGGCATCTGCATCGGGTGGCCGTTCAGCCTGGACTCGGGCGGTGGTCATATTTCGATCAGGCGATCCGGCAATTCGTTGGTGTCGTCTTCCGCGCGCGGGAAGTGCTCGGCAAGCACTTGGCCCACCTGTGCCACTGCTGCAACCATTCCGTCGGCAAGCCGGCCCTGTTTGATTCCAGCCAAAAGGACCGCCATGGCATCGCCCCAGACTTCGGGAGCAACCTTCGCGGCGATCGCTTCGTCGGCTACGATCTCCGCCCGGTGTTCGCGCATCGAAAGATAGATCATGATGCCGGTGCGTCCGTGGGTGCGCCGTTCGGCGCTGACCTTGAACAGGTCGATCGCGTGATTTTCTGCCCGGGCTGTCTTGATCCAGCCGGGAATCAACAAGAACTTCAGAGGTTGCCAAAGCTGAATTAGCACGACGCCGATAAACTTCAGCACGCCGATGGCCAGCGCGATACTGAGTATCTCACGCTCAGTCCATTCGTGGCCCCAAAGACCTAGAATCCATTCAAACCGAGCCAAATAGAAAATTGGAAACGCTGAAAAAATAGCCATTGCAGCAAAGGCTGCAATTGCAGCCCAAGCAAGTGCAATGTCAGTATAGCCGTCTGATCGATCGGCAATGACCGTCACGATCTCGCCCGCAGATTGGCGTTCGGCTGCGGCCACGGCATCGCTTACCTGCCGGTGTTCTGCTTCATTGAGATAGATGGGTTTGCTCATTTGATTGCCTACCAACTTCCCGAAGCGCCGCCGCCGCCGGACATGCCTCCGCCGAAAGCCGCCAAAGCCTCCTCCGCCACCGCCGCCGAAACCACCACCACCGAAGCCGCCAACTGAACGAGACCCGTGGCCCATGGCGCTGCCAATGGCATTCCACAGGATGATATCGCCTACAGCGCTGCCGACGCCGTAACGCCGCCTCTGCCCGCGACCGCGCCTGCCGAAAATCAGCATGAAGAACACTATCAGCACGATCCAGAAGATCACGCCGCCAATGCTGGCGCCGTCATCCTTGCGGCTCTGAGCTTCCGCCGTTGCGGCGGCATCGGCGATAGCTTTGGCGTCTGCGGGGCTGCGATCTAGCTGCGCGACGATCGCATCGATCGCTGCCGTGATTCCGCCGCCGAAGTCACCTTGCAGGAAGCGCGGAGTGACCTCCTGTCGAATGATGCGCCCCGAGAGAATATCGGTGATATAGGGATGGAGGCCATAACCTACCTCAATCCGCACTTTTCGTTCATCCGGTGCAACCAGCATCAAGACACCGGTATCGCGCTCGGCGCCGCCGATGCCCCAGGTTTCGAACAGCTTGGTGGCGTATCGTTCGACCGGTTCTCCATCCAGACTGGGCACCGTCGCAACGATAACTGCGTTTCCGGTACGCGCATTATATTCGCGCAGCCGGGCATCGAGCGCGGCTTCGTCTGCCGCGTCTATGACATTCGCGCCGTCATAGACGGGGCCCGTGGGCCGTTCTGGATAGGCAGCGCTGGCAGGTGAAGCGAGCGCGGCAAGAAATGCCAGCGTCAGCAATAGGAGTGCGCGCAAATGCATCAGGCGGCTTGCTTCATCAACTTGCGGCAATATTCAGAAACCGGCCCGGGATTCTGGCCGGCATTCAGCCGCGCCACTAGAATGTTTGCACCGGTGAGCGTTCCAGTGCTGAGATCGCCCTTCTGGAAATGCGGGAGGATGTTGTTCTCGATTACTTCCGCAGCAGCATCATTGGTGATGACTGATTCGAGGCCGCAGCCCACTTCGATTCGCACCAAACGTTCGTTGGGGGCAACCAGCAAAAGCAGTCCGCGATTGGTTTCCTTGTCTCCGATCCCCCAACGATTGAAGGTCTCGCGAGCGACTTCCTCGATCGGTTTCCCATCAAGGGTTTTTACCGAGGCCACGACCACCGCGTTGCCGGAGTTTTCCCAATAGGCTTGTAACCTCTGGTCGAGCGATGCCTCCAGCGCGGCCGGCAGGATATCGGCCTGGTCGGCCACCGGCCCGACAGGCATATCCTGCGCCTTTTCCGCACTGCATGCGGCAAGAGCCAAGATCGGCAGTATGCCGCATGTGCGAAGCGGGGCCATGATCTTCATGTCGCGGTCCCTTTCAATGATTGGTTCAATTGACCGCAGCCGACGGCGTCGCAGACGGCGTTACCGCATTGTCGTTTGCAGGCGCCGTGCCGGGATCCGCCATGCTGCCGAAATCGACGTCGGGTGCCACCTCGGCGCCGGCATCGGCCTTGAAATATTCCATGGGCTTCGAACCGTAGATGATCCGTGCGCCGATGATCGAGGGGAAGGTGCGGATCTCGGTGTTATAATCCTGCGCCTTCTCGTTGAAGCGCATACGCTCCGTATTGATCTGGTTTTCGGCGCCTTCCAGCGCGGTCATCAGATCGGTGAAACGGCCCTGGCTCTGGAGCTGAGGGTAGTTTTCAACGATAGTGCGCAATTGGCCGAGCGCCTGTGTGAGCTGGTTTTGTGCGGCCTGGAACTTCTGGAATTCTGCGGGGTTCGACAAATCATCGGTCGTGATGTTGATCGACGTGGCCCGGGCGCGCGCATCCACGACATTTGACAGGATCTGGTTTTCGGAACCTGCAGCAGCCCGCACTGTCTCGACCAGATTGGGGATTAAATCGGCGCGGCGCTGATAAGCGCTCTGCACTGTGCCCCATTGGGCTTTGGCTGCCTCTTCCTTGGTGGGAATGGTGTTGACGCCGCATGATGCAAGACCCAGCGCCGCAACGGCAAGCAGAGCGAAACGTGTGAAGCTACTGGCGAAATAACCGGTCATGATTGCTTCTCTCCATCGCCGCCATGTCAGGCGGACATCCAAGTGTATTGGCAAGATAGCACGGCAAGGGGCGCTTTCAAGGACAGCGCTGCCCGGTGCTTGTTACAAGCGGGTGGCCGTGGCAGTCTGCCGGCCGTTCGCGGTATCGAAGGGAGAGCGTCTATGTTCAGTGAATTCAAGGCGTTCATCGCCAAAGGCAATGTGATGGACCTGGCCGTCGCGGTTATCATAGGCGGGGCCTTTGCGACGATTGTTGCGTCCCTGACCAACGACATCATTATGCCGATCGTGGGCGCCATTTTTGGCGGCGCGGATTTTTCGAACTATTTCATCATCTTGAGCGTGCCTGACGCTTATGACGGACCGATGGATGATTTCGCTGCCCTGCAGGAGGCCGGCGCGGCGATGATCGGCTACGGCGCCTTTGTCAGTTCGGTTATCAACTTCCTGATCCTGGCTTTCATCATTTTCCTGCTGGTGCGTACGGCGAATCGCATGATGACGAAACAGGAGGAAGTTGCTGCCGATCCGGGGCCGAGCGAAATCGATCTGTTGACCGAAATTCGCGACGCATTGAAGAAAAACTAGCCACTCTTATCTGTGATTGTGGAACTCTTTTGCAGCCCGATGATTGTGCTTGTGGCGTCGGAGACGGCGGCTAATGCAAACCAATTATGGGGATGATCATGCGCAAAGTTACATTAATCGCTCTCTCGGCGACCGCATTCGCCTTGGCTGGCTGCGGCTCCGGCGCGGAAACGCCCACGGAGGCCCAAGCTGACAATATGGAGGTCCAGGCGGACCAGCTCGACGCAGCTGCCGATCAGGCGCCGACTGAAGTTCAGGAAGAATCACTCGAGGCACAGGCCGACCAGGCTGAAGCTGCGGCCGACAATCTTGAGGACAAGGCCGACGCTGAAGAGGGCGCGACTGGCATGTAATTGCCCGAAGAAATTTGAAGACCTCCACAGCGAGTGGAAGGGGAAGGGGTGGCCATGTTGCTGCCCCTTCTATTTTCGAGAGTGGCATACTATATAGGCGTTGCCGGTCTCGACCGGCTATGGCGATAAAATGCGGTGTGCAATAGGCACAGCGGACCCGGGGGCAGTACCCGGCGGCTCCACCATAAAGCCCGGATCTTCGAGAGGAGAACGGGCTTGTTGACGGGGCCGAACCAGGATCGACGTGTGTTGAAAAACACTGTTTTCGCCCGGGCTGAGTAACCCGTTAAAGGCTCAAAACACACAAGTGCCAATGATAATGAAGCACTCGCTCTTGCAGCGTAATTTTAAGGCCTAACGGCCCCAATTTACAAAGCTAAAGCGCGGTTGGACCCACCGGGCAACAGAAGCGGATTCCGGGGGCTCGGGGGAGCCTAGCAACAGAATCCCCACCTTTCCTACCTTTCCCGAACCCGCCGAGACGTGGCCTTGGCTACATCTGGAATATCACTTGCACCCCGGGCTTGACCATTTGGGCCAAGCGCGCCGCATCCCAATTCGTGAGCCTCACGCAGCCGTGGCTTTGGCTGACACCGATCGACGCCGGCTCCGGCGTGCCGTGAATGCCGTAATGAGGCTTACTCAAATCGATCCACACGACGCCAACCGGTCCATTGGGGCCGGGCTTCAGCATCTGGTCCGGCTCTGAGTCGCTGACGTCCCAGAACAGCTCTGGATTGAAATGGTATTCAGGGTTCTTGCTAAGACCCAGGATTTCCCATTCGCCAATCGGCAGGGGATCGTGCTCACTGCCGGTGGTCGCGGGAAATTGAACGAGCAAACGGCCTGCGCCGTCATATGCCCTGAGTGTCCCTTCGGACTTATCGACCACCACTTTCGCGGCGCTGGGCTGTTGGGGAGCTACGCCAAGCAGCATCAACGTGCGGTTCCAGTTTCGCACATCTTCGTCCAACTGAGAGATATCGACGTCGGCTACATTGGGGACCCGAATAGACGCACCGGGGCCTATTTTTGCGTCTGGGCCATTGAGCTCGATCAGGAATTCGGGCGTAGTGTGAAAACGTTCGGCCAACGCTTCGAGCAGGCCGCGATAACCCAGATGATCGAACTTGCCCTGCTTGGATGTTTCGTCCGGCAGATCGGGCACGAACGGGCCGGAAGCGAAGGCCTTTGGGATACGCACCATACGCGTCGGGCGCAGGGGCGCCACCTTGGCGAGCGCTGTCTTCGTGGCATCATCGAGCTCACCGGTCTCAGGCAACCCGTTTGCTTCCTGAAAACCGCGCAGCGCCTGCTCATCAAAGCGGGTCTGCTTGCCGTCGATTGCGCCCGAGGAAAAGCCAAGCCGGGCGAGCGTGATTTCCAGGCCGAGATTTGCAGGCGGCAAGAATGCCGCGTCGTCCTGCGCTGTGTCGGTGAATTTAAGCGCCTCGAATTTGGCGTTTGGCGAGGGCGGAGCGGCGCTTTTCTTTTCCTGCTCCTGGCAGGCGGCCAACAATGCTAATGTAGAAAGGGCGACGGTTGGTATCAGCTTCAAACGCTTGCTCCTGCACAAATGGAGCTAACGCTTTGAAACTAGCTAAAGTTCCCTCTAACCTGCGGCAATTGCGAGGGAAACGTCAGCCTGCGGCTTCACTCACCGCTTCACGCTCCTGGCGTTCGCGTTCGTGCCTCAGGCAATCGAATATCTTGGCGCCCGCCATGAAAACCGCACCGGTGCATGCAAGAAACAACAGTTTGCCGCCAAAGCCGGGATATTGGGTCAGATAAACGCTGCCACGCTCAATCGCGCCCAGCGCAAGGGCATAGATGATCAAAGAGGCTTCAAGCTTTGTCTTGATGACAAACAGCCGTCCGATCTTGCGCAGCATGGCCATCCTTTATTCTTAACGATTGGCGACGAAAAGATCATGCCAGATCAGCATGTTTGCGCAAGGCGATGGTTAACTTTGGGACAGTTTTTCTGAAAATATTTAACTCGATCAGGTAAGCTCTTGCAGGTCCAATGCCTGGAGCAAGGCGCCACGTGCAGCAAGCACCGTGCGTTCAAGGGTTTCGGAGCCGAGATCGGCAAGATCGATCTGTTCCGGCCAGCTGGATTGGATTACTCCCGTCAAGACGTCGGTAGTTGCATCGTCCAGCAGGAAGCGCGGATCGATTGTTGCAGGATCGGCTACGACCCGCAGCCGCAGGCAGGCGGGGCCGCCGCCGTTGGCCATGCTTTGTTTGACATCGACCGGGACGACTTGCCGGATCGGCCCATTGCCGGCCAGCATCGTATCGAGCCAAGCCCACACGCAGGGCTCTCCCATGCCTCCGTAGGAATGATCAGCGCCATCTCGCCAGAGGGCAGGGTCACTAGCTGGGCGTTGAACAGATAGGTTCGGATCGCCTCCGCCAGACTTACCGCGCTGTCCGGCAACATCAACGATCTCTGCTTCGGGCATCTTGGCGCGGATCGCGTCATAGGTCCCCTGTTGATCGGCAAAGGCCAGTTCATGCGTGAACAGCACCTGCTCATTGGCGACCGCGACCACGTCATTGTGGAAAGCGCCCGCTGCGATCGCTTCTGGGTTCTGCTCGACGAACAGCACGCGCTCCGGATCGAGCCCGTGCTGGCGCGCGACGATGCGGCTTGCCTGTTCGTGCTGGCGCGCGGGGAAGCGGCCGCCGGGCCTGCCGTAGACGAAGATCTCGACGCCGGGCGCTTCGTGCGCAGTGCACATGCGCATGTGGTTGGCCGCGCCTTCATCGCCGAAGCAGTGGCAGCACCGGCGCGTGGACGCGAAATGCGCCTGGTCGGCGAAGGCGAGTTGCAACTGGCGCGCGGTATCCGGCCATTCCTGGACGCGGTGCGGCATGGTGACGAGGTTGGCGGCGGTCAGATGGCAGCGCCCGTCGGCGGTGTCGGGCGCGGGCGAGACGGTCGCGGCATTGGCGGTCCACATCGACGATGCAGACCATGCCGCGGCGAGCAGCCTCGCGGTCGGTGTCGTATCGTCCGCGGCAATCGATCGACAGGAATCGCTGATTGGGCCGGGGCAGCGGCACGAAGAAGCCCTGCGCCAGCCCGAGGTGCAGATTGCCGCGCATCTTCGCGAGGCCCTGCAAAGCAGCCGCGCGCGGGATAGGAGACGTCGCCTGCGTGCGCAGTCGCCGGCGAGATTGCCGAGGCTCAGCCCGGCATAATTGTGCGATGGGCCGACGATCCCGTCGAAATTGATTTCGGCCAGGCTCATCGCGCAACGCTCCACACCGTATCGCCCAGCGCACACGTCGAGCAGATCGGCGCGTGCGCGGAATCGATCGCGATGCCGCCGTCCTCGTCGAACTCGCGCGCGCCGTAGCAGCACCGGAAGGTGCCGAGCTGCCCGGTGGCGATCAACGCTCGCTTCGCCCAATTCGCAGTCGGTCGCGACAAGCTTGAGCTCCTTCGAATTGGCGACGCTGGTGACCTTGTCGGTCCGCGCGGTCATCGTCGGGCCGCCGTCGAAGATGTCGACATAGCCTTCGACAGCGAAAGCCTTCGTCCTCCAGCATCCGCATCGCCGCGCGGCCGCTGGGGTGCGGGACGCCGATCGCGCTGCGCGCATCGTCGCTCAGCATGGCGATATAGACCGGGTGCTTGGGCATCAGATCGGCGATGAACTGGTTGCCGTTGATCGCGTTGAAATAGTCCGCATCCTGAAAGCTCATCCCGAAGAAGCGCCCAGCGACCCCGTCCCAGAAGGGCGAACCGCCGCGTTCGTCGATGATGCCGCGCAGTTCGGCCAGGATGCGGTCGGCAAAGCGCGCGCGGTGCATCGCGATGAACAGATAGCGGCTGCGGGCGAGCAGCATGCCGAGCCCGCCGGCGCGTTCCGCCGGGGTGGAGGAACAGCCCGCCGACTTCGCTCGATCCTTCAAGATCGGTGACCAGGCTGAGCAGTTCGGCGCGCACCGTGCGGTCCAGTTCCTGCGAATGCTGGGTGAGCGTGGTCAGGCGGTAGGAATAGAACGGCCACAGCTGGCCGACCTGGGTGAAGATCTGGCAGGTGCCGCGCACCTCGCGCGTTTCGGTGTTCTCCAGCACCAGCACGAACACCTCGTCAGCCAGCTCGCCTGCTTCCCGGGCAAAGGCCGTTTCAGCGCGTTCCAGCTTGTTCGCTCAGCGACTTGCGATCGGGCGGCAGGTTGGTGAATCCGCCGCCGGTCAGCTTGGCCATCTCGTAAAGCGGTTCGAGATCGGCCGATCGTGCGGCACGGAGGCGGAAGCTCACAACGATGCTCCTGTAACAAGCCGATGGAGAACGAGGGCGGAAAGGGCGGCACGCTCTCCCAGCGAGGGGACGATCATGATATTCGTGCGGCGAATGGATAGCACCGCCGCGCACGCCCATCGTGTCGACCACCGGCACGCCGCAGGCCGCGATATTGTTGCCATCGCACACGCCGCCGCTGGCCTGCCAGCGATCGGTCTGGCCCAGTTCCGCCCCGCAAGCCTTTACCAGATCGAACAATTTCTGCGCCTTGGCATCGACCGGCTTGGGCGGGCGGGTGATCCCGCCGTGCACTGAAAATTGAACCTCAAGTTGACTTGATATTTGCTCAAGAACTGTGGAAAAGCTCTGTTGAAAAGCTGTCGGCCGCCTGCGATCGTGCGAGGGCGAATGTTGAAGCGCAGCACGGCATGATCGGGCACGACATTGTTGCCGCTGCCGCCGTCGATCTTCGCCGGATTGATGCTGAGCTCGTCATTCTCGAGCGCCTTCAGGCCACCGCCAGCATCGGCAGCCGCGACGACCGCGTTGCGGCCATCTTGCGGGTTGCGGCCGGCGTGGGCGGAGCGTGCCGGTGACCGTGACGCAGTAATTCCCGCTGCCTCCGCGCGCATGGGCGAGCGTGCCATCGGGCAGGGCGGAGGGTTCGTAGGTCAGCGCTGCATATTTGCCCAGCGCGAGCTCGGTCGATCAGTGCGGAGGAGGAGAGCGATCCGGTTTCCTCGTCGGAATTGATCATCACGTCATAGCCGACGCTTGCCGCGCACTCGCTGCGCCTCGAACGCCTTCAGCGCGTGCGAGGATCACTGCGATCCCGCCTTTCATGTCGGCAGTGCCGGGGCCGTTCAAAGTATCGGCGATCGAGCCAGGTGAGTCGCTGAAAAGGATGATCGGCCGGGAAAACCGTGTCCATATGTCCGGTCAGCAGGAAACGCCGTTCGGCCTCAGGCCGCACTCGCAGCACCAGATGGCTGGCCATGTGCTCCCTGCACGAGCTTGCCGTCGGCGCGACGGCGGTCACCGGTGCCGGGTTCTTCCAAATTCACCTCGCCCGGCAGGACGGAGAAGGCATCGGCCAGCTCGCTTGCCATGGCGGCCAAGCCCGGCGAAGGTTGCTGGTGCCGCTGTTGATCGCGCTCCAGCGCTGCGTCTTGTCGAGCATCGCGGCAGCGTCGATATTGGCCGAGAGGCGTTCCGCCAGAGAAGAAAGATCCTGTTGCATCAGAAACCATCTCTAGCCCGCCTGATTGAACTCTCCAACCCCCGCAAAAAGGGCGGTTGCACGGTAGAACCCTTGTGCCACTGTCCATGGAGCAGCCAAGAGGGGAACCCGATGGCAGACGAATCGAACCAGGGAGTACCCATATCCATGAACGAGCGATTGGATCGCAGCGGATTGCAGGTGGATGCCGCATTGGCGCAGTTCCTCGAGTCCGAAGTGCTGATTCCGGCCGAGCGCGATGTCGATGCGTTCTGGGCAGGTTTTGCCGGAATCTGCGAAAAATTCGTGCCGCGAAACCGGGAACTGCTGGCGACCCGCGACGATCTACAGGCGCGGATCGACGCCTGGCATCGCGAACGGCGCGGACAGCCGCATGATCCGGCCGCTTATCGCAGGTTCCTGGAGGAGATCGGCTACCTCGTGCCCGGAACCGGCGCCATTCACGATCGGCACGCAGAACGTCGATGCCGAGATCGCGACGCTGGCCGGGCCGCAGCTGGTGGTGCCGGCGCTCAATGCGCGCTTCCTGCTCAACGCCGCCAATGCGCGCTGGGGCAGCCTGTATGACGCGCTCTACGGCACCGATGCGCTCGATGCGCCGCCCGCCAAGGGACCTGGCTATGATGCCGATCGCGGCGCGGCGGTGATCGCGGCGGGACGCAAGTTCCTCGACGAGGCGCTGCCTTTGTTTCGCGGCAGCTGGGCCGACATCGAAGGCGCGGACCCGGTCATCCCGCTTGCCAATGTCATCGCAGGAAGTGGGCGAGTCCGCACGCGGGCGCGTTTTCCGCAACAATCGGCTGCAGATCGAGATCGTGTTCGATCCCAATCATCCGATCGGCAAGACCGACAAGTGCCGGCATTGCCGACATCCGGCTCGAGGCCGCGCTGACCACCATCGTCGATCTGGAAGATTCGATCGCGGCGGTCGATGCGGAGGACAAGTTGGCCGCCTATCGCAACTGGCTCGGCGTGATCCGCGGCGATCTGACCGACACATTCGAGAAGGGCGGCAAGACCGTCACCCGCACGCTCAAGGACGATCTGATCGTGCACCGCGACGATGGCGAGGAGCTGCGGCTGACGGGCCGCAGCCTGCTGTTCGTGCGCAATGTCGGCCATCTGATGACCAATCCGGCGATCCTGCTTGCCGGATGGCAGCGAGATTCCCGAAGGCATCATGGATGCGGTCGTCACCAGCGCGATCGGCGCGCTCGACGTCGAAGGCAAGGCGCGCTGGGCCAACAGCCGCGCAGGGCAGCATCTATATCGTCAAGCCCAAGCTGCACGGGCCGGCGGAATGCGCCTTCACCAACGATCTGTTCGACGCGGTGGAGGATCTGCTCGGGCTGGCGCGCCACACGATCAAGGTCGGCGTGATGGACGAGGAACGCCGCACCTCCGCCAATCTTGCCGCCTGCATCCATGCGGTGAAGGACCGGATCGTGTTCATCAACACCGGCTTCCTCGACCGCACCGGCGACGAGATCCACACCTCGATGCAGGCCGGGCCGATGATCCGCAAGGGCGAGATGAAGAGCTCCGACCTGGCTCGATGCCTATGAGAAGCGCAATGTCGCCATCGGGCTCGCCTGCGGCCTTTCGGGCAAGGCGCAGATCGGCAAGGGCATGTGGGCCGCGCCCGACCGGATGGCGGCGATGATGCAGGAGAAGATCGGCCATCTGCAAGCCGGCGCCAGCACCGCCTGGGTGCCGTCGCCGACCGCCGCGACGCTGCATGCGCATGCATTATCACCGGGTCGATGTGTTCGAGTTGCAGAAGGACCTTGCCGCCCGCGCCCGGGCCTCGACGCGCTGCTGACCATCCCGCTCGCGGACGGCACCAACTGGAGCGAGGAGGAGATCACGGGCCGAGCTCGACAACAATGCGCAGGGCCTGCTCGGCTATGTCGTGCGCTGGATCGATCAGGGCGTCGGCTGCTCCAAGGTGCCCGACATCCACGACGTCGGCCTGATGGAAGACCGCGCGACGTTGCGCATTTCCAGCCAGCACATGGCCAACTGGCTGCTCCACGGCGTGTGCAGCCGGAACAGGTGATGGACTCGCTCAAGCGCATGGCGGCCAAGGTCGATGCGCAGAATGCGGGCGATCCGGCCTATGAGCCGATGGCCGGCAATTGGGAGACGAGCCTGGCCTTCCAGGCCGCCTGCGATCTGGTGTTCAAGGGCGTCGACCAGCCGAGCGGCTATACCGAGCCGCTGCTCCACGCATGGCGCCGGAAGAAAAAGGCTTCAGTCTGATTGCGCGGGCGAGGGTGCGTAAACGGCCTGAGTGCTTGGATCAGAATCCAATGACGAGGCGCCCTCGCGTCCCGCCGGCCTCCAGCCTGCGATGGGCATCTGCCGCTCTTTCCGGCGGATATATTTCTGCCACGCGTAACGTCAGATCGCCGCTTTCGACTTGTTGCCGAAGCCGGTCCAGCTTCTCCCAATCTTGCGCGTAAGAGCGGACCATTGTGGCCGTGAAGTGGATGTTGCGCTGAGGCTCGCCCAGAAAGCCGCGAACAGATGTGAAGGAACCGCCATCGCGGACTGCGGGAATTGCCCGTTCGTTCAAGACGGCGCCGTCGGCAAGACCGTCCACTCCTTCGGGGAAATGTTCGCGGATCCGCGAGGCCACATCCTCACCTCTACGCACGATAATGTCCGCACCCAGAGAAGCCACCAGTGCTTCGTCCTGTGGCGAAGCGTCCGCGACGACCTTAAGCCCCTCGGTCTTTGCCAGTTGGATGACATAGCCGCCATATGCGCCGGCCGCGCCTGTGACTGCGAGTATCTGTCCTGGGGACAGGTTGAGGAGATCCAACGATTGGCGTGCGGTCAGGCCGTTCATCGGCAGCGTCGCGGCCTCGAAATGGGTTGACCCGGCCGGCGCGCGCACGACCGACCGCGCATCCAGCGCGATCTGTTCGCGGTAGCCCCCGTGGCTGCTCTCCGGCACCACAATGCCAAGAACCGCATCCCCTATCTTGAGCCTATCGGGAACACCGCTCCCGATTTCATCGATAATTCCGGCCACTTCCATTCCCGGCACATAAGGCGGAGGAAAGGCTTTTTGTTGTTCGGCCCGCCGCCCATCGCGAGTGCCGACATCTGTGGGGTTGACGGTGGCTGCATGCACGCGAATCCGGACTTCTCCCTCGCCAGCATGGATTTCCGGCAGGTCGATAATTTGGAGAACTTCAGGAGCGCCCTGTGTGAATAGGCCAACTGCGCGCATCGGATCATCCTCTCGTCGTCTGTTTCTCTAACCCGTTTGCTGTGTCCTGCACGCGGACGTGTCAAGCCGTCCCTCCAGACCGAGCGATGCTGTAGCCGGGCGGCCAATTCGAGAGAGCGGTGTACGGATCAAGTCAGGGTGCTTCACTGGCCCAAGGTCATCTGGCATGGCACACCTCATGACTGACGAAGCCGACAACTCCCACCTCGACCTGTCAGATAGATACTCCTCGGACAATCCGGGCGATCAGGCTTCCTCAGCGATGGTTCCATCTTCTGCCACGGACTCGCAGTCGGAATTGCAGCTGCTGGAGAAGTTGCATGACGTCTTCGGCTTTCGCGCCTTTCGGGGCGCGCAGGACCAGGTCGTCAGCCGGATCATGGCGGGGCAATCGACGCTTGCGGTGATGCCGACCGGGGCGGGCAAGTCGCTGACCTATCAGTTGCCCGCCACGATGCTCGACGGCACTTGCATCGTTATCAGCCCGCTGATCGCGCTGATGCACGACCAGCTTCGCAGCGCCGCGCCAACGGCATCCGCGCCGCGACTCTGACCAGCGCGGATGAAAATCGTGCCGAGACGATGGCACGGTTGCGCGCGGGCGAACTCGACCTGCTCTATGTCGCGCCAGAGCGAGCGAGCCAGTCCCATTTCCGCGACCTGCTGTCGCAATGCCGGATAGCCCTGTTTGCAATCGACGAGGCGCATTGCGTTTCCGAATGGGGGCACGATTTCCGGCCGGATTATCGTCTGTTGCGCCCGCTGATGGACCAATTTCCCGATGTGCCGCGTCTGGCTCTGACGGCGACGGCCGACGATCACACGCGATCCGACATCCTGGCGCAGCTGGGTATTCCCAGGGACGGTCTGATCGTCGCGGGGTTCGATCGCCCCAACATCCGTTACACGATCCGTCCGCGCGATTTGCTGACGCAGCAGCTGCGCCGTTTGCTGGCCGACAATCCCGGGCCCGGGATCATTTATGCGCAGACCCGTGCGGCGACGGAACGGCTGGCCGCTGCGCTGTCTGACGGCAAACGCGAAGTGCGCTGCTATCACGCCGGACTGCCGCCCGAAGTGCGCGCGGCAAACCAGGCGGCCTTTGTCGACAGCGAGGACATGGTGATCTGCGCCACGGTCGCTTTCGGCATGGGCATCGACAAGCCGGACGTGCGGTTCGTCGCCCATGCCGGCTTGCCCAAATCGATCGAGTCCTATTACCAGGAGACCGGCCGCGCCGGGCGCGACGGCGATCCGGCGGTGGCGCATCTGTTCTGGGGAGCGGACGATTTCGCCAAGGCGCGCATGCGTATCGCCGAGGTCGATCGAAGCAAGGCAGCAAGGGCGAGCGCACCCGGCTCTCGGCGCTGGGCGCACTGGTCGAGACCGCCGGATGCCGCCGCGCCATTCTGCTGCGCCATTTCGGCGAGGATCCCGCCGCAAACCTGCGGCAATTGCGACAATTGCCTGGAACCGCCACGCTCCGTCGACGCGACGATTATCGCGCAGAAATACCTCTCGGCTGTGGCGCGCACGCGGCAGACTTACGGATCGGGCTATGTCGAAAGCGTGCTGACCGGCCAGTCGAGCGAACGCAGCCGCGCCCAGGGCCACGATACACTGTCCGTCTTCGGGATCGTCGCAGATGAGGATGCTGCCCTGCTCAAGCCCGTTCATCGGGCTTTGCTGGTGCGCGGCGCATTGATGCCGACGGAACACGGAGGGCTGATGCTGGGGCCCGACGCGCGCAGTTTCCTCAAGGGAGAGCAAGTGCTGGATTTGGTGATCCCGCCAAAGCCGCCGGGCAGGCAGCGCCGCGGCGGAGGCGGAGCTGGGTCATCAGGCCAGGCGCTGAACCCGGTTGGGGATCCGCTATTCGATGCATTGCGCGAATTGCGGCGGGATTTGGCAAAAGAGGGCCAGGTCCCGCCCTATGTTATCTTCCACGATTTGGTGCTGCGCGACATGGCTGGTTTGAGACCTCAAACGCGTGCCGCGCTGGGTGATTTGCCTGGGATTGGGGCCAAGAAGCTGGAGGCCTATGGCGACGCCTTCCTGAGCGTCATCCGGCAGCACGACCGATAGCAGCCGCACCGT
Source organism: uncultured Alphaproteobacteria bacterium (assembly GCA_963777785.1). Classification (GTDB taxonomy): domain Bacteria; phylum Pseudomonadota; class Alphaproteobacteria; order Sphingomonadales; family Sphingomonadaceae; genus Andeanibacterium. Next base: position 323,560 of record CAVZRU010000003.1, read on the forward strand.
GCAATGATCATGTGAACCTTCGCTAAGCCAGGACCTTGCGGAGCGAAGCTTCGATCTCGCCGCCGCAATAGGAATCGCCATAGTCTTCCCGCGCCTTGGCCGCCAGCTTGGCCAGTGCCGGTAGCGCGGAAACGCGCCGCGACAAAGCGGCCGTCATCGGTGCCGCTTCTTCAAGCATGGCAGCTATGCTGGGAAAGCGATCGGCCATGGTGGACCACAGAGTAGCGGTCACGACATCGGCGATGCCCGGCTCCTCGCCCCCCAAAATGAAGCCAGACTCCGCAGTCAGGCCATGGCGCTGCCCGGTCTCCTCCCAAAACGACATCCATTTTTTCAGCCGGGGGATGAATTCAACCCAGCGTTCGTCGGTCCACATTTGGCGGCCGCCCTGTTGAGTGAGTTCGTCGATCACGTCATTGGCGTCGTTGACGATCTTCAGCGTCAGTGCGCGCAGTGCGGGGCTGGGAGGCAACAGATCGAGAGTCTCCCCCAGGTAAAGAACGATTGCCGGCATCTGGGCGATGGCGAAGTCCGCCTTTTTGTCGACCAGCATGGGCGGCCCCATGAAGGGAACCGGCATGGCTTGGACCTGGCCGCCCATCAGGTCTGCGATCGCGCTGTCGCCGCATTCCGTCCAGCTCTTCCCGGCAAAAGCGAGCAGGGCGCGCACGAATTGGCCGCGAAACGGAACGGACCAATAATAGAAATCATAATCGGCCATGTTTCACATCCCTTGCTCAGCAGTGTCTGCCACCCTAATGCATGAGAAGGAAAAGCGGGCGAGATGTTCGGCGTAAATCAGCGTCATCTCCATTGATCCGGTCAGAACGCGCCCTGCGGATGTTCAGCAACCGGGCGCCGTCGGGCACGCCCCCGGAACGAATGCGCCCGCGGCCCGTTTGATTCCACCATGCTGCAGGCGGCGCTCAGGGTTCCCAGCCTTCTCCTGGCGATCTTCATTCTCATGACGGGCGCGGGCTTCTTGTCGACCCTGATCACCCTGCGTCTGCAGGACGCAGGGTTTGATGCGATAGTTATCTCAGGTGTGACAGCGGCCTATTTCGCGGGGATCACCTTGGGCTCGCTCAGGGTTCCGCGCATCATTAATCGGGTAGGTCATATCCGCGGCTTCGCGGCCTTCGTGTCGCTCTATTCCGCAACCGCCCTCACTTACGCGCTAGCGGAATCTCCGCTGCTCTGGATCGCCTTGCGCTTCGTGGATGGAGTCTGCGTTGCGGCAGTGTTCATCTGCCTCGAAAGCTGGCTCAATTCACGCGCGGAAGACCATAACAGGGGCACTATCCTGGCGGCCTATATGATTGCGCTCTATCTCGGGCAGGCAATCGGCCAGCAATTCCTCAACCTCTCTCCCGAGGCACTGGCGCTGCCTTTCCTGCTCGCTTCGATACCCATCTCGCTGGCCGTCATTCCCATCGCGCTGACGCGCCTCAACGGGCCGGCGATTGCGGAGCAACTGCCGATCTCGATCAAGCGCCTCTATGCCGCTTCGCCACTCGGCTTCGCGGGTGCAGTGGTCAGCGGCGTGATGCTCGGGGCCCTTTACGGGCTCGGCGCCGTCTATGCCCGCAGGATCGGCTTGTCTGTCGCGGAGACAGCCTCGTTCATGAGCTTCGTTATTGTCGGCGGTGTGGCGCTCCAATGGCCGCTGGGTCGGCTGTCGGACCTGTTCGAGCGGCGCAAGATCGTCGTGGCTACAATTGCGGGCTGCGTTGCCGTCACGGCGCTGCTTTCCTTTCTCGCGCCAGGCCTACCGCTTTTCATCCTTGCGGCGCTGTTCGGCGGGCTGAGCTTCGCGCTTTACCCCCTTTCTGTTGCGCACACGAATGACCACCTCGCCGCGGGAGAACGGATTGCCGCGGCGGGTGGGCTGGTGCTCATCTATTCACTCGGAGCGGTTGTGGGGCCGCTGATTGCCGGCGCAGCGATGCGTCTGATCGGGCCGTCCGGCCTGTTCCTGTCGATCTGCGGCTGCGCAGGTGCGGCGCTGCTTTTCGCATTCTGGCGTCAGATCGCGCGTGCGCCGGTCCCGGCTCCCGCGCAGCGGCCCTATCGAGTTTTACCGCGGACGACGCCCGTCGCCGCAACACTGGAGGACACATCTCGGCCATGAGACAGTCCTGAAATAGTTCGCCTTCCATTTTAGCTGCTATGGGGAATGCCCCGCTGTCTCAGCAATCTACGTTGGCCTCCGTTTGTGGGCGGAGTTGTCTATTTCCTGGCGGAAACCGCCGGCAAATCGCTTCGCGGGACCCATCTGCCGGGCAAAACAAAGGCCTCATCGTTAACGGCCCCCTAAGCTTTCCCTGTGACTAAGCGGGCAGCGCAGGGAGCAAGTGTTTGCCGGACTTGAAACCGAGGATCGAGGAACGCACGCAGGTGATGATCCGCGCGGTTTTTCGGGGCGAGAGCACCGAAAGTGAAGTTTGCGTGCTCGACATTTCCACCCGGGGTCTCTCGGCCACAACCGCGCAGCCGCCGAAAAGGGGTGAGTTCGTCGAACTCCTGGTCGGGAAGAAAAGCCTTGTCGGCCAGGTCAAATGGTCTGGTGAGCGCCGTTTCGGCGTGGCTTTTCGCGAACGGATCAGCGTAATAGGCGCGATTTCAGGCGCGGAAGGCGCGATCACTCTGAAAGATCAGGCGCAGGCTCGCAAGAGCGCAGCGCGGCCAAAATCTGGCGAAGTTTCGAAGGGCCGAAAGGCCGAATTCATGATCATGGTCGCGGCCGGGGCAGTTGCCACCTTCTACGTGGCGGATTTTGTCGGTTCGGCACTCCACTCGCTCGATACAGTCGAACTGGCGCTGGCCGGAAAGCCGGTCACTTCGTCAACGCGCGCCCAATAGCGACGAATTCATCTACGCTGAGCGTTTCGGCACGGCGCGTAGAATCGATCCCCAGACTGTCCAGTGCATCGAGCGCGCCGGGCAGCCCTTTCAGGCTCTGGCGCAGCATCTTGCGGCGTTGGCCGAAGGCGGCCTCGGTCACACGCTCCAGCATGCGCGCTGAGACGCCAGCAGGCATGGCGGCAGGTTCGACATGGACGATGGCGCTCATCACCTTGGGCGGCGGGGTGAAGGCGCTGCGATGGACTTTCATCGCCAGCTTTGCGGCCGCGCGCCACTGAGCGAGCACTGCCAGCCGGCCATAGGCAGCCACTGCCCGGCCCTGCGACGATCCGTTCCGCCACTTCGAGCTGGAACATCAGCGTGAGGCTGCGCCATTGCGGCGGCCAGCCTCTCCAGAAAGCCAACGGATGAACAGCGCAGTGCCGACATTGTAGGGCAGATTGGCGACGATGTCGTAGGAACGCGGCGAACAGCGTAGCGGGATCGATTTTCATCGCATCGCCTTCGATCACCGTCAGTTGGCCGGGGAAGGCCTCGGCCAGTTCGGCAAGAGCAGGCAGGCAGCGGCGGTCCATCTCGATCGCGGTCACCCTGGCGCCCGCGCGCAGCAGGGCGCGGGTCAGGCCGCCGGGGCCGGGGCCGACTTCCAGCACGTCGCGGCCCGTGAGATCGCCGGGAATCGCGGCGATCCGATCGAGCAATTGTTCGTCGAACAGGAAGTTCTGGCCCAGCGCCTTGGTCGCGCTGAGGCCGTGGCGGGCGATGACATCGCGCAGGGGAGGAAGGTTCATCGGGACGAGGAGCGGGCAACGCGCCGCGCCGCCGCATTCGCCCGCCATGCGGATCGCGGCGATCGTCGCGCCCGGATGCGGCCGAGCCGCTTGCCGGCGATGCCGAAGGCGGTGCCATGATCGGGCGATGTGCGCACGATCGGCAGGCCCAGCGTCACGTTCACGCCGTCGTCGAAATCGAGCGCCTTCAGCGGGATCAGCGCCTGGTCGTGATACATGCACACGGCCACGTCATAGCCGCCGCGCGCATGCGGCGCGAACAGCGCGTCGGCGGGATGGGGGCCGGTGGCGTCGATTCCCTCCGCCTGCAATGCAGCGATGGCGGGGGCGATGATGTCGCGCTTCCTCATTGCCGAACTTGCCGCCTTCGCCGGCATGCGGATTGAGCGCGGCGATCGCGAGCGCGCGGATGCTCGATGCCGAAATCGTGGCGCAGCCCGGCGGCCACGATCCGGCAGCGCGAGACGATCAGATCGACCGAGATGCAGGCCCGGAACCTCGGCCAGCGCAATGGACGGTGAGCGGCACAGTGCGCAACTGCGGCCCGGCCAGCATCATCACCGCGTCGCGCTCTGCCACGCCGCAGGCGTCGGCGAGGAATTCGGTCTGGCCGGGATAGGCGAAAGCCGACTTCGGCGAGCAGCGACCTTGGCGATCGGCCCGGTGACGATGCCGCCGCCGCGCCTTCCACGGCAAGCGCTGGTGGCCTTCGGTCAGCGAGGCGAGCGCAAGGCGGGCCCCGTCCGATCCGGCGAGCCGGGACGGTATTCCGCGTCGTCATCGCCCCGAGCACCGGCAGGGCGCGGCCGAATATCGCGGCAGCTTCGGCCGGGTCGGCGATCGGCTCGATCGGCACATCGAGCCCGCGCAGGGCGGCAGCCTGGGCCAGCACCCCGGCGCCGCCGACGGCGAAGAACGGCGGCAAGGCGGCCTCGTGCCGCGCGCCCAGGCTTCGCACAGCAGTTCCGGCCCGATCCCGGCCGGATCGCCGAGCGAAGGCCGCGAGCGCGGCTGCATCCGGCGGCCTGTCAATTGTATTCGATGATCGCGTCGCGGCGCAGGTCGCGCAGGTAGCGCTGCGCGCGCTTGTTCACGCGGTCGCTCTTCCAGCTGGTCCATCAGCTCGTCGAAGCTGGGGCCGCTGTCGATCTTCGGGATCGTCGCGGCCGCACAGCATCAGCACGCGCACGCCTTCGTCGATCGAGCCGAACGGCGGCGTGGTCTGGCCGATCGGCGAGCTGCAGCAGCGCATCCTGCAGCGGCGGCAGGCAGCGTCGCGCGCGCGGATCTGGTCGTTGGCCACGACCTCGGCGCCGATCGTGGCCGCGACGCTATCGACATCGCCGCAGCCGCGATGCGTCTGCACTTCGCCGCGGCGAACTAGTGGCCAGCTTGGCCTGCGCCTTGGCTTCGCTCATCGCCGGGCGAAGTCGATCGAGATCTGCTTGAGGCTCAGCACCGCGTCGCGCGGATCGGCCGTCAGCACCTGGCGCTTGTCGATCAGGTAGCAGGATCGAAAAGCCGCCCGGGATCTTCGATCGGCCCGACCAACTGGCCGGGCTGCAGGTCGCGCACGACGGTGGCCAGCTCGTTGGGAAGCTGCGCCAGGCGGACCCAGCCGAGATCGCCGCCGACCGCTGCGGTCGAAGCCTGCGAATATTGGCGCGCATAGGCGACGAAACTGCCGCCCTGCTGGAGCTGCTCCACGATCTGCTGGCCGTTCTGCGAACACTGCGGCTTCGGTTTCTGGCGTGGCGGCCAGGTAGATTTCGCCCAGGCGGTATTCTTCCGTGCCCTTGGCCGCCTTCAGCCGCTCGAGCAGCTCGTTCACTTCTTCTTCGGAGACGTTGACGAAGGGCTGGACGTTGCGCCGCAGCAGGCGCTGCCAGGCCAGTTCGCCTTCGATCTGGCGCTTGAGCGAGGCTGGCGGAGGAGCCGATCTTGGCGAGATAGGCGTCCATCTTCGGCGACGTTCTGCCGAAATTCTGCGTGGCGACGCGCAGATAGGTCTGGTCGATTTCGTCGCGTGATCACCTCGATCTCCAGCGCCTTGGCTTCCTGGATCTGCAGCGTTTCGTCGATCAGGTTGCGCAGCACCTGCAGCCGCAGGCGCACGCAGTTCCTCGTCGGACGACTTTCGCATTCGTTGGCGTCGAGGACCAGCGCCACGCGCTGGTCGATATCGGTGCCGGTGATGACGAAACCGTTGACCACCGCCGTGGCGCGTCCGGACGTTCGGATCGTTCTCGCCAAGCATGGTGATCGTCCTCGGGCAGGTTGAGCTGGTCGGCAGTCTCGGCCGGTTCGTCTTGCGCATAAACCGCGCCCATTGCCGGTCGCCGCAACGAGCTATGGCAAGGCTGCAGATGAACGCGCCGCGTCCCGATTTCAGGATTTTCTTGGCCGTATGTGTTCACACAAATAATCCCGTAAGCGGCGCGAACATGCGCCTTTCCAACTTGCCCCACCGGTTGGCTTCTCGCGGCTTAACCAATGCTGACGCCGTGCGGAAACCCCCATTTGCCTCGGGCGGATAGCGTGTTTGGGCAAGCTGCCAACGGGCTTGCCGGAACAACCCCGGATGCCTTGCCGGTCAGCGCTCAGAAGCCGAGATTTTTCAGCGCGACAGTGGATCTGGAACGTGTTGCCCCTGCGCGCGTCGCCGCTCGCCACATAGTCGCGCCGCCAGGTGACGCCCAGTTCGAGGCAATCGTCGGAATAGGCGACGCCCAGCCGGGTGCGGAGCGGCTCGAACCCGTCCGACAGTGAAGGTGGGATCTTCGTCGCGATCGGTGAGGTTGACCACGCCGAGCCGAAGACCGACCAGTATTTGGCAAAGGCCACCCGGCCGGCGACGCGCAGTTCCTCGCGGTCCTGCAGATCTTCGATATCGGCGGAGATGTCGCGGTTGAGCCGCAGGTAGCCTACTTCGAGATAGGTCCGGTCGCTGCCGATCGGCGGCGTCGAATTCGTTGCGGCGGACCGCGAGGCTGTCCTTGTCCAGCCGGAAGCGGTGCGTCAGCTTGACGAAATCGCTGGAAGCGCACTTCGGTGCGGCCGACGAAATCCGAAGAACGGTCGGTCAGGCCGGTGCCGTCGGGCAGCAAGCGTCGGGTCGCTGGTCAGGCGGTAGGACTGGCCGATCGTCGTCTTGACCTTGCCAGCCCGGGCGCGTGAACTGCCAGTCGACCCCATAGGTGAAGCGGACGCCGTCTTCGACCCGGTCGTAGCCGGGGAAGCGGTTGAGCGCGAACAGGTTGGAATCTTCCAGATCGATCGCGCGCGCATCTTCGTTGGGCACGGCGAGATTGCTGGATCTGCGGGCTGGCGACGATCTGGAAGCGCGGGGTGAGCACCTGCGTGCCGCCCAGCGAATTCGCCGACGAACGGCCATTTCACGTCGATCGCGCCGCAGTGGCGACGCCGCGCGTCTGCCAGCCTTCCATGCCGCGATAGATCGCGGTCAGGGTCACGCTCGTTCTCGGTCGAATGATAGACGTCGCCGCGCACCAGCGCGGTCAGCGTCACTTCCTGGCCCAAGCGGGGTGATACGCCGCAGGTCCCACGGCGCGCCGGCAAAGGCGCGCTGCGTGTCCTGCCCGTCGGTGCGGGTGATCGCGAGGCTGTTGGCCTGCAGTTCGACCTTGCCGCCCAGGACCGGGTCGTCAATCCGGCGGCGATAGTCGATCACCGGCAGCGCGATCGGCACCTGGCCCTGGCGGATCGTCGGACGCGCATGGTCTGCGTCGCCCAGCCGGCGATCGAGAGATAGGAATTGTCGTCGATCCGCTCGACCTTGATCGTCGAGCGCAGCCGGTCGTCGCGGCTGATGTCGTAGCGGCGCAGGAAGGTGCGGTCGCTCGCAACGCGAATCGAGCCGGTCACGCTCCAGTTCGGGCGACAGCTGGAAGCGGCCGTTGGCAAAGAAATAGCCGCGCCAGTCCTGCTGCTCGAGATCCGCCGGAGTGGAATCGCCGATCGGGATGCGCGAGCTGCGCGTGGCATAGCCGGTGATCTGAAATGCGCCCTTGCCGGTCAAGCGCGCGGTATTGCGCCGAGACCATCGGCGGCGCTTCGGTATAGATATAGCCGGTGACCAGTCAGGTCGCGGTTGTTGCGCAATCGCTGAGTAATAGCCTCGCTGATTTCGACGCCGTTCGACGCGGAAATCCGGAGGTTCGGGGATCATCAGACCCGAGATCGCGCCGGCCATCCGTGGTAACCACGAGGCCGGGCAGCGGCAGGAGGCGGCTGGCCGAACAGCTCCAGCTGCGCGCCCTTGAAGCGGACGCGCTTCTCGTCGGGATCGTAGACCACCCGCTTGGCGGTGATCCGCCAGCTCGGAGTTTCGGGGCAGCCGTCGCTGTCCTCGACCGGCGCAGGCCGAATAGGCGGCCTGGGACAGTACGACGTCGCCGTTCGTATCCGCTTTCGCCGACTCGCGCCGCGAGCCGGCCGCCTTCGCGCAGGGCAAGCAGCAGGTTCTCCATCGCCCCGACGCTGCAAATCGTCCGGTCAGTCGACACGGTCGGTAAAGGATGGTTGCCGTCGCGATCGACGAACCGGATATTGCCCTCGGCGGTGATCTTTGGCCCGCGCGGTCCCAACTCACTGCGTCGGCGCGGACCGATTGGTCTCCGCTGCGCAGCACGACGTCGCCCGATGCGGTGACAATTTCGTTTTCGGAATCGTAGCCCAGTTCGTTGGCTTCGAACGCGATCTCGCGTCGGCGGCGAGTTGCGGAACGGACGGGACCTTCGTCCGAGGTTTCCTGCGCATATGCGGGAATCGCGCACCACAGTGCCAGCCCGGCAAGGCCGGTGTAACAAAACGCGCATAGCCACAAACCGGGAGGGCTTGGGCCAGCTATCGTATTCGGACCGGAGACTGGCAGCGCAGGCCGCGATAGAGGGAGCATGGCTTGCCTATCGCACCGGTCCACCTTAACTGCAACGCCACGTATCAAGTGCGGCGCAAACGCAATTCCGTTTGCCGCAAACTAGCAAGATCGGAGTTTCCATGGAGTTCACTTTCCGCGACGCATCCCACGCGTCACTTCCGCGCCTGCAGGCATTGGTGGTGAACGAGGGCACGTTGCCTTCCGATCTGGAGCCTGCAGTTTCTCAGGGTGCAGAGGCTGCGCGCTTCACGGGCAAGGCCGGCCAGGTCTTCGAAGTCCTATGTCGAGCGCGGTGGCAAGCTGGTGCGGCTCGCATTGGCTGGGGCGGGCAAATCGAACGCTTCCGACCGGTTGGCTGCGCTAGAACGCGCCGGCGCGGCGCTGGCTGCACGGTTTCTGACTTCGGGCGAGAGGGCAATCGCGCTCGATCTGAGCCACGCTGATTTGACTGCGGAAGGCGCCGCCGCAGTGCTGACCGGGCTGCGCCTGCGCAGCTGGCGTTACGACACCTATCGCACGAAGCTGAAGGAAGAGCAGAAGCGCAGTCTCGTCGAAGCGATCGTGCTGGCGGCGCCCGCAGGAACCGAAGCCGCCTGGGCCGTAGAATCCGCCGTGGCCGAGGGCGTCGAATTCACCCGCGAACTGGTGACCGAGCCGGCCAATGTGATCTATCCCGAAAGCTTCGTTGAGCGGTGTCAGAAGCGCTTTGCCGGCACCGGCGCCGAGATCGTCGTGCTCGACGAAGCAGGCGATGGCCAAGCTCGGCATGGGCGCGCTGCTGGGCGTTTCGCAGGGATCGGTTCGGAAGCCGCGCCTGCTGGCGATCGTCTGGAATGGCGGCAAGGCCGGCGAAAAGCACACTGCCTTCGTCGGCAAGGGCGTGACTTTCGATACCGGCGGCATCTCGATCAAGCCGGCCGCCGGCATGGAAGACATGAAGTGGGACATGGGCGGCGCAGGCGCGGTGGCCGGCGCGATGCTCGCGCTCGCCAAGCGCAAGGCCAAGGCCAACGTCGTCGGCGTTTGCGGACTGGTCGAAAACATGCCTGACGGCAATGCCCAGCGGCCCGGCGATGTGGTCACTTCGATGTCCGGACAGACGGTCGAAGTGATCAACACCGATGCCGAAGGCCGGCTGGTGCTGTGCGATGCGCTGACCTGGGTGCAGAAGGAATATGCACCGGCGATGATCGTCGATCTGGCGACGCTGACCGGTGCGATGATGATCGCTCTCGGCCAGCGAACATGGCGGCTTGTTCGCCAATGACGACAAGCTGGCGGATTGGCTCGAAGCCGCGGGGAAGACCAGCGGCGACAAGTTGTGGCGCATGCCGCTGGGCCCGGCTTACGACAAGCTGATCGACAGCCCGATCGCCGACATGAAGAATGTCGGCCCGCGCTGGGGCGGCTCGATCACGGCGGCGCAGTTCATCCAGCGCTTCGTCGATAATGGCACGCCGTGGGCGCATCTCGACATTGCAGGCATGGTGTGGGCGGACAAGGCCGGGGCGACCTGGGACAAGGGCGCAACCGGATACGGCGTGCGTCTGCTCGACCGACTGGCCCGCGACAATTTCGAGAAGTAGAGATTAAAATGATGAAATATAAGATCATTACCGCCGCGCGGCCGGAGAAGCTCGAAGAAAAGGTGGCCACATGGATGGAGGAAGAGAAGGTCAAGGACATCCTCCATTCCGACACCAAATTCGCCATCGTACCGGTGAAGGACGGGCGCCGGCTGCCGCTGTTTACGCTCGGCCTGTGGTACAAGGGCTGAGAGCGATCCGGTTATTCCATTGCGCGTCGATTTCTACCAGCTGAGCCAGGATCCCGCAGCGGCAGTGCTTCCACTCATCGCCCGGGCGACGCGGCGGGAGGGCGAACGGCTCTTGATCGTGGCGCAGGACGAAGGAGCGCTGGCGGATATTGGTGCGGCATTGTGGGAACGCCTGCCCGATGCGTTTCTGGCCAACGGCATGGCAGGCGGACCCCATGCTGCGCGCCAGCCCGTGCTCCTTTCGCAGTCTTGCGAAGCGGAGAACGGAGCCAGGTTTGTCGCCTTTGCAGACGGGAAATGGCGGGAAGAGGGCAGTGCCTTCGACCGGGCGTTCCTGCTGTTCGGCGATGCCACGCTCGACGGCGCACGCGCCTGTTGGCGCCAACTGGGCGATCGTGAGGACGTAGAGCGGCATTTCTGGAAGCAGGAAGACGGAAAGTGGCGCGAAGGCCCGTGAAGTCTCGCCTTGGGGGGTTGACCTCGCCGCTCTTCGAACGGACTAACTTGCCGATCGACAGCATCGGGAGTGGGTGATGAAGAAACTGATATTGCTTGCCGCGGCAGCAGCGCTGGCTGGTTGTGGTTCCGAAAAATCCGGGACGTTCGATGCCGGTGATGGTGAGAAAGGCAGCTATACGGTCGATAGCGCGAATGGCGATACGAACGTAACCATCAAGACCGACGAAGGCGAATTTGCGATGCAGTCGGGGCCGGGGGTCGATGCCGAACTGCCAGACGGCTTCAAGCTCTATCCCGGCGCCACGGTGGTTTCGAACACCAAGATCAAGCATAATGAGGGATCGAATGTCAGCGTGATGATGACGACGCCGGACAGTGCCGATGCCGTACTGGCGTTCTACCGGCCGCAGGCAGCAGCGGCGGGGATCGAGATCTCGACCGAATATAAGAACCAGGCCTCGACCATGATCGGCGGGCAGGATGAGGCGGGAAGTGCCTTCGTGCTGCAAGTGACGCCGGGCAGTGACGGGGAGACCACGGTCAATCTCTCGCTGAGCAAGAAGGCGGGCGGCTGAGGTCTGCGCTGGGCCTCAAGACTGCTGGCACTTGCCCGATGCTGCGGTGAAGGCTAGGGGCCCGCGCGAAATCAACAAAACAATTTCTCGCGAAGGAACATATCCGATGGCGGTTACCCGCACTTTTTCCATCATCAAGCCCGATGCTACGCGCCGCAACCTGACAGGCGCCGTCACCAAGATGCTCGAGGAAGCCGGCCTGCGCGTGGTCGCGTCCAAGCGCATCCACATGAGCCGGGAGCAGGCCGAAGGCTTCTACGCGGTTCACAAGGAACGGCCCTTCTTCGGAGAGCTCGTAAGCTTCATGATCAGCGGACCAGTCGTGGTCCAGGTGCTCGAAGGCGAAGACGCCGTAAAGCGCAACCGCGACGTGATGGGCGCAACCAATCCCGCCGACGCAGCCGATGGCACGATCCGCAAGGCATTCGCCGAGAGCATCGAAGCCAATTCGGTGCATGGTTCGGATAGCGACGAAAACGCGAAGATCGAGATCGACTTCTTCTTCAAGCCTGAAGAAATCGTCGGCTAAACCGCGCTTCGAAGAAATGCTTCAGGAGGGCCGTCCGCGAGGGCGGCCCTTCGTGTTTGCGCGGGGATCAGGCTGCACCGCGCCGCGAAACGTAATCCGACAATACCCGCGGATAGAGCTGGTATTCGGCATAGAGCACGCGCTGGCCCAGGCTCTCTGCGTTGTCTCCCGGCAGGATACGCACGGGGATCTGCCCCAGGACCGGCCCGTCGTCGAGTTCCGGCGTGACCAGATGGACCGAGCATCCGCCGTGGCTCTCGCCCGCATCGATCGCGCGCTGGTGCGTGTCGAGCCCTTTGAACTTGGGTAGCAGGGCAGGGTGGGTGTTGAGCATGCGCCCGGCCCAGCTCTCGGCAAAGCCCGCGGAAAGAATGCGCATATAGCCGCACAGCGCGACATATTCGGCCCCGGCTTCGCGCAGCGCGGCATCCATCGCCGCATCATGATCTTCGCGCGTCATCCCCTGGTGGCTGAGGGCGAAGGTCTGCACGCCTTCGGCCGCGGCGATGCTGCAGCCCGCCCGCTGCGGGATTGTTGCTGGCGACCAGCACGATCTCATATGGGCAATCCGGCAGGCGCGAATGAAAGAGCAGGGCGGACATGGTCGTGCCGGTGCCCGAAAGCATCACGGCGACCCGGGCCCGTTCAGGCATGGTAGACCGCTTCCCACTTCTTCGCGGCGCCCCAGGTCCCCTTCTTGCCGCGGACCGTGCAGCCGCGTTTCCCGTCGACGATCTCGCCGATCCGGAAGGCCTGTTCCCCGCGCTCGGCGAGTTCCTTCGTCACGTCTTTCACTTTGCCCGGATCGACCGCCAGCACCATGCCGACGCCGCAATTGAAAGTGCGGGCCATTTCGCCGGGCTCGATATTGCCCTGCTGCCTGCAGGAACGCCATCAGGCGCGGCTGCTTCCACGCATCGGCATCGATCACGGCATGGGCGCCCTTGGGCAGAACGCGCGGGATGTTCTCCAGCAGGCCGCCGCCGGTGATATGCGCCAGCGCATCGATCTTGCCCGCACGGATCGACGGCAGCAGGCTCTGCACATAGATGCGCGTCGGCTCGATCAGCGTCGTCGATCAGCAGCCGCTCCTCGTCGAACAGGCGCGGGCCGGTCCATCTTCCAGCCCTTGTCGTCGGCCAGGCGGCGGACCAGCGAATAGCCGTTGGAATGGACGCCCGAACTGAGCCAGGCCCGAGCAGCACATCGCCCGGGCGCGACCTTGTCGCCGGTCAATTGCTCGCCGCGCTCCACCGCGCCGACGCAGAAGCCGGCCAGATCGTAGTCGCCCGCCTGCATACATGCCCGGCATTTCCGCCGTTTCGCCGCCGATCAGCGCGCAGCCGGCGATGCGTGCAGCCTTCGGCAATCCCGGCGATCACCCGTTCGGCAACGCCGTTGTCGAGCTTGCCGGTGGCGAAATAGTCGAGGAAGAACAGCGGTTCGGCGCCCTGCACGATCAGATCGTTGACGCACATCGCGACCAGGTCGATGCCGATCGTCGTCATGCCGGTCATGGTCGATCGCCAGCTTCACCTTGGTGCCGACGCCGTCATTGGCCGCGACCAGCAGCGGATCCTGATATCCGGCGGCCTTGAGGATCGAAAAAGCCGCCGAATCCGCCGAGTTCCGCATCCGCGCCGGGCCGTGCGCGTGGCCTTCACCAGCGGCCCGATCGCCTTGACCAGCGCATTGCCAGCGTCGATCGAAACGCCGGCCTGTGGCGTAGGTGTAGGATTCGGGAGGCGGGTTGTTCGTCTTCATGACAATGGCCTTTGGCGTATTCGCGCTTGGATTTCCATGTCCCTTTGGGCAAAAGGCCGCCGTTTCCCCCGATGACGCATTTCGAACCTCTCCATCCAGCGCATGACGCACCGCTTCCGGCACGGCTGGCAATCCTGGGCCGTGGCGTGCGGCGTGGTGCTTCTCGCCGTCGCCGTGAGCCAGGCGCTCGTCGCGCAGGTCGCTGGCGACCGCGGTATCGCGCCGGTCGCGAGCAGTTCGCGACATTTCCGTGGGCGGGATCGAGGTCGAATGCCAGCGGCCGCAATTCGCCAGGATGCGCGCAACAACGGCTGGCTGCAGGCGCAGCGCAAGGCGTGGGAAAAGCTGGGCGGCCCCAAGATCAGCGATTCGGACCTTGAAGACATGGTCTCGGCCGTTGTGATCGAAAGCGAGCAGATCGGCCCGCGCCGCTATATCGCCAAGCTGGGTGTGGTGTTCGATCGTCCGCGCGCCGGCGCGCTGATCGGCAGAAACGACGGGCCGAGCATCCATTCGGCGCCGATGCTGACGATTCCGGTGCTGCGATTCGGGCGGAACCTACACAGTCTACGAGACGCGGAACACGTGGCAGCGCGCCTGGGCGGAATATCAGGCCGGGCGCGAGCGCGATCGATTATGTCCGCCCGTCCGGTGCCGGAGGCGATTCGCTGCTGGTCAATTACGGCCAGCTCAGCCGCCGCAGCCGCGTCTGGTGGCGCAACGTGCTCGACGCATTCGGCGCGGCCGATGTGCTGATCCCGATTGCGCATCTCGAACGCCAATGGCCCGGCGGACCGGTGAAGGGCACTTTCACCGCGCGCTATGGCCCGGATAACCGGATGCTGGAAAGCTTCACCCTGACAGCGCCGAATGACGAAGCCGTGCCTGCCATGCTGCAGCAGGCGCTCACGCGGTTCGATGCCATCTTCACAGCGGCGCTCAACAGCGGCGCGCTGCAGCCCGATCCGACCTTGCGCGCCGACAGAGTGACAGATCGAACCCGACCATCGCCGCGCTGATCGATGCCGAACGGCAAGCGACCGCCGTGCAGCGAAACGGTTGTCGTCAGCGGATGGCCTGGCGCTGCCCGGTCAGCCCGTTACCAGCGAAACCTCGGCTGCACAGACCGTGTCGAGCCACGTCGTCCAGTTCGCGACGCCCGATGCGCGGCGACCATGGATTCGACGCTGGCTGCCGTTCGCGGCGCCGCCGGGCGTGCGCGGGGCGTCGATCAGCAGCACCGCGATCGGCGGGATTTCGGTGATGCGCGTGAGCTATAGCGGCGATCTGGCTGCGCTGGCCGCGGCCCTGCGCGCGCGCGGCTTCAGTGTGACGCAAGGCAGCAGCGCGCTCAGCATCAGCCGATAAGGGCCCAGGCAGGTGTCTCAGATCGCCCTCCCATTGCGCCGGGGGCCGGGCGCAGGCCCTTCGCGGATCGTGGTCGGTGCGGCCAATGCGCCAGGTGGTCGATGCACTCGCCATGCCGGAGAGCTGGCCGTTCCGAACCGCCGTGCTGACCGGCCCGCCGCGATCGGGCAAGTCGCTGCTGGCGCGCTGGTTTGCCGGCAGGCTCCGGCACGGGGGCGAAGCGATCGACGATGCCGATACTCTGGACGAGACCGAACTGTTCCACCGCTGGAACCGCGCGCAGGCCAGCGGTACGCCGCTGCTGCTGGTCAGCGGTGCGCCGAAGGCTGGGAAATCACGCTACCCGATCTCGAAATCGCGCCTCGGCGCGGCGCTGCATCTTGAAATCGGCCAGCCCGACGACGACATGGCGCGCAACCTGATCCTGCCGCATGGCCGAAGCAGCGCGGGCTGGTGCTGGGGGAAGGGGCGGCGCGCACTATCTCGTGCCGCGCTGCGAGCGCAGCTTTGCCGGGATCGAACGGCTGGTCGATCACGATCGACCGGATCAGCCTGGAACGCAAGCAGCCGGCGACGCTTGGCGATCTGGCGCGCCGCGTTGGAAGCTACATTGCGGCCCGGAGCAACGCCGCTTGCTTTGAGGTCGGTTTTTGGGTGAGAATCGAGGGCAAGATGTTCGAACGCCTGACAGCTATCTGGACTCGATCCGCGCGCGCGATCCTGCGCCGCGTTCGCGCTGGGAAATCCTGCTCTATCCTGGCGTCTGGGCGCTGGGCTTCCACCGCGTTGCGCATTGGCTGTTTCAGGGCAAGCTCTATTTCCTCGCGCGGGTGGTGAACCATTTTTCGCGCTTCCTGACCGCGATCGACATCCATCCGGGCGCCACGATCGGGAAGAACTTCTTCATCGACCACGGCTTCACCGTGATCGGCGAGACTGCCGAGATCGGCGACAATGTCACGATCTACCAATGCGTCACGCTGGGCGGAACCAATCCCACCAATGGCAAGGGCGGCAAGCGCCATCCGACCATTGCTGGACAATGTCATCATCGGATCGGGTGCGCAGGTGATCGGCCCGATCACGATGGGCGAACGCGCGCGGATCGGCGCCAATGCGGTCGTGACCGACGACGTGCCCGAAGGCGCGACCATGATCGGTCTCAAGGCGCGTTCGACGCTCGTTCCGGCCGAGACCTGGCTGCGCGAGTTCATGCCCTACGGCACGCCATGCGACGAGCCTTGCGAACCGGCCGGCAGCAGCCAGCGGATCGACCAGTTGGAAGCGCAGCTGCTCAAGCTCAAGGCCGAAATCGATGCCCTGCGTGCTTCCACCAGCGCCGCAGCCGAGCCCGCCAAGCGAAGTGGTACCGATAGCTGATGGCGTCGCTTCCCGGCGGTCCTTCGGTAGTCGCATTTCCCGGGCGCGCGCCCAACCAGGTCGGATTCGAGCGGTTCGAACTCCAGCGGATACTCGATCTCTACGGCCGGATGGTCGCGGCCGGTGAATGGCGCGATTATGCGATGGATTTCACCAAAGATTTTGCAGTCTTTGCGGCATTTCGCCGCACGGCGGAGTATCCGCAGACGCGGATCGAAAAGCGCCCGTCATTGCGCAATCGCCAGGGCATGTGGACTCTGTTCGGCGAACAAGGCCAGGTGCTGAAGCGCGGCCACGAATTGGCCGGCGTGCTCGCGCCGGTCGAACGGAGGCTGGTGAAGGCGGTTTAGGCCGGAGGCGCAGCTCTCAAGCGAATGCGTAATTGAGGTTCAGATGGCCTCGCTGCGCTTCCATGACTTCTCGCACGACCTGTAGCAGAAACCACGCGGATGCGGCGATAAACGCCGAGCCGACCGCGCCGATCAGCAAGCCGCTCGATATGCCGACCTCGCTCGGATGGCCTTCCAAACGCGTCCCCACGGAACTGAGAATGTTGCCGATTATGTAGCAGGCCCACCAGGCCTTGACGCTCGGCGGCGATTCTTCCCCAAAATTGTTGCTGGCGCCGTGGCTCGTGTTCCACAGTTCGCGCATCGCCTGGAACGGTTTGAACAGGTTCATGATTGGCACGAAGAACCAACCGACCGACCATCCGGGTGAAAATTCTAGATCTTGTAGGCCGGCCGCCTCCAGATTCGCATGGGCCCGGTATATCCACATGCTGACGATCGCGATGGATGCCAGAAAAGAGACCAAATACGCGACATAGACCAGCGCAACGAGTGCACTCAGAGGACTGTATTCAAGGGCATCAAGGTTGACGAGGTCAGTGGCTTCAAGGACCTCGCCAATTCCCATCGCTATGCTCATGGCAAATACCGTCAGGATAGCAATTGATGCCGTCCTGGTTCGCGATTGAAGCGACTCGAGACCATCCTGAAAAGATAGATCCGCCATTGCCTACCCCCAAATTCCCCCTGGCAATATGAGCCTGGGCGGTGAAGTTGGCAATCGGCCCGGGAATAGCCCTTATTTTGCCGCGAGCTTCTGGATTTCCGCCAATGTGCGCTGGGTTTGCTCCATGCCCGATTGCGGCACGAAATCGCCTTCGCGGTTCGATATCTGGTCCCAATGCGCGGCGAAGCCTTCCACTGTCCGTTCGTCTTCCGGCAGGACGACGGGCGTGTTCATCGTGACCCAGGCGGAATGAAACCCGCCCACGCCAGCACCGACAATGACGTTGTTCGGTGCATCTTCGCTCACCAGGTAAAGCGCGGCCGGGGCCACGTTTTCCGGCGCGAACATCGGCGAAGGCCTGTTCGGGTATGATGTCCTCCGTCATGCGCGTGCCTGCCAACGGTATCAGAGTGTTGACCTTGATGCCGTATTTCGCGCCTTCCAGATGGAGCGTCTTGGCCAGTCCGACCAGCCCGGCCTTGGCTGCGCCATAATTGGCCTGTCCGAAATTACCGAATAGGCCCGTAGAACTGGTGGTCATCAGCACGCGGCCATAGGATTGTTCGCGCATCATTTCCCAGCAGGCCTTGGTCGCATATGTGGATCCGAACAGGTGGACCTTGACCACGAATTCGAAATCTTCCGGCTCCATCTTGGCGAAGCTCTTGTCGCGCAGCACACCGGCATTATTGATCAGTATATGGACGCCGCCCCACTTTTCCTTCGCCTTGGCGACCATCTCCGCCATCTGCTCATATTCGGTGACGGAGGCGCCGTTCGAAATCGCCTCGCCGCCAGCGGCCTTGATTTCCTCCACGACCTGGAGCGCGGCATCGGAATGCCCCGTCCCGTCACGCGAGGCGCCCAGATCGTTGACCACGACCTTGGCCCCGCGCTTTGCCAGCTCGAGCGCGTAAGATCTGCCGAGACCCCCACCGGCGCCGGTTACGATGGCAACGCGATCCTTGAATGAAATGGACATGATATCTCTCCGAAGTCGGGTGATGCGCCGGGAAGTCGATCTCACCGCGCGTCAAACTGCCATTGGGATGGCACGCCTGCATGACGGTTTCAACAGCCCGCCGCATTGCACCCGATTCCGTAACGGCAGGGCGCAAGATATTTGTCATATAAGAGTCATGCAGCGGTCCTAGAGGCGCAATGAAACTGTCATGAATCGCTTGCCCGAGGATCTCCGATGAACCGTCTCCCCCGCATTTCTTCGCTTGCCGCCGCCGTTTCGCTGGGCTGGGCGCTTCCCGTACAGGCGCAAACGGCGGACGGCGACGAGGCGCTGAAGGCCGAACTCGCCCTGATGCGCCAGCAGATGGAAGCGATGGCGGCGCGGATCGATACGCTTGAAGACGAGCTGGAGCAGGCCGATGCCAAGGCGGACGCTGCGGGCCGGGCGGCGAGCGAGGCCAATGTGGCGGCGGCCGCGGCAAGCGAAGCGGCTGCCAGGCCGGTGCAAGTGGAGCAGCTGTCCAAGGACGACGGCTGGAGCGTCAAGCTGCGCGGAAGGATGCAGATCGATGCCGGTGTCGTGCATGCCAGCGACGCGGTGACCGCGGCGGCGAATGCGAAGAACCCGGGCGGGCTGGGCTTCGGCAATGAGTTCCGCCGGCTCTATCTCGGCGTCGACGGCAAGCTGCCGGGCAATTTCGGCTACCGCGTGGAAGCAGACTTCGCCAATAGCGACGTCTCACTCACCGACGTCTACCTGACATACGACGCCTCGAAGAAACTGCGGCTTACGCTTGGCCAGCATAAGCCGTTCTGGGGCCTCGAGGAGATGAGCAGCGACCTGTTCACCACGATGATGGAGCGGGCTGCGATCAACACGGCATTCGGCAATGAACGGCGCATCGGGCTGAGCGCGGCCTACACGTCCGGCGCAGTGCTGGCGCAGGCCGGCGTATTCAGCGACGATGCCGATGCGCTGCTCGACGATGCGAATAACGGCTTCAGCATCGATGGACGGCTGGTGGCGATGCCGAAGATCGGCGGCGGGCAGCTGCATGTCGGCGGGTCCGCCCATCACCGCACGCTTAACGATGCGGGATCGAGCGTCAGCTATTCGGTGCGGCCTTTCCTCCACACGTCGGATACGAAGTTCATCGCCACCGGCACGGTCGCGGGCGTCGAGAGCGAAACCAGCTATGGGCTGGAGCTCGGCTATTTCGGCGGGCCCTTCCACGCCATGGGCGAAACCCGCTGGCAGCATGTCGGACGCTCGGCCGGGCTGGCCGAACCGACCTTCTTCGGCGGCTATGCCGAAGTCGGCTATTCGCTGACCGGCGATGGCCGCAGCTACAAGGCCGGGACCTACGACCGGACCAAGCCCGCCAACCCGGTGGGCAAAGGCGGCATGGGCGCGCTGGAGCTGAACCTGCGCTACGATTATCTCGACCTCGTGGATGCCGGGATCGTCGGCGGCACGCAGAACGGCTATGCCGTATCGCTGGTCTGGGTCCCGACGGACTATACCCGCTTCATCCTGAATTACGGCCATGTCGAATATGACCAGGCGGCGATTTCCGCCGGAGGAGATACGTCCTACGGCGTTGATGCCGTGGGCATGCGCGCGCAGTTCGACTTCTGAGGGGCGGGCCGGCAAGCGCGCCGGCCACTCACATATTGTGCAGCGCGGGCACCAGCTCGTCGAAGTGATCGAGCACCGCATCGGCGCCCAGTTCGTGCGCCGGCGCGTCATTATAGCCGAAGCTGAACACCGCGCAGGGCACGCCCGCCGCACGCGCGGCGCGCACGTCGAAGGACGAATCGCCCACCATCGCGAAACGGCCTTCGCGCCCGCACAGGCGGATCGCCTCGTGGATCATGTCAGGCGCCGGCTTGGCGCGTTCGGTGCCCAGGCTGTCGCCGCCCAGGATGCAGGCGAAAAGCGAAGTCAGCCCAAGTTCTTCGAGCAGCTTGACCGCGAAGTGTTCGCGCTTGTTGGTCACCACCGCCAGCGCACAGTCCAATCGGGCCAGGCGATCGAGCGCCACGAGGCAGCCTTCGTAAGGCCGCGTGTGAACCGCGATGTTCGCCTCGTAATAGGCTTGCTGCGCCTGGTGCGCCCGTTCGAAATCGGCGCCCTCCACCGGCCCACCGGTGAGGTCGAAAGCGCGTTCCAGCATCAGTGCCGCACCGCCGCCGATAAGCTTGCGGGTGTGTTCGGTGGGGATCGCCTCACGCCCCAGCAAAGCCAGCGCGTGGTTGATCGAAGGGCCGATATCGGGATTGGAATCGACCAGCGTGCCGTCGAGGTCGAAGCCGATCATCGTAAAGGGAAAGTCGTTCATCGCGCAGCCCTCTGCCGCGCCGATATGGAAACCGCAATAGAATGATGGCATGGCGTTAATCATGAATCCTGCCACGAGCCCAGCTACCGCCCCCTTCGCCGCAATCCTTCTTGCCGCTGGCAAGGGCACCCGCATGAAAAGCGACCTTCACAAGGTCCTGCATCCGATTGCCGGCCGCCCGATGATCGAACATCTGCTTGCCTCGCTTTCCGAACTCGAAGCGAGCAAGACCGTGATCGTGGTCGGCGATGGGCGCGATCAATTGGAGCGGGCGCTGGGCAAGACCGCCGAGATCGCCGTGCAGGAACCGCAGCTGGGCACGGGCCATGCGGTGCTGCAGGCCAAGGACGCTCTGGGCAGCTTCGATGGGCCGGTCCTGATCCTCTATGGCGACGTGCCTTTCGTGCGCGCGGAAACCATGCGCGCGATGCTCGACCGCCTGGCGCAGCCCGATGCCCCGGCCGCGGTCGTGCTCGGCTTCGAACCCGCCGACACGCTGCAATATGGCCGGATCGTCGCGCGCGGCGATGCCATTCAAAAAATGGTCGAATTCAAGGATGCAAGCGAAGCGGAGCGCGAATGCACCCTGTGCAATTCCGGCCTGATGGCTGTGCGCGGGCCAGAGCTCTTCGCGCTGCTGGCGCGGGTCGGCAACGACAATGCGCAGGGCGAATATTACCTGCCCGATATCGTGAACCTCGCGCTGGAAGATGGGCGCGGCTGCGCCGTGATCGTGACGGGCGATCCCGGCGAAGTGGCCGGCATCAACAGCCGCGGGGAACTGGCCGGCGCCGAAGCG
Organism: uncultured Alphaproteobacteria bacterium; assembly: GCA_963777785.1. Lineage (GTDB taxonomy): Bacteria > Pseudomonadota > Alphaproteobacteria > Sphingomonadales > Sphingomonadaceae > Andeanibacterium. The sequence goes on from CAVZRU010000003.1 coordinate 345,089, forward strand.
AACTGGCAGGCGCGCCGCCGCGCACAGGCAATGGCCGATGGCGCCACGCTCATCGCGCCGGAAACGGTGTTCTTCTCCTGGGATACGCAGCTGGGCCGCGACGTCACGATCGAACCCAATGTCGTCTTCGGCACGGGCGTCAGCGTGGCGGACAAGGTGACGATCCGCGGCTTTTCCCATATCGCCGGCGCCAGGATTGCCAGCGGCGTCGAGATCGGGCCCTTCGCGCGCTTGCGCCCCGGCGCGGTGCTCGAAGAGAAATCCAAGGTCGGCAATTTCGTCGAGATCAAGAATGCCGTGCTGGGGCAGGGCGCCAAGGCCAACCATTTGACTTATCTCGGCGATGCAGACGTGGGGGCGGGCGCCAATATCGGTGCCGGTACGATTACCTGCAATTACGACGGCTATTTCAAATATCGCACGACCATCGGGGAGCGAGCCTTCATCGGCTCCAATTCATCCCTCATCGCACCGATCAAGATCGGCGCTGATGCCATCGTGGCCGCGGGCAGCGCTGTCTCGCGCGATGTGAGCGACGGCGAGATGCGGATGGTTCGCGGCGAACAATTGGTCAAACCCGGCTGGGCCGACCGGTTTCACGATCTGATGAAAAAGAAGAAAGCGGAAAAGAACGGCTAGCGGGTTCTCCCGGCCGGTTCCGCCGCTCACGCGGCCGAGACCGGCCAAGAGTTTGCCCGTGGGGGCCAAATCCCGCTTACCGGATCAGGAGCTTGCGATCGCTGCTTCGATCTGCGGCTGTGCATCATCCACGGCATTGCGCACGCAATCGTACTCGCTCGTTATATCGCGATCGAGCGGATAGACATCGTCGAGCCAGTCGCAGACTTCCTTCGCCGCGCCTTCGACGCGGGTTTTCAGCTGGTCGCGTCCATCGGGCGTCTGCAAATTCAGATCGTCGATATAGACTACCGCCGAAGTGCTGAGGGTGCGCTGGGTACCGAACAGCCCGGGTGTCTCATCCGTTTGAATACGCGGCGCCAGCACGGTGATGGCCGCACGATTGGCGGCTTCTTCTTGCGTTTGCGCTGAGGCGGTTGCGAGAGGGGCACTGGCTGCGAGTGCGAGGGCGGCGGCACCATAGAGGTTGAAGCGAAGCATTTTGGTCTCCTTCCCAGTTGCTTTTCGTTCATCCCTCCCTGGGGCAACCAACGGGGGAGCGCGTCATGCGTTCCGAATTCGCCGGGATGACGCGCTGATCGAGACCGTAAACCCCATACAGGTTGGCGTTTATCCTCTTCAGATCCGTATCGTCATCGCGAGGAGGCAATGCCGACGAAGCAATCCAGGGCGGCTCTGTGGGGCTCTGGATTGCCGCGGGCCTGCGGCCCTCGCAATGACGTTCCCCTAGGCAATGGGGATAAACTTCAATCAGGTTCAGGGTGACGGGAATTCACGGCTGGAGCGTGGAAGAGGCGGTCAGCGGCCATCCTTCGAGAACACGGTTTCCGCCGACGCCAGCGGCTTTGAAATCGTGTCGTAGGCAGAATCCACCAGGAACAGCACGGCGGCGCCGGCGATCACGGCAATCGTGACGAACTGAAAGGCGCGTGCAGCGATGGCGCTGCGAGCCGCCAGTTCTTCTGCACTGGGACGAGCAACGCGTAGCTGCTCGCCTGCGCGGTCGCGCTTCCGGCGTTCTTCGGTCTCTTTCGTGGACTGGGAAATGGAGGCAGTCAGCGATTGCAGATTGATCTTATCCTGGGCCTTGAGGCCGAACCGGTCGTCGCAGGTCCACATGACCCTGCCCACGATGATGCTGTCGCCGCGCCGGAATTCGACATAGGTCCCCCTGCGCGGAGGGCTTTCGCACACCGCCATCATGCCGCTTGAGGAGATATTCCTTATCTGGGCGTCGCTCCAGCCATTGTCGGTCTTGTATCGAACCGAAAGCCGGACCGGCCGGCGCTGTTCACGTTCATTCATCAGTGCCACTCATGCGCCCCGTATCTTACCGGGGTTAGGTAGCTAACAAATATGAATAAATGTTTGTTATCTTTACCGTTGAACGGATTTTTCTTCTCTTCAGACCCGGCTGGCCCGTCTGGAATCCATCAGGGCCGGTTGCCGCTCAATCGGCCTGGTCGAGGAAATCGCGCACGATCCTGACGGTGGCATCGGGCTGTTCTTCCATCAGCCAATGCCCGGCATTGGAAACGACGGCTTCGTGCACGTCGCTTGCCGCGAAGCGCATTACCGTTGCCATCATCGGACCGAATGATTTCTCGCCGCCCACAGCGAGCACCGGCATCGCAAGCTTGCCTTCCGTTACAAAGGCCTGGTTGTCGATGGCGTCCTGATCGAACGCGGCAAATTGCGCAAAGCCGGCATGCATCGCGCCGGGCAGGGCGTAAAGCGCCGCATAATGTTCGCGGGACAGCTCGCTGAAGGCGGCCGGTGTTGCGGAGAATTCATTCCAGAAGCGATCGAGATATATCCGCTCGCGCCCGGCGACCAGGCGTTCCATGTCTGGCCCGCCAAAGCGGAAATGCCACAAGAGCGGGTTCTTCAGTATATCTTCCCACGGCCCCACTCCGGGAAGCGGGGCATCCATCAACACGAAGCGCGTGATGCGATCGCGGTTCTCCGCTGCGAAAGCGTAGCCGACCATGTTGCCGATATCGTGAGTGACCAGTTCGGTCTTGTCGATCTTGAGCGCATCGAGCAGGCCCGCAATGTCTTTGCCTTGCGTCTTCTTGTCATAGCCGCCCGCCGGCCGCGCGGAGAGGCCCATGCCGCGCAAGTCGGGAACGATCACCGTATGATCGCGCGCGAGGTCGGCTGCGAGCGGAGACCACATGTCCCCCGTCTCGCCATAGCCGTGCAGCAACACAACCGCCGGCCCCTTGCCTCCGATGCGGACATGGAGAGTGGTGCCGTTGGTCGCGATATCCCGTTCCTGGAAACTCGGCGGCAAAGGAGCCACCTGTGCGGCGGCAGGAGCGGCGATCAGCAGGGAGAGTAGGATTGCGATGAGCGGACGAAGCATGCGTTGCCTCCTGTGGCCACAAAAGCGTACCGCGCAGGAAGGTACGATGCCCTGAACTTATCGTCCACAACAGTTCGCATGGGCCTTTTGTCTTTACCTTCTTGACGCGATATCACGATATGATATCGGAATATCATTATGCCGCGAATCCTTGCCGACTTTTCCGATGCCGATATCGAATGGCTCGATCGCCTTGCCGCGGAGCAGGGCACGTCTCGTGCCGCGTTGCTGCGCGAAGCGGTCGCCGCTTTTCGCGGCCAGACGAAAGGCGGCATCGAGCAGGGCCTGGGGCTATGGGCCAGGCATGGCCTCGATGAAGATGGCCTTGTTTTCCAGGAGCGTCACCGCAAGTCCGGCAGGCCCCTGTGACCGACATTTTCTATGAGACGGTGATCGATACGGCGATCGTCGTGGATGCGCTGACCGGGCGCAAGGAAGCCGCCGAGGAACTGCGCCGGGTCGCGCGCCCCAGCATCAGCCGCATCACCTGGCTCGAAATCATGGCCGGAGCGCCTGCCGATGCGCGCGCGGAAACCGAATATTTCCTCTCGCGCTTCCTGGTGCGCGAAGTGACGGGGGAAGTGGCGCGCCGGGCGGCAGACCTGCGGCTCCACCGTGCGAGCTTGAGCCTTTGCGATGCGCTGGTATTTGCGACCGCGCAGGAGCACGGCGCGATTTTGGTCACACGAAATACGAAGGATTTCCCGGCACAGATGCCCGGTATCCGCGTCCCATATACACTCTAGGAACAGGTTCATGTGCGGCATTATCGGGATTGTCGGCAAGGAACAGGTGGCGGCGCGGCTGGTCGATGGCCTGAAGCGGATGGAATATCGCGGCTATGACAGCGCGGGCGTCTGCACCGTTCACGACGGCGAGCTTGTCCGCCGCCGCGCGCCGGGCAAGCTGATCAACCTTGTTGCCGAGCTGGAAAAGCATCCTGCGCCGGGCACTTCGGGCATCGCGCATACCCGCTGGGCCACTCACGGCGCGCCGACCGCAGAACAATGCCCATCCGCATGCGACCGCCGAAGTCGCGCTGGTCCACAACGGCATCATCGAGAATTTCCGCCCGCTGCGCGAAGAACTGACCGCGCGCGGCCGCAAGTTCGAAAGCGAGACCGATACCGAAGTGGTCGCGCATCTGGTCTCCGAAGAGATCGAAGCCGGGCAAGAGCCCGGCAGAGGCGGTCAGCGACGTGCTGCCCCGGCTGCGCGGCGCCTTTGCGCTGGCGATCGCCTTTCGCCAGCATCCCGATTTGCTGATCGGCGCGCGGCTCGGTTCGCCGCTGGTGGTCGGTTATGGGGATGGGCGAGACCTATCTCGGCTCGGACGCGCTGGCGCTCGCGCCGCTGACCCAGCGCATCTCCTATCTCGAGGAAGGCGACTGGGTGGTCATCACGCGCGACGGCGCGCAGATCTTCGACAAGGACAACAACCCGGTCGAGCGCGAAATCACCACCTCGGGCGCGACGCGCGGCGCAGATCGAGAAGGGCAATTACCGCCACTTCATGCAGAAGGAGATCTTCGAGCAGCCGATCGTGGTGGCGCAGACCCTGCGCAGTCCTACGTCCGCCAGCTCGAACGCCAGGTCGCCCTGCCGCAGATGGATTTCGACCTTTCGGCGATCGACCGCGTCACCATCGTCGCCTGCGGCACCAGCTACTATGCCGGCATGGTCGCCAAATACTGGTTCGAACAATTCGCCCGCGTGCCGGTCGACATCGATGTCGCGAGCGAGTTCCGCTATCGCGATCCCGGTGCTGGAGCCGGGCGGACTGGCGCTGTTCATCTCGCAGATCGGGCGAAACGGCGGACACGCTGGCGGCGCTGCGCCATTGCAAGGCCAGCGGGCCAGATGATCGCGGTGGTGGTCAACGTGCCGACCAGTTCGATGGCGCGCGAGGCCGATCTGCTGCTGCCGACGCATGCCGGGCCGGAAATCGGCGTCGCCTCGACCAAGGCGTTCACCTGCCAGCTTGCGGTGCTGGCCGCGCTCGCCGCGCACCTTGCGGTGGCGAAAGGGCGGATGGACCGCGCGGAAGAGGCAGCAAGTGGTGCAGCCATCTGCTCGAAGCGCCCGCCTGCCTCAACGCCGCGCTGGCGCATGACGAGGAGATCGCGGCCATGGCGCATCTCATCGCGCCGGCGCGCGACGTGCTCTATCTGGGCCGCGGGCCGGATTATCCGCTGGCGCTGGAAGGCGCGCTGAAACTCAAGGAAATCAGCTACATCCATGCCGAAGGTTATGCTTCGGGCGAAATGAAGCACGGGCCGATCGCGCTGATCGACGAGGCGGTTCCGGTGATCGTGCTCGCGCCGTCCGGCCCGTTGTTCGAGAAGACCGTCTCCAACATGCAGGAAGTGCGCGCGCGCGGCGGCAAGATCGTGCTGATCTCCGATGCGCAAGGGCATGGCCGAGGCCGGGCGAGGGCTGCATGGCGACGATCGAGATGCCGCAGGTCCATCCGCTGATCGCGCCGCTGGTCTATGCCGTGCCGGTGCAGTTGCTCGCCTATCATGTCGGCCTGCGTCAAAGGCACGGACGTCGACCAGCCGCGCAATCTCGCGAAATCCGTCACGGTCGAATAGCGCGATGATAGTAATGTTTTCGGTTCGCCAGTTTACGCGCTGCTAACCATTCTTCCGTATTTGCGAATGCGTGAAAGAAACGCATTCCGATTTGCCAAAACTACCGCTGCGTTTGTCCAACCTTGCCGTGCTCGGCCTGATCAATCCGCAGGAGGGGAATTGGGCACGCCTTCGCGCGCTGCAATATGCGCGCCTCGAAGCGATGTCGCTGTCGCGTTTCCTGGCCCATGCGATCGCATTGTTCCTGACCTTCACGATTTTCATGGAGGAAGTTCCCTCCCACCTGCTTGCCGCGTGGATTCTCGCACTTGTTGGCGCGTTGTGGTATGCGTCGCGGGTCGACGACAAACTGTGCGACGTTGACCGCCGCGCGATGACGCAGGGCGAATATTTCAACCACACGATCAGTGTAGCGTTTGTCGCAGCTATCTGGGCGGTGCCCTATTTCCTGTTCGTACCTTATGGAAACGAGGTCGATCAGATCGCCTATTGGGCGCTTACGGCAATGCTCATCACCGGCACTGCGCTCGCATTTGCGGCGACGCCGATGACGACGCTCGTATTTGCGCTGATCACCGGCATGGCTGCAATCGTCGCTTTCACGCTGGAGGGCAAATACGGATATGCCGCGCTCGCAGCGTCATTCTGCGGCCTTGCCATGGGCGGGGCCGTCCGAAGCGCGAGGACATATCTCGCAGCGCGGATCGCCGAGGCTGACGTTGCCGAACAGAGCGAAGTCGTCTCGTTGCTGCTGCGCGAATTCGAAGAAAATCAGGCAGACTGGCTGTGGCAGATCGACACTGCACGCCGCGTTCGGTCGGCCAGCCCGCGCTTCGCATATGCGCTTGGGCTGGATTTCGAGCAGATCAATGCCAAGCCATTCGTTCAACTCATCGCCGGATCGGCTTGGGAAAGCGGGCAATTCCCGCCCAGCCTTCATGAACTGGCCGATCGGCTCAAGCGCCGTGAAAGCTTCTCGGCGCTGCTCGTGCAGGTCACTATCGGCAACGACAAGCGCTGGTGGGAACTTTCAGGCACGCCGATCCTTGACGAAAACGGCACATTCCACGGTTTCCGCGGGGTCGGCTCCGACGTAACCGAGCGCCGGGAATCCGACGAAAAGATCGCTTACCTGGCCCGATACGATACGCTGACCGGCCTGCCTAACCGCCTGATGCTCACCGAAGCGCTGGCCGAAGCCATGCGTTATGCTGAACAGTGGCGCACGCGCTGTGCATTTCTGATGCTCGATCTGGACCGCTTCAAGGCGGTAAACGATTCCCTGGGCCACCTGGTGGGCGACGAATTATTGTCGCAGGTCGCCGCCCGGCTGAAAGGCCTGATGACCGAGAATGAATTGTGCGGCCGCCTGGGAGGCGACGAATTCGGTATCGTGATCCGCGACGCGTCGGAGCGCGGACGGGTCGAGATGGTGGCTGAAAGGGTCATCGAGCGGCTTTCGCAGCCCTATGAAGTCGAACACCACACGCTCTATGTCGGCGCCAGCGTCGGTTCCGCAATCGGCCCTCGCGACGGTCAGACCGTCGAAACGCTGATGCGCAACGCCGATCTCGCGCTGTATCGCTCGAAGGACGAGGGCGGCTCCATGCACTGCGTCTACGAGCCAACCCTCCATGCTCGCGCGGAGGAGCGGCGCCAGCTCGAGTTTTCGCTGCGCCGCGCGCTGGACAAGGGCGAGTTGCGGCTGAACTATCAGCCGGTCGTCGACGCCAATAGCGAGAACGTGGTGAGCTTCGAGGCACTGCTCCGCTGGGAAAGCAAAGAGCACGGCAGCGTCAGCCCGGTCAAATTCATCCCGATTGCGGAAGATACTCGCCTGATCGTGCCTATCGGCGACTGGGTGATGCGCGAGGCCTGCAGAGAGGCTTTGAACTGGCCTGGTCACATCAGGGTGGCAGTGAACGTCTCTGGCGAGCAGCTGCTCGATCCGCAATTCTCCGCCAAAGTCGTGAGCGCGCTTGCGTCGACTGGCCTTCCTGCGCACCGGCTTGAGATCGAAGTCACCGAAAGCATTTTCGTGCGGGACGGGCAGACTGCGCGGGCCACGCTTGAGAAGATCATGGAACTGGGCTGCAGCGTCGCTCTGGACGACTTCGGCACCGGTTATTCATCGCTGGGATATCTGCGCACGCTTCGTTTCTCGACGATCAAGGTCGATCGGAGTTTCGTCCAGGGTGCCGCCGTCGGCAATGCCGAGAGTCTTGCGATCATCCGCGCCGTCGTGGCGATGGCGCAAAGCCTGGAAATGACGACCACTGCCGAGGGCGTGGAAACGGCGGAAGAAGTGACGATGATCCGCAATCTGGGCTGCAACAAGATCCAGGGCTATTATTTCGGACGCCCGATGTCGGCGGAGGACGCGCTATTGTTGTTCCGCAAACAGCATCAACTTCAGGGCGCAGTGGCCTGACCTAACGCCGCTGCCAGCTAGTTGGCGTGGATAAATTCCGGTCTGACCGGGCGTCCGCTAAGGGACGGCGCGGATCGCTGGCTCTATGGCTGAAATGTTGTGGAAAGCGGTCATTGCTCCAAAATGGTAATAGGCTGCATAGGGCCCGGACCCGTTAGGATCGCAAACTGCTGCGAACCACCGCCCCCGAGCGCGAGCAATTCTACGCGATAAATTTGCCCGATATTTAGCGGATGCGCTTTGGTTTTCACCGTCATCTCGGACGGCAAACCGCCGTATCTGAGCATACGCAAGTTCCGACCGTTATAGTCATTGCTGGTAAGCTCCCACACAATTGGCTGCGCGGTGGTCATCTGCCTAACCCAGAGGTGTTCCACCGGAACGGGGTCATCTCCGCCAAACCAGCCGCCTCTTGCGAATTGAAAAATGATCTGATTGCCCTGCAAAAGCACATCGACTTTGTAGCTAATACTGCAACTGCCGAGGATGATGAGCAGGCTCAAACAGGCTGCAATCTTGGGCAATCGAGCGAGCATCATCGACGAATACTGCAACGCATTTCGATTGTCCGCAATTGGTCGTGTCCGGAACGGCGGCTATTAAGCGCAAACGCGGGAGAACAAACCTTCAACTGAGTAATCGAATTTGCCCAGGCACCCTATGCTTCAACCAATCCTCTGATTGCACTCTCGAACATGGCGCGCCCGTCGCTGCCGCCGAGGGCATCCTCTATCGCACGTTCGGGATGCGGCATCATGCCGAGCACATTGCCCGTCTCGTTCAGAACCCCCGCTATGCGCCGGACCGAACCGTTGACTTCTTCGGCATAACGGAAGGCCACGCGGCCATCGCCTTCGAGCCGGTCGAGCGTGGCATCGTCTGCGTAGAAGTTGCCGTCATGATGGGCGATCGGGAAGTGCACTACTTGCGCTGCATCGTAGCCCGCGGTGAACAGTGACTGGTTATTCTCGACGATGAGCGGAACGGTGCGGCAAATGAAGTGCTGGTTCGCATTGCGCATCAACGCACCGGGAAGCAGCCCGCACTCGGTCAGGACCTGGAAGCCGTTGCATATTCCCAGCACCGGAACGCCGCGACCCGCCGCCTCGACGACCGACCGCATGATCGGACTGCGCGCTGCCATTGCGCCCGAGCGCAGATAGTCGCCATAGGAAAAGCCGCCCGGCAATGCGATGAAGTCCAGGTTTTCAGGCAGTTCGCCATCGCCGTGCCAGACATGCAGCACCGGAGATCCAGAGACCTTTTCCAGCGCCACAGCCAAGTCCCGATCGCAATTGGAGCCGGGGAAGGTGACGACAGCGGAACGGAAGGCCATGACTACACCCTTTCGATGCGGTAATTCTCTATCACCATATTGGCCAATAGCTTGCGGCACATCTCGTCGAGCGCCTCATCGGTGACGCTATCGTCGACCTCGAGTTCGATCAGCCGCCCGGAGCGGACATCCTTGATCCCGGAAAAGCCCAGACCCTCTAGCGCATGATGAATCGCGCGGCCTTGCGGGTCGAGCACTCCAGGCTTGAGGCTGACGTGGACTTGAACCTTCATCTCTAGGCCTTTGGTCGTCTGGTTTGGGATTCGCGCGGCCAGCCTATGCAACCAGCTATACAGATGCGCAAGGAGGCCATGCCTATTCGTCCACGGCAGGCATCTGCGCCGTGTCTGTATCTGCGGGCAGCACGGTGATTTCCAGGCCTTTCGCGGGGTCGAGATAGCGGCCTGCCAGGATGAGCAGATCGCCGGGCGTGATGGCCTCTAGCGTCGCGAGACCGGCAAGATACCTGTCGATCCTCTCAGGCTCGGTCTGCGCGCGATCGACCAGGCTCATCCAGCCGCCATTGGTCTTGAGCATATTCTCAAGATTCTCGCTCATCGGTGCCCGCGCTCTCAGCATGATATCGCTGTCGATCGGGGCGCTGCGCAGGGCAGTGAGCGTATCGATCAGTGCACTTCTTGCCGCGTCGATATCCGCAGGATCGAGCGAGGCCGAAATGCTGAAAGTTCCATATCCAGGGTATTCGCGGGACTGGCTGGCGTTCACTCCGGGCGAATATGTCTGGCCGAGCTTTTCCCTGAGCTCATCGGTGAGCTCGATCCGTAGAACCCGTTCGAGCAGTTCAAGCTGCATGTTTTCGATCGGATCGCTGTCGTCCCGGGTCGGCCAGGTGAGGTAAAGCAGTGCCTGGTCTGATTTGCCGGTGTGCTGGATCAAGCGGCGATTGCGGTCGGCGGTGAATTCGCGGCTGCGGTTTCCTGGATAGGGCTGGAATTCGCTCTCGCGCACGGGAAGGGCACCGAGCGTCTTCGCCACCAGGCTGATGGTCTGCTCTTCGTCCAGGTCACCGACAAGGGCGAGTTCCAGCGCACCATGAGCAAGCCTGTCTCCGATATCGCGCCGCAGCTTTTCGAAGTTGAGAGACATATAGTCCGCCTCCGGTTGGAGGGTAAAGCGAGGGTCGTCATTGGATACGATGCCTCCTAGCGCAGTGTTCAGCGCTGCGTTGGGAGTGGCGGACTTGCTGGCGAAGTAATTGGCGACGTTACGCTTATACTGCTGCTCTCCCTGAGAGCGGTAGCCGGGATCTGTGATCGCCGCGGCCAGCAGTTCAAGTTGCAGTTCGAGGTCGCGCGGCGTCGTCGTCCCGCTCATCTCGAAAGTCTCGTCACGCGAGACGATCGAGAAGTCCACGCTCCGTCCCGCAAGAATGGTTTGCAGTTCGTCTATGCTGTGCTTGCCGAGGCCGCCCATGGGCAAAAGCGTGACCATCGCCGTCGCCAGCGGATTCTCCTTGGTATCGAGCATCTCGCCGCCATCGATGTTCAGCTTGACCGAAATTCGGTCACGCTTGAGGTCGGTCCGTTTCAAATTCACTCTCAGCCCGTTTTCGAATCCGCAACTCGCGAATGCCGAGCTGCGGATCGGTGCGGTCTTCGACGATTGCGCCGGGCGACCCGAAATCGGTGTAGGCAAATTCTGCCGCCGCCACGGCATCCCCGCGCGCCACGTCGGCGGCCGCTGCCTGGTCCCACGCAGAGCGCAAGGCATCTTCGCCGCCTTCGGGCAATGTGCGGCCCTCGAAACGCAAGAGCGGGTTGTCCAGGGGCAGGGCCTCGCTCTTCAACGCGGAGAGTACCAGGTCCGGCGTGATTTCGGAGACATAGCCTTCGAACCTGGCAAGCGCGCTTTCGGGTGTAGTCGGGATCTGGTCGTCTTCGATCAGCGCTATCGCGGCTGCCGTATGGGTTGCATTGCTGCGCGTTACGCTTCCCGCGGCATTGTTTTCCAGGCTGGTGCGTATGTTGGCGAGTTGCTCCGCCACCTCGGCCTGAGTGAATCCAAACGCCATGGCTCGGCGATATTCGGCGATCGCCGCGCTGAGCCCTCCACGCCATTCCCCGTCTCCGGTATCGACCACGAGATTGGTCGTCCGGCCCGCTTCGAACACATCGCTCGTGCCCAAGCCTGCTCCGCGGAAGGGCGGATCTTCGCCGGTGGCCAGCCGCTGGAGGCGGCGATTGACGATGCCGTAGCCGATACTGCGCAAGAGCTTGGTGCGCCGGGTTTCGGCCGTGTCCGGTTCGTCAAGCCAAGGCCCATTGCGCGAGGCCGTTATGCGCTCCGGCAGTGCAGGGTCGATATAAATACTGGTCCGGCCCGCGATGCCGGTATCGACTGGCCCTTCGCCCGGCCCGTCGATCGTGACGCCGGGTGCCCAGTCCGCGAAGTGGTTGCGGATTGCCGCTTCGACCAGCTCCGGATCGAATTCTCCGACTACCACCAGTACGGAATTCTCGGGCGTGTAGACGCGGGAATATAGGCCGCGCAGAGCTTCGGCGGTCGCCGCATTGAGCGTCTCGGCCGTGCCGATCGGCATGCGATCGACAAAGTGGGCGCCTGGGTAGAAGAAGCCCAAGCTGTCCATCAGGTTGCGCAAGGCGTAAGTGTCACGCGCGCGCTTCTCCGACAGGATCACACCTTTTTCGCGTTCCACCGCATCGGGCTCGAATGTTAATTCGCTCGCCGTTTCGCGCATCAGCATCAGTGCCGTGTCGAGCAGTGCCGGATCGTTGCGCGGCAAGTTGAGCTTGTAGACTGTGGCGTCGAAATTCGTGGAGGCGTTGGTGTCGGCGCCGAATGCCAGGCCTTCGCGCTCCAGCAGTTTGATCATTTCGCCTTCGGGTACATGGGTCGAACCGTTGAATGCCATGTGCTCGATGAAGTGGGCATAGCCCAGTTCATCATCCCGCTCTGCCGTGGAGCCGGCATCGATGTGCAGCCGCACTTCGCCCTGGCCCTGCGGCGTCTCGTTGTGCCGGATGATGTAGCGCATGCCGTTATCGAGCCGTCCGAAGCGGAAAGCGGGATCGACGGGCAGGTCGCTTTGCTCGAAGGCCCAGCCAGCACTTGTCGCGGCCGCATTGGCCGGCGCGGGCGCCTCGGCATAGGCAAGCGGGCTACCGAGTGCGAGCGAGAAGGCGGAGAGGGCGGCGAGAAGGCGGCAACGGCGCGTTAGGTTCGCGAACAGCATGGCACAAGCCATGGCGGCAAATATCTTAATGGGCAATGGACGTGGCGGCGCTTCCCGCACTCATGAGCATAGCAGCATTCGCGGAGGATGAAGACCTTGGCCTTGGATGCGAGTTTGTGCTTTGTACCAGTGCCGGAGCGAAACTGCGCTCCGTCTTGCCGCATGCGCCGCGAGCGCCTGGGGGATGGATGGGAGGGAAATGCATGTTCAACCGCCGCACATTACTGAAAGGCAGCCTTGCGCTAGGCGCGCTGCAGGCACTTCCGGCGCGGGGAAACACCACCAAGGTGAATGCGCCATTCCCGATTTATGACTCGCACGCTCATTTCTACACCAACGAGCCGGGCAAATATCCCTTCCAGAGCGCGATTGCCGAACAAGCGCTGGCCAAAGCGCAGCAGCACCCGATCGATCCGGCGGCGGTAGCGCGCTTCTGGGACGATGCCGGGATCATGATGGGCACCGGGGTGCAATACAACACCACCTACGGCACGGATAACAGCTACCTGCTGCACGTCTGCGCAGAGAATCCCGCGCGTTTCCTGCCGGTGGTGATCCTGCCCCCGACGCATCCGGATACGCCCGCCACGCTGCGCAAGCTGGCAAAGGAAAACCGCATCGTCGCCGTGCGTTTCATGGGCCGGCCGGTGGACGGGGAATACCCGTTCCTGAGCGAGGCGGCTGTGCCTGCGTGGGAGGCCGTGAGCGAATTGGGCATCGCAATCGTGCTGATGCCTTTTGGCGGGGAGCTGAACCACGCGATGGGCAGAGTGCATGAATTTGCCACCCGCTTCCCGAAGGCCAAGATCGTTTTGGACCATTTGGGCTATCCCGATCCGAAAATCCTGCCCGAGACATTCGGGCTCACCCCGATGCATTTCGCGCTCTCCGCGCATCGCAACATCTATTACAAATTCACCAGCTACCTGACGTTCCTCATGCTCGATGCAAACAGCATCAATCTGAGGAGCTTCCTCGATTACACGATGGACCTTTACGGCAGCGACCGGATGATTTGGGGCTCGGACTTCGGCAATACCGAAGGCGACCACCTGGCTTACCTGCAGCGCGCGATAGATGCGACGGCGCACCGGCCCTATGGCGAGCGTCGGCAATTGTTCTTCGACACAGCCTACAAGCTGTTCGTGCCCGGTGGGACAGGCTAGCCGCCAGGCTTACTTCTTCGGCTTTTCCGTCTTGCCCCGCAGCTTGCGGTGAGCCGACAGGTCGAACACTTCGCCCGGGCTGCCGTCGTCCTGCAGCAGGCCGAGCCGGCGAGCGACTTCCTGATAGGCTTCTTCCTCGCCGCCCAGATCGCGGCGGAAGCGGTCCTTGTCGAGCTTTTCGCCGGTGGTCATGTCCCACAGGCGGCAGCCGTCGGGGCTGATCTCGTCGGCCAGGATCACGCGGCTGTAATCGCCATCCCAGATGCGGCCGAATTCGAGCTTGAAGTCGACCAGGCGGATGTTGATCGCGGCGAACATGCCGCACATGAAATCGTTGATCCGGATCGCCATGGCCGAGATGTCCTGCATCTCTTCGTTCGAGGCCCAGCCGAAGCAGGCGATATGCTCCTCGGCGACCATCGGATCGCCCAGCGCATCGTCCTTGTAGTAATATTCGATCAGCGTGTGCGGCAGCGGCTCGCCTTCGGGAATGCCCAGGCGCTTGGAGATCGAACCGGCGGCGACATTGCGCACCACCACTTCGAGCGGAACGATCTCGACCTGGCGGACCAGCTGCTCGCGCATGTTCAGCCGGCGGATGAAGTGGGTCGGGATGCCGATATGCGCGAGGCGCGTGAAGACATGCTCGCTGATGCGGTTGTTGATCACGCCCTTGCCGTTGATCGTGCCCTTCTTCTGGCGTTGAAGGCGGTCGCATCATCCTTGAAATACTGGATCAGCGTGCCGGGTTCCGGACCCTCATAGAGGATCTTGGCCTTGCCTTCGTAGATCTGGCGGCGACGGGTCATGGCGTTCCTCAATCAGTAGCGGCTGCTTCTTCGGCGGGCCTCTGAAATAACAAACCCCGGCGCTCGCGAGTCGGATTGACTGCACGGCCGGGGCGATGACCCGGTCCAATAAGCCAAATCGTCATTCGGTGCAATTGGGTGCGGCCCATGATTGCTTGAGGGTCCCAACGGAAGCTAAGGAACTCGCAATGGCGCTGCCTGAAAACGGCGCTTCCTTATGCTTTCGGGCGACAATGGGAGGAAATTAGATGGATGCCAGCCGCCGAACCGCAATCGCCGGAGGAGTGCTGCTCGCGGCCCTGATCGGCTCAAACGCCTCGGCAGCCCCGGCTCCTGCACCCCCGGGGCTCATGGAAGTGCTCCACATCTATGCGGATGCAGACGGTGTCTCGCATGGCAGGCAGGTGACGGTGAAATCTTCAAATGCGGAGATTCCCGTCCAGTCGATCGCCTATGGCAGCATCGGTGCAGGCGTAACTCATTGGGGAAGCGCCCCGACCAAGCGTTTCTCGATCAACACGGTCGGGGATATCGAAGTGGAGCTTGGCGACGGTAGCCGCCACCGCATCGGCAAAGGCGATCTCGTCTTCATCGAAGACATGGTGGGAACCGGGCATCGGAGCCATTTCCTCACGCCTGTCGCCAATCTCTTCATCATCGTGGCCGAGGATTTCGATTTCGATCTGTGGGCAGGATTGAAGGAGGATCCGGCGGCTTGATCATTCCATTGCCATTCCGGCCCGCTGCGCGCTAAATTCCCTCTTCGAGGAGGAGGATGCGATGGAAACGAGCCGCCGGGAGGTACTTGCTGCCGGAGCGATCCTGTCTGCCATGGCCGCCACGGGGGCAATGGCGCAATCGGAATCGGGAGGGAAAGGCCAGATGGAAGTGATCCGAATTTTTGCCGACGCCAACGGAGATTCTCACTTCGAGAAGGTGAGCGTTGCCGGAATGCCCAAGGCGATACCGGTTACGCATGTGTCCGCTAACTTCATGAAGCCCGGTGTGGAGGACTGGCACACCGTCCCGACGAAGCTTTTCACGATCAACGTATCGGGCGATCTCGTCGGCGAATTGAGCGACGGAACGAAAGTGGACATCGGAAAAGGCGATCTCGTCTATCTGGAGGACACGACCGGCAGAGGCCATGTGACGCACCTCCTCACAGGGGTGGCCAATCTCTTCCTCCAGGTGCCGGACGACTTCGATTTCTTCGCCTGGGCGAACTCGGCGCCTGCGGAGGGCGCCCTGCAGCGTTGACGCAGCGGGCGCGATAGGCTTGCAATCCGGCTCAATCAAAAAACGGGCATGAATTTCCTATGTCGCAATCCGCAACGATCGAACTGCTTGGCCGCTATTACGCCGCCTTCAATGCTGGCGACAGCGAAGCCATGCTGGCCTGCCTCACGCAGGATGTCGCTCACGATATCAATCAGGGCGCGCGCCAGGCAGGCAAGGAGGCGTTCCGCACATTCCTTGCACATATGGACCGCTGCTACCGCGAGCGATTGAGCGATATCGTCCTGATGGCGAATGAAGACGGCTCGCGCGCGGCGGCGGAGTTTATCGTGCACGGCGAATATCTCTCCACCGACGAGGGCCTGCCTCCGGCGAACGGGCAATCCTACGTCCTGCCCGCAGGCGCCTTTTTCGCGGTGGAGGGCGGGCTGATCTCGCGCGTGACTGTCTATTACAATCTCGAGGATTGGACCGCGCAGGTCGGCGAATGACGCTGGATATCCGCACCTTGTCCGGTGCTGCGATCAAGCAAAACCTCGCCGATCTTGCCGCATTGCGGATCGAGGTCTTCGCGGCATATCCCTATCTCTATGACGGGGATGCGGCATATGAGACGGCGTATCTGCGCGAGTTTGCGGAAGCTGCGGATTCCGTCATGATCGCGGCCATCGACGGGGGCCGGATAGTGGGGGCAGCAACCGCTTCGCCAATGTGGATGCAGAAAGAGGAATTTCGCCTTCCTTTCGAGAGGTTTGGAATCGATACTTCGGATCTGTTCTATTTCGGAGAAAGCGTGCTGCTGCCGCAATATCGCGGGCAGGGCATCGGCCATTCCTTCTTCGACCAGCGCGAAGCGGCCGCCCGCATGGCAGGCGCAAGGGCCGCTAGCTTCGCGGCAGTGATCCGGCCCGATGATCATCCGGCCAAGCCAGCCGGTTACCGAACGCTTGATGCCTTCTGGCAAAAGCGCGGCTACCGCAAGGTGCCGGGTCTGGTGACGGAGCTCGCCTGGAAGCAATTCGGCGAAGCGCAGGAAAGCCCGAAACAGATGCAATATTGGATGCGCGAATTGTGAGAACCACCCCGGCACCTTTCACCGCCGCCTTGGCGCAATATCCCATTGATCGGCTGGCAAGCTGGGCGGCCTATGCCGAAAAGATCACCCGCTGGGTCGATGAAGCGGCGCGTGAAGGGGCCAAGCTTGCCGTATTTCCGGAATATGGCGCGATGGAACTCGCATCGCTGGACCCGGCGACAATGGGCGATCTGGCGGGCTCGATGCGATTCGTCGCCTCGCTCGCGCCGCATATCGATGCGCTTCATATCGAATTGGCCCGCACATATTCGATGCACATCCTCGCCTCGAGCATGCCTGCGCTGCGCGATGGCCGCTACCGGAATGTGGCCCGTCTGTTCACCCCCAGCGGCACGTTCGGCGAACAGCAGAAATTGATCATGACCCGTTTCGAACGCGAGCAGTGGCGAATTTCAGCGGGCGGCCCGTTGCACCTGTTCGACACGGCGCTGGGCAGGATCGGGATCCTCATCTGTTACGATTCGGAGTTTCCCCTGCTGGGCCGCGCACTGGTGGAAGCCGGCGCGGAAATCATCGTCGTGCCGAGTTGCACCGACAGCATTGCCGGATATCACCGCGTGCGGATCGGGGCGCAGGCGCGCGCGCTGGAGGCGCAGTGCTATGTGCTCCAATCCCCGACCGTTGGCTTGGCGGAATGGTCTCCTGCGGTGGACGAGAACCACGGCGCGGCCGGCATTTACGGCCCACCTGATCTGGGCTTTGCGGAATGCGGCGTGGAAGCACTGGGGGCGATGGACGCCGCGCAGTGGCTCTTCGGCACGATCGACCTCACGAAGATTGAGGAAGTCCGCCGCGCGGGGGCGGTGTTCAATTTCGCGCACTGGACCGAGCAGCCGGGCTCAGGCGCACTGCCGCAAGTGGTGCGGACGACTATCTGAAAACCAAGCATTCCGTAACGTCAATTTGACAGCGGGAAGACGGATCGCCAGAGGTTGCGCCGCAGCGAGCGCACACCGCCGCGGCGCGAAGGAGAACATAAAAAATGTCGCATCGGGGCCTAGCCACTGTCGCTTCGCTGGCAGCCATTTCGGGCGCCTTGCTGAGCGCCGCACCCGTATCCGCACAAGAGCATTCCGAAAGCGGCGACGAGCGTGCGGTGATCGTCGTGTCGGCCAAGGATCCCGGACTGGATATGCTGGATTTTCCTGGCAGCGGGGATGCGATCCAGACCGCTGAGCTCGAGGCGCGCCAGTTGCAGGACATTTCCACGCTCAGCTATGCCAGCCCCAACGTGTCGCTCGATCCGATCGGGACATTCAAGGGCGTCGCCAACTTCGCGATCCGCGGCCTCGGCATCAACAGCTCGATCCCCTCGATCGATCCCGCAGTGGGCCTGTTCGTCGACGGCGTCTATTCGGGCATCAATGCCGGCAGCGTGTTCGACATGCTCGACGTCGAACGGATCGATGTGCTGCGCGGCCCGCAGGGCGTCGCCTTCGGCCGCAATACGACTGGCGGTGCCGTGCTGGTGAAGACTGCCGACCCGAGCTGGAATTGGGAAGGGCACGCCCGCGTGGCGGTGGAAGGGCCTGTCGACAGCGGGCGCGGCGCGGCGATGGTCACGGCGCGCGGTGTCATTTCGGGGCCGCTGTCCGACCGGGTCGCGATCCGGCTCGGCGCGCTGCACAGCAGTGACGGCGGCTATTTCGAGAACAGCTTCGACGGCAGCGATTTCGGCGAAGCGGATACCACGGTGCTGCGCGGCGGGATATCCCTGCGCGCTACCGAGCGCCTCAGCCTCCTGCTCAAAGGCGAATGGACCAAGAGCACTGGCGATGGGGCCGTCACTCACAATAACGGCCAGCATCCGCGCGACAGCTTCGAGCTGTCAGTGGACGAGCCCGGCTTCTATCGCAGCGAAGGCCGGCTTCGCGATGCTGCGCGCCGATTATGAGCTGGGTGCAGGCGTCCTGACCAACGTCTTCGGCTGGCGCGGCTACGATCTGTCCACGCGCAACGATATCAATTCCTCGCCGCTGACGCTGTTCCATTCGGACACTGGCACCGATCAGGAGCAATGGTCGAACGAGACCTATTACGCGGCCGATTTCGGCGTGCTCGCGCTGACTGCGGGCGCTTACATGTTCCACCAGGACATCGCTTATGAAGAGGTGCGGGACCTTTCCGGCCTCGGCCAGGCGACGCTGTCTTACGGGGGCGGGCGCCAGGCGCACGACGTTTACGGCCTCTATGCGCAGGCCGATTACGAGCTGGCCGAAGCGCTCACGCTGACCACCGGGCTGCGCTGGTCGCGCGAAGAGAAGTCCGCCGATATCACCTATGTCCGCCCACGCGCCGCCTGTTCGGTGCTAGACGGTAGCTGCCCGATAACGGGCGAACGCATTCCCGGCGAGAACAACGGCTTCTCCGACAGTCGGAGCTGGGAGAGCCTCTCGCCGCGCGTTGCGCTTGCCTTCAAGCCGGGCGAAACCAGCAATCTCTACGCAAGCTGGACCCGGGGCTTCCGCTCAGGCGGCTACAATTTGCGGATCACGCAGCCCGCCGCATTCGAGCAGGTCTCGGCCGAGCTTGGCTCCCCGGCGTTCGACGAGGAGAAAGTCGATACGTTCGAGATCGGTGCCAAGTGGCAATCGCCTGACGGACTGGCGCAGCTGAACGGCGCCCTGTTCTGGACCGAAGTGGGCGGGCTGCAGCGCGAAGTGAATGTGCCGAGCCTCACCTCCGGCCTTGCCCAATCGGTCTACAACACCGCCGATGCGCGTATTCGCGGGGGCGAAGTGGAAGCGACGTTCGGCCCTGCGGCGGGCTTCACCCTATCGGCAAATGCCGGTTATACGGACGCCGAATATCGCAGCATCTTCTTCGACCTCAATTCGGACAATGTGATCGACGCGGCGGACCTCGGCTCTCGAATTGCCGCGTGCGCCGAAATGGACCTGGGGCGGCAGCGCGCGCTACGAAGCTTCATTGGGCAATCTGGGAACGCTGGCGGCAAACGCCTTCTTCCAGCACCGCGGGGCCTTTGCCTATACCGACAACAATTGGGGCTTCAATTCGGCGTCCGACCGGCTCGACGCCAGTCTGTCGCTGGCGCTGGCGGATCCCGCGATCACGCTGACCCTGTTCGGCCGCAATTTGCTCGACGAAGTGCAGTTTGGCGGGGACACGCAATTGCCTTTCGCCGGCGGAGCATTCTCGAATGGCGTCAACGCCCCGTTCGATCCCCATCCGGCTGCCGGGACCTTCTCGCCGGTCAACAAGGGGCGCGTACTGGGCGTGGAACTGGCCGCGGATTTCTGACGCCGGTGTAACGCCGTAGACAGCGCCGCGCGATTGCGCCTAGCATCGCGCTTTGCCGTGCTAGGTGAGGGCGGATATGCCAATTCATGGAAATCCCGAATGACCCGCCGTGAGTGGATCGGCGCGGGTGCCGGAGCATTGGTCGCTGCGGCGATCGCCGGCCGTTTCGCCCTGTCCGGGTCCGGATCCGCGTCCGACGCTCCGCCAGGCGAACTTTCCCGTCACGCGCACCGACGCGCAATGGAGAGAAATGCTCGGCGCGGAGCCTTACCGCGTCTTGCGCCAGGGCGGCACCGAAACACCCTACACAAGTCCGCTGCTGTCCGAACATCGCACGGGCATTTTCGCCTGCGCGGGCTGCGAGCAGGCGCTGTTCAGCTCGCAAACCAAATATGACAGCAAGACCGGCTGGCCGAGCTTCTGGGACGTGCTTCCCGATGCGGTGATCGAGCGGGAGGATTTCGCGATGGGCATACCGCGCACCGAAATCCTCTGCGACAATTGCGGCGGCCATCTCGGCCATGTGTTCAACGACGGGCCGGAGCCGACCGGCCTGCGTTACTGCATGAATGGCGCGGCGCTGAAATTCAGGCCGGGCGAAGCCTGAGCCCAGCTAATAACTGAAGAGAGGGGAACTACGCGATGGCTGAAATCTTCAATGGCGTAATGCGGTTCGTAAGCAGCCTGCTCGGCCTGCTCATGATCGCGATGGGCGGCATCTGGATCCTGCAAGGGCTCGGCATCGCCTTTCTCGAGAGCTTCATGGCCAACGACCTCCAATGGGCCTTCTGGGGCGCGCTGCTGGCCCTGTTCGGCGTCGGCCAGATCGTGTGGAGCAACACGCGGGAAGGCTATTACAAGCGAAGGTAGTTTCTTCTCGGCACACGACCAGATCAGCAGGCTAGCCCGCGTAAGCGAAGTAGACCTTCTCTTTGATGGGATCGACGATCGTGACGCTTCCGCCGCTCCCGTATGTGTAGAAGGAGCCGGGCGTTCGAATGGCATGGTCGGCCTCCCTGGCCGCGCCGTCCGGGATGTTAATCATCACATATCTGTCGATATATTCTTGGATCATGGGGGAATGGGGACCCATTTTTCTGGGCGGGTCATGGGAGTGCCAGCGATCCTCTTCTCGCTTATCGTCCACCGGTGTCGGGCGCCACTGTGCGGCGCCTCCCGGTAGGAACTCGCCTAATCTATCGCCCTTGCTACGTGCCCACGCGGCACTTTTTTCCGAGAGGCGATAGACGACAAAGCCCGCCTCGTTGTCGCCGGGGAGCCCAATTCCCTGTTGATCCTCGATCCTGTATTCAATCCAACTTGCTTGGAGCGGCTCCGGCACACGGCGGAGAACGAGGTAAAGCTCAGTCGCTTTGAATATCAAAAAAGGGGAGGCAACTACCGCAATCGCCAGCGCTGTTGCCGCCAGCTTCTTTGCAATGCGAGCCTTCCCCAAGCTCCGACGAAATATGCCCACTGCTCGAACGACAGCCCAGATGTAGAGTGCGAATGTGCAGGCAAGTGCCAGCAATAATGCAAAGAGATACATTGGCTGAATCGGGGCCGCTAATGCAGCGTGGGCGGGGCTTCGGCGGCGTCCGCTTGTTTCTGCCGCTCGATTAGCTTGCCCAGCGTTCCGCGCTGCACGAGCACGGAGAACAGCACGGCGGCGAAAGTGGCGGCCAGCAGCAGTTCGCGCGTCGGCCCGGCCGGCAGGGAGAGGACGAGGGCGATCGAAATTCCTCCGCGCAGCCCGCCCCACCACAGCACTCCGAATGCGCCCGGCGATTTCGGCCGCGCGGCAGGCACGATACGCGTCGACAGCGAAACCGAAACGGCGCGGGCAAACAGGGTCATCGGAATGGCGAGCAGGCCAAGCAAAATATGCGGCACGCCCGGCACAAGCGCGATCATCTCAAGGCCGATCAGCAGGAACAGCACCGAATTGAGCAATTCGTCCACCAGTTCCCAGAACTTGATCACATAATCGCGCGTCACGTCGCTCATGGCATAAGTCACGCCGTGATTGCCGATCAGCAGCCCCGCGACAGCCATCGCCAGCGGGCCCGACACGTGGAGCTGGTGGCACAGCGCATAGCCGCCCATCACCACGGCAAGCGAGATCAGCACTTCGATCGCATATTCGTCCATCGAACGCATCGCCCGGAACCCGAGCCAGCCGGCGGCCAGCCCGACCAATATTCCGCCGCCCGCTTCCAGCGCGAACAGCCGCATGCCTTCGCCAAGCGAGAAATCGGTGCCGGTAATAGCCGCGCCCAGCAGGATCGTGAAAACCACGATGCCCACCCCGTCATTGAACAGGCTTTCGCCGGCAACGGTCGCCTGCAACGCGTCGGGAACATTCTCTTCCTTGAGCACGCCCAGCACGGAGACGGGGTCGGTCGGGCTGATCAGAGCGCCGAAAACGAAATACCAGATCGGCGCAATCGGCAGTGCAAGCAGGTAGCCCAGGCCCCAGGCGAGCGCCCCCACAATCGCAGTGGAGACGATCACGCCCACCGTGGAAAGCAGCAGGACCGGCAGCCAATCGGCTTTCAGCCGTTCGAGATCGACATGCAGCGCGCCGGCGAACAACAGGAAGCTCAGCATCCCCTGCAGCAATGTCTCGGTAAAATTCATCTCGTGGAGCGTCTGCGCGACCCAATCGTCCAGCGTGATGCCCGGGATGAAGAAATTCGCGACCAGCAACCCGACCGACGCCACCGCTCCGATCACGGTCAGGCCGATGACATGCGGCAATCTCAGGAAATGATGGTTGAACCAGCCAAAAAAGGCGCTCGCCACGACCAGCAGGGCCGCCATCTCGAATGGGGAGAGACCTTCTGAGGGTGAATGCATCCCGCCGTGTTAGCTTAGTGGCGCGTACTTACAATAGAGCGGGAAATGCTTAGCTGAGACTGAGGCAAGGAGAATTTCCATGAAACTTACCGGCAACACGATCCTGGTTACTGGCGGCGGCTCGGGCATCGGCCAGGCGCTTGCCTGGCGCTTCCACGATCTGGGCAATACCGTCATCGTGGCGGGACGGACCGAAGCGACGCTGCGGGAAACGGTCGAAGGCCGCGCAAACATGCACCCGCTGGTGCTCGACGTTGCGGATAATCAGTCGGTCAAGGCAGCGGAGCGCAGGCTCGAAAGCGAGTTTCCTAACCTCAACGTGCTGATCCATTCAGCCGGGATCATGACGCGGCAGGAACTTGGCAGCGGCGGCGATATCGCCACAGCCGAGAAAGTGATCGACACAAATTTGCTCGGCACGATGAGAGTGGTCGAAGCCCTGATCCCCTTGCTGGCGGGCAAGCCCGACGCGGCGATCTGCACCGTCACTTCGGGCCTCGCATTCACCCCATTGCCGGGCGCACCGGCCTATAGCGCGAGCAAGGCGGCGGTTCATTCCTACACCCTCTCGCTCCGCTACCGCCTCAAAGGCCTGGTCGAAGTCATAGAAATCGCGCCCCCAGGCGTGCAGACCACGCTCACGCCCGGCCAGGAAAACCTCAAGGGCTACATGCGGCTGGATGCCTATATCGACGAGACGATGGCGAATTTCGAAAACGAACCCGGCGCGCAGGAAAATCTCGTCACGGAATGTCCTGCCCTTGCGCAATGCGGAGAAAGACGGCCGGATGGACGCCATGCTCGATATGCTGGGCGGGCTTTAGGCGCGTCTGGCGGAACGTTATTGCGAGGGCTGCAGACCATGCCAAATGGTGGATCCGGCGAAGAGTTTCCCCTTCGCCGGATTGCTTGTGATCAGAAGCGAAACGCCGCCGTGGCGCGAACGCTGTTATAGCGGAAGTTATCGTCGCTCCGCCGGATGTCGGTCCCGGTCGGGTCTACGAGCAGAAACGGATTGGTCGGTCCGGCCGTGCCTGGGCCGACGCGCACGACGTAATCGTCATCCTTGAGGTCGGTGTGAAGATATTGCAGGCCGATTGAGAAGTTGCTGCCGATCTTCTGCTCGATACCGGCGCCCGCGGACCAGCCCCAGGCATCGGAATCACCGTTTCCGGTAAAGCTGTTGGCGCCGTTGGTGGTGGTAAAGCTGTTCTCGATCTTGCCATAGGCAGCGCCGCCCGTGCCGTAGATGAGAGTTGATCCGTTGGGCGTGTAGCCGGCCCGCAGACGCAGCCCGCCGGTATAATCGAGGCTTCGGGTAAAGGTGTAGGAAGCCGGCGTGGTGCTGAAGCCGGTGGTGCTGTCATCGATCTCGACCTTGCCGAACTCGCCGACAATGCCGAACACCAGATTGCCCATTTGCTTGTCGTAACCAAGGTTCACAAAGTAATCGACCCCGTCCCCATCG
The DNA here is from genome assembly GCA_963777785.1 of uncultured Alphaproteobacteria bacterium. Classification (GTDB taxonomy): domain Bacteria; phylum Pseudomonadota; class Alphaproteobacteria; order Sphingomonadales; family Sphingomonadaceae; genus Andeanibacterium. The sequence continues at coordinate 369,569 of CAVZRU010000003.1, forward strand.
TCGGCGCAGCCCCCGGCTGGTGCATTCGTATTGGCTGCCCCTCCGCAGAAGCCGGGCGAAAAGGCGTCCATGGACCCGGTAGTCAACACCATATCGGAGAAGTCGCCATCCTGATCCGTATCGAACAGGATCGTCGAACCCTCATCGCCGGATTGAAAGACCTTACCGATCGAACCCCCGATATAGACTCCCGTGAAGCCGTCATCGGGATTGGATTGCGCCAGAGCAGGGGATGCGGAAAGTCCGGCGATTATAGCCAGAACGCTGGCAAGCGATTTGAATGTCATGATTTTTCCTCTGTTTCCTGTACCATTTGGTGGCGGGAAATGGTGCACCTGCCAGGTGCCCAACTTGGGCACCTGCAGAGCGGATGTTTGGCTAATTCTATTGATTGCCTCAGGGCATCAGAACCGTATCCACCACGTGGATCACGCCGTTCGACTGCATGACATTGGCGGTGGTGATGCGTGATTTTCCGCCCTTGGCATCGGTAAGATACCAATCACCGGCCTCATCGGACCATGCGGTCAAGGTTTCGCCCTGAACCGTAGTCAGAACGGCCTTGCCGTCGTTCGTCATGGCCATCGCAGCGATATTTTCTGCGGTAATCCGGCCCGGCACGACATGATAGGTCAGTATCCCGGTAAGCATCGCCTTGTTCTCGGGCTTGAGCAGGGTGTCGACCGTGCCGGCAGGCAATTTCGCGAAAGCGGCGTTGGTGGGTGCGAACACGGTGAAAGGACCCTCGCCCTTGAGTGTGTCGACCAGGCCAGCTGCCTTTACCGCGGCCACGAGAGTAGTGTGGTCCTCGGAATTCATCGCATTCTCGATGATGTCCGAGGCCGCATACATGGCTGCGCCGCCAACCATCGGATTCTCGGGCATCGTCTCGGCCATGGTCATCGTCGTGCAGCCGGCCAGCATAATCGCGCCCGCGACAGAAAGCGAAGCGCTGGAGAATAGGGGGATTTTCATTTGAGCATCCTTCAATTGCCACGCCTCGGTCTCATGGGCGCGGCGAAGCTACGGATGGCTCAGCCGGAAAGATGCATCGCGGTATTAAATAATTGAGATTGTCCCGGCGGCGACAGGCGAGCTGCTGGGCGCCTTGTGCGGCGCGGTGCCTGCCGGCTCCATCGTGACGGCGAGCGTGACCCCGTCGCCAAACAGTTTCGCATGCACAGGATCGATCTTGATTTGGCTGGCACCGTCGCGATCGATAAGGCCGAGCGAGCGCGGTGTGCCATCGGCAGGAATGATCCACAATTCAGGAGCAAGCTCGCTGGCCGGAATACCGCTGGTCCGCAAAGTCATCTCGGCGCTGACCGGATCATAGCGCGCGACGACGACCAGGCCATCGGCCTCGCCCGTCAACTGCGCCACCGCAAACTGCTGCGTTTGGCCCGGAACCTCAATTGGAGCTCCCGTTTCCGTGGGCTGGCGGACAATCACGAACAGCGCCAGCGAGGCCGCGACTGCACCTGCAGTCAGCGCCGCGCCGCGCCATATGCTAAGTTTCCGCAAGGTGGCCGTCCCGGTGGCGCTTTCGATACGAGCAGCGATAGCATCCCAGACCCCTGCGGACGGTTCTGCGTTTCGCCATCCCCCATGCAGCGATGCCAGGCGCTCGTGCCAGTCTTCCACTGCCTGCGCGAATGCCGGATCGGCAAGCTGCAGCCGCAGCGCCTGCGCAAGTTCGTCCCCGGTCAGGAGGCCCAGTGCATGTTCGCCCGCCAACGCGTCGAAATCTTCAGGGGAGAGCGCGCTATCAGGCATGACTGATACAGGTCTTCAGCTTGAGCAAACTGCGCCGCACCCAGCTCTTCATCGTCCCCAGCGGAACGGACATTCGCTCGGCAAGTTCGGCATAGGTCAGGCCATCGAAAAAAGCGGCCCGTATCGCGGACCGATGGGTCGTTTCCAGCTGATCCATGCAAAAGGTGAGACGGTCGCCATCCTGGGCCTGTTCGATCAACTCATCCGCCAGGGGGCCGGCATCGGGGACGACGGCAGCTGCATCTTCCGTTACAAAAGCGGGCCTGCTCGAAGATCTGCGCCAATCGATCGCCGCATTGCGGGCGATTGCGCACAGCCAGGTAATCGGGCTGGCGCGTTCGGGATCGAAACGGCCCGCACGGCTCCAGACTTTGAGATACACGTCCTGCAAGATGTCTTCCGCCCCCTGTCTGTCAGCGGAGATACGCAGGCAAATGCCAAAAAGCTTCGCCGAGGTCATCTGATAGACAGATTTGAGAGCGGCCTCGTCACCGCGAGCCACCTTTGCCAGCGCGACAACCAGCCTCTCGCGCGCTGCACTTGCGTCGGTTTTGATCTTTGAAGCCATCTGGCCAGGGTGCTAGCAACTAATCTGACATGCATGCAATAGCCACCCTTCCACGACCGCATGTGGGCGCGAAATGGACGTCAAATTGTCGGTGTATTTCGACCGCAACAAGTCGTAGCAGAATATCCGCGTGGGGTGGAAAACATTCGCCCGGGTTCCACACACCGGGCGTTAACGCGATCGCACCGTGAAATGTCCGAATTTAGGTAGAAAGCGTTATCGCCAAGCTGCCATCCGTTCGTCCTGAGCCTGTCGAAGGACGCGCGCTGGCTGAGCGGGCAGGCATGAAGCCGTGATCCCAACCTTCGTCATCCCCGCGCAGGCGGAGACCCGGTTCCAACGCTGCTGCTGGGTTCCCGCTTTCGCGGGAATGACGATGTTGGATGTGGTTGGGGTAATATGCGCCGTCATTGCAAAAGGCAGGCGTAGAAATACACCGCCCGGTTATAGCGTATGCGCGCGTCCTTCGACAGGCTCAGGACGAACGGGGTGTGATTATTACGTAATGCCCGCAAGCGTTCGTTTCCAACGGCCGGGAATTCAGGCGTTGACCCGGCTCTCCTCCACTTCCTTGCGCAGCCTCATCAGCTCGACCATCCGCTCCCGGTTGGCGCGTAGCGGGCCGGCCAGTACATATTGGTAGAAGCTCATTTTTTCGGGATCGAGGCCCAGCTTGGCGGCATAACGATCGATGATGTCGCCGCTTTCGATCATGTATTTGCCGGGTTCGTATTGCAGCGTGGGGAAGCTTGCCTTGGCATAGTGCTGGGCGAGTTCGGCGCGGATGGCGGCTTCGTTCTCGTCGCCTTCATAGAAGCCGCGCACTTCGAAATCGTCCCAGATCCCGGCTTCGGCCAGGAAAGCCGCCAGCTTGAGGCACCAGGGGCAGGAGATCTTCATGTAAAGCACGGGCTTGAAGTCTGGCATGGGCGAACTCCTGAATGCGCGTGGGCGAGGATGCACCAGCGCGGCCACTTCAGTAATCGGGCAATCGGCGGCCGATAGTGGCAGTCCGTCCCGATGCGCGACACTCTCTTGTCGATTTCGGCGTATATCGGGGGATTGAATTTGCTTCGTTTTCAGGCAGATTGCGCTCAGGCCGCGCTGCATCATGGCGCAAGGACGAAGGTATCCAATTTTGACCAAGACTGCCGATGGACGTGAGTTGGGTGCTTTCTCCCGGGTCGATGAAACCGATGCGGAAGATTTTATCGAGCGGCTCGACAAGATGCATACGCTCGATGCGTTTCGCACTTACAAGCGCCAGAGCTTCGAGGCATTGAGGCCGGCCGAAGGCAGCACGATCGTGGAGATTGGCTGCGGCACCGGCGAGGATGCCGCGCGCCTGGCCCAGGCCTGCCCGGCGAGCAAGATTATCGGCACCGATCTGAGCGAAGCCATGATTGCCGAGGCGAGCCGGCGTTATGGAGGGCTGCCCAATCTGGAATTCATGCAGTCTTCGGCGGACAGGCTTCCGTTTGGCGACGCCTCGATCGATGCCATCCGTGTGGACCGCGTGTTGATCCATGTGCCCGATCCGCAGGCGGCGATCGCGGAGATGGTGCGCATCCTGAAGCCGGGCGGGCGCCTGGTGATCAGCGAGCCCGACATGTCGGGTTGCTGGGTCTCCACCGACCATGCGGCGGCGTCTGCGGCAATCGCGCGGGGGATCGCGGGGTCGTGCCTGAATCCGTTCCTGCCGCGCGATATCGGTGTGATGCTGCGCGACATGGGGCTGGACGAGGTCGAGCATTCGGCCATCGCTCTGGTCTCGAGCGATTTCGAGACGATCAACCACGCCTGCCAGTTCGGTCTGGTGGCCGAAGGCGTGAAGAAGGCCGGGATGATGCCGGCAGAGGCGATGGACGCCTGGTGGGCGGAGCAGCAGCAGCGCGTGGCCGATGGGCGCTTCTGCGCCGGGCTGAGCGTGATGACGGCTTCTGCCACGAAGCCTGCGCCGGGCGAGAAATCCGCCTTTTTCAGCTGAAAGTCGGCCATTTTCGCGCAAAAATTGACCGGATAGTAACCATATCCCGCGCATAGGCGGGGTGATGTCCACGCACGCATCCCTGGGCGACGACGTGTCGAGCCGGTTCACCTGGCGCGATGCCTTGGCGTTTGCGCGGGCCTTTCCCCGCATCGCGCTGCGGCGCAGGCCGGATCTCGCGATGACGGCGCTTGCGCGCATCTCCGCGATGGATGTGCGCCAGACGCCGAGCCAGCAGTTCTTCACGGCGTCGGACGGCGGGCAGATCGCCTATCGCACTTACGCGGGAAACGATGCGCTTCACATGGTGCTGGTGCACGGATCTGCGTGCTTTGGCGACCAGTTCCACCTGCTGGCGCGGCACCTGAGCGGGGAGGGCACGGCGACCGTCCACACGCTCGACATGCGCGGCCACGGCCAAAGTACCAGCAAGCTCGACGATTACAGGCGCTATAAGCGCGATGTTGTTGAGTTTACCCGCATGCTCACCACCGAAAATTCCACCCGCAGCATTGTAATCGGCGGCCACTCAGCCGGTGGCGGGCTCGTCATCAACATCGCTCGCAGCCGCGATGCCGGCGGTGTTGCAGGGTGGCTGTTGCTGGCACCCTTCGTTGCGATTGCAGACAAAAGTGTCAGGCCCTATTTCGGCGGCTGGGTGAAACGATTCCGGCGCCTGAAGTTCATTGCAGTCGTGATGGCGAATGCGCTCGGCATCCGCCGCTTCAACAATTCCAGCTTGCTGAGTTTCAATCGCGAAGCCTGCTTTCACGATCCGCGATTTGCGCGTGAATGGCCATTCAACGCCATCTTCGGCTTTGGTCCGGGGCCCAAGAATTCGCACAACAAAAGCATCGAAGGCGCTCCTGTCCTGCTTCTGGCGGGGGACACCGACAATTGTTTCCTGGCGCGTGAATATCCGCGCGCATTGGAAGACTTCGCACCGGAGGGGGAATGCCGAATTGTCGAGGGTCTCGGCCATTGGGATTTGCTCGTTGACGGGCAAGCGCTGGACATATGCAACGGCTGGCTTAGGGAGCATTTTCCGGAAAGCGCCGATCACAATGGTTCGACAGGAGAAATCAAGCATGCGAAAGTTGGTTAGTCGATTGGCTCGAACTGCCGGATTTATGGCAATCTCGGCCTCGGCGCTGCTGATGTCGAATGTTGCGACCGCTCAGGAGGAACTGGGCCGCGAAGCGGGCGACATCTCGATCAAGGCGGGCGCCGCGGCGATCATGTTTGATAGTTCGGCCGCTGTGGAAATCGGCGGCGCACCCGTAGCAGATGGCAGCCTATCACTCACCAACGGCACCACTGCGAGTTTCGAGGTCGAATATTTCCTTAATTCCGCAATTTCTGCTTCGGTCAATTTTGGCGTTCCCATGGAAACCAGTGTGAGAGGCGAAGGCACGCTGGCACCCGCCGGTGAAGCGGGCCGTGTGGATTATGGCATCGGCGCTGCCACGCTGCGTTATCACGTCAATACTGGCATCGGGCTCTCGCCCTATCTTGGTGTTGGACTGGGCCGACTGTTCATTTTCGATGAGACCGATGGTGCTTTGGCCAATTTCGATGTCGACGGAGCATGGGCGCCTGTGTTCCAGGGCGGGGCCGATTTCGGAATCACCAAACATCTCGGCCTGTACGCAAATGTCAGCTATGCACCGCTGAAGACGGACGGACGAGGCGAGATATTCAGTGCGCCCGCCACCGCGGAAGTTACCCTCAACCCCACAGTGGTGCAGGGCGGAGTGTTCTTCAGCTTCTGACGACTATTTGTCCTCCAGTCCGAATGCCTGCAACATGATGTCGTAGATGCGGTTCTGCTCGATGACGCCGTGCGCACCGGCAGACCCCGCGCCAATGGCGTAGAGAGCCACGTCCTCGCCGCCATGGGTTTCGCCAAGCGATTTTTGCCCACCGAAGACGTCGCCGGTCGGGATAAGGGCCTGTTGAGGCGCCTTCGGATCGTTGGAAGGGGCAGGGCGGGGCATTGCCTCCACGGCCCCCGGTCCGTTCATGTAACCAAGTGTGGTGTAGGGTTGTCCATCGGTAGCCAGTACGGGCTTGCCAGTTGGTTCGCCTCTGTCGTCATTTCCCTCTACGAGTCCGAGTATCGGGTTCCCACGAGTTGCATAACCGGCAATTGTCATGACATGGCTGTGATCCGCCGTGACGAGGATCAGCGTGTCCGACAAGTCGACCATGCCAAGAGCGGTTTGTACGGCGCGCGCCAACTCCTGCGTTTCGGACAGCGCATACGCGGCCTTCCCTTCGTGATGACCATGGTCGATCCGTCCGCCCTCCACCATGAGAAAGTAGCCATCAGAATCGCCCGAGAGCTTCATAATGGCAGCATTCGTCATTTCGCTTAGCGTTGGTTCCGGCGTATCTGGCGTGCGGTCGAGCATGTAGGTCATGTGGCTTGGCGAAAAGAGACCCAGCAACGGATTTCCGTCGTTCTCCGCTGTGAGCATCGCGCTGCGCGTCGTGACAAAGCGTCCATTATTGGACTTCGCCCACGCATCCGGAAGATTGGCGTTTTCATTCAATCTTCTGCCCCCCGCAGCCTTTCCGAAGAAGTAGCTAGAACCGCCGCCAAGCGCGACGGTGAAGGGAAAGTGAACCAGTTGCTCCGCTATGTCGGTGCAGCCTTTGCCGCGCTCCGCAACGGGAATTGAGGAATCGGCTTCCCAGTCGCGATCAGGGGAATGGGCATATACAGCGGCCGGTGTCGCATGGGTTAACCTCGCGGTTGAGACAATCCCGATTGCCTTGCCTCTCGCGGCGAGCTTCTCGGCAGCGTTGGGCAGCTCATTGGCCAGCCCTTCTGCGCAGTCGCCAATATGTGCCGCCGGCCCGACACCGATCGCACCCGCGCGAGTTTTCACGCCCGTGTTCATTGCTGAGGCGGTGCCAGCGCTGTCGGGAACCTGCTGATTGGTGTTGTACGTCTTGACTAACGCCACGTTCGGGAAGTTTTCGAACGAAAGCATGTTCTCCTCGCCCGGTTCGCCGCGGGATTGCCCGTCATATATGCGCGCAGCGGTGACCGTAGACACGCCCATGCCGTCACCGATAAAAAGGATCACGTTCTTCGCCTTCTCGGCCGGTGCTGCGGGTGTCGAGGCGATCGCGGCCTTCTGGTCCGTGCTGCAAGCCGAAAGTGGCAGCGCGATTGCGGCGAATGCGAAAGCGTAGCGGTGAAGACGGTTCATGAGCGACCTCGAAACAGGGGGAATTGCACATTGCTACCGCCAAGCACGGCCCAAACCAAGGTTTGTTGCCGCCATGGCAGTTGCTTGCTCGCGATTGACGTTTGAAAATTGCACAGATGTGACACGAAACTTCTCGGAGCCCGCTTCAGGAAGTCTCGCGGCGGTTAGGACCATTTCAACCATGTTCTGCCAAGCACTAACAGAGTCAGCAAGGGCAGTGCCTTGAACTGGCAGCAGTTAGGTGCAGAAATGGCAGTTAAAGGGCTTTTGAGAGGTTTCGGGGGAGGCAAATCGGCACCTTCCGAACGCGCCGCGTCGAGCGCAGAAGATGTTAGCGTTATCACCGCCGCAGACAGCGCAAGGCGTCTGGAAGTTCTGGACGACATCGAGAGCGCGGACTTTGGCTGGCTTTGGGCGAGCGATGCCGATGGCCGTCTGATTTATATTACTGGGAGCGCGGCCGAAAAGTTGAAGATGCCAGTCGAGGACATCTTGGCCCGGCCACTCACCGAGATCTTCGAGGTTGATCCCGATAACCCCTTCGAAAAATCGGATCGCCCGTTCAAGTTCCAGCTCAGTGCGCGCAGCAAGTTTTTCGACCTTGTGGTCAGGTTTGCGCTTGGCAAATCAAAGGACGATATCAGGCAAGTCTGGTGGTCTATTTCAGGTCAGCCGAAGTTTGACGAAGAAGGCAGGTTCAAGGGATATCGCGGCACCGCCAAGGACGTGACCGTGGAGTATGTCCGCAAATTGCAGGATTCGCAGCTCGCCGAATTTGACGCACTTACCGGTCTTGCCAATCGCTACCGCATGAACAAGCGACTTGAGAGCATCCTCTCATCATACAAAGCTGCAAAGCGCAGCTGTGCGATCATGATGCTCGATCTAGATCGCTTCAAGCATGTGAACGATACAATGGGGCACCATGCCGGGGACGAGCTTCTGCGGCAGGTGTCCGATCGCCTCACTCGGATCATCGGAGACAAGGGTGAAGTCGGGCGACTTGGCGGAGACGAATTCCAAGTCATACTGCCCGATATCGACGACCGGGGCACACTTGGAGAAATCGCGGACAGGGTCATCCAGATCGTTTCGCAGCCTTATCCGATTGAAGACAAGCGCGCTATCATCGGCACTTCGATCGGTATTGCAATCGCGCCCTACGACGGGATTGAGAAAGACGATATCGTCCAGAGTTCGGATCTGGCGCTTTACGCTGCGAAGAATTCTGGCCGCGGACAGTTCCGTTTCTATTCCGCCGATCTGAAGGATGAATCCGAAGAAAACCGCTTGCTGATGGAGGATCTTCGCGAAGCGCTGGCAAACGACAAACTTGAGCTGCATTATCAGCCGGTTGTCCGGACCTCCGATAATTTGGTGGTCAGCTTCGAAGGCCTGATGCGCTGGGAACATCCGGAGCGCGGTTTTGTCCCACCTGGAACTTTCATTCCGATCGCCGAAGAATTGAACCTCATCATCCAGCTGGGCGATTGGGCGCTTCGCCGTGCCTGCAGGGATGCAGTGCAATGGCCGCAAACCGTGAGAGTGGCAGTGAATGTCTCCGCGCTCCAATTCTCCAATCCTGGCTTCCCGGATGCAGTGACGGATGCGCTCTCCGCTTCGGGTCTGGAACCTTCAAGGTTGGAGCTCGAACTTACCGAGAGTGTGTTCATGGGCGACAGTGAGTCGGTCGACCGCACATTCAAGATACTAAAGGGGCTGGGCGTCCGGCTTGCGCTTGACGATTTTGGGACCGGTTATTCATCCCTCAGCTATTTACGCTCGGCGCCGTTCGACAGGATCAAGGTCGACAAGAGTTTCGTCGATGGCTGCACGCTAAACGATCAGAACAGCGCCAAAATTATCGCGGCGATCATCGGTCTGTCCAATGCGCTGGGGATCGAAACGACGGTTGAGGGGGTCGAGGCCTTCGATCAACTGGAGATCGTTCGTTCAATGGGCGCTCTGTATATCCAGGGCTGGATCTATTCCAAGGCGCTCACACAGGATGTCATCATCGAACAAATGGCGAGCGGAGCATTCAAGATAGATCCTGAGGGGCCCGATCGTTATCGTTCAGACAGGCGCACCGTGTTCCGTCGGATTGGGGTGATACACGAAGATCATCGCTATAACGGTGTGATGCGCGATTTGTCGAAAACAGGGGCCCTGGTCGAAGGCATTCTGGGTGTTCCAGAGAATACCGCGTTGGTTTTGGACCTCGGCGGCGGCCAGCTCGCGATCGGCACGGTCTCACGCGTCAAAGAGGCGACAATTGCGATCGAGTTCGAAACCCCGCTGGTCAACGACGGATCGGGCGGCTTGTGCACCCGTCACCGTGTCTCGCCTTATGCACTCGCTGCCGCAGGCATGCCGCTGGAAGCCTTGCCAACCGGCAATTATCCGATGCACGCGATCTCAGGAGGACAGCCGAGCAGCAAACCGCAATTCATGGAAACCGTGGTAGCCATGGGTGGCGGACGGCATTGAGACGGAGCTTGTGGAGGGACGCGACCGTAACAATACGTGCTAGCGACTGCACTTCACCTTATAAGCATGAATTCGGCTTGCACTCCTAAAGCCCTGTTGGCAGAGGCTTATCCAATGATTTTCGCGCAATCAGTTGCTCGCTCAGAGACCTTTCGGGGCGCGGGCCACGTCGCAACGATTTTCGCGATCGTGTTAGGAATGCTGCTGTCTGGCTGCGCAACCTTGCCGACAAGTGCCCCGACATCCAAAGAAATAGAAAGCGGTGCTAAAGAGCTCGATCAAGGTCTCGAATTTGAACTTGTCGACATAGATGCCGCCACGGCCATGACGCCGCCGAATGGCGACGTGGTGGCCATGTTGCAGCTAGAAGCTCTCTCGACGCTCGGTCAGCCGGTCCGTGCCGACACGATCCGGATAGGCGACACCCTGTCTATCAGCATTTTTGAAGTCGGCATTTCGCTTTTCGCTAGTTCGCATCCGACAGCCAGCGTGAACGAGAAGTCCGGTCGCTACTGCGCAGGTTTTTACATTACAGGTCACCGAAGACGGCGACATTGAGCTCCCATATCTAGGAAGGTTCCAGGCTTCCGGCACTTATCCAGAAGCGCTCGCCAAGCAGATCAAGAGCCGGCTGAACGCATTCTCCGAGAGTCCCGAAGTGATGATTTCGATCACGGGCACTGTCGAGAATGTGGCATATCTTTCAGGCACAGTGGCAAGTTCCGGGCGTTACCGGCTGACATCCGCTCGCGAACGATTGCTTGATGTTCTGGCATTGGCTGGCGGTCCAACCATCGATATTGACGACGCGGAAGTGCGGATATTGCGCGAAGACAAGGTGGCCGTAGTTGCCTTGAATGAACTACACGCGGAAGACCTTGGAAACATAACCGTAATGCCGGGGGACCGCATTGAGATCCGCAAGCGCCGCAAGACTTACACGGTCTTTGGCGCGACAGATCGTGTTTCCCAAGTGCCATTCGAAAGCCGCGCTCTTTCGCTTGCCGAAGCTATTGCGCGGGCAGGCGGCCCCACTGACACGCGAGCAAATCCACGCGGCGTTTTCCTGTTCAGATTCCAAAAGATCGACAACGAGCCAACGCTGCGTCCTGTCATCTATCGCCTGAATTTGATGGAAACGGAGAGTTATTTCTTTGCGCAGCAGTTCCAGATGCAAGACAAGGACGTGCTTTTGTTCACCAATGCCGATGCAAATGTTCCGTCCAAACTTATTAGTATTATCAACCAGTTATTCAGTCCGCTCGTCACGGCACGGCTCCTGACGCAATAGTGGCGAAAGAGAAAATGCACCATTATGAGGATTGGGATCGACGGTTATAATCTCGCCATGCCTCGCGGCACTGGTGTAGCAACGTACGGCGCGTCGCTCGCGGAAGTCCTTTCGAAGGCGGGGCATCGAGTAGAAGGCATTTTTGGGCTCGATCCCGGACGAAAATCCTATACGCGTGAGCTACTTTTCTTCGATCGCTTCGGGCGTGGACACCAACTTAGAGGCGGACAGATCGCGTGGCGAGCTGGTAAATCGATGGTGTTGAACCATCTTCCGTGCAGGTTGCAGGCCATTCCAACAACTGAAAATGTCGATCGGCGTAGCTTTGGCCATCGACTGCCTGCATTCGATGCACTCTGGAGTTATCCCTTACTTTTCGAGATCGCCTATGCTCGATTCGCCCATCTCAATCGGTTCACCACAGTCACGATGCCCAATCCGCCAGAGGTGATGCATTGGACCTATCCGGTTCCCGTGCGCATGGCAGGGACTCGCAATGTCTACACGATCCACGATCTTGTGCCGCTCAAACTTCCCCAGACCACACTCGACAATAAGGCCTATTATTACCGGCTCGTCGATCGTTGTATTCGTGAGGCCGATCATATCTGCGCCGTCTCGGAGTCGAGCCGCACCGATATCCTATCAATGTTCGACGTCGCTCCGGAGAAGGTGACTAACACCTATCAATCGAGCCCGATCCCAGTCGAAAATCTTGCAGGGAGCCGTGAAGAGGATTCCGCGATAGTCAAGGATCTGTTCGGACTTAAGGCAAGGGGCTTCTACCTGTTTTTCGGCGCGATAGATCCGAAGAAGAATGTCGACCGCATCATCGAAGCGTACCTGACATCGCAGAGCAGGTTGCCGCTAGTCATCGTCAGTGCCCGAGATTGGGGCATGAGAACCGAAACCTCGGTAATCGGTTCGAACGGGAAAATTTTCGGTAGGTCAATCAGCAAGAAGATCCTGCGCCTGGAATACTTACCGCGTTCAACCCTGTTTCGTCTGGTCCGAACGGCGAAGGCAGTGCTCTTCCCATCGCTCTACGAAGGGTTCGGATTACCTGCCTTGGAGTCGATCCAGCTTGGGACGCCGGTTATCTCTTCCAATATCAGTTCCCTGCCTGAGGTTGTCGGCGAAGCGGGACTATTGGTGAACCCGTATAAAACAGGAGAAATCGCTCAAGCGATCCGATCGATCGAGAACGACGCGGAATTATATGAGCGGCTTCAGGCCGCCGGTCCTGCGCAAGCCAAGCAATTTAGTGACGATGAATATCAAGTTCGCTTGGCCAGGATGTACCAAAAGATGGGACTCGAAAGTCAGAGTTGAGCATCATAGCGGCCCTCGACAGTGAACCGCAGGCCTCTGGTGAACAGTCGATTGAGCCAAGGCGGCGTCATGACGGAAAGATGGGCGAGAGGATAAAGCGGGAAGGGGAAGCCGCACAGTGCTTTGTTCTTGGAGGCAGCCTTCAGGATGCGCGCGGCCGCATCGTTGGCGGTGATCTGATGCGGCCGGTGGCCACGATGCTCACTGGCCATTCGCGTGTCGACGTAGCCTGGGCACGCCACCGTAACTCCGATACCTTCATCGCGCAGGGCTTCGCGCATGGCGAGGCCGTACGACACCAGGCCGGCTTTGCTGGCTGAATACGCGGGCGCGTCGGCCAACGGTGAGAGGCCGGCCAGCGAGGAGACCAGAACGACCTGTCCGCTTCTACGCTGGCGCATGTTGGCGAGAACGCTGTGCAGGCACTCGATATTTGCGATGAGGTTCACCTCCAATACGCGGAGTGCTGTTTGCTTGCTCTCGATCGTCTCGCCAGCGTGCCGGCCATCGAGCACCGCGGCGTTTGCAACGTAAAGGTCGATCGCACCGAATTGTTTGACGAACTGCTGAAACGCATCGGCGTCACAAATGTCGAACGCGCTATGGATGCACTGATTGTCGTTCAGGGCGGAACACCGTTCTGCCACTTCACCGAGGCGCGAATGATCTCGTCCGGTCAAGCCCAACCGGTAGCCTCGCTGAGCGAGATTGAGCGCGATTGCACTGCCAATCCCTCCCGAGGCCCCTGTCACGATAGCGGTCTGAGCTGTCACCGTTCTAATGCGTTGTTAATGCGTGCGCTTAGAGCACTGTCGAGTGACACGCCCGCGGCGATAAGCTTATTTCGTTCTTCGACTAAAGTTTCGATCGCATTTTCGATTTCGGTCTTGGTATGACCGGAGGACAGGAAGAATCGCAGCCTGGCCAATTTTTCCGGTACGCCTGGCGGAATGACTGGCACTGCCGCAAATCCGCGCTCCATCATTCGTTCTGCCAGAAGGACCGTTTGCAGACTATCTCCGATTATTACCGGAGCGACAGCCAATCCCCAGCTAGTGCCGACATCAAGTCCGGCCGCCTTTGCTCGGTCGAGAAAGTGGCGTCCATTCGCCTGCAGGGCTGCTACACGTTCGGGCTCTCGGATCATGATATCGAATGCCGTCATCGCAGCAATTGCAGCTGGTGGTGAAATTCCTACCGAATAGACCATGCCAGGCGCACTGTATTTCAGGATGTCGATTAGTTCGCTGTTACCGGTAATGTAGCCCCCGCAGCTTACGAGTGTCTTCGACAGGGTCCCCATCCAGATGTCCACCATTCCAGGATCGACGCCGGCATGTTCGAATAATCCGCGGCCTGTCTTCCCGAGCACTCCGATTGAGTGGGCTTCGTCGATCATCAACCACGCGCCATGGCGGCGCTTGATTTCCACGAGGCGCTCTAGATCGGGGCCATCTCCGTCCATGGAGAACAGGCCTTCCGTGGCGATCAAGCAATTGCGGAATTGGCCTCGGATCGACCCGAGCTGGCGATCAAGAGCGTCAAGATCATTGTGGTGATAATTGCGCCTTTGGGCGCCCGAGATCTGCGCGCCGACCACGATACTGTTATGCGCAAGGGAATCATGAATAATCAGGTCTTCCGGCCCCATCATCGTGCCAATGGCGGCTAAGTTAGTGGCGTGGCCGCTAACGAATAGCAGAGCTTCTTCAGCAGCATAGAATTCTGCAAGCTTACGTTCAAACTGGGCGTGGAATGGCCTCTCGCCTGAGCTCAGACGGCTGGCGGAAACGCTTGTTCCCCACTGCTGCGACCCCTTTGCTACCGCCTCAACAATCTCCGGATGGGCGTTGAGGCCAAGATAGTCATACGATGTGAAATTGACGCAATCGGTGCCGCTTACCTTCGTATGAACACCCGCCTTGGCCTCGTGGGTGCGATAGAAAGGAACCGCTATGCCAAGCTCCTTCGCAAACTCACGTTGTAGCCTGATATTTTGATAGCCTGGGATGTTCTCGTACAAAGACGCATGAAGGGCTGTTGGCAGCAGAACCGGCTCTGACTTGCCGAGTACGACGGAATCTTTGCCGCGCGTGGTCTCCTCGATTAATGTGGCCCGTTGCTGCCGATTAAGCCGGGGGGGGCCAGAATGAGCTCCTGTCAATGGCCACCACCTGGTTTGGCTTTCGGTCCGATAGGATCCGTCGTCGCCCTTTCTGCCTCTCCGCCGCCGTGAATAGCGATCAAAGCACTTTCCACATCCGACATCGCTGGTGTTACCCCAGTATCTCCTTGCCGCACTGTACGCAGGATGCGGTGCGCCAATTCCCTCAAGGAGCCTGCGGCGCTGATCGCCATGATCGGCAATTCGAGCCCATGCTTCGCCTCAATGCTCATGCGCAGTTCAAGGGCCATCAACGAGTCCATTCCAAGACTGTCAATCGGAGCGTCCAAATCGATATCTTGGGCGGCGAGGCGAAGGATCTGGGCGACTTCCTCCACTACGAGTGTTGCAACCAGTCGATGTGCTTCGGCGTCAGACTTATCCTGGATCAAGTCGGCAAGTCTTACGCCGCTGACGGCGTCCTGAGTGCCGCGATTTCCAAACAACGTCTTGAATGCTGGTGACATCGCCAAGGGTAACGCATGAAGAGCACTCCCCATTGTGAATTCAGCGCAAGTCACAACCGGATCATTCAGGCGGTCAGCAAGCGCGAGCATATTGCCGAGCTGGTCCAAAGCTTCGCTCGACTGCATGCCAGTTACGCCGGCCACACGGCCAAGACTTTCAAGTGTTTCCGCCCTGCTGGCCAGCAGGCCGACATCTGCAATTGCTCCCCAAGCGACTGCAAGTGCGGGCAATCCTTGGCGACGGCGGCGTCTGGCGAGACCCTCCATATATCCGTTGGCAGAGGCATATGCGGCCTGCCCAGGATTGCCGACAAAAGCGGATGCAGAGGAATAAAGAACGAACTGCTCGATCGGCTGAGACCGAGTCGCTTCATCAAGATTCTCCGCGCCTGCCACCTTGGGGGCGAGGACAGCGGCAAGAGATTCTTCCGTCAGATTTGCGATCAGGGCATCATCCAGCGTGACTGCAGTATGATATACGCCCGTAATTGGGCCGTGCACGCGGCCTATGCGCTCGATCAGGGACGCAACGTCTTGCTTGTCGCAAACGTCGACCTGCTCGACGGCGAATGTGATCCCTCTAGCTCGAATTTCCTCGACTTCAGCCAGTCGTTCGGGGTCTACGGCGCCGGAACGAGAGGCGACGATGATGCGCTTCGCTCCACGATTGGCCAACCACAAAGCGGTCGCGAGGCCAAAGCCACGTGTGCCGCCAACTACAAGATGGCAGCCTTCTCCGGGTACGAATTGCTCAGCATTGGGAGCAAGGCTCGCGGCCGCGTTCGGCGGTGTCACCACAATCTTGCCTACGTGGCCAGCTGATTGCATCAAGCGGAATGCCTGTCCAATTTCAGAGGCCGGGTAAGCCGCTATCGGCAAAGAAATAAATTTCCCCGCTTCAAAACTTGCGGCGATCTCGTTGAGTCCCCGCGCAACCATTTCTGGATCGAGAGCGAGCAATTGGTCCAGATCGACCCCAAAATAGCTGAGGTTTCTGCGAAACGGGCGGAGCCCCAACAGGCTATTATCGACGTAGTCGCGCTTTCCAAGTTCCACGAAACGGCCGCGCGGGCGCAAACACTTAATGCTTCCGCGCATGGCGTCGCCCGAAAGGCTGTTAAGCACCACGTCGACTCCGCCGTGGTCGTCGCGAATTTGATCTACGAAAGCGAGAGATCTGCTGTCGTAAACATACGCTGCGCCATAAAGACGGGCGACAGCTTCTTTGTCAGGGCTTGAGACGGTTGCAATCACTTCGGCGCCGATCGCAGCTGCGATCTGAATCGCTGCAAGACCAACTCCGCCAGCACCTCCGTGGATCAGCACTTTCTCGCCTGCTGAAAGGCGCCCCAGCTCTACTAGAGCGTACCAAGCTGTGCTGAAGGGCACTGCAATGCCAGCGGCGGCTTCCACGGAAAGCCCAGATGGCAACGGAACGAAACTATCTTGTGACGCGGTGACATGGGTGGAAAAACTGCTTGTGCCAAACCCAAAAACAAGGTCGCCGACTTGGTGGCGGCTCACTTCTTTGCCGGCAGCAACGACTTGTCCCGAGCACTCCAAACCGTAGACTGCACCTGCCAGCCCTCGTCGAGGACGTCGTCATTCAGGAGGCCCATCGCAAGCATTACGTCCCGAAAATTCAGCCCAGTGGCGTGAACTTCGATCTCAATCTCAAACTCGTCCGGCTCTTGGCGTTCTTTGGCGACCCACTGAAAGTTCTCAAGAAGTCCCAGCCGGGGGAAAAACAGCTCGCTCGCGCCCCCGCCAGATTCGGCATCGGGTATGAGGGGGAGGCCGATGGCAATACGCGGTACGACCTGGCATTCTGGACCAATTGAGAGCTCCCTCTCGGTTCCGGGCTGAGCAATCAACCGAGTCAATGCGTCGCCAATGTCACTCATCCAGTGCACCGCGGCTTATCTCGATAAACCGGATATCGCATTCGGGCTGCTCGTTCATCGCGACACGCGCAAAGGATCGCAAAGCTGAGCTCGTCGCGTCGCCCTGATCCTCGTTTGGCACGGCTACAATCCAGAGGCGCGATCTCTCAAGCCGAGAGGGAAGTTCGACAATTATGTCGCGCAACTCCGCCAGCACCTTTGTCAAACTTTCAGCATCATCGGATGCGTCGACGATATAGAGGGTGTTCTCAGATAATCTGGGCGACGGGCTGTCGAATATCGAGTAAATTTCACGGCAGTCGAGGCCTTCCGCACGAAGCACCGAGGTGCGGCAAGGGCACTTCTTTGCCGCTTGGCGGGCCGAATGCATGACTTGAATTGAAATTGGATTTTGTGAAGCCTTGGCCACCTCGCCATCTCGCCGCAAGGCCGTGATCACCAGGTCATGATGCTCGTCGACAAAGCTCATGGGCTCAGTCAGCATTGCCTCTGCCTGCAATGTCGTAGCAAAGTTCGTAACAGGTGACGCCTCGGAGCCAAGCTCCGGCCCCCGTTGAAATACCGAAATATTGTCACGTTCGAGCTGGGCCGAAACGAAGATGCCATTAGAACGCAGGAGCGCGGCCAGTGAAGTGATCGTATTCGCGTGCAGAACGTGATCGGCAGAAGGAGCCAGGACCAAGATCAAGTCCGCGCATACGATATTTTCGGTCGAGAGATCGATGATCTCGATATTCGTTGTAGGAGAAAGTCGTCTCGCGGCACGCTCGGCCGCATTGCTGTCCGGGGCGGCGATCGAAAGCCGAATCCCTCCCGAGCCGGCGATCGGCGAAAGAGCCTGAATGATCGCCTCCCCATTTTCCTGCGCCACGACAATGTGCAGCGGGGCACCGGGCATCGATTCGGTGACCTCCATCACGCAGTTGATCAGTGCATCGCGGGCACGCAATATTCTAAGAGAAACACTGCTGTTGCGCTCAACAAGTGCGGGCCGTGGTGGAACTGCATTGACGTCTACAAGCCATTTGGCCAAACAAGCCGCAGCATGTGCGGACAGCGCAAGGTCCGTCGGACAGAGTGGATATTCCTCGGCGAAGGTGGCCAGAATTGTCTCAGCTTCCGGCATGCCTGATTCAAGCGACAAGATAACTTTGCCATCTTCGTCTTTTACCAAGCCGGCCTTGCCCAACTCCTCGAAGAGCGAAACCAAAAATGTTTGGCCCTTTGCCGCGAGGAGCCGCGAATCAAATTCTGCGTCTAGGTCAAGAGCACCGCTTTCATCTGCGAATCCAAGCAAAGTCTTATGAACTGCAGCGCGCATATGGGCACGAAGCAGAAGCCATCCGTCAGATTGGCGGGGAACGCCGCATTTCTCGAAATGCCGTGCGACGCCGGCAAGTAAGGATGTCTCCTTTGTCGTATGTCCAGCCACCATCGGTGCAAGGTAGAACAATCTGCTTTGCTGCAGTTTTTCCGATAGGACGACCGGACGCAGCAATGCGTGATCAAGTCGGCCTATGATCGAACCGTCATCGTCGAAGAGCCAGACTGAAACCGTCTTAAGATGGTCGCTGCTCTTGTTCACTTCTAAAGTCGCGCTCGTAATCGAGGCGTTGTCTCGCCAGATTGTAAGACGTTCGAACCGGATCGGAAGCCACGCCTTTCGCGTTGTACCGTTAGTTTCCAGGAGATCGAATAAGCCATGGAATGCCGCATCTAAGCTGGCGGGACTGACTATCTGCGACCGTCCAAACTTACCGATATCGCCGGTTGGCAATGCCAGAGAGACCTCGATTACTTCGTCGTCATCGCGCCTTAAGCTTCTGAAAAGCCGAAAGGCAGGGCCATAGTCGATCCCTGTATCGCTAGCCTTACCGTACAACGCCTTGGTGTTACGGTGCGCAATTTGCCCAATCGAAACCGAGGGGGGAGAACCCATCCTGTCATCGGCTTTTGCGATGCGTCCACGGGCAAATAATGTCCAGTCATCATCGGAAAGACGGAGACGGCCAAAGATCTCGATACTGGATGAGAGCTCAGAATAGCGGACCGAGACTTCGCGCTGACCTTCGGCTGGTATGACCATGGCCTGCACGATGTCGAAATCTTCCACGGATATGGCGCCAGTGGGCCAAATTTCACGGGCTACGGCGAGCGCCATTTCGGCCAACGCGGTTCCAGGGACGACGATCTCGCCACCCAGAATATGGTCCGCGAGGTACGGCACGAGTTCGGCATCCAGGATCGAGCGCCATTCCGGTGTGCCATGAGAAATTCGCGCACCGATCAGGGGGTGACGCGGGCTGCTGCCGTGAATGTCGATTGCCGAGGAACTGGGAGTGTAGCGATACGTCTCTCTCTGCCAGGGGTAGCTAGGCAGATCGATGGATCTGTCGACAAATTCGCCAGCGCCAGATGCGGCGTTCGGCACTTCGAAACCGTTGGCGATAGCGCGCGCAATTGTGGCGCCTATCGGATCGTGCTGCGCAGTGTCGCTGTCAGACAAGCTGTGTATTACACGGCCGCCAAATCCGGAATCCTCAATGGATTTGGCCACAGCCGAACTGAGAATGGCGCGGCAACCTATTTCCACGAACAGTGTCGCGCCTTCTTCTGCGGCAGACTTTATCGCTTGCCGAAAAAGAACTTCGCTCCGAATATTTTGCCACCAGTAGGGCAAATCCAGTTCGTGCCCATGTACGCGCTGTCCTGTGACAGTCGAAATCATGGCGATCTTCGAGGGGAAGGGGGCCAAAGGACCGACTTCGTCAAGGAAGCTTTCTTTGATCCCGTCAAGCAACTCGCAATGGTAGGGGTACTCGACCTCTAACATGCGTCCAGCAATGCGCTTCGATCTTGCTGCCCGCAGGATCTCAGCGACTGCTTCGCTTCGTCCTGAAATCGTAACGGACGTGAGAGCATTGTCTGCAGCTATGCCGACCGAAAGCCCGGTCTCGTCGATCAATTTCGCAATCGTCATTCGGTCGGCGGCAAGCGTTGCCATGCTGCCACTGCCTCTAACAACCTCCTGGCTTTTGGCGCGCGCAGCCAGAATGCGGGCGCTCTGATCCAGATCGATGATGCCGGCTGAGTACGCTGCTGCAATCTCGCCCACACTGTGACCCAGAACGTAGGCGGGACGCATTCCTTTTTCCGAAAGCGCGGAGGAAATGCCCACTTGAATGGCGAAGATCAGGGATTGTGCGCAAGCAGCACAACCAATCCGGTCGCCCAGATCGTTGGCATGCATTTCGTCAACCAAGCTGGCATAACCCATTGATTGGAACGCTTCGCTCGCTTGGTCGAAAGCATGCGCGAACGCGTTGTTCGTGCGATAAGCGGCCTTGCCCAT
The DNA here is from genome assembly GCA_963777785.1 of uncultured Alphaproteobacteria bacterium. Classification (GTDB taxonomy): domain Bacteria; phylum Pseudomonadota; class Alphaproteobacteria; order Sphingomonadales; family Sphingomonadaceae; genus Andeanibacterium. Next base: position 390,121 of record CAVZRU010000003.1, read on the forward strand.
ACCGACCCACTGCGAACCGTTGCCGTTATAGACAAAACATATCTCGGGCGGTGCGGACAGGCTGCTCCCCGTCTGAACATTGGCAGTCTGTTTTCCTGCCGCAAAGGCGCGGAGTTCGTCCACCATCTCTTCCGCTCGGCCTACCGGCAATACAGCGCGTTGACGCATGAGCGGACGAGCATCTGCTACCGCCGCGGCATATCTCAGCGGGTTGACGCCCGCTGCGAGGCGGTCTGCACTTTCTTTTGCCAGCTCTGCCAAGGACGCTTTGCATTGGGCGGACAAGATCAGCGTATCGTTCGCTGGGGCCGGGCGATCAGATACTACTGAAAGCGGCGGGCGAGAGAGGATCACGTGCGCGTTGGTCCCGCCAAATCCAAAGGACGATATGCCGCAATGAAGCACTCCAGGCCCTAGCTCGATACTTTCTGAGGCAGGCTGCAGATTTAACGTCTCAAACGGGATATCGGGATTGATGGTTTCCAGATGCAGTGTCGCAGGCAATCTGCGCTGCTCCATGGCAATAATCGACTTCATCATGCCCGCGACACCAGATGCGGGTTCTAAGTGGCCAATGTTCGATTTTACCGAACCGATCGGCAAAGGCTTTGAGCGTCGCTGACCGAGAATCGTGCCGATCGCCTCCGCTTCGATAGGATCGCCAACAGCCGTGCCGGTGCCGTGCGCCTCGACAAATGACAGATCTTCGGCGGTAATGCCTGCATCGGCATAAGCGCGCTCCAGCAAGCTGCACTGACCATCCAGGCCCGGAAGAGCGATGCCGGAGGTTCGGCCGTCTGAATTAACAGCGCTGCCCGATATGAATGCCCTAATAGCTCCGCTTGCGGCAACTTCTTTTCTCTGCAGCACAAAAGCGACTGCACCTTCGGATCTGACATATCCATCTGCTTGTGCGGAAAATGGGCGGCAAGCCCCGGTAGGTGAAAGCATCGCGGCGCGTGAAAATCCGACGAATGAGGCCGGCGACATGAGCATGTTCACCCCGGCGACGATCGCAGTATCAACTCGTCCGCTTCGAAGGTCGGATAATGCGTTATCGACTGCGACCAGAGAAGACGAGCAAGCAGTGTCGACAACGAAGCTCGGTCCACGCAGGTCGAACAGATAGGAAATCCGATTGGCCACGATCGACAAGGTGTTGCCGGTCATAAAGTGGCTCTCGATCGAAGCCGGATCGCCGCCGAATAAATTGGCATGGTCTAATGCGGATACGCCAACGTAAACGCCCACTTCTTTGCCGGCGAGTGCGGACGGCGGAATCCATGCGTTCTCGAGCGCCTCCCAGACAACCTCGGCTAATAAGCGCTGTTGTGGATCGACCTGTTCTGCTTCGCGCGGCGACATGCCAAACACCCCGATGTCGAAATCATAAGGTGAAGGGAGGAAGCCGCCCGCGAATGTGTATGCTGATCCGGGGGTGCGCGAGTTGGGATGATACAAGAGATCCGGATGCCAACGATCTGTTGGGCACTGTCCGACTGCAAACGCCCCGCTGTTAAGCAGGTCACGAAATTTTGTTTCGTTCGGTGCTCCTGGCAAACGGCACGCAGCACCGACGATACAGAATTGTTTCATATCACTCATTAAGCACCGGCTCTTTTAGCCATTAAAGCAAAACGAGCCGTTAAAGATCCGACCCTAACCAATTATTTCTGGCCGTAATTTATGCCAGGAATGGGTAGAGGATATCCGTCGGAGGAAGAAGATCAATATAAAGCTACTAATACTGCCCAGCAAAATGCGATGCGCCGTGTCCCACGTCGGGTGGGCAGGGGAAGCGCGCGAACATGAGGTTCCCGCTGTGCCTACGCTCTGGCATTAGGCGTCACTGTTTTGCTGTTGCAAAACTCTCTTATTTTTAAGGGACTTGGATTAATGGCTTTGACAGTTGCTTACGATTTGACCCGACTGTTCTTGGCTCCACTGAGCCTCGCGCCGAGGGGGATCGACCGTGTCGATCTGGCTGTTGCGCGGTTCTTTTTCGCCGATACGTATGACTACGATGTGGTTGGCATACTACCCACCCCGTGGGGCGTTCGGGCATTCGATGCGCCACTGGTGAGGGCAGGAATCCAATATCTGGAGAGCCTATGGCCTGAGCGAGATGATGTCGGCTCCGACCCGCGCTTAGCTGCTCTCTTGGAGCACATGACCACAGGTGGTCGAGCAAAGACCACCGACGCGACACTCAATCTAAAGACGTCTTCAAAATTGCGCCGATTATTTGGTGAACTTAGGGCGACGGGATTCGCCCTGGGGCGACCCGTGCGTAAAGCGCTGCCCCACGGAGCGGTTTATCTGAATATTGGGCAGATCAGCCTCGCATTGCCTATTTTTCACCGCTGGCTTTCCGACCGTTCCGATGTGGCGGCAATTTACATGCTCCACGACGTGATTCCGCTGGAATATCCAGAATTCGTCGATGTGGCGTCCAAAAACCATCATCGGCGCATGGTTGAAACTGCCGCCCGGCATGCCGACGGCTTGATCGTATCCACCCGCCACGCGCGCGATACCGTGACAGCTGCGATAGCAGAATCGGATGACCGCACCGTTCCGACGCTGGTAAGAAGCTTGCCGTTACCGGAAGTTTTTGCGCAACCGCACGCTGCCCCTCCTGAACTTTCGGCGTGCAACTATTTTGTATCCTGCTCGACCGTGGAACCGCGGAAGAATTTCGGACTCCTGCTTGATGCATGGAAGCTTGTCGTTGGTAAGCTTGGCGCGAAAGCCCCGCACCTTGTGATCGTTGGTTCACTTGGGCGAAATGCGGATGTAATCTTGCGGCCGCTGTCAGAGGACGCATTTCTGCGTGGCCGCGTGCACCATGTTTCGGGTTTGTCGAGCCCCGCGCTCGCAACATTAATGCTCGGCTCGGCGGCAGTTTTGTGCCCCTCTCTGGCAGAAGGCTTCGGTCTATCCCTCTTGGAGGCCAACTCGCTGGAAGTTCCTGCCATTGCGTCAGATATTCCTTCACATAAGGAAATCGCGAAAGGCGCCACCATTTTGCTTTCGCCCGACGATCCTGAAGGTTGGGCATCCGCGATCCTGTCCACGAAGCCGGGGGTTGGGCGGCAAACACCTCAACTGGCGCCTGAACTAAGACAAAATGCCTATTGCCGTGACATTGCAGAATTTATCACTCAATGCGCCAGCGAGGTGAGCCATGATTCCACCTTGCTTGGTCAACCTAGCAAAGCCAGCTCCACCCTATGAACCAACCGAAATTTGACCTGCGCGTGAACTCGAGCCTGCTTGCGAAAGCAGAGCGCCGTGCCCTGGTCGCTATAGCAAAGCGGCTGCCACTTTGGTGCACGCCAAATGCCATGACCTTGCTGGGGGTATTGGGCGGTTTCGTAGTAGTAACGGGTTATGTCCTGAGCCGCGAGGCATCGGCATGGCTCCACCTCGCGAATGCTGGTCTGGTGATCCATTGGCTGGGCGATTCGCTGGACGGCACCCTAGCACGTATTCGCGCCATCGAGCGGCCGCGCTTCGGATTCTATCTTGATCAGGTGATCGACGCATTGGGAAACGTGCTGATCGCGTTGGGCGTAGGCTTGTCACCGGCTGCGCGGCTGGATGTGGCTTTGTTCGTTCTCGCGACGTTCCATATGCTTTCGATCCAGGTCTACGTGAGGGCAATCGTCGACCGGGAGTTCCACATGGCGGTGGGTAGGCTGGGGCCCACTGAAATGCGCGTTGGCATCATAGTAATGAATATAGGAATTCTTGTATTCGGCGCTCCGAGACTGCCCTGGGTCAGCTTTGCCGCTACCTGGTGTGACGTCGTGATGGTGGCGACCGGTCTGGCCCTTCTGGCCATATACGGCCTTCAGATGCGCACACACCTTACCCGCCTATCGGCCGAAGATCCTGGCCACTAATTGCCGGGCCGCCAAATCCTCAAATGTTGTGTTCTTTTACGCCGGCCAGCAGCATCCACCCGATGGCGTAAAGCAGGGCCAAGCTGAAGAATACGGTCAGAACGATCCTGCCGCGCTCCGGATAGAGCGATTTCACAGGCATATTCGTGTCTACAACACGGATTAGGTAAACCTGCTTCCGGGCCGCCTCCGCCAGTGCTTGCTCATATTGGTTGGCCAAGACAGCATAGCGTTTGGCAGTATTCTCGCGTTGGACGACGAGGCTTTCGTAATCGCCGAGCGAAGTGGCGATGGACTGTTCGGATCCCGCAATGCGATCCGACTGGGCAGCGACCTGTGCCTCAAGTGCACTGACCTGTACCTGAGCAGCCCTGAACTGCGGGCTATTGGTACTGATCACGCCGCGCATGGCCTGCAAGCGGGCGCGCGCACCTACCAGCTGGGCAGTGAGTTCCGTGACGAGAGAAACCTGGGCCTCGCCGCTCCCCTCTGGATTGATGTCTTCCCTGTTCCGGCGAAACGAAGTCAGCGCCGTCTGGACCTGAAGCATGTCGGCCTCAGCTTTCTTGAGTTCGGCTTCTGAACTCGCGATCCGATCGCGATAGGTGCGTTCGTTGATCTTGTTGATCTGTTCTTCGCCCAGCAGCAGCAATTTGCGATTCAGCTCGTACGCATCGTCGGGAGTAAAGGCGTGCACGCTCAGGTGAGTGATCCCGGTCTCCAGATCCTGGTCGATCGTTACGTGATCCTCATAGTAGGACAGCAATTTCTCAGGCGTCGGCTTGGAGTGCCATAACCGACTGATCCAATCGATTTGCGGCCGCCGGAACCGTTCGACCAATTGATCTTCTTTGCGCAGGCGATCCACCGCATCGTGGGACAGGAGATATTCGCTGACGAGGTGAGCCTCCGAACTTACTGCGCTCTCTCCGAGGCTCATGCCCAGGAGTTGGCCGACGCCGATATTCGCCGCAGGACTATCCGCCTTCTTGACGATGAAATCCGCTCGGGCCTCATACTGATCGGAAGCGAAAAGGTAGTAGTAGCAGGCGACAAGCAACGTAGGTGCGACAACCAGCGCAAGGAAATACCGGTAGTGCCTGGCGATGCGGCCGAGACGCTCGCGCATGCTCTGGTCGCGCTCTTCCAAAGCTTGGCCGCCCGGTCGGAATATCCCGGCCGAGGTGCCCGCCGCCCCAATCCTGTCTTCAGTCACACACTATCTCACACATGTATTCGGCTTCTCAACCAGCGGATGGCGACAAGGCCAAGCAGGAACGAAATTGCGCAATGCGCGAGAAGATACTCGGTATAGATATATCTATCGGTTGCACTGTAAAAATATCCGTACCGGGCCATCTCGAACATCGACATGAGCGGGTTCCAGGCCATGTAGTCCCGGGCCCAAGGTGGCAGAAAGTCCATCGTAATGAACGCTCCGCTCAACGGAAACATGAAATAGGCGAACGGCTGGACAAATCGGCCGACGATCGGATTCTCGTAAGAGAATGTTGCAACCAGAAGGGCGAGGCCGAACGTCCAGATGCTGATCGCCAGTATCCCCCCAAACACAAAGAGTGGCCGCACAGGCGGTTCTGCAAGTCCGATCATGACGCCTGCGCTCATGAGGATCAGAAGAGCGGACAACGCTCCGACGACTTCGACGATCAGCTTTGAAAGCATGACGTCGAAGGGTTTTACCTGAGCATGATACATCAGCGAAGATGCGCCGTTGATCGCGCCTTCTGCACGCGTGAAGCTGTTGCGAAAGATCATGATCATGCAATAGCCGAGCAATGTGAAAGGGAAGGGGCCCATGCCGGTGGAATGCGCGCCGCGTTCGGCGGCCATGTGAATCAGTGTGATGACAGTGGCGAGTATCATCGGCTCGACGATCATCCACAGATAGCCGATATTGTGGCGCCCGAACCGAATCTGGATTTCTCTGAGCACCAGCGCGCGCAACACCGCCTGTTGCGACAGAAGGCCGTCCCAAAAGCTCGCTGATGATGATGTTTGCGCGTGGCTGCTCATACTTGCCAATGCCGCAATCCCTGGGAAGATGACATAACTTCGGATAGCAAGCCCGAAGCTGCATTGCGAGAAGCATGTCTGAAGCTATCGACGGGCCGTGCGATTATCCGACTTTCTTGAGAATTCGAACGGGCGCATCGCAATCCGTCGGGGGCATGGGGTGTCGGAAACAGTTGTGTTGTCAAAGTAGTCCTCGAGGTTCGTTACCTCACGCGCCCTAACCCGGAGCCGTGGCAGTATGCTTTCGCGATCTTCCGCGGCCTGAAACTTTTCCCCAATTTTAGGTGTTAGGAGGAGATTGACATTCTGACAACTCCCTAGCTTTATAGGTATTTTCCTTAGTATTTTGGTCGCCAAATTATGGTAGACGCAAAAAAACACGGGAAAACAAGGGGGTTTCAAAGGGGGGTCTTTATGTCGATCGCAATTTTTTATTTTCGGCCGGTCTTGGAGGCGGAGGTGCCCTGAGATCGTAAATCTTGATCTGATGCGGTCTCGGCATACCGGCGCTTGAGCCGATGTATGTTCAGGCCCCACATGGGGCCGGGCAAGAGTCGGATGCGAGGATCGCAAAATAAATATAGTAAATAAAATATTACATCGGCTCGTAATTTATGCAAATGGTATATATAACAAATAGACCTAAGATGATGTGCGATACAATTCGCCACGTGAATAGGTTTATGCCATTTATTGATGATGTAGTCATCTTTTCTCCGAAAGAGCAGATTTCTATATTCTCAAGGTTCATCGAAGGCGCAAAAGTCTTTGACGAAATGGAGTTGGTCGTTGGAAAAGAGGTCGCTTTTAGTAAAGCTGTTTCGCAGGCGTCCAAAAATCACGCATCAATAAATTACATGCTTCGTAGTGGCCTGGCGACCCATCCCTCGGTAAATCATGAATTCATCATGTCCGATGATGATTTTCGGCCCCCTGGTTCCGATAAAGCCGGACTACTTCACTACAAAATCTGGCGCATATAATGCGTTCTTCATGACTTCTATAGAGCATTACGTTGGATTCATATCGCAGAAATACGATGGCAATCCGCGCAACATTCCATTTCACAATGTGCATCGCGATATGCTGCGATTGCTGAAGTCATTGGGCATGCCATCCTTGATGTATGCTTCGCATATGCCGCAAATATTCAACAAGGATATCTGGCGGGAGGCCACGGAATTTTTTGCTCCATACCTCGATCAATTCATAGTTGGTGAGTGGAGTACGTATTTCAATTTTGGGCAGAAGAACTACCCTGAGCTATTCTCCAACAAACTCTACGAGGTAATGAACTGGCCGCATCTCGATTTTGCGCTGTCATCCCCGGGAGAGTATTCTTTTGAGCTTGTCTATCAGGACGATACAATAAAATGCCCTTATTCAGAGGGGCAATTATTTTTCGGTCTGCCTAAATTATATGTAAGAAATCAAGAAAAAATAAACCAAGAAAAGATACGCTAGATACAGAGAGAAAACAGATCAATTCCAGGGACGAGGGTATTCGAGGGGCGCGACATCCACATGAATGATGGGTGCTCGCGCGGTGCGCATGGTGTTCTTTGCATGGGGCAAGCGGGTAACTGCGTTACCTATGGCCCCTATGCCAAACTGGTCGAAGGGGACTACCGTGCCATCGTTCGTTTTTCGGTAAAGCGGGCGGCGAGCGACACATTTTTTCGTATAGACATGTGCGGGAATGCAGGGGGCGAGAGCATTGTCTCGTCAACCGCCATTGATCGTACGAATTCAGTCGCGCAGGGAGACGGGAGTTTCGTGGCCGAAATCCCGTTGAGTCTCTCCCCGCATTTTTCCCCCCGGATGTTGAACTACGCGCTTTCATGGCGGATGCGGGCGATATCTTCAATCTGGTGAGCATCGAGTTTGCCCCCGTATCTGCCATCGCCGCGCCTGTTGAATTGGCAGAGCCAGAGCCTTTGCAGTTGCGCGCAATTTCGCCAGCGGTGCGTTTGCGCAACGCGGCGAGCTGCCTGCTTGCAAAAGCGAAGCCGCCGAAACAGCCAGCTTCGGCTCCGGCCAACGACCTAGCAGCCCCGCCGAAATTGATTGCCGACGCTGATCTGAGCAGTGAGCCGTTGGCGGCGCGACGCCGGCCTGCGTCAGCCAAGGGGTTGCACCTTTCGCTGGTTGTCGCGTGCTATAATGTCGAGCTGTATATCGAGCGGTTCCTGGACAGCGTGTTTTCCAGGATGGAGATTTTGATCGGTTCGAGGTGATCCTGGTCGACGATGGCTCCACCGATCGCACGGAGCTATTGCGCAGGCTTGGCAGGCGCGTTTCCCCGATCATATCCGTTATATCCATCAGGAGAATGCCGGCGTTTGCGCTGCTCGCAATGCGGGGCTTGCGACTGCAGCTGGCACGTGGGTGGGCTTTCCCGATCCCGACGACTTTTTGAGCAGAGATTACTTCTCCAAAATGTTGGCGGCGGTAAATGCTGGTAACATCCCTCCGATAGCGGCCGTTTCAAATTTTATAATGTATTTTGAGGAAAACGATTATTTTGAGGATAGCCATCCACTGCGGTATCGTTTTTCAAAAAGGTCTAAGATATTTAAAAAGTAGTAATTTGGAAGATTGTATACACCTTTCGACAAATAATACTATATTTGGATTGTAAGAGAGTAACGGTGTCAGAAAAAAATATACTATACGATGATAAGGTCAAGCCAAGTTTCGAAGACGCCCATTTTCTTAATAGATTGTTTTTATCTTGCGTAGATAGGAAAGTGGCATTTGTTTCAGATGCCAGTTATTTCTATAGAAAACGCGGAAATAAGACCTCATTGCTTGATAGCGCTCAGGCTGTTCCAGAATGGTTTGTCGATCAAATTCAGAATGGGATTTTGGGTCTCATAGAACATGCTATCAACATGCGCGGCCATGTACCGAGATATATTCAGCGGACCTGCCTTTACGACATGATGTGGCATGTGAGATATCTCGTCGACCACAAGGAACGAGCACATTTTTGTCTTCTGGGCAGAAGGTCCACTTTTTGGAACTGACACGCGAGGTTCTTTCCTACATCGATGCCGAAGTGATTGTCGATTTCAGTCTGGCGGGCTGCACTGAGGAGCACAAAGTCGCCTTGCTAGGGCTCTACAAGCAGCAGCGTAGAGAAAAGCATACTGTCTATGTCGAGCGGATCGATGCGGCCAGCGGGCTGGTACAATTCTGCTATTATACGGGCGGAGAAGACGACTTCACGATCGATGCCGAGGTGAATGGCCGGAGCGTGGCCCCGATCTGGCCCAGCCAGCGCATTGCCGATTTCATGGGGCAGACTTATTTCCGCCGTCACTACTTTTGGGTGCCGATGAATGATGGCGACGACATTCGCTTCTCATTTGAAGATGCGCCCTGCAACATTCGGCGGCAGGGCCATACGATTGGTGATGAGGCAAACTGGCTGCAATTGCGCAATGCCGTCGCTCCAGCCGCGCCAAAGGTTACGACCCCGAAATACGTCGCCTGCGCGATCATGTGATTGCCAGCCGAGAAACCTATCGCGATTGTCAGCGTGCTCATGGACCGGGATGATAAGGCGGATGATAATGCCGAGCATCTTTATCGCCATATGATGCAGACGGGCCGCGCCGATAATGCGTGGTTTATCCTGAGCCGGAACTCGCTCGATTGGGAACGGCTGGAGGCAGAAGGCTTCAAGCTGCTGGAATTCGGATCGGACGATCATATCGCCGCACAGATGAATGCGGCGACGGTTATCTCTTCCCACATCGATCATTATGTATTGTGGCCGGTAGAACGGCGGTTGTTTGCCGATCTCGCGCGCTATAAATTCATCTTTCTGCAGCACGGCATCACCACGAACGATCTCTCACTTTGGTCGAATACCAAGCCCATACGCCTGTTTGTCACTGCCACGCCCGATGAAACGCGCAGCATTGCCGCGCCTGACGGCAAATATATGTTCAGCGATAGGGAAGTGCTGCAGTCGGGTTTTCCTCGCCACGATGCGCTGTTGGCCAAAGCTGCCAAAGCGCAGCAGGATACCATTTTGATCATGCCGACCTGGCGTAAGTATCTCACTGACGAGACCGTGAGAGACGGAATGCAGCGCGGGAAAGTGATGGAGTTTTCCGAAAGCGATTATGCCCGCAATTGGGGGGCAGTACTGCGCGATCCGCGCTTGCGGGAACTGGCGGAAGTACATGGCAAGAAGGTGATCTTCGTGCCTCACCCCAACATGGCGATGTATCTCGAAGAAATGGGTGTTCCGGATTGGATCGAGCAAATCGATATCAGGCAGGGCATATCCTATCAGGAGCTCTTCGCCCGCGCTGCCGTCGCAGTAACCTGCTTCTCATCGGCGGCCTCAGAAGTTGCATATCTGCAACGTCCAGTGGTCTATTTCCACTTCGATGCTGAGAGCATTTTTTCTGGCGGACATGTTTATCAGCAAGGCTATTTTTCGTTCAAACGTGATGGCTTTGGTCCGGTGGCTGAAGCACCCGATGAAGTCTTCGCCGCGCTGGCCGCAGCGTTGGAAGGCAAGGAAGACCCAGTCTATGCCAAGCGGCGGGCGCGTGCCTTCCCGTTCCGCGATGGTGGGCGTTGTGAAAGGGTGTGTCAGGCTGTCGAACGGCTGCTGGACAAGCGCCAGCCACACACTCTGCCAAATGTGGCCACCGTTTCATTGCCGGGTAAACGCAAGCTTGCCCTCGGTTTGACGGCTATTCTGGCCGTTCACGCATAGCCTATTTCCGGACGATGAAAATGAATGGGGCGCTTGCCCAGTTTCCCTCTGCCTGGCGGGGGAAACAGAGCTGCGCCACGTCATGTTCCAGCCCCACCAGGCGTAGAGCGATCTGTTGCAGCCTGTTGCGGAACGAGTTGGCATCCACGTTCTCGCCGGGGATGAAGGTGGTGATCGCCACTCCTCCCTTCATGAGGTGGCTCAAAAGCCGCTCAGGCATGCTCTCCCTGAAGGATCCCGCAATCGCCAGCGCGATCGGCTCAAACCCGATAGCGAAATCGTGGTCGGACGCCCCATGCTCGGGCAGAGGGCCGAAGCCCTCCTGCTTGCCGTCCGGATGAGCCGAGAATTCTTCGAGAATGCAGTTCCGCTGGCGAAGCGTCGTGGCCAATGAGTCGTGCGGAGGATCCACGAGGAGGCCGTGCGAACCCGGAGCAATCAACCCAAAATTCTCCAACGCCTGGAGCGGCATGACGAGCTGCCACCGCATCGAGGGGGCATCCGCGAAGGAAGGTATCTCCGGCCAAATCTGCCCGAATGTTCTGGCCGCCAGTTGGTCCGCTGTGCAAGGTTGCGAAACCGGCAGCGCGACGGAAGGCGCATTGCCCGTGCAGAGCCTGTTCGACCGATCGATGGCCGGCGCCGCATCGGCCAAGACGGAGCGGCGGATCTCCTGAACCTCGGTGTTTGCTTCTTCACCGTCGTGTTCTTCGATCGCGACGACCATTAACTCGGCGACAAGGTCGGTCGGCTCCGAGAAATAGCCATATAGCGCGTAATGCACGCCTGGGGCCGCCGCGAACCGTATGATTTTGTCGATCGTATCGGACTTCAACTCGTCCAGGCGGATTCGTCCGCCTCCCGCAAGCACGGCATCGCCCGAAGAACTAGGCTTATAGGCGTGCACGCGCAGCGATAGCTCCCCCTTGGTCGCCCTGGCTCCCGTGATGGTCAGGCGAAAGGCGGCACGGCCGGGCCTCAGCGGCTGGTACTGGGTGTGCAGGCAATAGCGGTTGTCCGGCGCGGGCTCACTTCCCCCAAAGCCTGAGACGGCGCTGGCATAGTCGGCGAAATAGGAAAATGGTTCAAGCTGGCGCATGAAAACAAACCTAAGAGCTCAGTCCTGTAAAAGCGAATGCATGGTGACTTTCACCAAGCCGATTGTGAAAGGTCTGCACTCCCGATCTACACCTATGATCCACCCTGTTTCAGCTGAGCTTCGCTTATGGAGAACGCCTGATTACGAGACCGAATGAAGTGGATACCCATTTCGCAAGCTGCAATTTCAAATGCTTGTCTGAGGAGAAAGGTGGCATATCGATGTGGCGGTCGAGGTCTGAATCTCCAAGATCGAAAGTCATGGCCAGATTGAACCCTTCTTCGGCGAGTTGCCTGCCCATACGCTCAAAATCAAGCCGCCGGAATATGACCGTGCCCTGATTGTCCAGCGTCTCTGCGTTCGACGTGCAATTGAGCTCCGTAGTATGAACCGCGATGCCTCCCGGGGCGAGCATTCGGCTGCTCTTCATGATGAAGTCCTCACCCTTCTTGATCGACCCAAGATGTTCGAACGCGCAGGAGGACCAGATAAAGTCGAACGTGCCCAAGCCGCTGGGAATGTCGTTCATATCGGCAAATTGAAAGTCGACCAGGGAATCGAACAACTCAGGCCGGCAGATATTGCGGGTGTTCAATGCGTCCTTGCTGTGAGCATGTTGCTGTGTATCGACCCATCCCAATTGGCCTGCTTCTTCTACAGCCAGATCGGTGGCAAGAACCGAAGCTCCCATAGAAGCGAACAAGGATGGAAGCGGTTCGTGCCAACTCCGAAGCCAAGGCCTCGCCGCCCGGGAACTAGAACCCCGCCACTCGCCAGAACCTGCGCGATGAAGCAGAACTCCCACTGCTTTCTATGCGCGCGAGGCACTTCCTTGATGCGTTCGCACCAATAAATATATGCAGGCTCAGACAGTTGGTCTGCGGTGCAGGCCTGGGAGATGGGGCGGGCCAGCGTCGGAGAAGTGTCATGGACCGTGAAATTCACGGGTTGTTCGCTTTCCGCTTTGCGCTTCAAAATCGAACTGATCGAAAAATTGGATCTCATTCACATCATTTGTCACAACTGACGGCGATCGCCAACGAGTTTCCCCAGCGGCATTCGGTTTATCGCCGATCAATGGTTTGCTACCCGACCTCGACGCAATATAGTCACGTTCACAATGCTGGCGGTGTGCGTGGTCGTGCGGCAACCAAGGATATGAGGACCGTGATCAGTTTCGAGAATGTGTCCAAGACCTATGAGAGCCGGGGGCTGAAGCATCAGGTGCTTAGCGATCTCAACTTTCAGGTCGAACCGGGCGACAGCCTGGCTATTTGCGGTGCCAATGGCGCCGGCAAATCGACGCTACTAAGATTGATCGCCGGCATCGAATATCCAACCACTGGACGGATAAACCGCACGATGCGCACCTCCTGGCCGATCGGTTTTGCCAGTTGCTTCCAGATGTCGATGACGGGGGCGGACAATGCCCGCTTCATTGCCCGCATTTATCAGCACGATGAGGATGCGGTCCTCGCTTATGTCGAGGATTTCGCCCAGCTTGGGCGTTATATGGATCAGCCGGTCGAACACTATTCCTCCGGTATGGTTTCCCGGCTGGCATTCGGTGTTTCGCTGGCGATCAGGTTCGATTGCTACATTGTCGATGAAGTCACTGCCGCAGGCGACGTACGTTTCAGGCGGCGCTGCGAGGCCGAACTTCTCGACCGGCGCGACAGTGCGACGCTTATCATGACATCCCATGAGCCAAACGTTCTAGAGCAATATTGCACGCGCGGCGCGGTCATCTATGGCGGCGCGCTGACGTTCTACGATACTGTGGCGGAAGCCTGCGAAGTTCATCATGCGCTGCAGATGCGGGGCACCTGAAGCCGATCACACTATCCGTTCCAGGCCCTAAACTTGCCCGATACGGCGTTCCTCGGTTAGGCTGCTGTATGCAACAGCAGGAGAAACCGTGCCCCGGGTGAAAATTGAACGCATCGAACACGACATTCTTGAGATATCCCGCTTCGGCCTCGAGGAGGATGGCGCAGGCGTTTATCGCCAGGGCTTCAGCAAGGCGGATATGGACGCTCGCAAATGGCTGAGCGACACATTCGACCGGCTCGGCATGACGCATTATCTGGACGGGGCAGGCAATGTGGTGGGGCGCTTCGGGCCGCCCGACAAGCCGGCGGTCATCATCGGATCGCATCTCGACTCTGTTCCCGCGGGAGGCATTTTCGATGGCGTTCTGGGGGTCGCGGCCGGCCTCGAAGTGGTCCGCACATTGCAGGATGAGGGGTGCGAACCCGCTTTCCCGATCGAAGTAATCGGCACCAGCGAGGAAGAGGGGCGCTTCGGCGGCATGCTGGGCGCACAGGCCCTGACTGGCCGGCTGACGAGAGAGTGGCTCGATACGGCGGCGGACGAGCATGGCTATGCGCTGAAAGACGCGATGGCCGAGGCCGGGCTGGATCCTTACGCGGCGCTCCACGCCTATCGCCGGCCGGAGGAAATCCGCGCCTTCCTGGAACTGCATGTCGAACAGGGCCCGGTGCTCGATACCGAAAAGACCACCATCGGCATCGTCGAGGGTATTTCCGGCGTCTTCAAATGGAACTGCCGCCTGCTTGGCAAGGCCGATCATGCCGGCACGGCCCCGATGGACATGCGCAGCGACGCGCTGATGGGGATGGTCGATTTCGCCCATGAGATCACCCGCATTATCGGCGAAGAAGGGACCGATAAGAGCCGCATCACTATCGGCCATGTGGCGCTCAAGCCCGGCTTTCCGCACACCGTGCCGGGCGAAGTCGATTTCACCATCGTCGGGCGGGATCTGGATGAAGAGGTGATGCGGGCGCTCGCCAACGCTTGCCGCCGGGTACTTTCCGCCATCGCGCGCAAGCACAAGCTCAAGTTCGAATATGAGGAGATGAGCTGGCTCAAGCCGGCCTATTGCGACGAGGGGATTGTCGCGCTGATCGAGAAGAAGACGAAGCAGCTCGGCTATAGCTACAAGGTCATGCCTTCGGGTGCGGGGCACGATGTCCAGTTCTTCTGCGGCCATACGCAGGGCTGGGCTGATCTTCGTGCCCAGCGTCGGCGGCGTGAGCCACGCGCCCGACGAATGGACTCACTGGTCCGACATCGAACGCGGCGCGCAGCTCTTGCTCGAATGCGTGATGGAGCTGGCCTGCGAGACCGTGGCGGCATGAGGGTGACTGCCGGTTAGCGGGGGATTGCGGGCATCAGGGCGTTAAGTCGCGGCTGCAATTGACGTTTGTCTTTGCTGCCCGAGGGACATTGCCGAAGAGAACTTTCCTACACGGTTCGTTTGTGTCTTAAGCTCGTGGATGGAAACGCGACCTTCATCGCCAGGAGCGCTTGTGCCTGCGCTTCATCCCCAGAGAGAGGTCTCCGTCGCCTTCGGCGCGCGCGAAATATTATTTCACACCCACGTAAGAACATTTTTATTTTTTCTACGTGCCGAGAGCCTCGTTTCCTCAACAGCGCATTGTATTTCAAACGAAATATCGGCGGACACGAGAGTTACGCTTTGTCACTTATGTAACCCTGAGCGGCGATGCGAGAGGCTGATCCGCTGGATGCTATGCAGCGAGCAAGTCCTCGATCGCATGCAGCGCGATCGCGTGGTTGAGAATGATGTCCTTGCGGGTGTTGGCGGTATGATCGTCGCTCTGCCGGTAGTCCTCGATCGAGGCGCGCAGCTTGGCTTCGTCGAAAATCCCGTGCCGTGCGATCCCGTCCGAAGAGAGCCATTTGTCGATCAGCTTGTCGATCTCGGCGGACTTTTCGGCATCGGTGTGCGCAGGCGGCGCCATGAAGGCGAACTTCTCGCGCTTGTAGAGCACTTCGGGAAGGACATGCTTCATCGCTTCGCGCACGACCCACTTCTCCACCCCGTCGCGGATGCGGACATGCGGCGGGATGCGCAGGGCCATCTCGGCGACATGATGATCGAGGAAGGCGGGGCGGCTCTCCAGACTGTTGGCCATATCCACCCGGTCACCGCCCCAATTGAGGATCTGACCTTCGAGCATGGTCTTGATCCAGCTATACTGCACCTTGTCCAGCACATGGCGCCCGTCGAGCATCGTGCGGTCGAGGGAATATGCGATGGCGGCAATCGGATCGTAATCGCCCAGCTTGTCCTTGAATTCGTCGCTGAGGAGCGGCTTCACGCGTTCAAGCACCAGCATCCAGGGTTGAATCCAGGACGGGGTAAAGCCCATCACCTCATCGAACGCCGGGTGGCTGATCTGCTGTTCGGCCAGTACTGAGCCCGAGAAGAGCGCATTGCGCTTCTTCATGTCCTCGCCCGCGGAGCTGGCGGCAAGTTCGGGATCGTGAAGAAAGTAGTCCGCCTTGAACTGGGCATAGCCGCCGAACAGCTCATCCGAACCTTCGCCAGTGATGACCACTTTGTAGCCGACATCGCGCACGTGGCGGCTCATCAGCATCTTGGCGACACCCAGCGTGTTGTAGAAAGTGCGTTCCGAATAATAGACGGCTTCCTCGAAATTCTTGCCGTAGAGATCCACCGCCTTGACGTTCAGTATGTCCTGATCGGCACCCGCCATCTCGGCCATTTCGGTCGCGATCGCCGCTTCGTCGTAGCGCGCATCGTCGAAGCTGATGGTGAAGGCTTTGACGGGCGACTGCTGGATCGCAGCGGCCATGCCGATGATCGAGCAGCTGTCTATCCCGCCCGAAAGGTAACAGGCGACCGGTACGTCGGCCTCCAGTCTCAATGTGATGCTTTCGACCAGCGCCTGCCGGACATTTTCGATATGCTCTTCGTCGGGCAAGTCGTCATGCTCGCCGTCCAGCGGAAATTCGGCGTCCCAATAGCGCCTCTCCTCCAGATTGAAGCTTCCATCGCCCTGTTTGCTGACGATCAGCATATGGCCGGGAAGCAGGGCATGGATATGCTTGAACAGCGTCATACCCGGCACCATCACCTGCATCATCTGATGCAATTGCGCCTTGCGGCACACCTCACGTGGAACCGCAGGGTGGGCGAGCATTACCTTCATCTCGCTACCCCAGAAGAAGCCGTTTTCGCCGTGGTGATAGAAGAGCGGACGGATGCCGAACCGGTCCCGCACCAGGATCAGTTGCTGTTTATGCTCGTCGAAAATGGCGAATGCGAATTCTCCGCGCAGATGTTCAACGAAATCGAGTCCATGTTTGCGGTAAAGCTTGAGCGCGATCTCGCTGTCGGTCTTGGTAGAGAACTCATAGCCATCGGTGCGCAAAAGGCCGCGGATGCGCTTATAGTCATAGAATTCGCCATTAATGGTCCCGACCATACCGGCATCATGATCGAATATGGGCTGGTCGCCCGCGTCGAGCCCGATGATCGAAAGCCGCGTATGTACCATGGCGAGGCCGTTGGCCGGGTCGAAATGGAAACCGTGCCCGTCGGGCCCGCGATGATACATTCTGTCGGCCATCGCCTGTGCGAAGCCTTGGGTGTCGTCATCGTACAGAGTTGGGCTCCAGAGCCCGGCAATGCCGCACATATTCGAAAGTTTCCTTGGGTAGAGCCGCGCGCGAGCGCGTCAGATCAAAAGATTGTCCGGCACGATATTTCGCACTCGGTCGAATATGGCGAGCAGCAGCGCTTGCCTTATCCAGACCGCGCCATCGGCCTGATTGAAATAGAGATTATGCTGCGTCGCATCGAGGTCGGTTGCGAGTTCGTCACCGCGCGCAAGTGGATGCAGGATGACCGTGTCGTCTTTGAGATTGCTCTCCGCCGTCAGCCGGAATTCTTTGTCGAAGAAGCGGTAGCCGTCGCCAAGAAACGCAATCGCATTCATGTAGATGATATCGAGATATTCGAGGCTGCCACGCAGATCGCGCGAGAATTCGATCCGGATCTCGCTGCCCTGGCAGAGTTCGTGCAGCTCTTCGCCAAGCGGATCGGCCATCTCGGAAAAGATCGTGATGTGGTTGATGCTGTGGGGGAACAGCAGCGCCAGTGTGAGGAAGCTCTTCACAGTGCGCATATTTCCCGGCGTGCCGACGATTCCGATATTAAGCCGCTCATTTTCCGGCATCTCGTCCAACGCGATTTGGGGCCGCCATTTGAGCAGCGCGTACCAATCCGCAAGTGCCTGGGTCGGGTGTTCGTCGGACCCGTTGCCGCCGTTGATCAGCGGGATCCGCAAATAATCGGTGAGCTCCGAGATCGCGAGCTGTTCGGTGTGCCGGACCACGACGATGTCGGCATAGGAATTGAACATCTGCCCGATGTCCCGCATGCTTTCCCCCTTGGCGACGCCGGTCGTCTTGGCATCGGCCACACTGATCGTGTTGCCTCCGACCGAGAGCATGGCGCTTTCGAAGCTCAGCCGCGTGCGCGTGCTTGGCTCGAAAAACGCAGCCGCCATGATCTTGTCTTCGAGTGCATGCGCCACCGGGAAGCGGTGAAGCTGAAGATAGGCCGCAAGCTTGGCGAGCTCGCACAACAGCTCCCTGTCGAACTGCGCGGCCGACAGCACCGAACTGTTGCGCAAGCGGTCGAGCACTTCGATCCGCAGCGAAGGCGAGTGGCCGAGCAGGGCAGCCGGGTCTGGGCAATTTCCGATCCTGCCGGATTTGCGTTTGGGATCGGCAATGTGTGAGACTTTCGAAGCCGGGATCGTCACCAGCTACTGCCCCTGGCTATGTCTCGCACCAGCATTGCGAGCAATGCCAGAGAAGAAATGGCGCACCAGATTAGTGCCCCATAGACAAGAACGGAAAGGAAACCGGCAGAAAACATCAAATGCCCTCCTTCAGCCTGGCCCAGTCGAACCGGGTTTTGGAAAAATACGCGCAGGCGAGAACCCACACCATCGAGACGGCGGCGCCTACCGTGCTGGCCACGTACCAGCCGATCTGGAAGTAGCTGATCAGGCCGATGCCCGCGCCGAGCAGCATTCCGCCTATGGCGCCGGCGGTGTTGGCGCGGCGCCAGTAGAGCCCGCTGACGATCGGCCAGATCATCGAGCCGACGAGCGGGCCGGCGAAGAACAGCACAGATGCGAGCGTCCCGATGCGCGGAACGCAGACTGCCCAGGTTCCGAGGCCGAGCAGCAAGGTGACCCATTGTGCCACCTTCTTGAGTGTTTCCGGCGATGCGGTGGGCCTCAGCATCCGGCGATAGACGTCCTCCGTGATCAGATCGGACGTCGCGGCAAGCAGGCTGTCGATGCTGGACGCCAGAGAGCAGAACACGATGATGAAGATCGCGATGGCGCCCGCGCCGCCAAGAACGTTTGCAACGACCAGCGGCCCGACCATGTCGGAACTTGGCACAGCGACGTTAAGCGCGCCGGAGGCCAGCGCGATGAAGCCTGCCGCGATGGGAATGGGGAACCACACGAGGCCGGCGATCGCAAATGCCTTGCCGCCAACTCCTTCGCGGAACGCGAAGGCCCTGCTCCACCAGACGTTGTTGTGAAACACTTCGCCCAGTCCGAAGAGCAGATTGTTGAAGATCGCCATCAGCGCTGCGGGGAACAACACGGTGACCAGCATGGGCTTGGACTGCGCCAGATTGGTGTGGATCTCTTCCACGGAGACATTCTGCAGCACAGCGAAGCCGACGATCACGATCCCGACCAGGATGATCAGGCTTTGGATGAAGTCGGTGCCGATAACGGCGATGAGCCCGCCGCGCATCGTATAGAGCACGCAGACGCCGAGGATCACCGTCATTCCCCAAACATATGGAATGCCGGACAAGGCATTGAGCAGGATCCCCCCAGCCATCGCCATGCTGACCAGCCAGGTCAGCGAATAGAACAGCGTAAAAACCAGGAAGATGCCCCAGGCACCGCGCCCGTATCGCAAGCGGAAGAAGTCACCCGAGGTGTAGCCATGCGGCATGAGCTTGCGGATCCGCCCCGCCAGCGGAGCGAACAGCAGCAGGCCGAAGGAGGCCATCGAATAGGCAAGCATGCCCCATATGCCCAGCTCGAGCGCGAATTGCGGGGCGAGCATGGTAGTGTTCGAGGTGATCCAGGTAGCGGCCGCAGTCGCCGAGCCCAGCGCGAGGCCGACGTTGCGCCCTGCAAGCGCATGGTCTTCGAAACTCTTGTTGCGGCGGCCCCAATAGATGCCGAGCCCGATCCACAAGGCACTGAACAGGATCAACAATACCCAACCGGTCGTGGGCGAGAGAAACGTGGCCTGGCTGTTCATGGGCGGGCACCGCGCACGATCGTGGCGATGATGGCCAGCGTAATGATCGCCCCCACGAGAGTCAGCCAAAGGGCCTGGTTGAGGGATTGATGCGCCACGGTAAGTTCGACCGCAGCAGAATGCTCGCCAGCCTCGTCCGTCAGCCTGAGGAAGTATTCTCCGCCTGACAGGCCCGAGAGGAAGAAAGCGTGGTTCGGGCCGCGGTAGATTTCCTGGGCATCTCTGAACGAGGTGTCGCCAGCCATCTCCAGAGTAACGGGAGTGTCGGCATTCCATTCGACCAGCAGATGGCCCGTATTGCTCGCCAGCGGCCCAGTGTCGGTGAAGCCGGGCGGCTGGGCCTGAGCCGGCGCGCTAATGGCTATTGCCGCCGCGAACAGCGCCGCCAAGAAGACCATCGGCCGCGCAGGGGCGAGACTGCGCTTCTCTCTGAAACGGTAGGTAGAAGGTATTCTCGGGGCGCCTGTACGCCCCTGGGCGAAAATCTCGCTACAAAAACAGATTGTTCTTTGACCGTCCTGCCGGCCGTTCCGCCGGTGCTCTTGCTGGTTCCTATCTAGAGCTTGCGGGCCCTAACAAAAGGAACCGCACTTGTGAACCGCTGTGGGGATTATGTTTTCGGGCGAGCGAGCAAAACCAGGCAGTAATGTCAGTTAAATCATCAGCGAACGCCGATAGTCTTGAGAGAATTTGTGAGGAGAGAAGTGGTGCCAGGGACGGCATCGCGTTCTTTGCCTTAAACGTGAGATCTGCGGGCAAAAATATCTGGGATTTTACGTGTGGCCCCCAAATTGGCCCCCTGTCGCCTTGAGTGCGACCGTTATCTCTCAGTTCTATTTACACAGTCTTACACAGCGCAACCCGCTGAATGAACACGTTGGAATTCCAAGGCATTTTGACCGGATACCTCGCTCCACCTGGCGACAAGACTGAACATTCTCGCTCAAAAATTGCGGGTCCTACCTAGCGAATGGCGTCAAATCAGAGCGCTTAGGGACCGCTTTTTTTAAGGCTGAGGTTATTTTTAAATATACTTGCAGTATGAAATTACAGTCTTGTCGCACGGAAGGGCGACAACTCCGAGGAGCATTGCGAGCATCACCAATCAATCGTCTAATGTGGCAGTAGGGCCGCAGGTGAACGTCGTCACAAGAGTGTCAATCGCGGTGACCACGTCATTATGTTCTGTTCCGGCGCGGCGGCCAAGCAGTGAAGCACCGATGAGAAAATCGTGAGCAGCAAAAAGAAGGCCTCCGCTGTGGTGGCCTAGACCGACAATATTAGAGAATGCGCAACCCATACTTTCGCGGGGCGACACGATGTCCGATCTTTTTCCCGTCGCACCATTTTTTACGGCGGGGGGTCAAGAGCAGCGAGACGTAGCCACATTAAGCTGCCGTACAACGCTTTAGATGACTGGTTCACGCCCAATTTTTGTTTGCAGGTCAGCACCTGAAACGGGTCATCTGATTCCCGATTTGCGCGTGACGATTGCGCGCCCGAAATATGCGATCCTGAGATTCATGCTTGCGATGAAAATCAACCCCTTGGCTGATTTGGGATTTTACCTTCGCCTCAGTACGAACAATACTTGGCTTCATTTATCCGGGTGAACCGAGCTTGTGAAATGGCATTTACCCACATTGGACGTATTTCGAGATATTCTTAAACATGAAGAGTGGTGCGACGGGGGCGACGTCATTCAATCCATCCAGAAATTCGTACTTGGACGCGTCTGTTGCTTTTGCAATGTGTCTACCATACGCTCTAGCTTCTTGCTGTTAAGGCACGATATTTGATGCTCATTCCGTGAGGCTCCATGTGAGCATAATTGATTCCTCAATAATACGGCTTGCTCTCACATCCAGACCGAACCTTCGAACTAATCTGCGCGAGCTGTTTCTCCGCCTTTCGCAAGGCGCCTTCAATGAAGCTGAACTTCGAAAGATTGAGCAGGAGCTTGTTGTATCGCTTAGGCTTGCAGAGATTCGTTTACTGCCGGCCCAGCTGCCCAAGAGAGACACACCCTTTCAACTCACCGAACTTCAGATCAAAATTCTCTCGTCCACCATCATCCGATTTCGAGATGCTAAACTTCGTACCAAGTGCCAGACCATTCTTTCGAAAGCGGTGTCGGCCGGGCAAATTGTGAGAGTGTAATCGTGACAACAAAAATCGACGTAGCTCCTGAACGCGACGGATATGGTTTCCTCCATTTGTCCGACGTCCATTTCGGCCAAGAGCGAGGCGGTAAGGTCTTCATTAATAGGGAGATCAAGAAGGATCTCGTCAGATTTCTGAAGGATGTTAGGTTAAATCGGGAGAAAGCTGGGCTTCTGCCGTTGGATGGCGTGGTCGTGACTGGAGACATAGCGTTCAGCGGAAAAGCGAGTGAATACAAGGATGCATCCGAGTGGCTCGCGCAAATTACAGAAGCAATCGGATGTAAAGAAACCGCGGTTCATGTTGTGCCCGGCAACCACGACGTTGACCGGAAAAGGATATCTCCAGGCGTACATGCGATCATCGATCAAGTGATGCAGAAGGGCCAAGACGCGCTCGACCTTTATTTGTCGGACGAGACCGACCGTGAGCGGCTCTATGATCGATTTTCGGAGTATCGCGTTTTTGCCGCTGGCTATGGTTGCCGACTTGATCGAGAAGGAGGAGCGGCTGGGACGAAAGACTATCTGCTTCGGAACGGACTTAAGTTACGCTTCATCGGAATGAACAGTGCTCTGATTTGCCGGGGTGGTGAAGAGGATGCTGCGCCTGGAAAACTGTTCTTGGGCGAAAAGCAGCGCGCTGTGACCAAGGATGACGGCGTCGAGCAGATCATTTTGATGCATCACCCAATTTCGTGGCTCGCTGACGGGGAGGATGCATGGATTCACTTCAAGAATAGAGCAAGGATCTTCATCTCTGGGCACGACCATAAGCCTGATCTCGGCATCGAAGAAATTGAAGGCAACGGGATTGTTTTGCGGATTGACTTGGGCGCGACCGTCCCACCGAAAGGCGAAGATGTACATGGTTATACGTTCAACATCATCGACCTCGAATTGAATGACCAGAATTCTTCCTTGAATGTAATCGTTCGCGGATACATCTGGGATCGTGGAAAGACGTCGTTCCGTGAGGACCGAGAAAGGTTTGCCGGCAATCATGAGCGCGAAGTTAACTTACCGTGTCCTGAGTTTGCGCGCATGAATGCTGAACACGGTGGTGGCGGGACCGAGGAGTTGGTCGAGCAAGCGCCCTCGACCGGTTCACACGAAATTGTCGTCGAGACCAGCATGGGGATAGACGAGGAGCGTTTTGCAGAGCTGAGGCTAAAATACTTCCATTCTCTGACGCCATTGCAGCGGCTGGAGATTTTGGTGGATTTGGCGATTCTGCCGTCCGATTGGTCGGGCAACTTAACCTCAGCGTTGGAGCTGTCCGCAATCGAGGCGATTGCCGACATGGGGCGGCTTGACGAGCTCGAAGAAGCGATTGGCAAATATGCAGCGGGAGCGGACAATGGGGCTGGAGAATAACAAGCATCTGAAGATTATCGATCCGTCGGCGAATGATGATTTTATCGCCCGCCGGCTGGAGGCGATTTCGAAACTTGCTCAGAAAATTCGTCGTGTTGCTTCGCTTCCAAATCAGATGCGTTTCGCATCTCAGCTCGTCGATGCCCTGGCGCACGGCAGCATTTCGGACGATTCCAAGGCTTGGGTCACCGAGGCGCTCGTCAAGGTGGCTCCTTCGTTCGAAGACGACGGGAACAAGGACAACGAACTCGGGATATTGTTTGTGTTGGCTTGCGGTGACGCGATTGATGTCACTGCCGGTGCCGCCAGCGCCCCCGCAATGGAGTTCTTGGCGCAGGCTGCGCTTTCGGGGCTCCAATATGTCTCCAGCTTGAATGATCCTCAGCGAGAACTCCTGAGGAAGGAATTGATTGGCCTCGCACATTCGAAAATTGTGAATCGTGGGGTAAAAGCACGGCAACGTCAGCCCCTGCCAACTCCAGTCACTCCTGACAACTACGTTACGGTGGCCTCGATCCTTTCGAACAACGCACAATGGGACCGCGAGGAAATCGACCTTCTGTGGTGGATTGTGACGGATTGGAGCGTGGTGGGCGACGTTAGGGTTTCGACATTAAATGCTGAACCCGCGTGCATAATCTCGGCAATTGAGACGTCAGGATTGTTCGTCGGCCCTGCCTCGCAGGCCCATCGCAATATCGCAACGCGGCACGTCGGACGGCTTGCTGACGAGCGGACGCCGAAGGAGTTTGCAACGTCAAGTGCGCAAGCCAGGGCATGGGGGCGTCACGCGTTGCAGGATGCCATCAACGATATTTCGCAGTTTCCGGCGGTACTCCCGGCACTTGCAATCGCGACACTCGGTGATGTTCAGGACTGTGAGGCACTACCTACCTCTATAACGGCAGGTGCCCCCCTCACAATCGCAGATTGGTGTCGTCGGCTTGTCGACGAGATTGAACTCCTATCGCGTTTGGGGCGGTCGATCGTGTTGACCCCGGCACAATGACGGCGTCTTGCGCCTACGCCGGTTGTACTGTCGACACTACTGGTTTGTGCGTGTTGGGGAACGATCCGTCATCCTGCCCTAGCCGGGCAACATTGTCGGAGTACCCTGAAGCAGCTGTGCCGGGCAAGCTCCCCGAACCTGCGACGGCAGCAACCGAGGTCACGCAGGAAGAAGCGCCATCGATTGCGCCTCCTCCACTCGAAGCCCCCAAATCGACAAAAGTCGCGCTGCCGCTCGGCGGACAATTGACCTACGACGACCTCACGCGGATCTCGGCGGGGCGAGGCTTGCGCCTGATTGGAATACTGGGAGCGCCGAATGCCGGTAAGACGGCATCGCTCGTCAGTTTGTATCTTCTGGCAGCAAACGCGAAGATGGAACGTCTTAAATTCCGCAACAGCGAGTCACTGTTTGCGTTCGATCAACTGGCAAGTGGAGCGCGGGCGTGGGACACCAATGGCAATATGCTCGAACAGATTGTCGAACACACCGAACTCGCGGATCCGCGCCGTCCCGGCTTCGTTCACCTCCGGCTATACAGCGAGAAGGCAAACGATATTGTTGACTTGGTTTTCCCGGACCTCCCGGGAGAATGGTCTGACAGTCTGATCGACAAGAGCGATCATATGCGCCTCGAGTTCCTGAAGTCCGCGCAAGCAATCTGGATTTTTGTTGACGGCTCAGCACTGGCCGATCCCGCGAGGAGGCAAGTCGCCACAGGTCGCGCAAAAAATTTGTTGGGGCGCCTCAAGCAGTTTCTGGACCCCGCTGCCGATGTCCCCATTCTCATCGTCCTCACGCGAAGAGATCAGGTGGAATTCGATCCCCGAAGGCGAAGTTGCGCGTATCCTGGAGGAAGCGAACTCGGCGCAACCTAAAAGTCGAGGTATTCGAAATCGCTTCATTCTCCGATGGTACTCGGGTCGAGCCTGGGCACGGGTTGGAACAGCTTTTGGAAGCATCGATCGTCATACCCTCGCGCCAAAAGGTCACATTTGACAACGTCATCGACGTCGCCGTCACCAGGCAGATGTTGCGCTTCAGGGGTGGACAATGAGTTCAGCACAATCGGTTGCGTCGATATTGATGATCGGTGCGCATGACACCGGCAAATCGAACTACCTTGCGCGACTTTGGCTCGCCTTACGCCGCTGTGATGGGCTGTTGGGGATACCGGAGGATGCCGAGCATGTTGAGTATGTCGAACAATTAATTACCGAGTTGCGGAGCGGTCGATATGTGGGGCGAACTGACAACGACGGCGAGGCACGAAATTTCGAGGGCAGGGCAATCATCAGCGCGGGCCGACAACAAGGTACATTCGTCGAAATTCTCGTTCCGGACGTTGCAGGAGAGCTCTGGGAGACCGCGAGCGGCGAGCGCGAAGTTGAGCGTCAATGGGTCGAGCGGATCCGGCAGTGTCGAGGCGCCCTTCTATTTTTGAGGTTTGGGTCCAAGCATCACGTTGACGCGCTCAATTGGGTCACCTCTGCAGCAGCTATGAGCGCGCCTATCGCCCAGCTCGTCGAGAAGCCATTCCAGATTTCGACCCAAATCTTTCTTACTGACATGATGAATGTACTTGAGGCCAATCTCGGAAAGGCGAGCCCGAACGTCACGCCGAGGGTTGCAGTCATCGTGGCTGGGTGGGATCTATTCCTGCGGAGGATCGCACAGGGGGGCCCTCCGCGTATGTCGATCAGACATATCCGATGTTCGGCGGGCGGATGTTGGATGACGGCAGGCTGGCTATCAGAGCTTTCGGCACCAGCATCACCGGTGGAGATCTGCGCACGGCCGACCATCGAGACGAGTACCTGAAAAGCAATTCCGATGAAGAGGGGTATGTTGTCTATCAGTTGAATGACGGTACACTGGTACAGAGTCGAGACATGACGATACCTGCGGCATGGGCCGCGGGGATCGATCTCCCAGAGACTGACTAGGTGAATGAACATCCATCAGCAGCACCACGGATATCTTCGTGGACACCAACTGCTTGCTACATCAGTTAAGCTCGATCGAACTGATCAGGAGGTTGTCGATCGATTGTCCGATATCGCCGGGCAGGTGCAAGGAGATACAGAACTTCCCAGCTATTTGACCGGCTACCCTCTCCCCAGCGGGCGGTATTTTGTCTTCGCTCGTAGTTGGTATGACACCGAGGCTCATCGATCAGGCTGCGTACTAACGCACAGCCTTATCATCACAAAGAGCGATTGGATGACCTTCTCGCGTCCGTCCAGTCTACAGCATCTGCATACACGATTTCCTCATGCAGACCAAAGCGGACTGCTGCCGATAGACCTTGGTCACAGCTTTCACGGTGCTCCTCCGGCGAGTGATTTTGATGCGTTCCCCGAACTGGTCGAAGCTCTGTTTCTCGAGGATCGGCAGCCGATTTTATGGATCGCGGATAACCCGCAGAACGCGATCCTAAGAATAGTGGACTCGCTATGGCCGGCGCTTAGGGGGAATTTCGCATTCCAGACTTACGCACTAAAGCCGCGCTCGATCAATGATCGCCCGTTCGACCTCGTCGCGGTCCCCCGCAGGGCTCGGGGCCGCTTCGCGAATTGGACCGGGCGACGAATCGAGGGGGCGAGCGCGCCGCGTCATGCTTGGACGAACCAACTGAGTGACGAAATCTTCCGTGCCGAGCAGCCCGATTTACGACGCATTGACCCGTTGGGGGTGCTTTCGTCAGATACTCATGGCGACCCGGCAAGCCTTCGAATGTCGCTCCTTTGGAGCGACCTCAATGAACGGGCCGAGCACTCCGCAGTCGCAACATTAGGCATGCTGGACATTCTGGCAGCGTCGTCGCTGTCGGAGAGGAAAATCGTGCCGCTTCTGGTGCCACTGGTGAGTCGTGCCCTTGCAACAAAGGTCGCCGATGAATTTCCCAACGGCCAGGCAAAGTTCTTCACTTTGCTGACAAATAAGCTCGCCAAACTGCCAGTTGCCGAGCTGTTGAAGGAACCACTCGAGGTTTCAATACAGGACGTCTTTCTCTCGCTGCCCGACGAGGGGGCCAAGCTGCTTCGTGGATCGCGCGCAGCCTCAGACGACTTTGCGGGGCTGACGGAACGGGCATTTGTCTCGGCTCTGTATAAGGCGGATGCGTCGGACCAACTCGTTGAGTTGCTTGAAAGCACGACTGGCGAGCAATTTGCTCGACTAATCGACCGTTCTCCAGATCTTCCTGAGCTTATTGTTTCGCGCTCCCATCGCGCGGAAAACTTCGAGAGACACCTTTCGGATTGCTATGGAAGATTAGACGTGGGCACCAAGGCTCATTTGCGAACTTCGCTCCCAGGCAAGATAACGTCCAATCCTCTTGTCGATCAACTCTTGGCGGAAACTGATGACAGCGAATTTGTCGACGTCGCGGACAGACTCCTGAGCGGTAATCCTGAACGGGTTTCGACCTTGGCCCAGTCATTACTGAATTCGCGAAAAGCGCAGCCAAGAATTGGCCTGCTTCGACAATTGGTTCGTGAGCGCCAGATGCCTCTAACAATTAAGTCCGCTCTGATTGCGGGGGGCATGCGACCCACTGAGACGGAGATTGCTTGGCTACTCGATCTACAAGAACCTGAACTCGCACTTGAAGTGATCGATCGAGGAGGCTGGAGCGACGCAAAGCTGGCATCTTTAGTGTCCAGGGATGAGGGACGCCTAACGCAACTTTGCCGACTCTTCTCGTCAAATGGAGATTTAACCCGCATCTTGAAGCTTATCCATGGCGCAAAGCTTCCATTCACATCCAAGCTAGAGATGGCGGAGCCCGTTTTCCAGGAGACGCCACCGTCTCGAGAAAAGGACGAGCTTATCGAACTGTTTATAACGGCCGCGTTCCCCATTGCGACCGCTGGGGACGCCGAAGCAGCTGGCCGAGTGCTGCGCCTCCCGGGGGCGGCCGCTCTACTTAAACAACGTTCAGCGCTGGCTCTTGCTAAGCTCCTAATTCCGGATCTGCTTCCAACTCCAGAGGGGATTAAGTGGACCCTCCAATTTCTTGTTAGCGGGGTACAGAAGACGGATAAGGTCTTCGCAAAGTCAACCGCAGAAATCACGCATCGGCTCGTTGCTGCGATCGGGAGGGAACACAGCGAGGAAACCTTCAAGTCTTGGGCGCTGTTCCTCAACACCATGGCTCAGTATGACAGCAGTTCGGGACTCGAAGCTGCTTCAGAGAGCCTCGAATTTGCATTCTCGCGGCAGCATTGGCCTGCAAGCGAGCTCGTCAAATCGGCCGTTCAAATTGTGTATCCGGTAGTGAAGCGCGATCGCCGTAATATTTCTCGTGGTTTTTTTTCGGCGCCGATCGATCGTCCGACAAAATTAAGGCAGTCGCTCGTAACCGCATACTACTATTCCACGTGGCCCCCTCAAGATCTTGCGATCATTGCCGAGGCACTTGAAATAGCAGATAAAATATACCCGCTGATCAAGGAACGATGGAGCGGCAGGCGATACCTTAAGGACATGTTCGACGGGCTCGACCCGAAACGCTCCGAAATCGAGAAGCGGGCGCGAAAGCACCTGCGAGATTATATCTAGAAAGCAAATTGGAAAATCCTGACATCGAGGGAACTATGCTTGTCCTTTGGCTCCACCTTGTCGATCGAACGGGCCCAAGAGACGTGGGTTCGCCCAGCTGGGTCGAGCTGAGCTAGTGTTGCGGGGGTGCGGTTTCCGCTTTCCTACAAGCTCACCGCCGAGTTACGGCTGGCAAATGCGCCGCAAGATCGAGAAAGAAGAGTTTGAGTTCGGGCTGATCGCCTTCTGCGTCGTTGTGCCGGCGGGGTTCTGGATAGTGCATACATTGTTAGCCATCCTCACCGGCTAAGCGGACGTTACCTTCGTCCGCGGTATGGCTCGCAAGCGATCCCGTCGTTATCACCGTCCATGCTTTCCCGATAGCCCGGCTGGCCGCGATATATTGGTGCGGCACCAGCCGCGCGAGCTTCATCGCAGTTGCGATAATACGACGCTCACTGTGCTAGGCATTGCTCGTCCCTCCATCGATCGTGCTCCAGGTCTCGCGACGAACCTAGAAGGCGTTGCATGAGCTGCACGATAGTCAGCAGGAGCTTCGAACTTGGAGGACCAGATTCCTGCTTTCAGTGTCCGCGCCTTTTCTTCGCTCTCAAGGTAGGCATCGCTATATTGCGGTAGTGCAACGGCGTAACCCGCACGGACCAGCGCGTCTGCCAGATCAATCTGGCCGACCCTGCAGGTGGCAACAATCCGACCAAACGCATCAATGTCACGTTGCTGGCACTGGACTCCTTTACCCGCGACCAGTCTACTCAGCATTTGAGCCGCTTCCTGACCGCAATTCCAGGTGGTGTCATCTCGCCGGCAAGTCTGCCTTGCTTCCGGTGCATCGATGCCATGCAGCCGAATTGCGATGCCAGTCATGTTGAGCGTGTCGCCATCGACTGCGCTCGCCTGTCCGCTGAGTTCTTGAGCGTTGGCCAAGCCTGGCAGGAAGGCGGCAAGGGCTAGAAGAGACCGTTTCATGCAGTCCATACTAGCGGGAAAAGCTTACCGGCTTCCTGACGGTTTGGGTCCACTGAAATCACCGAGATGATGGATAGCTAGTTGCCCGACTTTCGTTCGATCAGCTGCTCGAAGCGCTTCGATACGCTGCGCCACATTGCCACGCCATCCAGATCCCAAAGTTCAAGAAGCCGATCCTGCTGCTGCGCGATATGAAACCAGCCGTCATCGCCGTGGTTCTTTTCGACCCACAGGGCGATTGCCCACAGTTCCTGATCTCGGCTAATTGTCATCGCACAGAAGCTTGCGCACAGTGTCGTGGGTTTACAGCGGGGACCAATCCCAACATCCTACTTTTACCGCTGTTCCCTCGTTCTATCGTCCGCGCAAGTTTGATCTCCGTCGCACTCTATCGGTGCGTCAATCGCCCTATCCATCGCATCGTCGTGTGTCTCTGTTTGGTTGATATTGTAGTATCTGCCTTCGCTTTGGAATTCACGGGGCGTTGGGTCGGGGGCGATCAAGTTTACCAAGATGATCAATCCCGCCACCCCGATAGCCCATATTATTGGAGGTGGTGCTGGGATGCTCTTGAGCTTGTTTATTATTACCTGGCGCATCAGGCCTCCCCGGTCCTTTTCGTTCCACTAGTAGCGGGGTGTTTCGGGTGTGGCCACGAACTATGCAGATTTTTCGCCCTCCTGCTTCACGGGGGGCCACATTCCTCGCCCGAAGAGCCGCTGAGGCTTGATCGCCCGCTCCTGGATTGGAAAGCCGAACAGTCGTCTCTGGAGGGACCAGTCGGTAGGCAGTGTTGCTTTCAGCAGTATGTCACGCGTCATCGTTGACGGCTGGGTCCCATCGAGGATGGCAGTGACGATGTCAGGCGCCAGATAGTTGAGCCGTACGAGTTTTGAGAAGTGCGCCGGCCGGCATTTTGAGATGTGTGCAAGATCTTTGAGCGACAGGTCTCGATGGTCCTCGACAAGCCGTTGGGCCTTTCGAGCGCTCTGCACCAGTTCGATCAACTTGGCGTTTGGCTTGGCGTCAGCCGCCTGGCTTCGGGCATTGATGACGAGCACAGGCCATCTCTCGGCCGATATGGCTCGGACCGCGACATCCAGCTGGTATCGCGCTTCACTGCAAGGCCAATCCGATTGCCGCCCGCGAAACACAGTCTTGCCATTCCAGAGAAGAAGGCGCCGAAGTTCGACCGATCGGAAGATAATCGACAGGCATTCTTCTCCAATCTCGATCCCGATCAGAAGTGCCGTGAAGAGCTCCTCCAATCTTTCCGCTTCAACCTTCTCCAGAAGCGCGGCGGTCGCCTTCCCTTTGGCAGCAAGATCCTCAAGCTCCTCTCCGAAAAGGCCGAGTCCCTTCAGGGCACTCCGCAGTTTTTTGCGATCACACAGGAAGTCGGCAACTGACGCGATGACCAGCTTCTCGAGGCGGTCGGCGTTGCAGCGATATGCACGTCGGAACTCGGCTTGTGACCAGGAGGTATTGCGAGAGGAGTAGGCATAGTAGGGTTTTCCGCGGTGCCAGTCGACGTCTAGCAAAATGCGCCGGCCCAGATCGTCCCAGAGCAGACCTGCCAGGAAATGATTGGTTTGCTTGGAGTGAGGGACTGGCCGTTTCCTGGCCGTGCTTATGGCTTGGGCCGCTTCCCAGATCTCACGGGAGATGATTGCCTCTTGTCGGCCTTCGTAAGTTCGATCGTGTCCCTGTATTTCCCCGACGTAGATTGGACTACGTAAAATTCCGTAGACCGTGCCGGGTCCAACAGGTGTGCCGCCGCGGGCATTGCCTCGTTTTGTGTATTTGACAGCGCTGCAGAGGCCGGCCTCGCGCACTGCGGCCATCACCGCGATGTACCGCTCGGTCCTAAGAAACTCGCGGAATATGAAGCGGACGATTTCGGCTTCATGCTCGACAATCTTGAGCCCTTCATTGGTTGAAACATAGCCAAATGGCGGCATTCCTCCATGGATCTTGCCGTGCCGCTTCCGGGTCCGGATGCTGTCGCGCACGCGCTCGGCTATGAGCTCGCGCTCGAACTGCGAAAACGTGAGGAGGACGTTCAAGATCATCCTGCCCATGCTGTCGGAAGTGTCGAAGGCCTGGGAAATCGAGACGAGCGAGATTGACTGGCGATCGAAGATTTCAACCAAGCGAACGAAGTCGAGCAAACTCCTGGTCAGCCGGTCGATCTTGTAGATGACAACTGCATCGACCTGGCCCTCCTCAATATCCTTCATGATTTCCGTGAGGGCGGGGCGCTCAAGGCCGCTGCCGGAATGACCACCGTCATCGTAGCGCTTTGGAAGCTCTACCCAGCCGCGGTATTTTTGGCTCGTGATGTAGGCGCTGCAGATCTCTCGTTGGGTTGCAAGCGAGTTGCTTTCGCGATCGAGCAAATGGTTGGTACTCTTGCGAGTGTAGATAGCGCAGCGCTTAAACGACTGGATTTGTTCATCAGACATAGGGCTTCTCCAGTGGTTCCGGGACGACGTTGTCGAGTGACCGAAGGTGACACAACGGGAGAAACGCGACCAGTTGGCGGGGGAATTTGCAGGCCTGAG
Organism: uncultured Alphaproteobacteria bacterium; assembly: GCA_963777785.1. Lineage (GTDB taxonomy): Bacteria > Pseudomonadota > Alphaproteobacteria > Sphingomonadales > Sphingomonadaceae > Andeanibacterium. The sequence goes on from CAVZRU010000003.1 coordinate 422,713, forward strand.
CTAAGAAAAAGGCGGCCAGACCACTGATCTGACCGCCTTCGAGTTACCCGGCGATGCGCTGGATAAGGAGGACGCGTCGCCGGGCCTCTTGTCCCCTCCAGCCGGAAAAAGGACCGAACGGCTGGAGGAACCTCGATTAGTACAGCGCGCAGCTAGTCAGCATGCCCGCAGGGAGTGCAGCACCTTTGCCAGAGAGACCTTGAAGCATATCCGTGATCTCCTCGGGGACTGGAATGTGCCGACGCCCAGTCAACAGACGGTTTGAGCCTACCAGTTCTCCGATAGCGGTACTGGTGGCCGACAGTTCATTGGCACCGCAGCGCGTCGCGACATGAACGGCGTTCAGCGCAGCATGGACGCAGAGCAATTCTTCTGCTGCCTGCCTGGCATCCTCCATGAGGCTGTCGACGATTGTTCTCGCCATTTCTGAGACTTTGCCGAAGGCTTGCGTCCGAATGGAGTCGATTTGGCTTTGGGCATCCTGGATCTGATGACCAAGTGTCTTCATCGCTGCCATCAGAGCGCCGCGTTCTTCTTTCAGCTCCAGCTCATTCGGCGCCGATTTTGCGGCTTCCATTGCGGTCTGCCCGGCGATCAAAGCATCCGCCACCGCACGGGCATCTGGTCCGCGATAGTCGGCAAGCGTTAAATCGATCTCCCGGCAGCGTGTCCGGGCGGAGTCCTGGGCGGATGCAAGACGAGCGATCTCTTCGTTGATCTCGGTAATCCGGGCATTCTCGGCCGAAAAGTCCAGGGCGACAAACTCGGCTGCTGCCTGTTTCAGTAATTTCGGGTCCATCGTCATGCCTCCTTGCCTTGCTTGCCGTAGATGCTGTCGATCGCGCGAGCCCAGACGTCAGCGGATTTAGGGTCACTGGCCAGGGCGGCTGGCTTACCCTGCATGTTTGCAATAGCGCGGTCCCATACCGCGGCGGACGACGTGCTCGCATTAGCCTTTCTGCGGCGTTCCTGTTCTTGATCGGTCGGATGGCCAGCGAGCCCCTGGATGATTGTCTGTGCAGACCAACCCTTGGGACTGGCCAGATGAAAGGCGCAGGCGCTCTGCTTGCCTTGAGCCGCTGGTGAGGTGAGGACGTCGAACATTCGCGCTCTCTCGGTCTCGAGGGCCTTGGCGACCGCCCTGTCGACGTCGCCTCTGGTGTGAGTGTACGGGCTCGAGGCCGCGGCCGGAGTCCTGGAGACCTCTGCCTTCGGCTGGGCAGCTCTGCTGGCTTCGGCTTTCGGCGAAGTTTCAACTCTGTCCAGAGCGGCTGGAGTTATACCGTTCCCTCCCATCACGGAGGACAATCGGGCGAAGCGCGATTGGCGGCCCCCGTTCTGGCTATTCCGTAGCCGGTGTTCCGCCAGGCGTGTGCTGCTTGTCCTTCCTATACCCAGTTCTTCACGTGTCATTTCGCTTCCTTTCGATTTGGAATGTCTGGTCGAGTTCATCAGAAGTAGTCGACCGGCCCGGTCCCGGTTGCCGAGGCCATCTGTCGCAACAGTGCGTTCGTTGTGCCGATATTTGCGTTCACTGCTGCAAGCTGCGAATTCGACTGGCCGATCGCGTCGACCACTCCCTGATTATCGTTCGCGGGGATGAAGTTGGGCGAGGTCGGATCGTCCGAATTGGCGATCGAGGCCTGGGTCTGGGCTTCCGAATAGTCGAGCGCCGCCTTGGTCAGAGAGGTGACTTCCGCCAGCCGGTCGAAATAGCCCTGCTGCGAACCGTAGAGTTCGCGCTCAATCTCGAGCAGCGTCCGTGCCGCCTCGGCGTAATCGTCATATGCCGAGGTATCGCCGGCCGCGACACGGCCTGCCAGGGCACCATATTCAACCTCGGCGAGTGCTTGTCGCTCGCGCAAGGGCAGGGCGGAGTTGCCTACGGTGAGTGACTGGTAGAGGGGCCGTAGCGAGCTGGTCAGCGCCTCGATCTCGCGCTTGATCGTGTCGGTGCGCTCCAGTTGGTAGAGCTGATCAAGCTGGGCCCATTCCTCGGCGCTGGCGCCGGCCTTGGTGAACACATCGGCAAGATGCTCGAATTCGTCGTCCAGCTTGGAAAGGGCGGCGCCAAGAGGGTCCTGGCGCTCCTGCAAGCGGGTGAAGACGCTCTGGAAGTCGATCACATCCTGGATGGCGGCATCGATGTTGTCCGCTGCCTGGATTAGCCGCAGTGCGGCAGGCGACAGGCCCTGGATGGCCCCGTCCCTGATCGCGTCCGCGATCGCGGCCTGGAGGGCAGCCTGGGCAGCTGCTTCGCCTTCGCCGAAGACCTGGACGTCCGAATATTTGGACTTGAGTTCGCCCGTGCGGCCGGTGGTCGAGATCCGGTATTTGCCATCGGTGACGCCGATGCTGGTCGCATAGCTGCCGATCTCGGCGCCGAGCGCGTCTGCGATCTTCGCGATCGAGTCCTCGAGGGCGCTGCCGAGTTGGCCGGCCGCGGACTTGGCTTCATCATTGTTGCCACCCACTCCCCCGGTCGAGGAGGCGTAGCCATACTTGGCGCCTCCGCCGAACAGGCTCCCGATGGCGCTGCCTACGATGCTGCCGATCAGCGTGCCGACACCCGGGATGATGCTGCCGGCGATGCCGCCAACTGCGCCGCCGATCTGTGAGCCGGACTTGCTCCCGCCGAAGATCGCGTTGAACAGTGTGCCGGTCTGTGCACCCTGCAGGCCTGCATCAAGACCGCCCAACAGCTTGTCGGTTATGGCCTTGCCGAGGAGATCCGGGCCAAAGTCGAATGCGAGGCCCTTCAGTCCGCCGAGCACTCCGCCAGCCTCGCCGCCTGTGATATAGCCGGATAGGGCAGCGGAGAAGACGCCGGAGAGCTGGGCCAAGAATTCCGTGCCAAAGGTCTCATCCAGCTTTGCCAGCAGCGGGTCAGCAATCGCCTTGGCCATGAGGTCCGCATAGTCGGCTGGGGTCAGTGCCAACGCTCCGACCTTGACCGCGTCTGCCGTCGCCTTGCCCTGGACGATGAGCTCATCCCAGTTGTCGTTGGCGATCCCGCCTGGCGCATATTCCGCAAAGGCGCGATCAAACGCGCTCTGGGTCGGCGCTGTTGTGGCGGAGGGACTGCTAATGCGTCCCGCCTCACGGGCCATCACATCGGCGAGGCCTCCTATCTCGATGCCGGCACGCTTGGTTTCGACTGCGAGGAAGTCGATGTTGGTCGTCACGCCGCTGCGGCCCTCGACCAGATCGTCGAGTTGCTTCAAGGAGTTGCCGAATATCTGATCGACCAGCACCTTCGATTGGAGGTCGGCGACAATGTCCCCGAAGCCCGCCAGGCTGCCGTTGCCGGAGAAGATCGCCTCGAGCTCGGAACGGACACTGCGGGTGGCGTCGAGGTAATAACTAACCAACTGCTGGCGGTCGCGGAGCTCTTCGCTGATCCGCTTTTCGGCCCGCTCCTGCGCAAGTATAGCCTCGAGATGATCCCACGCCATCGGGCCGAAGTCGCGCTCGAGGTTCCAGATTGTCTGTATTGTGTTGGCTTCGGCATCCAGCCCGGCAACGAGCAGGCCCTGAACCGAGAGGCGGCGCTCCGAATCTTCGACGATCTCCCGGTATGCCTGCCCGAGTTCAAGCGACGGAAGTATTTCTTTGAGCCGCTCCGCTTTATCAACCAGCTCAGAGAAGCCTTCTGGCTTCCGGCTCTCGAGATCGCTGATGATGTCATCGAGCTCGCGCACGGCGCGGTTGGATGCCGCGACGCCGGAGGGGATATCGGCGAACCGGTCTTCGATGTTAGCGATCTTCTTCGCCGCGTCCTCGCCGAACTCTGCCAGCCGGGCCAGTTCTCCGGAGTTGTCGCGAATTTTCTTTGCGGTCTCCGGCTTGAGGAACCCAGCTATGGCCGACTTGTCTCCGCCCAGCGCCGCATCGAGGTTCTCGAAGACCTTGATATTCTCGCCTGCTACCGCGAATTTGGTGACCGCTTCGGCCGCGTTGAGGTACTGCTCTTCCGTCGCAAGTCCGGTTTCCCAGAGAGTTCTTGAGGCCGCGCTCTGCCTCCTTGAGCGAAACGCTGCCCTCTCGGTAGGCTTCGATGATATCAGCGGTTGTCGAGCGGGACCGGCGCAGCGACAGGCCGCCGCCCGGGCCGCTCTCGATTTGCGGTGAATAGCTCGTGATGTCGGAGAAGGCAGACCTCGCCTCCGCCTGCTGGCGCCGTGCCTCGATCTGTCCAGCTACCGCTTGCGCCCGGGCGAGCGAGAGCAGGGCCTCTGACTGTGTGTTGATCTTGCCGGTGGTCAAATCCATCACATTGCCGAGGATCGACTGCGCATCCCCGAAGGCATAGGTCGCAAATTCCGCCTTCTTCGTGGCGCCCTCTGCTTCGAACAATCGGTAGATGAATGGCCCCAGGACAGCCGTGGCGGCGAAGATGGCGGCACCCCACGGGCCGGACAAGAACGTCGCGAACCGGCCAATGGTGGCCTGCGTCGCATTGGCGCTGTTGGCGAGACCGGAGAGGGCGAATGCCGCCTGCGGCACCTGCTGCGCGAAGATAGTAAACGCCGAAGTCCCCATTTGCGCCTGGACCGTAACGTCAGTCATTTGCTGGCCTAATTGGACATATGCGACCCGGCTGGCCCTGGCCGAATTGACGACGCTCTGCTGCGCGGTCGTTCCGGCGCGCGTCGACTGTGTCAGCAAATCGGTGGACGATTTCTGACGGTCGAGACGCTGCTGGACCTGCTCTACGGCATCGGCGTGGATGCGCGCCTTGACCGCGGCTTCCGCCTCCTCCTTGGCCAGAGCCTGCACGGCCGCGACTGTCAGGCGCGCCTGCTGACCGTAGTCACCCTCTTCCTTGGCAGCGAGGGCGGTGGCCTGGGCCACCTCGCGCGCTGCTATCGCGCGTGCTTCCTGCGCAGCTGCAGCTGCACGCAGCTGGGGGACGCCCAAGTCCAGCGAGCCGACATTATTGCGCGGAACCGAAATGGCTGTGTCAAGCTGTCGCCTGGCTTCGGACGAGAATTCGGAGAACTTCTGCTCGGCTGATTTGAGCGTCCCGTCTAGGTCGTTGAGGAATGCCGACTTGGCCTGACCGTCCGGGACGTATTCGATCTTGAGATAGGTGGGTAGTTCGGCCGCCATTCGTTATCTCCCTGCCTGAGCGGCGCTCAGCGCCTCAGGTTGCAGCGCTCGCTGGAGGCCTCTCGCAAATGCTGAATTATGACGGTCGTCTGCCTCCGTAGGGGCGACGGTCTCAAGCTCCGCCATAAGACGCTGGGCCTGGTAGCCTTCCCTTTCACCGGAGAACGCATCTGCAATGGTGAAGAGGAGGCTCTCATAGAGTTTGCGCTCGCTGGGCTCGATCGCTTCCGGGTCTCGACCTATGCCGGCAAATGCGCGTTCGAAGGATGCGAGCTGTGCAGGTGTGGGAAGCGCTTCGAAGCGTGTCGGTAGAAGAGCTGCGATGGAGACCATCTTCCTTCTGCCAAGCTCCACTTTCGTGGGATCTTTTTCGGCAGCTGGACCAGGATCAGAGATTGAATTCAACTTCACACGGCGCGGCGCGCTGAAAGCGCGTTGCGCAGCTTCTGCTGAATCTATTTCCTTCGATTCATCGAAATCTAATTCCCTGCTTTGCAGAATATAATGGGGGTCGGTTTTTCCCGGAATTCTGCCATTTTCAAGATCGCCTTCACCAACTATTTCGCTGGTGCACTTGGCGGGATTACCAACTAAATCGGATGGTTGCTTGGTCGTCTCGCCAACTAATTCGCCCGATCCCATATCGTCGGATTGTTGGTCAGTTCGCCAAGCATCTTCCTCTGCGAAGATAACCCGCAGGGTGAAACGACGTTTATCATTCTGCTGCGCCTCACGCGTCACATAACCGAGCTTAAGAAGGCGGCTGACGGATTTGCTGAAATTGGAAATATCTGTGCGCGCTAGGTCTGCCAGTGTGGCGCTCTTGGCATAACAACCGCCTCCGTTGCCCCGCACGGCGCTCATTCCATCGTGGAGAGAGATTACCATGAGACAGCGCAGATCGAGCGCAGTTAAGGCAGTGTCAGAGATTGCCCTAGTAGGCACTGTGGTGAAGAGCCGAGGCTTACCCACGCTCATGCTCAATTACGGCTCCCGCGCCGATGAGGGCGCGTTCGGCCTGATCTCGGCTGGGGAAGGGCGCTAGCCGAGCAGCGAAACGGCTGGAGCGAATGCCAGGCTCGACATGGTGCGATGCAGTGTCCCAGGCGGCGAAGAGGTCGCCGAACTCCGCATGCGAGGCGCGAAGGTAGGATCGGGGAGACGAGACTATCATCAATCCTATCCGAGGTGGCCAAGTAATCTGGGCCAGAGCAGCAGCGGAAGATCCTCTCGCAGCGCGAGGCTCATGCCATGGCGCACTGCTTCCATGCCGACCGTGAAGCGCCGCTCTTGACCTGAGAACCGCGGGCAGTTCTCGAACCGGACCAGAAAGCGATCGCCGTCAAGTTCCACTCTCACAAATGGCTCGGCCGCGGTGTTGAAGGGGAGCAGCTCGGCCATCGCTCAGGCGGCTTCGCCGAAGAGGAGCTTCTCGACACTCCTGGCAAGGATCAAGCGGGAGCGACCGACTGTAGTGCTTTCGAGCTTTCCCTCTCGCAGAAGCTTAAAAATAGTTCCGCGGCTAAGGCCCGTGATTGCGGCAACATCATTCGGCTTAAAGGCGAGTGGCCTGGGGACGGAGACTTCTTGTTGAACTGGCGTAGGCATGGGCATCACCTCCATTGCTGATGTGCAAGGAAGTTATTGGGAGACTATCCCGTCCGTCACCTACCAATAAATCCACATTCTCACGGGCGAATTATTGGTACCCTGTTTGCTCCTCATCTGATGACTCATTTTTGTCGTGATAGTTGATCTTGCGCCGCAAAAGGTTCTCTTGCTCTGCTGACAGCTTTATGGCCTCTTCCCGGAGTAAGTCCGTGACAATTCTGCCCGTTTCGCGTGTGTCGCCCTCACGGCGAGCCTGCTTAACTTTCCGCAAAAGCTTGAGAGCAAGTGGGTCCTTCGGCCCCTTCGGAGCTCCTCTCGTGTTTTGATCACCGGCAAGACGCTTGAGCAGTTCCGTGGCCTTCGAACGTTCGACATGAAGGCCCGAATATTCCTCGTTAAGGTAGGTCAACTCGCCGCGCCCTCGGTCGGCATCTGAGCCGATCCACATGTTCAGCTTGAGCGTCCCCGCTATCCAGTCGACCACCAGGAATTCTTCAATGTCTTCCTGATCGTTCTCCCACGAGGAAATCAGGCTCGGATTGACGCTCTCGAGGTCTGTCCAAAGCGTTTTTGGCAAAGGTTTGTGTTGAGTGTCGCGTGGCAGGCGCTCTTTCCAGCGATACCTGGATTTAATTATTTTGCTCTGCCGACGCAATCGGTCGGCCAGGGAGTCCCGTTCGGCGGTCAATTCCTCGGGAATATTCTCTAACTTGCGCGCCAGATCCTGGAACTCATATTCCGCTTGCTGCCACTCGCGGATCTCTGCGTCACTCGGTGAATCCCACTTACGGAGCGTGCCGATTACGGACATCTTAGGGCCGCCAATCTTCAACCGCTCCAGCAATTCTTCCGCGGCGGTCACCTGGTCCACGCCCTTCTCATGGGAGAGGGCGAAGAACTCTTGGAATGGCATCCATTTATTGAGTGGTGTCACCATCGCTCCGCCTCCCTAGCGATTCCCATGACGAGGGCGGGGAAATGCGTGGGAAACGCACTTGTCGGCTGGCCGGCCTATCCCCGTGCCCAAGATCAGCGATCAGGCTGCTGAGAGCCCCGGTCACTCGTTGTTGTGCGCCGGCGCCACGGCGTCACGGCTTTCTCGCCTGGCCATGAACTGGTCACTTGCGGTGTTCACGCGCGCTATGATTGCGTCCAGCGAGTTGGCTAATCCTCGAAACGCGTCCTGGGCGCGCTCGTCGAGTAATTCAGCGGTGGCGAGAAGCCAGGCGGTGCTGCTGATCGCCTCGAGTTCCAACTTGATATTGTCGAACTCGCACGACGCATCGTAGGCGACGGAATGGGCTCCATCGACGCTGCGCAGATTGGGTCTATCCACACGCCTTCTCCCCAACAAGAGTCAGCTCGGAAGAGCGTGCTAGTCGTGTAATGGACGCCTCGATCTTCTCGCCAGCGTCTCCCGCTGCCTGTGCAGCTTCTCCAGCCATCTGGCGAAAGACCACCGCGCGATTCAAGGCGTCGACGCGGGATTTCGCCCCTTCGTCGACATCGTTGCAAGTTAGGTCCTCGAGATTGTCGAGCACATCTTCCATTGCTTCCAGAAGGTATGTCACGCGAGTGGCGCGCTCCTGGACGGCCTGGGCGAGCGTGGTGAGGTCTGCCTCAACCTTGCTCCACGCGCTCACTTTCGTATGTGCACTGTCAGCCATAATTTCGACTCCTTGTTAGTCGTCTGTGGTCAGGTTCGGCTGGATGAAGCTAACATCCAGCCGAACCGCTCTCATCGGGCCATTGCGCCCGATGATCTCTCTATCCGGCCTCTCTGCCAGGGAAGGGCACTACGTCACCGCCTTTGCGAAGCTGGTCCAGGTGGTCGCTCCACCACTGCGCCATGGCGACACGCTCGTCCCAGTAAGCGCCACGGTTGTACGTTCCTCGGATCTTGTCGACATCACCGTGCGCAAGTGCCCGTTCGATGGCGTCGAAGCTCCACTTACCGCTCTCGTTCAGCATTGTTGATGCAGTGGCCCGGAACCCATGCGCCGTCATTTCATCACTGCCATACCCAAGCCGGCGCAATGCGGCATTGAGCGTATTCTCGCTCATCGGCCGCGCCGAACTCCTCAGAGAGGGGAAAACATACCCCTTCGATCGGCTGGTCAGTGCTTTCGCCTGAGCGAAGATCGCGGCGGTCTGAGTGGAGAGAGGAACACGGTGCGGGCGGCGCATCTTTGTCTTGGATGCCGGTATGGTCCAGACAGCGTTCTCCAGGTCAATCTCTTCCCAATCTGCTTGCCGCAACTCTCCCGGACGGACGAAGAGGTGAGGGGCAGCCGACAGTGCTAACTTAGTATGCAGATACCCCTCATAGCCGTCGATCGCGCGCAGCAGTGCGCCTAGCTTGACCGGATCAAGAATTGCGGCGTGGTGCTTTGCTCGGGGGGCCGTGAGCGCGCCGCGAAGATCGCGGGTCGGATCGGAAGTGAGACGCGCAGTCGCGATGGCATAACGCATGATGCTCCCGGTCATCTGCAATGCACGGCGTGCCGTCTCAAGGTTGCCTTTAGCCTCGACCTTACGCACGGCAGCGAGGACGTCCTGAGGTTCGATCTCCCCGATCGGTAATGATCCGATGTCCGGCTTCAATTGCGCCAGGAGAAATTTGGATTTTGCCAGCGTCGCGTCGGCCCAAGGGCGAGCACCATCGCGCTTACGTTTGTCGAAGTACTCTTCCGCAATCAGCGCAAAGGTATTGCCTGCCTCGATCGATGCTTGGACTTTCTGGCGCCGCTTCTCACGTGATGGATCCTTCCCGACTGCGAGCATCTCGCGGGCCACGTCGCGGCGCTTCCGGGCCTCAGCGACGCCAATTTCGGGGTAGGTTCCGAGTGCCAGCTTCTTCTCGCGTCCCTCGACGCGGTACTTGAACCGCCAGAGCTTGCCGCCGCTCGGCTGGACCAGAAGGAACAGGCCTCCGGTATCGCCCAACTTGTACGGCTTGGTGCGCGGCTTCGCGTTGCGGATAGCAGTGTCGGTAAGCGCCATTGGGGGCCACGACTCCTTCACAGTTTCAAAGAAGGCCCCTAAAATGGCCCCCAGAAGAGGTCGGCAGCCGGTGATCTCTCATGCACTACCGTTACCGCCAGAACTTGAGATATCGCAGATTTCCGGGCTCTGCAATGCCTTGGAGTGATCTTCGGTGAACTAGGAGGTGGTGCCCAGGGACGGAATCGAACCGCCGACACCATGATTTTCAGTCATGTGCTCTACCAACTGAGCTACCTGGGCGTCGCTGCGGCAGCGGGCCTGAAGACCTAAGTCTGGAGGACCGGCGAGCGGTTGGAGTGCGCGCCTATGGCGAAGCGGGCACGCCTTGGCAAGGGTGAATCAATCCTCCTTTACGCCATCCTCCGGTGTCGGCTGGGGGGCCGGGCAAGGCGTAGCCATCGTTGAACCAGGTGGCGAGGTCTCGGTCACGGCAGCGCGCCGAGCAGAACGGACTGAATTCCTCACTTCGCGGCTTGCGGCAGATCGGGCAGGGTCTGGCTTTCCTCGTGGTCATAATGGCACCGACTGCGCGAAACCGCCCTCGAGTGCAAGGCCCGGATCGGTTTCGATGCGGATCTGGCGGCCGGTGCGGCTGCCAAGCTCGGTGAGCCAATCCGGTCTGAATTTCGCCTCCAACGCGGGATGACATGTCAGCAGCAAGGCGCCGGGATCATTCATCCTTTCGCCGCGGCGCAAGAGCAGGCGAGCGGCAGCCCCGGCACGGTCGCGGGTGACACGCTGAAGGATCGAGGGCCGCTCCAACCGCGCGACGAGCTGGACGAAGCCGAAGCCGTTCATCGCGGTTCGTTCGTGCGGCCAGCCTTCCAGCGCATCGGCCAGCGCCTGGTCGACGGCGCGGCGATCGGCCTTTTCGCCAAGGGTCGGGAAATCGATCCCGATCGAACCGCCGATGTCGAACCGCCGCAGCGCATCCGCGATCGCGGGAACTGCCGCGAGGGCCAAGCTGGGCGGCGGTAGCGTGCCGTCGACGTCGATCAGCGTCATCGCAGGGGTTGGCGAAAGCAGCAGCGATCCGCCCGTGAAAGCAACTTCGCCTGGAAAAGCGTCGGTTATGAGATCTTCCCAGCCATCGACGGGGAAGGAATGTACGCGCTTCACGGCGTTTCCTGCGGCCTCCAGGCGCTCGGCGAGGCTCGGGGCGGGGCAGGGGGCATCGGTGGTCGGGCGGGCCTGTGCGAGCTTGGTGCGGCCCGCTTCGCCGATGGCGGCGCGGAGGATCTTGAGGCGCAGGGTGGCGCCTTCGCTCGCATCGCGCGGCAGGCCGTCGACCAGGGCTTCTTCGCCGCTGGAAAAGCGCGCTGTTCCGCGCGGGCTGCCTTTGGTGCGGGAGACGAGCACGGCGTCTTCGACCTGGCCGGCCGCAGAGCCCGCCGGGCCAGTCGAGACGGGCTGCGACGATCTCGCCGCCTTCGACCAGGATGGCGCGGTTCTCGCCGATGCCTTCCTCGACGTACCAGACCGCTTCGGGCAGCTTAACCAATTGGAAAACCAGCGGATTTGAGCAGGGTGCGCGTCTCGAACAGCGGCAGGCCGACGACGCCGGAATGGCTGCCCGAGATCCAGACGATCAGTCCCTCGGCCGCTCCCTGGATCGCGTAGCCCCCGGCTTTGCCGTGCCATTCGCCGCCCGCCACATAGGCGTCGATCTCGGCCGCAGAGAGGCGCTTGAAGCGTGCTGAAGTGACACTGAGACGCACAGAGACGTCACCGAGGGGTGCCCTAAGCGCGACGGCGGAGAGCACACGGTGCCGCCGCCCGGACAGAAGCTGCAGGCACTGCCGCGCCGTCGCTTCGTCTTCGGCCTTGGGCAGGATGCGCCGCCCGCAAGCGACCACCGTATCGCCGGCAAGCACATAAGCCGCGCCGTCTCCAGCGCCGTCCACGGCGGCCCGGGCCTTCTCGCGCGCCATGCGCAGCGCATAGTCGCGCGGCAGTTCGCCCTTGAGCGGAGTTTCATCGATATCGGCCGCAACGATCGCGCGCGGTTCGATCCCAAGCCGCGCAAGCAGTTCGCGCCGCCGCGGGCTGGCCGATGCTAGAATGAGTTCAGGCGCTGTCACGCGCCGCCCTTACTGGGGACCGGGACCGCCGCGGCCAGGCATGAAGCGGTAGGTGATCCGGCCCTTGGTCAGATCGTATGGCGTCAGTTCGACCAGCACTTCGTCGCCTACCAGCACGCGAATGCGGTTCTTGCGCATCTTGCCGGCAGTATGGCCGAGGATTTCATGGCCGTTTTCGAGCTCGACCCGGAACATCGCGTTGGGCAGCAGTTCGACCACCTTGCCGCGCATTTCGAGGAGTTCTTCTTTCGCCATATAAGCTTAAAACCTGTCCGTCTTCTTCAACATCGCGCGCCGCATAGCCTCGGGTACGCGAAAAGGGAAGAGTTTGCTTACAATCGGGCTCATCTGCGGTTCATGCTGGCGCGACGATTTGTTACGCTATCTTACTTGAGCAGCAGGCGCGGGGCGACCTAAGCGAAACTTATGAAAAGCCCCAATAAAGCTCCGCTGCTCGCAGCGATCTCCGTTCTTGCCCTGCTTTCCGCAAGCCCGGCGGCTGCGCAGGACAGCGCCGCCGCCGAGGATCCTGCCGATCCCCAGCAGGATGAAGATTCCGAAATCCTCGTGATTGCCGACCGCATCAGGGGCCAGGTCGACAGCGCGCAGCCGCCTCTTCTGGTTCTCAACGAAGAGGATATCGCGGCCTATGGGGCCGGATCGATCGCCGAACTGGTCGAACAGCTGGCGCCCGCAGACCGGTTCGGGCCGCGGTCGCGGTAGCGGCCGGCCGGTGTTCCTGGTCAACGGGATGCGCGTTTCGAGCTTTCGCGAGATGCGCTCCTACCCGCCCGAAGCGATCCGCCAGGTCGAGGTCCTGCCCGAAGAGACGGCGCTGAAATACGGCTTTTCCGCCGACCAGCGCGTGATCAATTTCATCCTCAAGGACAATTTCGCGAGCAAGGAGCTCGAACTCGAATTCGAACAGCCGGATCGCGGCGGAACATCTTCGAAAGAAGCGGAAGCGACCTATCTGCGGATCGACGGGCCCAGCAGGCTCAACCTCAATCTGGAATGGAACGACACCAGCCTGCTGACCGAGGCGGAACGCGGCGTCTTGCAGGCGGAAAGCAGCATCCCGGGCGTTGTCGACCGACCCCGATCCGGCGGCCTATCGCAGCCTCGTGGCCGACAGCGCCAATCTGGAAGCGACCGCGAACTGGAGCACCAAGCTGGGCGAGGGCGGCAGCTCGCTGAGCGTCAACGGCACGTTGGAACGGGCGGACAGCCGCTCGCTCTCCGGCCTCAACACGGTGATCCTGGCCGATCCTGGCGGCGACAGCGTGCTCCGCAGCTTTGGCGAGCAGGACCCGCTTGAACGCCGCAGCCGCACCACGACCTATTCGCTGGGCAGCTCGCTCAACTCGCAGATCGGCGATTGGCAGCTCACCGCCACGCTCGATGCGAGCCGGGCCGACAGCCAGAGCGAGATAGACCGGCGCGCCGATACTTCCGCACTCGTCGCGGCTGCGGCGGCCGGCGACCTTGCCATCGACGGCCCGCTGCCTGCCGTCGCTTCCGCAGGCTATGACGAGGCCCATTCTATCAGCGACAATGCTTCGTCGCTTGTCACCGTCATTGGCACCCCTCTGGACTTGCCCGCAGGCGACGTTTCGATGACTTTCGATACCGGCTACAGTTGGGACCGGATCCAGAGCGACCGACACACGCAATCCTGGCCTGGAAACCAGCCTGACGCGCGGCAACCTCTCGGCAGGGGTCAATCTGGGCATCCCGATCGCCAGCAGGCGCGACTACGTGCTTGCCCTGGCTCGGCGACTTCGACCTCAACTTCAGCGCCGGGGTCGATCATCTCTCGGATTTCGGCACGCTGACCGACTGGACGGCGGGCGCGGTGTGGGGTGTAACCGAAACGCTCAGCCTGCAGGGCAGCTATATCGCGCGCGATGCCGCGCCCGGGCCTGTCGCAACTGGGCAGCCCTGAAATCGTGACGCTCAACGTGCCGGTTTACGATCTGGCCAATGGCGAGACCGTGCTGGTGACGACGACCAGCGGCGGCAATCCGGCGCTGACCAAGGAAAAGCAGCGCGACATTCGGCTGGCCGCACTGTGGGACTTGCCGTTCCTTGAGCGCTCTAACCTCTCGGTCGAGTATTTCCGCAACCGCTCGGAAGATGTGGCGATTTCCTTCCCGCTGCTGACCCCGGCGATCGAGGCGGCCTTCCCTGACCGGGTGACGCGCGATCCCAGCGGCCAGCTGACGGCCATCGACCAGCGCCCGATCACCATTGCGCAGCAGAATTCCTCGCGGCTCAAATTCGGGCTCAATCTGTCGGGGTCCCTGGGCGGAGATCGCGATTCCGGCGGCCGCAACATTGCGCCTGCTCCGGCTCCGGCACCGAGCGCTGCGGCGCCCGCTGCGCCTGCCGGCGGCTTCGATTCCTCGCGTTTTGCCGAGGCGCGGCAGCAGTTCTGCGCGGGCGACCAATCGGCGACGCCCGACATCTCGCAGCTTCCCGAGCGGATGCAGGAGCGGCTGCGCGGAGCCGACGGCCAGGTCGATCCGGAACGGCTGGCGCAAGCGCGGGCACGGATGTGCGGCGATGGCGCAAGCGAGGCCAGTGGGCCAGGCAGGAACTTCGATCCGGAGCGTTTTGCCGCGATCCGCCAGAGCCTGTGCGTCGATGGCCAGGAAATAGACCTGTCGGCGCTGCCTGAAGAGATGCTGGCGCGTTTGCGCGGGCCGGATGGGGAAGTGGACCAGGCTCGCCTTGCGCGCCTCAAGGAGCGTATCTGCAGCCCCGATGCCGAAGCCTTTGCCGCCGCGCGGCCGCCGCAGGTGGCCGAGGGAGGCCAACCCGCCGCTCAGCCTGCAAACGCCAGAGGTGGCGGAGGCGGAATGGGCCGTTTCATGGGCGGGCGCGGCGGCAGCGGGGGCCGCTGGTCGCTCAATCTCTCCTATGCGCTGGAACTCGACAACACCGCCCTGATCGCGCCCGGCCTGCCGGAGCTCGACCTGCTCGGCGGCGATGCGCTGTCGGGCAGCGGCACTTCCCGCCACACGGCGGAACTGGAAGGCGGTGTGTTCTACAACGGCTTCGGTACCCGGCTTTCCGGTACCTATTCCGGCCCGAGCCGCGTCGACGGCAGCGGGCTTCCGGGCAGCAGCGATCTGCAATTCGGCGGTCTCGTCAAATTCGACCTGCGGATCTTCGCCGATCTCGGAAGGCAGGAATCGCTGGTGGAAAAGATGCCGTTCCTCACCGGCACGCGCATATCGTTCAGCATCGACAATCTGTTCGATACGCGCCGCAAGGTCACCGACCAGAATGGCGAAGTGCCGCTGAGCTACCAGCCGTTCCTGCTCGATCCGACCGGGCGCTTCATCGGCGTGGAACTGCGCAAGATCTTCTAGGGCGCGATCGGCCTACGTAATCTCGTCATTGCGAGCGGGCAATGTCCGGGCGGCAATCCAGGGTCGCCAAGCGAGTTGCCCTGGATTGCCGCGCGGCTTCGCCACTCGCAATGACGGGGCTGTGGTTGGAAATCGGACATTTCGGATACGACCAATTGCAGACACAGCCACTGACGTCCAGAACAGCCCGATGGATTACGATAAGAAGATTCGATTGATTGAGCGGTGCTTGTTCGTTGTCCTGTTGATAGGGCTCGGTGTGGCTGGAGCAATCTATGAAACCTACAAAGAGACAGTTAGGTCAGAACTGTTGCTGCCATTTCTGGCCGCCTTCAAGGCGCTTTGTTACGTGACCTACCGTGGATCACTTTGGCTAGTTGTCAGGTTCATGACGCTCTGCGACTAAGAACATTTGCTAACGTCCGCTTCCCACTCCATTGCGGACTCCTTCCGACAAGTCAAACCCCGTTCAGTCCTGAGCGATTGTTGAACATCCACCCGCCGGGGTGACGTAGCCCACCTCCGCGACTATCTGAGAGCCATGGCCCGTACTCCCGCAGGTTCTCCGTCGCACCCCAAGGGGGCCGAACGCTTCAATGAGGAGCGCGCGACCTATACGGTGAAATCGGCCCAGCCCGACCTTGCGGCCGGGGTCGAGGCGATCCGCGAGACGGTGAAGACGCTGAAGCCCCAGCCGGGCGTCTACCGCATGCTGCGATGCGCGCGGCGACGTGCTCTATGTCGGCAAGGCGCGGGCGCTGAAGAACCGGGTGGCCAATTATACCCAGGTCGACCGGATGTCCTCGCGGCTGCAGCGCATGGTCAGCGCAGACCCGCAGCATGGAAATCGTCACCACCAATTCCGAGGCCGAGGCGCTGCTGCTCGAAGCGCAGTTGATCAAGCGCTTCCGCCCGCCGTTCAACGTGCTGCTGCGCGACGACAAGAGCTTCCCCTTCATCCTGCTGCGCGCCGACCAGAACTTTCCGCGGATCATGAAGCATCGCGGCGCGCGCAAGGCCAAGGGCAATTATTACGGACCCTTCGCCAGCGCCGGCAGCGTCAACACCACGATCAATGCGCTGCAGAAACTGTTCCTGCTACGATCCTGCACCGACAGCTTTTTCGAGCGGCGCGATCGGCCGTGCCTGCTCTACCAGATCAAGCGCTGCTCGGCGCCTTGCGTCGGGCCGGATCGACGAGGAAGGCTATGACGCGCTGGTGCGCCAGGCGAAGGATTTCCTCGGCGGCAAGTCGACCGCGGTGCAGCACGAGATCGAGGCGCAGATGAAAGAGGCGGCGGAAAAGCTCGACTTCGAAAGCGCGGCCATGCTGCGCGACCGGCTGCGCGCTGCGACCTTCATCCAGGGCAGCCAGGCGATCAACGCCGCCGGCGTGGGCGATGCCGATATCTTCGCCATGGCGGAGAAGGGCGGGCAGATCGCGATCCAGGCCTTCTTCGTCCGCGGCGGGCAGAACTGGGGCCACCGCGCCTTCTTCCCCACCCATACCGAAGGGGTGGAGGAGGAAGCGGTGCTGTCCGGCGTGCTCGCCCAGTTCTACGAGGAAGTGCCGCCGCCGCGGCTGGTGCTGGTCGACCGCGAGCTGCCCGATGCGGCGCTGCTGGGCGAAGCCCTGGGAGCGATCGCCGGAGCACCGGGTGGAGATCTCCGTCCCGCAGCGCGGCGACCGGCGCCGGCTGATGGAGCAGGCGCGGCGCAACGCGGTCGAAGCGCTGGACCGGCGGCTGGCGGAAAGCGGCACCAAGGCGAAGATCATGCGCGAGCTGGCCGAGTTTCTCGAACTGGCCGAACCGCCGCAGCGGATCGAGGTCTACGACAACAGCCATATCCAGGGCACCAAGGCGGTGGGCGCGATGGTGGTCGCCGGGCCGGACGGTTTTCTCAAGAACCAGTACCGCAAGTTCAACATCAAGACGGCGCAGACCAATGACGATTTCGGGATGATGCGCGAAGTGATGGAGCGGCGCTTCTCGCGCGCGCTGGAGGAAGACCCGGATCGCGAAGGCGGCATGTGGCCCGATCTCGTGCTGATCGATGGCGGCAAGGGGCAGATGTCCTCGGTGCGCGATCGACGCTGGAGGAACTGGGGATCGAGGACGTCGCCGCTGATCGCGATCGCCAAGGGGCCGCATCACGGCCGCGAGGGGCGCGAGGTGTTCCATTTCCCCGACGGGCGCGAGAAGACGCTTGCCGATCAATTCGCCGGTGCTGTTCCATCTCCAGCGCCTGCGCGACGAGGTGCACCGCTTCGCCATCGGCGCGCACCGCGCCAAGCGCAGCCGGGCGATCACCGCGTCGCCGCTCGACGAAATCCCCGGCATCGGCCCGGCAAGAAAACGCGCGCTGCTGCTGCATTTCGGCACCGCTGGAAAGGTGCGCGCGGCCTCACTGGAGGATCTGCAGCGCGCGCCGGGCGTCAGCGGGACGGTGGCGCAGGCGGTCTACGATTTCTATCACCCGCGGGGATAGGAGAAGACGATGAGCGAGAAGGACGAGGAATTGCGCGAGTTCGCCTCAGCGCCTTGTTCGTTGAGCGAAGTCGATCCGGCCTATGCCGGGCTGGATGGGCCGGGCGATCTGAGTGCGTGGCGCAAGGCTGCGCGCGAGAGGCTGATTGCTGCGCGGCTGGATATTCCCTCGGCAGAGCGCGAGATCCTTGGCGAGCGTATCGCGGCGCGGTTGGAAGAAGAAATCGGCGATCCTGCAGGCCTGGTGGTTAGCGCCTATTGGCCGTTTCGCGGCGAGCCCGATCTCAAGCCGCTGCTCGCAAGTGCTGGCCGCAGCCGGCGCGCGCACGGCGCTGCCGGTGGTGGTGAAGAAGGCGCATCCGTTGGTGTTCCGCGAATGGAAATCGGGCGACCGGATCGAGCGCGGCGTGTGGAATATCCCGATCCCGGCGGATGGGGCGCAGGTCGTCCCCGATGTGGTGATCGCGCCGGTGGTGGGCTTCGATCCCGCCTGTTACCGGCTCGGCTATGGCGGCGGGTTCTTCGACCGTACGCTCGCCGCGATGCTGCCGCACCGTCCGCGCGTGTTCGGGGTGGGCTATACCGGCCAGGCCATGCCGACGATCCGCCCCCAGGCCTACGACATCCCGATGGATGCCGTGGTGACCGAGCGGGAAACCGTCAGGCCCTGAACGCGCCGCCGCAGCGGTCAGTGCATCGCGGCCTTGAGCCAGCGCAGCTTCTCGGGATTGCGCATGACGTAGATCGCCTTGATCGTACCGTTCTCCAGCAGCAGGGCAGTCGTCTGGATCTCGCCATCGGCCTCTCGGGTGACGAAGCCGGGCAGTCCGTTGATCGCCGCGAAGCGCAGCAATTGCGAACTCTCCAGCCGCACCAGCCGCGCAATCGCGGCATGGGCGCGGATGACTTCGTCGGCGCCTCTGAGTACGCGTGAGGCCGCGGGCCGCTTGCCGCCGCCGTCCGAATAGAAGGTGACGTCGCTGGCCAGAAGCGCGCCGAGTTGCCCGATCTCCCCGTGGCGGGATGCAGCAAAGAACGCCTCGGCGATCTTGCGGCCCTCGCCGGGTTGAAGCGGAAAGCGCGGCCGGTCTTCGCGCACGTTGCGCCGCGCGCGGCTGGCGAGTTGGCGGCATGCCGCAGCGTCTTTCCCGAGCGCCAGGGCCACCTCGTCGAAGCTCTCCCCGAACACGTCGTGCAGCAGGAAGGCGGCACGTTCGAGCGGGGACAGACGTTCAAGCGCGAGCATGAGCGGGAGCGTGACGTCGTCTGCCGGTTCCTCCTCGATGATCGGCTCAGGCAGCCAGGGCCCGAAATAGTCTTCGTGCCGCACGCGGGCGGATTTCAGCTGGTCGAGGCACAGGCGGGTGACGATCCGGCGCAGGAATGCGGCAGGCTCGAGGACGTCGCCGCGATCCTTGCGCGACCAGCGAAGCCACGCGTCATGCACGATGTCCTCCGCATCGGCCATCGATCCGAGCATGCGATAGGCCGCGCGCAGCAGCATCGGCCGTTGCGCCTGGAACTGCGCCGCTGCGACGTCCCCTGTCACCATCCGAGCCTGGCATCGTAGAGATTGAAGCCGACCGCGAGTCGGTTCCAGCAATTGATGACATTGATCATCATGGTGAGCTTCACCTGCTCGTCCTTCGCGAATTCGGCATCCAGAGCCGCATAGACATCGTCTGGCGCGCGCTTGTCCCCAATCAGCGTCAAATGCTCGGTCCAGGCGAGTGCGGCGCGCTCCCGGCTCGCTATAGCATGGCGCCTCGTGCCAGGCTGCAAGCAGATGGATGCGCTGTTCGGTCTCGCCCGCCTTGCGCGCTTCGGCAGTGTGCATGTTGAGGCAGTTGGCGCATCCATTGATCTGCGATGCGCGGATCTTCACCAGTTCGAGCAGTTCGGGCTCGATGCCGCTTTCGGCAATCTCGTTTGAAAAAGCGAGGAACGCCTGCAAGATCTGGGGAGCGGCGGCGAAGGGGTCAATTCTCGGTGTCACGGTCAGTCCTTTCATCAGTCGGTATGTCCGATTGACGAAAGTGCAGCCTTCATTGTGACATGGTGCCCAAAATTTCTTGAGGCCGTTGGGCCGTGGCTGATGCGCTAGCCGCGCTTTACGGGCCGGATCATGCCTTCTTGCGCCACGCTGGCGACGAGGCGGCCGTCGCTGGAGAATATCTGCCCGCGATTGAATCCGCGCGCGCCGCCGGCCCACGGGCTCTCGGTGACGTAAAGCAACCACTGGTCGGCCCGGAAGGGTTCGTGGAACCAGATCGCATGGTCGAGGCTGGCCACTTTCAGATCGCCTCTCTGCCAGCTTACCGCGTGCGGCAAGGCGCTGGTGGAGAGCAGCTGGAAGTCGCTGGCGTAGGACAGCACGGCGCGGTGCACGCGCGGGTCGTCGGGCAGGGAGGCAACCGTGCGGAACCAGCAATGGGCCAGCGGGTCGCGCTTCACCGGATTGAGCCAGTCGCGCGGTTCCACGGGCCGAAGATCGATCGGCCATGGCTGCAGCAACATCTGCCGGAAGGAATCCGGCGCATGCTCGGCGAATTCGCGGCGCAATTGCTGGTCGGACTTGAGATCGTCAGGCGGGGGGACGTTCGGCATCTGCGCGAACTGATGTTCGTAGCCGTCCTGCGGGCGCTGGAACGACGCGGTCAAGTTGAGGATCGGTTCGCCATTCTGGCTGGCGATCACTCTGCGGTTGGAAAAGCTGCCGCCGTCGAAATCGCGGCGGACGAGATATTCCGTCGGGCTGTCTTCGCTCCCGCCGCGGAGGAAATAGGCGTGGAGCGAATGCGGATGGCGATCTTCGTCGACCGTAAGCTCAGCCGCGCCAAGCGCCTGGGCGATCGCCTGTCCGCCGAATACCCGGCCGATGCCGCCCAACTTGCGGCGCCCGACAAAGCGGTTCTCTCCGTGAGGCGCGAGATTGAGCAACAGGACCAGGTCGGCGACAAGCCGTTCTGGAGTGGGAGATGTGCTGGTGGCCATGTGCAACCGGTATTGCGACCGCCTGCGCAAAAGGTCAACGAAGCTGGCCGGTCTCGGGCAAATTCCTGTTTCGATTGCCCATGCGGTGTTGCGCGCAGGCCACCGGTTGCGAATGATTTCTGCGCCGAACGTCCTCGAAGGAATAGAACGGCCAAAAGGAAAGGCCCCGCCCGGGATCGTCCGGGCGGGGCCTCGAAGTGCCTTTATCGTTTTCCCGACTAGCCGCCGTGAGCGAGAGCCGCGAGCAGCAGCAGGGCCACGATGTTGGTGATCTTGATCATCGGGTTGACCGCCGGGCCGGCGGTGTCCTTGTAGGGATCGCCGACCGTATCGCCGGTCACCGCGGCCTTGTGGGCTTCGGAGCCCTTGCCGCCGTGATTGCCGTCTTCGATGTACTTCTTGGCATTGTCCCATGCGCCGCCGCCCGAGGTCATCGAGATGGCGACGAACAGGCCGCCGACGATCACGCCGAGCAGCAGCGCGCCGAGCGCGGCAAAGCCGTTGGCCTGGCCGGCCACCGCGGTGATCACGAAGTAGACCACGATCGGCGCCAGCACCGGCAGCAGCGAGGGGATGATCATCTCCTTGATCGCGGCCTTGGTGACGAGGTCGACGGTGCGGGCATAGTCGGGCTTGGCCTCGTACCGGTCATGATGCCCGGGTTCGTTGGCGAACTGGTCGCGCACGTCCTTCACCACGTCGCCCGCCGCGCGGCCCACGGCCGTCATGCCCATCGCGCCGAACAGGTAGGGCAGCAGCGCGCCGAGCAGCAGCCCGACGATGACATAGGGGTTTTCGAGGCTGAAATTCGACCGTCAGCATCCGGGAAGAACTCCTGCAGGTCGGTGGTGTAGGCGGCGAACAGCACCAGCGCGGCAAGGCCGGCCGAACCGATGGCATAGCCCTTGGTCACGGCCTTGGTGGTGTTGCCCACCGCGTCGAGCGCGTCGGTCTTCTCGCGCACGCTGTCGTCGAGCCCCGCCATTTCGGCGATGCCGCCGGCATTGTCGGTGACCGGGCCATAGGCGTCGAGCGCAACGACCATGCCGGCCAGCGCCAGCATCGCGGTGGCCGCATAGGCGATGCCGATCAGGCCCGCGAGCTGGAAGGCGATGATGATGCCGGCGCACGATCACCAGCGTCGGCAGCGCGGTCGATTCCAGGCTGATCGCCAGACCCTGGATCACGTTGGTGCCGTGGCCCGTTTCCGAAGCCTTGGCGATCGAGCGGACCGGGCGGTAGTTGGTGCCGGTGTAATACTCGGTGATCCAGATGATCAGGCCGGTGATGACCAGGCCGAGCAACGCGCAGTAGAACAGCGTGCGGCCGTTGAAGTCCTGGCACCGCCGATCGCGTGCTTCCATGCCGCCCAGCGCATAGCTGATCGCCCACCAGATCGCCGGGACCGAGAGGACGGCGGTGACCAGGAAGCCCTTGTACATCGCGCCCATGATGTTCTTGCCGCCGCCAAGGCGGACGAAATAGGTGCCGATGATCGAGGTGACGATGCACACGCCGCCGATCAGCAGCGGCAGCGCCATCAGCGGCAGCAGCAGGTCGCCCAGCGCCCTTCAGCAGCAGCGCGGTCAGCACCATGGTGGCGCCGACGGTGACGACATAGGTTTCGAACAGGTCGGCAGCCATGCCGGCGCAGTCGCCGACATTGTCGCCGACGTTGTCGGCGATCACGGCCGGGTTGCGTGGATCGTCTTCGGGGATGCCGGCTTCGACCTTGCCGACCAGATCGGCGCCGACGTCGGCGGCCTTGGTGAAGATGCCGCCGCCGAGACGCGCGAAGATCGAGATCAGCGAAGCGCCGAAGGCCAGGGCGACCAGGCCGTCGACCACCGTGCGGCTATCAGCCGACGCGTATCCGGCCAGGTCCGGTCAGATACCAGAAGAACACCGCAATCGCGAGCAGGGCGAGGCCGGCCACCAGCATGCCGGTGATCGCACCGGCGCGGAACGCCAGGGTCAGGCCCGTCCTGCAGACCCGTTCTGCGCGGCAGCGGCGGTGCGGACGTTGGCGCGCACCGAGATGTTCATGCCGATAAAGCCCGGCGACGCCCGACAGGATCGCGCCGATCACGAAGCCGACGGCCGAGATCGCGCCCAGCGTAACAGGCGACGATCACCGCGACGACCACGCCGACGATGGCGATGGTGGTGTATTGGCGCTTCGAGATAGGCTTGCGCGCCTTCCTGAATGGCGGCGGCGATTTCCTGCATCTTTTCATTGCCGGCGCTGGCGCCGAGCACCTGCCGGCTGGTGACGAAGCCGTACACGACGGCAAGCAGCCCCAGCCCAATAGCAATTATCACGAGATCCACGAAGCTCTCCCCCTCTTGGAAACTTGTATTTTGCGCAACCCCCCGAGGATTTCCGGGTTGGAAGTGGCAGGATCGCTAAAGCGAGCGGCGGCGGCGAAGCAAGCGTAAAAAGCCCGGCTTTCCCCGGCAGTCGGACGGCAAACCGGCCATGTTGCACCAGTGCAAGCGGCGCACTTATTCAGGTTTCAAACCTAAGGCGCGAGAAATCTTGCGCGAATGCTGATGGTTTATGCGAGATTAACCATAATGACCGAGGCGATCCGCAAGCTGTTCACCATCATGCCGTTCCTGTTCGGGATCGGCTTTATCGCGCCATTGACCGCGCAGTTGATGGCTTACTGGGGCATCCCCGGCCCATTCGGGCATGAGCCCGATCGCGTTCGGGCTGCTGTTCGGCGGAGCCTGGGGGCTCTACGCCAACATCAAGGGACGCTGGTTGTGACCGGGGCTATGACTGGCGCTGCGACCGGGCTGGACGGGGGCGGTATCATGACCGACGGGCCGCATTAAAGACGACGATCGCTGCTGCGCGATGCGGTAGAAGCGCCGCAGCATCATCCCGCTTGAAGACGGCCCGGTAATCGGGCTCGAAGGCGACGACACGCTCGATCGCTACACTCGCCGCGAACTGATGAAGGAAGAACGGGAGATCGCGATGCGGCTTCCACGGCGGGACGATGCTGGATCTATGCCGCGCTGACGGTCGGCTGCTTCGCCGTATGGGTCGCGACCTGTTCCGCTCGCGATCATGGGCGTGCTCGGCCCGGTCGGGCCTTGACGCTCGGTTTCCTGTTCGCGACTTTCTGCGCGGCCTACGGCTTCATCCCGAGCCATGAGGCGATGCATTCCAACATCTATCCGCGCGGCCATCAAGCTTCTACTGGGTCAACGAGCTGACCGGGCACCTGTCGACCATCCCCATTGCGCTGGGCTTCGGCGTCGCGCGGCTGACGCATATGGAGCACCACAAGCCATACCAACGATCCCTAGAACTCGATCCCGATTACACCGATGGCGCGCCGAATTGGTGGCAGGCGATCGTCAAGACCTGGTGGAACCGCCAGCCCGGCGTCGAAGGTTCGGTGATGCGCTACAAGCGGATGATGGCGGATATGGATACGCCGGCATCGCGCCGCGCGGTGAAGCGAGACGACGGTGCTGCAGCTGGTGATGTTCGCGACCTTCTTCGCGCATGGCATGGTCCGGCTATGCGATCGAAGTGGCGCTGCTTTGGTGGCTGCCGCGGCAGGTCGGCCTGTCATGGATCCGCTTCTGGCTCAGCTGGGCGCCGCACCACCCGCAGCAAAAAGGCCGGTACAAGAATACGCGGATCTTTCAAGGCACGGCTGGGCTATTGGGCGTCGATGGCGATGGAATACCATCTGATCCATCACCTCTATCCCGGCATTCTGAACCACCGCCAGCGCGAAGCCTATCACGCGCTGAAGGATGTGCTGCAGCCGTCAGGGCGTGGACGTTTCCGCGCATTGAGTTGCAGCCGCAGAATTAGCGCTTTCCTACATCGACGCGATCTGATCTAACCTATACGGTTATTTCTCATCGTGAAGATGATTCGCAACCGGCCGCCAGGGGCGACGGTGACCTCGCGTGCTGGTAGCCGAGGCCGTCCGCTTCGGTCAGCGGCTTCCCGTCGAGCATCAGCGGTGCGTCCGCATGCCGGCTGCACCGATGCCGATGCGATGCGCGGGGATGGGCAGTTCGACTCCTTCGGGCAGCGCAAACAGCAGTTCGTAATCGTCGCCCCAGCGCAGCGCGTCCTGCCGCCGGGGTTCTGGGGCAGTCTATCGGCACTGCGGCGCTGTCGATCGCGATGGTGACGCCGCTGGCGCGGGCCATGCGAAACGCATCGAGCAGCAGCCCGTCCGACACATCCATCATCGCGCTCACATAGGGGGCGAGCGCCTCGCCTTCCGGCAGACTGGGCCATTGGCCTGCGGTAATGCGTGCTGTCGTCGCCAGTGCCGTCTCTCAGCTGCCTCGAAGCCCATCATCGCCGCGCCCACGGCGCCGGTGAGGTAGATCGCATCGCCCGGTCTTCGCGCCCGTGCGGGACGGGACCGGAACATGCGTCGCCCGCCCGATCGCGGTCAGTCCGAAGCTGCGCGGCGGCCCGCCCGACGACGGTGTCGCCGCCCAGCAGCGGCGCGCCGTAATGGCTCAAGGACGTCTGCCAGCCCCTCGGCAAAGCGCGCATCGTCCCATGCCTTGGGCCCAGCATGATAACCCAGCAGCACGCCGAGCGGCTCGCGCGCCCTTGGCCGCAAGGTCGGAAAGATTGGTGGCGACCAGCTTCCAGGCGACGTCCGCCATGTCTGCGCCGGGCAGGAAGTGGATGCCTTCCACCAGCATGTCGTGGGTGAGGACCAGCGTCTCGCAGCCGACCTGCAGCACCGCTGCGTCGTCCATCAGTCCGCGCGCCGCGGGATGCGTCGCCAGCGCGCGCAGGCTTTCGATGAAAGCAGCTTCGTTCATTTCGAGGTGTCGCCGTTGGAAATGGAGTTAATCGACCGGACAATCCAGCTCTTCTTCGGTGCAGGCGACCGCAGTGGCACCTCCGACGGCACCGAGCAAGGCCACGCATCCGGACGTGGAGAATGCTATCAGGAGCGTGGCTGCAATCATGACTGTCTTCACGAAAAGACTCCCAAAACCGGTTCGATGCGGCGCCCGATCGCCCGTTAACTAAACCATGCGGGCAGCAATCGGAAGATACCGGATCAGGTGCGAACGGTTTTGCCCACTGCGTCGAGCACGCCGTTGACGAATTTCGCCTCGCGCTGATCGAAGAAGGCGTGGGCGACGTCGACATATTCGCTGATCGCGCTGCCGATCGGCACGTCGGCGCCGGGCGAGCAGTTCGTAGGTGCCGGCGCGCAGGATCTGCAGCATGGTCTTGTCGAGCCGCGCAAGCGTCCAGCCCTTGGCGAGCCGTGCCTGCGAGCAGCGCGTCGATCTCTTCCCGCCGGGCGATCCACGCCGCGCACGACATCGTCGAAGAAGGCGACTTCGGCCTCGGCCATACTGGCTTCGTCCTCGATGTCGCGGCCGAGCCGGTGCTGGTGGAACTCGTCGAGCAGCCGCGCCAGCGGGCGTCGCTTCCATCTCGCTGCTGGTACAGCGCCTGCACGGCAGCGAGCCGCGCGGCGGAGCGGGCTTGGGAGCGGGCGGGCATGCGGTCATTCGAGCCTCAGTTCCACCGACTTGGCGTGGGCGGGCAGCCCTTCGGCATCTCGGCCAGCGCGCACGGCGGCAGGGCCGATCGTCTTCGAGCGCCGCCCGCGTCGAGCGCGATGAAGCTGGTGCGCTTCATGAAATCGAGCACCGACAGGCCGGAGGAAAAGCGCGCGCGCCGCCCGGTGGGCAGCACGTGGTTCGGCCCGGCGACATAATCGCCCACGGCTTCGGGCGTCATGCGGCCGAGGAAGACGCTGCCGGCATGGCGGATCTGCGCGAACAGGGCTTCGGGATCGTCGACCGCGAGTTCGACATGCTCGGCCGCCAGCGCGTTGGCGAGCGCGGGGGCCTCGGCAAGGCTGCCGACCACGATGATCACGCCGTGCGTCGTCCCAGCTGGCGCGCGCGGTCTTGCGCGGTGGAGAGCATGGCGCGTCTGGACGTCGACGCGGTCCTCCACCTGGCTCGGCAAAGGCCGGATCGTCGGTGATCAGGATCGATTGCGCGGCCGGATCGTGTTCGGCCTGGCTGAGCAGGTCGGCGGCGATCCAGTCGGGATCGTTCTTGCCGTCGGCGATCACGAGGATTTCGCTCGGCCCGGCGACCATGTCGATCCCGACCACGCCGTAAAGCTGGCGCTTGGCTTCGGCGACATAGGCATTGCCGGGGCCGGTGACGACATCGACCGGGCGGATCCGCTCGGTGCCATAGGCGAGCGCGCCGATCGCCTGCGCGCCGCCGATCGCGCCAGATCTCGTCGACGCCCGCCAGATGTGCGCGGCGGCGAGCACCAGTTCGGGTTGATCTCGCCCTTGGGCGTCGGGGTGCAGATCACCAGCCGCTCGACGCCGGCGACCTGCGCCGGGATCGCGTTCATCAGCAGCGAGGAGGGATAGGCCGCCCGGCCGCCCGGGACGTAGAGCCCCGCAGCATCGACCGGCGCTCCAGTTCGCGCCGAGGCGCACGCCGGCATCGTCGGTGATAGTCGCGGTCCGCGGGCAGCTGCGCTTCGTGATAGGCGCGGATGCGCGTCGCGGCGAGTTCCAGCGCGTCGCGCAGATCCGGCGTCGAGCGCGTCGAAGGCGGCGCGGCAGCGCGTCGGCGCGATCCGCCAGTCGCCTTCGTCGGGCAGGGCGAAGTCGTCGAACCGCTCGGTATATTCGGCCAGCGCCTCGTCGCCGCGCGCTGCGCACGTCCGCTGAGGATAGTCGGACACCGCCTGCGCGACATCGCTGTCGCTTTCGCGGCGGTCGTCGACGATGCGGGCGAACTTCTGCGCGAAATCCGGGCTCGCGATGATGTTCAGCCGCATGCATCAGGCGGCCTCTCGCTGTCGGCGATGGCGCGGAATGCCTCGACCAGCGCGGCCAACGCGCGGATCGGTCTTGAGCGCGGCGCGGTTGACGATCAGTCGGGCGGAAACCGGCAGGATCACGTCGCGCTTTCGACCAGGCCGTTTTCGGCCAGGGTCGCGCCCGGTGGAGACAAGATCGACGATCCGCTGCGACAGGCCCAGGCTGGGGGCGAGCTCCATCGCGCCGTTCAGCTTGACGCATTCGGCCTGGATGCCCTGGCGTCTCGAACTAGCGGCGGGTGATGTTGGGATACTTGGTCGCGACCCGCAGGTGGCTGAGCTTGCCCAGCTGGTCGCGGTCCGGCGTCGCCGGCTCGGCGACCGACAGGCGGCAGTGGCCGATGTCGAGGTCGACCGGCGCGTAAAGGTCGGAATAGTCGAATTCCTCGACCACGTCGGAGCCGACGATTCCGACCTGCGCCGCGCCATGGGCGACGAAGGTGGCGACGTCGAACGCGCGCACGCGGATGATCCGCATGTCGCCGCCTTCGCGTGGCAAAGCTCAGCGCGCGGTTGCTCTTGTCGTGGAACGCGGCTTCGGGCACGACGCCGGCGCGCGCCATCACCGGCAGCGCCTCGTCGAGGATGCGGCCCTTGGGAACGGCAAAGGTAAGCTGCGTGTCGACATGGCGCGCGCCTTACGGAAGGCAGCCAGAAAGGGCAATGGGAATGGCGAAGCAGGCCAGGATCATGGAAATCGCCGATGTGCGCGAAGGGATCGAGTGGCAGGCAGCCTATACGGAGCGCGCCAATGCGCCCGTGCACCCGCGCATCGTCCGCTCCGAACTGGCGATCGTGGCAAGCGACACGGCAATTCGGCCGCAGGATCAGCGGATTGGCCGGGCCTCAGCTGGAGGATGCCATGCCGCTGCGCATGGCCGGCGGTCTGCACCATCTGTTCCTGACCGGCGCCGCGCCCGAACTGGGCGCGATCTACGCGCGGCGAACTGACCGATCAGGACGCAGATCGACGCAATTGGTGCTCGGCGTCGTCGCGCAAGTTCGACGCGCGGCTGCTGCCGTGGCTCGATGGGCCGCCGCAGACCAACGAGGCGGGCGCGCGGCCAGCATCATGGCCGGGCTGCTGTGGCTTGCGCAGCGGCTTGGCCCGCGGTTCGAGCTGAACGAGATCGGCGCCAGCGCCGGGGTCAACACGATGATGGAGCGCTATTTCTTCGATCTCGGCGGGACGAGGGTGGGCCGCCGGAGCTTCGCCGATGCGGATCGTGCCCGAATGGCGCGGCTCTGCCGCCGCCGTCCGCGGAGCTGGAGATCGTTGCAATCCGAGGCTCGGATATCGCTCCGCTCGATCTGTCCGATCGCGGCGCAGGCCCTGCGGCTCAAAAGCTACGTCTGGCCCGAAGCGACCGAACGCATGCAGCGGATCGACGCGGCCATTGCGCTGGCGGGAAAGCAGCCGCCCGATCTGGTTCGGGCCGATGCCGGGGAATGGGTGCCCAGGATACTGGCCCTTCCGCAGGAGGAAGGCGTGACGCGCGTGCTGTACCATTCGATCATGTGGCAATATATGCCGATCTCCACGCGCGAGAGCATAGTCGCCGCCATGGAAGCTGCGGGAGAGAAGGCGACGGGTGAGCGCCCGTTGGCCTGGATTCAGCTTGAAACCAACCGTGTGACTTTCAACCACGAGCTTGCGGTGCGGTTCTGGCCGGATCCCGACGCGCTAGGTTGGGTTACGCTGGCCACTGCGCACCCCCATGGCGCGTGGGTGGAATGGCTAGGCAAAGATTGAGCCTCAATCGGGGTCTTTTCCGAGGCGCCGCTCGCGATCTGCAATCGCGCGATCATTGGCGCGCTGCATGGCGCGCCCTAGCGGGCCGAACCGATCTCCATAGCGCTCGATCCAGCCGCCATGGAAGCTCACCCACTCCCACACGGTGACGAGCAGCAGGATAGCCGCGGCCATCCAACCGAAGACCAAAGCCTGCGGTTCGGTGGCCCAGGCCCAAATTCCGAGCAAGCCAAGCAGTGCCAGGCCATAGCGGTGTGAGAGGGGAAAGTTATGGAACCGGTTTGCAAAGCGTTTGAACAAACCGACGCCGGCCAGATAGATGGCCATTCCGCCACATAATGCGAATATCAGCTGAGGCTCCGTGCGACCTTCGGGATGGGCAAGCAGCATCTCGTCTGCAACTGCCCCGCCGATAATGCCGACGATGATGGGCATGTGCAGGTAAGTATAGGCCGATCGGGCGATTCGCCCGGGCTCTTGGTGGTGCTCGATCAGCTCGGCGCCTCGCGTCGCGCCGATGTCGAAGTAGATCCACCACATCAGCACCGAATTCGCGAAAGCGGCCAGGAAGGCCAGTATGTGCGGGCCAGTGAGCGGATGGCCGGCGATCGTCGCACCGGTCACCACTATTCCCTCTCCCAGCGCGATGATGATGAATAATGCGCAGCGTTCGGCCATGTGGGAGCCTGAAATCCGCCAATCGCTAGGCGAAACCTTGCCATAAAATGGAATGCGAAAGCCGGTGCCCGGCCCGGAATACTCCAAAGCCAGCGCCGCGACCCACCATGCTAGTCGTGTCTCGGGATGAGCTGAGAGAGCGCCGGCGATCCATAAGCAGCCGCTAGCCATGAAGTAGACGACGATGCGCTGCATGGTGCGCGCCACTTCATGATCGTTACGGCGCATGACGATCGCCAGGAAACCCGAGCGCCCAATCTGAATCGCAAGGTACGCGCCGATGAAGATCAGGCCATGTTCGCCGAAAGCCTTGGGCGTCGCGACAGCCATGACGAGGCTCGCCAACATGACCAGAAGCAGAACGATCCGCACCTGTACTCTGTTGGTATCGAGCCAGTTGGCGGCCCATGTGGTGTAAACCCAGGCCCACCAAACTGCGGCGAATATCACCGCCCCTTCCGCAAGGGCGATAAGGCCGTGATGCGTCAGCAGGAAATGGGATATCTGGGTGATCGCGAAAACGAAAACCAGATCAAAGAAAAGCTCAAGGAAGCTCGCTCGGGTGTCGCCTTCCAGGCTCGATCTTAGAAGCGAGAAACGGCCCGGATCGTCCTGAGTCTTGCCGCTCATCCCGGATGCATCCTGCTAATCGTTGCTGCGGGTCAGCGGAACCTCGGGTAGGGGGATGAACTCTTCCTCGTCGCCCGGGACGATCGGGAAGCGGCCTTCCGCCCAGTCGCGCTTTGCCTGTTCGATCCGCTCGCGCGACGAACTGACGAAGTTCCACCAGGCATGCCGCCTGGTCGGGAAAGCCTCGCCGCCGAGCAGCATCACGCGGCCGCCCTTGTTCGAAGAAAGCACCATTTCCGTGCCGGGTTTCAGCACCATCAGCGTGTAGAGCGGCATGGCATGGCCATCTAGAGCGGCATCCCCGCCGACCAGCATCACTGCGCGCTCGTCCGCCTCGTCCTCGATTGGAATTGCGCCGGAAGGGCCCAGCAGGATTTCGGCATAGATCGTTTCGGCAAAAGTTGTGGTGGGTGCGCGCACTCCCCACAATTCACCCATGATCACCCGCGCGGTCACGCATTGGTCTTCAATCAGCGGAAGGTTGCTCACAGCCTCGAAGGCGGGGTCGATCTCTTCCTTGCCATCGGGCAGGGCGAGCCATGTCTGCATTCCGTAGAGCTTGGGCCCGGTGTCGCGCTCGGCTTGGGGGCTGCGTTCGGAATGGACGATGCCGCTGCCTGCGGTCATCAAATTGACCTGGCCGGGGCGGATGGTCGAAAAGCTGCCCAGGCTGTCACGATGGTCGATCGCGCCTTCGAACAGCCACGTCACCGTGGCGAGGTTGATATGCGGGTGAGGGCGCACATCCATTGCCTTGCCAATATCGAGCTGGGCGGGGCCGAACTGGTCGACGAAGATGAAAGGGCCCACCATCGTGCGCTCTCGCGCAGGAAGTACGCGACGGACCTGGAAATCGCCTAGATCATGCGTAACGGGATCGATCGCTGTGAAACTGGTCATACAGCTTCTTCGGGCGCAAATGCGCGAATGGCAAGCGCGTGGACGCGATTGCCCGGAATGTCGCCCAAAGCGCGGTTGACCATCCGCTGGCGTTCCAGGCGCCCTTTGCCTGCAAAGGCCGCGCTCTGGATCACGACGGTAAAATGCGATTCGCCGCTACCATCGTCGCCTGAATGGCCAGAATGACGCGCACTGTCGTTGATTACCTCGAGCCGGTCAGGCTGAAAGGCCTGTTGCAACAGCACTTCGATTTCGCCTTGGACCGGACCAGCCATGAGTGGAAATTCTCCTTTTTGGGGGTTCCCTTATAGGGAATGATTTCCCATCCTAAAGGTGTGAAGGATTCAAAACACGCCAGGTTCCATGGTCGGTTCGAAAACGAAGGTCGCGGATGTGACGCGGCCGGTTGCGAAGAAGCCGGAGAATTTCGCGCGCCTGGCAGCCGCCCTCCGGGGTTCGACGGCCCAGGCCGCTGGCGCTGGTTCTGCCTCGACCATGTGCGGGAATTCAATTCGGGCTACGACTGGTTCGAGGGGATGAGCGCCGAAGAGATCCTCGACGCGCAGCACCCGGTTGCCGGCTGGGCGCGCGATACGCGGGCATTCCGGGCCGATGCCGGTGTCGACGGCGTCCCGCGCTGGGCCGATTTCGACGATCCGCTCGATGCGATCGGTGCGCGGGCTGCGAAGATCAAACAGCGCGCAGCAGGCAATCACGCCAGTTTCGCGCGCTTTACTCCGCGTGAGCGTGAGGCGCTGAATGTCATGGGCCTCGCGGGGGATACCGATCGCACAGTGCTCAGGCAGCGCTATTCCCAGCTGGTGCGCAAATATCATCCCGACCGCAATGGTGGGGATCGCAGCCATGAAGGACGGCTTGGGAGAGTGGTCGAGGCCTATCAACTGCTCAGAAAGAGCGCCGTCTTCGCCTGAAAGGCCAGGACCCGCCAATGCGTGTGGCGGGCCCTGGCTCGGGACCCCGCTGGGGACTGGGGGACAGGGGAAACGCGGGGCCCCATGCGGCGCTCAGGCGGCGCTGCAATTTTGAAACGTTGGTGCCGTTTCATGCCCAATGACGGAGCGGATGCGCTCTAGCCTTGGGCTCTATTCGCTTTTTTTGGTCAGCCGGCTTCGCAAAGGGCCTTGAGCTGAGCGGCGCAGGCACCCCAGCCTTGCTCGAAACCCATTGCCTCGTGCTGCTTCCTGGCCTCTTCGGCCCAATGCCGCGCGCGGGCAGTATAGCGCGTTCCAGCGCCTTCGGGTTCGATTTCCCAGATGCCGACCATGAAGGGACCGGCAGGTTCGAAATCGCTGGTTACTGCGTCGGTTGTGACGAAGCGGCGGCCTTCCTCAAAGGCGAGATAAATGCCGTTCTGAGGCATGATCTCGCCATCCGGACCGTAGAAGGTCATATTGCACGATCCGCCTACCCGGCGATCCTGCCGATCGATTTCGGCACGCCATGGCGCCGGGCACCACCATTCTTCCTGGCGATTGACCATGACGTCCCACACTCTCTCGGGCGGCGCGTCGATGTAGGTCGTGACGGAGAGTTCGTTGCTGTCAGCCATTTGAGGTTCCTTGCTTCAGGGCTGGGGATCAGTCTCGCTCCGGGGCGCCCGGCGGAAACCAGCCCCGGAACGGTCTGGCATCCTCGACGCAGCGCGAGACAGCGGGGAGGGCAAGCACTTCGGCACGCAGGGCGGCGAGGCGAGGGGCATTGCCGGGGATCGGCTCCACCCAGTCGGCATAGAACAGCGAAGGCGCCGCCGCGCAGGTGACCAGCGACACATGCGGGAGCAGCGCGTTCGCTTCCAGCCAACGCTCCAGCCAGCGATAGGCCCGGCGAAGGCCTTGCCTGCCTGCTTCGGTTTCTGCCGGGTCCGGGTTCTCGCCGTTGGCGATATGAGCATTCACGACACGCTGCATGTTGGACATGACGTAATTGTCGAACACCCGGTCAAGCATGCGCAGCTTCATTGCTTCTGTGGGGTCGGAGGGAATGAGTCCTGCGTCCGGATAACGCAGAGCAAGATATTCGACGATGGCTGTTGCTTCGATCACCGTGGTGTCGCCATCGCGCAGAACAGGGAACTTGCCCGCAGGATGGGCTTGCTGGACGAAGTCGCCATGATCCGGATAGTCCGGTCCCACCTCGCGAAATTCGAAATCGCTGCCAATTGCGTAGAGCGGGATCAGCGCTTTCCAGGTGTAGGAGGAAAATGGGTGTCCATAGAGTGCCAACATCACCAGCTTCCTTCCACGATCTTCTTCTGCCGCGCGATCTCGCGTTCGCTTGGCTGCGGCCCGTCCAACGTGCCAATGCGCGGTTCGCCTGCTGGCTCGTAGGTTGCGATCAAACTCCCCTTGCGCGAGACCTTCTGCGCAACCACTCGCAGGTTTATCGGCGGCGTGCCCTCTCCGAAGAGCTTCTTGCCGCTTCCTAGCAGAATTGGCGCGACGATCAGATGAAGTTGGTCGATCAGACCGCGTTCGAGCAATTGCGGATAGATCGTCGAGCTGCCCTGGATTATCAGATCAGGCCCATCGGAAGCCTTCAATGCGGCCACCGCATCTATGCTAGAAAGGCGCTGGCTGCCGCCCCATTCCAGCGGCATGTCCGAGCGGGTGAGAACAAATTTGGCGATCCGGTTGAACGACGCGGCAACCGGGTTTTCCTCCGGGATGTACGGCCAGTAGGCTGCGAAGATATCGTAGGTCCGCCGGCCAAGCAGCAGTGCGAAAGGGCGGTTGAACAATTCGCCGATCTTCTCGTCGATCTCGTCGTCGTCCACTCCGAACAGCCAGCCGCCGAATGCGAAGCCGCCGCTGGGATCCTCGGTCGGGCCACCCGGTGCCTGCATGACGCCGTCCAGGGACATGAATGCGGCACCGATGATCTTGCGCGGCATGGCCAATCAACCTTTCGCCGCTGCTTCGATCGCAGCAATGTCGATCTTCTTCATCTTCATCATCGCTTCGAAGGCGCGTTTGGCGGCGGCCTTGTCAGGATTGGTGGTCGCCGCCATCAAAGCGCGCGGAGTTATCTGCCAGGAAATGCCCCAACGGTCCTTGCACCAGCCGCACTGGCTTTCCTGCCCGCCGTTGCCGACGATGGCGTTCCACAGCCTGTCGGTCTCCGCCTGGTCCTCGGTAAGGATCATGATCGAGAACGCTTCACTCGCCTTGAAGTGCGGGCCGCCGTTGAGGCCGAGGCAGGGGATGCCGCATACGGTGAATTCGACCGTCAGTACTGCGCCTTTGCTGGTGCTCGGATTGTCGCTCGGCGCGTAGTGGACCGCGCCCACAGAGCTGTCGGGGAATGTTGCGGCATAAAACTTCGCTGCGTCTTCCGCGCCATGATCGTACCAGATGCAGTTGGTTGCCTTGTTGGACATGTCAGCTCTCCTTGCTTGCCGCTATGCCGAGCTGGGCGCCGGCTGGATCGCGGATGATGATGATCATGTCGTCGCCCGGCACTTCATGGGCATCCATCACGATCTCGCCGCCATTGGCGCGCACGGCTTCCTTGGCCGCATCGATGTTGTTCGCGCGGAAATAGGGTAGCCAGCCTGGCTTGCTTCCTTCGGCCAAAGCCGGGCTGATCGCGCCGATCTGGGTCCCGCCGAGTTCGATAAAGCGGTATTCGCCCGCTGGGCCCATCGACATGAAATCGTCTGACTTCCAGCCGAACAGGTCCTTGTAGAATGACACTGCGCCAGGGCCGTCGCTGGTACCGAGTTCGTTCCAGGCATTGCGGCCTGGAACGCCCGGAGTGAACACGTCCGATTGGGCTTCGGGCTGGCCGGCTGGCGGGGTCGGTTTGATCAGGTAGAACGATGCGCCGAATGGGTCGGCTGGCCATCGCCATCCGGCCGGCACCAGCCAAATCCACCGGCTCCATATGCACTACGCCGCCGAGCTCCTTGACCCTGGCGGCCATTGCATCGACATCATCGGCATAAAAATAGGTGAACCACCCGGGCGCCATGCCCATCTGGCGCATGTCCGGAGAGAGCGTCAGTACGCCTCCGGCATTGCCGCCATCCTGCCGCCCGATCATTCGATATTCGGAGCCGTTGGGCATCGTCATGCCTTCAGGCGCGATTTTCCAATCCAGGACGGCACCGTAAAACGCGGCCGATCCAGCCGGATCCGGCGTCATGAGCTCGTACCAGACGGGCCAACCATTGTTGCTGGACATCATGTCCTCCCGAAAACGACCAGTGGTTCGAATCCACCATAGATCATGCGCTTGCCGTCGAACGGCATCGTCTCGCCCATTTCCTTGGAAAACTCTTCGGCCATCATGGTGTTGTGCGCGGCCTCGCAGGTCGCCTTGTCAGGCCAGATCACCCAGGAGAAAACGACCATCTCGCCCGCTTCCAGCTTCACGGCCTTGCGGAAATCGGTGTGTACGCCATCGGGCACATCCGCTTCCCACGCTTCGACGACCTCGATCATTCCGTGGTTCTTCATGATGTCGGCAAATTTCTGCGCGACCTCGCGGTATTGTTCCTTCTTGTCGGCGGGCACTGGTATGAGAAATCCTTGGATATACATGGTCAGTCTCCTTGCTTCTCTGGATCAGGCCCAACCGGCTGGAGCCGGTGCGGTGAAATCGGCCATCTGTGCTTCAAGCGCACGTTGGTAAGCCGGCCGTTCCTGGGCGCGCCGCATATATGCGGCAAGTACGGGATACCCCTCGATCATCTCTGTGTGGCGAAGGTTAGTGAGAACCGTAACCATCATGATATCGGCAATCGAAAATTGGCCGGCGAGCCATTCCTTTTCGCCTAGCGCATTCGCAACGCGCATCAGCTTGCGGTCGACCATTTCTTCAGCAGAAGGGCGCGCGCTTTTTGCCCAATCCTTGTCTGCATTGAACAAATCGTAGCTCACCAGGCGGGAGATGGGAGTCTCGACACTGTTAAGCGCGGCGAACAGCCAGGAGATCGCATTCCATCTCGCTTGCGGCTCGGTGGGCAGCAGCCGCTCGTCCTGTTCCCCCAGGTAAAGCAGGATCGCGCCCGTTTCGAAGAAGCTCAGATCGCCATCGGCGAAGGCCGGCACCTGGTCGAATGGCTGCCAGGCGAGATAATCGTCGGGCCGCGGGTTCATCGCCCCGAGCAGCTTGACGTCATATGGCCGTTCGATCTCTTCGAACGCCCAGCGGGCACGAAGGTCGCGCACGAGACCGCGGGCGAATTCGGGCACCCAATCGAAAGCGGTGACAGTGGCATTGTCGGTCATGGATCAATCCTTCGCGGACATAATGGGGAACAACGATCGCAGGGCAGGCGTCCGGAGCCAGAGCCCACCCCACATGAAAAGAGCGAGATAGATGCCAAAGAAAGTGTGGCTGAAGAGCGGGCTTCCCACGCGTATGTGAGTTGCGATCGCGCCGCCGAGCAGCGCCGTCATCAGCACTGCGCCCAGCACGCTTGTGCGCGGAAACAGGTAGAGCAGCAGGAAGGCCAGCTCGAAGAGCCCGATCATCAGAGTGAAATCGGGCCAACCGAGGCTCGCGAGCGTTTCCGCCGCAATCGGCATCTGGAGCAGCTTGGGCGCAATCGAGGCGCCGAGCATAAACAGCGCGAACAGCCCGCTCAGAATATAGCCGGTGATTTTCATATGGCTGGCGTGCATGGTGCCTCTCCCTGGTCCTGCAGTGCTGGTTCAGGCCGATGCGGGCTGTTCCGCGGGGGTTTCGCCTTCGGGCAGGGCTTCCATGTTCATCCAGAAGTTCTCCCAGATGTGCCCGTCGGGATCTTCGAAGCTGCGGCCATACATGAAACCCATGTCCTGCTTTGGGGTTGGATCCGCTTTGCCACCTGCTGCCACCGCCTTGGCGACGATGCCTTCGACGGCGTCGATGCTGTCTTGTGACAGGGCAAGCAGGACTTGTGCGCTCTGATGCGCATCGGGAATATCCTTGCTGGTAAAGGTCTTCCAGAAATCGTGGGTCAGCAGCATGGCAACGATCTCGTCCGACCACATCATCGCCGCGGCCGCCTCATTGGTGAACTGGGGATTGTTGGTAAAACCGATCGCTTCGTAGAACTTCATCGAGCGAGGCAATTCGGTGACTGGTAAATTCACGAAAATCATTTTGGTCATTGTCGTCTCCCTTGGTCTGTCAGTATTCGAGCTTCGGGTACCAGTCGGCGGGCCGCCCACCCGGCGTCATATCAAGCAAGTTCCAGAGCGGGGTGGGATCGGGCGCCAAATGAGGGTCAAAGCCAGGATCGGCTGTCTCGGGCCCGCCTTCTGCCGCCCAGAAGAGGCGAGCCTTTTCGCCATCGCGTTGCCAGACTACTACCGCGGCGCCTTCGTCTATTCCATCTTCCCCGTCGGTGACGGCGCCGACGTCCCGTCCGAATTCGTCCCCGATGGTCTGGTAGAATTTAAGATTCCGCCAGCCTCGCTCTCGTGCAAATGCTATTTGGCGCGAAACGGGTGAGCGACCCACAATGGCTAGGGCAATCTGACGATTGATATCGGGAGCAGGAATGTCGAGCGAGCCGACGAACGACGTGCACATGGGACATGGTCGCTCGCGTTCGGGACCATACATCCAGAAATACGTGAACAGAGTATCGTGAGCGGCGAACAGATCAATCAGCCCGATTTCGCGACTCTGTTCGTCTATGAAACGGTAATTTTTCGCGACGGGGCCCGGGGGTAAAGCGCGGCGTTGTTCGGCGACGCGCTGTACCTGGCGGCGCAGTTCAATTTCTTTGGCCAGAAGGGAAGTTCTTGCCCGGCGATAATCCGCGCTTTCACCGTGCCAGCGCGTATTGAGAGCTTCGGCCAGCTCCTGCGCGGGCTTTAGCTCTTCTTGAGGCGGCAATTTGGCGGCGTCGGTCATCCCAAGCTCTTTCCGTTGGTAGTTCCACTGCGAATCGGCACTTGCAATTCGTGCCCCTACGAGTTACTAAAAGCAACTATGAAGTTACAAAAAGAAACCAAAAGGGCGCTCGAACTCATCGCAAAAGCGGCACGGGAAATGGTATGAAGATGCGTGCGGGACGGCATTCGCCTTGGAATTGGTGGGCGAACGTTGGTCGCTGCTGATTGTCAGGGAGCTAATGCTCGGTGGGCGCCGATTTTCCGATATCCGCAGCAGTTTACCCGGCATCAGTGCCAAGGTTCTGACTGAGCGGTTGGCGTCGCTAGAAGTCGCGGGCGTGCTCAATAAAGTGAGATTGCCACCGCCTGCAGGAGCGCAAATCTACGAGCTTACTGAGTGGGGCTATTTGGCGGAAACAGCCATTCAGGAACTTGGCCGCTGGGCGGCGCGCTCACCAGATCACAACCCGCAATTGCCGCTCACTCCCGTATCCCTGATGCTATCGATGCGAACGATGCTGCTCACCGATAAGGTGGAAAAACTAAGGATCACGCTTGGCTTTGACGTCGGTGGGGAAGAGTTCACGGCGCAGCTGGTCGACGCCAAGCTCGATATTCTGCGCGGTATACGAAGTGACGTACAGGCGGTGGTTCGGATGCCCGCACCTCTTCCCTGGCTGCGCGTGATTTACGGACATCAGCCGTTTGAAGATGTCGAGCGCGAAGGCGACCTTAGTTTGGAGGGCGACCGCGAAGCCGTGCGGGCTTTCTCGAAAGCTTTTTCGCTGCCCCCCAAGGTAAGTGCGACTTAACTGCCGAGCGAGGCAAAAACACCAGCCTCTCGCGCTGCGACTTCCTGCCACGCGGGCAGGGACGCAATACGTTCATACCATGCAGCCAGTTTGGGATGTCGCTCCGGGCTAACCGACCAGCCTGCGTAGCTTAGCGTCTTGAACGCACAGGCAACCGAGAGGTCTCCAAGTGTGAACGGACCGTCGAACCAGCCGTCTTCACCCAGTTGGCCTTCAAGATAGTCGAGCGAGCGCATCGCGGCGTCTTCGGCAGCGAGAGCGGCGGCCTCGTCGCCATCCTTGCCGAAGATCTTGGGATAGAGGAATCGATTGAGGACGATCGGCGCTGCCGAAGGGATCAGTAAAGTATCCGCCACCTCGTCGAACCAGATCGCGCGGCCGCGGCCTTCGGCATCTTTCGGCAACAAGGCGGGTTCGGGATATTTGGCTTCAAGGTAGGCGACGATGGCGGTTGAATCCGCGAGGGTGAAATCCCCGTCCGCAATGGCGGGGATCTTGCTGAACGGACTGGCCTTCAGGAATTCATCCGTCGGTTGATTCGGATTGCTGGGCTCCCATTCAAAATCGATACCCTTCATCGTTGCGGTAACCGCCACCTTGCGCACATAGGGAGAGAGGGGGAAGCCGAATATCTTCATGGCAAATGCCTATTCCTTGAAAGGTTGCATTTCCTGATACGCGAAATTGACGGTGTCTGCCCATTGATTGTTGCAGCCGCGCGCGCGCGCGTCTAGTCGAAGCCGGCGATGAACGAGATGACGAAAAACAACTCCGAACATGGCGGCACCACGGTGCTCGCCGCTCCCGATACCGAGATCAGCGTGCGCGAGGTCTTCGGGATCGATGTGGACATGATGTGCCCGGCGTTCTCAGCGAGGCCGACGAGCGCGTGCCCGATCTCGATGAGAGCTACGTGTTCGATCCGGACACCACGCTGGCGATCCTCGCGGGCTTTGCCTACAATCGCCGCGTGATGGTGCAGGGCTATCACGGCACTGGCAAATCGACTCATATCGAACAGGTGGCCGCGCGGCTCAACTGGCCGTGCATCCGGATCAACCTCGACGCGCATATCAGCCGGATCGACCTGATCGGGCGCGATGCGATCGTGCTGCGCGACGGATTGCAGGTCACCGAATTCCGCGAAGGCCTTCTGCCCTGGGCGCTGCAGCACCCGGTGGCGCTGGTGTTCGACGAATACGACGCCGGGCCGGCCCGACGTGATGTTCGTGATCCAGCGCGTGCTGGAAACCGAAGGCAAGCTGACGCTGCTCGACCAGAACCGCGTGATTCGGCCCAATCCATATTTCCGCCTGTTCGCCACCGCCAACACGGTGGGCCTGGGCGATACCAGCGGCCTCTATCACGGCACCCAGGCGATCAACCAGGGCCAGATGGACCGCTGGAACATCGTGGTCGGCGCTGAACTATCTGCCCGAAGAAATCGAACAGAAGATCGTTTCCGCCAAGAACCCCGACACGGACAAGGCTACGGTCGCGAAGATGATCCGCGTGGCGGATCTGACGCGTCAGGGCTTCATCAATGGCGACATCTCGACCGTGATGAGCCCGCGCACCGTGATCACCTGGGCGCAGAACGCCGCGATCTTCAAGGATGTGGGCTTCGCCTTCCGCCTCAGCTTCCTCAACAAATGCGACGAGGCGGAGCGGATGCTGGTGGCCGAATATTATCAGCGCGTGTTCGGCGAAGAACTGCCCGAAAGCGTGCTCGCCAAGGCCTAGAACTTCCCGCTTTTGGGAAACATGTAACCTCCTGCTGCGTTGTTGATTCTTTCAGCAACGAGAGGAGCGCATCGTGTCGGAACATGTCTACAAGATCAGCGAAGTTGTCGGAACTTCGCATGAAAGCAGCGATGCCGCGATCAAGAGCGCCGTTGCAAGGGCGCGCGAGTCCTTGCGTAATATCCGCTGGTATGAAGTGGTCGGCCAACGGGGCATGATCGAAGACGATGGCTCCATCCAGTTTCAGGTGGTGTTGAAAGTGGGCTTCGTTCTCGATGAATGATCCAGTCCATTCCGGCGGACAGCAGTCTATTGGACATGCTCTCCGCCGGCGGTTGGATTTACACAGCGACTGATTAGCAGGATCGACTAGCCGTTAGGCATCATGAGATATTTCTCGCCAGTCGTCTTTGCGTTGCAAGTGAGCGCAACGTCTCGTTCAAATAATTGGTCGAGGCTAATCCGGTGCTTGAAAGTACTTGCGAAGGTGGTGCGAAGCCCTTCGACAACCCGCTTCTGCACCCACTCGCGACGTTCCGGGGGCAAGG
Organism: uncultured Alphaproteobacteria bacterium; assembly: GCA_963777785.1. Lineage (GTDB taxonomy): Bacteria > Pseudomonadota > Alphaproteobacteria > Sphingomonadales > Sphingomonadaceae > Andeanibacterium. Next base: position 464,178 of record CAVZRU010000003.1, read on the forward strand.
ACATGAAGCGCCGCATGACCAGCCAGCCTGACACGTCCCAGGTAAAGCCGAAACTGCGATCCAAAATCGTCGGTCCGAAATCCAGTGTACCGTAAATATAGACCTTCTTTTTCTGGTCGGAGCCATAGCGGTCATAGACCTTGCCGATGGTATCTGCGGCGTTCATCGCGGAGAGCAGGCGGCTGGCCATTGTTCCGCCCCCGATTGCGTCGAAGGCGAGGCGAGCGCCGGTCGCGGCAATGGCATCGACCAACTTTTCTCCAAAATCCTCTTGCGAAGAATCGACAACATGTTGGGCGCCCATCGATTTCAGCAATTCGGCCTGTTCCGGTTTGCGCACCACATTGACCAGATCGATGCCTTCTTCCTTGCACAGTCGCACCATCATCTGCCCCAGATTGGAGGCGGCCGCAGTGTGGACGATGGCTTTAAAGCCTTCCTGTCGCATCGTTTCGACGAAGCAGACCGCCGTCATCGGATTGACGAAGGATGCGGCAGCGTATTCGATGGGCAAGTCGTCCGGGAGAACCATGCAGGCGCGCGCATCGGCGATCCGGTAATTGGCATAGATTCCTCCAGGTCTGCCAGACACGCGCTTGCCGATCATCGCCTGCGCTTCGGGTTCATCGCCGGCGGCCACCACTGTTGCGGCGCATTCGCTGCCGATCCGAATCGCTTGACCGACCCGTCCGGCCAAAGCTTCGACTGCGGCAGAGGGCATCGGGGCGACAATCTTGCCAGCGCTGAATTCGGCTTGGTCGAGCAGGGCGGGTCCGAACATCAGCCCAAGATCGGCCGGATTGATAGGCGCTGCATCGATCCGCAGAAGCACTTCATGCCCCGTGGGAGCCGGGACTTGTTCTTCAACCAACTCGACTGTGAGTTTACCGTCTTCGCCAAGTGTCGAAACGATATTGCGGCTTTTTGTGGTCATGCGGTTGTTTCCTCTCCTGGATAGATCGCCTGTACGAAATATAGTCCGTCTGGCGGTGCATTAAGTCCCAGTCGCTGTCTGTCGCACGCTCGGAGAGCTTCGTCGACATCGACCTCATTCCATTGGCCGGTTCCCACCAGCGATAAAGTGCCGACCATCGATCGCACCTGATGGTGGAGGAAGCTGCGCGCCGCTGCTTCGATCAGGACCGTGTCTCCTTCCCTGCGGACATCGAGCCGATCGAGCGTCTTGACCGGATCCTTCGCCTGGCAGTGGACGGACCGGAAAGTGGTGAAGTCATGGTGCCCCACCAGCATCTGCGCCGCGCGGTGCATGGCGTCGGCATCGAGCGGCCGCGTGACGAGCCATGCCTTGCCAGTATCTAGCGTCAGAGGTGCGCGGCGATTGACGATGCGATAAAGATAGCGCCGGCCGATGCAGGAAAAGCGCGCGTGCCAATCCTCTGGCTTGTTCTCGCAATGAACCACTGCGATGGGATCGGGCCGAAGTTTCGCGTTAAGCGCTTCCATAAGCCGGAACGGCGTGAGGTCCTTCTCAAGGTCGATATGGCTTCGCATGGCCAGTGCATGGACGCCGGCATCGGTTCGGCCGGCGGAATGCAAAGTGACGGTTTCGCCGGTGATCGCATGGGCGGCCTCTTCCACTGCCTGTTGCACCGAGGGACCATGCGCCTGCCGCTGAAGGCCCATGAACGGGCCGCCATCGAATTCGAGAGTGAGGGCAAAGCGAGTCAAGCGATTACAGTGCCGGCAGGTATCGGTTTGCCGCGCAAAAATTCCTCGGCGGACATAGCGGGTTTGCCTGCGCGCTGAATGCGGGCGGGGCGAATGGCTCCATGCCCGCAGGCGATGGTGAGCTTGTCATCCAGAACGGTGCCGGTAAAACCTTCGCTGCCGATCACATGGGCTGACAGGACGCGGTAGCGCTCGCCCGAAAATTCGAACCATGCGCCGGGGGAGGGTGCGAAGGCGCGCACCTGCCGCAGGATAAATTCAGCGTCCCGGGAGAAATCTATCCTCGTCTCGGCCTTGTCGATCTTGGCTGCGTAGGTCGCTTCGCGCTCTGATTGAGCTTCTCCGGCGTAGTTTGCCAGGTTGGCCAGCACTTCAACCATCAAATGAGCGCCAATCTCAGCCAATTCCGCGGTCAGTTCGCCGGCATTCTTCTCCTCTACCGGGGTGCTTGCCCTGGCTAGCATCGGCCCGGTATCGAGCCCCGCCTCCATCCGCATGATGGTGACACCGGTGACATGATCACCGGCCAGGATCGCACGTTGGATCGGGGCGGCTCCGCGCCAGCGCGGCAGGAGCGAGGCGTGGACGTTGAGGCAGCCGTGCCTTGGGCATGTCGAGCACCGCCTGCGGCAGGATCAGGCCATATGCCGCGACCACTGCCACATCGGCTTCGAGTGCGGCGAAATCGGCCTCGGCGACAAGATCTTTCAGCGAAGCGGGGTGGCGTACTTCGATGCCCATTTCCTGGGCGGCACGGTGGACCGGCGTGAGCGTAAGCTCCTTGCCGCGCCTGCCGCCAGGGCGAGGCGGCTGGGTGTAGGCGGCCACCACCTCATGCCCGGCCTCCACCAAGGCTTGCAGGCTCGGTACGGCAAATTCCGGCGTTCCCATGAAGATGATGCGCATAATCGACGGGTGCGGCCTTTCCTGTGTCGGCGCAAGGTCCTATCTCCCGACCCATGGCATCGCAAGAGATCGAGGCGCTGGCTTCCGCACTGGCGCGCCTGCCGGGCCTGGGGCCGCGTTCGGCGCGGCGGGCGGTGCTGTGGCTGGTGAAGCGGCGCGAAACTTCGCTCGTCCAGTTGCTCGATGCGTTGACCGGCGTGACGGATACGCTGGTCGAGTGCTCGACTTGCGGCAATGTCGACACACGCGATCCTTGCGCCATCTGCACCGATCACACGCCGCGACGCGCGCTCACTGTGCGTGGTGGAGGACGTGGCCGATCTGTGGGCGCTTGACCGGGCGCGGCTGTTCACCGGAAAATATCACGTGCTGGGCGGCCGGCTTGTCGGCACTTGATGGCGTGCGTCCCGAAGATCTGTCGATCGGCAAACTGGTCGCGCGCGTCGAGGCGGCGGGATCGACGAAGTGGTGCTCGCCATGAACGCCACGCTCGAGGGCCAGACGACCGCGCATTACATCGCCGAACGGCTTGAAAGCCTGCCTGTGCGAATCACCCAGCTCGCTCATGGCCTGCCGGTTGGAGGAGAGCTCGACTATCTCGACGAAGGAACTTTGGCGCAGGCGCTCCGGGCGCGGCGTCCAATGAGCTGATCCCTGTTGCAGCCGGCCGCTGCGATGCTTATCTAGACGTCATGGCAATCCGCGAAATCCTGGAAGTGCCGGACCCCCGGCTCAAGACCATCTCGAAGCCGGTCGAAACATTCGATGACGAGCTCAAGTCGCTCGTCGCAGACATGTTCGAGACGATGTATGACGCACCCGGTATCGGCCTTGCCGCGATCCAGGTCGGCGTGCCTCTGCGCGTGCTGGTGATCGACCTCCAGCCCGAGGACGAAGATGCCGAACCCGAGGTTTGCCATGCACACGGCGGGGAAGAGCACACGCATCGTCCGCTCAAGAAGGAACCGCGGGTGTTCATCAACCCCGAGATTCTCGACCCGGCGGAAGAAATGAACACCTATCAGGAAGGCTGCCTCTCGGTCCCCGACATCTACGCCGACGTTGATCGCCCGGCGACCTGCCGCGTGCGCTGGCAGGACCTGGATGGCAAGGCCCATGAAGAGCAGATGGATGGCATGATGGCCACTTGCATGCAGCACGAGATGGACCACCTCGAAGGCATCCTGTTCATCGACCACCTTTCCCGGCTGAAGCGGCAAATGGCTCTTCGAAAGATCGAGAAGCTGCGTAAAGCCGCGTAGTTCTGCCGTCTGGCGTCTCCACCAGACACATTGCACCATATTTAGAGTTTCATCGCGCGCCTGAGACCCGGTCTCGGGCTCCGAGAGTATGTGGGCAGGAGATTCTGGATGCTGGTCAATGAAGATCATTGACAGCATCGACGCGTCACAGGAGAACACTCTTAACAAGATAACTGTTTCCGTCGCCTGCTTGACCGGCTCTGGTCTTGCGGAGGCAGGAACCGCTGTTGGAGAGGACCTGATGGAAGATCGCCTGAAGAAACTGGAAGCGGAGGCGGAAATCGTTCGCCTCCTGGTAGCTTATGCCAATTCGCTGGATCAGCGAGATTACAAGAAATACGCCTCGCTGTTCACGGAAGATGGCGAATGGACTGGCGGCATGGGCAGCTACAAGACGCCTGCCGCAATCGAACAGATGCTGATCGATAATATCGGTGTCGTCGAACCGGGATATTTCAACGCGTCGAATTTCCACATGGTGTCGAATCCCTATGTCGAGGTCGACGGCGATACGGCGACTGCCAGCTCGATGTTCGTCTTCTGGGTGCGGACAGGTGGAGACAGCCCGGCACCGCAGGCCGTGCTTGCCGGCCGCTATTTCGACGATCTTGTTCGTGTGAACGGGGAATGGAAGATAGCCAAGCGCGTCGCGCACAACATCATTCCGTTCAAGGATCCGAACAATCCGGATGCGCCCGACCCTGGGGCCAACTCGTCCAGCGCTCATCTCACGCCGAGTTCGACTGAGGCGCGCCTGCAGCGCGTGGAAGACGAGCTGGCCATCCAGCGCCTGCTGATCGAATATTCCGCGCGGCTTGACGCCAAGGACATCGACGGCTGGATCGACGTGTTCGCCAAGGATGGCACCTGGAAGAACGGCGACCAGATCCACAAGGGTCCGAAAGAGCTACGTGAGCTGCTCATCAGGCTATGGGGCAGCGAGCCGCCGATCGATTATATGCAAGGCGTCAGCTACCAGATCATCCATGGAATTCGCGTGGACCTGGATGGTGACAAGGCGACGACGAAATCGCGCCACACGTTGCTGCGCAAGGACGAGAACGGAGCACCCAAGCCTGTGCTGGCAGGGATCTATCACGATGAACTGATCCGCGAAGATGGGCAGTGGAAGATACTCTACCGCAACGACTATCCCGTCATCCCCTCGCGGGAGGATTGGGAAAAGGTCCTGGCGGAAAACCGGAAGAAGGGCACGCCTTGAACGAACGGCGCCCTCTGGCCTGATCACTGCACCAACAAAAAGGGCCGCCCAATCGGGCGGCCCTTTTCTTTGGGACTTTCGAAGCCTTAGAACAGGCCTTCGATATCGCCGTTCGCGTCGATGTGGATCGCTTCGGCGCTGGGCACCTTGGGCAGGCCGGGCATCGTCATGATGTCGCCCGCGATCGCCACCACGAAGCCGGCACCGGCCGACAGGCGGACTTCGCGGATCGCGATTTCGTGATCCACCGGAGCGCCCAGCTTGGTCGGGTCGGTCGAGAAGCTGTACTGCGTCTTGGCCATGCACACCGGGAAGTGGCCGTAGCCCATGTCTTCCCACTGCTTGAGCTGGTTGCGGACCGAAGCGGGGATTGCCACCGAACCGGCGCGGTAGATTTCCGTCGCCACGGTGGTGATCTTGTCGGCCAGCGGCATCTCGTTCGGATAGAGCGGGGCGAAATCGGGTGCGCCTGCGTCGGCCTTGGCCGAGACGATCTTGGCCAGTTCCACCGCACCGGCGCCGCCATCGGCCCAATGCTTGCAGATCACGGCGTCAGCGCCGTATTCCTTCGCCATCTCCTGGATCACGGCGATTTCATCATCCGTGTCGAGATAGAAGTGGTTGATCGCGATGGTCGGGGTGATTCCGAACTTCTTCAGGTTTTCGATATGCCGCTTGAGATTGACCGCACCGGCACGAACCGCGTCGACATTGGGCTCCGTCAGATCCTTCTTGGCGATGCCGCCATTCATCTTAAGCGCCCGTACGGTGGCGACTAGAACGATCGCATCCGGCTTCATCCCGGCGATGCGGCACTTGATGTCCATGAACTTCTCGGCGCCAAGATCGGCACCGAAGCCTGCTTCGGTCACGACGTAATCGGCCATGCCCAGTGCGGTCTTGGTGGCGATCACCGAGTTGCAGCCATGGGCGATGTTGGCGAAAGGGCCGCCGTGCAGGAAGGCTGGGTTGTTTTCCAGCGTCTGCACCAGATTTGGCAGGATGGCGTCCTTGAGCAGCACGGTCATCGCGCTGTCGGCCTTGACGTCGCGGCAGAACACCGGGGACTTGTCGCGGCGATAGCCGATGATGATGTCGCCCAGGCGCTTCTGCAGGTCGGTCAGATCCGATGCGAGGCACAGGATGGCCATGATTTCCGAGGCCACCGTGATGTCGAAGCCGGTTTCGCGCGGGAAGCCGTTGGTCACGCCGCCCAGCGGGCCGACGATCTGGCGCAGTGCGCGGTCGTTCATGTCGAGCACGCGGCGCCATGTGACGCGGCGCAGATCGATGTCGAGCGAGTTGCCCCAATAGATGTGGTTGTCGATCATCGCGCTCAGCAGATTGTGCGCGCTGGTGATGGCGTGGAAGTCACCGGTGAAATGCAGGTTGATCTCATCCATCGGCATCACCTGGCTCTTGCCGCCGCCGGCGCCGCCGCCCTTGACGCCGAAGCATGGGCCAAGGCTCGGTTCGCGCAGGCACAGCAGCGTCTTCTTGCCGATGAGATGAAGTGCGTCGCTCAGGCCGACCGACGTGGTGGTCTTGCCTTCGCCCGCAGGCGTGGGGTTGATCGCGGTAACAAGGATCAGCTTGCCGGGCGCAGCCGCCTTGGGCAGCAGGTCGCGGTCGATCTTGGCCTTGTACTTGCCGTAGGGGATCAGCGCCTCATCGGGAACGCCGGCTTTCTTGGCGACTTCAGTGATCGGGGCAAGGGTGGCTGCGCGCGCAATCTCGATATCAGTTGGCATCTATCTCTCGTCCTTAGTTGCTCTAATGGCGGGCATCGAAAATCGTCGGTTGAGCCGGAAGGTCCGGATCCGGAACGATCTTCGCAATCGCGAAAATTTCGCAAATCCGAAAAATTGTAAGTAATCCATACAATTTTCTGTCCCTGAATCTCAAGGGTGATTCGCTTTAGTTTGTGTCTCCAATGCGGGGATATCGGCCCGTTGTCATCATGCACAGGCTTGTCTGGGGTCGGAGCGACGTATAGGTTCACATTTCGTTCTCATTTCCAGGCCTCGTTTAATGGATCCAGTCACGCTTATCTTTTCCATAGTGGCGCTGCTTATCGGAGCCGCGCTTGGCTGGCTGATCGGCTCGCGCAGGGGCGGGCAGGACGAGGCGGAATTCAAGCAGGCGATAAAGGAACTTGGCGATGCGCGGATCGAAATTGCCACGCTGAAGGCCAATGCCGAGAATTTCGACAAGCAGATCGCATTACTCATGAACCAGGCGCGCGAGGAACTGCTGACACAGTTCAAGGCGACAGGCGGCGAAGTGCTGGCCAAGGCGCAGGAGGAATTCCTCAAGACCGCAAGCGAACGCTTCGGCCATTCGGAAAAGGCATCGGAAGAAAAGCTGAAGGAGCTGCTTGCGCCGGTTGGGCAGCGGCTCAAGAGCTATGAGGATCAGGTCGAGAAGCTTGAGAAGCAGCGTATCGACGCTTTCGGCAATCTCAGCGGATTGATCGAAACGATGCGCAAAGGGCAGGAAGAAGTGCGGGCCGAGGCCGCACGGCTCGGCAACAGCTTGCGCAATGCTCCCAAGGCGCGGGGGCGCTGGGGCGAGCAGCAGCTGAAGAACGTGCTCGAGCAATGCGGGCTTTCCCAGCACACGGACTTCCTCGCTCGAACAGTCGATCGAAACCGAAGACGGCCGGCTGCGGCCCGATGCGATCGTGCGCATCCCGGGCAACAAGCTGCTGGTGATCGACGCCAAGGTTTCGCTGAACGCCTATCAGGAGGCGTTCGAGGCGGACAATGACGAGACTCGCGATCGCGCGATGTTGGCCCATGTCGCTTCGATGAAGACGCATATCCAGGCTCTTGGCGCCAAGGGCTATCAGAGCCAGTTCGAGGAAGCGCCGGATTACGTGGTGATGTTCGTGCCGGGAGAGCATTTCGTGGCTGCCGCGCTCGAAGTGTCGCCGGAGCTGTGGGACTTCGCATTCGAGCGCAAAGTGCTGCTGGCGACGCCGACCAACCTCGTGGCAATCGCACGCACGGTGGCGCAGGTCTGGCGGCAGGATTCACTCGCGCGTGAGGCGCAGGAAATCGGACGAGCCGGGGCGGAATTGTATGACCGTTTGGCGGTGTCGGCGGAGCATCTCAAGCGCGTGGGCGGCGGGACTGGAGAGCGCGGTCAATCAATTACAACAAGTTCGTCGGCAGCTTTGAGCGCAATGTGCTCACTTCGGGCCGACGGTTGAAGGACAAGGGCATCGAGATCGGCAAACGCGAGATCGAAGATGTGCCATTGGTCGAAAGCGCGCCGCGATATGGGGCGGAAGAAGACAAGGCTACGCCGAGGATCGGCGGTGCGGCAAATGACCGCGAGGCCGGCAACGGATGAAGCCGTTGGGCGCACTCGCTCTGCTCGCCCTGGCGGCGGGCTGGGCGGTCGCGGCGCCTGCCGAACCGCCATCCCCTGCCGAGACGCAGCTTCCGATCGATGCACCTGCGGCAAATAGCCACGATACTGCACAGCCCCAAATTGTCGGCGTGGAGGCACTCCTCTCGTCGCTTACCGATCCGCGGCAGTCGGGCCCACTCGCACCGCGCGACGATTGCGGGGCACTTGGGGGCGCCAATGCCTTTCGCAGGGAGTTGAGCGATGTTGTAATCCGACGCGACATTGAGGCGCTGGTTGGCCTCGCGGATATCGACATCAAGCTCGATTTCGGCGGCGGTGAGGGCAGGGCGGAACTGCGCCTGCGTTTGTCCGATCCTGACTCTCGCTTGTGGCAAGAACTGGATAAAGTGCTGCCGCTGGGATGCGCGGTCAATTCACAGGGAGGGATCACACTGCCCTGGTATTTCGCGCAGGATTTTGGCGATCTCGACACCTTCGCGACAATGATTGTGCTTGGCGAGGACGTGCCTTTGCGAGCCGAACCGCGGACGGACGGACAAATCCTCAAACGATTTTCGTGGGATGCGGTGGAACTGAAAGGCGACATGGGCGGCCATGAGGACTTCGCCCTGATAGGCGATTACCGCGGTGGGGAAGGATACGTCGCGCAAGCGAAGCTGCGCAGTCTCATCGATTATCGCCTGATTGCCAAGCTAGTCGGCGGGAAATGGAGGATCACTGCTCTTGTGGCGGGCGATTGATACGTTCAAGTTCAGCAACGTGCCCTCTCGAACGAAGCAGCATCCTGTCTCCATCAAGGTCAATCTCCGGCGCGGCAACGAGTAGCGCGCTGGTGGACTGTTCCTGTTCCCAAACAGGTCCGTCGCAATACATCTCGGTTTGCGCGAGTGGTCCGGCCAGCAGCCGGCCGTTTTCTACTCGCCAAGGCCCGCCTATGCCATTGCAGCCCACATTCGCACCGAGCCGTTCGTCTTCGAATTTGAGCTTGGCGGTCTTTGAGGCGGCTAACTCCCCGTCGATCGACAAGAAGCGCCATTCGCTGCCATCCAAGACATGGCCGGGCGCCGCCTGAGCCACGCAGCTTGCCACCGCAAGAGCTAGAAATGGCGTGAGGAAGGGAATCATCCGGCGCATGAGTCGTGCTATAGCGTAGGCAGGCTGAAAGCCGGGTGAACGTGGAGGTCAGCCAGTGCTTAGCGAGTTACTTGCCGAGGGCCGCCAATGCTTCGTAGGCCAGCACCGCCCCCGCGACCGCGGCGTTGAGGCTGTCGGCGCGGCCGCGCATCGGCATGGTCACGCGCAGGTCGCAGGCGTTTTCGTATTCCTCCGGCAGGCCGCGCGATTCGTTGCCGACCAGCAGGAAGCACGGCGCAGCGATAGGCCGCGCCGCGATAAGGCACTGCGTCGCGCAGCGATGCGGCCACCAGTTGGCCGCCTCGGCCCCGCGCGCAGCCACGGCAGAAACTCGTCCCAGCTCGCCTGCGCGATCTTCTGGGTGAAGATCGCCCCCATGCTCGCCCGCACCGCTTCGACCGAGAACGGATCGGCGCAATCGTCGATCAGGATCAGCCCGCCGGCACCCACCGCATCGCCGGTGCGCAGCATGGTGCCGAGATTGCCGGGATCGCGCAGCGCCTGCGCCACCAGCCAGATCTTGGCGGAACTGCGGTCAATCGCGGCCAGCGAAGTGTCGAATTCGGCGAACACCCCGGCGACGGCCTGCGGATTGTCCTTGCCGGTGATCTTGGCGAGGATGTCGGGCGTGCATTCGATCACCTCGCCGCCCGCGGCAGTCGACGGCCTGCTTCCAGCGCGTCGAGCAGCGGGTGTTCGTCGCGCCCGAGTGGACATCACCAGCGTTTCGGGCAGCCGGCCGCTTTCGCGCGCATCGGTCAGCAGGCGCAGCCCTTCGGCGAGGAACGTGCCCTCGCGCTTGCGGTGCTTCTTCTCGCGCAGGGAGCGCAGATATTTGACCGTGGGGTTGGAAAAGCCGGTGATTGTGCGGCGCATGCTTCTTCTCTAGCGAGGGGATGTCAGCCTTCAATCCTCGCCGAAGCCGTCCATCACCAGGCCGACCAGCTTGGTCAGCTTGGTCTCGGCGTCCTCGCCGGCCACGATCACCTCGATCGTGTCGCCCTTGGCCGCGCCCAGCATCATCAGGCCCAGGATCGATCCGCCGGCCGCCTCGTGCCCATCCTTGGCGACGGTCACCTTGCGTTCCATCGGGCAGTTTGCGACTGCGGCGACGAACTTCGCGCTGGCGCGCGCATGCAGCCCGCGCTGGTTGGCGATCATCGATACTCTGGCGCGCGAGTTCATCCGGCCACTCTCCCGTTTGTAGGCCTCTAGCGGGCCAGCGTCAGCTGTCTTGCCCGAGAAATTCGGACGCGATGGTGATGTAATTGCGGCCGGCATCGCGCGCGGCGCGACACGGCTTCGCCGATCGTCATCTTCTTGCGCGCGCCGGCCAGCCGGATCAGCATCGGCAGGTTGATGCCGGCGATCACTTCGACCTTGCCTGCTTCCATCAGCGAGATCGCCAGATTGGACGGCGTGCCGCCGAACAGGTCGGTCAGGATGATCGCGCCTTCGCCGGTGTCGACCTCGCGCGATCGCGTCGGCGATTTCCTCGCGCCGCGCCTCCATGTCGTCATTGGGGCCGATGCAGACCGTCGCGACCGCTTCCTGGCGCCCGACGACATGCTCCATCGCTTTCACGAATTCCTCGGCCAGGCGGCCGTGGGTGACCAGAATCATACCGATCATGCAGGAAAACGGCTTTCAGACCCGACGGCCGCACGCACAGGCGAATAAATGGGACGCACTTCGGCGTATGCGTGGCACGGCCAACATGTTGCTTGCGAGTTCACTGCTGCTGCGGCCCTTCGATCAATTCGGCAGCCCGTGACCCCAGATTGCGGTGCCGAACAGTGGGCGAAAATCCGGCTTCGCGCAAGGCTTTCGCGAGCTCCTCGGCTACGAATACCGATCGATGTCTCCCGCCGGTACAGCCGAAGGCGATGTTGACATAAGCTCTTGCCCTGCGCCGGCATAGCGCGGGAGCAGTTCGAGCAGCAGGTCGCGGATCTTGTCGAAGCTGCTCTCGAAAGCGGGATCCGCGCGGATGTGTTCGCCCACGGCGTCGTCCAGCCCGGTCAGGTCGCGCAGGTCCGGCTCCCAGTGCGGATTGTCGAGATAGCGCATGTCGAACACCAGGTCGGCCGCCGGCATACCCCGGGCGAAGCCGAAGCTGGTCACCGTCACCGTCATCTCGCCGGTTCGATTCTATGCCGAACTGTTCGCGGATCGCCTGCTGCAGTTCGTTGGCCGAAAATGCGGTGGTGACCATCACATGGTCGGCCCATCGGCGCAGAGGCTCCAGCAGCTCGCGCTCGGCCGCGATACCGTCAGCCGCCGGGATATCTCGCGCCAGCGGATGGCGGCGCCGGGTCTCGTTGTAGCGGCGTTCGAGTTCCTGCGGCGCGCAATCGAGGAACAGTGTGGTCACTTCGAGTTCTGGCCGATTTGCCAGATGCTTGACCTGCTCGATGATCTCGCTCGGAACGAAGCCCGCGCGTGCGGGAATCGAAGCCGATCGCCAGCGGCGCTGCGATGTTGGCTTTGCTCCCGAATCGGGGCCGATCAGGCGATCGAGCAGGCGGATGGGAAAGTTGTCGATCGCTTCCCAGCCGAGGTCTTCCAGCTCGCGCAGGGCGGTGGTCTTGCCCGCACCGAGCATGCCGGTGACCAGCAGTACGCGCTGGCGCGGTTCCGGATTTGGCTCGGGCGATTTACTGGCCATTTGGCGCGATTTGCGCTCATCGCGCTGGAAAGGGAAGGGGGGCCGGAAGTTGTGCCAGTGTGGGGCTAGCGCTTGCCAAAACTCCGCAGGGCCCATTCTGCGCGGACGGCCAGCACCGGGCTGTCTGGCCAGAGTCGCACCAGCGGGAGATTGCAGCCCTCAATGGTTGCGATGTCTGGTCGATCGATATGTCTTGGAGCCTGGCGCGTCCATCACCACGATCAGCGCTACAGCTGCTTCTGCGGTGGGCAGGTCGACGATCCCGACATTTCGGATCTCAAGTTTGCCCGCAATGTTCGGCGGCGGACTGGCCCACAGAACCCCCTCCCGGTTTTCCAACGTCACGCCGTCGTCACCAATGAGGCTCGCCCCACGGTCGATAAGCGCGAGGGCAAGGCTCGACTTGCCGCTTCCCGGCGGCCCTTCGATCAATAAGCGCACGGCCGTCCAGGGCGACGCAGCTAGCCTGTCTGACAATGACGCTCATGGCGTTTCGGCAGCTGGCAGAGCGACGACGAAGCAGGCCCCGGAATGGCCATCCGGACGGTTGCGCAAGGTGATGGATCCGTCATGCGCCTCCACAATGGTGCGGGCGATCGCCAGACCCAGGCCGCTATGGCCGCCGAACCATTCGGCTTCGGGGCGGACGGAATGAAAGCGCTGAAAGACTTTCTCGCGTTCGCTTTCAGGAATGCCCGGGCCATCGTCGCAAATTTCGGCTTCGACTGTATCGCCATAGGCAGACACCGTGATGGCGATTGTGCCATCGGCAGGAGAGAAAGATACCGCGTTGTCGAGCAGGTTCTCGATTACCCGTTCGAGGCGGGCAGGTTCGCCCATCACTATGCAGCGGCCTGCTTGGCGGCGTGTCAGGGCGATCTTGGGACCGGTAGCCTCCCTGAGATGCGCGCGCGCGCCGACCGCGTTGGAAATGAGCGTGGCGAAATTGACGGGCTCGAACTGTGCGCGGCTCAATTCAGCGTCGATCCTGCTGGCGTCGGCGATCTCGCTGATCAGGCGGTCGATACGCTGCACATCGTGCACCGCAATGTCGCGCAATTGGCGGCGAAGTTCTGGCTCTTCGACCTTGCCGAGCGATTCGAGCGCACTGCGCAGGCTGGCGAGCGGATTCTTTATTTCATGTGCGACATCGGCGGCGAAGCTTTCCACCGCGTCTATCCGTTGCCGCAAGGCGTTGGTCATGTCCGAGATCGCACGCGCCAGAAGGCCGATCTCGTCGCGCCGCTCCGGCAGGCGAGGCACGACCACTTCACGATCACGCCCCAGCCGGACCCGGACCGCGGCCCGCACCAGCATGCGCAGCGGTTGGACGATGGTTCGTGCCAGATAAAGCGACAGCTGGATGGAAATGATGAGCGCGGCCGCGACGATGATCGCCAAGCGTCTGGCGCGCGTCGCGCACGCTTTGAGTGATGTCGGGCGCGTTGCGCGAGGTCAGCAGCATCTGGCCCTTGGTTCCAACCGGGGCGGCAGCAGTGATCACCGGGGTGCGGTCGGGCGCGTAACGAAGGAATACCTGCGTGCGCACTTCCTTGCGGGCGAGGGCGAGTTCGGGCCATGCGGCGGCTCCCGGGGTCGGTGGCTCGGCGTACGCCGGCACTGGCTCTGCTCCAAGCACGAAATCCATGCCCCGGTCGAGTGCTCGCGCGGCATGCTGGAGCCAGGGTTCTCTTGCTGGATCGATCAAGGAGAAAGTCGGTCCACCCAGCGCAAAGCTGTCCCTGAGCAGGGAGCCGTCGACATCGTACAGCCGCAGACGCAGACGCTGTTCCTTGCCGATCTGGACCATCAGCGCGTCCAGGCTATCCGGCCGTACGCCGACCAGTGCCTCGGCAGTGATCTGAGCTTCGCTGCGGGCCAGATTGAACCGTTCTTCGAGCAATTGGCGGCGGTAGTTGTCGAGGAAGAAGAAACTGCCGGCCAGCAGTGCGAGTGCGATGATGTTGACCGCGAGAATGCGGATCGTGAGCGATCTGCGCGCCAGCAGCAGCGGACGCTCGAGGCGGCGTAGTCCGCGCTGGGTTCCAGGCTCCGCCTGCTGCGGCGAGTCAGCCATCGGTGAAGCTGTAGCCTGCACCATAGAGCGTCTCGATCGCCGCGAAACCGGGATCGACTTACGCGGAATTTGCGCCGCATACGCTTGATGTGGCTGTCGACAGTGCGGTCGTCGACGAACACGTCGTCCGGATAGGCTGCGTCCATCAGCTGGTTGCGGCTCTTGATCACGCCGGGCCGCGCAGCCAGCGCTTCCAGGATCAGGAATTCGGTGACGGTGAGTGAAACGGGCTTGCCGTCCCAGGTCACCGGTGGCGCGACGGATCCAGCAGCAACCTGCCGCGCGAGAATTCGTCTTTTCGCGCCTCGCCGTCTTCTCCGGGTTCCGCAGGATTTTGCGCCATCGCGCTGCGCCGCAGGATCGCGCTGATCCGTGCGATCAGGAGCGTCTGACTGAAGGGCTTGGCGATGTAGTCGTCCGCGCCCATCGCGAGGCCAGCCGCTTCGTCCTGCTCATCGTCCTTGCTGGTGAGGAAGATGACCGGAACGCGAGGAAGTCTCGCGCAGCCTGCGCAGCAGTTCCATCCCGTCCATGCGCGGCATCTTGATGTCGAACACAGCAAGGTCTGGCGGGTTTTCGACCAGCGCCTTCAGCGCTGTGGCGCCATCGGTGTAGACACGCGTGGCATAGCCTTCGGACTGGAGGGCGATCGAAACGCTGGCCAGGATGTTGCGGTCATCGTCAACCAGCGCAACAACCCGTGGCCCGCCTTCAGCAGCCGGTGACGGATCATTTTCGTTCGTCAGGCCTGGGTTTTGGGCCATGCGGTGGAAGAATTCCTGCTGAATCGACCGCCTCGGATTAACGATTTGCGGCGAAAGTGACAACGCGTTTGCCGATTCTTGTTGCAACGCAAGTGCGGTAAAAGTTTGCGATAAAGTGATATTTTCGAACGATTTTGTGCAAATTGACGGAATGAAATATGGCGACTATGCGCAGTCTCGTATCCCTGTAAATTGCAGAAACGGGGCCGAGAGGCCCGCATTTCTCTTGGAGATTCCTTTTGACGGCCCTTTTTTCCACTAGCCCGGCGAAAATCGACATTCCGGCTGGCATAACAGTTTACGCCAATCTTGGCACTGCGCCGCTCGTCGAGCATGCCCTACGGAACGGGGAAGGCCGCCTTGCCGCACATGGCCCGCTGGTGGTCGAGACGGGCAAGCACACCGGCCGGTCGGCAAAGGACAAGTTCATCGTCCGTGACGATGAAACCGAAGACACCGTTTGGTGGGGCAAGACCAACGCCGCCGATGACCCCGGAGCATTTCGCCGCGCTGAAGGAAGATTTCCTCAAGGCGCTGGGCGAAAAGAGCCAACTCTATGTGGCCGATCTGTTCGGCGGCTCGCAGCCGGAGCACCGGGTCAACGTGCGCGTGATCAACGAACTGGCCTGGCACAGCCTGTTCATCCGCACGCTGCTGGTTCGCCCCGACGAAAGCCAGTTGCAAGGTTTCGAGCCCGAATACACGATCATCGACCTGCCCAGCTTCCACGCCGAACCCTGAACGCCACGGCTGCCGCAGCGAGACCGTGATCGCGGTCAATCTGACCGAGAAGCTGATCCTGATCGGCGGCACCGCCTATGCCGGCGAGATGAAGAAGAGTGTGTTCGGCATTCTGAATTACCTGCTTCCCGTCCACGGCGTCATGCCGATGCATTGCTCGGCCAATATCGGCGCGGACGGCAAGACTGCGGTCTTCTTCGGTCTTTCGGGCACCGGCAAGACGACGCTTTCGGCCGATGCCAGCCGCACGCTGATCGGCGATGACGAGCATGGCTGGTCGGATACGGCCGTCTTCAATTTCGAAGGCGGCTGCTACGCCAAGATGATCCGCCTGTCGGAAGAAGCCGAACCGGAAATCTACGCCACCACCCAGCATGTTCGGCACGGTGCTCGAGAATGTGGTGATGGACGATAAGACACGCGAGACTGGATTTCGACGATGCTTCGCTCGCCGAGAATACCCGCGGTGCTTACCCGATCGATTTCATTCCGAATTGCTCGGAAGAAAATCTGGGGCCGGTGCCGTCGAATGTGATCATGCTGACTGCCGACGCCTTTGGCGTGCTGCCTCCGATCGCGCGGCTCACACCAGATCAGGCGATGTATCACTTCCTTTCGGGCTACACGGCGAAGGTCGCTGGCACCGAAATCGGCGTGACCGAACCGGAAGCCACCTTCAGCACCTGCTTCGGTGCGCCTTTCATGCCGCGCCATCCGAGCGTTTACGGAAATCTGCTGAAAGAGCGGATCGCCAAGGGCGGCGTTTCATGCTGGCTGGTCAATACCGGCTGGACCGGCGGCAAATACGGCGTCGGCAAACGTATGCCGATCAAGGCGACTCGTGCGTTGCTGAATGCTGCACTCGACGGAAGCCTGAACAATGCCGAGTTCCGCGAAGATCCGAACTTCGGATTCGACGTTCCGGTTGCAGTACCCGGGGTCGATTCCGCGATTCTCGATCCTCGGACGACCTGGGCGGACAAGGACGAGTATGACCGGACGGCGCAGAAGCTGGTGCAATTGTTTGTCGACAATTTCACCCAGTTCGAAGCCCATGTCGACGAAAGCGTGAGGCAAGCGGCACCGGTCGCTTGAATAAACGGTAACTCAGCGAGCTAGAAAGGGGGCGTCCAACGCCCCCTTTTTTATCTCGGACCCCGCACGGCTTGCATTGGCGGCAGGCACGACAAATTGCTTGCGCCGGAATGGCAAAGGGCCATCATGCTGCCAGAGCTTTGACTTCAGGAGCAGGCACATGAGCATCTTTGACGACGTTCTCAAAAGCATCGGCGGCGCACCGGACGATGTCACCAATCTGGCCGCCAAAGTCGGTATCGAGCCGGAGATGGCGGAAAAGGCGATCGCGGCGCTTGGTCATGCCCACCAGCTTGAAGGCGATACGGTCGAGGCTGCAGCCGCGAAGACGGGCCTGCCGGAAGGTACCCTGAACCAGATCGTCCAAGCGATCGGCGGCGAAGGCTCGCTGATGGAATTCGCGAACATGGTGGTCAAGAACCCGCAGGCCGCCGGGATATTGCAAATGCTCGACCGCGATGGTGACGGCAATCCGCTGAACGACATCACCGGGATGGCCAAGGGGCTGTTTGGCAAGAATTAGCTGGCAGGCAGACTGCATGGCTTGGCGAATTGCCGGCAATGTGGTCAATTCAACCGATCAAGGCTCGTTCGCGTAGATGAGCCGCAAGTCGAGGGGATGCCATATGACTTACATGAAGCCCATGCTTGCCGCCGCATTGCTGGCCGGCACAACCGCATTTGCGGTTCCCGCTGCGGCGCAGATGCAACCGCTGAGCGAACCGGTGGTTGCGCATCCCGATCCCGAATCCCTTTTTAGCAGCGAGGATCCCGCACTTCACCGCAACAAGCAGGCCGCGCTCCACATCGTGCGCGAACTGCTGCAGTGCAATCAATGGGATCGGGCCGGAGAATGGCTCACGGATCGCTATATCCAGCACAATCCCTTTGCTGCGTCCGGCCTGGAGGCCGTAGTTCATTATTTCGTCGACGTCGCCCAGCGGAAGCCGACTGCGACGTGCGACAAGCTGGATGCACCGGTCGTTGCGGTTCAGGCAGAGGGCGATTTTGTGTCGGTTATGTTCGTAAGGACTTTGCCGGTTCCTGGTGCTGAGGAAGGCAAGACCTATACCACCACCTGGTTTGACGCCTGGCGCTTTGTCGACGGCAAAGCGGACGAGCATTGGGATCCTGCGATGCTGCCGCCTGTGGCTCCCGCAGCGGAATAGTCTCTGAGATTGGAAGCCGGTGCGGTCAGGCGGCCATGCCACGTGATGGACGGACCATTTCGACGAACTCGCTGGCTTCGTCCGGTAGCTCCATATCTGCCGCAGCTGTCTGTCCGGGCACCGAACGCGCTCCGCTCGTCGGCGGAGAGTGGCGGCACGCGGATAGCTCGCCACCAATTTCGCACGCGGTCGCAATATTCAACGCACCGCCGAACTCCTTTGCTTCGTACATGAGTTCGTCTGCCATGCGCAGTTCGCGGTCGATCGCACGCGGGCCGGGCGCGAGCACGATCACTCCTACGCTGCAGAGCAGGCCGTCGCTGAATTCGCGCGTTGCGGCATTCATCGAACGGTGGAGCCGGCGCGCCACGCTCACGCCCGAAGCTTCGTCGGGCACAGCGAGATAGACGAGGAATTCATCGCCGCCGATGCGTGCAAATATATCGTCCTTGCGGATCGCCTGCTTCACATTCGAAGCGAACGACTTGAGGCTTAGATCGCCGCGGGCATGGCCTTGCACATCGTTGAGCCGCTTCAGCCCGTCCAAATCGGCATATGCCAGGATATGCCAGCTGGCCGATTTTTCGATCGTGCCGGCAAGCTCGAAGAAAGCCTTGCGGTTGAGCGCTCCGGTCAGCGGATCGGTCCGGGCAAGGAGCCACTCGCGCTCACAGGACTGGCGGGCATGGGCGAGAAGAAAGATGATCACCATGGCTGCGGGGATGCGCAGCATGAAATCCCAGGCTGAGACCGGCTCCTGATAGGGATACATACTGCCGCCATTGGTGTACAAGACTGCAACCACCACCGCGACAAGGCTGGCCATTGCGGCCCGCAGGCCCAATGACCATGCGGCAAGCCCAAGAAAGCACATATAAAGCGGGCCGACCCAAAGACGGTCCCCGGTGATAGCGTCGACAATTGCCGTAAGCGCCAGCCCGGCGGCCACTACAATCCACGCATGCCTGCGCGAAATGCGGAAAGCCAGGCTGCGACGCTCTGTAAAGCTTCGTTCGACTTTACGGCGCTTCTCGGAAGGAAGTCTCGATCCCATTGCCCGCAGGCATGGCCTCAATGACCTAAAAATGAAGTTAACCGCAGCGTATTAATTTACCGCCGGTATATCCTGGCAAGTCTTCTCCTGGCCGCTCAGAAGACCTGCTCGAAGGCCGCTTCCAGGCGTGCGAGGCTGGCGGGTACGTCTTTCAGCTTGTCGAGGCCAAACAGGCCCAGGCGGAAACTTTTGTAATCGGCACCTTCGTCTACCATCAGCGGCACACCAGCGGCGATCTGAAGCCCCAGCGCGGCGAATTTCTTGCCGTTCTGAAGCTCCGGATCGTCAGTGTAGCAGACAACGACGCCGGGCGCGCCGAAGCCTTCCGCAGCGACGGATTTGACGCCTCTCTCGGCCAGCATCTTGCGGACGGCGTCGCCTTGCTGCCACTGTGCGGCGCGAAGAGTGTCGAAGCCGATCTGTTTCGTTTCCATCATCGCATCGCGAAATACCCGCAAGGCGTCGGTCGGCATGGTCGCGTGATAGGCGTGGCCGCCATTCAGATAGGCTTCCATGATCGTGTTCCATTTGCCGAGATCGGCGGCAAAGCTGGTCGATTTCGTCTCACGGCAACGCTCCAGCGCTGCCTCGCGCATCATCACCAGGCCTGACGAGGGCGGGGCGGACCAGCCCTTCTGAGGGGCGGAGATGAGCACGTCGACGCCGGTCGCTTGCATGTCCACCCAGGCGCAGCCCGAGGCGATGCAATCGAGCACGAACAAACCGCCGACCGAGTGAATCGCATCGGCCAGCCCGCGCAGATAATCGTCGGGCAGGATGATCCCGGATGCCGTTTCGACATGCGGCGCGAACAGCATCGCCGGACGATCGGCCTCTATGCTTGCGACGACTTCCTCGATCGGGGGTGGAGCAAATGGCGCATCTGCGCCGCCATTGCCCGTGCGGCGGGCCTTGAGCACGATTTCTTCGGCGGGGATCGATCCGGCCTCGAATATCTGGCTCCAGCGATATGAGAAGAAGCCGTTGCGGATCACCATCGCCTTGGCACCGGTCGCGAACTGACGGGCGACTGCCTCCATGGCGTAGGTGCCGCCACCGGGGACCACTACCGCGCGCTGCGCATTGTAGACTTCGCACAGGGTCGCATGAATATCGCGCATCACGCCCTGGAAGGTCTGGCTCATGTGATTGAGCGAACGATCGGTGAAGACGACCGAATATTCGAGCAAACCGTTTGGATCGACGTCAGGGCGAAGCGCAGGCATGTTTTCTCTCCTCTATCCATGCGCCTCTTTCACAGCTTCGAGCGAGAGGCAAATGGGGAGTGATGCCTGCGCCCGCTGCAATCACGCGCCGGCGATGGTGCGATCCTTCAGGAAGACCGAGCCTCGTTCGCGCGTGAGGTGGAAATCCCCGCAGGACGCTTGCCGTATATCGTTCGCTCAGCACGGTATCGACGGCAATGAATTTCGCCTCGGCGCCGCTGTCGGGCCAGCTCCAGCCGCACGTAGCCCTGATGCATGTTGTCGGTCCAGACGATCTCCGGATTGTGATCGACAAACGCCTGGTCGAGCCTGGGCGAAAGTTCCGCGCCAAAGCCGCTCGCCATGAAGTCGCCGGGAGAGGAAATTCCGGCTGTGCCCAGTTCGACACCCGCGGGGCGGCCGTCCGCTTCCGCAAGCTGGTTGGCCCAGAAACTGTGGCTGTCGCCGGCCAGGAAGATCAGGTCTCCAGCGCCGGCGTCGCGGCTCAGATCGTAGAGTTTCTGCCGTGCCCATTCATAGCCATCCCACGTATCGGGATAGAAGGGCAGGTTCCACTTGCCCTTCCAGGCCAGCGCCTTCCACTCAAGACTGGCTTTGGAATCTTCCGCCGGATCGGAGAGCAGGCCCAGCTTCACGACATCGGGCACGCGGGTGCGCGCGACGGTCATGGGGTTGCCGATCAGCCGCCAGGGCTGCCCGCCTTCCACCGAGTTGCGAAGGGCCGCCGAAAGGTCCGCTTCGAGCTCAGGGGCAAGCATCGGCCTGCCGGGGGCGTTGATGGCCTGCTCCACCTTCTGTGCCTACGTCATCGGTCTCGCTCGCGGATTGGGCGAACTCCATGTAGTCGATCTGCTTTGCCCGAGCAGTGTGGCGGGTCTCGAGCGTGAACAGCGTGGCGAGATCGCCAAAGCTGTAGCCGCGCCAGAATTGCATCCGGCTGCGGCCCTTCTGCTCCAGCCATTCCGGTTCGCGCACAGGCATCCATTCGAAATAGGCCTGGATCGAGGCGGCTCGCCGCTGGGCCCAGTCGCCTTCGGTTTCCGGCTGGTGATTCTGCGCCCCGTCGGTCCAGGGATTATTGGCGCTCTCGTGATCGTCCCAACAGGCCAGCAGGCTGTGCGCAGCATGCATCGCCCGGCTGCCGGAGTCCGATTTGTATTGGGCGTGACGCATCCGGTAATCGGCGAGCGAGACGATTTCATGCGCGGGCTGGTGTTCGCGGCCGATCAGCCGCGAGACTTCGCCGCCCCAACTATCCTGCCCATATTCGTAGATGTAGTCCCCGGTGTGGAGCACGAAGTCGATCGCCGGGTCTTTGGCGATGGCGTCATAGGCGTTGAAGAAGCCGAAGGCGTAGTTCGAGCAGGAAGCGAGAGCGATGCCGAGCCGGTCGAGCCGGCCAGTGGGCAAGGTCCGCGCCCGGCCGACTGGCGAAACTGCATCGCCCAGCCGGAAGCGGTAGAAGTACGATGCGCCCGGGCGAAGCCCTTCGACCAGCAGCTTTCACCGTATGATCGCGTTCGGGCCCGGTCACGAACGAGCCCTGCTGAAGGATCGCCGCGAAATCCGCGTCTTCGGAGATTTCCCAATCCACCGGCGCAGCCCTGGGGGTGGTCACGCGAGTCCAGATGACGACGCTGTCGTCGGTCGGGATCGCCGCTCGCTACGCCGTGGCGGAAGGTTGAGCTGGGCGGAAAGTCCCGTGCCCGCGCCTTTAGTGGAAGCGCGGCGAGAATGGTCGTCGCGGCAAGGCCTGCCAGCGTCGTGCGGCGGGAAACGGGGGCCAGCTTGCCTGGGTCGGTGATCGCCATGCTTTCGCTCCTGAGGATGCGGAAATCGCCGCGCATTCCTGCCACGGCGCTGTTTCAGTTCGGGGAAAGAGAATATCGCAAAACAGTGGGCGGCCCGGCCGAAGCCAGACCGCCCAAGTCCACCATGCAACTCGTCAGAAGTCGGCGGTCAGGGTGAAGACCACCGTGCGCGGGGCGCCGATCCAGGCCGCATTGCTGGAAATGCCGCCGATATAGCTCTCGTCGAACATGTTGTTCACCACCAGGCTGAGATCGAGAGCCTTGAAGGTGTCACTGATCGCTTCGCCGCGCACGCCGATATAGGCA
The DNA here is from genome assembly GCA_963777785.1 of uncultured Alphaproteobacteria bacterium. Classification (GTDB taxonomy): domain Bacteria; phylum Pseudomonadota; class Alphaproteobacteria; order Sphingomonadales; family Sphingomonadaceae; genus Andeanibacterium. The sequence goes on from CAVZRU010000003.1 coordinate 486,680, forward strand.
TCGGCGTTGAGATAGCCGTCGGCGATCCAGCTGTTCGAAAGATTGACGGCCCGGTCCCCGGTGTATTTGCCGGAGATGCCTGCACGGAACGGGCCGCTCTCCCAACTTGCCGAAAGTGCGAACATGTCTTCGGGAATGCCGGTCACGCGGTTGCCGGGGGTTATGCCCTGGTCTTCGTCGACCTGCGCATCCCCTGTGCCGCGGTAGGTGGCATTGATGTGGGTGTAGGATCCGTAGATGCTAACGCCAGGAAGAGGTGTGACGCTTGCCAGCAGTTCGAAGCCGTCGGAGTCGATGCCGCCGGCGTTGAAATAGCCGCCGCTGCCTTCGAACAGATAGTCCGGTCCGGCTCCGGTGGCGGCCGAAACGAAGATGATCCGATTGTCGAACTTGCTGTGAAAGTAGGTCGCAGAGGCCTGGAAGATGCGGCTGTTGTAGCGGGCGCCGACTTCGATGTTCTCTGCCGTCTCGGGCTCGAGGTTCGAGAAGTCGGCAGCCGTCTGTTCGAGGATCGAAGTCGCTCAGTGCCTTGAAGTTCTCGGCATAGCCGGCGAAGAACTGCAGGCCGTTCATTGGTTCCACCTGAAGACCGCCCGAGAACAGTACTTTCGAGGTCGAGTCGATCGAAGCGTCGTCGAAGTCGCCGAACAGATCTTCGCGTTCCAGCTTGTTCGAGAATTGCTTGATCCCGACATTCGCCTTGACCGGGCCGATCGTCGCTTCCTCCTGCAGATACCATTTGAAAGTGCTCTGCGGATATTCGCGCGAGTATTGCGTCCAGTAAGGTGCCTCGGGATAGTCCGGGCCGACCCGCGTATCCGCGATCTTGTGCCAGTCGCGCCATTCCTTGCGCTTGCCGTCTTCATACCACAGGCCGCCGCGCAAACGGCTCTCGAACGCGCCGAGATCGGCTTCCCAGGCGAAGTCGGCGGTGATGCCGTAGCGATCCTTGCGGTAATGCGTGTGGCGGTAGGATTGGACCCCGACGGCGCCGGGGCCGTAGCAGGCCGGATCGAAGGCAGAATTGGATGTTCCGCCATAGGGGAAGGTGAGTGTCGATTCACAGCCGGGTGTTGGGCTGAGCGCCACGCCGCTGGCGTCGACGAAAAAGAACTGGCCTAGCGGCGAACCGCCTTCGACCGTTCCACCGGCGAGCTCGCTCTGCGGGTTGCCGGCGCCGTCGGCCGTCACATCGACCATATAGGGCGGGGCCCAGTCGCCGCGTCCGCCCAGCTTGTGGCCGTAGACCGCAGCATTCAGGGTCAGGCCTTCGATCGGCTCGGCATCGGCCTTGAGATAGGCAAAGCCGTTCTCCCGCAAGCGTCGCCCAGACCTGGCGATAGACCTGGTCGATGTAGGGAATGCCGGTCCATTCGGAGGTCAGCCCATCCGTATCCGGGGCCAGTTCGAACTGCTCCGCGGAATAGACGTTGTCGTAGTTGTTCTCATGCGTGTCGTCATAGCTGGCATAGCCGGTCAGCCGCACTGCGCCGTCGGTCGTGAACTTGAGCGCGAAGTGGTCGCGCTCGTTCTCGGCCGCGCCGTTGATCCAGTCGGTCGCTTCCTGATGCGTGGCGGATATCCAGGCGCGGATGCCGCCGAGATCGCCGGTGTCGTAGCGGGCGTAATACCGCTGCGAGTCGAACTCGCCGATCGAGGCCGAGAAGCGCATGCGGCGCTCCGTCGTCGGGTCGCCAGTGGTGAAATTGAGAGTGCCGCCAAGCGCTTCGTTGGATAGCGAGCCGATGTCGGCAGTGCCCTGCGAGACTTCGACCGTGCCGATATTCATGGTGTCGATGAACCGGTTGGCCTTCGAGCCGCCGCCATAATTGGAGCCGCCGTTGGGCAAACCATCGATGGTGATGCCGACCTGCTGCTCGTCGAGATTGGTCTGGAAGCCGCGTATGGCAACCGTGGTGGACCAGTCGTCGAAACCGAACGTATCGCCTTCCTGCACGCTCACGCCGGGAAGATTGTCGACCATCGAGAGCGGCGAAGTGAGAGGAGTCTGCTGGAGGATCATCGGCTCAGTCGCCGCGGTATTCGTGTAAGTGGTAGCCTGTCCGGTCACCACGATTTCAGCGAGTTCGGCGCCTGTATAGGCACCGATTGCTGCTTCTTGCGCAAGTGCGGGGGAAGAGACTGCCAGAGCGGTGATGCCCACACCTGCCATGACGCGAAATTTGGTCGAAACGAATCGCATATTGAACCCTCATGCTGCTTTTGTTGCAGCGCAGCAGTGGAGAGGGTTTTTGAATGCTTGTTTGCCGTTCGGAGAATCTTTGGCGACGAAGCCGTGACTGATCGACGTCACTATTGCTGCGGGTGCGAAATAACGCTGTCAGATCTTTGTCCGTTCTGGCGATTACGCGACATACTCGCGCCAGAAATACCATGCTGACAATTCCCAGTGAGCAGCATCGGAGGGGCCGCGCGGGAACCGCCTGAATGCCTGTCGGTTGTCTCTCAGGCGGGTAGGTATTGGAGAATGAACATGAAACGCACGATCTTTACCGCCATATCGGTTGGTCTCTTTTCGCTGACTCTTGCCGCTTGCAACACTGTCTCCGGCGCGGGGGAAGATCTCGAATCAGCCTCGGAAACCGTTGAAGACGAAATCAACGAATAATACCGGCTCAGCGGGCCGCCGCCACGTATCGCTCGACGTTCGCCGCCAGTACGTCGAGCGGAACGTTGCCGACAGTCACCAATTGATCATTAAACTCGCGCAGGTCAAAGGCATTGCCCAAAGCAGCCTGCGCGTTTGATCTTTGCAGCAAAATTTCATTCTGCCCGATCTTGTAACCGCAGGCCTGGCCGGGCCAGCTGCAGTAGCGGTCAACTTCGCGAGTGACTTCGTCGAGCGATTGGCCATTTGTACTATGAAACCAATCAATAGCCTGTTCGCGTGTCCAACGTTTGGCATGTAGGCCTGTGTCCACCACCAACCGGCAGGCGCGAAACGCCTGGTCCTGCAGATAACCTAGTCGCCATTCGGGATGCTCTTCGTACGCGCCGAGTTCGTCTGCAAGCTGCTCGGCGTAAAGAGCCCAGCCTTCCGAATAGGCGTTAAACTGAAGGATTGAGCGGATCAGGGGCAGCTGGTTCGCATATTCGCCCTGCCATACGTGGCCAGGAATGCCCTCGTGAAACGCCAGCGTCGCCAGAGTGTAAGTCCGGTGATAGTCGGTATCTAACAAATTAAGCCAGATCTTGCCCGGAATGCTGCCGTCGATCGAGCCCGCCCCGCCATAGGCAAATGGGGCGCCGGGCTCTTCGGAAAGCGGCAGTCGGCGGATTTCCAGATCGGCTTTGACAAGCTTTCCGAAAGCGCGCGGCATCTGAGCTCTGATCCACGCGATACGATCGCTGCATGAATTGCATGATTTGTGCGCGTCCCTGGTCGCCGCTCGGGAATTTATAGCGCGGATCTTCCGCCAAACCGATCATTCGCTCACCGACTGATCCAGACGAATAGCCGATGCCTTTCAGGATAGCGTCCATCCGCCCATGGATTTCCGCCACCTGTTCAAGGCCTAGCTTATGAATTTCGTCCGGCTCCAGCGTCGTCGTGGTCGCCGCTTTGAGCGCCCAGCGATACCATTCTTCTCCTTGCGGGCGTGCCCACAGGCCGGCGTCCTGCGTGGCATTTGTGCGCTGGAGGCGAAGCTGGGCTAGCTGCCTTTCAAGTGCAGGCGAGACGCGGTCTTGTACGATCCCCTTGGCCCGGATTTCCCAATCTCCAGGAATATCCCCCGTCCGGTCAGTAAGAGACGTGACGAGACCGCCGCCCTCGCGCGAATCCGCCAGCGTGCTCTCCATCTGTCCAATCGCAGCATCGAGCAGGAAACTGGGAGGAATCGCTCCATGCGCGGTCGCAGCTTCCATGCGTTCACGCTCGCCATCGAGAATGGAGGGGAACTCCTCCAGGCGGGCGAGGTAGGCTTCCGCGTCCTCACGCGTTGCAATGGGATGGTCGGAGCTCAGAAAGCGCGGTACATCGAGGTAGGCGCCAACGTTCTGGATCACCACGTAAGGCGCGTTGCGCCAACCTCCGACCGAAATGTCGCCATAGGGCAGGGCGAAGCCTTCCATAGCGGTGCCGTATGCGCTCTCGACGACTTCCAAGCTGGTAAGGGTCTTGGGGTCCAGTCCAGCCTTGTCCAAAGCCCGCACCTCAGCAAGGTCACTGCGGATGGTCTCGGCGAGGCTGGCGATGCCCGCGGGGGATGCGTCTCCCAGGCGATAGCGAAGATAGGCATGCTCGCCAGTATCGATGCCTAGGCCGGTCGCAGTGCCGGGCGAGTGCTCGATGAGATTCCAGGCGATCCTGTCGAGGAGTGCGTCGGCGGGAGAAAGCGTCGCAGCTTTTGCGGGAGCGATTGAGCCTATGCGCGGGGCGCAGGCTTCCATGGCAACAAACGAAATGCTCGCACCGAGGCCGGCAAGAAACTGGCGCCGATCTGGTTTCAAATGTATCCGGTTTTGCATGATGCGTCTGTGTCGAGGTGTTTCGCATCTGTCAAATCGCGCGCCGGACTTTCCTGCCCGGCCAAAGCAGTTTAGGCCCTGGCTATGCTTGATGCTGTCCTATCTTTGGTCGTACTCGCCGCGATCGCGCTCTTGATCGGTGCGTTTGTGCTGTGGCGTAAAGGCGGCTCGCTGAAGCAGGCCGGGCTGATGGTGGTGCTGGCCCTCGTGGCGATCGTAAATGTGTTGATCTGGACGCTGCCTGATGCAGATGGGGTGGCACCGGTCGAGCGAGCTGGGGAACTGGGCGAATAACCGCCTACCCGGAACATTCCAGGCAGGCGGTATTGGAATTACTTGGGCAGCTGCCAGCGAACGGCGTTGGAATATGTGCCTACGATTCGCTCTCCCGCATCATTAGTCGCGGGTTCGAATTTCGCCCGGCGCGTCACGAGTTCGCAGGTCTTGGCATCGAGTAGTTGTGAACCGCTCGAGGCTGTAATTTCACATTCGATTGCTCGTCCATCGCTGCTGACGACTACGCGGAAACGACTGATACCCTGCTCTTCGCGCCGCAATGCGTTGGAGGGATAGTCCGAAGTCGTGGCCCAACGCGAAGGATCGTTGGCGGGGGCGGCCGATTTGGGACGAAAGGTAGGCTGTGTGGGACCCACTTCTTGTGGCGGTCTCACAGTGAAATCTGTGGTAATTGTGGGCAATCGAATTTCAGTCACGAGGATTTCTGGTCGCGCCGGAATGACATCGATCACGGGCCGCGGTGGAGCGACGAAACCCTCAGTCTGTTTCGTTTCTTCCACCTTGTCTGTCGGTGGAGGCGGGGGCGGATCAACCGGCACGGTGATCACCTTGAGGGGCCCGTCTTCGATGATGTTGATGATGTTCGGAGCAAATCCATAGATCAATGCGGCGCCGATCGCTGCGTGGATCAGGCCCACCGTGGCAATCGAAGTTGCGCGGCTGGTTCCGCTCAGACGGTCTGTATAAGCCATTGCACTCTCTCCTTTCCGGCTGCCCTTTATGTTGAAGGGGTAAGCTGGAGTGCGGGCAACCGTTATATAATAACATAACATTACTCTCTTGCGACCGCGTCGGCAAGGGGGCTTCAACGGCGAAGGGGGCGACCGGCTAAACCGGCGCCCCCACGCGTCTTCATTCAGGATTTCTGCGGCAGGAGCCGCGCGGCCTCACTTGATCGGGCAGTCGGGCGACAGGCGGAAATCGAGATAATTGTCGACCGACAGCATCAGCTCTTCGAGCTCATGTTCGAAGAAGTGGTTGGCGCGCGGAATTTCGTCGTGATGGATGGTGATGTGCTTCTGCGTGCGCAGTTTGTCGACCAGCTTCTGCACCGCCAGAGGCTGAACGACCGTGTCGGCAACGCCCTGGACGATGATGCCGGATGCCGGGCAGGGCGCGAGGAAGCTGAAATCATACATGTTCGCGGGCGGCGCGACCGAGATGAAGCCGCGAATTTCCGGCCGCCGCATCAGCAGTTGCATGCCGATCAGCGCGCCGAAGCTGCACGCCGGCGATCCAGGTGGTCTGCGCCTCGGGGTGGATGCGACTGGACCCAGTCGAGCGCGGAAGCTGCGTCGGAGAGTTCGCCGACGCCGTTGTCGAAGCTGCCCTGGCTGCGGCCGACGCCGCGGAAGTTGAACCGCAGGGTGGCGAAGCCGCGATCGACAAAGGTCTTGTACAGACGCTGCGACGATGCGGTCGTTCATCGTGCCGCCGCTTTGGGCATGCGGGATGGAGGATCATCGCCACGGGCGCACGCGGGCGCGGCTGCTGGCTGGAAGCGGCCTTCGAGACGGCCTTCGGGACCGGGAAAGATAACTGAGGGCATAGGTGGCTCTCGAAATTTGATATGTGGATGCGCGGCTGGCGCGCGGGAAGTTGGTGGCTATATAAGGACACCCCCGATTTTCGCAATTGCTCAGCGTGGACAGACCGCAATAACACCTGATGACGGCACGAATATATCTCGATCACGCGGCGACGACGCCGATCCGCCCGGAAGCGGAGGCTGCAGTGGCGGAAGGTATGAAGATATGGGCCAACCCTTCCAGCCCGCACGCTGAAGGCCGCAGGGCGCGCGCCGCGCTCGAAGATGCGCGAGGCAGGATCAAGGCTTCACTTGGTTGGGACGGCGAATTGATCTTCACTTCAGGCGCCAGCGAAGGCGCAGATCTTGCGCTGGGCAGGGCCAAGGGAGGCGCGCGTTTCGTGAGCCAGGTGGAGCACGAATCCGTGCTCAAGGCTGCTCCCGATGCGGAGCGGCTGCCGGTTCGAAACGACGGCGCACTCGATCTCGACGAGCTGGCCGATGCGCTGGAAGGTCAATTCGCACCAATAGTGGCAATCCAGGCAGTCAATTCTGAAACTGGCAATGCGCAGGATATCACCGCGATTGCCGCGCTGGTCCACGAGACTGCCGGGCTCGTGGTGGTCGATGCAGCGCAGAGCGCAGGCAAATTCCTGCTGCCCGCCGATGTCGATATTGCGATCGTCTCGGCTCACAAGCTGGGCGGACCGCCGGGTATCGGTGCGCTGCTCGTCAAGGATTTCGCGATGCTCGAACCGTCAAGTGGGCAGGAGCGCGGATATCGACGGGGAACTGAGAATCTGCCCGGAGCAATGGGCATGGCGGCAGCACTTGAGGCTTGCGCGGGGCCTTATGTCGATGCGGAGGTGCTTGAGGCTATCGAAAGTCTCAAGACAGAGGTTCGGAGACTCGGCGGCACCTGCATCGAAGATTTGCTTGCTGGTCCGACGCCTTACATCCACGCCATAGCCATGCCTGCAATGTCGGGCAGTGCGCAACTTATGCGCTTTGACATGGCCGGTATTGCCGTGTCGCAGGGCAGCGCCTGTTCGTCGGGCAGCCTAAAGCGCAGCCATGTGCTCGAAGCGATGGCGCTCGATCCTGATTTGGCGAACCGCACGATCCGGGTAAGCCTCGGCTGGAACACCACGCGCAATGAGGTGGATCGGTTCGCCGATACCTGGATTGCCCTGGCGCGCCAGGCGGCCGAGAAGGCGGCATGATCTATCTCGACAATCAGGCGACTACGCCGCTCGCTCCGGAAGCGAAGGAGGCGATGCTCCTATGGCTGGATGGGGCGGAAGGCGGGGGCTTCGGCAATCCTCACAGCTCGCACAGGCTCGGTCGGCAAGCCGCAGCCGCCGTGGAGGTGGCTCGCGATCAGATAGCCGGTCTGTTACCCCCGGGCGGGCGAGTAATCTTTACGAGCGGCGCGACCGAAGCGCTTAATATGGCGATCCGCGGCAGCAAGGCCGGGCGAGCGCGCGCCGCGATGGCAGTGTCCGCAATCGAACATTCCGCCGTGCTGCGTACGGCTGAAGCAGTTGCGGGACGCCTGGCGATCCTGCCAGTGGATAGCGATGGCTTGGTCGATCCGCAGGTCGCCTTCCCCGAAGGCGTGGGACTTGTTTCGGTGATGCAGGTGAATAACGAGATCGGCACGATCCAGCCGGTCGACGTTCTTGCCGAGCGGGCACATGCAGCGGGCGCACTGTTCATCTGCGACGCGGTGCAGGGCGCGGGCAAGATTGCGCCGCCGGCCCAAGCCGACATGATCGCGATCACCGGCCACAAGATGTACGGGCCCAAAGGCATCGGCGCGCTGTGGATCCGCGAGGGTGTCGAGATTGAGCCGATTGTTACCGGCGGGGGACAGGAAGGTGGGCTACGCTCGGGCACGCTCAGCCCTGCTTTGTGTGCTGGGTTTGGCGCTGCCGCCCATCTGGCCAAGGAGCGGTTGCTTGAAGATGTTGCCCATATCGAGGCGCTATGGGCCAAGGCGCGCGAATTGTTTGCCGACTGGGCGCTCAATGGAAGTTCGCAATACCGCTGGAATGGCAATTTGAACATCCGCCGGGAAGGGTTGGATGTTCCGCGGCTTATGTCGGACGTGCGCGATGTCTGCTTCTCTGCCGGTTCGGCCTGTGCAAGCGAAACGAAGAAGCCAAGCCGCATCCTCGGGGCGCTCGGTCTGTCGCAAGCGGAGGCGAAGGGCTCGATACGTCTAGGGCTGGGACGCTATACAACACTTGAACAGCTTGAAAGGGCGGCCGAAAAGATCAATCTCGCCGCGGCGGCACAAGGGTAGGCATGGTCAAGGTTACTTTCATCACCGCAAGGGGCGACAAAGTGGATGCCGAAGGGGCGGAGGGCATCTCACTGCTTGAGGTGGGCCAGGCCGCGGGCTTGCCACTGGAAGGCACCTGTGAGGGGCAGATGGCCTGCTCTACCTGCCACGTCATCGTCGACCCCGCTTGGTTCGACCGGCTCAAAAGCGGCCAGCGACGACGAGGAAGACATGCTCGACCTGGCCGCCGCCGTCGAACGCACCAGCCGGCTTTCCTGCCAGATCGTGCTTAGCCAGGACCTCGAAGGACTAACCGTGCGAATTCCCCGGGAGACACGGGACGCACAAGACTACTGAACGGTTTCAGCAGTTCTGGCACGGCCTGCGGTCTCGTTCAGCATTTCAATCAATGCATCGCTGAATGCCGGTATGTCGTCGGGCTTTCGGCTCGTTATGATATTACCGTCAGTGACGACTTCCTTGTCCACCACCGTTGCACCCGCATTTTTCAGATCTGTTCGGATAGAGGGCCAACTGGTCAGCGTGCGTCCGTCGGCTACCCCGGCCTCGATGAGAAGCCAGGGTCCATGACAAATAGCCGCCAATGGCTTGTTTGCCTTGGCGAAGTCTCGGACCATTTGCACTGCTTGATCGTCGAGGCGCAGTTTGTCCGGGTTCATTTGACCGCCCGGTAAAACCAAGGCGTCGAAGTCCGATGCTTCGGCATCGTCCAAGGTCATATCCACTTTGACGCTGTCGCCCCAATCGGTGTGCTTCCACCCACGGATCTCTCCGCCTTCCGGGCTTACAACGGTAGTTTCGAATCCCGCTTTCTCCAGGCGCTCCTTTGGTCCGGTCAGTTCGGATTGTTCAAATCCGTCTGTCGCGAGGATCATCACGCGTTTGGTCATGTTGCTCTCCTTTGAGTTGGGCATACTTATCGAACGGTTTGGGGATTGACTGCGTTCCGGGCTTTGGTGCGGTCCGTCGCGGTGATAGGGCGGCTCGCATGGCCACCACGACCGAAGACGAATCCACCGATCCTTTCGACGCCATCGTCGATGCTCCGTTCGATTCCGCGCTGTCGGAGCGCTATCTCGTCTATGCGCTGTCGACGATCACCGCGCGTTCGCTGCCCGATCTGCGCGACGGGCTGAAGCCGGTCCACCGCCGCCTGCTGTGGGCGATGCGGCAGCTGAAGCTCGACCCGGCCAACGCGTTCAAGAAATCGGCCCGCGTGGTCGGCGATGTGATCGGCAAGTATCACCCGCATGGCGATACCGCCGCTCTATGACGCGATGGTCCGCCTCGCGCAGGATTTCTCGCTGCGCTATCCGCTGGTCGAAGGGCAGGGCAATTTCGGCAATATCGACGGCGATAATGCCGCCGCCTACCGCTACACCGAAGCGCGGCTGACCAGGACCGCGATCGAGCTGATGGCCGGGCTCGACGAAGGCACGGTCGACTTCATCCCGACCTACAACGACGAGGAGGAAGAGCCGGAGATCTTCCCCGGCCTGTTCCCCAACCTGCTCGCCAATGGCTCCAGCGGGATCGCGGTCGGCATGGCGACCACCATTCCCAGCCACAACGTCGCCGAGATCATCGACGCGACGCTGGAGCTGATCGACAATCCGCATGTCGAGCACGCCCGGCTGATGGAGCTGTTCCACGGCCCGGATTTCGCCGACCGGCGGGGTGATCGTCGACAGCGCCGCCAGCGATCGCGCGCCTATCGAACCGGGCGCGGGAGCTTCCGCGTGCGCGGGCGCTTCCACGCGCGCCGAGGCGGAAGAGGACGAGGATCGCGACGCCGGGATCGAGCGGCTGGGCGGCGGGCAGTGTCAGCTCGTGATCTCCGAAATCCCCTATCAGGTGCCAAAAGGGCAAGCTGATCGAACAGATCGCCGCAGCTGATCGCCGACCGGAAGCTGCCGATCCTCGAGGACGTGCGCGACGAAAGCGACGAGCAGATCCGCATCGTGCTCGTGCCCAAGAGCCGCAATGTCGATCCGGAGCTGCTCAAGGAAAGCCTCTACAAGCTGACCGATCTCGAAAGCGCTTCAGCCTCAATCTCAACGTGCTCGATGCCACGCGCACGCCGATGGTGATGGGGCTGAAGGAGCTGCTCGGCAATTGGGTCGCAGCCAGATCGACATCCTCCAGCGCCGCGCGCAGGCATCGGCTCGGACAAGATCGCCGAGCGGCTCGAACTGGTCGACGGCTACATCATCGCCTTCCTCAACCTCGACCGGGTGATCGAGATCATCCGCACCGAGGACGAGCCCAAGCCGGTGATGATGGCCGAGTTCGAGCTGACCGACCGGCAGGCCGAAGCGATCCTCAACATGCGGCTGCGCAGCTTGCGCAAGCTGGAGGAAATGGAGCTGCGCAAGGAGCGCGACGATCTGCTGGCCGAGCGCGAAGAGCTCGAGACGCTGCTTGGCTAGCCCGGCCCGCCAGCGCACCCGGCTGAAGCGCGATCTCGCTGCGCTGCGCAAGAACTACGCCGAAGATACCGCGCTCGGCCGCCGCCGCACGACGATTGCCGAGGCGGCGCCGACGGTCGAATTCAGCATGGACGCGATGATCGAGAAGGAGCCGGTCACCGTGATCCTCTCCGCAAAAGGCTGGATTCGCGCCGCGCGCGGCCATCTGCCGCTCGATCAGGACTTGAAGTTCAAGGAAGGCGACGGTCCTGCCTTCGCGCTCCACGCGCAGACCACCGACAAGCTGCTGCTCGCTGCCGACAACGGGCGGTTCTACACGCTCGGCTGCCGACAAGCTTCCCGGCGCGCGCGGCTTTGGCGAGCCGATCCGGACGATGCTCGATATCGATGCCGATGCGGCGATCGTCGCGCTGCTGGTCCACCGGCCGAAGGCCCAGCTGCTGCTCGCCGCTACCAACGGCAAGGGCTTTGCCGCCGCGATGGACGAACTGCTGGCCGAGACACGCAAGGGCCGGCAGGTGGTGAACCTGAAGGCCGGCGTGAAACTTGCCGTGGTCGCGACCGATGCGGCGAAGGCCACGATCACGTCGCCGTGGTGGGTGACAATCGCAAGCTGGTGATTTTCGCGCTCGACGAACTGCCTGTGATGGCGCGCGGGCAGGGGGTGGCGTTGCAGCGCTATCGCGACGGCGGCCTTGGCGATGCGACCACGCTCAATCTGGAGGAAGGACTCAGCTGGACGATGGGCGGCGAAAGCGGCCGCACACGGACGGAAAACGACATCCAAATGTGGAAGGTTGCTCGCGGCGCAGCAGGCCGTCTGCCGCCACAAGGATTTCCGCGCGACAACAGGTTCTGAAAATGAAAAGGGCCGGAAGCGATTTCTCGCGTCCGGCCCCTTCTCGTAGCTAGCTGACTAGATCTTAGCCGCCGCCGAGCGCGGCCTTGAGCTGCTCGTCAGTGAAGCGAAGCGCCAGTGCGCCATCGGAATTCACCGTGAATTGATCCTTGGGAAAAGCGATCGGTCCCGAGCTACGCTCAACAACCACGGTGCCATCGGCGTTGATATCCTTGACTGTGCCGACCGAAATTCCGTCCGAGGTAGCGACCGCGGCTCCGGAAACCAGCGCTGCCTCCAATGCGGCGGCTGCTTCCTGGTTCGGAGCGAGTGCTGCGTTGAGTTGCTCGGCGGTAAATACCAGCGCGGCTGCGCCATTTGCATCGGTTGTGAACTGGTTGCGCGGAAGCGCGATTTCGCCAGCCGTGTTGTGGGCAAGCACTACGGTTCCGTCAGCATTGACCGTTCCGACGGTGCCGACCTGTACGCCGTCAGCGGTGCTCACGGCTGCACCGGGTACCAGCGCGGCAGCCAACTTGGCTTCCGCTTCCTGTGTCGCCTGCGCGATTGCCGCATCGAGCTGAGACTTGGTCATGCTGATGATGACCTGTTCTTGCGGATTTCGGCCAAATGCATCCGAAGGCAAGGTGGCCAGATTGGTGCCCGTATCGACGACCACGTAGCCATTGCCCACTTCCGTTACCTTGCCGACTTCGGCGCCTTGCGGGCCGAAAACCATAGTGCCGACGGCCACTTCCACCTTGGGGGCCTCAGCTTGTGCGCTCACCACAGCAGGCACACTCGCCGCTGCCAACAGCGTTGCAGCGATCAGTCTGGAAATTTTCATGAATCTACTCCGTAACTTACAAACCAAACATCAATTGCCCGACTTTCGAGCGAAACCCTGCGCATTTGAGACGCAAGAACGGGAAACGAGCGCGCTGTTGACGAAAACGCCGGTGCGCATGAAACGATCCGAAAAGTGCCGACATCAAGCCAGCAAGGTGAGGCAGCAGCGCCTCAAGGGACGGATCGCGCAATTCCCGAAGGAACTACTGGTGCTCGCGATATGTGGAAGCCTCTGTTCCACCAAATAGGAAGGTTGGCAACCGCCGATGTCCTACCAATTTGGTGATGAAGCGGCGATGAAGGCGGAAACTGGTTGGCGTTCAGGCGCCCAGTTCATTCGCCAGTAGTTGGTCGACCCGTTCGCGGGAGGGAAATCCCTCTTCGATCCAGCTGGCCTCTACACGCCGCAGGATACGCGCCACCTCTGGGCCCTTGGCGATACCGAGTGCAACGATCTCTCCGCCCTTGAGTGGGAAATCGGGGATCTCCCAGCCGGCGAGGGCACCAATATCCCCTTGGCCAAGGAGTAGCCGGTCGATCGCGCATTCGCGGCCTTCGCGATAGGCAAGGGCGCGCGGGGCGGCGGCGTCCTCGGCGGTCCGTTCGGCAGCGCAATAAAGACGGGTGCGTTGGTTCTTCGAGAGGCGCAGTCGTGCAGCGACGCCTTCAGCCACCGGCGGCGAGGGCGGCAGTAGCGCGGCGAGCCGGCGGATTGGGTGGGGAGCCACAAGTGCCGCATTTTCGGCTGCCACGAGCCGCTCCAGCGCTTCGACCGTGCCGCGGGTTGCCTCGGGCAGGATAACTGCCAGAACACCCTGAGAATGCATCCTGGAGATCGTCTGCGAGGGATCAGGTAGGCCCAGCAGGGTCAGGAGCTCCATAGCCACTCGCTCTCGCGATAGGCCTTTGAGCGTTCCCGCAAGTTCGGCGCAGGCGGCTTCAGCCTCTTCATCGAGCTGCGAGGCAAAGCGGGCCTGGAACCGGTAATAACGCAGGATGCGCAAGTGATCCTCACGGATACGTTCGCGCGCATCGCCGATGAAGCGGATGCGCCGGGCGTTCAAGTCAACGAGTCCGTCAAAATAGTCGACGATCTCCAGGGTTTCTGGGTCTGCAAAGAGTGCGTTGATCGTAAAATCGCGGCGCGCGGCATCTTCTTGCCAATCGCTGGCATATTCCACGGTCGCCCGCCGTCCGTCGGTCGCGACATCGCGCCGCAGCGTCGTGATCTCCACGGGACCTTCGGCAAGTACTGCCGTGACTGTCCCGTGATCGATCCCTGTGGGCACCGACATTATCCCGGCGCGGTTTAGGCGGCGCATCACATCGAGTGGTTCCAGCTTCGTGGCGCAATCGACATCCTTGACTGGCTCACCCAGCAATGTGTCCCGCACCGCCCCGCCGACCCAGCGCGCATTGGCCGGACCTCCCAATGCAATTACGAGCTTTGCGAGATCTTCGCGCTGCGTCCAAGGGGCTGCAGGCAGATACTCAGTCATCGAGCAGCCCCTCCCAGGCAAGACGCACCGAGAGGTTCTCGATAATCGCGGCCGTGACGCCCCAGATGCGATGACCTTCCCACACGATCTCTGTGTATTCGCGTTGGCGGCCGCCGAAAATGGCCCGCTTGCGGACACGGTTGGCCGGGTCGAAGATGTAACGCAGAGGGGCCTCGAACCACCCTGAAACTTCCGCCGGATTGGGCGTGATGCGCAAATCGGGCTGCATCATGCCAAGCACCGGTGTGATGTCGTAGCCAGTGCCGGTCACGAAGCGGTCAGTCGCACCCACCACGGATATGGCAGCTGGATCGATGCCCAGCTCTTCGTGTGTCTCGCGCAGGGCGGCGGTGATGGCATCTTCGCCAGGATCCAGCTTGCCGCCGGGGAAGGCGACCTGTCCGGCATGTTGCCGCATTTCGAGCGGGCGATAGGTCAGCAGGATGCCAGGATCCGGCCGGTCGGTCACGCCGATCAGCACGGCGGCCGGGCGTATTTCTCCGATCGGCGCCAGGGCGGCATCGTTCCTCAGTCCAGGCGGGTCGAATCCCGTGACCTTCCTCGAACACCCGCGTCAATTTGCCCAGGAACACGCTCATGGCCGAGCGTTGCCAGATCGGACTATCCTAGCCAAGGCCCGAGCATACCTTTGGCTGGAAGTACGGCGGGATTGTCGCAGCGCACCAGCAGCCTGTCGGGCTCCCAGAAGCCCGGGAGGCTCCAGCCGGCAGTCGGTTCGGCGGAGAAGCCGAAAAAGCGGCCGTAATAATCGGCATCGCCGATCAGCACCTGCGGCAGTTCCGCTCGCGCATCGAGTGCGGACAGCATCGCCAGCATCAGCGCCTGGCCGAAGCCTTCGCGCTGGCGCTCCGGAATGACGGCGACTGGGCCGATCATCAGCATAGGATGCGCGCGGCCGTCGGGATCGGTCAGCGCCACCGGCCAAACCTGGATCGTGCCGACCAGCATCTCGTCATCGTCGAGCGCGGCAAAGCTGAGAGCGGGGAGCCAGTCCATTCCATCGCGGATCTTGTAGGCCGTGCGCAGGTGGCGCTCCGGCCCGAAGGCGCGATCAAGCACCTCCTCGATCATCGCGGGTTCGACCTGCTCGAGCGGAATGAGGGTGGTTGTCGACTGATCCATGGGCCGCGCGCGGATAGTGGCAAGCGCGCGGCCACGCAATCAAAAGCTGGGAATGGGCCTGCCGATCGAAGATCTACTTTGCTGGGGTGAGCTTCAGCAGCTTGCCGTCAGCGCCGTCCGTGACCACCCACAGCGCGCCGTCGGGACCCTGTTCGATGTCGCGCAAACGCGTGCCGAAATCGTACCGAGCGGCCTCTGTTCGCGTCCTCGCCATTGAAGGTCACACGCACGAGCGCCTGCGAGCCGAGTCCGGTCAAGAGCGCATTGCCATGCCATTGGGGAAACATTTCGCCTGTGTAGAAGGTGAAATCTCCCGGAGCGATCACCGGAGTCCAGTTGATCGCGGGAGGGGCCAGGTCCGGCCGGGTCGAATGGTCTGGAATTGGAGTGCCGTTGTAGTGGTTACCGCCCGAAACCAGCGGCCATCCGTAATTGTTGCCGGGCTTTACCAGATTGAGTTCGTCGCCGCCCGCCGGTCCGTGTTCGAGATCCCACAACTGGCCGAGGGGATCGAAATGCAAACCCAGGATGTTGCGATGGCCGTAAGACCAGATCTCGGCCGCCGTCCCGCCTTCACTTGCAAAAGGATTGCCGGGCGCTGGCGTGCCGTCCGGGAGCAGCCGAACGACCGTGCCGAGATTGTTGCTGCGATCCTGCGCCGGTTCCTGCTTCTGGCGTTCTCCGCTGGCGATGAAGAGATAGGCACCGTCAGGTGAGAAGGTTATCCGGTGAGAATAATGGCCGCGCCCTTCCACCTTCGGCGTCTGGCGCCAGATCACTTCCAGCCCTTCGATGCGGCAATTGTCCTGGCCTTCGCAGATCAGCTTGCCGCGCCCCACCGCAGCGCCGCGCGTATCGCCGTCACCCGCTTCGACCCAGCTAAGATAGACTCGCTTGCTTGAGGCGTAATTGGGCGCAAACGCGAAGTCGCCCAGTCCGCCCTGACCGCCATAATCCACTTTCGGCAAATCGCCGGTAACCGTACCCCACTTGCCATTGCGCCGGCTGGAAGAATTTTATCGTGCCGGCCTTTTCGGTAATGAATAGATTGCCTGTGCCGGGTTCGAAAGCTGTGGCCCAAGGCTCCGCCAGACTGCCCATCTCGGCGATCTCAAAGGGGAATGCCTTGTCGCCCGGTGCATTGGTGGAAACGGACTGGGCGGAACTATCCCCGGAATTGCCCGCGCCGCAGCTTGCGAGTAGCAGCGCGACAGGGAAAAAGGCGGCTAAACGGATCGATCCATTCATGATGTCAGCAATTCCTCATCCTGATTTCGTTGCCATGCTTGGGCGCGAACCGATCGTCGCTGGTGTGGACGAAGCCGGTCGCGGCCCGCTGGCTGGACCGGTTGTGGCGGCTGCTGTGGTTCTGTGCAAGCCGCGACCTGAAGGGCTTGCCGATTCCAAGAAACTCAGCGCTGCCCGGCGCGAAGATCTGGAGGGACAAATCAGGGCCTGTTGTGCCTGGGGCATCGGTGTCGTCGATGTCGATGCGATCGATCGGCTCAACATTTTCCAGGCCACGATGTTGGCGATGACGCTTGCGGTTGGGCGCATGTGCGACGCGCTGGGCGCGGAGCCGGGCGAAGTTCTAGTCGACGGCAATCTCACGCCTGCCGGGCGGCGCGAGGAATGGCGCTGGACGGCGCGGCCGATCGTGGGAGGCGACGCGCTGGAGCCTTGCATTTCCGCTGCCTCGATTTTGGCCAAGACCTGGCGGGACCGTCATATGTGCGAGGCCGCCCGCGACCACCCGCATTACGGCTGGGAACGCAACAAGGGCTACGGCACTCAAGAGCACCTAGATGCACTGAACCGCCACGGACCATGCCCGCTACACCGCCGCAGCTTTGCTCCGGTAGCGCAATTCGCGCTACTGTAGGATTGGGCGAGCGTCGGCATTTCTCTAATCGCGGCTTCGAACCGGCTTGCTTCGTGAGGTCTTGCGGGGCAACACTATACGCGAGGAAGAGGAGATCCCGATGACTGACCGGCAACGTATCGCGCCCCTGTCTGCATTTGAGGATGCGACCGGCTTTACCCGCGCGATGCGCGTGGGCGATAGGATCATCGTTTCTGGAACGACAGCGGATGGCTCGCCGCCACCGGATGACGCCGGCGAACAGGCCGAGCAAATTTTCCGCCAGATCCGCTCCTATATCGAGGAATTGGGCGGGGCGATGGAGGATGTCGTGCGCATCCGCATGTTTGTGACTGATATCGCCTATGCCGACGCAGTGAGCGCGGCCTTCACTCGCCATCTCAAGCCGACTTGTCCCACGGGTACGCTGGTCGCGATCAGCGCGCTCTATCACCCGGGGATCAAGGTCGAAATCGAGGCGGAAGCGATTGTTCGCGCCGCCTGACCGGAAATAGTCCGGTCTATTGGTGCATGTAGATAGCGCGCTCGTGGCTGAAGGCCTTGAAGCCGAAATAGCCGTGATAGCTGCCCATGCCGCTCTGGTTGACGCCGCCGAAGGGCAGCTGGTTCTCCAGATAATGCGAGAATACGCCGTTGACGGTGACGCCGCCCGATGAGGTGCGGTTCAGGATCTTCTGCACATTGGCCTGGTTGTCGCTGAAGATATAGAGCGCCAGCGGCTTATCACGCGCTTCGATATAGCCGATCACCTGATCGAGATCGTCATAGGTCATCACCGGCAGGACGGGCGCGAAAATCTCTTCCTGGAGGATCGTCATCTGCGGGGTGACGTCGGTGAGCATGGTCGGGTGAATCGTCAGATCCTCCTCTTCCAGCTTGCCGCCCACTGCAACGGTCGCGCCCTTGGAAACTGCGTCGTCGAACAGGCTCTTCACTCGCTTGAAATTGCCCTCGTTCACGATTTGCGCGATGCCTTCCTTCTTGATCGCGCCGTCTTCGGAATAGAGGTTTTTCGCGACATTTGCCTTGAAGCCCTCGACCAGCGCGGGCCTGCTGGTCCTGTCTGACGAAGACATAGTCCGGGCAGATGCAGGCCTGGCCGCCATTGAACTGCTTTGCACCGGCAAGGTCTGCGGCAATCTTGTCGATATCCGCGCCTTCATCGATGATCACGGGGCTCTTGCCGCCCAGTTCCAGCGTGACGCTGGCAAGGTGCTTGGCGGCGGCCCCCATCACGATCTTGCCAACGCGGGTGCTGCCGGTGAAGAAGATGTGGTTGAACGGCAGGTCGAGCAGGGCGGTGGCAACGCTGACATCGCCTTCGAAGAGAGCCACTTCGTTTTCGTCGAACACTTCCTCGACGATCTTCTTCGCGATGCTGCGCGGTGGCGGGGCACAGGTCGGTCAGCTTCACCATGCAGCAATTGCCGGCTGCGACCGCCGCTGCGAGCGGGCCGAAAGTCAGGCCCAGCGGGAAGTTCCAGGGGCCGAGGATCAGGCAGACGCCGCGCGCTTCGTGCAGGATCTGCGCCTTGTCGCTGGGATTAAGCGATGGCGTGACTTCGGTAGGCTTCATCCATTCATCGAGATTATCGATGTTGCGCTGGATGTTGGAAGTGATGTTCATCACTTCGGTGACGCGGATTTCACCCTCGGGCTTGCGCGTATCTTGAAGCACCGCTGAAACGATGTCGTTCGCATGGGCTTCCACGGCGGCTTTCAGCTTGGCAAGCTTGGCCTTGCGCTGCTCGGCGTTTGAAGCCTTGACGTCCCATTGATGAGCTTGCTGAAGCGCGAAAACGCGCTCCACTTCTTTGGAGACGTCAGTGGCAGTTTGCGTGGCGGTGGACATTGGGCTTCCCGTCTAGGATCAAATTGACAATGTCTGCCCTTTAGATCGTCCCCCGGTGCAATGGCAAGGACCCCCAACACTGCCCGGTTTGCCTAGGCGGAAAAGGCTTTCACCTTGAGCTTGTCGATATATTCGCGGGCGAATCTTTCCATCGTCTCGGGATCGGGGGGAAGACCGCCTTTCTCGTCCGAGGCGCTGCCAAGTTCGTCGCGGCTGTTGACGCGGGGGACGGGCCCTTTCGGTACTGGCACGCCCAGGAATGCGCAAAGCGGTTCCCAGCCTTCCTTCGGCGAATAGACCAGCAGCCGTTCGGTCGGGATCGCGTCGATCACTTCCTGGTTCCGGCGTTCAAACCAGTCGGTCATGAAAGCGCGGTCGGCAATCTTTTCGCCGAATGCATAGTAGATCGTGCCCTGCATCATCGCCTCCACCGGTGTGCCGGCCAAAGAATCCTGCATTCGTGGCGAGAAGATCGTTTCGCTGACGGAATCGAACCAGCTATCTGCATCCCGCACGGTCAACAGAACCTTGGCATCGGGATAATAGTCCGCCAGTTCGCGCCAATACGAGCAAGCGGGGTAGTCGGTGGTGGAATGAAAACCATCGAAGATCGCGTCCCAATCCGGCTTGCCTGCCACCACGTCCAGCCACAGCGGGACATTGCGCCGCGCCTGCGCAAAGACTTCGGACATATGGTAGCACGGACCGAAACCGAGATGCTCCAGCGCAAACTTCATCGAAAATGTAGCTGTGCGGCCCAGACCGGCCCCGATTACTTGCAGTGCCATGATTGGCCCTTTCCCCAACTTGCCAGACTTTCCGATGATTAAGCCATCACCGGACAATGCAAAGCGGATTTTTCTGCGCTTATCTCGAAGGCAGAGTCATTGGAGCAACACCGCTATATATCGAGTCTCCGCCACCGAGATGGACTCAATATGCAGTGGCGGACTCGTTTCGTTCCTACTGACCTTAGCGGGGCGTTAACCATGTTTGCCTAGAATTCGCGCTTGACGTCGGACTCCGGGGGACTCACCCTGTGGATAAATCTGGGGGTCTTATGGTGGAACAAGTGTTGGTAAAATCGCGTCCGGCGGCGCGCAAGGTCGTGGCCGAAAAGGCTGCGCTGCCGCTGGGGCAGATCTTGCCGGGCGATTGCATCGAGGCGATGCGTTCGCTTCCCGATGCCAGCGTCGACCTGGTCTTCGCCGATCCGCCCTACAACCTCCAGCTCGGCGGCGATCTCAACCGGCCCGATGGCAGCCATGTCGATGCGGTGACCGACGATTGGGACCAGTTCGACAGCTTCGCGGCCTATGACGAGTTCACCCGCGATTGGCTGACCGAAGCGCGCCGCGTGCTGAAGCCCGACGGCTCGCTGTGGGTGATCGGCAGCTATCACAACATCTTCCGCGTCGGCGCGATCCTGCAGGATCTGGGCTTCTGGATTCTCAACGACATCGTCTGGCGCAAGTCCAACCCGATGCCCAATTTCCGCGGCACGCGCTTCACCAATGCGCATGAAACGCTGATCTGGGCGAGCCAGGGCGAGAAGGCGAAATACCATTTCAACTACCGCGCGATGAAGACGCTCAACGACGAACTGCAGATGCGTTCCGACTGGGTGATCCCCGATCTGCGGCGGGCCGGAGCGGCTCAAGAAGGGCGGCACAAAGGTCCACCCGACGCAGAAGCCCGAAGCGCTGCTCTACCGCGTGATGCTGGCGACGACCGAGCAAGGGCGATGTCGTGCTCGATCCGTTCTTCGGCACCGGCACCACCGGCGCGGTCGCCAAGCGGCTGGGCCGCGAATGGATCGGCTGCGAGCGCGAGGCGACTTATACGCGAGGCCGCGCTGGAGCGGATCGAGATGGCGCTGCCGCTCGATGAAAGCGCGCTCAAGACGATGCAGAGCCGCAAGGACGCGCCGCGCGTGGCCTTCGGCGCGCTGGTCGAAGCCGGGCTGATCGCCGCCGGGCACCGCGCTGTTCGACAGGAAGCGCCGCTATTCCGCCACGGTGCGCGCCGATGGCTCGCTGGTGCTCGGGCAAGGAAATCGGCTCGATCCATCGGTCGGCAAGAACCTGCAAGGCGCGCCTAGCTGCAACGGCTGGACCTTCTGGCATCTGGAGCATGAAGGCGAGATCAAACCGCTCGATGCCTTGCGGCAGCTCTATCTGCTCGCGATCGAGGATTGATGGCCAAGGCATCTACATCCGCCCCATCGGGCCTGCGTGCTCCAATCCGCAGAGCGTCGAGGGCGATGCGAGTCCGGCTCGGCCGGGCGGCTGGTCTATGCGCACGAATTTCGCGCTGATCGTTGCCGAAGGCGGCAAGGTCGTCTCGAACGAGCGGGTCACGGCGAAGGGCATATGCAGGCGGCGCTGGCCGCGCTTCCCGGCGAGCTTGCGGACGAGGGCGCAGCGCAGTGGGCCAACCTGCAGCAAAGTCCACGCGCCGCTGCAATGCGGCGAGCGCACGATCCGGCTCGATCAGCCGCAGGTCATGGGCATCCTCAACGTCACGCCCGACAGCTTTTCCGATGGCGGCAAGTTCCTCGACGATCCGTCAGCGGCGAACGACCACGCCGCCGCCATGCTCGAAGGCGGGCGCGGCGATCATCGACATCGGCGGCGAAAGCACCCGGCCCGGCGCTGCGGCGGTGTGGGAAGGCGACGAGATCAAGCGCGTCATCCCGGCCGTCGAGGCGGCCGCGCTGATGGGCGCGGCGATCAGCGTCGATACCCGGCGACCGGCGGTGATGGAGGCCGCGCTGCAGGCGGGCGCGCATATCATCAACGACGTGTCCGCCCTGCGCCACGATCCGCGCAGCCTCGAACTCGCCGCCGCGCCAGGGTGCCGGTGGTGCTGATGCATGCGCCCGGGTGAGGGCGAGCGATCTCCATGCCGACGGCGACTATGCCAATGTCGTGTTCGACGTGTTCGACTGGCTCGCCGCCGCGCGCGACCGGGCGATTGCCGCGGGCATCGCGCGCGAACGGATCGTGCTCGATCCCGGCATCGGCTTCGGCAAGATCGCTGGCCGACAATCTCGCGCTGCTGAATGCGCTGCCGCTGTTCCACGCGCTCGGCCAGCCGCTGCTGCTGGGCGCCAGCCGCAAGCGGATGATCGGCGCGCTGTCGAACGAGGCGCCCGCGCACCAGCGGCTCGGCGGATCGCTCGCACTGGCGCTCGAAGGGGATGGACGCCGGCGTGCAACTGCTGCGGGTGCACGACGTTGCCGAGACGGTGCAGGCGCGCAACGTCTGGCGCGGCCTGCGCGATGCGGCGCTGACCGATTTCACGGCGCTGCCGGCCGCCTAGAGCGACAACCCCCCGTCGCTCGACATGCACGGCGCCGGTGATGTTGGCAGCATCGGTCGGACAGCAGGAAGCCGATCGTATCGGCGATTTCCTCGGCCGAGGCGAACCGCCCGATCGGCGTGGTCGATGCCGCTTCTGCGAAGGCGGCTTCGCGCCCTTTCTCTTCCATCAGTTTGATGAAGTTCGGGTCCGTCTCGTAGATCGCGGTCACCACTCCCCCCGGGGCGATCGCATTCACGCGGATGTTCTTGTCGGCATTTTCCACTGCGGCGATCTTCGCGAGATGCGCAATGCCGGCTTTGGTGACCGCATAGCCGCCACCGCCGGGGAGCGCCTTCACCGCGGTGACCGAGGACGTCATCACGACGCTGCCACCGCCATGCTTCGAGCATTGAGCGCAGCACGACGCCCAGCGCGAGAAATGCGCCGTCGAGATTGATCGACATCATCCTGCGCCATTCTTCGAAAGGTTGCTGCGCGATCGGACCGCCCATGGCGATGCCGGCATTGATCAGGGCATGGTCGAGTTCGGGGATCGCCGCCTCAAGCTCGGTCCAGAAGCCGGGTCGCTCGACGTCGGCGACATGGCGGTCGGCATTGCACGACAGTCCGAGCGCTTGAAGCTTGTCGGCATCGCGGTCGATCAGGATCAGCCGGCGATGCCATGATCGTCGAGCCATTTCGCCGTGGCCGCGCCGATTCCGGAGGCTGCGCCCGTGACGAGCGCGCTACGCCCGGCGAAGGAGGATGCGTCGGTCATGATTGTCCTTCCTGTCTGTATCGCTTCGTTGCCTGGCCAACTGCGTAACGCAGGCGTGGACTATCCGCATCCATCCTGCGCATCCGTGCAGCAAGAAGACCCTATCAAAGGTAAGGTAATGGCAGCTAGGAAGCGGAGCGAAGTGCGGTACGGACAGGCTTCAGGCCGCGTCGTCGATCCCGAGATCGGAGAGCTTGCGGTAGAGCGTCGAGCGGCCGATCCCCAGGCGCCGGGCGACTTCGGTCATGCGGCCGCGATAATGGCCGATGGCGAGGCGGATCACGTCGGCCTCGATCTCTTCCAGCGGGCGCAGATTGCCGTCGTCGGTGTAGAGCTGCACGCCCACGCCTTCGTGGCGCGACTTGCCGCGGTGATCGCTGCATGTTCGCCGAGCAGTTCGAGCAATTGCGGGAAGTCTTCGGCGGTCAGCGCATCGCCATCGCAGAACACCGCCGCGCGGAACAGGACCGCCTGCAACTGGCGGACATTGCCCGGCCAGTCATAGGCGGCGAGCAGCGCCAGCGCGCCGTCGGTGATGCCGAGCGGCCGTCAGCCCCGGCTGCTCGCCGATGCGGGCGAGGAAATGGCGGGTCAGCGCCGGCAATATCGCCGGTGCGGTCGCGCAAAGGCGGCAAGCACGATGCGGGTCGCGCCCAGCTTTGTAGCAGGTCCTGCATCGAATTGGCCGGCCTCGACCAGTCGGGCGAGCGGACAGTTGCTCGCCGCGATCAGGCGCACATCGACGCGGAAGCTGTGCCGTGCGCCGATCGGGCGGATCGATCCCGCTGGCGAGCGCTTCGGCAAGCCGTTCCTGCAACGCCGGCGGCAGGCGGTCGATCTCGTCGAGCACCAGCGTGCCGCCGTCGCAATGCTGGAACGCGCCGATCTGGCGGTCGAAGGCGCCGGGAAACGCGCCCTTTTCATGGCCGAACAGCACCGATTCGATCGAATTCGGGCGGAATGCCGCGCGAGGTTGATGATCCGCAACGGCGCCTTCGCGCGCGGGCTGGCGCGCGTGCATCGCGCGCACCAGCATTTCCTTGCCGGTGCCGGTTTCGCCTTCGATCAGCACATGGCCATGCCCGCGCGCGGCCTTGGCGGCCTTGGCCAGCGCGGCGCGGAAGGTGCGGAGCGGTGCCGATCATCGCATCGAAATCGAGGCGTGGCCGACATCTTCTCGGTCAGCGGCGCAAGTTCGTCGCGCGGCGCTTCGCGGGTGGTGGCGCTGCGCAGCGCCTGCATCAGCCGGTCGGGCGCGACCGGCTTGACCAGATAATCGGTCGCGCCCGCGCGCATCGCTTCCACGGCCAGCAGCGGCGAGGCGCTGGTGGTCAGCATCAGGATCGGCAGGGCCGGGCGGCGCGATCTTGAGCTCGGCGATCAGGCTGCAGGCATCGTCACCCGGCACCCACTGGTCGAGCATGATGGCGGAGAGCTGCATTCCCTCGCGCGTGCCGAGCATGGCAATCGCGGTTTCGGCATCCTTCGCGACGAGCGTGCGCCAGCCCTCGCGCGCGGCAAGCGCGGTGATCAGCCGGCATTGCGCCGGCTCGTCGTCGATCAGCATCAGCAATCGCTGCTTCCGGCTTCGGCTCATCGTATCCGCCATCATCTGCCGCTCGCTTTCCGTCTGCCGGCTACAGGGCCGGTCGGATCTAGCCGAGCCGGGGGTAAAGACGGGATTAAGCCTGTATCGCGGCGGGCAGATTTGAGTGGTAGGCTGAAACGTGCCTCGCACGAACGGTGACTTGAGCTAGCGCGGCTGTCGATACGGGCGCTAGACGCAGGGCCTTCGAACGGCAGATTTAGGCAACCATTCGAGCAAGGAATCGCACTTCGATGGCATCGGCAAACGACATGACAGTCACGACTGGAAAGCAGACCTACGGCGGCTTCATGTCGACTGCTCAAATGGTCAGTACCGGTGATCGCGGTGATCGCACTTCTCGTCGTCGTCGCTGATCGCCTGACGTAACGCTCGGGGGGCGCACATGCGGATCGCAATTCTGAAAGAGCGAGCCGCTGGCGAAACGCGCGTCGCCGCGACGCCGGAAACGGTCAAGAAATTCATCGCCTTGGGCGCGGTTCTGTCGCGGTCGAGGCCGGCGCGGGGGTGAACGCCTCGATCACCGATGCGGCCTATGCCGACGCCGGGGCGCAGCATCGGCGACGCGGCAGCCGACGGTGAAGGATGCCGATATCGTCCTCGGCGTTCAGGCGCCCGATGCCGGCGCTGCTCGCCGGCGCGAAGCCCGGTGCCTGGGTGGCCGCGATCCTCGATCCTTTCGCGCAAGCGCGAGCGGATCGACGCCTATGCCGCCGCCGGATTCGAGGCGCTGGCGATGGAGTTCATGCCGCGCATCACCCGCGCGCAGATCGATGGACGTGCTGTCCTCCCAGTCGAACCTCGCCGGCTACAAGGCGGTGATTGCGGCAGCCGATACCTATGGCCGTGCCTTCCCGATGATGATGACCGCGGCCGGCACGGTCACCGCCGCGCGCGCCTTCGTCATGGGCGTGGGCGTTGCGGGCCTGCAGGCGATCGCCACCGCCCGCCGGCTGGGCGCGCAGGTTTCGGCGACCGACGTGCGCTCGGCCACCAAGGAACAGATCCAGTCGCTCGGCGCCAAGCCGATCTTCGTCGAGAATGTCGCCGGGATCGAAGGCGAAGGCGCGGGCGGCTATGCCACCGAGATGAGCGAGGAATACCAGAAGGCGCAGGCCGAGCTGGTTTCCAGCCATATCGCCAAGCAGGATATCGTCATCACCACGGCGCTGATCCCAGGCCGCGCCGCGCCGCGCCTGATCACCGACGCGCAGATCGCCACGATGAAGCCGGGCAGCGTGATCTTCGATCTTGCGGTGGCGCAGGGCGGCAATGTCGAAGGCTCGGTGCCCGATCAGGTGGTGGAGCGCCACGGCGTCAAGATCATGGGCTATTCGAACACGCCCGCGCATCTCGCGGCCGACGCCTCGGCGCTGTTTGCGCGCAATCTCTACAACTTCCTCTCCGCCTTCTGGGACAAGGAGGCAAGCCCGTGCTGGACGAGGAAATCGGCAATGCCATCCGGCTGACGCAGGGCGGCAAGGTCGTGAACGAACGGCTGCTGCAACGATAAGCAAGAGCGGGAGAGGCCAAAAAGAATGGACTTCATCTCGATCCTCTCGATCTTCGTGCTGGCCTGTTTCGTGGGCTATTACGTCGTCTGGTCGGTGACCCCGGCGCTGCACACGCCGCTGATGGCGGTGACCAATGCGATTTCCTCGGTGATCATCGTCGGCGCGCTGATTGCGGCCGCGGCGGCGGGAAGCCCGGCCGCCAAATGGCTCGGCCTGGTCGCGCGTGGCGCTGGCCAGCGTCAACATCTTCGGCGGCTTTGCGGTGACCGCGCGGATGCTGGCGATGTACAAGAAGAAGGAGCGCAAGTGATGGCGCTCGCTGATGGAGCCATCGAAATCAGCGATTCCCCGCCGCAGGCTCGTCCGTCGAGGCGCTGCGCACGCCGTGAATCCCTGGGGGCGCTCGCCTATCTCGTCTCGGGCGTCTGCTTCATCCTCGCGCTGCGCGGGCTTTCGAGCCCCGCCACCAGCCGCACCGGCAATCGCTTCGGCATGGTCGGCATGCTGATCGCGGTGGTGACGACGCTGGTCACGCCATCGAGATCGCCAGCACTGCCCGAGATCGCCGATCTGCAATCGCCGCATCGGCGGCGGCGATTGGCGTTGGATCGATCGCCCGCCGCATCCAGATGACCGCGATGCCGCAGCTGGTCGCGGCGTTCCACAGTCTCGTCGGCCTGGCCGCCGTGCTGGTGGCAGCGGCGGCCTACCTCAATCCGGACGCCTTCGGCATCCTAGGCGGCGGACGGCAATATCCTCACGGTCAGCCGGATCGAAATGGCGCTGGGCGTCGCCATCGGCGCGATCACCTTCTCGGGCTCGGTCATCGCTTTCCCCAAGCTCAACGGCAACATGTCGGCGCGCCGATCATGCTGCCCGCGCGCCACGTGATCAATCTCGGCACGCTGGTGGCGATCATCGGCCTGATCGGCGCCTATGCCGTCTCGACCGAGGCAGGGCCGGGTGAGAACATGCTGTTCTGGATCATCGTGGCCGCAGCCTTCGTCATCGGCTTCCTGCTGATCATCCCGATCGGCGGGGCGGACATGCCGGTCGTCGTCTCGATGCTCAACAGCTACTCGGGCTGGGCGGCGGCGGCGATGGGCTTCACGCTGCACAACACCGCGATGATCATCACCGGCGCGCTGGTCGGCTCTTCGGGCGCGATCCTCAGCTACATCATGTGCCGGGCGATGAACCGCAGCTTCATCTCGGTGATCGCCGGCGGCTTCGGCGCGGAAAGCGGCGGCGGCGGCGGCGCGGCGCAAGACCGAGCGGCCCGTGGAAGCGCGGCAGCGCGGAAGACGCGGCCTTCCTGCTCAAGGAAGCCGAACCAGGTCATCATCATCCCCGGCTACGGCATGGCGGTCGCCCAGGCGCAGCACGCGCTGCGCGAAATGGGCGACATGCTCAAGGAAGCAGGGCGTCAACGTGAAATACGCCATCCATCCGGTCGCGGGCCGCATGCCGGGGCACATGAACGTGCTGCTGGCCGAAGCCAACGTGCCCTATGACGAAGTGTTCGAGCTGGAGGACATCAACAGCGAATTCGCCCAGACCGACGTCGCCTTCATCATCGGCGCGAACGACGTGGTCAATCCGGCGGCCAAGACCGACAAGGGCTCGCCCGATCTACGGCATGCCGGTGTTCGACGTGGAGAAGGCCAAGACGATCTTCTTCATCAAGCGCTCGATGGGCGGCGTCGGCTATGCCGGGGTCGACAACGACGTGTTCTACATGGACCAGACGATGATGCTGCTCGCCGACGCCAAGAAGATGGTCGAGGAAATCGTCAAGGCGCTGTGATTTTGAGGCTGTTGGATAGGCCAATGCGCGGCTGATATTCAGCCCACCGCAATCATGCCTCATTCAGTCCCAACCATAGCAAAAAAGGGAATATTAATCCCGTTGCCGCTGCAATGGAGCCGGATTAATCGGTGTAAGACACCAAAAAGGGGTTAAGCTTGCGCAAACTGGGCCTTATCGGCGGCATGAGCTGGGTGTCGACCGGCGCATATTACGATCACATCAATCGGCTGGTTCAAGCCAAGGCGCCTCCGCCTGCCAGCGCGCCGCTGCTGATCGAAAGCCTCGACTTTTCGCTGCTCTACCGCGTGACGGGAGAGAGCGACTGGAAAGAGGCGGCGCGCATTCTGTGCGAATCCGCGAAGCGCCTTGCCGATGCAGGCGCGACAGCGCTGATCATCGGCGCGAATTCGATGCACAAGGTCTATGACGATGTGGCCGCTGCGGTCGACGTCCCGATCCTGCATATCGCCGAATGCGTCGGCGAACGGATGAAGGCGGACGGCGTAAAGACTGCCGCTCTGTTCGGCACTCGCAACGTGATGACTGAAAGCTTCTACCGCAAGCGGCTGGTCGCCCACGGCGTCGACCTGCTGCCGCCCGACATGTCCTTTGTCGAGCAGCTCGACCGGATCATCTATGACGAACTGATGCAGGGCAAGGCGACGCGCAATGCCGAGCGGGCGCTCAAGACCATGATCACCGTCAAGGAACAAGAGCGGGGCGAAGGCGATCGTGCTCGCCTGCACCGAACTGGACATGATCGTCGATGTCGATGCCAATGTCCTGCCGATCTACGACTGCACGCGTATCCACGCCCAGAAGGCTGCCGAGTGGATCCTTGGCGGGTAGCGGGCGCGGCGAGGCGGCATCTGCCGCCGGCGCCTTGTTGCCAAGCCTTCCTACCTTGCCTAAGCCCCCGCCGGCATGATCAGCGCCAATCCGCATCGCGCCCCATACGCATCAGACCCGGCAAATTCGCGCGGGCGAGAATTTTCTGAGCTTCACGCAGGCGAGCGCGGACCGCGCAGCGCCTTCCAGCGCGACCGCGACCGGATCATCCATTCGATCGCCTTCCGCCGGCTGCGCCACAAGACGCAGGTGTTCATCGCGCCCGATGGCGATCATTACCGGGTGCGGCTGACCCACAGCCTGGAAGTGGCGCAGATCGGCCGAGTACTGGCCCGCGCGCTCGGCGCTCGACGAGGATCTGACCGAAGCGCTTGTGCCTCGCGCACGATATCGGCCACCCGCCGTTCGGCCATGCCGGCGAGAAGGCGCTGGACGGTGCGCTGCACCGGCATGGCGGGTTCGACCACAACGCGCAGTCGCTGCGCACGCTGATGCGGCTGGAAAGCCCCTATTGCGATCATGAAGGGCTCAATCTGAGCTGGGAAATGCTGGAAGGGCTGGCCAAGCACAATGGCCCGGTGACTCGCTCCAGGCTGGGCGATGACCGAACTCGATGCCGCATTCCCGCTCGATCTGCACGAATGGCCATCGCTCGAGGCGCAGATCGCTGCGCATTGCCGATGACATCGCCTATGACAATCACGATATCGACGATGGTCTGCGCGCCGGGTTTCTTGTCCTCGACGATTTGCTGACGCTCGATTTCGTCGCAGACCAGTGGCGCAAGGTCGAAAAGCGATTTCCAGGCGCGCCGCGTGACCGCCAATTGCGCGAATTGATAAGGACGCAGATCGGTTTGATGGTGAATGATGTGCTGGCGATGACTCGTGAAAATCTTGCAGGCGTTGCTTCTCCGCAGGACGTTCGTGGTGCCGGTAGGATGCTGGCCGGTTTTTCCAGCGGATTCGGGTCGGAAGAACGCCGTCTCAAGCAGTTCATGTACGATCGGCTCTATCTCCATCCCGACCAGGTGGCGACCGCTGAACGTGCGCGCAGCGTGGTTGCAAATCTCTACGCCGCCTACAGGCAGGATCCCGCTCTGCTGCCTGAAAGCTGGCGGCAAGGCCTGCCGGAACAGGAGCCTGGTCGGAGCCGCCATATCGCCGATTTCATCGCAGGCATGACAGACCGCTATGCAATCGATCAGCACGCCAAGATATTCGGCGATGTCCCCGCGGGATTGTCCAATGTCTGATCAGCAGCAGCAGCCCCAGCAGCAGCGCCCGCCCATTCGCCTTGGCCTGGTCGGATCGACCGGGCTGCTAGGCAGGGCGATGATGGAGAAGCTGGTCGGGCGCGAAGATTTCGACCTCATGGCGATATCCCGGCGCGAGGTGCCGCTGCCGGAAGGCGCGCGCATGCAGATGCGGCTGGGGCCTGTCGAGCTGTGGCCCGATATTCTCGACACGACGCGGCCGGAAGTGCTGATCTGCGCCTTGGGAACGACCTGGAACAAGGCTGGACACGACGAGGAAGCATTCCGCGCGGTAGATGAAAAGCTGGTGCTGGACGTCGCTGCTGCGGCGAAGGAAGCCGGCGTTTGGCATTTCATCTTCGTGTCTTCCGTGGGCGCCGATCCGCTCAGCAAGTCGCTCTATCTTCGGGTGAAGGGGGAAGTCGAAGCGGCATTGGCAAAGATGCGCTTCAAGCGGCTGGATATCGTACGCCCCGGTCTGCTGCGCGGTGTCCGGCGCGGAGAAACCAGGCCGGTCGAAGGGTTGGGTCGGCTGGCGAGCCCGCTCGCCGATCTGCTGTTGCAGGGCGGCAAGCGCCGATATCGATCGATCTCCGTCCACGTTCTGGTCGAAGCGATTCTCGGCCTGGCGCGGGAGAAAGCGGGCGGCCGCTTCGTTCATGAGTACGACGCCTTGCGCCGCGCCGCTCACCGCTTCGAGGAGCCCCTGCTGCGATGAAGCAATCCGCTCCTCCCGCGCTGCGCAATCGCGAACCGATCGCCGGGGTGCTTCGAGAAGAACTTCCCGCCAGTGGACTGGTGCTTGAGATCGCAAGCGGCACGGGCGAACATGCTATCCATTTCGCGCAGGCGTTTCCGGCTCTGGATTGGCAGCCGACGGATCCGGATGAGACGGCCAGGGCGTCGATCGCTGCATGGCGTGACGATGCGGGGCTGGGAAACGTTCGGGCACCTGCCCTGCTGGATGCCGCGGACCCCGATGCGTGGCCGGTGCAGCAAGCCGATGCAATGCTGTGCATCAACATGGTCCATATCAGCCCGTGGGAAGCAACCGAGGGGCTGTTCGCAGGCGCGGGGCGTCTGCTGCAGGCAGGCGCGCCGCTGATCCTCTATGGGCCATATCTGGAGGATGCCGTCGAAACCGCCTCCTCGAATGTGACCTTCGATGAATGGCTCAAGGCCAAAGATATCCGCTTCGGTATCCGGCGGATTGAGGATGTCGACCAGCTGGCTGAACGCTTCGGTTTGGTCCGAACGCGCCGCACGGAAATGCCTGCCAACAATCTGATCCTGGTTTACCGCAAAAACCGGTAGCGTGACTCGGTTGCCGCGCAGACGACTTGCGGCTTCGAATGGTAACTCAGTTGATAGCTTCGTCGCCCGCTTGGCCGACAGATTCAATGTCGTTTCCGAGGCCTTTGACCGTGTTGCAGGCACTTGTTCCAAAGGCCAGAGATGCAAGCCCGAACGCCAAAATCAATTTGCGAACCATTGTCGTGTCCTTTTCGATTCCCTCACGGGATTAGGATAAAAACGCTCGCTTGCGAAGCGGGTTCCGCTCTCGTCTAAGTGTTTACAGTGCGGCTTAGCCAGTGTTCGCGCCAAGCGATGATCAGGCCGGCCGCCACAATCAGGGGGGCGCCCAGCCACGTAGCCGCTGGTGGCAGATGTTCCCAGATAAACCAGCCGTAGAGCGTTGCCCAAATCAGCGCAGAATAGTCCATCACGATCACACTTGCGACCGAGCCGAAGCGCAGGCTGGTGGTGAGCAGGAGTTGCCCGAACCCGCCGACCAAGCCGATCGCCATCAACAGGCACCATTCGGCCAAGCTATGGCCCGTCATTACGAAGGGGAGGAATAAAGCAGCGAGCGGTGTGGTCACCGCGGCGAACCAGAACACGATCGTAATCGGCGCCTCAGTGCGGTTCAGATCCGCGACCTGGATCGAGATGAAAGCGACCATGAAGGCACCGCCCATGGCCACTGCAGCCCCCAGCAAGGGTAGATGCCCTCCGCCAGGCTGAGCGATGATCACTATGCCGGCAAAGCCCACTGCCACCGCGGTCCACCTGTAAGGCCCGATCTTTTCTCTCAGCAACAGCGCGGAAAGAACCACTGCGAAGATCGGGGCGGTGAAGTTGAAAGTGGTTGCTTCCGCCAAGGGGAGCATGATCAGCGCACCGAAATTCAGCACCATGCCGATCGTTCCGTAGATGCCGCGTCTTGCATGTGTCCAGGGGCGCTTGGATCCCAGCGATGCAAGGCCGCCGTTGGTCGCCAGTATCCAGCTTAGCAGCATGGGAATGGTAAGTGCCTGCCGCCAGAAAATGATTTCTGCCAGGTGGATACCGGCTTCGAATGCCACCTTGACCATGGCAGCCATGCCCGAAAGCAGCATCACCGCTCCCAGGCGGATGACAAGGGCGAGCATGGGTCTTGCGCGGGAGGCGGCCACGTTCATCGCGCCGCTTTACGGAGCTTTGTCCTGCGATCAAGCGCTTGTCTGCGCTAAGGCGGGGATTGCCCGCGCGCATGCCCTTCGCCATAGGCCCGTCAGGCTATGTTCGAGCAAATTCTAAACTTGCGCTTTGCCAGCGATGCCACCCTGTTCGGCATCTGGGGCGGTGCGCTGTTGCTGTTCGCATTGATTGCGATGTGGGCGGAAACGCGCCGGGTGAAGCGCAAAACGATTGATCGCGTTGGCTGGATGCCGTGGACGAAACTGTTCTTCGTCAGCGCCCTGGTCGGATTGACGTTCTTGGTGATGGCAATCGCGGGCTGGACTGCCCCTGAACCTGCCCCCTTAGAGGCAGGCTTCGAGGTAAGCCTGGTCGAAACCGAACTGGCGCGCCTTTTCCAGCGTGTAGGGGCGCAGGCCCGACGGGCGGAATTCGCCGATGATCTTGCCGTCTTCGCTCTCGTCGAGATATTCGAACTTGAACAGTTCCTGCGTCACGATCACGTCGCCTTCCATCCCGATCACCTCGGTGATGTTGGTCGTGCGGCGCGAACCGTCGCGCAGGCGCTTGACCTGCACGATCAGATCGACCGATTCGGCGATCTGGCGGCGAGATGGCTTCCTTCGGGATCTTGATGTCGCCCATCAGGATCATGTTTTCCATACGGCCAAGGCATTCGCGCGGGCTGTTGGCGTGAAGCGTACACATCGAACCGTCGTGGCCGGTGTTCATCGCGGCGAGCAGGTCGAAACATTCCGCGCCGCGAATTTCGCCCAGGATGATCCGGTCAGGACGCATACGCAGGGCGTTCTTCACGAGATCGCCGATGGTGATCGCGCCTTGGCCTTCAAGGTTCGGCGGGCGGGTTTCGAGCGGCAGCCAGTGCGGCTGCTGCAGGCGAAGTTCGGCCGCGTCTTCGATGGTCAGCACGCGCTCGCCCGGGTCGATCATCTTCGACAGGGCGTTGAGCATGGTCGTCTTACCCGAACCGGTACCGCCCGAGATGACGACGTTCATCCGGCATGCGCCGGCGATCTTCAGCGCGGTGCCATCTTGTCGCGTCATCGATCCGAAGTCCTGCAGCATGTCGAGTCGTGATCGGCTTCTCGGAGAACTTACGAATCGAGATCGCGGTGCCGCGCAGCGACAGCGGCGGAACGATGACGTTGACGCGGCTGCCGTCCTTCAGGCGGGCGTCGGCCAGCGGCGTGGTCTGGTCGACGCGGCGGCCGACCTGGTTGACGATGCGCTGCGCGATCTGGAACAGATGCTGCTCGTCGCGGAACTGGATCGGGGCGAGGATCAGCTTGCCCTTCTTTTCGATGTAGGTCTGGTTCGGGCCGTTGACCATGATGTCGGTCACGTCCGGGTCGCCCAGCAATTCCTCGAGCGGGCCGAAGCCGAGCAATTCGTCGATCAGCACCTTTTCCAGCGCGAACTGTTCGCGCCGGTTGAGCGTGACCTTGAGCTCGGCCAGCACTTCCAGGATGATCGGGCGGAATTCCTCGGACAAGCTCTTCCTTGGAAAGCGTCGCGGCAGCTTCGGGATCGACGCGCTCGAGCAGGCGCGGGAGCACCTGTTCCTTGATCTTGTGGACGCTGGCTTCAAAGCCATCGCCCTGATTCGACGTGTCGGCGACAGCACTCGAACGCTCGGCCAGACGGCTCATCGCGTCGCCCTTGCCGGGTGACACCATGCTGTCCAGCGGGCCAAGATCGCTACCTATGGGCGGAAACTGTTCGCCGCCGGCCGGGAGGGCAGGCTCGGGCGGCCTGGCTCCAGACCCGCCCTTCATGGGCTTGGCGACGCCGAATGAGGGGCGGGCGCCAGGGCCCATGCCACCAACACCGTTCTTGCGTCCAAATGCACTCATGCAACGGTCCTTAACCAGTCGTCCTACTTACATATTTGAACATCGCCATCCATGCTGAGCGTGGATTACTTATGCTCACGAAGTTTGGTGAATAAGATGAAAACTTTGAGGATTCCCTAATCGGGGCTGCAGGAAATTTTACGGGCATCGATAGCGACATTTATCGGGGCTGATGAATAGATCTGTTCCTGCGAACCGATAGGCGTATCCTTTCCCGACTGCGCAGTCTTGCTTGGCTTTACGATTAGCGGGACCAGTTTGCCGGAAATCACCCAGATGACCGAAACCAGAGCGAACGAGACGTAACCATCGATCGCGTAGTGATAGGCGAGGTAAATCGACGCGATCGTGATCAGGAAACAGAATACGCCGAAGAACCACCCGGCAATCTGCGAAACATGCCGGATTGCGAGGAAAAACAGGAAGGCAAGGGCAACATGCATCGACGGCATTGCCGAAATACCACGCCCAAAACGATAATCACCCTGTTCGAACCAGGCGATAAGGTCGCTCTGCACTTTCAGCACTGCCACCGGATATTGTTCATTCGCGGCATTAAGGTAAGCCATCTGCTCGGCAAAATGATCATTGCCGAGAATTGGCTCAAGGAAGCAGGGACCGACAGATGCGAAGCCGATCGCCATCGCCATGCCGCCGATCATCCACATCAGAAAATAAGAAATGAAGTAGCGGTAGCGAAGAACGCGGTCTTTCACTGCGAACGCGAAGAATAGCGTTCCCGCATAAATTAGGAGGAACCATGTGTGATATAGCTGCGCTAGTAACGCGGTGACGATCGGATAGCCCAACACTGGCTGGAGTAATCGCCAAGGGTCTGTTCCGTGGATCGCAAAATCTAGCGCTACGAAGCTATCGTCCCAGGCATATTCGTTGAACAACGGAATACCGCTTTTGATGGCCGAAAAGCTTGGCATAAAAAAGCCGACTGCAATCAGCAACGGCATCCCGGTCACGACATTCTGCCAAAGTTCACGTCCTTCCGGATTGCAGAATAGGAATTGCGTAGGCTTCACAGGTTTGTGCCGAATGAGCAGCAAGCAGACTGCGCCGCAAATAAATGCAACTAGAGCAAGGAAGAAGAATAGGACGTTGGGGATATAACCATCAATTCCAATGGATGGCCCGCCCGCCCGCTCTATCACTGCGGTAGATGCAAAGCCGATCAAGCCGACCAACATCAATATCGCGATGTCTTCGAGTTTCGGCAAGATTTCGCGCAGCTGAATTCGCCGTGCAATTGTGCAGGTCGATCTATTTGCCAAGATTAACTCCTGCAAGCATCAGCAAGGTTATCAAACCATTACGTGAACATGGTAAAACAATAATGAATTCGCCTTCACGCATACTGCGTTCGTCGATCGAACTCGTGATGTGGGCGCAGGAATGCACATGACCGCTGACCGGTGCAGCACCGCCTCGTTTATAGCGCTAGGGCAGCCAATCGCGCACTCGAGGCCAAATATCTGACGCAGCTAAGGGGCTTAAGTCCATCGGCCAGCAACTGCGTTAAACGCCCACAATTTTGCGAGAAGGAAGGTTGCCGGCGGTACCGTGAGCAGCACAATCAGGAAATATACCTCGCTGGTCAATCCCAAAAATTGCACTACTGTCAGTTCCACGCTCGTGAGGGCCAAGCTGCCAGCGGAAATGGACGCGTATCTTATCGCATAATAGCCCAGCCTCGCTCTTACACCGAAAGTTAGGAGAGCATTTCCAAAGAAAGAGACAAAGTAGGCTGTAAGGCCGCCGGTAAAATTTGAAATGTACGGATTGAGCGATGAAAATTCCAACAGAGGCCAAGCTACAAAAATATGCGTAAGCGTCGCGCAACACCCTACCAAGCCAAAGGAGAGGATTTGCTGGAGCAACCTCACTCTAGTTCGAGCCCTTCCGGGCTACCGCATATAACGATAAACCGATCGGGAATTTAATTGAGCCAAGCAAGCGGGCTTCGAGCGAGAAGATCGAAGCCAAGAGGTTGTTAATTGGTGGAGGGGGCAAGGCGTTGGAATTGAATTTTTGGCTTCCGAGTTTTGAAGCGAGCCGCTGAGCGAGCGCAAGGGGGAAGAGCAGTGAATTGAAATATCCAATGCTTTGGGTGAACAGACCTGCCTCCGCCAGTCGGCGCTCGAGCTGTGCCTTCGAGTACCGGCGTTTATGATGGTGAACAACGTCATGGTCCGACCAAAGGGACGGCACCGCGGGCACGGTGATTAAGAGCGACCCATCTTCAGCTAGCCTGCTGCGTAAGTCGGCCAACGAGCGGAGGTCGTCGTCAATATGTTCGAGTACGTCGAGCAGAGCTATGAGGTCGAATTTCGTTTCGCCAAAACCGATCTCGCCAGGAAGTGCCCCGAATGCAACTGGTCCGGAAGTGCGGCGTGCGGCGTGTGCCCGCGCCTCGCTGTTATATTCGAAGGCGTGCAAATTGCCGAGGCTCTCCAACAGCGGAAGGTTGCCTCCAAATCCACAACCCGCCTCTAGGACTGCGGCATTGCTCGGTAATTTTACGAAGCGGGCAATTAGGCCGCGCACAATGTTCCTCCGTCCGACAAACCACCAGTGGCCGTCTTGGCTGTCCCGCATCAATTCATAGGCGGCTAGTTCCATGTCAAAAGCCTTCCGTGGACGAGATAATATAGAGCGGGCGCCCGCGAACCTGCACTGCAACTCGTCCGACATATTCACCCATGATGCCGAGACTGACGAGATTGAGGCCGCCAAGGAATAGAACGGCCACCATGATCGAGGCGTAGCCTGGCGTATCGGCCCCAAAGGCTATCGTGTAGATTATCAGAAATATTCCGTAGCAAAACGCGAGGAGCGCAATAAGCGCGCCGACAATGGTCCAAATTCGAAGCGGAAGGGTTGTCGAAGAAGTAATTCCGTCCAGCGCTAAGCTCGCGAGCTTGGCTATACCCCATTTCGTGCTTCCAACGTTGCGTGACGGACGCGCATATTCGACCGTCTCCGTCTCGAAACCGATCCAAGAGAAAAGCCCCTTATTATAGCGCGAACGTTCGGTCATCTCGTTGAGAATTTTTACGGCGCTTCGATCCAGAAGGCGGAAGTCGCCGACATTCTCAGCAACCGGGTGATCTGCGATCGAATTGAGCGTTTTGTAGAACGCCTTTGAGGTGGCACGTTTGAAGAGCAAATCTTCGCTGCGGTCGACTCTCCGCGCGTTCACGACCTTTGCGCCCGCTTCCCATTTTTTGACCATTTCGCGGATGACATGCGGAGGATCTTGAAGATCAACGTCCATAGGAATGACTGCATCACCCGTAGCGGCGTGAAGTCCAGCACTGAGCGCCGCTTCCTTTCCAAAATTGCGAGAAAGGCGGATCAGCCGAATGCGATCATCCGTGCGGCATAGTTCACGAACAACTGCGGCCGTTCCGTCGGTGCTGCCGTCGTCGATGAAGATAATCTCGAGCTTGGGAGTCCGCGTGTCACCTGCCCAACTTTCCGCGATCTGGACGTCGACCGTGTGCACGAAATGTGCAACTCCGCTCTCTTCGTTTAGGACGGGAACGATGAGCGATATGAGTGGGGGGGCAACCTCGTCTGGAAGATTGAATTCGAATTTCTCAAGCATGGCCACGTCCCTTTTTAACGCATGCAATGGCCCCTAGTTCGCCCCCTCCACTGGCCGGTTGGCTGTAATGGCGACATAACCACGCTGGGTCGTTGCCAAGCATCGGCGGATGTTGGCGCGCAGCCGATTTTCTGCTAGTATTATAAATCCAGATTATCGCGGGCCGCTCGCCCTCAGCTGCGTCTGTCAGCAATATATTGGGATTTTCGTATTCCTGGAGGACGAACGCAGTGGTCTTCGCATGAATGCCTGCGCGTTCTAGGAAGAAGCTGCCGATTTGTTCCAGCGAATTTCTTTCTAATATTTTCGCAGCGGGATGATCCCATGCAAAAATTAGATGAGTAGGGCGATACTTTGCGAGAAATTCGCTCCCCTTTTCGTAGCCGTAGTCGTTCCGATTCTGAGAGAACTCCCTCAAAAGCATGAAGTTTAGCGATGAAATGAGGTAGATGCACATCAGCAGTGTGCAGATCAGCCCGCGCCTCGTTGATCGCAGCGCGACGAGCACGA
Organism: uncultured Alphaproteobacteria bacterium; assembly: GCA_963777785.1. Lineage (GTDB taxonomy): Bacteria > Pseudomonadota > Alphaproteobacteria > Sphingomonadales > Sphingomonadaceae > Andeanibacterium. The sequence goes on from CAVZRU010000003.1 coordinate 525,378, forward strand.
GGCCCAGCATTATCGGTGGAACGAGCGGAACAAGATAGCGATGGGTCAAGGACGCATGCAGCGCTCCAATTGCGAAGGCTAGCGCGAAACCGATGGCACCCGACAACGCGGTTGCTTTCAGCGCAGCTTTTTCGACCGAGTTGCGAGATAGGTCCTCGATCTGGTGCTCCCTTTCGCGCAGATTGAATGCTAGGCCAGCGAGCACGGTAAGCAAAACCAACGGCAAGAATGACGGTGCCGGATGCCCGAAGACATACCGTGTATATATTATGGCATTGCTGAGATTGAGCGGTTCATACCAGACGACGTCGGGCCGCGCATAGTCTTGCAGCCGCGGCAAATGGTAAGCAAACCAAGCCAGAGCTGGAGCCCCGATCAGACCAGTGGGCCAAACTTTCAGGAGATCGCCGCGGTGGCGATACAGTAGTAGGCATCCTTGCGCTGCGATCAATGTAGCCGCAAAATAGTGCGTCAGAAACATGAGGGTGCAAAGCGCCACCCACAGTGCCGCCGTGTGAAATGTAATGCGAGTGTAAAGCCGAGCGAATGCAATGCAGGTCGAAGTCGAAAGGAAGAGCAACAGGCCATAACCACGGACGTCGACAGACATTGTGAGCGAGTGCATCCAGAACAGGATTAGCCCCCCCCAAGTCCATGCGCCTATGTCGCCTAGTTTTCTCTTCCCCCAATGCACAGCAATAAGGGCTGCGCTTGTGGTGAAAAACAGGCTAGGGAGTCGGAGGGCAAAGTTAGAGTTGCCAAAGGGAACCGCCCAAACCTTAATCAGCAAGTAATAAAGGGGCGGATTGCAGTCGAGCCAAGCTTCGTGCCAGAAGGTCTGCCAACTCGGCTGGGTAGCGATCATTGCGCTCCAAGTCTCATCAAGCCAGAGTGGTAGGCTGGACATGATCCAGAGCCGCTCGGCTATGACTGCGACCGCTCCGACGGAGATGATCGCTTTGAGCAGTTGGGCGTTAGAAATCTGCCGAGCATTGCTGGTTTCAAGTGTCGCTAGCCGCATAAACCCTCCGCCGAAGGGCCTAGTTGACCATGGTTAATTTCCTCTAAACGGATCGGATATCTAAGTATTTTCCTTAGATCCAAGTGGTTTTGAGGATGGTATGACCGACAGCTTGCGGGCAATACGGACAGTTGTCGTCTCGGAGCGCCACCTGGTGATTATGCTGCGCAGCCACGCAACAAATTGAACCAATGGATTTGGCGCCTTCGTGAGTGAATTGTTCGGCTCAATACCGGCCCGAAGATCGACACGTTCAGCAAGCCAGGCGCAGCAGTAGGCCAACAGCATGCCCACCGGAAGATCGATCAAATAGTGCCAACGCGAGGCGACAGCATCGATTGAAATGAAGGCGAAGAGTAAAATGTAAAGCGGGACTAAAACGCGAGCATAGCGCCACGCGAATAGAAGAAATAGGAATGAACCACCGGTGTGAAGCGATGGCATCGCCGCGAGGCCGACCGTGAGATGCGTCGCACCATTGGCCGCGATCCAATCCGCGCCTCCATCTACATTCTCGTGCCAGGCGCCGAGCATTGATTGTTGAGCTAAGGTCTGCGCAGGTTCCACCCCCTGCTCGTAAATAAAAGGGCCGAGGGCTGGCATGATGAGATAGGCAATTGCTCCCAATCCCTGAAACAATAGTGCAGCCAGGAACAGTGTCCTGAACTTCTGAGGATCACGGAAGGCGTGAAAGCAGAAGCTCACATAGAACATGGCGATAAATGCAACCATGTAGAAATTGCTTTCCAGCGGAATTATCGGCGCAATTGCTTGACGTAGGATGTAGCACGCATCCACCAGTGGACGCAGCAGAGTGTCTGTCTGCCAGTAGAGCTCGTCCCATAACATCGGATTGATGTGAGGCGCCCAGAGCTTCAGATTGAAGTGGCAAATCAGCACGATCGAATAGCTCGGAAGCGCAACGAGAAAGGTCTTGGCCAGGTTCTTGCGCTGACCAATTAAAGCGACCACCCCCCATACGGCTATGCCAAGCAAGGGGTAGAGGTAATGGATGCCGACAAACGCGGCGCGATCACCGCCTGGAAAATTAAATTGGAAGCCAAGTATTGCGGAAGCAAATAGCGTCGCGCCGAGTATTGCACTCGTGAACCATACCTCGGGGAGGAGCCATTTCTTTTGCATCTTAGCGGCGAATTATCGTCGTATGGTTAAGGAAGGCTTGCCAATCGCTTTCCGCCGAGAACTTCCAGTCAGGGTCCTTGCCGGAACGGACCGGAAGGCTTAAGCCGCCCTTCCGCCGAAGGGGACTGTCAGATTGCATAACGAACGCGCTGGTTTGCTGTGGGTGCTGGCCGGTTTCTGTACGCTTTCCGTCGGCGATGCGATCGTCAAGGGTATGGCCGGGATGTGGCCGCCGATGGCGATGGCGGCTACGCGTTATGTCGTGGGCAGTGCCGGATTGGCTCTGATGCTCGGTTGGCGCGAGGGGTGGCAGGCCGTTCGTTTGCCCCGACCAGGGCATGCAGTGGCTGCGCGGCGTGGCGATCAGCGTTTCGGCGGTCGGCATGTTCATGGCGGTGTGGATCATGCCGCTGGCCGATGCGACCACGATCTTCTTCATCCAACCGATCATCACCGCCGTTCTCGCGACAATCTTCCTGCGCGAGCCGGCGCGGCGCAGCACGTGGCTGGCGACGCTGGCAGCGTTCATTGGCGTGGTGATCGTGCTGCGGCCCAATTTCCAGGAAGTCGGCTGGGGTGTGCTGCTGCCTCTGATGGGCGCCGCCGGGATGGCGGTGACGATCATCGCCAACCGTGCCGTCGTGGGCAGTGCGAGCATTCTGGCAATGCAATTCTACATGTCCATCACGGCCATGATCGTGCTGAGCGTAGCGGCTGTGTTCGGCCATTTCAGCGGCTTACCGGTTTTCACCATGCACTGGCCGGAATGGAGCGTGCTGGCCCGCTGCGCCTTTATCGGCATCAGCGCCACCTTCGCGCAGTGGTTCATCTACATGGGCACGGTGAAGGCGGGCGCAGGAACCGTCGCGCCCATGACTTACGGTCAACTGCTGATGGCGGTGACGCTGGGCTGGCTGTTCTTCGGCGATTTGCCCGATCTGTTCGCGCTGCTTGGCGCGGCCATCATCATCGGGGCGGGGCTCTATCTCTGGTACGACAGCCGTACGCGCAAGCTGGCGGCAAAGCCATGAGCGAGCAGGCCGCCACCATTGAATGCTGGCTCTGCGGGCGCCCCATGGGCCAGCAGATCGAATGGCATCATCCCGTGCCCAAGGCCAAGAAGGGACGCATCAAGGTGCAAGTCCATCCGATCTGCCACCGGACGATCCATGCCAATTTCACCAACTCCGAATTGGCGCGCATGGGCGGGGACCGCGATCTGATACGTGCGAACGAGGCAGTGGCCAAGTTCGTGGCCTGGGTATCCGGCAAGCCGCCCGATTTCCACGCGCCGACCCGCAGCTAACCCCAAGGCGGCGGTTGCCTGCGAGCAGCAGCCAACCTAATGTCCTGCCCGAGGCCGCGAAGTGCCATTGGGAGGATTGGGCAATGTCCGACAGACTGTTTCCGCCGATCCGCGCGGGGAATGATCAGATTGCCTTGATCGAAGGCGACACCTGCCTGAGCTATGGCGAGCTGGACGAGCAGGTTGAACGCCTTGCTGCCGGTTTACTGGGCGGCAAGGCCGATCTCGCGGAAGAGCGGATCGCCTTCTTCCTTCCGGGTAGCGCCGACTACGTCACCGTGATGCACGGGGTATGGCGCGCGGGCGGGATCGCGGTGCCGCTCAACACCGGCTCGGCTATTTCGGAGCTCGAACATTATCTCTCTTGTGCGGGAGCAACGCGGCTGATCGCGAGGCCGGAAGACCACCCCATGCTAGCGGATCTGTCCGCGAAACTGGGGATCGAACTCCTGAAGGTAGCGGACTGCATGGCGGATCGCCGCGCCGATTTGCCGCAGGTGGCCGAAACGCGCCGCGCCATGATCATCTTCACCAGCGGTACCACCAATAAGCCGAAGGGAGTGGTCATCGACCCATGCGAACATCCGCTCGCAGGTCACGACCCTGCTCGATGCATGGGCCTGGGAAGAAGCGGATTCGATCCCTCTGTTCCTGCCGCTTCACCATGTCCACGGCATCATCAACGTGCTCAGCTGTGCGCTGTGGGCGGGGGCGCGGGTCCATCTGTTCGAGAAGTTCGAAGCGGATGTGATTGCAAGGGGCGTGATCGCCGGGGATTACAGCCTGTTCATGGCCGTACCGACAATTTACGTGAAGTTGCTCCAATATTTGGGCAGCCTTGAGAATAGCGAGGTCCAAAAGATCTGCCGCGGTTTCGGGGCGATGCGGCTCAACGTGTCGGGATCTGCCGCATGCCCGGTGCCGCTGTTCGAACAATGGCGCGAGCGCACCGGACAGGTTCTGCTGGAACGTTACGGAATGACCGAGATCGGCATGGCGATTTCCAATCCCTATCACGGGACACGCCGCGCGGGCCATGTCGGCCAACCCTTGCCAGGAGTCGAAATCAGGCTGGTGGGAGAGGACGGCGAGCTCGTGAGCGGGGAAGGGCAGCCGGGCGAGGTTCAGACGCGTGGCCCCAACGTGTTCCTTGAATATTGGGACAATCCCGAAGCGACCCGCGAGAGCTTCACTGATGGCTGGTTCCGCACCGGAGACATGGCCGTGCTGGAGAATGGATATTACCGGATCATGGGCCGCAGCTCGATCGATATCATCAAGTCGGGCGGCTACAAGCTTTCGGCGCTGGAGATCGAAGGCGTGCTGCTTGAACATCCGGCGATAGAAGAGATTGCGATCATTGGTGTGGAAGATGATGTCTGGGGCGAAGCGGTCGCGGCCTTTATCGTGTTGCGCCGCGGTGCGGAGCTCGACCGCGAGATGCTCAAGCAATGGTGTGAAGGTAGGCTCTCGGCTTACAAGGTGCCCAAGCTGGTGAAATTCGTGGAGTCCTTGCCGCGCAATGCGATGGGCAAGGTAACCAAGCCGGATCTGAAGGCGCTGGCTTAGGATCCGCGCGCTAAATCAACCCTGAACACGTTCACCATATTGACAGTGCCTGCTGCTGCTCCATGATTGGGCGCAAAGGAGATTTGTTTCATGTACGATCCCACGGATCCCCGGGCGACGCTTAAAAAGAGTTCGGAAGCGGCGAACCTGCCTCCGCCTACTGATTACGCCGATGAGGAGCTAATCGAATTTCACGAGGTTCCGCCGCAGGAAAGCGGCCCGGGCTTCAAGACCTGGTATGGCCGCGGCCAGAATTTCGTGCTTGCCTATTCCGAGGTCGAGCCCGGCACGGTCCTGGAGCGCAGCGACCATCCGGACGAATACATGGCGTTTTTCCCGGAAAAGAAGACGCTCGTCGATATCGAGACAGCGAATGGCAGTGCCGACGACGTCAGCTATAAACTGGCGATTATCCCGCCGGGTGACAGCAAGATCACGGTAAAGGAAGGCGGGCAGGTGATCCGTCTGTTCAGCTCGGTCGCGCCGGACCTGTGTGAAAAGAGCTACAATGAGGAAAGCTATCGGGAGCCGCATCCGAACATTCCGCCGATGGAACCGTGGCCCAATCCTCCCGAAGGTTTCAAACTTCGCCTCTATCCCATGGATGCGAAGAGCGAAACGGGCGGATTCATGCGCCTCTATCGTTGCACCAACCTGATGATCAACCTCTTCCCGGTGGTGGATGTGGAGCGCGACCAGGATAAATTATCGCCGCACTCGCATGACGATTTCGAACAATGTTCGCTGACCTTGCAGGGCGACTATCGGCACTATCTGCGTTGGCCATGGACGCCCAAGCGGACGATCTGGCGCGAAGACCGCATCATCGATTGCTCGTCGCCGTCGATGACGGTGATCCCTTCGCGGGTGATCCACACGTCGATCCCTTTGCCGAAGCCGCCGTGCCATCTGCTCGATATCTTTGCCCCGCCACGACTCGATTTCTCGCAGAAGGAAGGCTGGGTATTGAATGCAGACGAATATCCGATGCCGTAAATTTAAGCGGGTGGGCAAACCTCGCCCATGTAGTCGCGCGTACGTGCGAGGGTCTTGGCCGGGGAACCGGAAGCATCGATAATGTGCCAGGCTGATAGGTCCCCCAGTTCGTATTCAAGCTGGCGGGTTACGACGTCGCTATCCGCATCGGACGCGTCGCCTTGACGCCCGCTGACGCGGGCGAGCAAATCCTTTTTCGGCGCATCGAGCCACAGGCCAATGAACTCCACGCCCATGTTCCGTGCGATGGCGGCCAATTGCTCGCGCTGCTCTTGCCGGGCGAACACGCCGTCTACGATCACCGACCTGCCGGCGGCGAGCATCCGGCCAGTGCGACTCAGCAGTTGCTCGTAGACTTCGGCTCCGCGTTCCCGGCTATATGCATCGGCGGGCAGGGGTGTCTCGGGTGAGACACCGGCAAGGCGCTTGCGAAGCACGTCGGTTCGCAGCCAGCGTGCGCCCGGAGCGGTCCCGATTTTTGGCGCTAGGGCGCCAGCAAGGGTGGATTTGCCCGTTCCGCTAAGTCCTCCGACTGCGATCAGGCATGGCGCACCTGGCCTGAGAAACGATCGGGCCAGAGCAAGGTACTCTCGCGCTTCGTTCAGTTTATGTGTGCGCTCTGCTTCATCCTCGCTGCGCGAGGCTGCGGTTGCGGTAACATGTGCGCGCACGGTAGCGCGCATAGCGAGGAACAGCGGCAGTGCGGCGACACCGTCATCCTCCTCACGCATATCCAGATAGCGATTGAATGCCAGACAGGCCTGCTCGCCGAGGTCCTGCTGCAAGAGATCCATGATCAGGAATGCGAGATCGTAAAGCACATCGATTGTGGCGAGTTCGGGATCGAATTCGAGACAGTCGAACAGCGTGGGTTTGCCTCGCCAGAGGCAGATATTGGCGAGATGAAGGTCACCGTGGCAATGGCGTATATGGCCTGCTTCGCCCCGGCGATTGAGCAAGGGGGCAATTCGTTCCCATTCCGCGAGGCTCTCCTCCGAAAGTTCCTGGGTTTCGGGCTCAGGGAGGAAACCTTCCGGCAGGCCTTCCATGCTCGCGGCATTGCCTTCGATGACTTTCTTAACTCGGCATGCCCCGCCGGGCCCGGCGATCACTTCTGCCTTGTCGTGAAAGCTGGCGATCTCGTCGATCAGCGAGCGCAGCATTTTATCGTCGAGCTCGCCCCGTTCGGCCACCGCATCGAGCAGACTGTCTGCCGGGAAGCGGTGCATGATCACGAGCCAATCGACTGGCTCTCCTTCATCGAAAGTCAGCACTCCGTCTGGGGTGCGATTGACGCTCAGCAGGCCGATATAAAGATCCGGAGCAGTGCGGCGATTGAGCGCCAGTTCGGCTTCGCAGACTGCCTTGCGCTTTTCCAGGGTCGAGAAGTCGAGATAGGGATAGCGCACGGCGCGCTTCAGTTTGTAGGCTTTCTCTCCCGCAAGGAAGATGATCGCTGCGTGCGTTTCGATGCGCTCGACACTTACATCTATTCCATAGGTCTCAGGCAGAGAGAGGAAATCCACGGTTGCCTGTTGGGAGCCGGAATTCGGCCAATTCTTTCTCCAGAGATTGGCGGCATGTCTCAGGGCCGCAGGGCGGAAAGATCTGCGGTACGATAGCGGCCCAGAGTTCGCCTGGCCAGTCGGACGCCGTATTCGCGCGGCATTCGAGCCCGCGCCAACAAAAAAGGCGCCGTGTGGGCGCCTTTCTCGATTGTCGGTATGCGTCGGCGCTTAGCCTTCGACGTGCTCCGCCAGCACGGTCAGGCCGTTTTCGCCGACTTCGGCAAAACCGCCGCGGACCTGGATATCCTCCGGCGCAGCGCCTTCGGTCCGGTAGATCCTGCAACGCGCCGTCGCGGATCGTGCACATGAACGGCGCGTGGCCTTCCAGCACGCCGAAATCGCCCTCGGTGCCGGGGACGACCACCATGTGGACGTCCTCGGACCGGACGAGCTTGGCCGGGGTGACGAGTTCGAAGTGGAGAGCCATGATCGCTTAGGCCTCCTCGGCCATCTTCTTGGCCTTCTCGACCGCTTCGTCGATGCCGCCGACCATGTAGAAGGCGCTCTCGGGCAGGTGGTCGTATTCGCCGTCGACCACTGCCTTGAACGACTTCACGGTGTCTTCGACCTGCACGAACTTGCCGGGGATGCCGGTGAAGACTTCGGCGACGTGGAACGGCTGCGACAGGAAGCGCTGGATCTTGCGGGCGCGGGCGACGGTCAGCTTATCCTCTTCGCGACAGCTCGTCCATGCCGAGAATGGCGATGATGTCCTGCAGCGCTCTTGTACTTCTGCAGCGTTTCCTGAACGCGGCGGGCGGTGTCGTAATGCTCCTGGCCGACAACGGCCGGGGTCAGCACGCGGCTGGTCGAGTCGAGCGGATCGACCGCCGGGTAGATGCCCAGTTCCGAAATCGCGCGGTTCAGCGTGGTCGTCGCGTCCAAGTGAGCGAAGGAGGTGGCAGGCGCAGGGTCGGTCAAGATCGTCCGCGGGAACGTAGATCGCCTGCACCGAGGTGATCGAGCCCTTGTTGGTCGAGGTGATGCGTTCCTGCAGCTTGCCCATGTCGGTCGCCAGCGTCGGCTGATAGCCCACGGCCGAAGGAATACGGCCGAGCAGCGCCGACACTTCCGAACCCGCCTGGGTGAAGCGGAAGATGTTGTCGACGAAGAACAGCACGTCCTGGCCTTCCTCGTCGCGGAAATATTCCGCCATGGTCAGGCCCGAAAGCGCAACGCGGGCACGGGCGCCCGGCGGCTCGTTCATCTGGCCGAACACCAGCGCAACCTTGGAACCTTCGGAGGTCGCGTTGCCGTCGGCGTCCTTGGCGATAACGCCGGCGTCGAGGAATTCGTGATAGAGATCGTTGCCTTCGCGGGTGCGCTCACCCACGCCGGCGAACACCGAAACGCCGCCGTGGCCCTTGGCGATGTTGTTGATCAGTTCCTGGATCAGCACGGTCTTGCCGACGCCGGCGCCGCCGAACAGGCCGATCTTGCCGCCGCGTGCATAAGGCGCGAGCAGGTCGATGACCTTGATGCCGGTGACGAGAATCGCCGCTTCGGTCGACTGGTCGACGAACACCGGGGCTTCGGCGTGGATCGGCGTGGACATGTCGCTGCCGACCGGGCCGCGCTCGTCGATCGGCTCGCCGATCACGTTCATGATGCGGCCGAGCGTCTTGGGGCCGACCGGCACGGAGATCTGCGCGCCGGTGCTGCGACACTGGCTGACCGCGGGTCAGGCCTTCGGTCGCGTCCATCGCGATGGTGCGCACGGTGTTCTCACCGAGGTGCTGCGCAACTTCGAGCACCAGCGCGGTTGCCGTTGTTGTCGGTTTCGAGCGCGGTGAGGATCGCCGGCAGTTCGCCTTCGAAGGTGACGTCGACGACGGCGCCGATGACCTGGCTGATCGTGCCGGTGGTGGTCTGGTTGAGCACGGGGGCGGTGGCCATGTTCGTTTCCTTGCCTTTGGTCTCTTAGGCGCTTCGCGCCAGAGTTCTGTCAGTTGCTACAGCGCTTCCGCGCCAGCAATGATTTCGATCAGTTCGGTGGTGATCGCGGCCTGACGGCTGCGGTTGTACTGGATGGTCAGCTTGTTGATCAGGTCGCCGGCGTTGCGCGTGGCATTGTCCATCGCGGTCATCGAGGCGCCCTGTTCGGATGCGTCACGTTTCCAGCAGCGCGCCGAAGAGCTGCGTGCTTGACGTAGCGCGGCAGCAGTTCGGCGAGGATTTCTTCCTCGTCCGGCTCGTATTCGACCGCAGCGCCGCCGGTGACGGCTCCGGCGCCAGCTTGGGGCGGGGACGGGGATGATCTGCTGCTCGGTCGGGTCCTGCACCAGCGCCGATCTTGAACGTCGGAGTAGACCAGATGCGCGACGTCGAACTTGCCCGCTTCGATACAGCGCGACCAGTTCGTCGGCGATCTGCTCGGCTTCGGCGATAGCCGGGCTCGCGCACATCGCGTGGTGTCGAACATGTGCGGCGATCGTCGTTCGGGAAGTCGCGGCGGATCGGCGCGCGGCCCTTGCGGCCGACGAGGTAGAACGCGACCGTCTTGCCTGCGGCCTCGAGCTCGCGCGCCTTGAGCCAGCGCGGCCTTGACGATGTTCGAGTTGAGACCGCCGCACAGGCCCTTGTCGGTGTTGACCACCACCAGCAGGTGGACGCTGGTCCTTGCCGGTGCCGGCAAGCAGCTTGGGCGCGCTGTCGCTCGCCGGCGACCTTGCCGGCGAGGCTGGCCATCACCGCGGCCAGCCGCTCGGCATAGGGACGCGCGGCTTCGGCCGCAGCCTGCGCCTTGCGCAGCTTGGCCGCCGCGACCATCTGCTTGGCCTTGGTGATCTTCTGGGTCGACTTGACCGAGTTGATCCGGCCCTTGAGTTCCTTAAGCGAGGCCATGATGGCTCCCTGTTAAGTCGTCGGGCTCAGGCGAACTGCTTGGCGAACGCGTCGAGCGCCGAGCGACCTTGGTCTTGTCCGCGGCTTCGCCTTCGAAGTCGCGGCTGTCGCGGATTTCGGCTTCAGCACGTCGGCGTGCTCGGCGCGCATGTAGCTGAGCATCGCGGCTTCGTATCGGTCACGCGGTTCACCGGGATGCCGTCGAGATAGCCGTTGGTGCCGGCGAAGATCGACACGGTCTGCTCTTCGAACGGCAGCGGCAGAACTGCGCCTGCTTCAGCAGCTCGGTCAGGCGCGCACCGCGGTTGAGCAGCTTCTGCGTCGAGGCGTCGAGGTCCGAACCGAACTGCGCGAAGGCCGCCATTTCGCGGTACTGCGCCAGCTCGAGCTTGATCGAGCCCGACACCTTCTTCATCGCCTTGGTCTGCGCGCGCCGAACCGACGCGGCTCACCGAGAGGCCGACGTTGATGGCCGGGCGGATGCCCTGGTAGAACAGGTCGGTTTCGAGGAAGATCTGGCCGTCGGTGATCGAGATCACGTTGGTCGGAATGTAGGCCGACACGTCGCCCGCCTGGGTTTCGATGATCGGCAGCGCGGTCAGCGAACCGCCGCCATTGGCGTCGTTCATCTTCGCGGCGCGCTCGAGCAGGCGGCTGTGGAGATAGAACACGTCGCCCGGATAGGCTTCGCGGCCCGGCGGACGGCGCAGCAGCAGCGACATCTGGCGATAGGCGACGGCCTGCTTGGAAAGATCGTCATACACGATCACGGCGTGCATGCCGTTGTCGCGGAAGATATTCGCCCATGGTCACGCCGGTGTAGGGCGCGAGGTACTGCAGCGGAGCAGGCTCCGAAGCGGTCGCGGCGACGACGATGGAATATTCCATCGCGCCGTTTTCTTCGAGCTGGCGGACGATCTGCGCCACGGTCGAGCGCTTCTGGCCGACGGCGACGTAGATGCAGTAGAGCTTCTTGCTCTCGTCGGCGCCCTGGTGTTGACTTCCTTCTGGTTGATGAAGGTGTCGATCGCGACGGCGGTCTTGCCGGTCTGGCGGTCACCGATGATCAGTTCGCGCTGGCCGCGGCCGACGGGCACGAGCGCGTCGATCGCCTTGAGGCCGGTCTGCACGGGTTCGTGACACCGACTGGCGCGGGATGATGCCCGGGGCCTTCACTTCAACGCGGCATGCGCTCGGTCGTCTTCGATCGGGCCCTTGCCGTCGATCGGGTTGCCGAGGCCGTCGACGACGCGGCCGAGCAGGCCCTTGCCGACGGGAACGTCCACGATGGTGCCGGTGCGCTTGACGATGTCGCCTTCCTTGATCTCGGCGTCGGAGCCGAAGATCACGACGCCGACATTGTCGGCTTCGAGGTTGAGCGCCATGCCCTGCACGCCATTGGCGAATTCGACCATTTCGCCGGCCTGGACCTTGTCGAGGCCGTGGATGCGGGCGATGCCGTCACCCACCGACAGCACGGAGCCGACTTCGCTGACTTGAGCTTCGGTGCCGAAATTGGCGATCTGGTCCTTGATGACCTTGGAGATTTCTGCGGCGCGGATTTCCATGTTCAGCCTTTCAGCGTGGAGCCTTCTGGCATCAGCCCTTCATCGCTTGGGCGAGGGAATTGAGACGGGTGCGGATCGAGCTGTCGATCCGCTTGGAGCCGATCGTGACGACGAGGCCGCCAAGAAGGTCGGGATCGACGCTGGCTGTGGATCTTGACATTGCGGCCTTCGCGGGCCTTGAGCTTCGTGCTGCAGCGCGGCTGAGCTGACTCGTCGCTCAGCGGGTGGGCGCTGGTGACCTCGGCGGTCACTTCACCGCGCTGGGCGGCGGCGATCGGCTGTGAAGGCGCGGATGATCGCGGGCAGCTCGGACAGGCGGCGGTTGCCGGCCAGCACACCGAGGAAGTTGGCGGTGAGCTGGCCCAGCTTCAGCAGCTTGCGCCAGCGCCGCCATCGCCTTGCCGCAGATCAGCGCGGCTGACTTCGGGGTTGCGTGATCAGGCCGCCAGATCGGCCGATTCGGCGAAGCGCGGCGGCAAGCGTTTCGAGGTCGCTTTCGACCGCGCTGACAGTGCCCGCCTCGGAGGCGAGATCGAACAGGGCCGAGGCATAGCGCCCAGCAAGGCTAGCCTGAATACCGGCGGAAATTTCCACGCGCGAATATCCTCTTGGATCCGAAAAAACGGAATTTTTTCCAGCCTCAGCGAGGCTCCAGATGGGGCCCCCAGCAAGGTTGGCGCGCGCCTAGCACCGGCTTTATTGCGATGCAACCCGAGTCCGGCATATCATCGCCTTTCCCACGCCTCTTGCCCCGTCACAGTCGGCGCAGCTGCTGATGCAGCGATCAGGGTTTGGGCGGTGCGGGCGAGCAATCGTAGACCATTCGCTCATTCGGCCGCGCCGGAAGCAGAGCGGCGATCGCCGCCTGGTTGTTTCCGAATTCGCGGGCTGCAGCCTCGCCCGAACCGCATTGGGGCGCTTCGAATTCTCCGCGGCTTTTGCGCGCCGCCTCCATCGCATCGTGGCCCAGCAGATATCGTTCTACCCGGTACTCCCTCTTCTCGGGGTCGTAGGAATTGACCGATACTGCTGCCTCGTCTTGCGGCACGAAGATGCGCGACCATTTCCCGTTCATGACGCCGTATTGGGCCCGCCCGTTCACGCAGCCGCCGTCTTCCCAAACAAGCGGCGTGTCGTCGGTCTTGCCCGAAGTGATCCGGCTGCGTTCTATATTGACGACGCAGACGAGTTCGACTTTCGCAGGCGTACTCCCGGCCGGCAGCGGTGAGATCACTCCCGTGGGCCCTTGGGCAGCCTTGTCCTGCTCGGCGAGGGTCTGTGCCACGCGATCTTCGATGTCCCCGAAGCCGGGGCGCAGGATCCAGGCGAGTAAAGCCGCGACCACGGCAACGCCAGCCACAGCGATTGCGATCTTCGTTCGCTTCTGATCGCCCTGCCTGCGAAGTTCATAGGCGGCGAGGGCGGCAGCCATACCTGCGATCACCAGAAGCAGCGAAAGCATCATTCCGTTTTCACGTTCTGCCATGATGTCGAATTGCGCGGTGTCGCGGGCCTTCGCTGCGCGCTGCGCATTGCGGACCCGATCGCTTTCCTGCTGCTGCATGGCTGCGATCCGCTCCCGTTCGGTGCGGGCGCGCTCCTGAGCGTCGAGCTCGGCGATCGAACGGCAAGGCAGGCCGTTTACCTGAGCCGAAATGTCGTTGGCGAGAAGGAAGGGGAGCAGCTCGCGGGTAGAAACTGCAAAATAGAATTCCGAATCCGCGCCGCCCGATTCTGCGCCGAAGCTGTTGACGCCCACCACGCGCCCGCAATTGTCGAGCAAGGGGCCGCCACTGCTGCCCTGGCCGATCGGGGCCGTGTGGAGCAACGTATCGAATTCGCGGCTGGGGCGGCGGCCGGACAGGAAGCCGCGGCTCTTCACCGGCGGCTGGGCAGTGAAGATGTCCTTGATGCTGAGCCCCTGCGCGCGGTCGACATTCATCGGGTATCCCACCGCAGTCACCCCGCCCGAATCGGGATCGACGCTGCCGGCGATGGTCAGGGGCGGAAGGTTCATCGCGCTGGTAGTGGCCAGCAAGGCCAGGTCGTTGCGCGCCGAATAGGCGACCAGACGGCCGTAGACTGCTTTGCCGCCGTCGGATGGAACGATCCCGATCGAGAGGTTACGGTTGGCCTGCGCTTCGACAACAACATGCGCGTTGGTGACGATGCGCTCGGGGGAAATGGCAAAGCCGGTGCCATGTGCCACCGGGAAGAGCTCGCCTCCCTGTTCCTCGATGATGACGATGCGCACGACCCCGCGCGATGCTGCGTCAATATCGGCAGGCTCCGCCAGCGCCGCGCCTGGCACGAGCAGGAGCGCCAACAGGGCGAGCAGGTATATACGGATGGTGCGAGCGGCCATAAGTTGCACGAATTCTCCTAAGTCGCGCGCTTTTCGCCGCCAATCGCTTTGAGCGCAAGAATCGGGACGCATTTATACCGCGAGAACTCTAGGCTGCCCCGCATGATGATCGACGACCCACAGCAATTGCAGCAGATGCAGGCCGCTTTCGAGGCGCGCGACCGTTCCGAGGACGGGCGGTTCGTGGTGGGGGTCACTTCGACCGGGATCTATTGCCGGCCGAGCTGTCCCGCGCGGCGGCCCAAGCCGGAGAATGTCCGGTTCTACAGCGATCCGCAGAGCGCCGAGGCAGCGGGCTTCCGTGCCTGCAAGCGCTGCAAACCCGGCGATGCGGCGCGAGACGAAGTGGCAGTGCATGCCGCCGTGAGCGTAATCCGTGGGTCCGAGGCGCCACCCCGGTTGGAGCAACTCGCTGCCGATGCCGGCTACTCGCCAGCGCATTTTCAACGCGTTTTCAAACGCCTGACGGGCTTGTCGCCTGCGTCTTATTTCAGGGCCTTGCGCGAAGAACGGGCGCGCGATGCGCTGAGTGAGAGCGGACGAGTGGCCGATGCGATCTACGATGGCGGGTTTGAGGCACCTTCGCGCTTCTACGAAGGGATGCAGGGCAGGCTGGGCATGGCACCTTCTATATGGGCGAAAGGCGGGCAGGGAATGACGATACGCTGGGCAGTCGTGGAAACGTCGCTGGCGCCGATGCTGGTTGCCGCCACAGACAAGGGCGTGTGCCGACTGGCTTTCAACGAAGGGGTGGCCGATCTCCAGCGTCGTTTCCCCAAGGCGGACCTCGCCCAGGGAGGGGACCGGTTCGAGGCATTGCTGCAGCGGGTCTTGGCGGCTGTGGAAGCGCCAGGGACGGGCGGTGACATTCCGCTCGATGTGCGGGGGACGGCTTTCCAGGAAGCGGTTTGGCGGGAGCTGCGCAAGATCCCCAAAGGCGAAACGCGGACATATGCGCAGATTGCGGCTGCGGCGGGGAAACCAGCCGCGGTTCGCGCCGCGGGTTCGGCCAATGGAGCCAATAATGTCGCGGTGCTGATTCCTTGCCACCGGGTAATCCGGTCGGACGGATCGCTTGGCGGCTATGCCTATGGTGAGGAAATCAAAGGGAAATTACTGGCGCGAGAGAAAGACGCGCAAGGGGTGCTTAAAGACACCTAGAAGCCGCCTAAAGGGTGCGCAAAGCCAACTGAGCCCTGCCTGGACGATATCGAATCGATCGCTGGTGCCGCTGACCCTGAACCCCCGGACAAGCCGAGCGCGCGAGTCAGTTGCGGATCACTTCGCGCATCTTTGCCGGCCGGCGTTCTGCCCGCCCGGCAATTCGATCAATCGTCTTCTTCGTCCAACTTTTCGATCAGCCGGTCGATCAGCTCCGTCGCCGTTTTGGCATCCTTTGCATTGATCGCGTCCAGCAGCTTCTTGGGTGTCGGATCGTCTTCTTCGGCGTCCGCCTCGCCAGTGGCGTGTCCGCTGAAAGTTACGGGCAACACGACTGCCCGCGCATCGGCATAGCGTTCCTCGGTCAGCAACTGGCGCGCCAACAGCATGCGATATTCCTCGTCAGAACCGGAGCGATCATAAGCGTGCTCCAACGCGATGACGGCGTTCTCCGCCGGCTCTTCTCCGCTCTTCAGATAGGATTGATAAAAAGCAATCAGCGGCCGCGGATCGATCCGGTCGAGCGAAGCCGCGTGGGCCAGATATTCGCGCGCGAGGCCGGCCGCCGCAGCGTCGGCATCCTTGCCCGAAGCCTTCTCCGCATGAGCCATGCCGCGATACAGCCAAGCCTCGAGCAAATCGGGATTCAGCGCGATCGCCTGCTTCGCGGCGTCCTCCGCGCCATCGTAATCCTCTGCTTCAAGCGCCGCCCTGGCGAGGAGTACGCGGGCCAGCGCGCTCTGAGGAAAGTCGCCGAGGCGCCCTGATATCCGCTTTCGGATGCTATCGGCCTCTTGCTGGTCGACACCGCGAAGCAACTTCATTTCGTCCTCGATGAAGGCCTGCTCGTCAGGCGCAAGCGTACGCATGGCGACTTCCGGCATGGCGGCGGCCGCCGGTTTTACGTTGAGACCGGGGAAATTGCTCCGGCGATAGCTCATCAGCTTGCGTTGCAGCTCACCGATATCTCCGAAAATCCTTCGCGCCGCGGTCAGACTGTCTTCACCTTTGGCCAGGGCCTGGAGAAATTCTGAAAGCTGCGCACGGCCTTGGTCGTCGAAGTTCAGGTAATGGCTGAGCAGCCATCCCGTGCCATAATGCTGGAGCGCTTCGAGCCCGTTGAGCTCATGATCAGCATCGAGCATTTCGTTGAGCGGGAAGCTCCGCATCTGGAGGACTTGATAGGCCCGGTGTTGCGGCGGGTCGCCGACGTGAAAGCTGCCATCGTCAAGGAAGCGGATCGTCGCGACCAGTTCGGCATAACCTTCGACATACCACCGCGGATAGGCGCCCGGAAAATACTGCATCATGAAGTGATGCGCATATTCGTGCTTAAGCACCGTCATACCGTCGAGGTCGCCAGACGACCCGCGGCGTAGAATGGACCGCGACCGGCGGTCTTCATTGGCGGGCACAAAAGCCACCGAGTTGCCTGCACGAGGGATGTAGAACCCGGCAATCCCCGAGCCTGGTGCGCCCGCCATCACCGCGATCGCACCCGCATCCCCAAAGCGAAAGATCGTGACCTTGTTCGAACGCCCGACTTCGCCTTCCACTTTCATATTCTGCAGGATTCTGAGTGCCGCGTCATAGCGCTCCAGTTCTTGGGCGAACTCGAGAAGTCTCGCGTTCCGAATCGCGTGACTTCACTATGAAATGGTCGGTTTCCGCCACCCACCATTCCGCAGCCGATGCAGGTGCTGCGAATAAGAACAGGATGGCTGCCGCCACTATAAACCGCATGAATGCCCCTTTTTCCAGCGCCCAGTTTGCCAAGGGGAGCGCAGCATCACAATCGCCCAATAGGGTTACACAAAACTGTAGGGATCGATATCGACACTTACCCTTACGCCCATGCGGGAAGCTGAGCGCGCCGAGCCATTCGCGGATCACTTTCTGCACTTCGGCCGTGCGGCGGGCGTTGATCAGCAGCCGGTAGCGATAGCGGCCGCGCAGCAGCGAGAGCGGGGCGGGGGCAGGGCCGAGGACTGCGACGTCGGGCAATTCGGGCCGCGTGCCGCCGATGGCCCGGGCGGCCTCGCGGGCTTCGGCTTCATCTTCGCTCGAGACGATGATCGCCGCCCAGCGGCCGAACGGCGGAGCGCCGGCGTCGCGCCGGGCTTCCGTTTCGGCGGCGTAGAATGCGTCGCGGTCGCCGGCCGCCAAGGCCGCGATCACCGCGGACTTCGGGATGACGCGTCTGGATCAGCACTTCGCCTTTCTTCGCGCCGCGCCCGGCTCGGCCGGCAACCTGCGCGATCTGCTGGTAGGTCCGCTCCGCCGCGCGCAGATCGCCGCCTTCAAGGCCGAGATCGGCATCGACCACGCCCACCAGAGTCAGTTCGGGGAAGTGGAAGCCCTTGGTCACCAACTGCGTGCCGACGATCACGTCGATCAGGCCTTCCTCTGCCTCGGCCACGAATTTGGCGGCTTTCTCGGGCGAATTGAGCGTGTCGGAAGTGGCAATGGCGATCCGCGCCTCGGGCAGGATTTCGGCCACTTCGTCGGCGATACGTTCCACTCCCGGGCCGCAAGCGACGAGGCAATCGGGCTTGCCGCATTCGGGGCAGGTTTCGGGCGTAGCCGTCTCATGGCCGCAGTGATGGCAGGCGAGCCGGTGCGACAGGCGATGCTCGACCAGCCAGGCGCTGCAATTGGGGCATTGGAAGCGGTAGCCGCAATGGCGGCACAGGGTGAGCGGCGCATAGCCGCGGCGGTTGAGGAACAGCAGCGACTGTTCGCCGCGCTCCAGCCGGAGTTTGAGCCCTTCCACCAGCGGCGGGGCGAGCCAGCGCCCGCGTTCCGGCGGGTCCTCCGTCAGGTCGAGCGTGACGATGTCCGGCAATGTCGCCCCGCCGAAACGGTTCGGCAGGTCCACTTTCTCGTAGATCCCGCTTTCGGCCATTTGCAGGCTTTCGAGCGCCGGGGTCGCGCTGGCGAGGATCACCGGGATTTCTTCGAAGCGGGCGCGCATCACCGCCACGTCGCGGGCGTTGTAGCGCACGCCGTCGTCCTGCTTGAACGAGATCTCGTGCGCTTCGTCGACCACGATCAGGCCGAGCCGGGCATAGGGCAGGAACAGGGCGGAGCGGGCGCCGACCACAACCTGCGCTTGCCCGCTGGCAATCGCGCGCCATGCACGGCGGCGTTCGGTCGATTTGAGCGAGCAGTGCCAGGTCACCGGGGCCACGCCGAAACGATCTTCGAAGCGCCGCAGGAACGCTTCGGTCAAGCGCGATTTCGGGCAGTAGAACAAGCGACTTGCGGTCTCATTCCTGAGAGATTGCGCGATGGCTTCGAAATAGGTCTCGGTCTTGCCCGAGCCGGTCACGCCATCGAGCAGGAAAGGCGCGAAACCGCCGCCTGGACCGCGCCGACGAACTTGCCGCGGCTGCGCGTTGTTCCTCTTCCAGCATCGGGCTCGGCGAAATCGGGCCGGGCGCGGGGGAAGGCGCGGTCGCAGTCCACTTCGACCGGCTCCAGCGCTCCGCGATTGACCAGCCCGCGCAGCACGCCTTCCGAGACGCTGGCGAGTTCCGGCCAGTTCGCGGATCGTGGCCTGCTCGCCTGCAAGCGCGTCGAGCGCGACCGCGCGCTGCGGCGTCATGCGTTCGGGCTCGGTCCCGCTCAGGCGGTATTCGGTCATCGTCGCGGGGCCGCGCAGCGCGCCGCCGCTGGAGAGCGACCATCCGCGCGACCGACGCGGGATCGCGCAGTAATAATCCGCCGTCCACTCGATCAGCCGCCGCAGTTCGGCTTGCAGGGGCGGCACCGGCAGGCGCCCGATCAGCGGGCGCAACTTGGCATTCGGGCACTTCGTCTGCCGGCAGGCGCTCTTTCTCCCACACGATGCCGATGATCTGGCGCGGCCCGAGCGGCGCGACCACCACCGTTCCGGGCGGGGCCTCCATCCCGTCCGGCACCCGATAATCGAGCGGGCCGAGTGCGGAGTTGAAGTGAAGGAGTTCGATGCGGTTCATGATATGCGGGGTTTAATGGGCGTCGAAACAATCTGCGGCAAGTCGGAGAGGGAGCGGAATGGAACTCGATTGTGGGAATAGCGGCAGGGGCCGAACGGCAAGTACGCGCCGTATGTTCATGGCCGGTACGGCTGCTGCCGGGCTGCTCGCATTACCGGGCTGCGCGAGTTTCGGCGGATACAGCCTGGTCGATGCTGTGCGCCGATTGCTGCAATTTTCCAGCGAGCGGGCCTTTGCATCTCTGCTGGAGCCGAACGGCTTCTGGGACAATCAGCTTGCCCGGCTGGCTTGCCAGATTTCCTGGGCAGCCGTGGCAGCATCGTCCAGAGCATCCTGACATCGCCCTTGTTCAAGGACCGGCTGCAGCGCGCCTTCAACCGGGTGGCCGAACGCGGGGCCGAGCGAGCCGCGCCGCTGGTGACGGACGCCGTGCGGACGGTCGGGATCGACAATGCGCTCGCCATACTCAAAGGCGGCCCAAGTGCGGCAACGTCCTATCTGCGCGGCGCGATGGCGACGAGCCTGGTCGAAGCGATGGTTCCAGCACTGGGCGATGCCTTTCGCGTGTCGCAGGAGCCGCTGGTCGGCCAACTGCTCGGCGCATTGACCGGAGTGGACGTTTCGGGCCTCAGCCGGGATTTCGCGGAAGATGTGGACAATGCGATCTGGGGCGAAATCGGCCGCCAGGAAGGGGCGATCCGCGCCGATCCGTCATCCACCAACGACCCCGTGCTGATGGCGGTTCTAGGCACGCTGTAATTAGCGGGCGTGGGGTGGCCTAGTCGCAGAACGGCGCATATAGCGTAAGCGAATCTCACTACGCGCCAGAGGCATTCCATGAAATTCTTCGTCGACACCGCCGACACTGCCGAGATCCAGGAACTGGCCGCAACCGGGCTGCTTGACGGCGTCACCACCAATCCCATCGCTGATCGCCAAGTCGGGCCGTGATTTCATGGAAGTGACCAAGGAGATCTGCGGCCTGGTCGATGGCCCAGTCAGCGCGGAAGTGGTCGCGCTCGATCATGCGACGATGATGAAAGAGGCCGAAGTCCTGCGCAAGATCGCCGACAATGTCTGCATCAAGGTGCCGCTGACGGTCGACGGCCTCAAGACCTGCAAGGCGCTGACCGGCGACGGCACGATGGTCAACGTCACGCTGTGCTTTTCGGCCAATCAGGCGCTGCTGGCGGCCAAGGCGGGGGCCACGCTTCATTTCGCCCTTCGTCGGCCGTCACGACGATAACGGCTTTGACGGGATGGACCTGATCCGCGACATCCGCCTGATCTACGACAATTACGATTTCGACACCGAGATCCTCGTCGCTTCGGTCCGCCATCCGATCCACGTGCTTGAAAGCGCGCAGATCGGCGCCGACGTCATCACCACGCCGCCCGCGGTGATCACGAGCCTGTTCAAGCATGTGCTGACCGACAAGGGCATCGAAGGCTTCCTTGCCGATTGGGCCAAGACCGGCCAGGCATCCTGAAATAGGTTCCACCCGAGCAACGACTGATTTCCCTTGGCCGACGAATCCCCTCTCGATCGCTTCAAACAAGCGCTGACCGGCGCAGCGCGCGCGATTGCGCACGAGCCGGAGACTGGAGGTCGAGCTGGACCGCCGATGCGCCGGGCGTGCACGGCAATTCGATCCGCGTGCCGATGCCGGGCCGCGGCCTGCCGCGCGATCAGGCGCATGGAGGCGCGCGGCTTTGCCGACAGCTTCGCGCTGCGGCTGCGCCACCACAACGCAGCGCTCCACGCCCGCCACGCCCCGGCCGAAGCCGAGTGCGCGCGCCTGCTACGACGCGGTCGAGCCGGTGCGTTACGAGGCGCTGGGCGAAAACAATTACGCCGGCATGCGCGGCAATCTCGCCGCCGCGCTCGAACGTGCGCATCGCGTCCGACCCGATCACGCGCGCAGGCAGCGCCGACGAAGTGCCGCTGCAGACCGCGCTCGCGCTGCTGCTGCGCGAGAAGCTGACCGGCCAGCCGGTGCCCGCAGGCGGCGCGGGCCGGGGTCGAGATGGTGCGCGAATTCGATCGAGAAGCCGCGTCGGCGACGATTTCGAGCGGCTGGCCGCTGTCGCTCGACGACCAGAAGGCGTTCCAGTCGCTCTCGCTCGACATGCTCGAGCATCTCGAACTGACGCGCGGCGAGGAGATCGACCAGCCCGCCGACCGAGGACGGCGACGACCAGGACGGCGCAGGACGAGACCGAGGACGAGCGACGACGATCAGGACAGCGGCGAGCAGCAGCAGCCCCAGGAAGTCGCCAGCGAAGGCGGCGAGGGCGACGACGACGGCGAAACCGAGCAGGAAGCCCGCCAGGAAGACGAGCTGACCGAAGGCGACATCGGCGACGATGGCGAGGAGGGCATGATGCCCGTGCGCCCCAACCGCCCGTGGACCGACGACCCCGCGAACTTCGACTACAAGGTCTTCACCGACGAGTTCGACGAGGTCGTCGCCGCGCAGCGACCTGTGCGACGAGGACGAGCTGACCGGCTGCGCGCCTATCTCGACAGCCAGCTGACCGGGCTGCAGGGCGTCGTCACGCAAGCTCGCCAACCGGCTCCAGCGCCGCCTGATGGCGCAGCAGAACCGCAGCTGGGATTTCGACCAGGAAGAAGGCCTGCTCGATGCCGCGCGGCTGGCCCGCGTGATCGTCAGCCCCGGCCACTCGCTGTCCTACAAGATCGAGCACGAGATCGGAGTTCAAGGACACGGTCGTCACCCTGCTGATCGACAATTCGGGCTCGATGCGCGGCCGGCCGATCTCGATCGCGGCGATCAGCGCCGACATCCTGGCGCGCACGCTGGAACGCTGCGGGGTCAAGATCGAGATCCTCGGCTTCACCACCCGCGCGTGGAAGGGCGGGCAGAGCCGCGAGAAATGGCTCGCCGGCGGCAAGCCGGCGCAGCCGGGCCGCCTCAACGATCTGCGCCACATCATCTACAAGAAGGCCGACGAGCCGATGCGCCGCGCGCGCAAGAACCTCGGCCTGATGATGCGCGAAGGCCTGCTGAAGGAAAACATCGACGGCGAGGCGCTGCTGTGGGCGCACAGCCGCCTGCTCGCCCGGCCCGAGGATCGCCGCATCCTGATGGTGATCTCCGACGGCGCGCCGGTCGACGATTCGACGCTCAGCGTGAACAGCGCGGGCTATCTCGAACAGCATCTGCGCAAGGTGATCGACTGGATCGAGAAGCAGATCGCCCGGTCCAGCTGGTCGCCATCGGCATCGGCCATGACGTGACCCGCTATTACAAGCGGCGCGGTGACGATCATGGATGTCGAGCAGCTCGGCGGCACGATCATCGAACAGCTGGCCGATTTGTTCGAAGTCGATTGAGCGGGGCGCGCTAGCCCTTGCTCTGGATTCCCGTCACGGTCGCGGCTGCCACGGCGCAGCTGCTGCGCAATGCGCTGCAATCCGGGCTGACCGGAACGATCGGCACGCTGGGCTCGACGCTGGTTCGCTTTCTCTTCGCCTTGCCATTTGCGCTGGCGGTTTACGGCTTGGTGCTGCTGTTCACCGATGCCGTTTCGCCGGGATATCCGCCGGCCATGCTCGGCTGGGCGTTCCTGGGCGCAGTCGCGCAGATCGGCGGCACGGCACTGATGCTCAGAGCCATGCATTTGCGCGGTTTTGCAGTCGCCTATGCCTATATCAAGACGGAGCCGATCCTGATCGCGCTGGGCGGCTGGTGGCTGCTGGGGGACAAGCTCGCCCCGCTGGCCTGGGTGGGCATTCTCATGGCCACCGCTGGCGTGATCTGGGCGGCATTGCCTGCCCAGAAGGGCGCTGCGGGATTCAGGCTTGAGGCACAGCCGCTATTCCTCGGCATTGGCGGCGGGATCCTGTTCGGCTTGTCCGCGCTCGCCTTTCGCGCGGCGATCCTCGAGCTGGGCGAGATTTCGGCCTGGTTGGCTGCGCTTCATAACATGACCTGCGTCCTGACCATCCAGACCGTGCTCCTGCTGGGCTGGCTGTGGTTCGCCGATCGCGAGACGATCTTCGCCACCTTCAGGTCGTGGCGGCCCAGCCTGGGCGCCGGTTTCACCGGCTTTCTGGCCACGCTGTTCTGGTTTACCGGCTTTGGCTGACGGCCGCGGCCAATGTGCGCACGCTGGGACTGATCGAGATGCCGCTGGCGGCACTGGTCAACCGCCGCGTATCGGGCAAGTCGCTGTCAAGACGCGAATGGGCGGGGATCGCCCTGGTCGTGGGCGGAATCGCCCTGCTGGTGAGCGCCGTGGCGCAAAGCTGACTTGACCAGTCCCGTCCTGTCGGGCCAATGCCAGCCGCGCCATGACCGATGCCGCGCACTTGATGCTGTTCAACAGCCTGACCCGCGAGCTTGAGAGCTTCAAGCCCGTCCATCCGGGCGAGGCGCGCGTCTATACCTGCGGGCCGACGGTCTATAACTACCCGCATATCGGCAACATGCGCGCCTATGTCTTTGCCGATATGCTGGGCCGCATGCTCAGCTGCAAGGGCTACAAGCTCACCCATGTCATCAACATCACCGATGTCGGCCATCTGACCGACGATGCCGATGCGGGCGAGGACAAGCTGGAGAAGGATGGCGGCCGAACAGGCGCAGTCGATCTGGGACATCGCCCACCACTACACGGAGGCCTATTGGGCCGACGTGCACGGCGCTCAACATCCGCCAGCCGCGCATGGTCGGTCGCGACCGACTATGTCGCCGCAGATGATCGAATTCGCGCAAGGCGATCGCGGACAAGCATTGCTACGAGCTCGACAGCGGGCTCTATTTCGACGTCTCGACCGTGCGCCGATTACGGCCGGCTGGCGCGCGCCAGCACCGAGAGGGCGAAGGCCGGATCGAGGCAGTCGAGGGCAAGCGCCACGCCGCCGACTTCGCGATCTGGCGCAAGACCCCGCCGGGCGAGACGCGCCAGATGGAATGGGATTCGCCCTGGGGCAAAGGCGCGCCGGGCTGGCATCTCGAATGCTCGGTGATGAGCGCGCAAGTTGCTCGGCTTTCCGTTCGACATCCACACCGGCGGGATCGACCACCGCGAGATCCACCACCCCAACGAGATCGCCCAGAACCAGGCGCATGCGCACCGACGGCTGACGAGCAGCAATCCGGCGCGCGGATGTGGATGCACAACAATTTCCTGGTCGAACGGCGCGGCAAGATGTCGCAAGTCGTCGGGCGAGTTCCTGCGGCTGCAGATTGCTGATCGACACGGGCTATCACCCGCTCGCCTACCGCCTGATGTGCCTTCAGGCGCATTACCGCAGCGAGCTGGAGTTCACCTGGGACGGGCTCGCGGCGGCGCTGACGCGGCTCAAGCGGATGGTGATGGCGGCCGAAGCGCTCAAGGCGCGGCACGCCCAGCATGACGGCGAGCCTTTGCAGGAGCCGGCGGGCGGCTGGACCTATACGCATGCGCTCGACGCAAGCGGCGGTGCCCTGAGGCCTCTGCTGGTGCGGTTCGACGAAGCAGTGACGGACGATCTGAATACCGCAATCGCCCTCACCGAAATGGAAGAGCTGCTGTCGCTCAAGAAGATGGATCCGGAAGAAACTCTGGCCGCGCTTGGCGCGATGGATGCGGTGCTGGGCCTGGGTCTGTTGGATCTGACGCGCGCCGACTTGCGCCTCACGCCGAAGACTGCCGCGATCGACGCTGACGAGATCGAGGCGGCGCTTGCAAGACGCAAGGCCGCGCGCGCCGAAAAGGATTTTGCCACCTCGGATGCCATCCGCGACGAGCTTGCGGCCAAGGGCGTCGAAGTGATGGATGGCGATCCGCTTGGGTGGGACTGGAGACTGGCAATTGGCTGATAAACCGATCATCGTTTTTCCCGAGAAGCACCGCCATCTGCTTGAGTCGAGATTGCCGGACACGGTCGAGCTGCGCACTTTCAGGGACCTCGACGAAGCGATGGAGATCGCACCTCAGGCCGAGATCGGCTGGTTCGAGGAATTCAAGGAAGGGCTGATGTTCAAGGCTTCCGCCGCTGCGGAAAACGCCAAGTGGATCAACAGCTCGGGCGTCGGCATCGATGCGTTTCGCACCGATTTGATGGAGCAGCGAGGCCAGATCTTCACCAATGGCGTCGGCCTTCGGTCGGATACGATCGCGGATTTTGCCGTTATGGGCGTGCTCAACATTTCCCGGCGGTTCGCCGCAATCGTTAGGGCGCATGACCGGAAGGAATGGACCAGTGTGCCCCCGGGTTCGCGGGCGCTCAGCGGCAGCCATGCGCTGATCATCGGATATGGCTCAATCGGCCGCGCGATCGGCGACCGGCTGAGCGCATTCGGCGTTGAAATCACCGGAGTGCGCCGCACACCCGGCAGCGACCCCAGAGAAATTGGGCCGGATGACTGGCGCGCGAGACTGGGCGAGTTCGACTGGATCGTGATCGCGGCGCCTGGCACTGCGGAGACCGAGCACATGCTCGGCGCCGCAGAATTTGCCGCAATGAAGCAGGGCGCCGGCATCGTGAATATCGCGCGGGGCAGCCTGATCGACCAGGCGGCGCTGATCGCCGCGCTCGAATCCGGCCAGCTCGACGGCGCCGTACTCGATCCGACCACTCCGGAACCGCTGCCAGAAGGCGATCCGCTGTGGGATGCGCCGAACGTGATCATTACCAGCCATGTTGCCGGTGCAGGCCAGAACGATTCGATCTACCGCGCCGTTGACCGCTTCCTGGAGAATCTGGACCGCTATCTGAAGGGCGAGCCGCTCGAATACGTGGTCGGGTTCGACCGGGGCTATTAGTGGACAGCGAGGTTGTCGCCGTCCTTCCCGGCTTTGGCCCAGGCTATGACGAAACCGGCTTTCTCCGCAGCTATCTCGAACCGCGGTTGCCCGATTGGGTCGATGCCCGCTGGTGGACTTCTGTTGATGAAATGCATGCGCTGGCGCCGGGGGCAGAGATCGGCTGGTTCGACATGCATTACAAGCCGCCGCAGATCGAAGCGGTGCGGCTGGCGGCGGGTCTCAAATGGCTCAATTCGCTCTTTGCCGGGCTCGAC
The DNA here is from genome assembly GCA_963777785.1 of uncultured Alphaproteobacteria bacterium. Taxonomy (GTDB): domain Bacteria; phylum Pseudomonadota; class Alphaproteobacteria; order Sphingomonadales; family Sphingomonadaceae; genus Andeanibacterium. Next base: position 551,933 of record CAVZRU010000003.1, read on the forward strand.
TTTCTCGACCTGAACGAGATGAAACGGCGCGGCATCCAGTTGACGCATGGCACGGGGCTCACCACCGGACAGGTCGCCGAATATATCCTGCTGGGCATGTTGTCTTTCGCCAAAGGCTTTCCCGAGGTCGTGCATGCCCAGGATCGCCGCGAGTGGCTGCAGGCGGCGCCGAGCGTGCGCGACCTGGCCGGGAGCAAGGCGCTGCTGATCGGCTATGGAGCGATCGGCCAGCAGGTCGCGCGCCAGCTGGCGAGCTTCGGGGTCGAGGTCGTGCCGGTTCGCCGCAACCCGACGCAAGGCGCTCTCGGCCCGGACGAATGGCGCGCGCGGCTGGGCGAGTTCGACTGGGTGGTGCTGACCGTTCCCGGAACCCCGCAGACCGAGGGGCTTATCGGAAAAGCCGAGATCGCGGCGATGAAGCGCGAGGCCGTGATAGTGAACTTCGCGCGGGGCAATGTGATCGACCAGGAAGCAGTGGCCGATGCGGTGGAGCAGGGCCGGATCGCTGGCGCCGTGCTGGATGTCGCCGTTCCCGAGCCGCTGCCACCGGAGCATCGGTTGTGGAGCATTCCCGGAATCCAGATGACCATGCATCTGGGCGGCAGGCCGACGCCTCAGAGCCTCAAGCGCGCGGCGGACCGGTTTCTCGCCAATTGCGAACGCTACCGCAACGGCGATCCGCTCCATCCGTCGCTCGATCCAGCGACCGGCTATTAGGCACAGCCGCCCCCAATTAGCTCCCCATTTTTGCCGGAACCGGACTATAGCCTCCGGACAATTCTGGCGCCGCGAGCCGGCTGCCCAAATCACCGTGAGTAATTATGCAATTTCGAGATTTCGACATCGACGGCTTCCTGCGCGACTATTGGCAGCAGAAGCCGTTGCTCATCCCCAATCCCTGGACGGAATGGAGCAACCCGATCGATCCGGACGAACTGGCCGGTCTGGCCTGCGAAGAAGGCGTCGAGGCGCGGCTGATCGGCGCAGCCGAGTGAGGGGGCGCGGGATGGCTGGATGGTCGAACATGGGCCGCTCCCCGAAACGCGCTTCGGCGGCCTTGGCAAGCAGCCCTGGACGCTGCTGGTGCAGGCAGTCGACCATCTGGTGCCCGAAGTCGCCGCGCTGATCGCTCCGTTCCGGTTCATCCCCAATTGGCGGATCGACGACGTGATGGTGAGCTACGCAGTCGATGGGGGCGGGGTGGGGCCGCATTTCGATCATTACGACGTGTTCCTGCTCCAGGGGCTGGGCAAGCGCCGCTGGCAGGTCGGCGGACTGTGCGATTCCACCACCCCGCTCTTGCCGCATGACGATCTGCGCCTGCTGGCGGACTTCAAGGCGGAGGAGGAATATATTCTCCAGCCCGGCGACATTCTCTATCTGCCGCCGGGCTTCGCGCATGACGGAGTGGCGATCGGCGACGATTGCATGACCTATTCCATCGGCTTTCGCGCGCCGTCGCATAGCGAATTGATCGCACATTACAGCGACGATGTGCTCGACCGGCTCGAGGACGAGCATCGTTACAGCGACCCGCAGCTTGCGCGGCAAGGCAATCCGGGCGAGATCACCGCCGACGCCATTGAACGGCTCCATGCGATGGTGACGGAGAAGCTGCTCGATCAAGAGGCTTTCACGCGCTGGTTCGGGCAATTCAGCAGCACGCGCAAATATCCCGATATCGACTGGCAGCCGGAACAGCCGATCGAGGTCGGGACCCTGCGCGAATGCCTTGCCACCGAAGTGCCGATGCTGCGCAATCCGGCCAGCCGCTTTTCATTCGCCCGGCAAGGCGCTGATTCCCTTCTGCTGTTCGTGGATGGCCAGTGCTTCGATTGCAGCGGGGACAGTGCCCGTCTGGCGGAAATTCTCTGCGCGGAGGACAGTATGGCGGTGCCGCAGGATTTGAGAGATTCAGAGGCCGCGATGGAGCTGCTCGCCGCGCTGTTCAATCAGGGAAGCATTGCTTTCGAACCGGAGGACTGAGCTTCAGGCGGCCACTTCGCGCCATTTTCCCGGCTCGATCCCGTCCAGCGTCCAGTCTCCGATGCTCCAGCGCACGAGGCGCAGGGTCGGATGGCCGACCGCTGCCGTCATCCGCCGAACCTGCCGGTTGCGCCCTTCGCGGATCGTCAGCTTGAGCCAGCAATCGGGCACCGTCTTGCGGAAACGCACGGGCGGATCGCGCGGCCACAGCGCGGGCTCGGCAATGCGTTCCACTTCGGCGGGCGCGGTCAGGCCGTCCTTGAGCCGCACGCCCTTTCGCAAGGCTTCGAGGCTTTCCTCCGACGTTTCGCCTTCGACCTGCACGAGATAGCTCTTCGGCAGCTTGTATTTGGGATCGGCAATGCGCGCCTGCAGCCGGCCGTCGTCGGTGAGCGGCAAGAAGCCCTTCGCTGTCGAGGTCGAGCCGCCCGGCGGGATAGACGCCGGGCAGGTCGATGAAGTCCGACAGGGTGGGGCGGCTCGAACCTTCAGTGCCGCGATCGGTGAACTGGCACAGCACGCCGTATGGCTTGTTGAACAGAATCAGGCGCGACATATGCGCGGCGGTTCTAGCTCAACCTTGCGACGGATCCCATTTCATCAGGATGCGGCGGCCGGTATCGTGCAGCACCTTGGCCCGCTCCTCTTCGTTGAGCAGCGCTGTCGAGTCGATCGCCCGCTGGACCATTTCCTTATAGGTGCCCGACGATGTGCCGATGTCCGATCCCCACATGATCTTGTCAGCGCCGTAGAAATCCACTGCGGTGCGCAGCACTTCCTCGGGCGCGTATCCCTGCTCGCGGATCACGTCCATGATCAGCGAAGTCCATTTGAGCGAGATGTTGTCGCGCGCCGCAAAGCCGTCGAACTGCGAACCCATGCCGAAATTGGGCTTGGTGATATCCGGCATGAACAGATGGTCCAGCACCACCGGCGTCTTGGGATAGCGGTCGGCCAGCTGCTCGATCACCGGGATCATGACTTCGCCGTCATAGGGCGGCCCTTCGAAATCGACGGCCAGGCCGAGCTCGTCGGCCAGCGCCCAAACCGCGACCGCTTCCGGCGAGCTGATCCAGGCGACCTTGTCGTCGACATTGACCGGGAAATAGCGGACGCCCACGATTCCGCGCTGGGCGAGTTCGCGGATCATCGGCAGCGTCTTTTCCTCGAACGGATCGATGATGATGATCGCGCGCATCTCTTCCGGAAACAGGTCTGCCGCATCCACGATGTAGCTGTTGTCGGTGCCGTAGATCATCCCCTTCTGCACAGCGGCGATGCCGGTGACGTTCAACTCCGCCATCCAGCCGTGCATCTGCTCTGCCGTGGGCTTTTCATTGACCGGACTGGGGCCGTGCATGCCGCCTGGGATGCCGACCGTCCCGGGGCCGAATGGCGGCTTGAGCGCAGGTGGGGGGCTGCCATCGGCACGTACGATCTTGAACGGATTGCGCGGATAGCGCGCGTCGTCGTCCGAGACGAGATGCGCGTGTGAATCGTAGAGGCGCGGAGAATTTCCAGACATCAAATCAGTTCCCGTACTTGGTTATCGCGTTAAGAGATTACGACAATCTTTGGCGGATTGCGAGACGCTCCGCAATGGGAGGAGCTCGCTCAATTCAGTTATCCCGGGCGTGATGCGGGATCCCGTTGTCGCTCCTGCTGGTGAGCGGGACCCCGGCACAAGGCCGGGGTAACACACAAGACGACGCAATTCAGGGTTGTCGCTATTGCACGCGTTATTGCGAGGGCCGCAGGCCCGCGGCAATCCAGAGTTCTGCAGAGCCGCCCTGGATTGCTTTGTCGGCTTTGCCTCCTCGCAATGACGATACGCGTCACAAGGGGAGACTTGGTCAAGAAAGGCCCCACCGCCTCACGCATCGAACAGCAACAGCATTTCGATCGCCACCGCCAGGCGCGGAGCGGGCAGCATCGTGTGATCGACTTCGACCACTGCTGCGTCGGCGACGAGCTGGCCGGGGATGGCGAATTCATGGTCGGGCAGGGCAGCGATGAAATGCTCGCCGGCTTCCACGCCCGCGCCGCCTTCGAACAGTAGCTCCAGCCGGTGGCGGGTGCCGGCGAAGGTGACGCTGGCCCAGCTACGTTCCTGGTGGCTGGCGAAGCGGGCATGGCCAAGGGCGAGGTTCTGCAAGGCTTCGCATAGTTGATCCTCGGCGCGGGCGTGGGCCGGGGCGAGCGAAGGAGCGGCGATGAGTTCAGCGAGCATGATGTGTTTCCTGATATATGTTCATGAAATGTTCCACCCGTCTTTCCGTTTCGGTACGGGGCATGCGGCCATTGCGCAGATCCGCGACGAAGCGCGGGTCTTGCGTGGCGAGCCGGCTGAATCTGGTCGCGGTCATCCCGGTGCGGCGCAGGAATTTTTCGATTTTGCGGATCAACATTGATCCCTCCCTATGGCGAATCGACTGACTCGTTCCTCGCCACTCAAATCCTACTTGTCTAGGAAAAATACTACGTGTAGGAAGGGGCATGGAAAAAATCGCAGGAAATGTAACATTCGCTGTTCGTCAGCGTCTCTCCGAGCTTGCCGAGGGGCAGGGCGTTAGCCTGGCCTCTCTCTCGCGCATGATCGGGCGCAATGGCACGTATTTGCAGCAGTTCATTACCAAGGGTAGTCCGCGAAGGCTGGCCGAGGACGACCGGAGGATGTTGGCGCAGTTCTTCGGAATCGCTGAAAGCGAGCTGGGAGGCGGTGAGGAAAAATCCTACGGCTCGAATCGCGGCGCGGTGCGGTCCGGCTGGGTCGAGGTGCCGCGCCTGCCGCTGGGGGCTTCGGCGGGCCCGGGTGCGTTTGCGCTCGAAGAGGCGCCGTTCGATTCCTTCCGCTTTTCGGCCCGCTGGCTGCGCGATCATGGGCTCGATCCGGCGATGCTCTCCGCCATCTCGGTGGCGGGCGACAGCATGGAACCCGAACTGCGCGACGGAGACGAGATATTGATCGACCGCACCCCGCGTCCGTTGCGGGACGGGATTCACGTCGTGCGGCTGGGCGAGGCGCTGCACGTCAAGCGCGTGCAGGCGGGAAAGCCCGGTACGCTGACGCTGATCAGCGCCAATGCCGCCTATCCCCCGATCGAGGCCGGGCTGGACGATGTCGATGTGATCGGCCGCGTCGTGTGGAAGAGTGGGCGGCTGTAGTTCCCCTCGGTCGTATTGGCCGGAAGTCCTCTGGTGCGAAGCGGGCCGATTGAGATAGGCTGGCACACGAATCCGGAGTGAGGGGAGAGCGAGATGAGCAAACCATTGAGCCTGCAGGACCTGTTGGACCGCGAGCAGATCCGAGACCTCCTGCTCGAATACGGGCGCTCGTTCGACGAGCGCCGGCTGGAGGATTATGCGAACCTATTTGCCGAAGACGGGGAATGGAGCGCAGGTTCCATCGTCGCGCGCGGCCCTGCAGAAGTGCTCGAGATGGTGAAGCGAGCCGTCGATGCAATTCCGGCCCCGCCGGGCAGCCGCAACTTCCACGTCATGACCAATATGATGGTAGAGGTGAATGGCGACACGGCCACTGCCTGGTCGCGCTTTTCCTTCATCGAACCGGGGGCCGATGGATAGCGGATATTCGCTGGTTCAGGCGTATATGACGACGAGCTCGTGCGCAAGGAGGGCAAATGGCTGTTCCTGCGCCGGAGGCTCACTGGCGACGTGCCGCGCAACCAATAGCAATGGCGAGGGGTGAACGGCTGTGGACTGATTGACACGGTGCGGTGCGGGCGGCAGGCAGAGCTAAATTTCCAGGAGATGGATATGCGCCGCTTGGTTCCACTATCGTTTGCGATCGCCGCGGGATTGCTCGCTGCCTCTACCTCTGCTCAGGCCGCCGAGCCGGGCGCACCGCTGACGGCGCAGGAAGTTGCCGATCGCGAGCAGATCCGCGACGTGCTGCTCGAATATGGGCGCGCGTTCGATGAACGCCGTCTGGAGGATTACGCTAATCTGTTTGCGGAAAACGGCCAGTGGATCGGCGGTCCGACCGTGGCGACCGGGCCGGCGGAAGTGCTGGCGATGGTGACCCGCGTGGTCGAGAACATTCCCACTGGGCCCGGCAAACGCAATTTCCACGTGATGACCAACATGGACGTGGATGTCGAAGGTGACTCGGCCACCGCCTGGTCGCGCTTCATCTTTTACATGCCCGGAGAAGGCGGAAAGGCAGAAGTTTCGACTTCGGGGACCTATGACGACCAACTCGTTCGGGTGGACGGCACGTGGAAGTTCCTGCGCCGTCAGCTCACGGGCGACGTCGCGCCTCCGCCGAAGCCGGCGGCCGGCGCCGAATAAGCGCGGATGCAAGTAATCAGGGGCGGGCAGCCAGGAGACTGCTGTGGGGTAGTTGGACGCCCGCCCTTCGGATCACCGCTGCGCAACGAGCTTGCTGACCTTGAGCCCCTGAACGCCCTTGGACGCAAAACTTTCCTGCCAGCTTTCGAACTCGCTCAGGCTCAGGCGGTACTTCTGCATCGCCTTGCCCAAGCTGATCACACCCAGCTCGACCGCGTTTACGACTGCCGCCTTGCGCGATGCGCTCCAGCGCGTCGAGTAAGACTTCGGAAGCTCAGCTGCGATCTGCCTAAGATTCTGATTAATATAGGTAACATTGCTCATCTTGGGGCTCCTATCTTGCCCCCCCGTGACATAAGAAATTGCGGAACCGCCCTAACGCGAAGTTACCAAAGATGGTTAATTTCGGTGAAGCGTGGCCCCCCGGCGATCACGCGAAGCAGGCCATTGCGACGAAGCGACATCGAGGGAGGGCAGGCCGTTTTCAGCGAGTTGGAAATCGGGCCTGGGAACTCGGAAAAGTTTCCGACGACTCGCAAAATTTGCTTTGCAGGATTTAGTTAGTATACTAACGATTAACGTGATCGGCTGAGATCGATGTTGGGAAAGATGTATGATGGAAGTGAAGAAACTGCATCCACTCTTTGCGGCGGAACTGATCGGTGCGGACGTATCGGACCCCACCAGCAGCGAGCTGATCGATGCGGTCGAAGATGCGATGCGCGAATATGCTGTGCTCTGCATTCGCGACCAGGGACATATTGACGACGAGCAGCAACTGGCTTTCGCCCGTGCATTCGGCCCGCTCGAACTGCCGGCCCGCCATACGACGCCTGGGGTAACGCCCCGGATCGCATACGGTCTCTATTCTGCGAGCAATCTCGATGAGAACGGAGAGATCGTCGATCAGCAATCCCAGAGCGCGAAGATCGCCAAGGGTAATGAGCTGTTCCATGCGGATTCGTCTTTCAACGACATGCCGAGCAAATGGTCGATCCTGCGCGGCGTCATCATTCCGCCGGAAAAGGGCGACACCCAATTCATCGACATGCGCGCTGTCTACGATGCGCTGCCGGCGGCGATGAAGGAAAAGATCGCCGATCTGAAGGCCGAGCATAGCTACGCCCATAGCCGCCGAAAGGCCGGTGCCGCGGTGAAAGACGATCTCCCGATGTTCCAATATATGCGATCGGTGCAGCCGTTGGTCCGTGAGAGCGCATCGGGCAGGCCGGTGCTGTTCGTCGGCGCGCATGCGGAGCGCGTGGTCGGCATGGACGAGGAGGAAGGAGTCGCCCTGATCGAGGAATTGCTGGCTTTTGCCGAGCAGCCTCAGTTCATCTATTGCGCATAAGTGGAAGGAAGGCGACATCGTGATCTGGGACAATCGCTGCACGCTCCACCGCGGCACCGAATTCGATTATCGGCGCTACAAGCGGGATATGCGCCGCGCCAATGTCAACGAATATGGCGAAGAGCGCTCCGCCATTCCCGACGAGGTGGGCAAGCTGCACCGGGAGGCTTTGAAGAAGCTCGAAGCGGCAAGCTGAAGCCCTTGCAATCGCGGCGGTGCGGCGGCACCTAGCGGGCATGTCCGATACCCAAGCAACCGAGACCATGCCGCCGCCGATGCGCGCGGCGATCGTGCCTGTCACGCCTCTCCAGCAGAACTGTTCGCTGATCTGGTGCACGAAGACGATGCGCGGCGCGCTGGTCGATCCGGGCGGCGATCTCGACAAGCTCAAGGATGCGGTGCGCCGCGCCGGGGTGACGCTGGAGAAGATTCTCGTCACCCATGGCCATATCGACCATTGCGGGCAGGCAGGCGTGCTCGCCAAGGAGCTGGGCCTCCCGATCGAAGGGCCCGAGGAGGCCGACCGGTTCTGGATCTCGCGCCTCGCGGACGATGGCGCGCAGCTATGGCATGCAGGGCGAAGTGTTCGAACCCGATCGCTGGCTGAAGGATGGTGACACGGTCACCGTGGGCGAAGTCGAGCTGGACGTGATCCATTGCCCCGGCCACACGCCGGGCCATGTGGTCTTCTACAATCGCCCCACCAAATTCGCGATGGTCGGCGATGTGCTGTTCCGCGGTTCGATCGGCCGCACCGATTTTCCGATGGGCAACCACCAGGATCTGCTCAATTCGATCACGCAAGAAGCTGTGGCCGCTGGGCGACGTGACCTTCATCCCCGGCCACGGCCCGATCAGCACTTTCGGGCAGGAGCGGATCGACAATCCCTTTGTCGGCGACGCCGCGATTGCCGCCGGTTAGCGGGGAGCCGCGTTCTAAACGACTTTCGCCGCGATCAGCACCGCGAAGATCGCCAGGCCCAGCAAGGTCAGGAAAGTGATCGCCATGCCGATCTTGCGGGTCGCCGGAACGCCTGCGCTGTCCATGCCGATGGCATGGGCGAGCCGCGCCAGCATGTAGATCCCGGCGACATAGGCCAGCCATTGGCCGCCCTTGCCCGATAGCTCGATGCCCGCGATCAGGACCAGCACGAAGGGCGTGTTCTCGACGAAGTTGAGCTGCGCGCGCATGCGGCGAACCATCAGTTCGTTGCCGCCGTGCCCGTGCACGATATTGAGCGCCCCGCGCAGCCTCGCGACACGCATGGCGAGCCAGATAGCGATAATCGCGGCGGCCGCGCAGGCCGTAAGAGTGACCGGAAGCACCATTCGCATTTCCCTCCCTGTTGCGGGCTCGGTGCTACCTCCCGAGCCCAATGCTTGCAACGTCTGTGAGAATCGCTATAGGGCGCGCCTTCCCCGCCGACCTGCGGAACCCGGGAGAAGCGCAAGTGCCCGCCACTTGTGCAATGCCGGACCTTAGCCTAGGGCGGGTCACGAAATTGTTTGATATTGTTTGAGGAACAGGTGCCGAAATGGCTGTCCCTAAGAGAAAAGCTATCGCCCCACCGCCGGGGCATCCGCCGCGCTCACGATGCGCTGAAGGTGGAAGCATTCCACGAATGCTCCAACTGCGGCGAGCTGAAGCGCCCGCACAACCTTTGCTCGCTTGCGGCCATTACAATGGGCGCGAGATCATCGCGGTCGGGCTCTAAGCCCGTCTGACCCAAGGGGATAATCGCCATGAGATCTGCCGCGTATCGCAATCGATGCGATGGGCGGCGACGAAGGCGTGCGCGTGATGGTCGAGGGCGCGGCACTTGCCCGCCGTCGCCACGATCGGTTCAAATTTCTGCTGGTCGGTGACGAGGCGCGGATCAAGGCGCGCGCTCGAAAAGCATCCCAATTTGCGCGATGCCTCCGAAATCCTCCACGCCCCGGATGTCGTTGCGGGCGACGAGCAGCCGACCCAGGCGCTGCGCCGCGCCAAGACCACATCGATGGGCATGGCGATCAACGCGGTGAAGACGGGCGATGCCGGTGCCGCGGTCAGCGCCGGGCAACACCGGCGCGCTGATGGCGATGGCCAAGCTTTCGCTGCGCACCATGCCGGGGATCGACCGACCTGCGCTGGCCGCGTTGCTGCCGACGCTGGGCGACAACGATGTCGTCATGCTCGATCTCGGCGCCAATACCGATTGCGACGCGCGCAACCTGGTGCAGTTTGCCATCATGGGCGCTGCCTATTCGCGGATCGTGACCGGACTGGAAGCACCGCGCGTGCGCTTGCTCAATATCGGCACCGAAGACATCAAGGGCACCGACCATCTGCAGCAGGCGGCAAACCGCCTGCGCAGCGCCGCGGGGCTCTCGCTCAAATTCGATGGCTTCATCGAAGCCAACAGGCTGTCGCGCGGCGATGTCGATGTGGTGGTGACCGATGGCTTCTCCGGCAATATCGCACTCAAGGCGATCGAAGGCACGGCACGTTTCGTGGCCGATCTGCTGCGGCGCAGTTTCCAGAGTTCGCTTCGCTCGAAGTTCGGTTTTCTGATCTCGCGCCCGGCGACCGAGCTGCTCAAGCATCATCTCGATCCCAACAATCACAATGGCGCGGTTTTCCTGGGGCTCAACGGCGTGGTGGTCAAAAGCCACGGCAGCGCGACCGCGCTTGGCGTGGCCAATGCGGTGGCGGTGACAGCGCGCCTGCTGGAAGCCCAGATCACCGAGACGAATTGCCGCAGACCTTGTCCGAGCTCGGCGAAGGCCGGCTGCGCGACGGCGAGACCAACGGGAAAATCGCATGATTCGTTCAGTGGTGAAGGGGACCGGTTCGGCTCTGCCCGAACGAATGGTGAGCAATGACGAGCTTGCAAAGACGGTCGACACCAACGACGAGTGGATCGTCGAGCGCACCGGCATCCGCAGTCGCTATATTGCCGGCGAAGGCGAAACGACCGGCACTCTGGCTACCGCTTGCTGCGCGCGCGCGCACTCGAAGCGGCGGGCATCGACGCCGGGCGAAATCGACCTGATCGTTCTCGCTACGGCGACGCCGGACCAGACATTTCCCGCAACCGCCACCAAGGTGCAGGCCGAGCTCGGCTGCAACGGCGGCATCGCGTTCGATGTCGCCGCGGTTTGCTCCGGCTTTCTCTATGCGACTCGGCGGTCGCCGATTCGATGCTACGCACCGGCATGGCGAAAAACGCGCTGGTGATCGGCGCGGAAACATTCAGCCGAATCCTCGACTGGGACGATCGCACGACCTGCGTGCTGTTCGGCGACGGTGCCGGGGCAGTGGTGCTCGCGGGCGGAAGACGTTGCCGACGACGGCCCGGGAATTCTGGTCAGCAGACTGCATGCCGATGGACAGCACAATTGCCTGCTCTACATCGATGGCGGACCATCGACCACCGGCACGGTCGGCAAGGTGCGGATGAAGGGCCGCGAAGTGTTCCGCCACGCGGTGGTCAATCTGGCCGAAGTACTGCAGGAAGTGCTCGAAGAGGCCGGAATTCAGGCATCGTCGAGTCGACTGGGTGGTGCCGCATCAGGCCAATGCCCGGATCCTCGACGCCACCGCGAGGAAGCTCGGACTGCCGATGGAAAAGGTGGTGGTGACGGTCGATCGCCATGCCAACACCTCGGCTGCGTCGGTTCCGCTGGCGCTCGATGTCGCTGTGCGTGACGGCCGGATCAAGCCAGGCGATCTGGTCATGCTGGAAGCGATGGGCGGCGGCTTCACTTGGGGTGCAAGCCTGCTGCGCATGTAATATTGGATATCGGTGTCATTCAGCTACCGATATTGCCAAGTAGCCACAAAATGTTAGGTTGCATTTGGGTGGGGAGTCTGTCCGGCTACCAGGGGACATTGAGGGCGAGCACATGATGCGTTCAGTTGGCACATTGACCCGCGCGGATCTTGCGGAGGTGATAAACCGCAAGATGGGATTTTCGCGCGCTGAGTCGCTTGCAATGGTCGAGACTATACTCGACCAGATGTGCGATGCATTGGAACGGGGCGAAAACGTCAAGATCTCCGGTTTTGGCACCTTCCTGCTGCGCGACAAGAAGCAGCGGATCGGCCGCAATCCCAAGACCGGCGTCGAAGTGCCGATCACGCCGCGCCGAGTGTTGACTTTCCGCGCCAGCCAGATCCTGAAGGACCGGATCGTCAAAGGCTAATCGCGGGCGGGGGTATCGACGGTTTTGGCTGATTCACGTTTCATCGATGGCAAGGATGCCGACGCGCTGCGCACGATCGGCGAAGTTGCGCGCGCTCTGGGCATCAAGCAGCACGTGCTGCGCTATTGGGAGCAGCAGTTTCCGATGCTGCATCCGTTGAAGCGCAGCGGCGGCCGCCGCTATTACCGGCCCGAAGACATCCGCGTGGTCGATACGATCGACCGGCTGGTGAACCGCGAAGGCTATACGCTCAAAGGCGCGCGCCAGGCGCTCGAAGGATCGGACGCCGAACCTTCCATGCCCGCCAAGCGGGACGTGAATATCGTCCCGCAACTGCGCGCGATCCGCAACCGACTGGCCGCTGCGCTGGATTGACAGCCGAGGCAGTGCGCGCGCGGTCGCTGCGGCTAAAGCTGGCGGTGCGAAACGACTTAGTTGCGGACATCAGAACTACCGTTCATTCTTGCGGTGAGTGACTTGGTTTTTGGGGGCAACTGATGATGCAATTCTTCACGCTGATTGTCGTAACGCTAGCGGTCGTTGCTTCCGGGGTGTTGGTTTATTTCGTGGTTTCCCTGTTCGCGAGTAACCGACTGGCGAGCTTCGCAGGATTACTCCTAGCAACGGTCTTCTTTGCTCCCAGGGTTTACGGAGACCCATCCTTTATGAATCTGGCGTCCATATCCATTGGACTGCTGGTCTTATGGTGGCATTTGTTCCTGCGAAATAAGCTAGTAGCCGAAAGGCGCGATCAATGAGCGTACCGGCCACTTCCAACCCCATTGCGGACAGCCTTGTTTTACTTTCTCCATAGTCACCCTGAACTTGATTCAGGGTCCATTTCTCCCCACGTGCCGACGGTCCCGGAGGCGCGATAGATGCTGAAACGAGTTCAGCATGACGAACTGCATGTCAGGGGATTGTCTCGCTGAGCCTAGAAGCGTCCGGCCGTCTCCGGGCCCAGTTCCGGATCGAGATCGCGCGGGCGCGCGAGGTGTACCAGTTTGCCGCGATCGGGCGCGAGCTCGTCCCAATCGCTCTATGTCCAGCTCGAGCACGGCGAAGGTCGCGGTGGGATATTTCTCCGCCGCATATGTCCAGCAGCTCGTTTTCCGCATCCGGGCCACGAGATCGAAGATCAGTTCCTGCAGGCCGGGATTGTGGCCAACCAGCAGCACCGTGGCAGGATCGCCCTCCACGCCGCGCAGCAGATCCAGGAGAGTGGCAGAGCTTGCGAGATATGCCTTGTCTTGCCAGTCGATCGCCGGCTGATCGGCCGCGTCGATCCCGGACGCTTCCAGCGTTTTCTTCACACGCTCGGCCGGGCTGGCGATCACATGCGTCCCACTTCACGCCATGTTCGCGAATATGCTTGCCCATCAGCGCCGCGCCCCGGCGGCCGCGATCGTTCAGCCCCCGGTCGAAATCGCGCGGAGCCCGATATCGTCCCAGTCGGACTTGGCGTGGCGCAAGAGGCCAAGCAGTTTCACGTTGCGCTCATCCTCGATCCCGCGATGCCGCAAAATCCGGCTGCGCGTCACTATTCCCAGAAACACTGCCGGCGACGCGTTGTAAAGCCTCATCGAGCGTCAGGCGAATGACAGGCGTGCCCTGGGGAAGGCGGTGAGCAGGCGGCTGGGGAAGGCGGCGGACAGCACGACGAAATGGCCCCGATCCTGCTTGCTGCGGATCAGCCGGCCGAAGGCCTGGGCCAGTCGCGCGCGGATGATCCGGTCGTCATGCGCGGAGCCGCCATTGGCCGCGCGGCGCGCGCGGTGCAGGATCGAAGGCTTGGGCCACGGCACCTGCTCCATCACCACGCAGCGCAGCGAGTGGCCGGGCACGTCCACCCCGTCGCGCAGGGCATCGGTGCCCAGCAGCGAGGCGCGCGGATCGTCGCGGAAGATGTCCACCAGCGTGCCGGTGTCGATCGGGTCGACATGCTGGGCGTAGAGCGGCAGGCCGCCGCGGGCGAGGCGGTCGGCGATCCGGCCATGGACCGCGCGCAGGCGTCGTATCGCGGTGAACAGGCCTAGCACGCCGCCGTCGGCTGCCTCGATGATCCGCGCATAGGCTCCCGACAGCGCCGGGATGTCGCCCTTCTTGCACGTCGGTGACGATCAGGACTTCGGCGTTGGCTGGCATAGTCGAACGGGCTTTCCTGCTCGGTGATATGCGGCGCGACATCGAGCCATGCCGCGCCGGAGCGCGCGATGGCGCTGTCCCAATCGCTTGCCGTCCTTCAAGGTCGCGCTGGTCATCATCACGCCGTGCGCAGGCTCCAGCACCACCTGCGCGAAGGGCTTCATCGGATCGAGGAAGCGGCGGTGGAGGCCGACATCGAATTCGCGCGCGTCCGACCGGTCGACCGCGAGCCAGTCGACGAAGTCCGGGTCGGCCGCGCCGCCCAGCCGGCCGAGCAGCGCTTCCCATGCGGCGAGCATGTCGATCCGCCAGCCGAGCGAATAGCGCGCGCCTTCGATCCGTGCGCGGCCCGACGCGTCGAGCCAGTCCGGCGGCATCTTCCAGCAGCGCCTCCAGCCGCGCGCCGAGCCGGATCAGCGGGCCGCGAATCTCCGCCAGCGCACCCTGCGCCTGCTGGGCGAGTTCGACGAAATTGCCGTCAAGCTGGGCGGCTTCGGTCTCGATCCCATAGCCGGCTTCCTGCCCGCCGCTCTCGTCGCGGGCATAGGTGAGGTCGCGGACGCCAGCGAGCAGCTTCTCGATCGGGCCGGACGGCGTATTTTCGGCAAGCCGCTGCAGCCAGCCGTCGCCCGGCAAGCGCCTCGGCCGCGGCGCAGGCGGCGGCGATCGCCTTGCCGCCTGCCTCGTCGTAGGAGGCGATGTCGGCCAGCCGCGCCGCGAGCCCGCGTCGCCGGCCCTTGGAGCCGCGTTCCGGCCCGATGATCCAGCGGCGCAGCTCGACGCATTCCTGCCCGGTGAGCTCGGCGGCGAAGGTCGAATCCGCGGCTTCGAACACATGGTGGCCTTCGTCGAATACGATCCGCGTCGGGCGCTGGGCGTGGTCGCGGCCGCGCGCGGCGTTGACCATCACCAGCGCATGGTTGGCGATGACCAGATCGGCCTGGGCGCTGGCTCGCCCGGCGCGCTCGATGAAGCATTTCCGGTAATGCGGGCAGCCGGCATAGACGCATTCGCCGCGCTGGTCGGTCAGCGAGCGGATCGCGCGGTTGCGGAACAGGGTGCCCAGCCAGCCGGGCAGGTCGCCGCCGATCATGTCGCCATCCTGCGAATAGGCGGCCCAGCGCGCCACCAGCTGCGCCAGCACCGCCGCCCGCCCGCCAAAGCCGCCTTGCAGCGCATCCTCCAGATTGAGCAGGCACAGGTAGTTCTCGCGCCCCTTGCGCACCACCACCGGCGGCGTGCCGTCCGCGCGCGTCTGCGGGCCACGCCCGGCGGCTTTCGCTGGCGCAACTGCCGCTGCAGGTTCTTGGTGAAGGTCGAGACCCACACCGTGCCGCCGGACTTCTCGCGCCCACAGCGAGGCGGGCGCGAGATAGCCCAGGGTCTTGCCGATCCCGGTGCCCGCCTGCGCCAGCAGCATGTGCGGCGCGGCGCGGCGTTCCGCGCGGGGCGAAGGTCCATGCGGCCTCCGCCGCATAGGCGCGCTGGCCTGGCCGCTGTTCGGCGCCGTCGCCGGTCAGTTCCGCCAGCCGCGCCGCACACTTCGCCGGGAGGGAGCGACACTTGCGCCGGCTGCGGCCGTCTCGGGCGCTTCCTCCCATTCGGGCAGGCGCGAGAAGAGCCAGCGTTCGGCACGCTCGGGTTGGCGGATATAGGGGCGTGAGCACCTGCGCCCAGGGCCAGCGCAGCCGCGCGAGCGATTGCAACGCGCTCCACGCGCCTTCGCGCTCCGGCCCAGTCGTCGCTTGTCGCAGGTTTCGATCAGCTGCGCCGCAGCCATCTGGAGCAGGGCGGGCACTCCGTCGTCGCCGGCCGGCTCGTCCAGCCCAAGCGCATGGGCCAGCCCCTTGGGCGTCGGCACGCAGAACCGCGCCGGGTGAATGAAGGCGAACAGTTCCAGCAGGTCGAGCCCGGAGAGGTCCGGATAACCCAGCCGGGTGGCTACCAGCGGGGCATTGAGAATCAGATGCGGGGTGTCCGCGGCGGCCATGATCGCCTCGCCCTTGCCGACCGGGCGAGTCTCCTGGCCAGGCGACCGGAGCCAGCTTCCCGCATGGCTGGCATGCAGTGCGGCAAGAGAAAGGGCAGATGCGGGCATGGCCCAACACTAGAACGGAGAAGGAACGCCGGTAAAGGCCGCTGCGATCACTTTCCCCGCTCAAGCGGCTTCTTTCTCCGGCTGGGCCACGGGAATCTCGTCCTTGAACGTATGCGTCACATAGGGGAACGGGATCTCGATTTCGGCCTCGTCCAGCGCCTGCTTGATCGCGAAGACGACTTCGCTCTTCACGCCGAGATAATCGTTGGCGCCGTATCGGTCCACCAGCGGACGAGGAAGTCGATCGAGCTCGAATTGAACTCCTGCGCATATACGTCGACATCGCGATCTTCCGCAGTCGAGGGGAGGGTTTCCACTGCCTTGCGGATCGCCTGCTCGGCCCGGACGAGATCGGTGTCGTAGGACACGCCGATGACGATTTCGTTGCGCCGCATGGGTGTGTCGGTGAGGATCTTCACCGGATTCTTGAAGATCGTCGAATTGGGCAGGATCGTCAGCTCATTGGAGAACTGCCGTATATGGGTTTCGCGCAAGGTGATCTTTTCGACTTTGCCGAGGATGCCCTCGGCTTCGATCACGTCGCCGATCTGCATCTTGTCGCGCAGCATGATCAGCACGCCGGCGAGGAAATTCTCGAAGATGTCCTGAAAGGCGAACCCGATTGCCAGGGCGCCAATGCCCAAGCCGGCAACCAGGCTGGCCGGAGTGAGGCCGGGCATCACGATTGCCGCCGCCACCATGATTCCGACTATCCAGATGCCGACGCGCAGCAAGGTTGCGAACAATTGCTTGAGGTCTTCTCTCAGCGACGTCCGGTCCATGATCGCGGCGAAGTATGCGTCCGCAAATACCGGCGATTAGCCAAGTGAGGAACAGCGTGACGATGGCGATAACCAGGCTGGGCAGCGTTGCAACAATGCCGATCGCTATGGCGTCGATCTGCTCCCTCAGGGTGACAAGATAAATCAATGAATGCTCCTTTGACCTGCCGATAGAACCGGAAACCGCTTGTTGCGTTCCGGCGGGCAGCAGTCTTTCCGGGGGGAGAATTTGCGTCTCCAGACAAGTTGGCGCCATGCAACTTGTCGCGCCAAACAATCCGTTCGGCCCGAGTTCTATCACAAATAATGTTTATATTTCAATGGATCTCTCGAAGAATGAATTGCGCATTAAGGAACCGTCCGGCCTCGCTGCGGGTTTTTACTGCGCTATGAAGAAAAACACACACCACGCTCGCAGCGCCACGACCGCGATTGTAGCGGCCCTTGCGCTTGGCTCCACCGCCCTGGCTGCACAGACTGTCACGCCGCCTGCCGACACAACGGTCGTGCAGCCTGCCACGTCTCCATCCACGGCACCGGTCGTTATCGTTCCCGATACGCAGACCGCTCCAACGAATTCGCAGATACCGTCCACTACGACTACTCCGCGTGCGACTACTACCGCGCCGCCTGTGCTGGTTTCGCCTGTAGCGATACCGCAAAGCGCAGCGCCGGAAATCACGGCTCCGCAGAGCGAAACAGCGCCGCCGGCAGCTGCACAGGCGCGAGACAGTTCAAGCCCGGCTGCGGCTCCGACACGCGAACGGAACGCAGAAAGGGCTGCCCCCGCAACTACACAGCGCAGTGCGTCGCCAGCGGCTGATGCGGAGCCTGCCGCAGTCCCTACGCAGCAGGATACGGCATTTATTCCTCCCGCTCCCGTGCCGGTCGCAGCCGCACCGGTAATGCCGCAGGCCGCCGCTGCCCAACCCATTCCTCCCGCAGACCAGACGTACAATCAGGTCGCCTTGCTCACGGGCATCTTCTTCATCGTGCTCTTGCTCGGCCTTGGCGCCTTTACTTACATTTACTGGCGCCGCCGCAGTAGCGTGGCTGCAGTACCCACAATCGAGAGGCCGAAGGTATCGCAGAAGCCGGCACCTGCCAGCGCAGCGAAGACCGCACTTACGCTTGAGACGGCCGCTGCCATCGCAAATGAGCATCCCGATGCACCGCGTGAGGCTGAAGCCAGCAACAACGTGGCATCCATCC
Organism: uncultured Alphaproteobacteria bacterium; assembly: GCA_963777785.1. GTDB lineage: Bacteria > Pseudomonadota > Alphaproteobacteria > Sphingomonadales > Sphingomonadaceae > Andeanibacterium. The sequence continues at coordinate 570,006 of CAVZRU010000003.1, forward strand.
GCACGGCTCCGGCGAAACAGGCTGCCTACGACAGCGCCCCGGTGACGCTCCCGCCGACTATCCCGGGTGAGTTCGAAGAGCGCGAAGCCCTGATCAAGCAGATGGTGGAAGCTGAGCCGGACAAGGCCAACCCATTCCGGTCGCGCAAGGCCCGTCAACGCCGCGCTCGGTTGATCCTTCAGTCGCTCACTCGCAAGTTCGAAGGTCGCGAACCCTGGATCGACCTGAGCCAATACACTCGCAATTGGCCATCCATGGCTCGCAGACAGACTTCGCCCGCCTGATTTAGGAGTTAGCAGGTAGCGGCGAGGGGGCGGCAAGCTTAGTCTGCCGCCCCCGAATTGCGTCTCGGATGCCCCATGCGCCGCGCAGTGCACTTGCACAAAGCACCGCTATCGGCAAAAGCCCGCGGCATGATTGACGAAGCACTGATCGAAGCTGCCCGCGTGTCCAAGGCCTGGCCGTTCCAGGAGGCGATGAAGCTGGTCAAACGTTTCCCCAACGGCAAGCCCGGCGGGGAGCCGGTGTTGTTCGAAACCGGCTATGGCCCGTCGGGCCTGCCGCATATCGGCACCTTTCAGGAAGTGCTGCGCACCACTCTGGTTCGCCGCGCGTATGAGATCATCGCTGCCAAGGACGGCAAGCCTGCCCCGACGCGGCTGGTCGCGTTCAGCGACGATATGGACGGCCTGCGCAAGGTGCCGGACAATGTGCCCAACCAGGATCTGCTGCAGCGCCATCTGGGCATGCCGCTCAGCCGCATTCCCGATCCGTTCGGCACGGATGACAGTTTCGCCGCACCACAACAACGCGATGCTGCGCGATTTTCTCGACCGCTTCGGCTTCGAATATGAATTCGTCTCGGCCAGCGACCGCTACAATGCAGGCGCGTTCGACGATGCGCTGCAGGAACGTGCTCAAGCATTTCGATGCCATCATGGACATCATGCTGCCGACCCTGCGCGAAGAACGCCGCAAGACCTATTCGCCTGTCCTGCCCATCAGCGAGACCAGCGGCGTGGTGTTGCAGGTTCCGGTCGAAGTGGTCGATGCCGAGGCAGGCATCATCCGCTTCGAGGATGATGGCAAGATCGTCGAGCAGATGCGCTCTGGGCGGCAAGTCCAAGCTGCAATGGAAGGTCGATTGGGCGATGCGCTGGTTGCGCTCGGCGTCGATTACGAGATGAGCGGCAAGGATCTGACCGACAGCGTGACGCAGTCCGGCAAGATCGTGCGCGCATTGGGCGGCCGCCCGCCCGAAGGGATGATCTACGAGCTGTTCCTCGACGAGAATGGCGAGAAGATCTCCAAGTCCAAGGGCAACGGGCTGACGATCGACGAGTGGCTGAACTATGGCACCGAGGAAAGCCTTGGCTTCTACCTGTTCCGCGAGCCCAAGAGCGCCAAGCAACCTGCATCTCGGCGTGATCCCGCGCGCGGTCGACGAATACTGGCAGTTCCGCTCCAAGATACCGGAACAGCCGCTCGAACAGCAGCTCGGCAATCCGGTGTGGCACTTGCTGCGCGCCAACGGCTACAAGGGCGGGGACGGGGACAGCCTGCCGGTGACCTTTGGCCTGCTGCTCAACCTCGTCGGCGTGCTGGGCACCCATGCCACGCATGAGCAGGTGTGGACTTATCTCGGCAATTACATTCACGATGCTCGATCCGGAGCATCACCCCGAGCTCGAGGCGCTGATCGACCGCGCGCTGACCTATAACCGCGATTTCATTGCCCCGACGCTGAACCGGCGCGCGCCCGGAGCCCAATGAGGCGGCGGCGCTTGAAAGCGCTGGACGATCTGCTTGCGGCGACGCCTGCGGATGCCACTGCCGAAGACCTCCAGACCGAAATCTACGAGATCGGCAAGGACGAACGCTTTGCGCTTCGAAAGCCTGCGCGACTGGTTCAAGGCGCTTTACGAGACGCTGCTCGGGTCGAGCCAGGGCCCGCGCATGGGCAGCTTCATTGCGCTTTATGGCATCGCCAATACGCGCAAGCTGATTGCAGAGGCGCTCGCAAGGTGAGCCTCGAGAGCGATCCCCGTAGGCTCGCTCGGGAATTGCTCGGGCGCGAGCTAGAGGATCTCGAACCGGAAGAGCAGCGCGTTCTGCAGCGCGTCGCGGCGGGCACGCTGATCGGGATGGATGCCGAGGAACTCGCCCAGGCCCATGCCAGCGTGGGCGACAGGCTGGCTGACCGGGTTGCCGCGATCGGCGGCAGCTGGGGCTTCATCATCGCGTTCGGCCGTGGTCCTGCTCGCCTGGGTGCTGATCAACAGCGAAGGCCTGGCGGCCATGGGATTCCATGCCGTTCGACGGTTATCCCTATCATCTTCCTCAACCTCATCCTTTCGATGCTCGCCGCAATCCAGGCGCCGATCATCATGATGAGCCAGAACCGGCAGGCGAAGAAAGACCGCATAGCGGCTCGCCACGATTACGAGGTGAATTTGAGGACCCAGCTCGAAATCATTCGCCTGTCGCGCAAGATCGATCGCATCGCGCGCGAGATCGGCCATGTCGAAGGCCAGGCGGCGGAAGCCGCGCGGGATCAGCTCTGAAGCCTTAGGTCGAAGATCGTCCTCTCGAAGGCTGGAAGTAACGGCCTCACCCTATGTCACTGCGAGAAGGCAAGACCAACGAAGCAATCCAGTGCGGCGGCGTGAGCCCCCGAATTGCCACGGGGATTGCCGCGGGCCTTCGGCCTTCGCAATGACGATCGACATCGGAACAATGCGCTTTCCTACATACCGGACCGGTGCCTATTGGACGGGCAGTCGTTCTCTAGGGATGCAGGACAGAGGCCTGAACCTTGCGACTTGGTTGTAAACTTGGCGGAGAGATAGGGTGCGCGAAAGGTCACATTTAGTTTGCAAGCGATACGATTAAGATACTGGTTTTAAAATCAAAAAAATGGAGAGATCTGGAAGTTTCGCTGACGGTTCCGAGTCAACCGGGGGAGGGAAAATCGGGCTTGAGCATGCCCGCTTGGTCAACCCCATTTGCGGGTGCGGTACCATTTCGTGATGATGTATTTCGCGCCTTCGACCACTGGCATGCCGGCATGGAGCGTCCATTCGTTCGGCACGCCTTTGTCCGTCGCGTTGTTCCAGACGAGCAGCACGCCGGTGCGGGGCGTGATCGATTTGCCCAGCCGGGGAAAATCGGTTGTGCCGCCGGCTTCCACTTCGTTGAGGAAGACCATGGCGGTGAAGCTGCGCTGGCCGCCGCGCTTGCTTTCGGCCGGCCAATACCGGGTCTTGGGGTGGAACCAGTCGTAATGCGACTTGAACTCCTGCCCCGGATGGTAACGCTGGCCCTGGACCGTCTCTCCGAATTCGGGAGGAATGGCCAGCAGGTCGTCGATCCGCCGCTGGATCTTAAGGACAAATGGGTCCCACGGGTCGACATCGCCCGAATAGCTGGTGCGCATGCCTGCGGAATAATCGACGTCGAACGCCTTGGACGGTTCGGCCGTTGCCTCGATCAGGCCGATCATCTTGGTGCATTCCTCGGCGCTCATGAAATCGCCGACCGCCCAGATCTCGGCCTGGCCGCTGGCAATTACGTAAGCGGCCGGGTTGGCTGCCAGGCGCTTTCGCACCACCGCGCCGACACGCGCGAGCGCCGCCTTGTCCGGCGTGTTCCTGGGCAATTTGTCGAAATGCTGATTCATCGTCCGGGGCGTTTCATGGCCGAATGAACTCCCGCCTACAAGAGGGCGGCAGCGAGGCGGGGCCGCCCTAATATGAGATTTGCCGATCGGCAGAGTTGAGTTACCTTTGCGGCTCTTGGACGGGAGAATGATAATGTCGCAAGTACGCTACTCGACCGGGGCGATCGTCCTCCACTGGCTGATCGCTATCGCGGTGATCGTAAACTGGAGAATTGCGGAGTTGGCCGAGCATCTGGCCAGCGCTGCAAAAGCGGAAGTCATGGCCAATCACAAGGCGCTGGGGATCACGATCCTGATCCTCACCTTGCTCAGGCTGGCATGGCGGTTCGTCAAGAGCCCGCCGCCGCTGGCGTCCACGCTCAAGCCGTGGGAAGCCAGGCTGGCGAAGACGGTGCATCTGTTGTTCTACGTCCTGCTGATCGGCTTGCCGCTGGGCGGCTGGCTCGCCAATTCGTTCTTCGGGCAGGGCGTGAGCGTGTTCGGCATATTCACGCTGCCGGCGCTGCCAGTGGGGCAAAACCCCGATGCCGGCGAAGGGATTTTCGAAGTCCATGCCACCCTGGGAACGGTGATGCTGGCGTTGATCGTGCTCCATGTGCTGGGCGCGCTCAAGCACCATTTCCTCGACAAGGACGGCAATATCTACCGGATGCTGCCGTTCGGTTCGGCTAAATCCTGAGCGCAAAAACAAGGCCCCACCAGGGGGTGGGGCCTAAAGTGCATGCAGCAAAGCCCCGCGCGATGGCGGGGCTTTGCCCTGCCGGCCCACTCAAGCCGGCAGGACCTGATGACAGCTTACCAGAAGAAGTCGTGGATCACGTCGACCACTTCGCCGCTGTAGGTATCCACCAGCAGAGCATCGTCATAATAGCGCACCCAGCGATAGGGACCGTATGCCGGCGGCAGGCGGTACTGCCAGGGATCGTTAATCCAGTAGCGGTTCGAATAGAACAGCGAGTCCAGATAGATCCCGATGCTCAGGCGGCGATAGCTGTAGCTCCGGTAGGGGGAGTAATATTGCCCCAGCCGATAGACGTTCCGGTGCGAATTGCGATAATTGTGCCAGTTGTAGCGGCTGTTGTTGCGCCAGCGATTATCCCACCGGCGGTGATCGCGGTCGCCCCATTTGTGGCCGTCACGCGATCCGTCGCGGTAATTGTTGCGGCGGTCCCGGTCGCGGTCACGGTTGTCATTCCTGTTGAACCGATCGGAATAGCTGCGGTTGCGATCGCGGTCGCTGTAGCTTCTGTTCCGATCGTTGTCGGCCGAAGTCCTGTTGCGCCCTTGATAGGCCACCGAGCGATTGGTGTTGTTGTCGCGGCGAATATTGTCCGCGCGGCGTTCGCTGCGGTCATCCACGCGCTCGGCTCGGCGATCACCCTGACGTTCGATATTATCCGCGCGGCGTTCGCTCCGGCGATCGATCTGGGCAGACCGCCTGTCTCCGGCACGTTCGACCTGACGCGGCGCATCGTTGGTCTGGCGCTGCACAGCGGCGGCCCTGCGGTCGCCCTGTCGCTCCGTACGTTCCGCGCGCGCTTCGCTACGGCGCTCGACACGGGCCGCGCGATTGTCGCCCCGCTGTTCCACCCGGCTCGCGCGCTCTTCGCGCTTGTCATCATCCCGAGCCGACGCGGCAGACGGTATGACACTTGCGGCGATCACGGCGGCAATAGCGGTCAGGCCACTCACGCCGAGTATGTTTTTGACTTTCATGCGGCATCTCCTTGCGCCGGCCGCTGAGTGGTTGCGGCTCATTCGATAGACGTCAATTACGCGAGTCGCCCTGTCTTATTTCTGAACCACCCTATTAGCCTTTCGTTCAGGTTTCTCCGGAGAAATCTGACTGGAAGGCCCAATATGCGCAGGTTGGCTTACATAGCTGGACCGGACGGACGGAGCCCGTTAGTCGCCCCCCATGCATTTTCGCGAACGCTTCGCCAGGCGCTTTAGAGCCGCCTTTCCATCCGAAGAGCTGCGTCTTGCGGATTGGAACCGCCGCTTCGCCACGCTGTTCGGCGCGTTGATGGTGGGCCTGGCGGCTTTGGTTTTTGCCCGTGCGGGAGATTATGCGCAGCATGCCTTTGCGCAGCTCGGCTCCAGCAACCCCTATCTGACGCTGCTTATAACCCCGCTGGTGTTTGCCGCAGTCGCCTGGCTCACGGGCAAGATCGCGCTGGAGGCGCGTGGTTCCGGAATACCGCAAGTGATTGCCGCTGCCCGAGATCCCGGCGGCGTGGAAGAACAGGGCCTGATTTCCTTGCGGGCCGGCATTGCGAAACTGGCGCTGACCGTGGGCGCCTTGTTCGGCGGAGCCTCCGTCGGCCGTGAAGGCCCCACTGTACAATTGGGTGCGGCGATCATGGTCGCCGCCCACAAGCTGTTTCGAGTGCGCGTCACGCCGGGTGTGCTGATTGCGGGCGGGGCGGCAGGTGTGGCGGCAGCATTCAATACGCCGCTCGCCGGAATTGCCTTCGCGATCGAAGAGCTGGCGGTCGCGTATGAGCAGCGCGTTGCCGTGCTGGCGATGGGCGCGGTGATGATCGCCGGCCTCACCAGCCAGGGCCTTGCGGGAAATTACGTGTATTTCGGCAAGGTGGAAACCGGCTTGCCTGTGCTGACCGTGCTTTACGCGGCGCCCATCGCCGGAATTGCAGGCGGCATCGCGGGCGGTTTGTTCTCGCGGATGTTCCTGCTCCTTCGCGGACCCGGCGGACGCTGGACTGCGATACTCACGAAGCGTCCCGTGGTCACTTCCATGCTTTGCGGCGTGGTTGTCGCAATCGTGGGGTTTGCGACGGCAGGAGCGACTTGGGGTACGGGCTATGAGCCTACTCGTGCACTGCTGGAAGGCGGGGAGGGTGAGATGTGGTTCGGCCCGGCAAAACTGGTCGCCACACTCGCCACAAGCGCCAGCGCGATCCCGGGCGGTATATTCGCACCTTCCCTGGCGGTCGGCGCAGGCTTTGGCGAACTGCTGACACCGCTATTTCCGCCGGAGCAGGCAGGGGCAATCGTCCTGCTCGGTATGGCCGGATATTTCGTAGGCGTGGTGCGGGCACCGCTAACGGCCGTGATCATTCTGGCCGAAACGACCAGCAGCACGGGAATGATTCTCCCACTATTCGCCGTTGCGCTTATCGCCGACTGGGCCGGCGCCAAGGTCTGTAGGGAGCGCCTTTACCACTCGCTGGCGAAGGGGTTTATTCCCCCTTCAGCGCCAGCATCGGAGACAGTGAAGGGCTAAGCCCTCAACGCGTCAGCTTCTTGTAGGCCAACCTGGTCGGACGGTCTGCCGCATCGCCCAGGCGGCGGCGCTTGTCTTCCTCGTAAGCTTCGAAGTTGCCTTCGAACCATTCGACATGGCTGTTGCCCTCGAAGGCGAGGATGTGCGTGGCGAGCCGGTCGAGGAAGAAGCGGTCATGGCTGATGACCACGGCGCAGCCGGCGAAGTTCTCGATCGCGTCTTCCAGCGCGGCCAGCGTTTCGACGTCGAGATCGTTGGTCGGTTCGTCCAGCAGCAGCACGTTGCCGCCCTGTCTTCAGCATCTTGGCCATGTGGACGCGGTTGCGTTCGCCGCCCGACAGCTTGCCGACGTTCTTCTGCTGGTCCGCGCCCTTGAAGTTGAACGCGCCGACATAGGCGCGCGTGGTCGAGGTCTCGTGCTTGTTGACCGTCATGTAGTCGAGCCCGTCGGAGATTTCCTCCCACACGTTCTTCTTCGGGTCGAGATGATCGCGGCTCTGGTCGACAAAGCCGAGGTGCACGGTCTCGCCGATCTCGATCGTGCCGCTGTCGGGCGTTTCCTTGCCGGTGATGATCTTGAACAGCGTCGACTTGCCCGCGCCGTTCGGCCCGATCACGCCGACGATGCCGCCCGGCGGCAGCATGAAGCGACAGGTCTTCGAACAGCAGCTTGTCGCCATAGGCCTTGGAGAGGCTCTTGACCTCGATCACCTTGCCGCCGAGGCGTTCGGGCACCTGGATGACGATCTGCGCCTTGCCGGGCCTGCGGTCTGTCCTGCGCGTTCTGCAGCTCTTCGAACTTGCGGATACGCGCCTTGCTCTTGGTCTGGCGCGCGGCGGGCGTCTGCCGGATCCATTCCAGCTCGTCGCTTGCAGCGCCTTGGTGCTGGCCGCTTTCCTCGCGCTCTTCCTGCTCGAGCCGCTTGGCCTTCTTCTCCAGGTAGGTCGAATAGTTGCCTTCGTAGGGGAAGTACTTCCCGCGATCGAGTTCGAGGATCCATTCGACCACGTTGTCGAGGAAGTAGCGGTCGTGGGTGATCATCAGCACCGCGCCGGCATATTCCTTGAGGTGGTTTTCCAGCCACTCGACGCTTTCGGCATCGAGGTGGTTGGTCGGTTCGTCGAGCAGCAGGATCGAAGGCTTCTGGATCAGCAGGCGGGTGAGCGCGACGCGGCGCTTTTCACCGCCGGACAGGTTGTCGACCGCCCAGTCGCCCGGCGGGCAGCGCAGCGCTTCCATCGCGATTTCGAGCTGGTTGTCGAGCGTCCAGCCGTCGACCGCGTCGATCTTGTCCTGCAGCTCGCCCATCTCCGCGCCGAGCGCGTCGAAATCGGCATCCGGCTCGCCCATCAGCATCGCAGATCTCGTTGAAGCGGTCGACCAGGTCGGCAGTCTCGCGCGCGCCGTCCTTGACGTTTTCGAGCACGGTCTTGCTCGGGTCGAGCTCCGGCTCCTGCGTCAAGATAGCCGACGGTGATGTTCTCGCCCGGCCACGCCTCGCCGGTGATAGTCCGTGTCGATCCCGGCCATGATCTTGATCAGCGTCGACTTGCCCGCGCCGTTGGGGCCGACGATGCCGATCTTGGCGCCCTGGTAGAACTGCAGGTTGATGTTCGCTGAGCACCGGCTTTTGCGCGCCGGGGAAGGTCTTGGTCATGCCCTTCATGACGTAGGCGTATTGCGCGGCCATCGGTGGATCCTTTGGGGTCGTCCTCAAGAGTGTCGGGTGTGTCTGGATTTGGGGCGCAGATAGTGTCTGTAAGCCCTGGGAGCAAGGACTAGACCGTCATGGCGGGCCCACTCCTGCTTCCAGTGCATGCTGGGCCGCCCAAACTATTGCGGCGCTTCCGGGCTTGCCCTAGGTCCCGCGCAAAATGAGGCATGCAGGAAAGTCACCCACCATGAAGAAGTTGATCAATGATCCCGCACGTGTCGTAGACGAAGTAGTGGAAGGGCTGGCGCTGTCTGACGACCGCCTGATGCTGCTCCCGGACGAAACGGTCGTCGTCCGTGCGGATCACGAGGAACTGCGGCAGGCTGGCACAGTGGCAATCCTCTCTGGCGGGGGCTCCGGGCACGAGCCGGCTCATGCTGGCTATGTCGGCCCCGGCATGTTGACGGGCGCAATCGCTGGCGCGGTGTTCACTTCGCCCAGCGTCGATGCAGTGGCCAAGGCAATCCTGACCGTTGGCGGACCAGCCGGCGTGCTGCTGATCATCAAGAACTATACGGGCGACAAGCTCAATTTCGGACTTGCGGCGGAGATCGCGCGAACTCACGGCATTCCCGTCGAAATGGTGGTCGTCGGCGACGACGTCGCTCTGGGTGACGGCAATGTCGATGTCGGACGCCGCGGCATTGCAGGGACGATCTTCGTGCACAAGATCGCCGGCGCCGCGGCTGACGCTGGCCTGTCGCTGGAAGAGGTGCGCGAGGAAGCGCAAGCGGCGGCCGAGAACCTTGCGACGATGGGCATTGGCCTATCGCCTTGCACCGTGCCCGCCGCAGGCAAGCCGGGTTTCGAACTTGGCGAGGATGAAGTCGAATTCGGCCTCGGCATCCATGGCGAAAGCGGTGTGCGCAAAGGCAAGATCGCTCCGGCGGACGAAATGTTCGAGGAAATTCTCTCCCAGATACTCAACCACGGCGGTTTCAAGCAGGGCGATTCGGTTGCTCTGATGGTGAACGGCCTTGGCGGGACACCCGCGCTCGAGCTTGCAATCGTCTCGCGTTTTGCTCTTCGCCGGCTCGCCGAATTGGGAATCGAAGTACGCGCGGCAATGAGCGGCACTTTCATGAGCGCGCTCGAGATGGCCGGCTGCTCGCTCTCGCTGCTGCGGCTCGATGATACGCGTACCAGCCGTTTGCTGACGCCCAGCGCCGCGTCAGGCTGGTGCCAGCCTACCGTTCCCGTTGCCACTGCCAAGCGCTCGGCCGCGATCGCCCTCGGCGCCGACGAAGCGCTGCTGGGCCCCGCGTGGGGTGACGCGGGAACCAGCGCTGCTTTCGCCAAGGCAATCCATGCCATTGCAACCGACCTGCGCGCGGCTGAGGAAGAGCTTACCCGGCTCGACAATGCAGTGGGCGATGGCGATCTCGGGATCAGCATGACTCGGGGCTCGGACGCAGTCGAAGCAGCTTTCGACACGCTTGATCTCGACCACCCGGCGAGAGCGCTCGAGCAGATTTCCTCGATCCTTCGGCGCTGGCTCGCGGGGACATCCGGGCCGCTCTATTCCATGTTCACCTTGCGCGCCGCTTCCTCGCTTGCCCAAGAGACGAGCGTGGACGATCCGGCGGCTTGGGGCAGGGCGCTCAAGGCGGGCTGTGAAGGTATCATGCAGCTTGGCGGAGCCTCCCCGGGAGACCGTACCATGCTAGACGCGCTGGTGCCTGCAGCTGACGCGTTTGCCGGCGCTCAGGGCGGCGTTGGCGCGCGGATCGCCGCAATGCATCAAGCAGCTCTGGCGGGCGTGGAAGCAACGAAAAGCATGCAGCCCAAGCGCGGACGCTCGACCTATATGGGCGATCGCACGGCCGGCCACCCCGATCCGGGGGCAGTTGCGGTGACAATTTGGATGGGTGCACTGAACGGCACCTAGAGGCACCTAACACGCATCGAGGAGCACGGAGCGGACCGAGATCGGTGTGAGAACGCCGTGCCAGACGATGCGGATAAGGCTCACTGAAGAAAAGTGGTCGGGGAGACAGGATTCGAACCTGCGACCCTCTGGTCCCAAACCAGATGCGCTACCAGGCTGCGCTACTCCCCGACACTATTTCACCGCACCGATTACGATACGTTCCTGCAATGGTGGGCCCGGCAGGATTCGAACCCGCGACCTAGCCGTTATGAGCGGCCAGCTCTAACCAACTGAGCTACAGGCCCCCGTTTGCGGACGGTGCGCGCCGCCGTTAGCCGGAAGTGGAGCGCAAGACAAGCGATGCCGCACTCTTCCTTTCCCACAAACGTCAAACTTCCACGCTGGCCATGATTTCGCGCACCGTTGTGGGCGCCACATTGCGCATGGCGAGATAGGCGAAAACGCGCCGCCACCAGTCGTAGAGCCGGTCGAGGTCGTCGTCGTTGCGGACATAGGGCGTGTGGCCGGATTGCAGCGAGGGGCTGTGGAAACAGAAAACGAGCAGGGCGATCCATCGTCAAGCGCGATGTCGATGCCGCGGATCGCCATTTCCACCGTCGTTCCTTCGGGAGTCAGGGGGATGCGTTCCAGAAGCCCGGCCCGCGCCATGAATTTGCCAAGCGGCGGCACCCGGTTGGCTAGCGGATGGAGCCAGTTGCCCTGCCTGCGAAGCATGCCCCAGTAAACCGTGGTCAGCGGCAGTTCGAGCAGGGATTTCTCGTCATTGAGCCAATAGGGACTTTGCGGATGGTTCCGGAAATCCGTGCCGCCCGATGCGCTGTAATCGAAATTCGGCCGCACAGAGCTGTCCATCGCGATCCCGTTGTCGCGCAGGATATCGCCCGTATGGGGGCCGACGCCGTAGCGCGCGGCCCGGTAGATATGGGGGACGGATTCGAAATTGCGTTCGATCGCCAGGCGCAGCCGCTGGAATTTCGCCCTTTCCAGCTGTTCGGGAAGATTGCCGGCGAAAGAATTGAAACTGTTAATTTCTTCGTCATGCGGCGGATTGACCCAGGGATGCAGCTGAAGGCCGATTTCGGCGCGGCCCTGCATCACCGGTTCGCGCAGGATGTCGGCAGCCAGCGCCGAGGTGGCGACCGGATAGTCGAGCAGATAGACAGGGCAAACGCCTTCGTGTTCGCAAAATTGCTGAAATTTGGCGAGACGCGGCAAATGGTCGAGACTGTGGCCCTGGCGGCGGAATGGGCCGGCCCAGTCATATTCTTCTTCGGTATCGACAGTCAGCACGAATCGCTGCCCAAACTCCGGGCAAAACAATGCCTTGTCGACCCGCGAGGGTGGTTCGGTTATTGGCCGCATCGGCCTATGGCGCCCTTTTTATATTTCAGGCGGTGTCAGACATTCGGCTGTCTAAGTCCATATCATTATTGGCATTAATTCCGCTTTTGCCCAAAAAAAGGGGCAGGCGGAGCCGCAGTTGATCCTCGCCGTTGGAGAGGTCGCCGCCAACGGCGCGCGCTTCGGCGCGGGCAAGGCGCAAAGTGAAACCGGCGCCGAACATTCCGGCGGTGACGGACTGGGCCTGGGCCGGTGCCGCGCTGGAGAAAACGTCGCTCCGGCTTGCGAGTGAAATTGGCAGATCGACAGTCAGCGTCACCGATTTGCCATCCTGGGCAAGATCGATCTGCAAGGCTTCGCTTGCCGTCGTCACTCCGGCAAGAGTGGCCAGGAAGCGCCATGCCAGCGCATCTGCATCGCCGCGGGAAAGAGCGACCATGCAGGGGCCTTGGGGCGCCGTAAATTCGAAGCCCGCTGTCCGCTTGCGCAGCACGGCATCGAGCTGGCTCACCGTGGCAGCGACAATTGCCGCGAAATCGCAGGACCCTTCGTCGAGCTCCAGTGCGCCGGCTTCGAGCTTTACCAGCCGGTCGAGCTCGTCGAAGCCGGCAAGCATGCGCGCGGCATCGCCCACGATCGAGGCGGCGAGCGCCCGATATTCGTTGGGCGTGGGGCCGAACAATTGCTGCTGGATGATTTCGGCAAATCCCTGGATGGCATTCACCGGCGTGCGCAGTTCATGCAGCACTTGCCGCATCCGGTCCGCCATGGAGTCCTCGGCCGTCGAGGCCAGCGCCTGTGTCGGTTCGGCGGGACGGCGCATGCGCCCGCGATATCCGGTGAAGCGGCCGCCAGGGACCGTGAAATCCGGCAAAGCGTCGATCTGCCATGCGCCTTCGATGGAAGGCGCACCTTCCAATGTCGCCTGCACGGCATGCAGCGGTTGGCGGTGCCGGAACGCAGCGATCGCCTGAGCGCCGATCTTTGCCGGCGCATCGGGCTGTTCATTGGCAAGCAGGATGCCCACGGTCATCGGGGCGAAACCCGGATCGGTCCAGACGATCCGCCCTTCGGCATCGGTCACGAAATCGAACGAATTGCCTGGCAGCCAGACGACATCGTCATGTTGCTCGCCCAGCGGCAGGCGCGGGGCGTCGGTACCGGCAGCGGCTGACGAATCCTCGCGGGCGCGGCGAAAGGCTTCGATCCGCCTGACGATCGCGCCGATACCTTGCGCCTCGTTTTCACCTATTTCGAGCGCGGGATCGAGATCGTAGACCTGTTCGACTTCCTGCGCGCCGGCTTGCTGCAACGCTTGCGGTTCATTACCGCCGGGGTCGGACAGCACCAGATCGCCCACGCCCAGGCGAGTAAGCAGATCCATCGCGCGGGGAGGCAGATCCTTGCGGTGGCGGAGCAGCGAGCGGACCGGGATCGCCAGGATCGGGATGAGGATGTCCCATTGATCCTCGGTCAGCCGGGCCGTCGCGATCGCAGCCGAGGCCACGGGCATTTCCTGGCTGGTGAGGAAGGCAACCAGTTCGAGATTGCGCAGGCGCATGCCCGGCTCGCGGATCATCGCCCCGCGTTCTTGCGCCCCGATGCCTGAGGAAAGCGCTTCCAGCCTTTTGTAAGCCTGACCGAGCAATGTTCCGTCCGCGCCCTCGGGCGCGCTGCCGACAAGATCCAGCAGCTGCCGGAACTGCGTGTTCGCGGCGCGCTCGTTGCCGGCCTGCATGCGCAGCACTGTGGCAAGGCGGTCGTCAAACTGCATCGAATCTCCGGACAAGTGCACTATGGGCGAAACCCACGAAATTGCATCCTCGGCTTAGCATTTTCGCACAGCCGCGATACGCACCAGCCTCTCTCGTTGCAAAGCGGGACAGTTGCTGGCATATATAATAATATTACGGCCACGCTCGCGTTTAAGTGTTATATATTGCCGCGAGACAGCGTAGGAACTTCGCAGAACGAGCGAAGGGGTTTTCGAATATGGCGAATCTCGACGCGATTGATCGCCGGCTGCTGGCAGAATTGCAGGCGGAAGGGCGCGTGACCAATGTCGAACTGGCGCAGAGAGTGGGGCTTACCGCCCCTCCATGCCTGCGCCGCGTGCGCGCGTTGGAAGAAGGCGGAGTTATCCGCGGTTATCACGCGGATCTCGACGCTTCGAAACTCGGTTTCGCTATCACCGTCTTTGCGATGGTAAGCCTCAAGAGCCAGGCGGAAGAAGACCTCCGCGCTTTTGAGAACCACATGCGTTCGCTGCCCGAAGTGCGCGAATGCCACATGCTCAATGGCGAGATCGATTTCATCCTGAAAATCGTCAGCAAGGATTTGCAGAGCTTCCAGGAATTCCTGACCAGCAAGCTCACTCCCGCGCCCAATGTGGCAAGCGTGAAGACCAGCCTGACGATCCGCACCGCCAAGCACGAGCCGGGCGTCCCGCTGGAGTAGCCTTTCCCACAATTGAGGGGTGCCGCATATGGCTGTGTCGATTGTCGATGGAACTATTGAGGAAGCGGCACTGAAATGGTCGCGCCGCGGCATTTCCTTGTTCACCAATATCCGCTTCCGTCTCGCCGACGGCTCCGAGCGCACAGTGAAAAAGGCCGTGGTAAAACAGGAAGTCGCGGACGAACTGGTGCCCGGAGCAAGAGGTCGCTTCTATCTCTTCAAGGCATTCGATGTCGGGGGCGTGCACGGCGTGCGAACCGCGGATGGGCGAGAAGTGTATGGCTTTCCCGGTAACAACCAGAAGATATTCCTGATTTCCGGCATCGTCAGCAGCTTGTGGATCGTGGTCATGATTGCGAGCCGGGACGCTGTCCCCATGCTGGGTGTCGCGCTCCTGATATTCTCCACGGTCGGCTGGCACTTCATGAGCAAGGGCCGGCGTGAAGCCGAGACGCAATTCAACCAGGATGGGGGCGGTGAGTGACGTTCCGCACCGCTAAGCACGAACCGGGCGTTGCGCCGTAGCAAGCCGTGTTGGCCGCCCGCCTTGCCAAGAGAACAGACCTCGCTTCGCTGCTGGAGTTATTCGAAGCTTCCGAAGTCAGTGCGGCCGCACAGCCGTTAGATCGAGCCGAGGCCATCTGGTCTGACACTCTCGAACGGACGGGTCTGGCTGTGTTCGTTTGCGAAGCCGGGGACAAGATTGTTGCGACTTGCATGTTGGTCATGGCACCAAATCTGCTTCGCGAAGGCCGTCAACACGCCTTTCTCGAAAATGTCGTGACCCATCCCGAACATCGCGGCAGGGGATACGGGCAAACGGTGGTGAAAGTTGCCCTGCAACATGCCTGGGATGAAGATTGTCATCACGTGTTGCTTCAGAGCGGACGAGCGGACCCGCGAGTTCATCAATTTTATGAAGGGCTTGGATTCCAGCCAGGCCTGCGCACATCATATGTTGCTGCGCGTCCGCGCTGATCGCGGAGAGAGACAAACTTTTGCGCGGCAATCGCCCCTCCGTCAGCTGCTGGGCAGCTGCCACGTCCCCATTTGCGCTGCGCGAAAATAGGGAGGATGAAAACGGGGAGGATTATGTCTCCCGCTTCTCCAGCCATTCTTCCAGCCATTTGATCGAATAGTCGCCGTTCAGGAAATCGGGCTGTTGCAGCAGTTCCTGGTGCAGCGGGATGGTGGTCTTCACCCCTTCGACCACCATTTCCTCCAGCGCGCGGCGCAGGCGCATGATGCAGCCTTCGCGGGTGCGGCCGTAGACGATCAGCTTGGCGATCATGCGTCGTAATAGGGCGGGATCGCGATAGCCGGCATAGAGCCCGCAATCGACGCGCACATGCATCCCGCCCGGCGGCGTGGTAGTCGGTGACCATGCCGGGCGAGGGCGCGAAGGTGAACGGGTCTTCGGCGTTGATGCGGCATTCGATCGCATGGCCCGTGAAACTCGAGCTCGTCCTGCGTGACCGACAGCGGCTTGCCTTCGGCGATGCGGATCTGTTCGCGCACCAGATCGACGCCGGTGATCGCTTCGGTGACGGGATGCTCGACCTGCAGGCGGGTGTTCATCTCGATGAAGTAGAACTCGCCATCTTCCCACAGGAACTCGATCGTGCCCGCGCCGCGATAGCCCATGTCGGCCATCGCCTTGGCGCACGATCCCGCCCATGCGGTCGCGCTCTTCGGCGGCTGAGGACCGGCGAGGGCGCTTCTTCCAGCACCTTCTGGTGGCGGCGCTGGAGCGAGCAGTCGCGCTCGCCCAGATGGATCGCATTGCCGTTGCCGTCGCCGAACATCTGGAATTCGATGTGGCGCGGGTTGCCGAGATATTTCTCGATATAGACGGTGGCATCGCCGAACGCGGCCTTGGCCTCGCTGCCGGCCTGCTGCATCAGCGTTTCGAGCTCGTCCGGCGCGGTGCACGACCTTCATGCCGCGCCCGCCGCCGCCCGATGCGGCCTTGATGATCACCGGATAGCCGATTTCTTCGGCGATGCCTGCGCGCTTCGTCGACGTCGCTGATCGCGCCGTCGGAGCCGGGGACCAGCGGCAGGCCGAGCGCGCCGGCGGTGCGCTTGGCCTCGACCTTGTCGCCCATCGTGCGGATATGTTCGGGCTTGGGGCCGATCCAGATGATGTCGTGCGCTTCGACGATCTCGGCGAACTTGGCGTTTTCCGACAGGAAGCCGTAGCCGGGATGGATCGCATCGGCGCCGGCGATTTCGGCGGCCGAGATGATCGCGGCGATGTTGAGATAGCTGTCGGTCGCCGGCGGCGGGCCGATGCAGATCGCATGGTCGGCCAGCCGGACGTGCATCGCGTCGGCATCGGCGGTGGAATGGACCGCGACCGTCTCGATGCCCATTTCATGCGCCGCGCGGTGGATGCGCAGCGCGATCTCGCCGCGATTGGCGATCAGGATGCGGGTAATGGCATCGCATGGCCCAGCCTTATCCGATCGACGACCAGCGGCTGGTCGAATTCGACCGGCTGGCCGCTTTCGACCAGGATCGCGCGTGACCGTGCCGGCGCTGCGGCGGCGGTGATCGGGTTCATCACCTTCATCGCCTCGACGATCAGCAGCGTGTCGCCTGCCTTCACCTGCTCGCCCGACGTGACGAACGGCGCGGCGCCGGGTTCGGGCGACAGATAGGCGGTGCCGACCATCGGCGATTTGACCGCGTTCCGGCAGATCCGGGCCGGCAGCGCGGCGCGGCTTCAGCGGCAGGGGCCGGCGCGGCGGCAGGTGCAGCGGCGACAACGGGCGCAGCCGCATAGCCGGCGCAGCGACAGTGGCCGCGCGCGCGACACGCGGATCTTGCGGTCGCCATCTTCGACCTCGATTTCGGTCAGGCCGGTTTCGTCGAGCATTTCGGCCAGTTCGCGAACCAGCGCTGTGTCGACATTCATCTTGCCGTTTCCGCCCGATTGCTGCCTTTGCTTTCGCCCATTCAAACCTCTTTGGTACGTGACTGCGGGCCGCTATGCGCAGCGAATTGCGGGCTGGCAAGGGTTAGCGGCCGGAAAATCCACCCCTGCACTGGCGCCATACCTACGTTCAGAGCTCTGCCGCGAAGTCCAATGCGACAAGGTAGCCCTTGGGCCCCATGCCGGTGAAGGACTTCACCGCGCCCATGCCGACATAGGATATATGACGGAACTGCTCGCGCGTCATCGGGATCGGACAGGTGGACTTCGATCACCGGCGTGCGGATCGACTTGATCGCGTCGAGCAGCGCGATCGAGGTGTGCGTATAGGCCGCCGGCGATTGAGTAATCACCGCTCTCGCGCCTTCGGCCTGCGCCTCGTGCAGCCAGTCGATCAGATGGCCTTCGTGGTTCGACTGGCGCATGTCGATCTCCAACCCGAGTCTGCTGCGCGCGGTCTTCGAGCATGCCGGCAATGTCGTCGAGCGTGTCGGTGCCATAGATCTCCGGCTCGCGCATGCCGAGAAGGTTGAGATTGGGTCCGTTGAGGACGTAGACTGTGGTGCCTGCCATGATTGCTCCCTTCTACAGGCTGCGCCCCATAGCGGGAAGGGCGCACATGGCAAGTCACGACCTGCGCGCCCGACCGGGGGGCTCGGCGGAGCAATCACTTGGCAAGCGTGCGCAATCGTGCCTAGTCTGCCCGCCGAAAGGGGCCAGGTTATTCGGGCAGGCGAGGAGATCGGCGAGTGAGCGCGGCCAGTACCCGCAACAAGCTCGGCCTCGGCATGGCGACCTTGATGGTCGCCGGCAATCTAATCGGCTCGGGCATCTACCTGCTTCCCGCGAACTCTTGCGACGATCGGCAGCATCAGCGTTTTCGGCTGGATCATCGCGGCGCTCGGCGCGCTGGTGCTGGGCGGCGTGTTCAGCATGATGATCGCAATTCACCCCACGGATGACGGCCTGGCCGACATCGCGCGCGTCGGCCTGGGCGATTATTGGGGCTTCCAAAGCAGCCTGCTCTATTGGCTGGGCTGCTGGCTCGCCAATGTCGCGATCGCGCTGGCGGTGACCGGCTATCTCACTGTGCTGATCCCGGTGCTGCAGGGGCCGCTGGGCAGTGCCCTCACCACCATCGCGGTGCTATGGGTGCTCACTATCATGGCAATCGTCGGCCCGCGGGTCATCGGCAGGTTTCACGGCCTGACGATGGCGATCGGGCTGATCCCGCTGTTCGCAGCGGGAACTTTGGGCTGGCTGTGGTTCGATCCGGAGCTGTTCGCGAAATCGTGGAATGTCAGCGGGCAATCCGGTTCGCAGGCGGTGTTCGGTTCGCTGCTCTCGGTCTTCTGGGCCTTCGTGGGAGTCGAATGCGCGGCGATGGTGGCGCGGCTGGTGGAAAACCCCGCGCGCAACGTGCCCATCGCCACGATGGGCGGCGTCGGCATCGCGGCGATCGTCTATATGTTTTCCTCTACCGCCATCTTCGGCATGCTCTCGGCGGAGACCATCGCCACGTCATCCGCGCCTTTCGCGCTTGCGGTGGACCGGATCCTGGGGCCCGCGGCGGCCGGGCTGGTGGCGATCTGCGCCGTGCTGAAAGCCTCGGGGACGCTGGGCGGCTGGGTGCTGGTGACGGGCGAGACCACGCGCTGGACGGCCGTGTCCGGCTTCTTTCCGCGCTGGCTCTCGAAGCAGGGGGCCGGCGGCACTCCGGTTCGCGCGCTGGTGACCATGGGAATCCTGATGACGGTCGTGGTATTTCTCACCTCCGCCCCGACCATTGGCGAACAGTTCGAGTTGCTGATCAACGCGGCAGTGGTCTTCACCCTGCTGATCTACATCTATGTCTCGGTCGCGCTGGTGCGCATGACGGCGGGCGCTTCGCCTGGGCGGCGCTGGACGGCTTTGATCCTCGCCTTCCTGGCGATTGCCTTTTGCCTGCTGCTGATCGCCTCCTCCGGCTCCGGGCTGCTTGCCGTGACTGCCGGGCTGGTCGCGCTGACCGTTCCTGCCTGGCTGATCGTCCGCCGGCGCCAGCCGCAAGAGCCAAGCGCGCTGCCTGAGCCTCGCTGCCCGGCCTAGGCCTGGGCCCAGCGCCGCACGAGATTGTGGTAAACCGCCGTGAGGCGCAGCACTTCAGGGTCCGACTTGCCGCGCTCGGCCATCAGCACCTGTACCGACTGATCGAGATCGTAGAGCAATTCTCGGGCGGCATGATCGGACACCAGCGATTGCAGCCAGAAGAAGCATGAAATCCGCTCCCCCCGCGTCACCGGCTTCACGCGGTGGAGGCTGGTGGAGGGATAGAGGATCAGATGCCCGGCAGGCAGCTTGTAGCTGCCCATGCCGAAAGTCCCGTCGATCTCCAGCTCCCCGCCGTCATATTCGCCTGGATCGGTGAGGAAGAGCGTGCAGGAAAGATCGGTGCGGATGCGCGCTCCGCTCCCGGCGTGGATGCGAATGGCATTGTCGACATGCAGGCCGAATTCCTCGCCCCCGCCATAGCGGTTGAACAATGGCGGGAAGACGCTGTGGGGCAGGGCGGCCGAAAGAAAGGCGACATTGCCCATCAATGCGCGGCTGACTTCGGCCTGCGCGCGCCGGGTGATGTCCGCGTCTTCGGGCAATTGGCGGTTGTGCTTCACGCTGGCGGCACCTGCGCCGCTGGTCACATTGCCGTCGACCCAGTCGGCGGCGGCAATCGTTTCGCGCAGGGCAAGTGCGGCATCGCGCGTCAGCACATCGGGAATGGTCAGCAACATGCGCGGTGCCTTAGCCTATCCAACATGGGTTGTCCTCCCCGCCCAGGTCGCAGGCGGGGAGGACATAAGCCGGTCTGTCTAGAAGGTTACGGTGACCGAACCAGTGGCGGACCGGCCGGGCGCAACATAGCTGAAAGGCGCGCCGGAGCGGTAGATGGCGTCGTAATAGCGCTTGTCGAAGATGTTCATCACATTGGCGCGCAATTCGATTGAATCGGTGATCCGGTAGCGCGCGACTGCATCGAACTTCCAATATGCAGGCACCGAATTGAGGTTGGCTTCGTAAGTCCCGCCGTAGATCCGGCTGCGATAGGTGGCCTGGCCCCCGAGAGTGAAGCTGTCGGTGATCGCATAGCTGGTGAGCAGCGAGAAGCTGTGTTCGGGCACGTTGGCGAAACGTTGGCCGATGATCGCCGCATTGCTGCTGTCGACGATCTTGGCGTCGAGATAGGTATAGCCGCCGAAAACGGACCAGCGCGGTGTGATATTGCCGTTGAGGCCCAGTTCGAGGCCTTGCGAGCGCAGCTCGCCGACCAGCTCATAGACGCCGCCGCCGAGGTTTTCGCGCGCGTTTTCCTTGTCGATCCGGAAAGCCGCCGCTGTCATCAGCAGGTGCCCGTCCGCCACTTCCCATTTGGCGCCCAGTTCATAGGCCTTGTTGCGTTCCGGCTCGAGATTTTCGACGCCGAGTATGCCGCCATAAGTCGGGCTGGAGGAATCGAGCTGTTCGCCGCTGGGGTTGGATGATGTCGAGACGCTGGCGTAAAGGCTCACTGCCTCGACGGGCTTGTAGAGCAGGCTGGCCTGCCAGTTGAAGAAATCGACGTTGGAGTTCACCGAATAGGGCGTGCCGCGGCTGTCGCCTTCGGCGGTGATGTCGAACGTATCGTAGCGGCCTCCGAGCAGAATCTGCAGCTGCGGGCCGATCTTGATCGTATCGAGCGCGAACAGGGCGAAGGCTTCGACTTCGGTGACCGCCGGGACAGCGCTGGTGTCTTCGATTGCCGGGATGGTGAAGCCAAGCACGGGATCGGGATCGAACAGCGCTCGGGTGAAGCCGCTGGGTGTGCCGATCTGGGTGCCCTGGTCGTTTTCGACGAATTCGGGGAAGGCCCAGCGCCGGTTGGAGATCTTCTCATTGGCATATTCGCCGCCGAACACGATCGTGTGCTCAGTGCTGCCGGCATCGAAATTCACTGTGCCGCTGGTGATGTTGGAGAAATACTCCGTGGTCGCATTGCGCTGCGGGCTGCCGGTATCGACGACCAGCTGCCCCGGAACGAACCCCGCTGCGAGATCGGCTGCGTTGACCGCCGGATCGGCGGAGACTGCGCGCGGGCTGCGCGGCACGCTCACCACATATTGGTTGTACACTTCGCCGTAGCGGTTCTGGGTCCGCAAGGTGAAGCTGTCGCTGGGCGAAAATTCGAGCGCGACTGTGCCGATATCGGCTCCGTTACGAAGGAAATCGCGGCCGACGGCGCCATAGAAATTGTCCTCATCGACGGCGTAGGGCTCAAGCGTCGTACTGTCGAACGGGTGGCCGTAATCGGACATGCCGTCGAGTTCGAAATGATAATAATCGGCCTGCAGCTTCACCGTGTCGGAAAGCTGCCAATCCAGCGCCAGCGTGCCGCCCCACCTTTCGGAATCCACATAGTCGCGGCCGGGCGTATTGCCGGTGTGATAAAGCCCGTTCACCCTCACAGCGAGGCCGGGGGCCAGTTCGTGATTGAGGTCCAGCGTTCCGCGAATGGTGTCATCGGTGCCGCCGACGAGTTCGGCAATCGCGAAATCGTTGCCGGTCTGCCCGCGCTTGGATTGCAGCCCCACCGATCCGCCGGTCGTGCCGCGGCCCATGAACGCGCTGGAAGGACCCTTGACGATTTCGACCTGCTCGATCGCGAAGATCTCGCGGCTGGACACGCCGGGGTCGCGCATTCCGTCGATGTAGATGTCGTTGCGCGCCTCGAAGCCGCGGATGAAGATGCGGTCGCCAAAGGCATTGCCGCCTTCGCCGGTGCCGAGCGTGACGCCCGGGGTCACGCGGGCAAGTTCGCGGAAAGTGGTGGCGCCGACATCCTCGATCACTTCCTTGGGGATGATCGTGATGCTCTTTGGCGTGTCGCGCACCGGCTCGGTGAACTTGCCGTCGGTGGATTTGTCGACCTTGTAGGCCGCTTCAGGATCCGCATTGGGGTTCGCATCGGCTGCACGCTCGCCAATCACGACGATATTTTCGCGCTCGGCATCCTCGTCCGCCGCGTGGGCGGCGACGGCATGATGGCGGCCGCAAGAGCGCTGGCGAGCAGTGCGCCCTTGGCTGGAGCGGGACGAAGCGTAGCTGCGGAACTGGACATGTGACTCCCCTGATTCGATGAGGAGCCGCTATTGCGAGGCAGTCGCAGCAGTGTCAAAGGCTTTTTGAGAATCACTTGCAATTAGAGGGTGAGGAACGGTTTCTTGCTGGACCCTGCAAAAAAGCATTTTCCTACACGAACCATATTGGTTAGATGATTCCGCGACTCGCCAGAAACGGAGACCGCACATGGCCATTCTCGAAGCACTCATCGGCCCTATTGCCGCCATCATCGACAAGGTGATCCCGGACAAGGCCGCCCGCGACAAAGCCAAACTCGAATTGATCAACCTCCAGGGCACGCAAGAGCTTGCAACCATCCAGGCGAGGCTTTCCGCCATCATCGCCGAAGCCAACTCGAAAGATCCCTGGACCAGCCGCGCCCGGCCGAGCTTTCTTTACGTGATGTATATCCTGCTGCTGTGGGCCCTGCCGATGGGCGTGCTCGCCGCGTTCCAACCCACGCTCGCCAGAGACATTGCCGCAGGCATGAACGCCTATCTCAACGGTCTGCCTGAACCACTCTATATGCTCTTCGGCACGGGCTACGTCGGCTACACCGCGGCGCGCCAATGGGGCAAGGTCAAGGGGGTGGAAAGTTAAGTCGGTCCGCCCGTAGAATTTCGATTGGGCGGGCCCCAAGAAGTTCTACCTTGAGAGCCGGAGGGGGCAGCGGCCACCCCTGGCCGCCAACCAGCAAGCGAAAGCAATTCGTACAATGAACGCCTATTTTCTGAAGCCGGGGACGACGGGGCCAAGGGATTTGGTTTTGAGCCAAGCCCCTGATCCCTCACCGGGCCAGCGAGAGATCCTGGTGCGCGTGCGCGCCGTGTCGCTCAACTACCGCGACCAGATGGTTGCTCGCGATGCGCATCCGGCAGGCAAGGCGGCCTCAGATACGGTTCCCTGTTCGGATGGAGCGGGTGAAGTGGTGGCGGTTGGCGCGGGCGTGACGCGGTTCAATGTCGGCGACCGGGTAGCAAGCACTTACGACCTGGGGTGGACCGGCGGCGCATTCGGCGATTTCGCCCGGCCGTCGCGGGGCCAACCGGGCGCAGACGGCATGTTGGCCCAGCTGGTCGTGCTCGACCAGGAAGATGCCGTGCTTGTTCCGGAAAATCTGTCTTTCGAAGAGGCTGCCTGCCTGCCTTGCGCAGCGGTCACCGCATGGACGGCGCTGGCCGATATGGGCGGAATGCGGCTGGGCCAGACGGTGCTGACGCAGGGGACGGGCGGCGTTTCGATCTTCGCCTTGCAGTTCGCCAAGGCGGCGGGATGCCGCGTGATCATCACATCATCGTCGGACGAGAAGCTTGCGAGGGCCAAGGCCCTCGGGGCCGATGAACTGATCAATTACCGCTCGACGCCCGATTGGGCTTCGTTGGCCCGCGAACTGACCGGTGGGCGCGGGGTCGACCAGATCGTGGAGATCGGCGGAGTCGGTTCGCTGGCGCAATCGTACCGTGCATTGGCCATCGGCGGAAATATCGGCCTGATCGGCTTCCTGGCCGAGGTGGACGAAGTTCCGCCGCCCTCGATGCCGCGTTCGGGCAGGTTGAACCGCATTTCGGTGGGCAGCCGGGAGAACTTCGAGAACATGAACCGCGCTATCGCCCGCAACGGCATCAAGCCGGTCATCGACCGCGTGTTCCCTTTCGAACAGGCGATCGAGGCTTACGAATACATGCTGACAGCGCAGCATTTCGGCAAAATCGTGATCGCAGTCTGATGCATGCGGCGGAGATAAGACAATGAAGGCCTGGTTCGTTACCAAAGGCACCAAGGGCCCGCGGGACCTTAAACTGGGCAATCGCCCCGATCCGGAGCCCGGCCCGAAAGACGTGCTCGTGCGGATGCGCGCCGCGTCGCTCAATTACCGCGACCAGGTTATCGCCCAGGACAAATATATGGGCGTGGCGATGGATCGCGACACAATTGCCCTGTCCGACGGTGCAGGTGAAGTGGTGGCGGTGGGCGGCGGCGTCACGCGCTTCAAGACTGGCGACCGCGTGATCGGCACGTTCAATCGGGGCTGGATCGGCGGTTCCTACGGGGACGTGATTTACGATCAGCTCGGCCATCCGGGCATCGACGGCGTCTTGTCCGAACTGGTCGTATTTGCCCAGGAAGACGTGGTTTCCGTGCCGGGCGACCTGTCTTACGAAGAGGCATCATGCCTGCCTTGCGCGGCGCTTACCGCATGGAGCGCCTTGGTCGTGGCCGGCAGGATGAAGCCTGGGCAAACCGTCCTCACGCTTGGCACGGGCGGCGTGTCGATCTTTGCGCTGCAACTCGCCAAGGCGGCCGGCTGTTATGTGATCTGCACTTCGTCCTCGGATGAAAAGCTTGAGCGGGCCCGGCATTGGGCGCGGATTGCACGATCAATTACCGGACCACTCCCGAATGGGATGTTGCGGTGCGCGAGGCGACCGGCGGACGCGGCGCCGACCATGTCATCGAAGTGGGCGGTGCAGGGACGCTCGAGCGTTCCTACCGCTCGCTGGCCAATGGCGGGATGATCGAGCTCATCGGCTTCCTCGCCGCAAGCGACAATCCGCCGCCCGTGGGCCTGCCGCGCTGGGGGCAGATGGTGCGCGTCAATGTCGGCAGCCGCGAAGGCTTCGAAGCAATGAACCGCGCGATTGCCGAACAGTGCATCCGTCCGGTGGTCGACAAGGTCTTTGCCTTCGAAGAAGCTATCGAGGCGTATGAATATGCGCAGTCCGGCAAGCTGTTCGGCAAGGTCGTGATCCGGATTTGAGGGGGGCGGTCGTATCACTGCGTACAATACCTAACGCCAAAATCCGTTCGTCCTGAGCCTGTCGAAGGACGCGCGAAAAGGCTAAAACTGGACGATGTCGTTCTACACCTACCTGCTGCGCTGCAATGATGGTTCGCACTACGCCGGACAGAGGAGATACTTCCCGGCGATGAAAGCGGGGCGCTGGAAGGCGCTGACATTAACGTCGTGTTGGGTGCATTGCAGGCGCGGGCATGATGGCGAATATATGCAGCCATGAGACGTAATGAAGTAATACTCTTCTTCGCTGCGGTGACCCTCGGTGGCTGCGAACCGCTGCGAGGGATCGTGTCCGAAAAAGAGCTACCGGCTACCGTCGATATTGGCTGCGTCGATGCAACGCTCCGACAAACCTTCGGCAAGATCGAGCGATGGGATTATGTCGATGATGGAAGCACCTTCCCTAGGGGGACGAATGTAGCCCAATTCGCCTACTACAAGACAGAAGACAGTGCAGGCTGGGCGACTTTGGATATGGGGCGAGTGAAAGATAAAACCCGAATAACACATTCCTTCACTGGCATTGGTGCCGAACTGCCCCAGAAGTCCTTTCCTCCCGCATTGCGAGCGATGCGGAAGGCAAGTCAGGTATTGAAGGTGGCGTGCAAGCTCGATCTGTCGAACATGGAATTGAAAGCGGTAGGACAGAGGGTCGACGCCTTGAACTGAAAGACGAACGCGGTGCAGCGCCTCGTGCTTACTGGTGCGGGGCGTTGCTATGAGGGGGGTGATTTACCCCTGTGCAGCTTACGGTCTGCTTATCTGGGGTTCGCACCAAGCAAGACGGGCGGCTTTCGCCACCCGCTTAACTTGTTTTTTCGGATAAATTCCACTGGTCGGGACGAGAGGATTCGAACCTCCGACCCCCACACCCCCAGTGTGATGCGCTACCAGGCTGCGCTACGTCCCGACAGTGGAGGCGCGCCCTATAGGCAAGGCCCGATGCGAGTGCAAGCGGCGCCTTCCGCAGACTGCGTACCGCCCGTGTCGCGTTGCCAGCGCGTTGCCAGCCTGGCTTTGCTGCTAGGCGCGCGCGCCTGGCCAGCAGGCGGGCTTGAACCGCATCGTGCGGCGATAGCCAACTGAACGCGAAATTTCCGATAATGAAGAGGCTTGCCTGATGCTTGATTTTCTTTCCGCCGGCGCTTCGGCAGGCGGCGCAGCCAGCTTGGATTCAGCTTCCTGCCGCTGGTCGGCATGGTCGCTGATCTTCTGGTTCCTGATCATCCGCCCGCAGATGCAGCGCCAGAAGGAGCACCAGGCCAAGATCGCGGCCGATGAAGAAGGGCGACCAGGTCGTCACCGGCGGCGGACTGGTCGGCAAGGTGATCAAGGTCGACGACAATCTATGTCGAAATCGAACTCGCACCGAACGTCAAGGTGAAGGCGGTCAAGCAGACTGTGACCGATGTCGTTGCGCCGGGCGGCAAGCCGCCGGCGAACGACTGACGGATCCGGTGCCGAGGCGCTATGCTCGATTTCCCGCGCTGGAAGAAAGCCTGGCTCTGGTGCTGACGCTCGCTGGTCGCAGTGCGCGGCCTGCCGTCGCTGTCGGTGCTCAGCGGTCTGCAACTGGCCCGACTTCCTGCCCAATCCGCAGGTCAATCTCGGGCTCGACCTTGCGGGCGGCAGCCATATCCTGCTCGAGGCGGATGCCGCGCAGGTTGGGCGCCAGCGGCTGGAGAGCATGGAAGAAGACGTCCGCGCCGCAGCTGCGCCAGTGCCGAGCCGCGCATCCGCATCGGCGACATTTCGAGCAGCGACGGCCGGGTCAGCTTCCTGCTGCGACGATCCCGCGCAGGTCGATCGCCGCGCGCGAAGAGCTCATGCCGCTGATCAATGGCAGGGCCAGACCGGCAGCGCGAATGGAACCTGCAAGTGGTCGATGGCAGCCGCATCGTGCTGACCCCGACCAGGGCGGGCCTCGACCAGGCGGTCAACCAATGCGATGGACAGCGCCGACCGAAGTGGTGCGCAAGCGCATCGACGCACTCGGCACGCGCGAGCCGACCATCATCCGCCAGGGCGCATACGCGCATCGTGGTGCAGGTGCCCGGGCTCGAGGATCCCGAAGCGCTCAAGGCGCTGCTCGGCCAGACCGCGAAGCTCGAATTCAAGCTGGTCGATACCACCGCGCTGCCGGCCGACGTCGCGCAGGGCATCGCGCCTGCGGGCAGCGAGATCGTCCCCTATGCGCCGGGCACGCCGTATGGACGGACACCTCGATCGCGGTGCAAGCGCCTCGGCGGCATTCGCGGGCGACTCGCTGACCAACGCGCAGCAGAGCTTCGACAGCCGCAGACAATCGAGCCGATCGTCAACATCACCTTCGATCAGCAGGGCGGCGCGAAGTTCGCCAAGCTGACGCACCGAGAATGTCGGCAAGCCGTTCGCGATCATCCTCGACGGCAAGGTGCTGTCGGCGCCCAACATCAACGAGCCGATCCTTGGCGGCAGCGCCCAGATTTCCGGCAGCTTCACGTCGAAAGCGCCAACCAGCTCGCGATCGCGCTGCGTTCCGGCGCGCTGCCGGTCGATCTGACGGTGGTCGAGGAGCGCACCGTCGGGCCCGGATCTCGGCGCGGATTCGATCCGCAAGGGCGTGCTCGCCATGCCGGTCGGCGACGCTGGCGCTGATGGCCTTGATGATCGCTGACCTATGGCCGCTTCGGCGTCTATGCCAATCTCGCGCTGATGCTCAACGTGCTGATGCTGCTGGGCATCATGGCGGTGGTCAACACCACGCTGACCCTGCCGGGCATCGCCGGCTTCGTGCTGACCATCGGCGCGGCGGTCGACGCCAACGTGCTGATCAACGAACGCATCCGCGAAGAGCGAAAGCGCGGGCGGCGCGTCGTCGCCGCGGTCGAGAATCGGCTACAAGGAAGCCAGCCGCGCGATCTTCGATGCGAACATCACCAACGTCATCGCCGCCGTGCTGCTGTTCCTGTTCGGCTCCGGCCCGGTGCGCGGCTTCGCGGTGGTGCTGATGATCGGCATCGTCACCTCGGTGTTCACCGCCGTGACGCTGACCCGCATGTGGGTCGCCGGCTGGCTGCGCAAGGCGCGGCCGCAACGACATCACTATTTGAAGGGGAATGGACCGATGAAACTGCTCAAGCTCGTCCCCGACAATACCAACATCAAGCTTCCTGCGCTGGCGCATGCCGTTCTACGTGATCAGCATGCTGCTGATCGTGGCCAGCCGATCGCGCTGGTCTTCACGCAGCGGCCTCAACCTCGGCGTCGATTTCGTCGGCGGCCAGATGATCCGCGTGACCTTCACCGAACGCCAGGACGCCCCGGTCGCCGAACTGCGCGAAGAGGTGGACGCGCTGGGCTATGGCGAGCCGATCATCCAGCAATTCGGCGAAGCCGAACGAGGTTTCGATCCGCATGACGCTGCCCGAAGGTGGCGGAGGAACCCCGAGCCTGCCGACGCGATGACCACGCAAGATGACCGACGACGATCAGCCGGGCAATTCGCCGACGCGCGGATCGACGGCGTCGACTCGGTTTCGGGCAAGGTTTCCGGCGAGCTGTTCACCACCGGCGATGCAGGCGCTCGCTGTTCGCGATGATCGCGATTTCGATCTACATCTGGGTGCGGTTCGAATGGCAGTTCGGCGTCGGCGCGCTGTTCGCGCTGGTCCACGACGTGACGCTGACCCTGGGCATGTTCGCGCTGACCCAGATGGAATTCGATCTCAAGATCGTCGCCGCGATCCTGACGATCATCGGCTATTCGCTCAACGATACGATCGTGATCTATGACCGCATTCGCGAGAATCTGAAGAAATACCGCAAGATGCCGATTGCCCGAACTGCTCGATCTGTCGGTCAACGAGACGCTGTCGCGCACAGTCGTGACGTCGCTGTCGCATGCTGATCACGCTGGTCGCGCTGCTGCTGCTCGGGCCGGCCGAGCCTGTTCGGCTTCACCGCGGCGATCACGCTGGGCATCTTCGTCGGCACCTACAGCTCGGTCTACATGGCCGCGCCGATCCTGATCTGGCTGGGCGTCACCTCGCACAGCTTCGTGCCGGAGGAAAAAGAAGGGCAGCCGGCAGCCAGCGATATCTAGGCCTGGCGCCGGGCTGGCCGGCTAGAGTTTGCGCACCAGCATTTCGGCCATCGCCAGCCACGCCGGGTGGTCGACCACGATCTGACGTTGGCCGGCACCTGGCGGCAACAGGCCGACCATCCCGCCTTGCCGGTCAATCAACCGTCCGAAGGCGAACCGGCCGCCTTTGCGCGGTACCAGCACGTCGCGATTGATCATTCGTGCTGCGTCTTCCGGCGGAAGCTGGCGCAGCCAAAGCTGATCGCCTGCGCGATATTCACCCGCGCTCACTTCGATAGCGAGGCAAACCAGCGGGCCGGAACTGTCGAGTTCGGTAGGCAAGATCGCATCGCGAGGCGAAGAAAGAGCTTCGGCGCCCGCCTCGGTAAGCTTTGCGACGAATTGCGGCTGCGGCGATTCCTCGCCGCGGACCAGCATTTCCGGCTCCACTTCCAGCGCGGCGGCGATACGGTTCATCCACACCAGCGACAAATTGCGCATGCCGGTTTCGAGGCGTCCAATCGTCTGCGCGGTGGTCGGCGGTTCGCAAGCCGCGGCCACATCGGCCAGCGTCATGCCCTTTTCCTTGCGGATATCGCGAATGCGGTTGATCATCTCCGCCTCCTTCTCAAAAATTCGTAACCGATATGGTTTTTTCTGCTTTCCTACACCGATCCGGTTTTGGCAAGTGGGGATATCCACTGCGAGCAGGAGAATCATGAACGCTATCAAACCCCACTTCGTGGAACGCGAACTGACAGCCGAAGGCCCGCGCAAGGCAGGCGGACGGCGTGCCCGCCGCCGCAGTGTGACGGTGAACCTGGCCGAATCCCCGCTTGGCTGGCTTCATGCACGCGGCCTTATCGAAGATCGCCTCTTCGCGGCGGGAGAGTGCCTGCGCGCCGATTACGAGCGGGCGCAGATCGGGCCGAGTACGACCATGCGCTGGGATCCGCAGCCGCTCACAGGCGCAGCGCCGCTTCACCCGACGGAGCGCCAGATTGCCGCGAAAGATCGCTTTGACGGCGCAATCGCGGCGGCAGGCAGCGGCCTGTCGGATATATTGTGGCGCGTGGTCTGCGCAGGGAAATCCCTGCCGCACGCAGAAAGAAACCTGTCCTGGCCCGTTCGCAGCGGAAAACTGGTGTTGCGTATCGCGCTCGACAGGGTGGCCCAGTTCTACAGGATCAACTGAACTTGCGACGTTTGCGGAGCGCTTGGCGCGCTAGATCATCATCCAGATCGCCGCGATCAGCGCTGCCGCACCCATCGAAATGGCCACCGCCACGATACGGATATTGAGGCTGGTAAGCGGCCTCACAGCGTGCGAATCGAGGCGTTCTTTCAGGAGTTTTGCGCGGCGTTCGGCAGCGAAGATCAGGAAGATGCCGAGCAGGATGAACAAGGTGGCAATGGCTTTGGGCACCCATTGCGGCTCAAGCTTGCCGAACAGCACATGAAACCCCAGTCCGATACCGATCGCCGCCATGGATGTGCGGGCCCAGCCGCTGAAGGTGCGTTCGTTCGCCAGGA
Source organism: uncultured Alphaproteobacteria bacterium (assembly GCA_963777785.1). Taxonomy (GTDB): domain Bacteria; phylum Pseudomonadota; class Alphaproteobacteria; order Sphingomonadales; family Sphingomonadaceae; genus Andeanibacterium. The sequence continues at coordinate 600,796 of CAVZRU010000003.1, forward strand.
GCGTCCGGTCTTCCGCATAGTCGGTGCGGTCCTGGGCAAGCTGGTCCCGGTCGTCAGTCATCGCGCCATGCTGGCCGACATGCGGCCTGCTTGCAAGACGCCTAGAACTGCGCGCGCTGATCGATAAACTGGCGCAGCAGTGCGTTGAACTCGGCAGGCTTTTCCATCATCAGGAAATGGCCGGTCCCCTGGAGGCGAGCCTCCTGCCAATTGGGGAGCATATCCTTGGTCGAATATTCGGGATCGACCTCGCGGGTCGCGGCCCAGACGGTGAGGGCGGGTGCCATGATCAATTCGTCGGACTGAATTTCCGGGGCAACCATGGCATTGGCGGCTCCGCTGGCGGTCTTGTCCGAAGAACCAAGCATCATCGCGCGAATTTTTTCCCGCAAAGGCTCGCTGGTCCCTTCTACGAACATGCCCTCGATCGCGGCCTTGCGACGTTCGATCGTCATCGGCTGGCCGCGCATGGCCGACTTCTTCCACGGGCGTGCATCGAGCAACCCGTCGACCGCCACCAGACCTGCAACATGGTCGGGATAGTTCAGCGCGTAGGTGCGGATCACGCCCGCGCCCATCGAATGGCCGACGAGCACGACCTTGTCTGCGCCGAGTTCCGCGCGAACGGCTTCGACGGCGGCGGCAAACTGATCCATCGAATAATCGTCGGCCGTTGCGGGCGATCCGCTCTTGCCGTGTCCCGGCAGGTCGAGCGTGACGACCCGGAAATCATCCTTGAAGGCAGGGACCTGACCGTCCCAGGAACTCTCGTCGCAGGTCCAGCCGTGGACGAAGATAATGGTCTGGCCTTCACCTTGTACCGTGGAATGGATCGGCAGCCCGTCGACCGAGGCAGCTGCGGCCGGGGAAGCGGAGAATGCAGCCACGCAGGCCGCGATCCACAGGGCCAACATGGATTTGAGCAGTTTCATGCATCCTCCTCGTGGCTCTTCAGGGCCGTTCGATCGCTTCGCGCACCTTCTGCCTCAATGCGGGCACAACGTCACGTTCGAACCACTCATTGTTGCGCATGAACATCGTGCTGCGCCAGGATGGGTGAGGCAATGGAAAGTAATCGGGTCCGAACTCTCGAAAATCGCGGACGATGTCCGCCATCTTCCGCTTTTTGGCTTCGGGCAGGTAATATCTCTGCGCGTAGCTGCCGACGAGCAACGTCGAGTCTCACGCTAGGCAAGGCGGCAAGCACGCGGGCGTGCCACAGCGGCGCACATTCGGGGCGAGGCGGCAGGTCCCCGCTCTTTCCCTTTCCCGGATAGCAGAAGCCCATCGGCAGGATGGCGACAAGGGCGGGGTCGTGGAGCTGCGCCAGGGTTAGGCCGGTCCATTCGCTCAGCCGCGCGCCGCTGGCGTCGTTCCAGGGAATGCCGCTTTCATGGACCTTGGTGCCCGGCGCTTGCCCGACGATCAGCAGGCGGGCAGTGGGAGATATCTGGACCACCGGGCGCGGGCCGTGCGGCAAATGGGCGGCGCAGCGAGTACAAGCTTCGATCTCGCGCCCAAGCGCCCCGATATTCTGGCCAACAAGCGGCGCGCTCACCCTTCGACCTGTTCGGCCAGCTCCAGCCAGCGCATTTCTGCGGCTTCCTTCTCGCTGCGGGCGGTTTCGAGGGATTTCATCACGCGGTCGAACTTGCCGGGATCGCGGGCGAACAGGTCGGGATCGGCCAGCACTGCCTCGTCGCGCGCGATCTCGATGTCCAGTTCCTCGATCCGCGAGGGCAGCAGATCGTAATCGCGCTGGTCCTTGTAGGAGAGCTTGGTGCGCTTGGCGGCTGGCGGAGGCGGGGCAGGGGCGGCTGCGGCGGCTGGCTTCGCCGACTGCGCCTTGCCCTGCTTGCTGCCGGGAATGGCGCGCTGCGTGTGCTTGGCTTTCCAATCCTCATAGCCGCCGGCGACCACGTCGACATAGCCGCTGCCGTCGAGGCCGAGCGTGATCGTGACTGTGCTGTCGAGAAAGTCGCGGTCGTGGCTGACGATCAGCACGGTGCCGTCGTAATCGGCGATCACTTCCTGCAGCAGGTCGAGCGTTTCGAGATCGAGATCGTTGGTCGGTTCGTCCAGCACCAGCAGGTTGGACTTGCGGGCGAATTCGCGCGCCAGCAGCAGGCGCGAGCGTTCGCCGCCCGACAGGGTGCCGACTCTTGCTTCGATCAGCGATGGATCGAACAGGAAGTCCTTGAGGTAGCCGCTGCACGTGCTTGCGGACGCCGCGCACATCGACCCAGTCGCCGCCTTCGGCGAGGATGTCGCGCACGCGCTTTTCGGGCGACAGCAGGCTGCGCTGCTGGTCGATCATCACGCCGCTGAGCGTCTTGGCGCGGGTGATCGTGCCTTCGTCGGGCTCCAGCTCGCCGGTCAGCAGCTTGAGCAGCGTGGTCTTGCCCGCGCCGTTCGAGCCGACAATGCCGATCCGGTCGCCGCGCTGGATGCGCAGATCGAAATTGCGGATGATCGCGCGCTGGTTCTCCCCGGAGCCGAAGCTCTTGGAGACATTCTCGGCCACGATCACCGACTTGGTCTTGACATCGTCGCTGGCGAGTTTCAGCTTCGCCGTTCCGCCGGGCGAGATCATCGCCGCGCGCTGGGCGCGCATTTCGTAGAGTTTTTCGAGCCGACCCTGGTTGCGCTTGCGCCGGGCGGTGACGCCGCGTTCCAGCCAGTGCGCCTCCAGCTTCAGCTTGGCGTCGAGCTTTTCGGCTGCGCGGGCTTCTTCGGCATAGACCTGTTCGGCCCATGCCTCGTAGCCGCCAAAGCCGATTTCCTTGCGCCGCAGGCCGCCGCGGTCGAGCCACAGCGTGGCGTTGGTCAGGCGGCGTGAGGAAGGTCCGGTCATGGCTGATGACGATGAAGGCGCCCTTGTAGCGCGACAGCCAGCTCTTCGAGCCAGTCGATCGCGGCGAGGTCGAGATGGTTGGTCGGTTCGTCGAGCAGCAGCAGATCGGGATCTTGCGCCAAGGCGCGCGCCAGGGCGGCGCGGCGCCGCTCGCCGCCGCTGGCGCTGGCGGCATTGCGCTGCATGTCGATGCCCAGCTGATCGGCGATCGCTTCGACCTCGTGCCGTTCGGGCGCATCCTCGCCCGACAGCGCATAGTCCATCAGCGTTTCGTGCTGGCTGAAGTCCGGGTCCTGTTCCAGCATCACGATCCGCGTACCGGGCTGGACCGAGCGCGTGCCGCGATCGGCCTCGATCTTGCCGGAGACCAGATTCAGCAGCGTCGTCTTGCCGGCGCCGTTGCGGCCGATCAGCGCCAGCCGGTCGCGCGGGCCGATATGCAGGTCCAGATCCGGTGAACAGCCAGCCGGTGCCCTGGTTCAGCCCCAGGCCTTCCCAGCTCAAGATTGGTGCTTCTGCCATGCGCCGCGCCCCTAGCCGGGCATTCGGATTCCGTCCAGCACCGGAACCGTTCAGTTCACCGCGGCGTAATACAACAAGTCTCAGGACGCGCGCCTGAACCTAAGGGAGAAATTCGATGATCCGTTATGCCATTCCGTTGTTCGCTGCCTCTGCCGTCTCGCTCGGGGCAATCGCCGCGCCGGCGGCCGCCGCGGAAATCCAGATCCAGTCTGCCGGCCCGGTGGTCGAGCTCAACGTCACCGAAAGCGTGAAGGCCAAGCCGGATATCGCCACGGTCAATGCCGGTGTCACGGTAATCGCTCCAACCGCCGTCGAAGCCATGCGGCAGAATGCAGAGGCCATGGGCAAGGTCGTCGCACGCATCAAGTCGCTCGGCGTCGCTGCGGATGACATCCAGACCACCAGCATCAATCTCTTTGCTCAGTACGATTACGATCAAGCGCAGCGCAAACAGGTATTCCGCGGCTACCAGGCGTCCAATCAGGTAAGCGTCATGTTGCGCGAGATAAAGGAAACCGGTCGCGTGCTGGATGCGCTGGTCTCGGCCGGTGCCACAGACATCAACGGCCCGAGTTTCTCGATCGAGGACGAAACTGCGGCCAAGTCTCAGGCGCGCAAGGCCGCGATGGTCACAGCCCAAGGTCAGGCGATGGAATATGCCCAGGCAGCCGGTTATTCAGGCGTGCGGCTTCTGGAGGTAAGCGAGACCGTCTATTCACATCCGCCGCAGCCAATGGCGATGAAGCGCGGGACGCTGCCGCTGCAGGCTTCGACGCCGGTCGAACCCGGCCTGGTCAGCATCCGGCGTCACGGTGACGGTGAAATACGAGATGACGCGTTAGTTAGGGTCCGGGTAATCTCTCTGAACCGGGCGATGCCGTACCATTCACACCTTGTTCAATGCTCCGGACTTAGGCATCGGTCCGGTAATGAGGGAACATCCCGCCTTTCGCGCTGCAGGCGCATTTCGCAAGCTTGCGCTGGCGCTTGCATGCGCGATGTGCGTGGTTGCGCCGCTCAATGTCGCAGTCGCCCAGCAGGACGAGCAGGCTGCCGCCCGCTCCAAGGTCAAGGGCGGCAGCGCCAAGAGCATTCGCGATATCGAGGCCATCGTCCTGCCGCAGATGAAGGGCATGAACTACGTCGGCTTCACCTACCACCCGATCGAAAACGTCTATCTGCTGCGCTTCATGAACGGGCCCAAAGTGGTCGATGTCGAAGTCGACGCCAAGACCGGAAGGATCCTGTGGCGCTCGCGGTAATTGGGCACGAAAGTTGAACTGGTTAGTTGAGCGGGTGTGCTTGACCGTTCGGGGCAAAACTTCCAATCATGAACAATGGGGAATGCGGCCCCCGCTTCCGGGCCGTCAGTGGAGTTCACTATGCGCATTCTGATCGTCGAGGACGAACCGACCCTCGGCCAGCAGCTCAAGACGACGCTGGAGCAGACCGGCTATGCCGTCGATCTGTCCACCGATGGCGAAGACGGCCATTTCATGGGCTCGACCGAGGAATATGACGCGGTGATCCTCGATCTCGGCCTGCCGGAGATCGACGGGCTGACCGTGCTTGGCATGTGGCGCAGGGAAGGGCGTACCTTCCCGGTGCTGGTGCTGACCGCGCGCGACAGCTGGTCGGACAAGGTGGCCGGCCTCGATGCCGGCGCCGACGATTATCTCGCCAAGCCGTTCCAGACCGAAGAACTGATCGCCCGGCTGCGCGCGCTGATCCGCCGCGCATCGGGCAATGCATCGTCCGAACTGACCGCGGGCGACGTGCGGCTGGATACGCGTTCGGGCCGCGTCACGCTGGCGGGCGAGCCGGTCAAGCTGACCGCGCAGGAATACAAGCTGCTGTCCTACCTGATGCACCACAAGGGCAAGGTCGTCAGCCGCACCGAATTGATCGAGCATATCTACGATCAGGATTTCGACCGCGATTCGAACACGATCGAGGTCTTCGTCACGCGCATCCGCAAGAAGCTGGGTGCCGATGTGATCACGACCATCCGTGGCCTCGGATACAGCCTCGACGATCCGGCCGACGCCCCCCGTGAGTGAGGCGCCCCTGCCGGGTGCGCGGTTGGAAGTCGCGCCCGAGCGGGAGGATGCCACTGCCGCGGGGGCCGCGCCGCCACATACGGGCAGCCTTTCGCGGCGCATGATAGTGATCGCGGCGGGATGGATCTCCATCCTGCTGCTGGTCGGCGGCGTTGCGCTCGACCGCACGTTGACCAGCCTGGTCACCCGCAATTTCGACGAACAGCTCGAATACATGCTCACCGCGATGGTCGGCGCGGCCGAGATCGGGCCGGACGGCGAAGTGTTTTTCAACCGCCCCCTGGGCGACCAGCGGTTCCTCGAGCCCAACAGCGGGCTTTACTGGCAGATCAGCGGCAAGGATCACGAGGACTTCCCGTCGCGCTCGCTGTGGGACCGCACGCTTCAGGTGAAGGCGGATTATTACGACGCCGCGCGCGCATATTCATGACAGCTACCAGTTCGAAGGCGAGCCGCTGCGCGTAGCCGAACGCTCCGTCGTCCTGCCAGGCAGCGATACGACCTGGTATTTCGCGGTCGCGGCCACGCGGCGAAGACCTCGACTCGCAGATAACCCGGATCCGCGCGATCCTGTTCTGGAGCTTCGTCGTGCTCGGGCTCGGCCTGTTCCTGATGGCGGGGCTGCAGACCTGGTACGGCCTTGGCCCGCTGCGGCGCGTGCGCCGGGCGATCAAGCATATGCGCACCACCGGGACCAACCGCGTCACCGACCCGCTGCCGCTCGAAGTCCAGCCGCATGGTCGAGGAATTGAACGCGCTTGCTCGCCCATTCGGTGAAGCAGGCGGAAGAAGCGCGCACCCATGCCGGCAATCTCGCCCATGCGCTGAAGACGCCGCTCACCGTGGTGATGAACGCGGCGACGGCCAAGGCGCCCGACCTGGCCGACACGGTGATCCGCGAAGCGGCAGTGATGCGGCGGCAGGTCGACCATCACCTTGCCCGCGCCCGCGCAGTCGGGCGCCGCGCCGCGGGCCTGGCGCGGGCCAATGTGCGCGAAAGTGCCGAAGCGGTGCGAACGCGCGATGACGCGCCTGCACGAGAATGTGCGCTTCGACATCGCCGGTGCGCGCGATGCGATGGTGGCGATCGAGCGGCAGGATCTCGACGAAATCCTCGGCAATCTGATCGAGAATGCGGCCAAATATGGTGGCGGCAGCGTGTTCGTGACGATCGACGACCGAACCGGGATCGCAGGATTGCATCATCCTTGTGGAGGATGACGGCCCGGGCATTCCCGAAAGCGAATGGCCCCGCATTTTCGATCGCGGTGCGCGGCTCGATACCGGCAAGCCCGGCACCGGCCTCGGCCTTGCGATCGTGCGCGACGTGGCGGAAATCTACGGCGGCTCAGTCGAACTGGGCGAGAGCGAGGATCTCGGCGGGCTTCTGGTGCGTCTCACCCTCCCGCGTGCAGGATAGGGGGCCGCGGGTCTGAGTTTCCTGCACAAGAGCTTCAGCGCAGGTTCAAGGCGAATATGCAATTTCCGGCATAACAACGATTAGAAATACCGGAGAATTGAGATGCCTATTCCAATCATTCGTCCTGCGCTGGCGGTCGCCGCTGCGCTGACGGTCGGCGCTTGCGCCGATTACGGCCACCAGGGCTATGGCTATAACCGCGTTGCCGTGGGTTACAGCAGCTACGACCAGCCCTATTACGGGTGGTACGGCGATTACTATTATCCGGGCGTGGGCTACTATGTTTACGACCGCCGGGGTTCGCGACATCGCTGGAACGACAATCATCGCCGCTATTGGGAAGGGCGACGCGACGGCCGTCGCGGCCATGAGAACTGGAGCGGTTACAAGCAGGAACGCCGGGACCATGATCGCCGCGAGTGGCGCGATGGCGACCGCCGCGAATGGCGCGGGGACGACCGCAGGCAGGAACGCCGGACCGAAGACCGGCGCGACAGGCGCGGCGATGATCGCCGGGATAGCGGCTGGTCGCAGAAGCGGTTCGGTAATGGCGACGATGGCCGTGACGACCGCCGCGATCGTCGGCGCGATCCTAGCTGATCGCTAACTGACCGCCGGTGGGCCTGGCTCGCTAGTCGCGGCCAGGTCTGCGGCAGCGTCTTCTGCTTCGGCCTGCCGCCGCCAGTAGGCTGCCAGCAGGCTGCCGATGCAGACGTGCCAGACTGCGGAAAGCGCTGCCGGTACGGGCGCAAGTGCGGCCTGCATCGCATCGGCGAATTGCGCGGCGAAAGCTGGCGTCTTGGCCAGACCGGAGCCGAGCCCGCTGTTCTGCATGCCCACTTCGATGCTGATCGTGCGCCGCACGCTCACGTCCAGGCCCAGTACCCGCGCCGCAAGATAGCCGAGTGCAAAGCCGGTCGCGTGCAACAGGAAAGTCGCCACCAGCAGTTGGCCGGCGTGCTGGCGGATAAGGTCCTTGGCCCCGCCAACAATGCCGCCCACGATCAGTACCACGAGGATAATCGCTACGAGCGGCAGCCATCCCGAGACGGCGCGAGCGGCCTTGGGGAAGGTCTCGCTGATCACCGTCCCCGCGATCACCGGCACGAGGACCACCGCCACCATGTTGCGGAACAGGTTCCAGCGGTCGATGTCGACATAGGCCCCTGCCAGTTCGCCCGTGAGGAACGGCGTGAGCACCACGGCGGCGATCGTGGACGCCATGGTCATCGCCACTGACAGAGCGAGGTTGCCGCGTGCGAGATAGGTCACGATGTTCGAGGCCGTCCCCCCAGGGCAACAAGCGACCAGGATCAGGCCGACAGCCAGGCCTTTCTCCAGGCCCATCGCCGTGGCTATCGTAAATCCGGCCAGCGGCATGATCGCGAATTGCGCGGCGAGGCCGATTACGATGCATCGCGGCATGCGCATGAGCTGGCGGTAATCCGCGAATGACAGTGTCAGCCCCATCGCCAGCATGATCAAACCGAGCGCGACCGACATCAGCGGCTGGCCGAAGACGTTGGTGCCGCCGTCGGTCATCCAGGTGAACGCGCCGGGCACGAACCACGCCAGCGCAACGCCGCCGAGCGTCAGCAAAGCGAAATTATTGGTGATTGTGCGCAGCATTGATCCCCCCATGCGATGCGTCTGTGCCGCCTGCGCTCTGTTACTGGCACCCTTATGCGGCGGGTTCAGCCTCGGAGCTCCGGATTTCTTCGTCGAATCCGTTATTCGCCTCTTTCAATTTCTCAACAGGGATTCCCAGCAATTCCGCCAGCTCGGCACACTCTTCCTCGGTCAGGTCTGAGAACTTGCGAGGGGCAGGCAGATCGGACGTCGCGAGTTTCAGCTTTTCAACGATCGCCGGCATCTCTTCCATCATCTGGGGCATGAATGCCTGCATGCGGTCCATGATCTCGGGGTCCATGAACAGCATCATCGAATCTTGTGCGAAGGCGCCGCCAGTGGGCGTGGCGAAAAATGCGTTGATCTCGTTTAGTTCGTCAGCGGTAAAACGGCGAGCATATGCAATGCTCAGTCCTTCGCGGATGTTGGGTTCGAACTGGCTCATCATCTTGCCCATCTCACCCATCATCACGCGCATCGAAACTTCCATGCGCTGGCGATAGGCCGGATCGTAGATTGCCATGATTTCAGTGAGTGTCGTCTCGCCTAACTGGTCGAGATCCTCTTCCCCTAACCCGCCGATTGCGGCCAGCTGTCTCACTGGCATGTTGTTCACACTATCCAGGATTGAGCCGGTCATCAGGTCAAGAAGTCTTGTCCATTATCCGGGCGTATGTGCCCAGCGGGAAGATATGGTCTACTGCGCTTTGCGCCGCGGCCAGCCGGACTGGATCGACCGGAGCGGGGGCTTCGATGGCGGCCTTGCCAGCTTCGATCTCATCTGCGGCGAAAGCGGGAGTAACTGCGAGCAGGGAGCAGGTTGCCACCGCCGCCCACCTTAAGACCCTGGCGGTCACTTGGAGGCGGCCTGCACGTGGTGCCGGATGACTTCGTCGATCACGAAGCGGATGAATTTCTCGCTGAATTCGGGATCGAGGTCGGCATCCATGGCCAGGGCCCGCAATTTGGCGATCTGGTGCTGTTCGCGCGATGGGTCGCTCGGCGGAAGGCCGGCGGAGGCCTTGTACTCGCCCACCGCCTTGGTGATGCGGAAACGTTCGGCAAGCATGTGAATCAGCGCGGCATCGATATTGTCGATGCTCTTGCGAAAGCTTGCGAGCTGCGGATCTGGTGCGGGGTCTGTGGTCATATCGGTTGCCGATAGGGGCTGTGTCGCTGTCGGTCTGCTGGCCATAGGCGCCTTGCTAGCAGCTATTCGGCGCTTGCCAAGCCGCCTGTCAGCTTCCATTGGCACTTTCCATGACAGCCGAGGTAGTACCGCTTCACAGATCGGAGCCCAACAGGCCGGCTTCGCTGGCACCGATCCTCTCGCTGACTGCGACCGCAATGAATTCGGTCAATGCGGTGATTCTGGAACGGATGCAGAGCGAAATCCCGCTTATTCCTGCACTTGCGGGCCATCTGATCTCTGGCGGAGGCAAGCGGATGCGCCCGATGCTGACGCTCGCCGGGGCGGAACTGGTCGGCTACCAGGGCGCCCGCCATCACAAGCTCGCGGCCGCGGTGGAGTTCATCCACACCGCGACCTTGCTGCATGACGATGTGGTCGACGGCTCCGACCTTCGGCGCGGCAAGGCGGCGGCGAATATCATCTTCGGCAATCCGGCAACCGTGCTGGTCGGCGATTTCCTGTTCAGCCGCGCTTTCGAACTGATGGTGGAAGACGGCAGCCTCAAGGTGCTGAAAATCCTGTCCCACGCTTCGGCCGTGATCGCCGAGGGCGAAGTGGACCAGCTCACTGCGCAGCGCCAGATCACCACCAGCGAAGAACGCTACCTTGGCATCATCGGCTCGAAGACCGCGGCATTGTTCGCTGCGGCCAGCCGGATTGCCGCGGTTGTGGCGGAGCGCAGCGAAGCGGAAGAGCGCGCGCTGGACGATTACGGCCGCAATCTGGGCATCGCCTTCCAGCTGGTCGACGATGCGATCGATTACGATTCCGACGCCTCGGAGATGGGCAAGGAGCGCGGCGACGACTTCCGCGAAGGCAAGATGACCCTGCCGGTGATCCTCGCCTATGCGCGCGGAAATGAGGAAGAGCGCACGTTCTGGCGCGCCGCCATTTCCGGGCATCGCGCTGCGGACGAGGATCTGGCGCATGCGGTCGAGCTGATCGGCAGGCATGATGCGGTGGCGGCGACGCGGGATCGTGCGCGCCATTTTGCCAGCCGGGCGATCGACGCCCTGTCGATCTTCCCGCCGAGCAAGGCGCGCGATGCGATGGTCGAGGCGGCACAGTTCGCGGTCAGCCGGGGGTACTGAACGCAATCCTGCGGGTCTGCGCCGGCCCTGGCAAACATGTGCAAGAAAATCACCCGCGTAACACATTGAATTTACAGGATTACCTAGAGGCCGCACAAAGCGTGCTGAACGGCACCTAACCACCACTGAAGCGCGGGACAAATCGACCGAGCAATGGCTGAGGCACTACCGATACGCGCAGTACTGCCGGCACTGCTTTCCGCTCTCGCGCAGGGCAATGCCGCCGTGCTGATCGCGCCGCCCGGTGCAGGCAAGACCACCGCCGTCGCCCCGGCGCTGCTGGGGGAGGAATGGTGCACCGGCACGATCATCCTGCTGTCCCCGCGCCGGGTGGCCGCGCGCGCCGCTGCCGAGCGCATGGCGGAGCTGCTGGGCGAGAAGGCAGGCGAGACGGTCGGCTACCTTACCCGGCTCGACAGCAAGCGTTCGGCAAAGACCCGCATCCTGGTGATGACCGAAGCGATCTTCGTTTCGCAGATCCTCGAAGATCCGGAGCTTGCGGGCGTTTCCGCCGTGCTGTTCGACGAAGCGCATGAGCGGCATCTCGACAGCGATCTGGGCCTCGCGCTCGCGATCGAGAGCCAGCAGGTGCTGCGCGAAGACCTGCGCCTGATCGTGATGTCCGCCACGATCGACGGAGCGCGCTTCGCCCGCCTGCTCGGCAATGATGCGCCAGTGATCGAAAGCGAAGGCAAGGCCTATCCGCTGGCGATCAAATGGCTGGGCAGCCGCCCGGAATTGCGGATCGAGGATGCAATGGCCTCCGCCGTGCTCGCCGCCTGGCGCGAGGAGCAAGGCGACCTGCTCGCCTTCCTGCCCGGCGTGCGCGAGATCGAGCGCGTCACGGGAGCGTTTGACCGAGCGTCTGCCGGAAGTGCCGATCCTGCCTTTGCATGGCCAGATCGACCCGGCCGGCCAGCGCGCGGCAATCCGCCGCGATCCCGAAGGCCGCCGCCGCATCGTGCTGGCGACCGCGATTGCCGAGACTTCGCTCACGCTGGAAGGCGTTTCGGTGGTGGTCGATAGCGGGCTTTCCCGCAGGGCGGAATTCGACGTTGCCGCCGGCGTGACTCACCTGGTCACGACGCGCGCCAGCCAGGCCGCTGCGGCCCAGCGCGCAGGCCGCGCTGCGCGGCAGGGGCCGGGCATTGCCTACCGCCTGTGGGAAGAGGCGGCGCATGCGGGGCGGCCCGAGTTCGATCCGCCGGAAATGCTGACCGTCGATCTCGCCCCGCTCACGCTGGCTCTGGCGCAGTGGGGCGCAGGCGAACCCCGCGCGCTGGCATGGCTGGACCTGCCGCCGGAAGCGGCCCTGTCGGCGGCGCGGAGGCGGCTTGAGGCACTTGGGGCGCTGGTCAGGCTGCCTGACGACGATCGCCAGTGGCGGATCACCGATTTCGGACGCAAGCTTGCCCAATTGCCGCTTGAGCCCTCGCTCGCCGCCATGGTGTTGCTCGGCGCCGAGCAAGGCCTGTCGAATGAAGCGGCGCGGCTGGCTCTGCTGTTGCAGGAGCGCGGGCTGGGCGGGCGCGGAGAGGATCTGTCGCAACGCCTGGCGCGCTGGAACGCAGACCGCTCCCCCAGGGCCGAAGCGTCGCGCAAGCTGGCCGATGGCTGGGCCAGCAAGGCGCGCATGCTGTCCGATCGAGCCGCAGGAATTCAGACGCAGGGGCGGACATCCCGAGCTGGGCGTGCTGCTGGCTCGCGCCTTGCCGGACAATCTCGCGACGCGCCGCGATGCCAGCGGCGAGAGCTGGATTGCCGCCGGGGGCAGGGGATACATGCTCGATCCCGCTTCGCCGCTCGCCACCAGCGAATGGCTGGCGATCGGCGATGCGCAGGGGCAGGCCAAAGGCGCGCGGATCATGGCCGCCTGGCCGCTGACGAACGCGGAAGTGGAAAGTGCGCTGGCCGACCGGATCGAACGGCGCTCGGTGCTGAACTGGAACGAGGCCGAAGGCAGGGTGGAAGCCCGGCTTGAGCGCAGGCTGGGGGCGATCATGCTGTCCAGCGGGCCGGATCCCTCGCCGGACGGTGAGGCGGTTGCAGCGCTGCTTGTGGATAAAGCTCTGGATAAGCTTGAGGATATCCTGCCGAAAACCCTTCTGGCGCGGGCGCGCCATGCCGGATTGGAAGCGCTTTCCCTGAAGAGACTGGCCGAGCAGGCAGGGGACTGGCTGACGCCTTTGCTTCAGGGCGCGCCGCGATCTCGCGCTGCCCAAAGGCGCGCTGGCAGACGCGCTGCTGAACCGGCTGGACTGGGGGGATCGCCAGACGCTTGACCGGCTTGCGCCGCGCGAATGGCTCAGCCCGGCCGGAACGCACCATGCCATCGATTATGCGGCGGAAGGCGGGCCGACGGTCGAAGTCAGGGTGCAGGCGCTGTTCGGCCTCGATACGCATCCCACCATCGGACAGCCGGCCCAGCCATTGCTGCTGCAGCTCACCAGCCCGGCAGCGCGGCCGATCCAGGCAACGCGCGACCTTCCCGGCTTCTGGCGCGGCAGCTGGCGCGATGTCGCGAAGGACATGAAAGGCCGCTATCCCCGGCATCGCTGGCCCGAAGAACCGTGGTCGGAAACGCCCAGTCTCAAGACGAAGAATGCGCTGGCGCGCGATGGCTCTTGATTTGACTCGCCATTTTCGTGAAAGGCTATCCGCATGAGCGCACGCATCTTCCAACGGCCCAAGAATGCCATGCAGTCGGGCAAGGCCCTGACCGATCAATGGATCCTGGATTTCGACACCGGCTGAGGCGAAACGGCCCGATCCGCTGATGGGCTGGGCAGGCAGCGGCGACATGCAGCAGCAGGTCCAGCTCAAATTCCCGAGCCAAGGAAGCGGCGCAGGCTTACGCCGAGAAATGCGGCATTTCCGCCCGCGTCCACACGACGCCCAGGAAAGCGCTCAAGATCCAGGCCTACGCCGACAATTTTCGCTGAACGTTCACCGAATTCGTCATTGCGAGTGGCCGGAGGCCGCGCGGCAATCCAGGGCCTCATATAACCGCCCTGGATTGCTTCGGAGCTTCGCCCCTCGCAATGACGAAGGTCTCGGGGGGCGATGAACCGAAATTCAAACTGACCCGCAATCTGACCTTTCGAGCGGTTGCATTTTGGCGGCTCTCTCGCCATATGCGGCGCGGGAGTCGGTGGACGTTTGCGTTCGCGAACCTGGTCAGGTCCGGAAGGAAGCAGCCACAACGGATTGCGGCGGGTCGCTCGGCTCCTTTTCTCCCTGACAATTCCGCTGCCGAACGCCTACCTAGGGCGCATGGGCGATTCACCCGAAATCGAAACCGAACAAGACAAGCTGCCAACCGCTGCCGAACTGGAGGCGGCGGGGCAGTCGGCGCTGTTTGGCGCTCCGGCGGAACCGGAGGAAGCGAAGCCTGCTGCTGCTCCAGAGCCAGTCGCCAGCGCCGGTGCATGCTCCCGCTGCCGCGCAGCCCTACCGCGTGCTGGCGCGCAAATACCGACCGCAGACCTTTTCCGAGCTGATCGGCCAGGATGCGATGGTCAGGACGCTGGCCAATGCGATCGCGCGCGAGCGGCTGGCCCATGCCTTCCTGATGACCGGCGTGCGCGGGGTCGGCAAGACCTCCACCGCGCGGCTGATCGCCAAGGCGCTCAACTGCATCGGACCGGACGGGCAGGGCGGCCCGACGATCGATCCCTGCGGCGTGTGCGAGCCCTGCATCGCGATCGCCGAAGGCCGCCATATCGACGTGATCGAGATGGACGCCGCCAGCCACACCGGCGTCGACGATGTGCGCGAGATCATCGAGGCGGTGCGCTATGCCGCCGTTTCGGCGCGCTACAAGATCTACATCATCGACGAAGTTCACATGCTGTCGCGCAATGCTTTCAATGCCTTGCTCAAGACACTTGAGGAACCGCCGCCGCATGTGAAGTTCCTCTTCGCGACCACCGAAGTGGACAAGCTGCCGGTCACGGTGCTGTCGCGCTGCCAGCGTTTCGACCTGCGCCGCATCCCCACGCCGAACTGCTGGAAAGGCATTTCGCCGACATTTGCGCGAAGGAAGGCGTCGAGGCCGATGCCGAGGCGCTGGCGATCATCGCCTCCGCTGCCGAAGGATCGAGCCGCGACGGGCTTTCGATCCTCGATCAGGCGATTGCTCATGCCGATCTGGACGGCGGCGGCAAGGTCACGGCCGAACAGGTGCGCGACATGCTCGGCCTGGCGGACCGCGGCGCGCTGCGCGGGCTGTTCGCCGCGCTGCTCGAAGGCGATCCGCAGGCGCTGCTTGCCGCGATCGACAATCAATATTCGCTCGGGGTCGAACCGCTCGCGCTGATGCGCTCGCTGATGGATTACGCGCACAAGATCACGGTCGCGCAGGTCGGAAACAGCGGCGCCGATGCGCCCACGGCCGAAGAACGCGAGGCGATCGAAGCCTGGGCGAACGGCCTCAGCCCGGGGCAGCTCCACCGGCTGTGGCAGTTGCTGCTCAAGGGGCATGACGAAGTGCGCAACGCGCCCGATCCGCTGGTGGCGGCGCAAATGGCGCTGCTGCGCGTGATGCATGCGGCCGACATGCCCGATCCCGGCACGCTGGCGAAACGGCTGGAAGAATTGGCCGCAAGCGGGGTTGCGCGCGGCGCCGGCGCCAGCAAACGGCACGGGCTCGAGCCCGCCGCCTGCTGCGGCGATCGACTGGGCTGATCTTGTCGACCGGGTCGATCAGTCCGGCCAGTTGCGCGTGGCGCAGATCATGCGCGACTGGGTGCGAGTGATCGAGCTGGTGCAGGGGCGGCTGGTCTATTCGCTCGCGCCCGGCCTGCGCGGACGATCCTGCGCCGGACCTGCGCGATGCCCTGTTCAAGGCGACGGGCGAGCGCTGGGAGGTGGAGCGCGGGCAGGGCGATGGAGCGCCCACGCTGCGCGAAGCCGCCGAAGCGCTCAAGGCCGAAGATGATGCCCGGCTCCGGCGCACGCCGCTGGTCGAGGCCGCATTCGCGGCGTTCCCCGGGGCCGAACTGGTCGAAGAAGATACAGTGCCGCCAGCGGGCGGCGGGAATTGGAGTAAACGCGCATGAAGTCGATGGAAGAGATGCTCAAGGCCGCCCAGCAGGCGGCCGAGACCATCCAGAAGCAGATGAACGACGCCCAGGTGACGCTCGACATTCGATCGAGGTCGAAGGCCTTGCGGGCGGCGGACTGGTGAAGATCCGCTGCACGGCCAAGGGCCGCATTCTCGGCGTATCGATCGACGACAGCCTGATGGTGCCAGACGAGAAGCAGATGCTCGAAGATCTCGTCACCGCCGCGTTCAACGACGCGCGCAGCAAGGCGGACCAGGCGGCGAATACCGAGATGCAGAAGATCCAGGGCGGCATGGGCCTGCCGCCGGGGTTCAATTTCCCCGGGCTGAGTTAACTGCGCGGACGCCTAGCGCATCGTCATTGCGAGCGGCAAAGCCGCGAACGTCTACTTCGTCATTGCGACCCCGGATAATTCCGGGGAAGCAATCCAGGGCGGCTAAATGCAACTCTGGATTGCCGCGCGGCTTTGCCGCTCGCAATGACGATAGTTTTTCACGCCTAGCGCGTTCACTCCCGCGTCGCAGAACCCGGAGTTAGCTCCGTTTTGGCGAGCTTCTCCATCCCGGCGATCAGGCGGCTGACGCTGCTGCCGGCGCCTTCCATGTCTTCGATTTCGCGCCAAAGCCGGGCGGTGTGCTCAGAAATCGGCATGTCGTGATCGGTTTCTTCGGCCACTTGCAGCGCGATGCCGATATCCTTGACCATCAGGCCCAGCTTGAACGGATCGTCAAACGCGCGGTTGAAGATGCGCTGTTGGAAATGCGTGCGCCCGACCCAGGATCCGCCTGTCGAAAGGTTCATCACGTCGATCATCTTGTCGGGATCGAGCCCGGCGCGCTTGCCTGCGAGCAGCGCCTCGGCAGTGGCCATGAAAGTCACCGAAGTGACGAGATTGTTGAGCGATTTCATCCGGTGACCGGCGGCGAGCGGGCCGAGATGGAAATGGTGGCTGCCCATGATGTCGAGCAGCGGCGTAACCCGCTCGACATCGGCCGGCGCTCCGCCGACCATGAACACGAGTTCGCCGCCGATCGCCCCCGCTTCCGCGCCGGAGACAGGCGCATCGACCATTGAAGCGCCTTTCGCGGCCAGCGCTGCGGCGGTCTTCTCGGTCAGCCAGGGCTCGGCGGAAGATGTGTCGAGCAGCAAGGCGCCGCGCTTGATCGTGGAAACCACGCCGTCATCGCCGGTCACCACTGCATTCACCACGCTCCCATTGGGCAGCATGGTGATGATTATGTCGGCATCCGCCGCACCGGCCGCCGGGCTTTGCGCGGCATCGACTGCGGGGAACTCGCTTGCCAGCATCTCGGCCCTGGCTGGATCGAGGTCGAACACGCTCATGGCGTAACCGGCTCCCGCGAGGTGACGCGCCATCGGCAAACCCATTACGCCCAGCCCGACGAAGCATACTCTTGGCAAACTCAATTCGCTTTCCTTTCCCAGAAACGAGCGGGCCCGTTCTTCCGCGAAAGGGCCCGCCGGTCTTGCAGATACAATTCGACACCAGCACAATTGGCGGAGCCAGTCTAATAAGAACTTGCCGGCCAGCAGTGCGATTTTCAGGGCAGGATAACGTCCTTCCACAGCCAACGAATGGAGCCCATTGCGCGATTGCAGGTTGCTCCCCATATTCCCCGGGAACCAATCGGGCAGATTGCCCGCATGCCATTATGGCCCAAGATTTCTCGGAATTGCTGACATTATGAATCTTTATCCTCTCCTTCCCCTTCGCGACATCGTCGTCTTCCCCGGCATGGTCGTGCCGCTGTTCGTCGGGCGCGAGAAGTCGGTCGCCGCGCTCGAAGCGGCGATGGCCGGGTCCAAGGACATCTTCCTCCTCGCCCAGCTCGATCCGGGCTGCGACGATCCGGAGCGGGACGATCTCTACGATATCGGCGTGATCGCCCAGGTGCTGCAGCTGCTGAAGCTGCCCGACGGCACCGTGCGCGTGCTGGTCGAAGGCCAGCAGCGCGCGCGGCTTGACGAGCTGCGCGACGAAGGCGGCATTCGTCGTCGCCGGCGTCGAACCGATCGAGGCCGGAATCCGTCAGTCGGACACCGAAGTTTCCGCGATGATGCGCTCGGTGGTCGAGCAGTTCGGCGAATATGCCAAGCTCAACAAGAAGCTGCCTGACGAGCTCGAGCAGGAACTGGCCGAGATCGACGATGCCGCGCAAGCTGGCCGACACGATCGCCGCGCAATCTGAGCGCCAAGGTGTCCGACAAGCAGGCGCTGCTGACCGAAGCCGATCCGCTGAAGCGGCTGGAAATGGTCTATTGCCTTCATGGAAGGCGAGCTTGTCCGTGCTGCAGGTGGAGCGCAAGATCCGCGGGCGCGTGAAGCGCCAGATGGAGAAGACCCAGCGCGAATATTACCTCAACGAACAGTTGAAGGCGATCCAGTCCGAACTGGGCGGCGGCGACGGCGAGGACGGCGACGAGATCGCCGAACTCCAGGAAAAGATCGACAAGACTCAAGCTTTCCAAGGAAGCCAAGGCCAAGGCGCAGACCGAGCTCAAGAAGCTCAAGACCATGCAGCCGATGAGCGCCGAGGCGACCGTGGTGCGCAATTATCTCGATGTGCTGCTCGGCCTGCCGTGGGGCAAGAAGAGCCGAAGCTGAAGAAGGATATCGCGCAAGGCGCAGGCGGTCCTCGACGACGATCATTATGCGCTCGACAAGGTCAAGGACCGGATCGTCGAATATCTCGCGGTGCAGGCGCGCACCAACAAGCTGAAGGGGCCGATCCTGTGCCTCGTCGGCCCGCCGGGCGTCGGCAAGACCAGCCTCGGCAAGTCGATTGCCAAGGCGACCGGCCGCGAATTCGTGCGCCAGTCGCTCGGCGGCGTGCGCGACGAGGCCGAGATCCGCGGCCACCGCCGGACCTATATCGGCTCGCTGCCGGGCAAGATCGTGACCAACCTGAAGAAGGCCGGAACGTCGCAACCCGCTGTTCCTGCTCGACGAGATCGACAAGCTCGGGCAGGATTTCCGCGGCGATCCGGCGTCGGCGCTGCTCGAAGTGCTCGATCCCGAACAGAATTCGAAGTTCCAGGACCATTATCTGGAGCTCGATGTCGATCTGTCGGACGTGATGTTCGTCAGCACGGCGAACAGCCTCAACCTGCCGCAGGCCGCTGCTCGACCGGATGGAGATCATCCGGCTCGAAGGTTATACCGAGGACGAAAAGGTCGAGATCGCCGAGCGTCACCTGATTGCCAAGCAGATCGAGGCGCATGGTCTGAGGAAGGGCGAGTTCACTCTCGACCACCGACGGTCTGCGCGACCTGATCCGCTATTACACCCGCGAAGCCGGCGTGCGCACGCTGGAGCGCGAAATCGCGCGGCTGGCGCGCAAGGGCTTGCGCCAGATCCTCGAAAAGAAGGTCACCAGCGGTCACGATCACGCCCGAAAACCTTGGCGAATATGCCGGGCGTGCGCAAGTATCGCCACGGCGTATCCGACGATGAGGCGCAGGTCGGCGCCGTCACCGGTCTGGCCTGGACCGAAGTCGGCGGCGAACTGCTGACGATCGAAAGCGTCACGACACCCGGCAAGGGCGAGGTCAAGACGACCGGCAAGCTCGGCGACGTGATGAACGAAAGCGTCGCAGGCCGCCTTCAGCTTCGTGAAGGCGCGCGCGCCCGGCCTATGGCATCAAGCCTTCGATCTTCCAGCGCAAGAACATCCACATCCACTTGCCCGAAGGCGCGGTGCCCAAGGACGGGCCCATCGCCGGTGTCGGCATGGTCACCTCGATCGTCTCGACACTGACCGGGATTCCGGTGCGGCCGGATGTGGCGATGACCGGCGAGGTCACGCTTGCGCGGCCGCGTGCTGGCGATCGGCGGGCTCAAGGAAAAGCTGCTTGCCGCACTGCGCGGCGGCATCACGACGGTGCTGATCCCCGAAGAGAACGCAAGGATCTGGCCGAGATCCCCGACAATGTGAAAGCGGGGCTGGAGATCATTCCTGTCAGCCATGTCGATGAGGTGCTGGAACGTGCCCTGACCAGCCGCTCTGGTGGCGATCGACTGGACCGAAGCGGACGATCTGGCGAGCCAGCCAGCCGCTGTTCCGCCCGCGGGAGCATCGGCACCGACAGCACATTGATCGCTGCTGCACCGCAGCGAATCGGCTGCGGATCCTGATCACTTGCCGGCTTGTCCGGGCGCCGAACCGTGCGCTATGTGACGGGCGCTGAGCGCTCAACTTGTCGAAAACCGCGGTTAATTCGTCGAAAACCGCGAATTTGCGTGCGTTTTGCCTTTGACAGGGCGGTCAAAAATCGCTCAATTCACCGCCACCCGAGAGGCGATTCACAATCATAGATCAATTCCGGCACTTTCTCAGAGGGGGTTCCTACCATGAACAAGAACGATCTGATCGGCGCCGTTGCCGATGCGAGCGGCCTTTCCCGCAGCGATGCGACCAAGGCCGTGGAAGGCGTGTTCGACACGATTACCGGCGCTCTTTCGAAGGGCGACGAAGTGCGCCTGGTCGGCTTCGGCACCTTCTCGGTCGCCAAGCGCAAGGCATCTACCGGTCGCAATCCGCGCACCGGCGAACCGATGACGATCAAGGCATCGACCCAGCCGAAGTTCAAGGCCGGCAAGGGCCTGAAGGACGCCGTCAACTAATCGAGTTTGGCCGGGCCGCATCGCCTCGCGGCCAGGACAAAGCAAAAGCCCCGCCGGCCGATTATGGCCGGCGGGGCTTTTTCTTGCATGTGCGCAGTTGAAGCGGACGGATCAGTCGGCCAAGCGGATGAGCGCCATCGGTGCCGCGGCGCTGAGTCGTGATACTTCCAGGTCAGCGCTTGACCGCCGGCGACAGGCCGAGGGCCTTCGTCGGTGTTGTTGGCAAGGATCTCGCCGTCGGTGCGTGATGGTGAAGGTCCCCTTCAGTCTCCGGCATGACCGGCGGCTTCTCCTTCGCCTTCGCCGCTTGCCGTCCAGAGCGGCGGCCTGCAGCATACCCGTCATCGGATTACCGGCCAGCCGACTGAGCCGAAAACCCCGGCGCATCGATTCCGCACGACATTGCCGGTGCGCAGGTTCACCTGCACGAAGGGATTGGCCATCGGAAAGCCTTCGATCACGGGGAAGGTGAAATCGTGGCTCATCGTGCCGGTGACGGGGAAGTCGACCGTCGAACACTCCGTCGCCCTTGTGCATTCGACGCGCTTCCAGCCCTGTCTGGCGGCTGCAGGCTGGCCGCCGAGTTCCTCGGCCGCCTCGGGGTCGGACGGGATCGATCCCGCCCATCATGCGCCATCTGCAAGGCTTCCTTCTTGCGCTCTTTTCCGCTGCGCTTCGTGCCTGCGCAGCTGCCCATTCGCTGCGCTGCTGCTCTATTTCGTCGGCGGTGCAGTCGCGTGCTCTCGTAAGTCTCGTCGTCGAAGCAGGGTTGTTCGTCGAAATCCGTCGTCGCTCGCCGCGTCCATCTCGGCCAGGCTGGCTGAGGCCGAGGAAGTAGATTTCGCCTTCGTAGCTGAAGGTGAAAGCTGCCATCCTGGCGCAGGTCGAGTGCGGACGTGAACTTGCCCGGCGACAGGAAGCAGCCCGACAGCGCAAGCGCCAGGCCCAGTCCAGCACCTGCGGCGCAGCCCGCAGGCGCATGGTCGAATACATGGTCATTGCCAGTCCCCCCTGTCTCATTGCCGTCAGCTGCGCGTTGCCACCGCATAAAGCGCAATCGCGGCCGCGTTGGATACGTTGAGGCTTTCCATGGCCGTGCTGATCGGCAGCCGCGCCAGCGCATCGCAATGCGCGGCGATATTCTCGCGCAGGCCTTCGCCCTCGGCGCCGAGCACCAGCGCCAACGGGCCCGGTGGGCAGTGCCTCGGCGAGCGTCGCGTCGGCTTCGCCGGCCAGCCCGATGCGCCAATATCCGGCCTCTGCCAGCTTCCTCGAGCGCGCGCGGCAAGGTTCACCACCCGCACCCACGGCACGATCTCGAGCGCGCCCGATGCGGACTTGGCCAGCACGCCGCATTCGGGCGGTGCGTGGCGGTCCTGCGTCACGATCGCGCAGGCACCGAATGCCGCCGCCGAGCGCAGGATCGCGCCGACATTGTGCGGATCGGTCACCTGGTCGAGCACCACGATCGGGCGGGCGGGATCGCCGTCGAGCACTTCGTCGAGGAACACGTCCTCCAGCGGAGCGCATTCCAGCACCAGCCCCTGATGCGGCGCATCGCGTGCGACCAGGCGGGCGAGATCGGCCGCCTGCGGCATATTCGACCGGGAAATCGGCCGGCAATTCGCCGTCGAGCTCTGCGATGCGCCTCGCGCGTGGCCCACAGCTTGCGGTGCTGGCGTTCGGGGTTCTTCGAGCGCGGCTTCGACCGCATGGCGGCCCCACAGGCGCACCTGCCCGGTGCTGCCGCGGCCCGCTGCCGCGCCCGCCCTGCATGCGCCCGCGCGGCCCCGCAGGGCGCGCTTCTTTCGCCGCTCTTGGCCATGTTGCTTCCTGCCTGAGGCTTGATTCGAGGGCACGCTCCTGCCAGCCGCCCCATTGACAGGCAAGCGCCGCTTCGCCATAGGGGCGCCTCTCGGCTGGCGGGCCCGGCCGCATTCGTGCGATTGCAGGGCCGAACGTGCGGGGCGACCCGCCACCGGCAGACTGTGTGGACAGGTGGCCGAGTGGTTAATGGCAGCAGACTGTAAATCTGCCCGCGCAGAGCGTACGCTGGTTCGAATCCAGCCCTGTCCACCACCGCCGCCTTCTGACACGGTCAAGCTGTTGCAGGTCGCGCAGCGCCTGAAATCGAGCCGCGGCCCTGGCGATCCCACCATGCGAAGAGGTGCTTCGATCCCCACCAGATCGCGCTGGTCACGATCACCGATACAATCCCGTCGACTGCGTAGTGATAGGCCAGGTGGACCGAGCCGATGAATATCAGGACGAAGAACGCGAAAAAGAACTGGCCGGCACGCTTAGAGACATGACGCATTGCCAGGTAATAGAGGAAAGCCATCGCAATATGCATCGAAGGCATCGCGGTAATCCCGCTGCCAAGGCCGCGTGAATCTGCATAAAACCAATCGATCAGCAATTGCTGCACGGTCAAGGTCATTACCGGGATCTGCTGATTGGCGCTGTTGAGATAGGCCATCTGGGAGGAAAAATGGGCGTTGCCGAGGATCGGCTCGAGGAAGCAAGGCCCGACTGACGCCAATGCAGTCGCCATCGCTCCGCCGATCACTGTCCAGGCCAGCACAAATCCCAGAAAGAAGCGGCGGCGGGTCAGGTCGTCGACGTGATAGAAACAGAAGAACAGGCACCCTGGGTAGATCAACAAGAACCACAGCTGATAGAACACTGCCAATGCAGCCGTGATGATCGGGAAACCAAGCAAGGGCTGGAGTGCCTCCCAGGCGTCATGGCCTAGGAAGATCGCGCGGTCCCAGGCAATGAAGGTCTCGTCCCAGGTGTAGGCGTTGAACAGGGGGATCATGGCCTTCATCTTGGAGAAGAAGGGCATGAATGCGATCAGCATTCCGAGCATCGGCAGGGCAGCGACAAGCCGGGCTCTCCGCTGCGGTCCAAGATAAAGCGCCTTCAGGAATGCTGTTGGCTGATCGGGCCGGTGTTTCCACAAATTCCATGCCGCATCGACCGCAAGCATCAGCATTGCGCTCACAAAATAGAGCTGCATGTTGAGCGATATCAGCGAAAGACCGAAATATACACCCTTGGCCGCCATCAGGCTCAGGCATAGGGCGAATAGAGCAATCGAGATCGCTATCGTCGGCGCTTCGGCGCCGTAGCGCGCGAAGAATACCCCGCGTTTACTTTGCTCTCCAGCCATTGGCGTGACGATCGACATGCTGCGCGCGTTAACAGCAAAGGTCTCACGAAATTACTAAAGCGGAGTGCCGGTTCGTCCCGTTCTTGGCTTGTAGCGATAGGGTGTACGCCCTAGATGAAGGGCATGGCCGGAGAAATATTCGATAACAAGGGCCGGGGCGATGCAGCGTGGTCTTGGCCCGCAATTCATCCCGAGGGACGCAAGTTCGGACTGATCGCAGCAGGCATCAGCCTGGTTTTCCTGCTTGGGCTCGATTGGGAAATCGTCGGTTGGCCGCTGCTTCTGCTGACGTTCGGCATTGTGCGCCTTCTTCCGCGATCCCGAGCGTGTCGTGCCGCAGGGCGATCGACTGATCCTTTCACCCGCGGACGGGCTGGTCACGCTTATCCAGGAAGTCGAGCCGCCGATCGAATTGCAGATCGACGATGGTTCCGGCTCGCCCGGACTGGGGCATGACAAGGTCACCCGGATTTCGATCTTCATGTCGGTGTTCGATGTGCACATCAATCGCGCGCCGGTGGGCGGTATCGTCCGGCGTGTGGTCTATGTGCCCGGGAAATTCATGAATGCCGACCTCGACAAGGCGAGCGAGGAGAATGAACGCCAGCACATCCTGATCGAGCGGGCGGACGGAGTGCAGATCGGCTTCACCCAGATTGCCGGCCTTGTGGCGCGGCGGATCGTCCCATTCGTGAAGCAAGGCGATATCCTGGCCATCGGGCAGCGCGTCGGCCTGATCCGGTTTGGCAGCCGGGTGGATATCTATCTTCCCAGAGGCACCGATTCCAAGGTGCTTGTCGGCCAGAAGGCAATTGCCGGAGAGACAGTCCTGGCCGAACTGGGCAGCCAGCAGCTCATCGAAGGCGTCAGCCAATGATGGACGACCCGCGGCTATGAGGATTCCGATTCGCTAGGCCCCAAGGCGTCCGAAGGAGAAAGGCCGCTTGGCCGGCGTGCGCAGCGCGGCCTCACCCTGCGGGCGGTATTGCCCAATGCGATTACGGCTGCCGCGCTCTGTGCGGGGCTGACCGGTATACGCTTTGCGATAACGGCGGATTGGGAACGGGCGGCCTTCGCCGTCATTCTCGCCGGGCTGCTCGATGGGATCGACGGACGCATCGCCCGTTTGCTCAAGGCTCAGTCGCGCTTTGGCGCCGAGCTCGACAGTCTGGCCGACTTCGCTGTCGTTCGGCATGGCCCCGGCGCTGATCCTGTTCCTCTGGTCCCTGCAGGACCTTCCGCGTTTCGGCTGGTTCGCCTCACTGGCTTTCGCGATTTG
This sequence comes from uncultured Alphaproteobacteria bacterium, assembly GCA_963777785.1. GTDB lineage: Bacteria > Pseudomonadota > Alphaproteobacteria > Sphingomonadales > Sphingomonadaceae > Andeanibacterium. The sequence goes on from CAVZRU010000003.1 coordinate 625,730, forward strand.
CTGTGCGCTGCGATTGGCGCGGTTCAACGCACGGATCGACATGGACGAGCAGCCGCACAAATCGGCGGGTTTTCTCACCGGCGTTCCTGCGCCGGTGGGCGCCGGCCTTGCGTTCATGCCGCTCTTTCTGTGGCTCGCGACCGGGGAGGGAATTTTCCGCGAACCGTTGGTGGTGGCAATCTGGGTGGCGATAATCGCATTCCTGCTGATTTCGAACATCGCGACCTTGAGCTGGACTTCGCTGAGGCCGCGCAAGAATATCCGGCTGGAGATCATTGCCCTGGTTGGGCTGGTCTTCGCTGCGCTTTTGCTGGAGCCCTGGTGGACGCTGGCAGGCGTAAGCGCGCTTTATCTCGTGCTCATGCCTTATGGGATCATAAGCTACGCGAGGGTCAAGCGGCAGCGCGCAGCGCGGGGCCAGCAGGCGCCGGACGCGCGTTAGAGCTGGCGAGGCGCAATCTCGGTTCGCGGGGCGGGGAGGGGGCGTAGCTCCAACCCTCGATAGTGCGGACGGTGAAGACCCTTTCAACCTCACAATTATCAAGCGCTTGGCGAATGCCGCTATAGGCCAGCGAGACGCTTCGCGGTAGGCGATTGCAAGCACCCCAAGCACGAAGACTGCCGATGCGGAAAAGAACACGGCGAGTAAAAAAGCGATCGACGTCATCACGTTCATCCTGTGCGCAAAGCTGTTGGCGGGCTGTTGATGATCTGTGGAAAACATTGATCGCTGACCAATGGTTCCCCCCGATCGCCCCGGATTTGCAATGATGTTCCCTATTTGTTCCGGCATGTCAAATCAAATCGCGCCGAAACGGATCATTTGGGCGACGAATGAGGGGTGGATTTTCCGCGGACACACGTCTAAGGCGGCGCGCGCCCTTGCGGAGCAGTGCGATTTTCGCCTGATCCTGCAAGTCGCAAATTCACATGGAAGGCGCTCATACCGGTGCCGCAGCGGGCGATCCGCAGTCGGTTCCAGTCTTCCAGAGGCATAACCGGAAAGGAAATGATCTATGGCGGCTCCTACCGTCACAATGCAGCAATTGATCGAGGCCGGCGCACATTTCGGCCACCAGACCCACCGCTGGAACCCGCGGATGAAGCCGTACATCTTCGGCGCCCGCAACGGCGTTCACATCATCGACCTGTCGCAGACCGTGCCGCTGTTCGCGCGCGCGCTCGATTTCGTCGGTGCGACGGTTCGCGCTGGCGGCAAGGTGCTGTTCGTCGGCACCAAGCGCCAGGCGCAGGAGCCGATCGCCGATGCGGCGCGCGCCAGCGGCCAGCATTTCGTCAACCACCGCTGGCTGGGCGGCATGCTCACCAACTGGAAGACGATTTCCGGATCGATCAAGCAGCATGAAGATCGCTCGAAGAGCAGCTTTCGGGCGACATGTCGGGCCTCACCAAGAAGGAAATTCTCCAGCTCACGCGCGAGCGCGACAAGCTCGAGAACTGTCGCTCGGCGGCATCCGCGACATGGGCGGCATTCCCGACGTGATGTTCGTGATCGACGCCAACAAGGAAGAACTGGCGATCAAGGAAGCCAACGTCCTTGGCATCCCGGTGATCGCGATCCTCGACACCAATGTCGATCCCAGCGGCATCGCCTTCCCGATCCCGGGCAATGACGACGCCAGCCGCGCCGTTCGCCTCTATTGCGATGCGATCGCGCCAGGCTGCCACCAAGGGCGGCGGCGAAGCGATTGTCGATTCGGGCGCCGATATCGGCGCGATGGATGCACCGCCGGTCGAAGACGTAGAACCGGCTGCCGAAGAAGCACCAGCAGAATTGGCCGCTCCCGCAGCGGCAGAGGCGGGCGAGGAAGCTTCGGCCTGAAGCGTAACCAGGCTGGCACAATTGCTGATTAACGCGCCGGGCCAGCCACAAGCTGCCCGGCGCGCGCGACACATATTCAAGAGGACAAGTACAATGGCTGCTTACACCGCCGCTGACGTGAAGGACCTGCGCGAGCGCACCGGCGCTGGCATGATGGACTGCAAGAAGGCGCTCGAAGAGACCAATGGCGACATCGAAGCCGCCGTCGACGCGCTGCGCGCCAAGGGCCTTGCCGCCGCTGCAAAGAAGTCGAGCCGCACCGCAGCCGAAGGTCTTGTCGGCGTGGCCGTCGAAGGCACCAAGGGCGTGGCGGTCGAAGTGAACTCCGAGACCGACTTCGTCGCCAAGAACGACCAGTTCCAGGATTTCGTGCGCAAGACCACCGCGGTTGCGCTCGGCGTCGGCTCCGACGATGTCGAAGCACTCAAGGCCGCGGCCTATCCCGGCGGCGGCACCGTGTCCGACAAGCTGACCGACAATGTCGCCACCATCGGCGAGAACCAGCAGGTCCGCCGCATGAAGACCGTGTCGGTCTCGCGAGGGCGTGGTCGTGCCCTACATGCACAATGCCGCGGCGCCCGAACCTCGGCAAGATCGGCGTGCTGGTCGCGCTTGAAAGCGACGCGCCGAGCGACAAGCTGGAAGCGCTGGGCAAGCAGATCGCGATGCACATCGCCGCGGCCTTCCCGCAGGCGCTCGATGCAGAAGGCCTCGATCGCCGATGTGATCGAGCGCGAGCGCGCGATTGCGGGCGAAAAGGCTGCCGAAAGCGGCAAGCCCGCCGATGTCCAGGCCAAGATGGTCGATGGCGCGATTGCCAAGTTCGCCAAGGAAAACGCCCTGCTCAGCCAGGTCTTCGTGATGGACAACAAGACCCCGATCGCACAGGTCGTCGAGCAGGCGGGCAAGGATGCCGGCGCGAAGATCGTGCTCAAGGACTATGTCCGCTTCCAGCTCGGCGAAGGCATCGAGAAGGAAGAAAGCGATTTCGCCGCCGAAGTTGCTGCGGCCGTAAACGCCTGATTGGCCTTCTGGCCAGCCATCATCCCCGCGTGGCCATGCGCCGCGCGGGGATTTCCATGCCCGGCGCATTGTCCGCGGCTCTTGGCACAAGCAGGCACAGTTCTATAAGAGCGCTCCTGCCGTTTCGAGAGATTCACGCTCCATGACCAAGCCCCGCTTCAAGCGTGTCCTGCTCAAGCTCTCGGGCGAAGTGCTGATGGGCGACCAGCAATTCGGCATCGATCCCGACTTCGTGCTCGAACTGGCCAAGGAAGTGAAGGCGGCGAAGGACACCGGGCTGGAAATCTGCCTGGTGATCGGCGGCGGCAACATCTTTCGCGGGATGGCCGGCGCGGCCAGGGGGATGGACCGGGCCCAGGCCGATTATATGGGCATGCTCGCAACGGTGATGAACGCGCTGGCGATGCAGAACGCGCTCGAGCAGATCGGCGTCCACACCCGCGTGCAGTCGGCGATCCAGATGGATGCGGTGTGCGAGCCGGTGATCCGCCGCCGTGCCGAACGGCATCTGGAAAAGGGCCGGATCGTGATCTTCGCCGCCGGCGTCGGCAGCCCCTATTTCACCACCGATAGCGGCGCGGCGCTGCGAGCTGCCGAAATGAAATGCGATGCTCTTCTGCAAGGGCACCAGCGTGGATGGAGTCTATGATTCCGATCCCAAGAACAACCCAAACGCGCAAGCGCTATGATACAGTCGGTTATGACAAGGTTCTGGCAGACAATCTGAAGGTGATGGATGCCTCCGCCGTGGCCTTGTGCCGCGACAATTCCATTCCGATCGTGGTGTTTTCGATCCGCGAACAGGGCAATCTCGCCCGCGTTCTTGCAGGCGAGGGCAAGCAGACCATAGTGCAAGCGAAGGAAGCCTGACAATGGCCGAAATATCGACAAGGCCGATATCGAGCGGCGCATGACGGGCGCGGTGGAATCGCTCAAGAGCGATCTGGCGCGGTCTGCGCACCGGCCGCGCCAACATCACGTTGCTCGATCCGGTGCAGGTCGAAGTCTACGGCTCGCATGATGCCGTTCAACCAGGTGGCGACCGTGTCTGCGCCCGAACCGCGGATGCTGTCCGTGCAGGTGTGGGACCGGGCGAACGTCAATCCCGTCGAAAAGGGTATCCGCGGGCGGGGCTTGGCCTCAACCCGATGACTGACGGCCAGACGATCCGCTTGCCGATCCCGGATCTGACCGAGGAACGCCGCAAGGAACTGGCCAAGCTGGCCGGCCAATATGCGGAAAAGGCGCGCATCGCCATCCGCAACGTCCGCCGCGACGGCATGGAGACGCTCAAGGAAGACGAAAGCAAGAAGGAAATCAGCGAGGACGAGCGCAAGCGGCTCGAAGACGAGGTCCAGAAGCTGACCGACGATTACGTCAAGCTGGCAGATGAGGCCGCTGCGCATAAGGAAAAGGAAATCCTCAGCCAGTGAGGGATCGCGACTTCTCTTCCCTAAGCCCGGAGCATGCCAAAGGCGTGCTTACCCTTTCGGTGGCGAAGCAATGAAAAACGAAGGATCGATCCGGACGTTGCCTGCCTCCGGCGATGGCACTTCGCACGGCGCCCGCCATGTCGCGATCATCATGGATGGCAATGGGCGCTGGGCAAAAAATCGCCATTTGCCGCGCGCCGTGGGCCATCAGCGCGGAGTCGAGGCGGTCCGCACTGCTTCTTCGCGCGGCCCGCGCAGCTGGGCTGGAGTGTCTGACGCTCTTCGCCTTTTCGTCGGAGAACTGGAAACGGCCAAACGACGAGATTTCCGATCTGATGGGTTTGCTGCGGCGCTTCATCAAAAGCGATCTGCCGGATTTCGTCGAAAACGGGATCCGGCTCAAAATCATTGGCGATTACAAAGTCCTGGATCCCGATATCGTATCGATGCTCGAAGATGCTCTTGCACAGACCAAAGGCGGCTCGGTCACACTTGCGGTGGCGCTCAACTACGGCTCGCAGCAGGAAATCGCCCGCGCGGCGCAAGTCGGCTTCCCAGGCGGGCGAAATCACGCCCTGAGAGCATCGCAGAGAACCTCGATACGGCTGATCTGCCGCCACTCGACCTGCTGATCCGCACTTCGGGAGAGGTGCGCCTGTCGAACTTCCTGCTGTGGCAGGCTGCCTATGCCGAGATGTATTTCACCGACGTCCTGTGGCCCGATTTCACGGCGGCGCATCTGGAAGAAGCGCTCGCAACCTTCGCTGGCCGGGAGCGACGCTTTGGCGGGCGTTGAGGCAGCGCCCGGACGGGTAAAGTCCGATTTGCCGGTGCGCGCCGCTTCGGCAGCGGTCATGCTGCTCATCGCCGGGAGCGCGCTCTGGATCGGTGGGCGAGTGCTCGATGTCCTGATTGCGATCGTCGCAATGGCAACGCTCATGGAAATGCTCAAACTGGTCGAAAAGGCCGCGCCATCGCCCTTGTGGCAAATTGGCGGCACACTTGGGTCAGTCGCTTATATCGGGCTCGCGACGGCCTGCCTGATCGCATTGCCCGGCTTGCTGGTCGCGATCGTCGTCATCATTGTCATCCTCACCGATACGGGCGCATATTTTGCTGGCCGTAGGTACGGCAAGAAGAAGATTGCTCCGGCGATCAGCCCTTCGAAGACTTGGGCGGGGCTTTACGGGGGCATGCTTGCGGCCGGGCTTTTTGGAGCAATCGCCCTGGGCTTTCTCGTGCTCGCGGCATCGGCCATGTCGCCGGTCAAGCCCAGTGTTCCTTGGCCTGCGATGCTGGCAGGCGCTGGCATCGGCGCTGTGCTTGCCGTCGTGGCGCAGGCCGGCGATTTCTTCGAGAGCTGGCTCAAGCGCAAGGCCGGCGTGAAGGATTCTCGCGACTGATCCCGGGCCATGGCGGCGTGTTCGACCGGGTGGACGGGCTGTTGCCCGTGGCAATCGTGGCTGGGATCGCTTCGACTTTCTTCATGGCAGGCATCTGATGCGCACCCTTTCCATCTTCGGCGCGACCGGCTCGATCGGCGACATCGACGCTCGATCTGGTCCGGCGCAATGCCGATGCATGGCGGGTCGTGGCGCTGACGGCCAATTGCCAGGTCGAGGAACTCGCGGCACTGGCCCGCGAATTCGACGCTGAAATTGCGGTTGTCGCCGACGAGACTTGCCTGCCGCGATTGCGCGAAGCACTCGCTGGAAGCGGCGTCGAGGCGGCAGCGGGCGCGCAGGCCCTGTGCGATGCGGCCTCGCGCGGTGCCGACCTTACCGTTGCCGCCATTGTCGGCTGTGCAGGTCTGCCGCCTACCATGGCCGCGATCGAACAGGGTGGAGCCATCGCACTGGCCAACAAGGAGGCGCTGGTTTCGGCCGGCGACATTCTGCTTGGCCGCGGTTGAGCGCAGCGGGGCCATGCTGCTGCCGACCGACAGCGAGCACAATGCGATCTTCCAGTGCCTCCAGGGCCATGACATTTCCGATGTCTCGTGGATCACCCTGACCGCGAGCGGAGGGCCGTTTCGCGAGTGGACGCAGGAACAGCTTGCGCGTGCAACGCCGGCGCAGGCCCTGAAGCATCCCAATTGGGACATGGGCGCGAAGATTAGCGATCGATTGCGCGACGATGATGAACAAGGGCCTTGAATTCATCGAGGCCCACCATCTGTTTCCGGTCGGGCTCGATCGCTTGCGAATCGTCGTGCACCCGCAATCCGTGATCCATTCGATGGTCGAATATCGCGACGGCTCGACCCTTGCCCAGCTGGGGCCATCGGACATGCGGGTGCCGATCGCCTCCTGCCTCGCCTGGCCGAGAAGGATGGACACACCGTGCAAACCTCTCGAATCTCGCCGATATCGGCGAATTGACCTTCTTCGTCCCTGATGAGGAGCGTTTCCCCGCAACCCGGTTGGCGCGAGACGCTGCCCATGCTGGAGGGGCAGCGCCGGCCGTGCTCAATGCTGCGAATGAAGTCGCGGTGGCAGCGTTCCTCGGCGGTCAGGCCGCATTCACGGATATTGCAGCAATAGTGGACAGGATGCTTATGCTCGCTATGCCCGAAGCCCCCACCACGCTCGACAGCGTTCTGGCTATCGATGCGGAAACGCGTGTGCGGACCAGGGAACTGTTGGAGTTCGCGTCAAGTGATTGAATTGCCGCCTTTCTGGATGTGGATCGTCGGTTTCCTGCTGGTGCTGGGCCCATTGGTGACCCTGCACGAGCTCGGTCATTACCTGGTCGGGCGAATATTCGGCGTCAGGTCGGAAGCTTTCTCGATCGGCTTCGGCAAGGAATTGATCGGCTGGACGGATCGTCGCGGTACGCGCTGGAAGGTCTGTGCTCTGCCGCTGGGCGGATATGTCCAGTTTGCCGGCGACATGAATCCCGCCAGCCAGCCAAGCGACGAATGGTTGGCGCTGCCGCCCAAAGAACGAAATCAGACTTTTCAGGCCAAGCCGCTTTGGCAGCGTTCGCTGATCGTTTTGGCGGGACCCGTAACCAATCTGCTCATCGCGGTGGCGATTTTTGCGGCCTTCAATCTGGCCTATGGCAAGCCAAACCCAGCCAATGCAGATCAATTGGTGGTGACCGAGGTTCTCGCGGATTCGCCGGCCGATGTCGCCGGGATCGAAGTGGGTGACCGGATTGCACGAGTCGATGGCGAGCAGACGCGCGTATATCGCGACCTGATCGACCATTTCCTGATGTATCCCGGAAAAACCGTGTCTGTTGAAGTGCTTCGCGATGAAGAGCGACTGACATTTCCGATGACGATTGCCAGTGCGACCGAGACCGATAAATTCGGCAACGAGCAGCGTGTCGGCAGGATCGGTGTGGGCGTGGGAAATAGCGATTGGGTGGCAGTCGGCCCGTTGGAGGCCGTCACTCTGGCATTCGGGCAGACCGGCGACATGATCACCATGATGGTGACCGGAGTCGGTCAGATCATCACCGGAGACCGCTCGGTCAAAGAGCTTGGCGGGCCGATAAAGATCGCGAAATATTCGGGTGAGCAGCTCTCGCTCGGCATCGAACCCTTTGTCGCCTTCGTCGCGATGATTTCAATTAACTTGGGGTTCATCAACTTGTTGCCAATCCCGGCGCTCGACGGCGGGCACCTGGCTTTCTACGCGGCTGAAGCAGTCCGTCGTAAGCCGGTTGGCCCGCGCAGTCAGGAATTGGCGTACCGCACCGGCATCGCATTCGTACTTGCGTTGATGCTGTTCGTTACGCTGAACGATATCGTATCGCTTCCGGTTTTCGACGGGAAGTGACAGTGGAAGGATGGACGCGGCCCACATTTTATCCCCGGACTACTGCTTGATTGCCAGCACGGCATCGGGCAATGGCGGCGCTTGAATTCTGCGTCACAGGTCTCCCGCGGGAAGGCCGCCAGCCGGTAGGAGACGGGAAAAGCCGTGTCAAAGATTGGACGGGTAATGCGCCTTAACGGCAATAGATTTTCCGCATCGCAGGTCGTTGCGTCGCTGCTGGGCAGCTCGATACTTGCCGGTTTCCCGGTCGCTGCCCATGCTCAGGGGCAAGCAACCACGACTGCGGAAGTAACGCCGGCGACACCGCCTGCCGCGCCAACGCAGGGGGCCGTCACAGCCGCGCCCGTGGCAGACGTGATCCGTTCGATCGTGGTGGTCGGTTCGGAGCGTCTCGAGCCGGCGACGATCCTGAGCTACATCAAGCTGCGCGTTGGCGAGCCTTATACCGATGCCGCCGGCGACGCGGCGCTCAAGGATCTCTACGCGACCGAGCTGTTCGCCAATGCGAGCATCACGAATGCCAATGGCGATGTGACGGTCCAGGTCCAGGAAAATCCGGTGATCAACCGCATCATTCTGGAAGGCAACCGGCGGATCAAGGACGACAAGATCCTGCCCGAAATCAAGCTCGCGCCGCGCCAGATCTTCACCCGCTCCAAGGTTCGCGCGGACGTTGCCCGCATCATCGAGCTCTACAAGCGCCAGGGCCGGTTTGCCGCGACGGTCGAGCCCAAGAGCGTCCAGCTCCAGCAGAACCGCGTCGATATCGTGTTCGAGATCAGCGAAGGGCCCAAGTCCAAGGTTCGCCAGATCAACATCATCGGCAACGAGAAATTCTCCGATGGCGAACTGCGCAGCGAAATGGTGACCAAGCAGGCGCGCTTCTTCCGCTTGTTCAGTTCCAGCACCAGCTATGATCCGGACCGCCTGGCTTTCGACCAGCAGAAGCTGCGCCAGTTCTACCTGACCGAAGGCTATGCCGATTTCCGTGTCGTGTCGGCAGTCGCCGAACTGACGCCCGACAAGGAAGACTTCATCATCACTTATGTGGTCGAGGAAGGCGAGCGCTACAAATTCGGCGACGTAGCCGTGGAAAGCCACATCCGCGATTTCGACGGCGATGCGCTGACCAGATCGCTCCGCATGAAAGCGGGCGACTGGTACAATGCCAAGATGGTGGAAGACACTGTCGAAGGCTTGACCGAAACTGCCGGGACCTTCGGCTATGCATTTGCCGATGTTCGGCCGCAATTCGACCGCAACCGTGACGATCTGACGATGAACGTCACGTTCCTGCTCAACGAGGCACCGCGCGTCTATGTCGAGCAGATCAACATCAACGGCAACACGCTGACGCAGGACAAGGTCGTGCGCCGCGAGTTCCGCATTGCCGAAGGCGATGCGTTCAATTCGCTCGCGGTCAAGCGTTCGACCGCGCGCATCAACTCGCTTGGCTATTTCCAGGAAAACTTCGAGATCTCGCAAAGTCAGGGCAGCACGCCTGACCGCATCATTCTCGATGCCAATGTCGCAGGAACAGGCCACCGGCGAATTGCAGCTCTCGGCAGGTTTTTCCTCGCTCGAAAGCTTCATTCTCCAGGCATCGATCCGCCAGCGCAATTTCCGCGGGCGCGGCCAGACGGTGGGCGCGAGCGTCAACTATTCGAACTATTCACGCACAGCTGACGCTCAGCTTCACCGAGCCCTATGTGTTCGACAAGAACTTCTCGCTCGGCGTCGACGTCTATCGCCGCGATCTCAACAACTGGAACTACTACAACCGCGACAACACGACTTTCGAGCAGGCGACCACCGGCTTTCGAGCGCGCGCGTCGGCGTTCCGCTGAGCGAGTATATGTCGCTGCTTGGCCGCTACACGCTCAATTTCGATAACGTTACGCTGGACGAAAACCAGTTCTACAGCACTCGCCAGAATGGCACATTCCAGTGCGATCCGCTGCTGGCAGGGCGTTATCTGTGCGATGCAATCGGCAAGCGGACGAGCTCGATTCTTGGCGCATCGCTTGATCTACAGCTCGCTCGACAACCGCGTCCGTCCGACGCGCGGCTTCAATGCTACACTCAACGTCGATGTCGCGGGCCTGGGCGGTTCGGTCAAATACGCCAAGATCAGGGCGCAATGCCGCTCAGTATTTGCCACTTGGCGCGGGCTGGATCTTCTCGCTCTCCGGCGAAGGCGGTATAATCAAGGGCCTAGGCCAGGATGTTCGCCTGACCGACAGGTTCTTCCTTGGCGATCCGCAGATGCGCGGCTTCGACATTCGCGGCGTCGGCCCGCGTATCATTCGCGAATTCTACACCTTCGACGAGAATGGCGATCCGGCCTGCGTAGGCGGCCCGCCTGCGGAAGGGCAGACTTGCAACGATGTCGGCGGCTACGTCTTCTTCAGCGATCCAGAAAATCGTCAGGACGATCCACTGGGCGGCAATGTCTACTATCTCGGCCGCGCCGAACTGGAGATTCCGCTGGGAACCGGCGCGCGCGAAATGGGCCTGAGGCCCTCGGTCTTCCTGGATGTCGGCTCGGTGTTCGACGTGAACGTCCCGCAGCTTACCGACACCGGGCCGGAGGGCGTGTTCTTCCCGTCGCGCAATGCTGCAGGGGAAGCGCTCTATCAGCAGGTCAACATCGCTTCGCTGGTGAACGATGTCTGCACGCCGGCACCGGAACGGTGCCGTCACCACCGTGACCAATCCCGTCAATCCCAATCCGCCATCGTGCCTCACCTCAGCGAACAATACCGCGCTGGGCAGCGCACGAGCGGTTTCCGCGAAACCTTCCTGGGTGACACCTACAAGCCTCGCATCGCGATCGGCATCGGGGTCAACTGGAATTCGCCATTCGGTCCGTTCCGGATCGACTTCGCCAAGGTCCTGATGAAGCAGGAAGGCGACGATACAAAAGCATTCACGTTCAACGTAGGAACACAATTCTGATGAAAGCACTTCTCAAGCCAGTGCTTGCCGCTGGCCTCATCCTCACAGCCGTTAGCCCGATGGTTGCCGCTCCGGCCGCCGCCCAGGCAGTCAAGGGCATCGGCGTCGTCGACATCAACAGCGTCGTTGCGAATTCCGCAGCGTTCAAGGTTGCCGAGCAGCAGCGCCCGGTGACTTACAAGGCCCAATTCGACCAGGCCAACCAGCGCGCAACGCAGATGAACACGCAGCTTGAACCGCTGGTCAAGAAATTCGAAGCCGATCGTCAGGCCGCCAATCCGAACCAGCAGGCGCTGGAGCAGCAGGCAGCCACGATCGAACAGCTCTACCAGCAAGGGCAGCGCGAAGTGAGCTCGATCATGGCTCCTGCGCAGCTTTCGCGCACATATGTTGCGGAACAGATCGGTGAAGTCCTGCCGAAGGCTCTGGAAGCTGCCGCCAAGAAGAAGGGCGTCACGCTCGTCCTCTCGCCGGAACAGATCCATTATGCGGACAGCTCCTACAGCATCGACCAGGCGGTTATCGCCGAACTCGACGCATTGTTGCCGACTGCACAGCTGGTCCCGCCAGCGGGTTGGCTGCCTCGCCAGATGCGCGAACAGCAAGCCGCTCAGCAGGCAGCCCAGCAAGGCGTTGCTGCACCTGGTGCAACGGCAACACCAGCGGCGCCTGCGTCAAGCGGTCGCTAATCCAAGCAGTTTGGGGGCAGGGTAGTGAGTGAAGATCGGGAATCACCCGTCTACGACATCCGCAAGGTGCTCAATGCCCTGCCGCACCGTTACCCGCTGCTGCTGGTTGACCGGGTCCAGTCGCTGACGATTGGCGAAGAGATCCACGCGATCAAAGCGGTCACCTTCAACGAAGGTTTCTTCCAGGGCCACTTTCCGGGCCGCCCGATCATGCCCGGCGTGCTGATTATCGAGGCTTTGGCGCAGTCGGCGGCAATCCTCGCGATCGAGACGCTGGAACTCGCCGGCACCGGCAAGCTGGTCTATTTCATGTCGATCGATGAAGCGAAATTCAGGAACCCGGTCGAACCGGGCTGCCTGCTCGATCTTCATGTCGGCTTCGTTCAGAAGCGCGCCCGGGTCTGCAAGTTCTGGGGCAGGGCGAACATCGGCGAGAAAGTGGCCTGCGAAGTGCAGTTCACGGCCATGGTGGCCGATCCGCCGGCCGAGGAAGCCTAGTTCTTGCAATTGGCGGCGCTCCGCTGTAGTGGGCCCCGCTTTCCGAACATCCGAGGACCGGTCGGAACCGGCCCGCACAGACGGAGCATTACTGCCATGAAGGCCGATACACATCCCGATTACCACACCATCACGGTCAAGATGACCGATGGCACCACCTTCGAGACCCGGTCCACCTGGGGCAAGGAAGGTGACACGATGACGCTCGAAATCGATCCCACCAGCCACCCGGCATGGACGGGCGGACCGCAGCGCCTGCAGGATGGCGGCCGCGTTGCTCAGTTCAACAAGCGTTTTGGCGGTCTCACCCTCAAGAAGGACTGATCGGCACCAGCCATCGCCTGAATTGTTAAAGGGCGGTCCATCAGGGCCGCCCTTTTGCTTTGCCTATTATCGGCCGGGCGCAGGTTCGTATCGCAGCGTGCCGGCGATCTCCCATTTTCTGCCGGTATCGTTGGGATGGTTCTGGCCGTCGATCACCGGCAATTCCGCGAAGTCGTAGGGACTCACGCCTTCGAGACAGGCGGCATTCACTGCGAATTGATCGGGAAAAGAACGGCGCTGGTGATGGGTGTAAATCCCGCAGCGCGAGCAGAACCAGTGCTTCGCTTCCTTCGTGTTGTACTGATAGAGCGTCAGAAGCTCCTCGCCGTCCAGTAACTCGAAGTCGTCTAGTTGCACTGCGCGCATGACGATGCCCTTCATGGCGCAGATCGAGCAATTGCAGCGCGCTACCATTTGATCGGCAAGAATTCGGACGCGAAATTTAACGCCGGAGCAATGGCAAGCTCCCTCATGCCATTGTTCCGGTGCGTTCATGATTTTGGGTCGACGAAAGGTTCGAAGCGTAGCGTCCCCGCCAATCTCCTCACACCATGGTCGAGTTGGTGATGGACCCCGTCATTCACTGGCACTTCGACAAAATCATAAGGGCTGACGCCGTCGAGACAGGCAGCATTGATCGCATATTTGTCCGGGTCGGAGCGCGCCTGGTGGAAACAATGAATGCCGCAGTTCTTGCAAAAGAAGTGCCGCGCCACCTTGGTGTTGAACTGATAGCAGCCAAGCATGTCTTCGCCCTGAGTCACGGTCAGCTGTTCGAGCTGGACGTAAACCATCACCGCGCCCTTGATCGCACAGATCGAGCAATTGCAGCGCGATCCTTTCAGTTCGCCAGGCAATTCGGCCTCGAACTGGACAGCGCCGCAATGGCAACTCCCTTTGCGGATCGGCGCTGCGTCACTCATCTTTTCATCCCCATGGTTTTTCGCGGTACCATTTGGTTATCACATATTTGAGCCCTTTGCGGACCTTCATCGCGTGGTGCAGCGTCGCCGCGTTGCAACTGCCGTCAGGCCGCCGGTTATTCCACGCGACGAGCCGCCCCTGCTCGGGCTGGAACGTCTTGTTGATGACCTTGAAGCGGGTGGCGCCGCCTGCTTCCACCGTGTTGAGGTAGACCATGAAGGTCCAGCTGCGCTGTCCGGCCACGGAACAGAATTTCTGAAAGTCGGCACCGTTCGGTTCGAAATAATCGGTGTGGGCCTTGAATTCCTGCCCGACCTCGTAGCGTTGGCCTTGCACCGGTTCGCCATGCGCAGGATCTATCCGATTGAGTTCGAGCAACCTGCGCTCCAACTCGATTACCGCCGGTTCGCGCGGGTCGAGGTCGCAGGTCTCGCTGGTCCTGAAGTAGTGATCGCCATTGGGATCGGCGATGGTTGAAGGCCGGCGGTTGATGTCGATTAGCTGCCTCAGTTCCGCGCATAGTTCGGGCGGCAGGAAGGCCGGCAAGGTAAACATCTCGAGCCGCGGATTGGGCACATGCCGCATGCCTGGCCAGGCTTTGAGGATTGCAGAAGAAGACTCGCCCGGGCTCAACATCGCATCGCACGATAAACCAGCGAGATCGCCAATCAAGCCGTGAAACATTGTTACGCCTCCCGGATTCTCACGCAGTTTTCGCTTTGCAATCCAGGGTGGCTGTGCAACAGGCACGCGCCCGCACCGAAGCGGCTTGACCCTTCGGCGCGGCGGCCTATCAGCACGCATCTCGGCATGCATGCTTGGGTTTATGGCGATCGTAGCTCAGTTGGTTAGAGCGCCGGTTTGTGGTACCGGAGGTCGCGGGTTCAACCCCCGTCGATCGCCCCATTTTCCAGTCATTTGCCGTTCCTCAAGCTCTAGCGGGGCAGATGAAATGGCAGCTTTCTGGACCGAGCCTGATTTCGACGATCACGAGGCGGTGCATTTCGTCTATCGTCCCGAATTCGGCCTCACCGCGATTATCGCGCTTCATTCGACCCATTTGGGGCCAGGCGCGGGCGGCACCCGTTTCTGGCACTATGCCGAGCCGGAAGCGGCGATGCGCGATGCTTTGCGGCTGTCGCGCGGGATGAGTTACAAGAATGCGATGGCCGGGCTGCCCATGGGTGGCGGCAAGGCTGTCATTCTCGCCGACAAGGCTCGCAAAAAGACGCGTGAAATGATTGCCGCCTTCGGAAGGGCGATCGACGAGTTGGATGGCGTCTATGTCACCGCTCAGGATGTCGGCATGTCGGAAGCAGACATGATCGCGATCTCCGATCAGACCGAACACGTTGCGGGTCTTCCGGTTGCGGTAGGAATGGCCGGCGGAGATCCGGGCCCTTTCACCGCCTATGGCGTCTACCTGGGCATCAAGGCTGCAGTAGCGCAAAAGCTCGGCAAGCAGGATATGGCGGGGGTGCATGTCGCGATGCAGGGAACCGGCAGCGTCGGAGGCGGTGCGGCGAGGTTGTTGGCAAGAGAAGGCGCTGTTCTCACCCTTGCGGATATCGACGCAGGCAAGGCTGAAGCGCTCGCCAGCGAGCTTGGCGGAAAGGCTGTTGCAACCGGCGAGATCATGCGCATTGCGTGTGACGTGTTCAGTCCTAATGCGCTGGGCGCAATTCTCGATCCGGAGAGCATTACGTCGCTTGATTGTTCGATTGTGGCCGGAGGAGCGAACAACCAGCTTGCACGTTCCGAACATGGCCAGTTGCTGGCAGATCGGGGCATTCTCTATGCACCTGACTATGTCATAAATGCCGGTGGGATCATTGGCGTCGCGCTGGAATATCTGGGCCGTAGAAGCGGCAAGCCAAGCAGCATGGAAGAGGCCAACCGCCGGATCGAACAAATTCCCCAACGATTGGCTGCCATCTGGCAAGAAAGCGAAGGAAGCGGCCTTCCATCCAACCTGGTGGCGGACCGTATGGCGCAAAAGCTTATCGGCAGGGGCTGAAACGGGGACTTAATGCCCGTTCCTGCTTGCCCATAACGGCGCGCACTGCCAAAGGGGCCGCGCAAAGCGAACGATCAAAAAATGCACGGTTTCGCCAATCCTACCCGCTTCCTGCGCATCGCGCGGGCGCTCACCATGCCAATGCTTGTTGGCGGGCTAATCGTTGCTGGGGCCGCGCTGGTTTGGGGGCTGTTTTTCGCACCTCCGGAGCGGCTGCAGGGCGAAACGGTTCGCATCATGTTTCTTCATGTGCCGACGGCCTGGCTGGGCATGGGCGGCTGGACGGCAATCGCGATTGCGAGCGTCGCGGAAATTGTGTGGCGGCATCCGTTGGCAGGTATTGCCGCTCGCGCCGTGGCCGTGCCCGGTGCGACCTTTACTGCGATCTGCCTGGCAACAGGATCGATCTGGGGCCGCCCTGCCTGGGGCACCTGGTGGGTGTGGGATGGACGCCTCACGAGCATGCTGGTGCTGCTGTTTCTCTACTTTGGTTACATTGCGCTATCGGGCGCAATCTGCCGGGAAGGTGCATCAAGCCGCCTGGCTGCGATTTTCGGGCTGGTCGGAGCGATCAATATTCCCATCATCCATTACTCGGTTTTGTGGTGGAACAGTCTCCACCAACCGCCGAGCATCACTGCAGGCAAGTCTGCGATGGCTCCGGAATTTCTTTTCGGCCTGCTCGCGGCGACGCTTGGCTTTTCCCTGATTTTCGGAGGTGTGGTGCTGGCGCGCATGCGCACTCTGATGGCCGAAATCCAGGCCGACGCCAGGTTGCGCCGAAAAGTGCAGGCAGGATCCTAGGCGATGAAAAATGCGTGAAGCGCTCGACCAGTGGAACTTCGTGATTGCCGCCTATGCCATAGGGGTGCTGGGCACGCTTGGCCTTGTTGCCTGGAGCTATCTCTCGATGCGCCGCGCTGAAGCGCGCAGAGACAAGGTGCGCGGGAAGTGAACTCTGGCCTTAAACCGAAGCATCAACGCCTGGTGCTTGTCCTCATCGCAGTCGTAGCTCTGATCGGCGCCGCATTGCTTGCCGCATGGGCATTGCGCAGCCAGGCCAGCTATTTTTATGTCCCCAGCGAAATGGTGGCCGATCCGCCTGAAGTGGGGCAGCCTGTTAGGCTTGGCGGAATGGTCCAGGTCGGAACCCTCGTGACCGAAGCCGACGGAGTTACCATTCGTTTCGTGGTGGGAGACGGCGAAGCACGCGTTCCAGTGCGATATTCCGGGATAGTGCCCGATCTCTTTGTCGAAGGCTCGGGCGTCGTTGCCGAAGGCAGGATGGATCCGCAAGGCACCTTCGTGGCGGACAATTTGCTGGCGAAGCATGATGAGAATTACATCCCCCGCGAATTGCAGGACATGACCGAGGCACAAAAACGCTCGGCAGTGGAAGAAACCACGCGATGATCGCCGATTTCGGATTGGCGGCCTTGTGGCTCGCCGCCGCGCTTGCGGCGCTGCAGTTGTTTGCCGGCGCCTTCGGGATGAAGCATGGAGACGGCACTTCAAGTGCAATGCTCTCCGCGCTCGTTCGGCCTGCGGCAGTGGTGCAGGGCGTGCTTGCCGCGCTTGCCTTTGGTGCGCTGCTCCTGCTGTTCATGCAGACCGATCTTTCGGTGAAGCTGGTTGCCGACAATTCGCATTCGGCCAAGCCATGGATATTCAGGTTTGCCGGGGCTTGGGGGAACCATGAAGGCTCAATGCTTTTGTGGGTGACGATCATGGCGCTGGCCGGTGGGCTGATCGCCTTGATTGAGCGCCGCCTGCCCGAACGGACCATGACAGCCACACTGGCGGCGCAAGCCTTCGTGGGGCTTGGCTTCTATGCTTTCCTGTTGTTCTCTTCGAACCCGTTCGAGCGGCTCAATCCCGCTGCCGCGGAAGGACAGGGCCTCAATCCGCTGTTGCAGGACATCGGCCTCGCATTCCACCCACCGACCCTTTATTTCGGCTACGTCGGGCTATCGATCGCCTTTAGCTTCGCTGTCGGTGCGCTGGTGACGAGGCAAGTTACACCGCAGTTCGCGCAAGCAATGCGCCCCTGGGTGTTGGGTGCGTGGATTTTTCTGACTCTCGGCATCACCGCGGGAAGCTACTGGGCCTATTACGAGCTCGGCTGGGGCGGCTGGTGGTTTTGGGATCCCGTCGAGAATGCCTCCTTGATGCCTTGGCTGGCAGCGACGGCGCTGCTGCATTCGGCCAGTGTGCTGGCTGCCCGCGATGCCTTGCGGGCCTGGACGATCATGCTTGGCGTGGTGGCGTTCTCCATGTCGATGATCGGCACCTTTCTCGTTCGGTCGGGTATCCTCACCAGCGTGCACGCCTTTGCGGTCGATCCCGAGCGTGGGACATTCATCCTAGTACTGCTTGCCATTTATATCGGCGGGGCATTGACCCTCTTCGCGATACGCGCCGGCACTGTGGCGGAGGGTGAACGCTTCTCGGTCACCAGCCGCGAAGGCGCCTTGGTGGTGAACAATGTCGCGCTGTCGGCCATCCTCGGCATTGTGCTGCTCGGTACGCTTTATCCGCTCTTGACGGAGGCCTTTGAAATCAAGGTTTCGGTGGGCCCACCCTATTTCAATCCGGTCGGTGCGATTTTCTTCCTGCCGATGCTGCTTGTCATGGCTGTCGGCCCGTTGCTGCGCTGGCGGCGTGACAGCTTCGGCCGGATTCAGAGCAAGGCAATATTGATTGCAGTCGTTACTCTGGCGGCGCTGATCGGAATCGGTTTCTCCAGTTCGGTCGGGATACTGCCTTTACTCGGCATGGCCTTGGCGCTCGGTGTCGCCATCGGAAGCTTCATGCCTTTATGGGGCGGAATCTGCGCCTCGTGCCGCTGGCGAGTTGGGGCATGGTGGTGGCGCATTTCGGCGTTGCAGTGGCGCTGTTCGGTGCTGCCTGCGACAGCGCATTTACACAGGAACGGTTGCTGGCGGCGAACGTGGGCGACACGACGGATGTGGGGCCCTGGAAAGTCACGCTCAAAGCCGTCCAGCCGGTTGCGGGCCCGAACTGGACTGCGCTCGAAGGCAGGCTGGCCGTGAGATACAAGACGGACGAGGCAGTCTTGATGACGCCGCAATCGCGCAGCTTCTGGACGCCGCCGCAGCAAACCAGCGAGGCCGCGCTCCTCACTCGCTGGAACGGGCAGCTCTATGCCGTGATCGGCGAGGAAAGCGAAGACGGCCGCTGGCAGTTGCGTCTCTGGTGGAAGCCCTTCGTCACCTTCATCTGGTATGGCGGTCTCCTGATCGGGCTAGGCGGACTGCTAGCGTTGATCGGGCGCGTTGCGGACGACGTTAAGCGGCGCAATGTCCGCAGGCGTGCAGCGGTTCGGCGCGGGGACGAACCGGCATGAAGCCTGTTCGATGGACGCTCTGGCTACCTTTGGTGCTGTTCAGTGCATTCTGTGTGCTTGTGGCGGTGCAGCTGATCCGCCCTGCCGAGCGCGAAGTCGAAAGCACAATGATCGGCAAACCACTCCCACAATTCGAATTGCGTGCGGCCAGTGCAGACCGGCCGGGTCTAACAACCGCGGATTTAGCTGATGGTCGGCCCAAGTTGCTCAACGTCTTTGCGAGCTGGTGCGTGCCCTGCGCCGCTGAGGCGCCACAGCTTTCCGAGCTGGAGCGAAGGGGAGCGAATATCGCCGGCGTAGCAATACGCGACAGGCCCGAAGACGTGGCCAGGTTCCTGGAGCAGTACGGCAACCCCTATAGCCGTATCGGCGCGGACGATTATTCAGAAGTGCAGTTCGGCATCGGTTCTTCCGGTGTTCCGGAGACTTTCGTGATCGATGGGAAAGGCATAATCCGCTACCAGCATCTCGGTGACATTCGGCCTGAAAATGTCGATTTTCTCCTTCGCAAACTGAAGGAGGCCGAAGAATGAGATGGATCCTCATCTTTCTGGTGGCGATCTGCGGCGTGCCTGTCGCGGCGCAGGATTCTATGCCGCCAGCACCTTATGCTTACAGCCAACTTGAGGATCCGGCGCAGGAAGCCCAGGCAAGAGCGCTGATGGAAACACTTCGCTGCCTGACGTGCCAGGGCCAATCTATTGTCGATTCAGACGCGGCGATGGCCGGCGATCTTCGCCACCAGGTCCGGTTGCGTATCAAGGCGGGTGAAAAGCCCGAAGCGATCCGTGCCTGGCTGATCGAGCGTTATGGGGACTATATCAGCTACAAGCCGGAAATTGGTGCAACGACTTGGCCGCTGTTTGCAATTCCGCTGGCCCTGCTGATTTTGATTGGCTTGGTCTTGCGCCGCCGGTTGAGGAGTGCGCGATGAATTGGTTCGTTGCGATCCTATTGGCGCTGATCTGCTTTGCGGGCTTCGCGCTAGCATTCAGAGTGCCTCGCAAGGTTTGGCCGGTAATACTCGTGGCGCTCGCGCTCGGACTTGCTGGCTATGCCTTGCAGGCCTCGCCTGGGCTGGAAGGAGCGCCAAGGCAGGCAGCAACGGAGTCCGGCGACGAAGGCTGGCGGCTTGTCGATTTGCGCAAGGAGCTGATGGGATCGAAGGATACAGCAAGCAGCAATCTGGTGGTTACTGCCGACGCGCTTGTTCGCCATGGCCAATTTTCGAATGCGGCCAACCTGCTGAGCGGCGCGGTCGAGAAAAGCCCGAATGACGGCGAAGCCTGGCTCGCGTTGGCCAATGCGTTGGCGTTTCAAGCCGATGGTGAACTGACGCCAGCGGCCTTGTTTGCTTATCGCCGCGCGGCTCAGCTGGCTCCCGAAAGCGCGGGGCCTTCCTTCTTCGTCGGGCTCTCGTTGATCCGACAGGGACGATTGATCGACGGGCGTGAATTGTGGGCGCAGAAGCTCAGAACGATGCCTGAAGGGGCACCTGGGCGAGAAGTTCTTGCGCAACGACTCGGAGATCTCGACCTGTTGCTCCGGAAAATTGCGGAGAGTGCGGGCGAAGGGCCCCCTTAAACCGCGGAAACCCGGTATGTTGCAGTGCAGAATAGGGACTGCTAAGCGCCGTCCCCCGTCGAACAGAATATTCCCGTTTGATACAGAATGGTTGGGGGGCGCGCAAACTCCATGAGTGACGCCGATACACCAAAGTTGAACGACCAAGAGCGATCATCCGCCAAGGTTAAGATGGCGGTGGGGGCTATCGGTATCGTTTTCGGCGATATTGGCACCAGTCCGATCTACGCTTTCCGCGAGACGTTTGCAGGCCACCATCCGCTAACGCTGGATGATTTGCACATTTTTGGCGTTGTCAGCCTGATATTCTGGTCGATGACTATCGTGGTGGCGATCAAATACGTCGGGCTGCTGATGCGGGCCGACAATAAGGGGCAGGGCGGGACACTGGCGCTCGTGGCACTGGTTTCCAGTTATATCAGCAGATCGCGATACGGCTGGATTGCCGTAATGCTGGGCGTTTTTGCGACCGCGCTGTTTTACGGCGACAGCATGATCACGCCCGCGATTTCCGTGCTTTCCGCGGTCGAGGGTCTCACCGTTGTGGAGTCCCGTCTCGAGATATTCGTCATACCGATTGCGTTGGCGCTGTTGATCGCACTGTTTCTTCTGCAGCGCCGCGGCACAGCCAAGGTCGGGGCCCTCTTTGCCCCAGTGATGATCGTATATTTCTGCGTTCTCGCAATTCTCGGCATTGTGCACATCGCGGAATCGCCTGCAATTCTGGCGGCTCTCAATCCTTGGTACGCAGTGCAGTTCTTCATGAGTGACGGCTTGTTGGCGTTCCTCGCCCTGGGGTCTGTCGTACTCGCGGTTACCGGATCCGAGGCGCTATATTCCGACATGGGGCATTTCGGGCGCGGACCGATGCGCTTGTCCTGGTTCGGCTTTGTGATGCCCTGCCTGCTGATCAATTATTTCGGACAGGGCGCCATGATCATCGGAATGGATGACGCAACGGCAGCGGAAGCGATCCAGAATCCGTTCTTCGTTCTTGCGCCGGAAATGCTCCGTCTCCCGCTTGTCCTGCTGGCGACCTTTGCGACCTTCATCGCCAGCCAGGCCGTAATCACCGGGGCCTTCTCCGTTACCCATCAGGCAATTCAGCTCGGTTTCATCCCGCGACTATCCATTCGCCACACGAGCGAGACCGAAGCCGGCCAGATCTACATTCCGTTTATCAACTGGGCGCTGATGGTTGCAGTGATCGCGTTGGTTCTCAACTTTCAGACCTCGTCCAATCTGGCTGCAGCCTATGGCATCGCGGTAACCGGCGCGATGCTGATCGATACCTGTCTGCTCGCCGTGCTGGTGATGGCGGTTTGGCGTTGGAAATGGTGGCAATCGGTGCCGGTCATCCTGGCATTCTTTGTCATTGATGGCGCCTATTTTGCAGCCAACATCACGAAAGTCCCCGAAGGCGGTTGGTTCCCGTTGGCGATTGGAGGCGTCGCTTTCACGATGCTCACCACTTGGGCGCGGGGTCGCAAGCTGATGCGCGATCGCATGAGCGAAGTTGAACTTCCGCTCGATATTTTTGCCAAGTCCGCACATTCGAGTACTCAGCGCGTGCCTGGGACCGCAATCTTCATGTCAGCGGCAACGCGAGGTGTGCCTTCGGCGCTGCTTCACAACATCAAGCACAACAAGGTGCTGCATCAGCGGGTGGTGGTGCTGACGGTCAACATTGCAGAAGTACCGTATGTGGATCCCGACGAGAGGATCGAGATCACTGAGCTCGGTCAGGGCTTTTATCGACTGGTCATGAACTACGGCTTCATGGAAGAAACAGACATACCCGCAGCTCTCAGGCAGGCAGATATGTGCGGCGGGCCATTCGACATGATGCAGACCAGTTTCTTCCTCTCGCGCCAGACTTTGCTTAGCGCGAAAACGCCTGGAATGGCGATTTGGCGCGAAAGATTGTTTTCGTGGATGCTGCGCAACGCGGCAACGCCGATGGACTTTTTCCGCCTGCCGACTAACCGCGTCGTCGAACTGGGAAGCCAGCTGGAAATTTGACGGCTAAGTAAAAAGGCGCCGCCGCATGAACGGCAGCGCCTTTCTGCAATAGCTAGCGATCAGCCGAGATTGGCGCTGACCATGCAGTACATCATCGGAATTGAGAGCAGGGTGTTGAGACGGCTGGCGATCAGCGCACGGGGCGCTGCGGAAGCTTTCTCTTCTGCGCTTGCTTCGACCAGGCCGAGGATCTTCTTCTGGGCAGGCCAGATGATGAACCAGACGTTGAACGCCATCACCAGCGCCATCCACATGCCAGCGCCAATCAGATTGACTGCTCCTTCACCGGAGAAGGTGAGAGCCGGCACGAGGTATCCGCTCACATGGGCGATGACGAGACCGGTCAAGACGGTCAGCGCGGCAGCCCAGCGAAAAAAGAACAGCACTTTGGGCGCTATATGTCCTGTGACCGCGCCCTTCTGTTCAGCGGGGATCGCAGGCATCAGTGGAACCTGTACGAAATTCAAATAATACAGCAGCCCGATCCAGAGCACGCCGAAGAACAGGTGCAACCAGCGGAAGATCGAATTTACCGTTATCGGCGTGCTATCGCCAAAGCCGACCATCACCGCGATCGCGGCGACGAGTCCCACGATCAAAACAAGATGCAGATTTCCAAAGAGTTTGGCCATTACAATTCCCCCTTAGCGCCCCTTGTCATTTCTTTCCGCCATGCGGGTGGGACGAAAGGATATCTTATCGCCAATTCGGCGATTTCGACAAGTTCTGATCACGTTAGCTTGGGGGAAGGGTCGTTTCTTCTTCGGTTTTAGCGTCTGCGGACAAGCCGTGTTTCATCAGCATCGGCAATTGTGTGAAAGTGAACAGGAAGGACAGCGGCATGAACACCCACAGCTTCGCAGTCAGCCAGTCGCCGAATGAAAGAGACATGCGCAGGGCTTCGTTGAGCGCTGCGAGGAAGAAGAAGAAGAAGCCCCAGTTGCGCGAGAGCTTGAGCCATCCCTCATCATTCAGGCCCTCGAATGCCGCTTCCAGCAGCCATTTGAGCAGTGCCTTGCCTTTGATCCAGCCGAACACCAAAGCGCTGCCGAAAAAGAGGTAGATCACGGTCGGCTTGATCTGGATGAAATATTCTTGCTGAAAGAAGATCGTGAGCCCGCCGAAGCCGACGATCAGCACGGTGGACAGCCACAGCATGGGAGAAATCTTGCCAAGCCGCCATTTCGAAACAGCGAGCGCAATGAGCGAGGCGACAATGAATGCCCCAGTGCTGCGGATCACGGCGAGTACGGAAGCTACCGCGTCTTCGTCTTCAGGCGAATAATGGCGATAAACAAGGAAGAATACCAGCAGCGGACCATAGTCTACCAGCAGGTTGATCCAGCCGGATTTTGGCTTTGCCGATTTGCCTTCAGCAGATTTGGATTCGGTCATGCAACTCCTGCAATTACGCGCGCGACGAGATCGGGATCGAATGGGCGCAGATCGTCGATCTTTTCGCCGACGCCGATGGCGTGGATCGGCAGGCCATATTGCTCGGCTGCTGCGACCAGTACGCCGCCGCGCGCGGTGCCGTCGAGCTTGGTCATGATCAGGCCGGTCACGCCTGCGACTTCTTTGAAAACCTCGATTTGGGAAAGCGCGTTCTGGCCGTTGGTGGCGTCGAGCACCAGCACGACATCATGCGGCGCCTCGGGATTGAGCCGACCCAGCACGCGGCGGATCTTGGCGAGCTCTTCCATCAGCTCACGTTTGTTCTGCAGGCGCCCGGCCGTGTCGACGATCAGCGCGTCGATTCCTGTCTCGGTTGCGGATTTGACAGCGTCGAACACGATGCTCGCTGGGTCGCCGCCTTCGGCCCCTCTGACGATAGGGACGTCCAGCCGCTCGGCCCAGACGGCGAGTTGGCCGATTGCGGCAGCGCGGAAGGTGTCACCCGCGGCCAGCATCACCCCGTAATCTTCTTCCTGGAACAGGTGCGCGAGCTTGGCGATGGTGGTCGTCTTGCCGCTGCCGTTGACGCCGATCACCAGGATCACCTGCGGGACGCGGGAAGGCGGTGATTTCCAGCGTCTTGGCCACCGGGCGCAGGATTGCCGCGATCTCATCGGCTACGGCTTGCTTGAGTTCTGCCTCGGTAATGCTGAGACCGAA
This sequence comes from uncultured Alphaproteobacteria bacterium, assembly GCA_963777785.1. Taxonomy (GTDB): domain Bacteria; phylum Pseudomonadota; class Alphaproteobacteria; order Sphingomonadales; family Sphingomonadaceae; genus Andeanibacterium. Next base: position 650,315 of record CAVZRU010000003.1, read on the forward strand.
ACGCTGCTCAGCTAGTTTTGCGCGAATGCGTGCGGCAGCGCTTGGGCCGAGATCTGACAGGATCAGCGCATCTTCGACATCGTCGAGCGTCGCATCGTCCAGCTTCGCCGTGCCGACTGCAGCACTGAGATTTTCGGATAGGCGCTCGGACGTCTTGCGAAATCCGCCGAAAAGGCGCTGGGTCCAGCTCTCGCTCATCGTAGCAAGCCTTCCTCGATCTCGGTGGGCGTGATCTCGATTAGCTCACCCGCAGTAAACCCTGCCGGCAATGCGAAACGCGCGAAATTGCCGGCGTGGCCAGTGTCGTCAGCTTCAGAAAGCACCGACTGGGGCCGGCCAATCAGCGAGGTCAGCCAATCAATGTTAATACGCCCGACTTCAGCTCGCAGTTCCGCTGCACGTGCCTTGATAACCGCTTTCTCGAGCTGCGGCATACGCGCAGCGGGAGTGTTCGCGCGGGGGGAATACGGGAAGATATGACCGTGAACGATGCCAAGCTCGGCAATGATGGAAAGATTGGCTTCGTGCATCTCTTCCGTTTCGGTCGGAAAGCCGGCGATAATATCCGCGCCGATTGCAAGATCGGGGCGGCGGGCCTTCAGGCGTGAGACAAGCTGGAGCGCATCGGAGCGTGTATGCCGCCGTTTCATCCGCTTGAGGATAAGATCGTGGCCATGCTGCAGCGAGAGATGGAGGTGCGGCATCACGCGAGGCTCGCTGGCGAAGAGTTCAAACAATCCGTCGTCGATCTCCACCCCGTCGAGCGAGGACATGCGCAGGCGTTTTAGTTGAGGAAACGCATGCAGGACGGCGCTGACCAGGCTGCCCAAGGCGGGCCTTCCCGGCAAGTCGTGGCCCCATGACGTCACGTCGACGCCGGTCAGCACCACTTCCTGCGCCCCTTGCGCGAGATGGCGTTCAACCTCTTGTAATACCTCGCTAAGTTCCAGAGACCGGCTCGGCCCGCGCCCTTGCGGGATGACGCAGAAGGTGCAGGCATGATCGCAGCCGTTCTGAACCGCGACGAAGGCCCGGGTGCGCCGGGGCGCTGGCGCTCTCGGTGCGGGCGGAACGTTCCAGGCCCGCGCATCGAGCTTGCGCGCATTCGCCACCAATCCGTCCACCTCGGGCATGGCGGCGAACTGCTCGCGCTCGATTTCGGCGGCGCAGCCGGTCACCAGCAGTCGGGCGCCGGGATTTGACCGCCGCGCGCGGCGGATTGCCTGGCGCGTCTGGCGGACCGCCTCTGCCGTGACCGCGCAGCTATTGATCACGACCACGTCGCGCTCGCTTGCCAGCAATGAATGAATCGCTTCGCTCTCCGAGATATTGAGGCGGCAGCCGAGCGAGATGACTTGCGGTTCGCGCTGTGCGCTCATGCGAAATTCGCCGGGTCGAATGTGCCGCGAAAGCTCTCCGCCGCCGGGCCTGTCATGATGATGCGCTCGTCGTCGCGCCATTCCACCGTCAGAGTCCCGCCTGGCAGGGTGACGGCCACCTTGCGGTCGACCAGCCCCTTCTTCATTGCCGCGACCGCAGTGGCGCATGCGCCGGTGCCGCAGGCGCGGGTGAGGCCCGCGCCGCGTTCCCAAACGCGCAGTAGAATGGCTTTGCGATTGGCGATCTGGGCGACATTCACGTTCACGCGGTCCGGAAAGATCGGATCGTGTTCGATCTGGGGGCCGAGCCGGTCGAGTTCCACCGCATCGGCGTCCGACACGAAGAACACGACATGCGGATTGCCGACATTCACCGCCATCGGATTTTCCAGATCTTCCCAGGCAACCGGTAGCGACGCCGATATCCATCGCATAGGCCAGTGGAATTTCCTGCCAGTCGAATCGCGGCACACCCATGTCTACGGCGATCCCGCCATCGGCGGGGCTTGCTTCGAGGATGCCGCCTCCGGTCTCGATCCGGCTGTGCGCTCCGTGAAGCAGCGCGACGGCGCGGGCTGCATTGCCGCAGGATTCGACCTCGCTGCCGTCATTGTTGAAGATGCGCATGCGGAAATCGGCAAGATCCGATGGTTCCAGCAAGATCAGCTGGTCGCAGCCGATTCCCGTTCGGCGATCGGCCAGGGAACGTGCCAGATCGCTGGTGACGGGCAGCAGCAATTCCTGCCGTGCGTCGAGCACAACGAAATCATTGCCGAGGCCATGCATCTTGACGAAAGGAATGCGCATTTGGGGGCGCGTCTAGGCGCTGCCACGTGAAACCGCAATCTCGCTTAGTGGAGAGAGGCTGTCCGCGCGGCTTAGCCGGCGGCGCGCCGGTCGGGCTCAGAAGGACCTGCTGTGCTATCTACCGCCGGGTCCTGAGCCGCTTCTTCGCCCATCGGTTTCCGCGCGCAAGCTGGTAAGCAGCTGCTTTTCGGCCAGGCGAGCCCGTGTGAGGCTGGCATTTTCAGGGCGGCCGTAGAGGTAGCCCTGGCCCTTGAGCCTGCCCATCTTCTGCAGGATTTCGAGCACGTCGGCATTTTCGATGCCTTCTGCCGTCATTGGCAGATCGAAGCCGCGACCCAGCGATACGATCGCTTCGACGATCTTCGAGTTTGCGCCTTGATCGGCGAGTTCGGCAACGAAGCTGCGGTCGATCTTCAATCGGTCGAAAGGCAGCGAGCGCAGCTGCGCGAGGCTGGAATAGCCGGTGCCGAAATCGTCCAGACTGATCAGCACGCCCTGATTCTTCAGGCTGGTGACCACGGTGCGGACGACGCCAATATTCTCATGCAGGCAGCTTTCGGTGATTTCGATCTCCAGCCGGTGCGGCGGAAAGTTGCTTTCCAGCAGCAAGCGCAGCAGCTTTTGAGAAAACCACGGGTCGCGCAGCTGGATCGGAGAAATATTCACCGAAAGGGTGAGCTTCGGATCCCAATGTTTGGCATCCTCGAGCGCCTGTACGATCAGATTTTCGGAGAGCTCGGCAATTACGCCAATGTCCTCGGCAATCGGGATGAAGATATCAGGGCTGACCAGTCCGAACTGAGGCGAGTTCCAGCGGGCCAGCATTTCGAAGCCCATCAGTTCGCCGGTGTCGAGGTCGATCTGCTGCTCGTAATAAGGGACGAATTCCCCGCGGCTGATGCCTTTGCGGATGCCGGCTTCCAGCTCGTTGCGGAAGCGTAGCTCGCTTTCCATGGTCGGTTCGAACCAGGCATAGCGGTTCCGGCCATGCTTCTTGGCGTGATACATTGCGATGTCGGCCCGATGCAGCAAGCGCTGCGCATAATCCTGCGGCTCAACCAGTTCGTCATGGTCCAGCATGCGGGCGATGCCGATCGAAACACTCACCTCGATCGACTTGTTGAGATATTCCGTCGGCCTGGCAATTGTCTCCAACAAGCTTGACGCGAGCTGGTCAAGCCGTTCGGTTCCTTGCACCGAGAAAGGAATGACGCAGGCAAACTCGTCGCCGCCGAGACGCGCTGCCATGCCATCCTTCGGCACCAGGCGCTCGATCCTGCGGGCCGTTTCTACTAGGATCTGGTCTCCCGCCGAATGCCCATGCAGGTCGTTGACCTGTTTGAAGTCGTCGAGGTCAATCATCAGAATGGCGACGCTCTTCTTGGCGCGGTGCGCTTCGATCGCGATCTCGGCAGTAACCTCGCCAAAGCTCCGGCGATTGAGAAGGCCAGTTAAAACGTCGGTTTCGGCAAGCAGGCGGGCGCTCTCTTCCGCTTTGCGCCTTTCCTTGATTTCTATGGTTAGATCGGTGTAGCGCCGCCAACCGAAGATTATCAGTGCAATATTGAGCAGCAGTGCATTGGTGAGCATCTTATCCGGGCCATGGCCGTGGCCCGTCCATGCGTCGATCATCTGGGGGAATATCGTTCCCCCAATAGCGACGAACAGGATTATTGCCGCAACCGCAACGCCAAACGCAACTATGTCGCGTTCTGCACGGCCGAGCTTCCTGGCACTTCTTTCGGTTGAGATATCTGCCGTGTCCAAGCGTCACAAACCCCAGTTGCGGTATGTGCTAGATGCCAGACTGCTCTGAAATTTCGGTTAATGTGCGGATAAGGAGCAGGAATTGCGGTCCTGCGCGCGTGACGGCAATGGCATGGCTGGCTATGGCGGCGGCAAGCAAACATACGGAGGTAGGTGGTGGCAAAGCGCTATTGGCTGATGAAATCGGAACCGGAAGCGTTCGGCTGGGACGATCTCGAGCGCGACGGCGAAACCATTTGGGACGGTGTGCGCAATCACCGCGCTTCCAACAACATGCGCGCAATGACGGTGGGGGAGCAGGTATTCTTCTACCACTCGGTCACTGGCAAGGAAATCGTCGGGATTGCGGAGATCAGTCAAACCGGTCTGACAGATCCGACCGATCCGGATGGCAAATGGGCGACGGTGAAAATCAAGCCTGTACGGCGCCTGGCGCGCCCAGTGACGCTGGCCGAAGTTAAGGCCACGCAATCATTGTCGGAGATGGAGCTGGTCCGTCAATCCCGCCTGTCCGTGGCGGAAGTGCGGCCAGATGAGTGGAAAATAATTCTTTCACTATCAAATGAGTAAACCCGGAACTTCAGCAGCCCTTCGGCAGTTTTCCTATCAAGAGCGACGGTGATGCTCACTGTCGCCCAGCAAAATAGGAGAATGGAAATGGGTGAACTTACGGATAAGGCCAAAGGCCTCGCCAATGAAGCCGCCGGTAAGGTGAAGCAGCAGTCGGGTAACCCGGAAACCCGGGCCGAAGGTGAAGCTCAAGAACGCAAGGGCGAGGCTCAGAACCTCAAAGGCAAGGTCAAGGGTGCGCTGGGCGACAAAGTCTGACTCACACACCGAAACCGACTTGTAAGAGGGCCGTCTGATAGGGCGGCCCTTTTTACGTGCTGCGCGAACGCAAGCCGCTGACCGTCGCACCCGAAGCCGCCAATCGCTCGATATCGGTCACCAGATGAAGGACGCGAAGGCCCTTACGCTCCAGCGCCTCTGAAAGAGCCGGGGCGAATTCGGCGGTGGTCTCCACTCGTGCAGCCCACCCGCCGAACGCACGGGCGAGAGCTGCAAAATCGGGATTGGTTAGGGTGGTGGCGGAAACTCGTCCGGGATATTCGCGCTCCTGATGCATGCGGATCGTGCCGTATGCCGAATTATCGACCACCAGTCACCAGCAGGTCGCAGCCATATTGGACTGCCGTCGCCAGTTCCTGCCCGTTCATCAGGAAGTCGCCATCGCCCGCTACCGCAATGACGAGGCGGTCCGGAAGGCGCAGGCTGGCGGCTACCGCGGCAGGCACGCCGTAGCCCATGGCTCCTGCGGTCGGCGCCAATTGGGTAGGGAAGCCGTCATAGTGCCAGTAGCGGTGCCACCAGCCCGAGAAATTGCCCGCCCCGTTGCAGATGATCGCGTCGGCCGGAAGCTGTTCCCGCGCGATGGCCAGGCATTGCGCAAGATCGAGTGCGGTCCCGTCCTCTCCCGGGGTCGAAAATGCGAGCCACTCGTCATGCGCTTCGGCCCCTGCATCGAAAGGTATGAGGTCGCTCTCCCAGAGATCCGCTGCCTCGGCAAATTCGGCCATGTCCGCGCAGATCGGAAGGTCGGTCCGGTAGACGCGGCCCAGTTCATTCGGATCGGGATGGACATGGACCAGCAGCTGGCCGGGGTGATCGGGCGTGACCAGTTCATAGCCGTCGGTCGTCGCCTCGCCCAGCCGCGCGCCGACCACCAGCAGCAAGTCGGCGGCCTTGATCCGCTCGACCAGCTTGGGATTGGGGCCATAGCCTAGATTGCCGGCATAGACCGTAGAGCCTGGGGGTATGGCGTCCTGCCGGCGGAATGCGGTGGCAACCGGCAAGCCCAGATCGCTCGGCAAACCGGGTGAAATATTCGCGCGCCTTGGCATTCCAGCCCGCTCCGCCGATGATCGCCACCGGGGCGGCGGCATCTCCGATCATGGCGAGCATGGCCGCAATCGCATCGGGGCAGGGAGCCTGCGCAGGCGGATAAACCTGCGGGCGTGCCGCGGCATCGCAGGCTGGTAATGACAGCATGTCTTCGGGCAGGGCCAGCACCACCGGACCGGGCCGCCCGGAAATTGCCACCGACCAGGCGCGGGCGATATATTCAGGGATCCGGAGCGGATCGTCGATCCGTGCTGCCCATTTGGCGATCGGGCCGAAGAACGCCGCGAAATCGACTTCCTGGAAACCTTCGCGGTCGCGCATGTGGCTATCCACATCGCCGACGAACAGGATCATCGGGCGCGAATCCTGGAACGCGACATGGACGCCGATGCTGGCATTGGTCGCGCCGGGGCCGCGGGTGACGAAGCATACGCCCGGCCGGCCGGTCATCGCTCCGTCGGCGCAGGCCATGAAGGCGGCGCCGCCTTCCTGGCGGCAGGTGACCGTCTGGATCGATCCGGTGTCATGCAGTGCATCGAGCACTGGCAGGAAGCTTTCGCCGGGGACGGTGAAGATGCGGTCGCAGCCCTGGCTTACCAGGCAATCGACAAGCAGGCGCGCGGCGCTCTTGGAAGTGGTTTCATTCATTACCGCTCTTTAGCGGGGAGCGCATCGCGCGGCAACGCGATCCTCGCCCCGGCCGGCGCGTGCCGGAGGCGCTGAGGAGGGCTAACTGTCCCGTCTTGCGACGGTTGATAAGTGAAACTTTAAGATGGTTATTTTCAGGTTAACGCAATGGCCATGCGCCGTACCCTTGCCCTGACCGACGAAACTGCTCGCCACCCATTCCTGGCGAGCCTGCCGCCTCATGTTCGACGTGGAACTGAGGTGGCCCAGCAGCCATCCGCGCAATTGTCGGCGCGTAGAGCCTTCCGGTTCGACGTGCAGGACGTGAAGGATTTCCTGATCGCCTATTGCGCCTGCTTCATGGCGGTGAGCATCTTCATCGCCTAGCGGCGCGATCGCAGCGCTTCGCCGCTTCTGCGCAATAGAGCTTCCAGCCCAGCCAGGCGGAGACCAGGCACATGACCGCGCTCAGCAGCAATTGTTCGACTATCGGCACGCCCACCGCGCTGAGGCTGGCCGCCAGCAGCGAGCCGACCACCATCGCGCCGGAATTGACGATATTGTTCGCCGCCACCGTGCGCGCGGCCTGCGCCGGGATCGACCCGGGTGGTGAGGAAGGCATAGAGCGGCACCACGAACATCCCGCCGGCAATGGCGATCAGCAGCAAGCGTGAACAGCACCGCGATCGCCAGTGGGTGGGAGAGGAATTCGGAGACGCCCATCAGCTCGGTGCCGGTGATGCTGTCCGACCAGGCGCGGCAGACGACATAGAACACCGCGACGAACACGCCCATCATGATCACCGAAACCGGCGCATAGCGGGCCGAGACGGCACCTTTGAGCAGCGCGTTGATCGAAACCGAACCGATCGCCACCCCGATCGAGAACATCACCAGGAACAGGCTCGCCACTTCCTTGCTTGCCAGCAGCACGTTCTTGGCGAGCGGCGGGAACTGGATGAACAGCACCGCGCCGATCGTCCAGAAGAAGCTGATCGCCAGGATCGCGTAGAACACTTCGCGATTGTGCATGGTGTTGCGCACCAGCTGGATCGAGGAGCGAATCAGGTGGCGGTCGATCGACCTGGCCCTGTTCGAGCGGCGGGGCGGGCGGAACCTGGCGGCTGGTGACATAGCCGATGAATGCGGTGACGACCACGCCGACCGCGGCCCATTCGACCGGGATCCATCCCGCCAGGATCGTGCCGAACAGGATCGCGATATAGGTCCCCGCCTCGACCAGGCCGGTGCCGGCGAGCACTTCGTCCTTTTGCAGATGCTGCGGCAGGATGGCGTATTTGATCGGCCCGAAGAAGGTCGAATGGACGCCCATCGCGAACAGGGCGAGCAGCATCAGCGGGATGGCCAGCGTGTGCGTGAGTATGCCTTTCCACGCCAGCACCAGCCCCACCGCGCCGCAGATCATGATGATAATCTCGGCCAATTTCACCGCGCGGATGATCGCCGCCTTGTCGCGCATGTCGGCCAGCTGCCCGGAAAGCGCGGAAAACAGGAAGAACGGCAGGATGAACAGGCCAGACGCGATCGCGCTGAACTGCGCCTCCGCCGCTTCGGAATTGTAGACGCTGTAGACGACGAACAGCACCATCGCGTTCTTGAACAGATTGTCGTTGAATGCGTTGAGCAACTGCGTGACGAACAGCGGCAGAAAGCGCCGGCGCCTCAACAAATGGGTCGATGTTGTCATGCGATCCTTGCCAGCCGCCTCTCGCCAGTTGGCCCCGTCTAGCGACATGTTGAAGGTCGGACAAGGGCAAACGGTGCTTTTTCCCGAGGTCAGGGCGAGCTATGGGACAAACGAGTATGTGGACCCTGCCCAATATCCTCACGCTGTCGCGCATCGTCACCGTGCCGCTTCTGGCCGCCCTGCTGTGGTGGCCGGACTGGCAACTGGGCTATGCGCTGGCCTTCGGGCTCTACTGCCTGATGGGCATCACCGACTATTTCGACGGCTATCTCGCGCGCTCAAGCGGCACGGTCTCGAAGCTCGGCGTGTTTCTCGATCCGATCGCCGACAAGATCATGATCGCGGCGGTGATCCTGGTGCTGACGGCCCAAGGCGTGCTGACGGGCCCCTATGTGGGCGATATGCACGTGATCGCGGGTCTCATCATCCTGATCCGCGAGATAGCGGTATCAGGCCTGCGCGAATTCCTCGGCGGGCTGCAAGTATCGATCCCGGTAAGCCAGCTCGCCAAGTGGAAGACGACGTTCCAGCTGATCGCGCTGGGCGCGATTGATCCTGGGCGAGGCCGTGCCGCATATGCCTTGGGTCCACCTCGTCGCCCTCTTTTGCCTGTGGGCCGCAGCTTTGCTTACACTCATCACCGGGTGGGACTATCTACGGGCCGGCCTGAAATACATGGATTGAGGCGGCACCCGCGAGTCGGTGAGCCCGGATCCCTAGGGCAGCTCTTCGAGCAAATCCTTGGCGAACTGAGTCAGGGCATCGTCGCGCGCGCCCATCACCACGATCCGGTCGCCGGGCCGTGCAAGCTCGAGGATACGCATTCCGCAATCCCCGCGATCGGGGATATATTCCGCCGTACCGCCCGCTTCCCGGATCAGTCGGACGATACGTTCGCTGCCCTCGCTGCGGTCGACCGTGCCGCCGAAATAGACCGGATCGCACATGATGGTGACGTCTTCCGGGGCGAATAACCGCGCAAATACCTGCGCCAGTTCGTGGCCCATCTGGCGCAGCGGGCCGTAGCCGTGCGGCTGGAACAAGGCGATAACGCGGCCAGCCTGGCTCTTGAGTGTATGCAAGGTGGCGGCGACTTTTTCAGGATTGTGGCCGAAATCGTCGATCACCGTGATTCCCGAAGGGCTAGTGCCGACGATGTCGAAGCGCCGCGCCAGACCCTTGAAGTTGGCCAAAGCGGCCACTGATGTGGCCATTGGCACGCCGGCTGCCAAAGCACCGGCAATCGCGGCCAGCGCGTTGGAGAGATTGTGCCGGCCGGGCATTGTCAGCTGCAATTCCTGCGAAGTTCCTTCGGCTCGGTCCACGATCGTCGCAATCGTACCGGTTTGCCCTTCGGAAAAGCCGTCGACCGAAATGCGGGCATCGATGCTTTCGATGCCGAAACTGATCGTTTCATGCGCGCGGGGGGCAAGGGCGCGCGTTTCATCATTGTCGAAATTGACCGCGCTTCGGCCTGAGACTTCGAGGAAATCGCCGAACAGACCGCGCAATTCTTCCATGCTCTTGTGGTCGAGGCTGACATTGAGCAGCACCGCGATCGACGGCCGGTAGAGCGCAATCGAACCGTCGCTTTCGTCGACTTCCGACACGAACACGTCGTCCGTGCCGACCCGGGCGCTCGCGAAAGGCGTATCAGGCGAGATGAAGTTCTTCATCACCGCGCCGTTCATGATCGTCGGATCGCGCCCGGTCTCGGCCATGATCCAGCCGATCATGCCGGTGACGGTGGACTTGCCGCTGGTGCCGCCGACCGCGATTCCGCAATCCGCGGTGTTGAACAGCGTGGACAGCAATTCGGCCCGGCTCATCCGCGCGCAGCCCAGCTCCTTGGCGCGAACGATTTCGGGCACGGTGTCCTCGACCGCGGCGGAGGCGACCAGCACTTGGTCGCGCCGAAGTGACTCCGCTGCCGTCCTGCGGGAACAGCTCGATGCCTTGGGCCTCCAGCCAGCGCGAACTTTTCCGGGGTGCGGCCCTGATCGCGGCTGCGGTCGGAACCCGCAATTTCGGCTCCATAGGCCTTCAGGATCATCGCCAGCGGCAGCATGCCCGACCCGCCGATGCCGCAGAAGAACCACGGGTGAGATGTAAGCTTGGCAGTACCGTCGGTCATGCCGGAGAGGTATGCGGCCCGGGGGGGAAAGACAACAAGCTCATTCGGGTCTACGGCAGAATGTGCATTATAGGCTAAGGGTGGACAATGACCCGTATCGCGATCTGCGCCCCGTCGACTCCGATCTCCCGCGAAGACGCTGCGCGGATAAATGTGCTGGCGGCGGATTATCCCGACGTCGAACTGTTTTTCCACGAGCAGTGCTTTGCCTCCGAGGGCCATTTCGCCGGCGACGATGCCCTGCGCCTCGCCGCACTGCTCGAATGCGCGAACGATCCTGCCTTCGATGCCGTCTGGTTCGCGCGCGGCGGCTATGGCGCGAACCGGATTGCAGCAGAGGCGATCGCCGGGCTGGACAAAACGGCGCCAGGCGAAGACCTATCTGGGCTATTCCGATGGCGGGCTACCTGCTCGCTGCTCTCTATCGGAGCAGGATCGGCAGTCCGGTCCACGGACCGATGGCGGTCGATATCCGCCGCGAAGGCGGGGAAGCGGCGATCGCGCGGGCTCTGGCTTATTTCACCGGCGACCGTTCGGGGTTGGAGCCGCAGTTGAATGACCACCCCGCCGCCGCTTTCAACCTCATGACGCTGGCGATGCTGTGCGGCACGGAACTGATGCCGGATCTTTCCGGCCATGTCGTGATGGTCGAGGAAGTGTCCGAACATCTTTATGCGGTCGACCGGTTGTTCTTCCACATCACTCAACATCTCCGGGGTATCGCCGGGCTGCGGCTTGGGCGCGTAAGCGATGTGCCGGAAAACGACCGACCGTTCGGTTCCGACCCCAAGGAAATTGCGCGCTTCTGGTGCGGGCGGGTTGGCATTCCCTTTCTCGGGGTAGCCGACATCGGCCATGACATTGCCAACAAAATTGTTCCTTTCGGACTTGCCGCCGGGCGAACCGCCCAATAACCGCCCCGCCAAAGGAGGACCGCATGCGCGCATTCGTATTTCCGGGGCAGGGCAGCCAGAAGGTCGGCATGGGCGCCGATCTGGCTTCGGCAAGCGCGGCGGCGCGCGAAGTGTTCGAGGAAGTCGACGAGGCGCTTTCGGCCAGAATCTGTCGACCGTGATGCGCGAAGGGCCAGACGATCAGCTGATGCTGACCGAAAATGCCCAGCCGGCGATCATGGCCAATGCGATCGCCACGCTGCGGGTGCTGGAAAATGAATGCGGCATCACGATTGCCGATAAAGGCGACTGCGTCGCTGGTCATTCGCTGGGCGAATATACTGCGCTTTGCGCGGTGGGTGCGTTCAAGCTGGCCGATACGGCGCGCCTGCTTAAGCTGCGCGGGCAGGCGATGCAGGCAGCCGTGCCGGTGGGCGTAGGCGCGATGTGCGCGCTGCTCGGCGCCGATATCGAGAAAGCCCAGGCGCTGGCCGATGCCGCCGCCGATGGAGAAGTATGCCAACTCGCCAACGACAACGATCCTGGGCAGGTCGTGCTATCGGGACATCGTTCGGCGATTGATCGCGCAGTCGCAATGGTCAAGGAATTCGGGATCAAGCGCGGCGTGATCCTGCCCGTATCCGCGCCGTTCCACTGTCGACTTGATGGCACCTGCTGCAGAGGCCATGGACAAGGCGCTAACCCAGCTGCCGCCATCGGCCTTGCGCCTGCCGGTCTATGCCAATTTCACCGCTGCTGCGGTCACCGACCCGGCGGAAGAGCGCGAACTGCTGGTGAAGCAGGTTTGCGGCCGCGTGCGCTGGCGCGAGAGCGTGATCGCGATGAAGGATGCCGGCGTGGAGCATTTCGTCGAACTCGGCGGCAAGGTGGTCGGCCCGATGATCGGCAGGACCGTGCAGGACGTAAGCATAGTCAGCGTGATGACGATGGATGACATCGAAGCGCTGGCGAAGGAATTGTGATCGGAGAGCGATGAACATGTTCGACCTTTCAGGAATGACCGCACTGGTCACCGGCGCATCCGGCGGCATCGGTTCTTCGATTGCGCGTGCGCTCGCGCGCGCAAGGGGCGCGGCTTGCGATATCGGGATCGAATGCGGCAAAGTTGCGGGCGTTTCGCGACGAACTCAATGACGAGTTCGGCCATGACCATGTCGAAATCACCTGCGATCTTTCGAACACCACGCAGGTGGAAGAACTGGTTCCGGCGACGATCGATACGCTCGGCAAGATCGATATTCTGGTGAACAACGCCGGGATCACGCGCGACAATCTGGCGATGCGGATGAAGGACGACGAATGGGAGCGATGTCATCAGGATCAATCTCGAAGCCGCCTTCCGTCTGATGCGCGCCGCCGCGCGGCCGATGATGAAGGCGCGATTCGGCCGGATCGTCACCATCACCTCGGTCGTCGGCGCGACCGGCAATCCGGGGCAGATGAACTATGCGGCAGCCAAGGCCGGCCTGGTCGGCATGTCGAAAAGCCTCGCGCAGGAACTGGCGAGCCGGGGCATCACGGTCAACTGCGTCGCCCCGGGCTTCATCCGCACTGCGATGACCGACGTGCTGCCCGATGCACAGAAAGAGGCGCTCAATGCGCGCATTCCGATGGGCCGAATGGGCGAGGGCGAGGACATCGGCGCTGCTGTCGCCTATCTTGCGTCAAAGGAAGCGGGCTACGTCACCGGCCAGACGCTGCATGTGAATGGCGGGATGGCGATGTTTTCGTGAGCAGCGCTTATCGTATCTTTAAAGCAATTTATCCCCAGATTCTGCCACCTTTACGCAGCACGACCTTGCCGCGCGTGGCTCCTGCGTTAAGGGTTACATTCTAAGCAACCTGCGCTTTCGGGCGATTCCGCTTGCGCGCCTAAGGGGGGACCGAAGGGAACGATGAAGGCCACCATCGAACGCGCGACGTTGCTGCGCAGCCTGTCCCACGTCCAATCGGTGGTCGAGCGGCGCAACACCATCCCGATCCTCTCCAACGTGCTGATCGAAGCTTCCACTGGTGGCACGGTCAAGATCATGGCGACCGACCTCGATCTGCAGGTGGTCGAAAGCATGCCGGCGGTATCCGTCGAAAGCGCCGGCGCGATCACCGTATCGGCGCATCTGCTGTTCGACATCGCTCGCAAGCTGCCCGAAGGCAGCCAGGTCAGCCTCGAAGCGGCAGAGAACCGGATGACGGTCAAGGCCGGGCGGAGCCGCTTCTCACTTGCCGACCCTGCCGCGCGACGATTTCCCGGTGATCGTCGAAGGCGATCTGCCGACCAGCTTCGAACTGCCGGCCAAGGTGCTGGCCGAGCTGATCGACAACACGCGTTTCGCGATCTCGACCGAGGAAACGCGCTATTACCTCAACGGCATTTTCCTGCATGTCAGCGATGAAGACCAGCCGGTGCTCAAGGCCGCAGCGACCGATGGCCACCGCCTGGCGCGCTACACGCTTGCGCGGCCCGAGGGCGCTGAAGGCATGCCGGACGTGATCGTGCCGCGCAAAGCGTGGCGGAACTGCGCAAGCTGCTCGACGAAGCCCCTGAACGGCAATGTCGAGATCGACCTTTCGGCCAGCAAGATCCGCTTCACGCTTGGCGGCGAAGGCGGCGTGGTGCTCACCAGCAAGCTGATCGACGGCACGTTCCCCGATTACAGCCGCGTGATCCCGACCGGCAACGACAAGCTGCTCAAGCTCGATCCCGAAGAGCTTCTTCGAAGGCGTCGACCGCGTGGCGACCATCGCCACCGAGAAGACCCGCGCGGTCAAGATGGGGCTGGAAGCTGACAAGGTGACGCTGTCGGTCACCTCGCCGGACAACGGCACGGCGGCCGAGGAAGTGTCGGCGCAATATGCCTCCGAAGCGATCGAGATCGGCTTCAACGCCAATTATCTGAAGGACATCCTCGACCAGATCGACGGCGACACGGTGGAACTGCACCTCGCCGATGCCGGCGCGCCGACGCTGATCCGGCAGGACGAGAAGAGCCCGGCGCTGTATGTGCTGATGCCGATGCGGGTGTGATGGGAAGGCGGATCATTCCCGCGCCCTGATCATCGCTTCGATATCGACGAATTTTTCGCGCGGAGCGCCTTCGCGCGCGGCCTGCTCTTCCGCTTCCTCGATTTTCTTCCAGTCGCGGAAGGTGACAATGTCGAGCGCGCGATCCCTGGCGATAGCATCGAAGCCGTCGCGGCCCTTTTTATCCGCTCTCCCGAGCGCTCCGGAAGCGACATCTTCGACTATTTTCTCGATTACATCGAAGCCGTCAGGCCGGTTGGTGCCGATGGTGCCGCTTGGCCCGCGCCGCGCCCAGCCGACGCAATAAAGGCCTGGCAGAATGCGACCCTCGTCGTTGGCGAAGCGCCCGGCGCGTTCCTCGAAGGGCACGTCGGGTATAGGAGAAGTGCGATAGCCGATGCAGCTGATCACCAGTTGTGCAGGTATCGTACCGTACTCTCCTGTTGCGACGGCCCTGTCCGTTCACCACCTCGGTACGTTCGACTTCGATCGCTTCGACCTTGCCGTGCCCCATGAGTGCTTTGGGCTGAGCGAAGAATGCAAATTCGATGTCGATTGGCTTTTCGAGCGCGGTCAGCCTCGCGGGATGGCGGCAAAGCTGCGCAGATGGGTCACCGATTTGCGCAGGCCCGGTTCGAGCAGCGCATCTTCGCTTTCCTCGGGTAGATCGGACGGAGTCGACATGCGGGACAGCACGTTGGAGCTGACCCAGTTCGCCCAGTTCCTTGGGGGTCATCATGATCTGGTGCGGGCCGCGCCGCCCAAGTAGAACGATCCGCTCAATGGAAGATCCGGCAAGCGTTTCAAGTGCGTGGGCGACGATATCGCTGCCTTCAAACTCGCTTGGCGTCTTGGAGAGGATGCGCGCCACATCCAGCGCGACATTGCCCATGCCGATCACCACGGCAGTCTTGCCCGAGAGGTCGGGATCGAGGTCGGCGAATTGCGGATGGCCGTTGTACCAGCCGACGAACGCGGCGCTGCCGAATACATTGGCGAGATCGCTCACCAGGTATTTCGAGCGGACGGTCATTGGGTGCGCCGGTTGCCAGCACTACTGCGTCGTAGAGCTGCTGCAGCTCGGGAATCGTGATGTCCTGGCCGATCGTGACATTGCCGACGAAGCGTACGTTCTCGGACAGAGCGGTCTTCTCGATAGCGCCGCGAGACGCCCTTGATCGACTGGTGATCGGGCGCGACACCGGTGCGGATCAGGCCGTAGGGCACCGGCAGACGGTCGAACACGTCCACCCGGACGTCGTCTTCGAATGCCTTCTGCGCGGCTTCGGCGGTGTAGTAACCCGCGGGGCCCGAGCCGATTATGGCGATGTGCCGCAAAGTCGTTCTCTCCCGCGAGTGGCGCAACATACGCAGCATGGACCAATTCGAGCAGGCAGTGCAAGCTCCCTGCTGACACCGCATGAAAGCGCGGGTAAGGGCGCGGGATGACCGAGCTTTCGCACATCCGCAACTTTTCCATCATCGCGCATATCGACCATGGCAAGTCGACGCTGGCCGACCGGCTGATCCAGTTCACCGGCGGCCTCACCGCGCGCGAGATGACGCGAGCAAGTCCTTGATAACATGGACATCGAGCGCGAGCGCGGGATCACCATCAAGGCCCAGACCGTGCGCCTCAACTACACCGCCAAGGATGGCGAGACCTATGAGCTCAACCTGATGGACACGCCCGGCCATGTCGACTTCGCCTATGAGGTCTCGCCGCAGCCTCGCCGCCTGCGAAGGCGCGCTGCTGGTGGTCGACGCCGCGCAGGGCGTCGAGGCGCAGACGCTCGCCAACGTCTACCAGTCGATCGAGCACGACCACGAGATCGTCCCCGTCATCAACAAGATCGACCTCCCCGCCGCCGAGCCCGAAAAGGTCCGCGCCGAGATCGAGGACATCATCGGCCTCGACGCCATCCGAACGCCGTGCTCACCAGCGCCAAGTCCGGCATCGGCATCGACGACGTGCTCGAAGCCGTCGTCACCCGCATCCCGCCCGCCCAAGGGCGACCGCGACGCGCCGCTCAAGGCCATGCTGGTCGACAGCTGGTACGATCCCTATCTCGGCGTCGTCATCCTCGTGCGCGTGATCGACGGCGTCGATCAGCAAGGGCCTCAGCGTCAAGTTCATGCACGGCGGCACCGAGCACCTGATCGACCGCGTCGGCTGCTTCACCCCCAAGCGCATCGAGCTGCTCGACGAGCTCGGCCCGGGCGAGATCGGCTTCATCACCGCGCAGATCAAGGAAGTCGAGCAGGCCCGCGTCGGCGACACCATCACCACGGTGAAGAACGGCGCCACCGAGGCGCTGCCCGGCTTCAAGGAAGTCCAGCCGGTGGTGTTCTGCGGCCTGTTCCCGGTCGACGCCGCCGATTTCGAGAAGCTGCGCGAAAGCATCTGCCAGCCTGCGCCTCAACGACGCCAGCTTCAGCTTCGAGATGGAAAGCAGCGCCGCGCTCGGCTTCGGCTTCCGCTGCGGCTTCCTCGGCCTGCTGCACCTGGAGATCATCCAGGAACGGCTGACCCGCGAATACGATCTCGACCTCATCACCACCGCGCCATCGGTGGTCTACCGCATCCAGCTCGGCCAGTCGAAGACCGACGACGCGCGCGAGATCGATGCTGCACAACCCGGCCGACTATCCCGATCCCAGCCGGATCGAGCAGATCGACGAGCCGTGGATCAAGGCGATGATCTACACGCCCGACGAATATCTCGGCTCGATCCTCAAGCTGTGCCAGGACCGGCGCGGCATCCAGACCGACCTCACCTATGTCGGCGGCCGCGCGCAGGTGACCTACGAACTGCCGCTCAACGAAGTGGTGTTCGATTTCTACGACCGGCTGAAGATCGATCAGCCGCGGCTATGCCAGCTTCGATTACGAGCAGATCGGCCTGCGCGAGGGCGACCTCGTCAAGATGAGCATCCTCGTCAACGACGAGCCGGTCGACGCGCTGAGCATGATCGTCCACCGCGACGTCGCCGAAGACCGCGGCCGCGGCATGTGCGAGCGCCTGAAGGACCTGATCCCGCGCCACCTGTTCAAGATCCCGATCCAGGCCGCGATCGGCGGCAAGGTCATCGCCCGCGAAACCATCGCCGCGATGCGCAAGGACGTGACCGCCAAGTGCTACGGCGGCGACATCACCCGCAAGAAGAAGCTGCTGGAAAAGCAGAAGAAGGGCAAGGCGCGGATGCGGGAATATGGCAATGTCAGCATCCCGCAGGAAGCGTTCATTGCGGCGCTGCGGATGGGGGAGGAGTAACCTTCTTCTCCCCCTCCCGCTTGCGGGAGGGGCTGGGGGTGGGCAGCGATATCGAGATGCGGGAGCGCCGGTAGGCGGCCTGTCCCCGCGGAAGCGAAGCTGGCCGGACGCCTACGCGGGGAGGAATGTGAGCATTCCGCAGGAGGCGTTAGCACTGCCCTGCGGATGGGCGGATTGCACCGGTTGTCTCGTATTCCCGCCCTTTGACTTCCCATGCCGAAAATGCACTTATGCGCTGTGGAACGGTATTGGGGGGTAAGAGCTTGTGGAGCTCGATCGTTATCAAAAGGCAGCACGTCGCACCGATATCAATAGAGGGACGGATACGGCGGCGTTCGTTTTGCTTGGTCTTTTGGGCGAAGCGGGGAGTGTTCTAGCCGAAGTCAAAAAGAAGCAGAGAGATAAGGTCGAGCCACCGAAATACCGCGAGCGGGTTATGGAGGAGTTGGGTGACCTGCTCTGGTATATCGCGGTTACAGCCGATCGAAATGACATTCGACTGGGTCGATTAGCGCAACGAGCTCTTATGAAGCGGGAGCTCGAGGTTCAAAAAGCACCTTCGAAGCTGACATTCGCCGACATACAAAGGATTGATAAGTCAGAGGTCGTCGAGCCCAGTCTGCTCCTCGAGTGGCGGTTAATTGATCTAGCGGCTTCCGCGGCTAAGGTTCTAACTGAGCACCGCGAATTTTTGCGCAAAAAGCGAACCGACCCTGAGGGAATTTTCACTAGCTTAGCTGATCTATTTGGCGATTTGCTGCACGTTTCGTCCCGTACGAATATCGCCCTCTCCACTGTCGCTAAAGAAAATCTAAGGAAGATTGAGAAGTCGCTGGCCGAGCCAACGGAGATACGAGCCGAGGCGTGATAAGCGCTTTCCTGCCTATGAACGCCTTCCGACCACATTAACGGTTAAGATCGTTGAGGTGAGGGGAGAGGGTGGCTCATATTTTGTTTATCAGTCCTGCAATGGGGTGCTGATTGGGGATCGACTTACCGACAATATATCAGACCCGGACGACTACAGATTTCACGACGTATTTCATTATGCGTACGCCGCGGTGTTAGGGTGGTCTCCGGTGACGAGGGCGCTTTTCAAGCTCAAACGCAAGAGCGAAAAAGCCCTCGACGAAGCTGAAGACGGTGCGAGAGCCATTTTGATAGAGGAAGGTGTGGCTTCCTTTGTTTTCAACGAAGCGAAGAGCGCGCGCTTCTTCGAAGGTGTGGAGCGCGGTAGGCTAAGCTTTGACCTGCTTAAGCAAATTCATCACTTTGTTGATGGATATGAAGTGCAGGATGCGCCTTACTGGGCTTGGGAAAAGGCAATTCTTCAAGGATTCGAAGCCTTTAGTTTTTTACGAAAACATCGGCGAGGCGTTCTGACGTTGAATGGCCGTGCAATCGTAATGGGACACCTTCATGAAGACGAATAGATCTTTTCAAGGGGAGCAGAGCCAGCCATGAGGAAGTCAAGGCTTGGGGAGCATTTCTTTGCCCACTGGTTTCGAACAGTTGTCCCCGATATCCACAGCTAGCTCTATGATAGCTAGCGATGGGGGGCGGCAAAGCGGCTGACTGGAGGCCGTTGATAAATCCGAAGAGTTTTATAGAGATGGTTGCAGACGTGCGCATGCCGTCTGTGTTCAATCCCTACGTAGATATTTGTCCCATATACGATCGGCCTGACGCGCCGGAACGGAGGCGAGCAAATCTTGAGCAGTTTCTGAACGCCGCCTTGGAAGCCCCGGACCTTAGCGTTTGGATTGGTCGGGACCTTGGTTACCGTGGGGGACGAAGGACGGGCATCGCCTTGACGGACGAAGTTCATCTCGATCGCCTGGCCACGATTTATTCAGGGAAACTGAAGCTTCGCAGGGCGACACATGGCCCGGTCATAGCCGAGCGCACCGCGAGCGTCTTTTGGGACATGATTGGTCGGCTGAAAATGTCAGTGTTCACATGGAACGTCTTTCCATTGCACCCTCATGAGGATGGACGCCCCCTCACAAATAGATGTCACACGCGGCGTGAGCGCGCGCAGGCGGCCCCAATTCTAAAAGAGCTCTTGCAGCTCTTGAATCCTAATCAGGTAGTCGCAATCGGCAACGACGCCGAAGCGGGATTAGAGGATTTGGGGCTTTCTTGTTTAAAAGTCCGCCATCCTAGTTATGGAGGCATTTCGGAATTCCGCGCCGGAGTTGCCTCGTCACATGGTCTTGACGAAGTATTGGACTTTTCCACACAGCCCAATCTCATCTAGGTTTGCGCCAATTTCCTGTTGCTGATATGTTCCATGGGAACAGGAGGTTTTTATGGCTGGCAAACTTGCGTGTGTTGTTTACCTCAGCTCCTATCAGGGCTCCGTCGACGCAGTCGAGGATCATCTCCAGGAGCTGGGCTACGCGGTTGTTTCGTTCGAGATCGCTAAGGAGCGAGCAGAAGCCGTTCGGGCGGGTGACCTAAGCTCATTACCGGATGAATTAAGGGAGTGTCTGCAAAAAGCGGACTTGTGTGTCTTGCTTCTTGGCGATGACGCAGAACCACTTGGCGCGATTGGTGGACTTGGCTCTGACATGGGTTGTCAGGTTGTGACAGTCGGTGGAGATCCGGAAAACCTTCCTTCAGAACTCGATGACGTGATTGACGGGCATGTGCCAGACACTGACCAGCCCATTGTTGATAAAATCTTTGAGGGGACTCCTGAGCGGATAAGGCCAGATGGAGAACCAGCAGAGGCTAGAAAAGCTAAACGAGTTAAGTGCCAATAGATGACCGTTTGGTCTTATAAGATCAGCAGAGACTTCGGCTTCGCTCCTAACCCGTTCTTCGGATACTGCACTGTCGCCTGTTGTAAGCCCGACATCCGGCAGGGCGCGAGAGAGGGGGACCTAGTCTTTGGCTGCGCCGCGAAGGCATTAGGCATTGGTGAGGTGCTAATATTCGCAATGAGAGTGCAAGAGAAGGTCACTTTCGACGAGTACTGGCTTGACGAGCGTTTTTTGAAGAGGCGACCAGTATTCTCTGCGGGCAGAGCCCGCATGTATGGAGATAACATCTATCATTCTGATGGAGCCGGTAACTGGGTACAAGAGGACTCGCACCACAGTCTTGAGGACGGAAGTTGGAACGAGGAGAATGCGTCCCGCGATCTCAATTCTAAGTTTGTTTTGATTTCTCAGACGTTCTCTTATTGGGGCAGGGAAGCTATCGAAATTCCGGAACATTTAAGAAACTTCGAGGGAGATGATTTGTATCCGCACGTTCGTAATCTCCGGAATAGCTATTCGACTGCAATGCAGGGTGCCATCGGAGACTGGTTTAACCAGCTGCCTCGAGGCCGTTTAGGCCGACCAATTAGCTGGGGTTAGTGGTGCCCTAACGCCCGTTCAGCTATCAGTCGTCCGCTCCACCACCATCAGCTCTGGATAGGATCCGCACAGCAGACACGCATTTGTAGGGCGGGCTGACCATCCAGTCCGTTAAGGCGTCGAGGTTGCTGCGTTTTGCCCACCCCCGCATCCGACAAGCGTCCCCCCTCTCACCCCGCCGCACCACCATCCTGCCGTAGCGCGGCTTGCGTGGCGGGGAGGGGTGGCCACGTGTTCTCCTATGAACATGCAGAACCTCTCTCCCATTGTGCTGGGCGTCGCGATTGGCGTGGCGATCGGTATGGCGATGGACAATGTCATTGGCGGGATCGGCATCGGGATCGCGCTGGCCATTGCCATGCGGCTGGCGTTCAGGCGGCGGCCTCCGCGCTAGGACGGCCCACCCCCGGCCCCTCCCGCTGGCGGGAGGGGAGATGGGGGATGCCCCTCCCGCAGGCGGGAGGGGAGTGAGAGGGACGTCAGCCGCCTCCGCCTATCCGCGCCTGCTTTTCCTGCTCCTTGGCCGCCTTCTTGCGGGCCTTCCTGTCGGCCTTGATCGCCTTGTCGCGCTCGATGGCCTCGGTGATGTGGGGGCGCATGTCGACCATCCGGTAGATCTTGGCGCGGGGGCGGTCCATCTGCTCTTCGATCCACTTCCTGGTTTCCTCGATCCACTGGTTGCGCTCTTCCATCCCGAGAGTGGTTCGCCAGTTGTAATGGGTTTCCTTGTCATGGTCCTCGGCGGCGCGGAAAGCGAGATAGGCCTCGCGGGTGGCGGGGCTCATGTCGGATAGCCAGCGCTCATAGAGCCGGTCCATTTCCGACATCATCGTCTTGCCGCGTTCATGCGCCCGAGTGTTCTCCTCGATCGCGCGTTCGCGGGCCCATTCTTCGTGCCATTGCTTCTTCAGCCGCTTGAGCTGGCGCGTGTCGGCGGGGTCGAACTTGATGCCGCGCCCGCCGGGGAAGCGTTCGGTCGCGCGGTTGCGCAGGATGAACATCAGCAGCTTGTCATTATAGACGCGGCGCGTGCCGATGATCTTGCCATAGGCATAGACGGGCACTTCCACGCCGTTCAGCGCGCGGTCCATCGCGATGTCTTCGAGCTTCTGGACGCCGAGCGCCAATGCGGCCTGCCACGCCTTGGCGAAGCTGCGGCCTTCGGGGTGGCGGCGCATCTGGTAGGCGCCGCATTCGCTGCGGTTCACGCGGCGGCAGGCGGCGCGCACGCTGCCGGTGCTGGCCAGCGCCTCGATGAAGGCGAGCTGGACTTCAGGGTTCCACCCGTTGCTGCGCTCTTTCAGGCGCGGGACGGGGGTGAAGGCGGGGAGGGTATGCTTGCGCCGTGCGGGCGCGGAGGGACTGGTCATGGGATGCTCCTTGCTTTGGAGCGAATCCACATGACGAGAAATGCGCGTGTAGGAAAATGGATTCTTTTGTTTTGGCCTCAGGCGCCGGGCGCGAGCCATCCGGCTCGCTTGGCTTTCGCGCCATAAGGCGCGGCGCGCGTTCGCGCTTGCGGGCGGCTGGTCGCCGCCCGGACCACGCGCCTGGCAGCGTCGCGTCTAGACCAGTGCGTTCGCCAGCGTGGTGAAGATGTCCACCAGATTGAGCCCGAGCGTCTGGAACGCGATGATCGATGCGATGGCAATCAGCGCGGCGATCAGCCCGTATTCGATCGCGGTCGCGCCGCCCTCGTCGGCAAGCAGCAATTTCAACATGGCCTGTCTCCCCGGCATGATGCGCGAGCATGCCGGGGGAGCGGTTAGGGGCCGTGAAGCGGCAGGGTTAAGTTTGGACCTGCGGTTTCTACTTAACGGTGTGCGCGGTCCGGTCCGCAACCGGCGGACCGCAAGCGCGAACGCGCGTCGCGCCTTATGGCGCGGAAGCCTAAGGGCCCGGATGGGTCCGCCGGCGCTTGAGGCCAAAGAAAACTACGGTTTCCGGGCGCTGACCAGCGAGTAATAGCCGCCGCCGGTGCGCGTGGCCTGGACGTCGACGAAGCCGGCGCCTTCGAGGATCTCCTTGAACTCGGGGAGCGAATATTGCTGGCCGAGCGTGCCGATGAGCATCAGCAGGCTGAACGCCGCGGCTTCGAACGGGCCGGTGTAGTCGTCGTTCATCAGGATTTCGTGGAGGAAGATGCGGCCGCCGCTGGGCAGCGCATCGAAGCTGTTCTTGGCGAGCTGGCGGTTGGTCTCGGCCGACCAGTCGTGGAACACGTTGCAGAACAGGTGCCCGTCGGGCTCGCTCGGCCATGCCTCCTCGAACATGTTGACCCCGGCGGTGGAGACGCGGCCTTCCATCCCTTCGGCGGCGACATATTTGGCGGCCTCGGCGGCGACTTCCTTGAGGTCCATCAGCACGACCTTGAGCGCGGTGTTGGCCTTGGCGATCTCGATCCCGTAGACGCCCGAGCCGCAGCCGACGTCCATCAGGCAATTGAGCTCGCCGAATTCGGGCATGCGTGCCGCGCCGAGCGCCGGGGCCTGGCTATGCGCCTGCATGAAGCTGGCGATGCCGTCGGCGACTTCCTGCGGCATGGAGCCCGCTTCCCAGCCCGAGGGGCGTGCGTCGACGCCTTCGGGCCGCACGCCGCTGCGCAGCGCATCGGCCAGGCGAGTGCCGAGATGGTCGTTATTGTCGATCGACTTGAGGAAGTGCCCCCAATAGCCTTTCGCTTCCGGGTGGAGCCAGGTGCGCGCCAGGCTGGTCGCGCGCCACAGGCCGAGCCGCTTCTCGACATAGCCATCGGCGCAGAGCGCGGCGAGGAACATGGAGAGCGCGCGGGTATCGACGCCGAGTTCGCCGCCAGCTCCTCGGTCGACAGCGCCTTGTCGGACAGCGCGCGGAACAGGCCCGCTTCGCAGCAGACGTTGAGTATCGGCAGGCGGAACTGCGACAGCCATGCGTCCCAGATTGCGGTATCGTCGATTGTCGGCGGCAAGGCGCTCATGCTTGTATCCCCTCCAGGAAATTATCCGGCCCCGTTTCGCCAACTAACAGGCGGCGCGCAAGCCCCCTTCGTTGCTTGCAAGCGGGTGGCAGCGCATGGCAATAGGCTGAAACGGACAGAATCAACGAGAGAGGATGCAATGGCGACCCTGGCCCCGAGCGATATCGAGGAAACCGCGCGCCAGACCCGCGCCCTGATCCGCTATGTCGACCCGGGCGACTTCCTGACGCGGCGCTATGTCTCGCAGGGGCAGGAGCTCAACACCGGCACCTACAGCGACCACGAAGTGATCGCTGCGCGACGGCATGCCGATGCGCGATCACTTCACGCTCGACACACACGGCTTCGTGATGGCCAAATGCCCCACTGCAATCGCGGATTTTCACGACAAAGCCGCCGTCGACGCGCTGTATGAGCGTGAGGTTGAGCGGGAAGTGATGCGGCTGACCGGCGCGAGCAAGGCCGTGGCGCGCGGCTGGATGATCCGCACGTCGGCCGACCTTTCGGCGCGGGCGCAGGAAAAGGTCAAGGGCTACACTCACAGCGGCGGGATCCAGCCGCCGGCGGGCGAGGCGCATGTCGATATCAACGAGCCCCACTGCGCGGCGCATGGCCGAGGCGACCTATCGCCAGCATTTTCCCGACGGCCCGGGCTACAAGCGGTTCCTGATCAGCTCCTTCTGGCGCACCTTCTCGCCCGGCGCCGCAGGACGTGCCGCTCGCGCTGTGCGACGGGCGCACCAGCTTCGAAGGGGAAGAGAAGAGCAACACGCTGTTCGTGGTCGACGAATTGCCGGACGCGGCGCAGGCGCAAATCCCGGTCGAAGGCGAGGAAAACATGATCGCCGCCACGATCTTTTCCCACTCTCCGGCGCATCGCTGGTGGTATTTCTCCAACATGCAGGCGCGACGATGCCCTGCTGTTCAAGTTTCACGACAGCGACCATTCGCGCACCTGGCGCTGCCCGCACACCGCCTTTCGCGACAGCAGCTTTCCCGACGCGCGCATCCGCGAGAGCATCGAAGTACGCTCCGTCGCGTTCTGGGAATAGTTGACGATACTTCACTTGGCGTTCAGCCGGGGGCTGTCTATAGGCTTGGCCATGAGTTCGATCAGCCGCTTCAATCGCTCCGCTTTCCGGCCAGTTATCCTCGCCGGGGCAGCCCTTGCCATCACCTTGACCGCCGGTTGCGGCGGAGGAGGAAAAAACAGCGATTCCGCTTATGTCGCGCGCGACGTGGAAACGCTTTATGCGGCGGCGAAGGATCGGCTCGATCGCGGTGACACCAAGGTGGCGGCTGCCCTGTTCGACGAAGTCGAGCGCCAGCACCCCTATTCGCCATGGGCCCGCCGGGCACAGCTGATGAGCTCCTTCAGCTATTACGCCGCGCGCAATTACAACCAGGCGATCCAGTCGGCGCAGCGCTTCCTCTCGATCCATCCGGGCAACAAGGACGCGCCTTACGCCTATTACCTGATTGCCCTGTGCTATTACGAGCAGGTCAGCGACGTCGACCGCGACCAGGCGATCACCAAGCAGGCACTCGATGCGCTGACGGAAGTCGATCGCCGGTTCCCGCGCACGCAATATGCCGCCGATGCCCGCCTGAAGCTTGACCTTGTGCGCGACCATCTGGCCGGCAAGGAAATGGAAATCGGCCGGCTGTACGAACGCAGCGGCAAATGGCTGGCGGCGCAGATCCGCTTCACCAATGTGATCGAGAATTACACCACCACCAGCCACACGCCCGAAGCGCTTTACCGGCTGACAGAAACCAGCCTGGCGCTGGGTCTGCCCGAAGAAGCCCAAAAGAATGCGGCAGTACTGGGCTCGAACTACCCTGGCAGCGAATGGTACGAAAAAGCCTTCGAACTGATGCAGAAGAACGCGCCGTCCACACAGGCCAGCTGAGCGAGGGCTGCTCGTTCCGACGACTGCGCGAATGCTTTGCGGAATAGCAGACCGCCTGCAATCGTTCTGATCCTGACTTGCGAAGCCGCTTTGTGGCTGCCCGCAAGCTGCCCGACAGGGCGGCAATGTGTATAACGCTCAATCGTCTACACCGGGAATGCCGGGGTGATCGAGCGGCCGCGGAGATGCAGCGTCCCAACGGAATCGGCGATCTGCTTCGGCAATCTGCCGATCGTTTATCGAGGCTTCGCGGCGGCGCATCAGGCCGTTGTCGGCGAACTCCCACAATTCGTTGCCGTAGCAGCGATACCACTGGCCCGCGATCCGGCACTCGTACTGGAAGCGTACCGCCATGCGGTTGCCCAGGAAGCCCCACAGTTCCTTGACCAGCCGATAGTCTTCTTCGCGGGCCCATTTTCCGGCAGGAATGCGACGATCGCGGGGCGGCCGGTGACGAACTGGTCGCGGTTTCGCCATTCGCTGTCGACCGTGTAGGCAAGCGACGACGCGTTCCGGATCGCGGCTGTTCCAGGCATCTTCCGCGGCGCGCACTTTCGCCAGCGCGGTCTCCCGCGTGAAGGGCGGCAACGGCGGGCGAGCGGTTTCGAGCTCGGTCATGTCGTCTGGTCCTCTTTGGCGAGATCGGCGCGAAGGGCGGCATTTTCGGCTTCCAGTTCGGCCGAGACGCACGTGGAGCGGCTCGCTTGCCGCGGCGATCTCGGCCTGGGTGAAGCGCGGCGACGATATGTTGCGGGCAGTTCCAGTCGAACGCCTCGACATGCAGCACGAAGGCGCGTTCGATCACCGCGCGATAGTCGGGATGGGCAAGCACTGCAGCCAGTTCCGGCTCGGCGGCAAGATCGCGCTCTTCGATCCGGGCAAGCAGCTTCAGCCGCCGGCGACGCGGATAATCGACCAGGATGAGCGCGACGCGATCGTCGGCAGCATATTGCCGAGAGTGAGATATTGGCGGTTGCCGCGGAAATCGGCGAAGGCCAGCATCCCTTCGTCGATCACCTTGAGGAAATCCCGGCGGGCCGCCGCGATGCTGGACATAGGGCCACCCGCTTTCGGAGACGCTCGCGATGTAGAAGCTGTCTCGCGCGGCGATGAACTCAGCCTCGGCTGCGCCCAGGCGATCGCGCGGCGCTGCTTACCTTCAATACGGTCGTACAATCCGGCGCTACCATTGGCGGCTTGGGCGGCGCGAACACTGGGAGTTATCGCGATTTCGAGAAAGGCATTGGCCATGTTCGGGTCTCCGGTTGCAAAGGGGTTCCGCCGACGAGGGAAGGGGAGCTCGCCGGCGGAAGGGGCCGTCAGGCGGCTTGCGCGCCGAGCACGACGGGGAAGTCGATGTCGGTCTCGGCGACGTTGTTGACGTAATTCGTCAGCACGTTGATGCCGACATGAGCGACGATCTCGATCACTTGCGCTTCGCTGAAGCCGGCGAGCTTGACTTCGGCGATGTCGCCGTCTTTCACCTTGCCCCGCGCTTCGAGCACTTTGCGCGCAAAAATCGACGGCGGCGTCAGCCTTGGCGTCACCCGAGTGGCCGGAGCGGTTGAGTGCAATTTCGGCCGCGTCGATCTTGGCCAGGTTCAGGCCGAGATAGCTGTGCGCCGAGAGGCAGTAGTCGCAGCCATTGGCCTGGGCGATCGCCAGCGCGATGCGTTCGCGGGTCTTCGCGTCCAATGTCCGCGAAAGCGCGCCATTGAGCCCGAGATAGCCCTCAAGCAATGCCGGGCTGGTGCCGACGAGGCGGAATAGGTTAGGCACGCTGCCGAGCATTTTCTCGACTGCGCCGAGGAGCGGCTGGGATTTTTCGGGGAGTTTTCGCGGGTGGGGATGGTCAGGCGGGACATGGGGTTTCTCCATTTGCTGGCTGCGGGGTGCGGCCTGCCCATAAGAGATGCATCATTCTCAATTGCGTGATAATTTGTTCATTTGAAACATCACTCTTGCGGATAACGGCATAATAATGGATCGGCTCGAAACCTTGCGGACATTCGTCATGGTGGCAGACCATGCCAGCTTTGCAGAAGCCGCGCGGCGGATGCGCATATCGCCCACTGCAGCCAGCCGGGCGGTCGCCGCGCTCGAACAATCGCTCGGCGCAGTATTGCTGCGGCGCACGACCCGCTCGGTCCGCCTGACCGAGGAAGGCGCGCTCTATCTGACGCGCTGCCGCAGCGTGCTGGCTGACCTCGACGATGCCGCGCTGGCTCTGCGCGGTGATGGAGCCAACCCGGGCGGCACGCTGGTGATCACAGCGCCGGTCACATTCGGGCGGCTACATATCCTGCCTGTCGTGACCGGTTTGCTGCGCACTCATTCGGCGCTCAAGGTAGAGCTGACCTTGACCGACCGGATCGTTCGGTTGGTTGACGAGGGGATCGACGTCGCGGTGCGGATCGGGGACTTGTCGGACAGTTCGCTTCACGCGCTCAAGTTGGGTGAAGTGCGCCGCGTGCTTGTGGCAAGCCCGGCCTATCTCGCACAGCACGGCGTGCCGACGAATGTCCCGGCGCTCCACAATCACGCGCTGGTTGCCTTTACCGAGCTCGAACGATCGCACGAATGGCGCTTCGGGTCTGCAGGCAAGCCTGCAATCCGGGTTGAACCGCGCCTGACGGTAAATGGCGCGGATGCCGCAATCGATGCGGTGGCCGACGGCGCCGGCATCGCCCGCGTGCTGTCGTACCAGGCGATGAACGCGATCACTGCCGGCCGCCTAGTGACTGTACTGGACGAGCACGTACCGGCGCCAGTGCCGGTGCATCTTGTCTATCAGGCGAATCGAAGGGCCTCGGTCAACGTGCGCGCATTTATCGATGCCGCGCGGGTGCGCTTCGCGGACTTAAGTCTAGGCTAGTGAGTGTTTGAGGCTGCCGCATTTACATCGGTTCAATCGGAACGATGGGTGCGCACTTTCTTCTCATCCGAACATTGCGGTTTTCAGATGGAATGTCTGCGGCGCGGCCACTGTTCCCCTAGAAGTCGCTCACTTCTTAGGGCGCATTCGCTCTGAAAAGGCCCGCTTCAGCAAGCTCGATGAGCGGGTAGGGGTGGGTTTTCGCCTTCACTCCCAAACAAGCGGCGTTATCAATTTCATAATAAGATTATGTTTTTTGGCCCAGCAAGAGTGGGTCAAGGGCTAGTCGGCCTGTGACCTTCCAGCGCGTAATGCGAGGTTGGGACGCAGGATGAAGCCGCAAAGTCGCCTGGAAAGGCAATCAGCAATTGCGCGCTCCGGCGCGAGACGTTTGAGGCACGCTGCCTCGAGCGATGAATTCCGCGCAATCCCTCTGCACAGGACGCGGGGGATCCTGGCCAGCGAATTGCGGCACCTCAAGGATGCACTCAACAGCATTACCCAAGGCCTGGTGGTGTTCGATGCGAATGAAATGATGGTGGTCTGCAACGATCGCTATTTCGAGATGTATGGCCTGTCCAAGGAAACGACCGAGCCAGGATCTCGCTTGAAACCCTGCTCGAAAACCGCAAGCAGGCCGGTTCCTGACAGGCGACGTGGACGATTATCACGCGGATATGATCACCAGGATCAGGCGCGGGAAGACGACTTCCCAATAGAATCGACGCCCGATGGCCGGATCATTCACGTAGTCAATTCACCGCTGGCAAATGGCGGCTGGGTTGCCACTCACGAAGATGTCACCGAGCTGAAGCAGAGCGAGGCGCAAATTGCGCATATGGCGCATCATTACGCTTTGACCGGCCTTCCCAACCGGGAAATGTTCAAGGTTCGCCTCGACCACGCCTTGCGCTGGAACGACCATGACAAGCACTTGGCCGTCCTGTTTATCGACCTCGATAATTTCAAGAATATCAACGATACCTTGGGCCACCAGATTGGTGACGACTTGCTGCAGGTCGTTGCCACCAGGCTTCGCCAATGTGTGAGGGAAACCGATGCGGTTGCCCGGCTGGGCGGCGATGAGTTCGCGGTCATTCAATCCGACGTGGAAGATCCGGCAGCGGTCGCCCATCTGGCGGACGAGATACGCGATGCCATCACGGCCCCGTGCAGGATCATGAGCCACGACATCATCGTCGATACTAGCATCGGG
>CAVZRU010000004.1:0-15297 GCA_963777785.1 uncultured Alphaproteobacteria bacterium
CTGCCGGGGTCGTTAGAAAACACGCGCGTTTGGTCAAAGGCTCGACCGATCGGACAGGACGCGGGCTTGTGCCGATTTCGGCAGCAAACCGTTAGCCCGTGGGCCGTCTGTTATCGATCGCGAAACATATCCAGATCGATAGCGTTCGCCATTGCCCGATTGCCGGCGTCGTTGGGATGAACATGATCGCCCGGATCGAACGCCGGATTGATTTGCAACGGATCGGCGGGGTCACGAGTGGCAACATCGAAATCGATCACCGCATCGAAGCGTCCACTTGTGCGGATCCAGTGATTGATCTGCTGCCGCATGCCTTCCCCCTCTTCGCTGTAAAAAGGCAGACCTTTTGTTGGCAATACTGTTCCACCAGCGATCTTCAATCCGGTGCAGATGCGCGCGTTCGATCAATTGGTCGAGTGCAACAATAATCTCCTCTGCACTCGCAATTTGTCCGGGCGGCATGCCGGGCATGATCGACATGTTGATGTCGTTGATCGATTCCAGCACAACCACCCAGCGGACACCAGGGCGGCTCAGCACGTCTTCGGTAAAGCGCGCGATAGCCGCATCTCCGGCGCCGGCGCGGAGGATGCGATTGCCCGAAATACCTGTGTTGATTACGGCCCAGTTCTGCAATCCGGGGGCCGCCTGCAAGCGCTCTGCCAGTAGATCGGGCCAGCTTCGGTGCGTGCCGAATGTGGTTGCATAACCTTCGGTGATTGAATCGCCCAGCGTCACTATCGCGCCGCCATCGCCATCCGAAGCCGGCACGCTGAGACCGCGTAGCCAGAAATAGGAGCCTGTCACAAGTGGCTCTGCCAGCACTTGGTGCGCCACCTGATTTCCTGGGGCGATGAATGCGGGCATCAGGCCGATGTCGTCGACCGTGTCTGTCGGCGTAGCGTCCGGCAGGTAGATCGACACCGCGACATGCGCCAGTGCGCCAACTGGCAATTCGACAGGGTCGCTCACTACTCGCGAACCCGGGAGTAACGTCAGTTCCGGGCGTCCGCTGAAAGTTACCGCACGATCGGTGCCGGCGATGATGCTGCCATCCGCGTTGGCGAGTGCGGCATGGATCGCACCGGTTTGCACCGCCTGCGCTCCATTGCGGTTGGCAAATTCCAGCCGGAATTGCTTTGCGCCGATGGTGGGGCGCACGATCATGCGTACGGTCTGGTCTTCGAACGCAGCGGGATAGGGCAAGCGGGGATTGGGCGCCGCTGGCCGGTCCTGCTTCACAGCCGGGTCTTGCGGCGGAGGCGGTGCGGGCGGGCGCGCATTGCCGAATGGCGAAGGCGGCGGCGGTTGCAGAGGCAGCGCCGTGCCCCAGCTTTCGACCCAGGAAACGGATGGACTTGCCTGGATTGGTGACGGGAACAGCGCCAGTACGAGGATCGCCAGAATTCCCTTGCAGCGCATGTCATTCTCCCTTGTCGCAATCCTATCGGGCAAGATGTGACCGTGCAAACGATTGCTCATGTCTGGCCTCGCGTTATGATGGCGACCAATGGAGAAGAAGAAAAGGGAGCGGGGATGCGCAGGTCAGGCATATTGATTGGGGGGGCAGCCGCTTTGCTGGTGAGCCCGGCGACGGCGCAGGAGACTGCCGCTGCTCCGGCGATGGGGAGGCAGTTTTCGGCGGTAAACGGTACGACGATTCAGTGCCCGCTGCCTGCCCCGCGCGATGCCGCAGCGCTTGCCGCCCAGCTCGAAACACGCCCGCGCGACCTGGACGAGCTTTCACGCGGGGCTGCTGCTTTCTTCAGCGGCGATAACCCGGCCGGCGCAGCGTTCCGCGCACGCCGCGATCAGCAGTTCGCCACGGACTGGCCCTTCTTGTGCCGGTACCGCGACGCAAATGCCGATCTGTTGGCAAGCGGCGTGCAGCCCCGCGTGGTATTTATCGGCGATTCCATCACCGAAGGATGGATCGAGGCGGACCCGCAATTCTTTGCCGACCGCGGTTTTGTGTCGCGGGGCATTAGCGGGCAGAGCAGTCCGCAGATCCTGGCCCGCTTCCAGCACGATGTCGTCGCCTTGCGACCGCAGGCCGTACACATCATGACGGGCACTAACGACATCGGCGGGGCAACCGGGCCCATTACGGAAGAAGAGTACATCAATACCGTAAGCGCTATGATCGACTTGGCGCAGGCTGGCGGGATCGCCGTGATATTGGCTTCCATCCCGCCCATGTCTCGCCTGCTGCCCGGCCGGAATTCGATACAAGGCCGGTGGTCTGGGCGCTCAATGAACGACTGGCCGTACTGGCCCGCGAAAAACATGCGACATTCGTTGATTATTTCACGCCGCTCCGGACGCCGGACGGTGCATTCGATCCAGCATATGCCAATGACGGCGTCCATCCGACGCGCGCGGGCTATTCGGTAATGGAGGGATTGGCGGGACCGGCGGTGGAGGCTGCGCTGGATCAGGCGGCCGACTGAACGACGCTGTCGGTCAAGCTAATCCGACAAGGTGCTGCCGCGCACCACCAGCCTGGGCTGGAGCGAGACCAATTCAACCGTTTCACCCGCAATCTTGCGGAATAGCAGGTCCACGAGCGCATCGGCGCCCGCTTCTAGGTCTTGCCGCACCGAACTGAGCGAAGGCACGGTCCGGCGGGCGAGGTCGAGATCGTCAAAGCCGATGATCTTGACTTCATCGGGTACACCGCGGCGCCGATCTTGCAACGCCTGAAGCGCCGTCATGGCGATGAAATCCGAAGTCGCAAAGACGCCGTCGAGCTTGTCGGCTAGGTCAAGGAAGCCGGAGATATCTTCAAGCGCGCGTTCAGGCACGAAATGGACGGGTAGAATCGTGCCGACAGCACCGCTGCCAGCCTCTCGCAGGGCGTCGCGAAAGCCTTCCAGCCGCTGCTCGACCTCGGGTACCGATGGGTCGCCGAAGAACGCCAATTTGCGGCACCCAAGCGAAAGGAGGTGTTCGGTGGCCAAGCGGCCGCCCAGCCTGTTGTCACTGCCGACCGAGCAATAGTTCTGGTCGGCAACCGGCGCCCCACACCACCAGTCGATCGTAATAGCGCGCCACGCTGTTGATCACATCGGACTGGTTGGATTGGCCGATTATGATCATGCCATCCACCCTGCCAGTATCGACCTGCCGAGAAAGCCATTCGGGATCGTGCGGCACTACCCTGCTCAGAAGCAGGTCATATCCGCGATTGAGATTCGGTCCGCAATATATGCGAGCAAGGTCATAAAGAACGGATCGGAAATGTGCTGGGTCTTCTCGTGGCCAAGCGGCACGATCACGCCGACGGTCCCTGTGCGGCCAGCGCAGGTTTCGCGCCATATTGCTGGGCCGGAACCCATACTCCTCCGCCAGGGCTCGAATACGGTCACGCGTGGGTGACGAGATGTATCGCCCGTTCCAGCCAGTGCCCTCGATACAGTGGCGGCAGAAACGCCTGCAATGCGCGCGAGATCCTGGATATTTTGCGGCTTGCGAACCTTATCGGCCTGTATTGGACTGGAGGTCTTCGGGCGAGCCGCCTTGGGCGCTTTGCTGTTTGTCACAAAAAATCCCCGTTCCCGTCTCACCGCCGACCATGGCCAGTCGGTGTGCCCGGTCAAGCCCAAAACATGCGACGATTTTGGGCGGTTGCTGACCTGCGTATTGCGTTCTATGCTCCCGGTAATCGATTGCATAAATAAAGTTCGGGAGGAGTAATGGTGCGAATTGCTAGGCGCGGAGCCGCTCGTTTCCCCTTTGGCTGGATGGCGATGTTTCTTGCAGCGTTCACGCTCCTGACTGGGAATGCCCATGCGGCGGACGAGGCCGGGCAGCTGCAAGCCGGTGCCGCCCGGGTCGACATTACTCCAATGGCTGATGAACTGTCTCCTGGGTCCCGAGGTGTGCTTGACCCGCTCTATGCCCGCGCAATCGTTATCGATAACGGACATCGGCGCGCTGCGATGCTGACGGTGGACGCTGGCGGCTTGCCCACTGCATTGTGGGAAGCTCTGCGGTCCCGCGCGCAGAGCGAACTGGGCATTGCACCCGAGAATTTCCTGCTTACCGCCACCCATACGCACAGCGCCCCGTTTCGGCGCAACGCAGGCTTCGAGGCCCGGCTGTTTTCCGCGGTCAGCCAGGCCGCTTCGCAGCTGCAGCCGGCACGCATGGCGTTTGGCACCGGTCAATCTCGGATGAACGTCAACCGCAACATCATCGATCCGGAGAACCGCCGCTGGTGGGAAGGCCCCAATTATGAGGGCGCCATCGGACAAGACCGTCGCGGTGATCCGGTTCGAACGTTCGGGCGCGCCGATCGCGGTCTATTACAATTACTGCGGTCCACCCGGTATCACCGGCAATCTCGACATGGTCAGCGCCGACATTCCCGGTGCCGCCTCGAACTATCTCGAGGCGTCGCTGGGCGGCGATGTGGTGGCCGTCTGGTCCAGCGGCGCGTCGGGCGACCAGAACCCGATCTTCTTCAACCAGACCTACGATCTGCGCGAAATCCGCATCGAGGACTATGCCGGCCGCGGCGAGGATATCACCAACGCCATGCCACCCGGGCGGCCAGGGGCTCGATCGCAGACGATCCGCGAGGTTCATCTGCTGCTCGAACAGCAAAAGCAGGTGAATTCCGCGCTCGGCCTGATGCTGGGCGAAGAGGTGCTGCACGTGATGCGCGCCAGCTTGCGACGACCTGTCGAAACGGTCGCGATCGCCGGCGCCCTGCAATCGGTCTCCTGTCCCGGCCGCCACCGACTGGATACCGGCCGCGCCGGCTATCCCGGAACATATGACGATGCCGATCCGATCGCTCTTCAACTCAGCCTGCTGCGAGTGGGCGACGTTTTCATCGGCGGCGTGGATGCCGAAGTGTTCAACCCGATCGCCCAGCGCTTCAAGCGCGAATCCCCCCAGGCAACACGATGATGGCGACGCTGACCAACGGTTCGGCACCTTCGGGCTACATCCCGCACGACGCGGCCTACGGTCAGAACACGTTCGAGGTCGTCGTCGCGCTTGAAGCCGGGCTGTGCGGAATCGGCGATCGTCAACGGTTTGCTCGATCTCGTCGAGGCAACCGGGGAATGAGCCTTCGTCGACCGGGCAACCCGGTGCGTTCCTGGTGCGTGGTGGTGGTGCGGGCAATCCTCGCGGTGCTTGTCGTGGCCGGCGCCGCAGGACCGGCGGGGGCCCAGGCCGATGATCGCATTTCGCGGACGGAACCATCCGCCTCGACGGCGTCGAAATACCGCTGTCGAATCTGATGAGCGCAGAAGGGCGCGAATATCTGCGGCACCTCATCGTCGACAAGCCGTTCGGCACAGCTGTGCCCGATCTGGCCGAAGAGCGGGCCCGGCAGGACGGCATCATGTTCGGCTTCCTTGGGCCGATGCGCGAACGCTATGCCGTTGCCATTGCCGAAGACCGCATCGGAGGAATTCGTGGTCGATGTCGTTACCCCGGCAGTCGGTATTGCGCCAGAGAATGCCAACCGGGTGCTGATCAACGTCCACGGCGGCGGTTTCGTGACGGGCGCTCGCTCTGCGTCGTTGGTAGAGTCGAGTGCCGCTCGCCGCGCTGATGCGGATCAAGGTTATTTCGATCGATTATCGCATGGGGCCCGAGCACCGGTTCCCCGCTGCAAGCGAGGACGTTGCGGTTGTGTATCGCGCACTGCTTAAAGATTACGACGCCGATCACATCGGCCTCTATGGCTGCTCGGCCGGCGGCCTGCTCGCGGCACAGCGGTCGCCTGGTTTCAGACGCACGACCTGCCGAATCCGGCGGCGGTAGGTGTATTTTGCGCCTCACTCAGCGGCTATATTGGCGGCGATGCGACTCCGCTGGCGGGCGCACTAACGGGCAATCTGCCGGAATTGCCGGATGCTAAGTCCCGCCGGACCGGTCCTCCGCCAAACCAGGGCCCGACCTACATGGGCAAGGCCAACCCGGACGACCCGCTGGTCTATCCGCTGGGGTCGGATGACGTTACCGCGCGCTTCCCGCCCACGCTACTCATCAGCGGTACACGCTCGTTCGAGTTCTCCGCCGCGCTCGATTCGCACGATGCGCTCACCCGCGCCGGGGTCGAAACCAGCCTTCCACGGCTGGGACGGTATGTTCCATGGTTTCATCTCGGTCCGAGCTACCCGAGTCGCGCGAGGCCTACGCCATCATCGCGGATTTCTTTCGAACGCATCTGGGGAACTGATCGATGAGCGTCGGATCTGTTAGCCGCTCCCAGGGCGGCCCGCTTCTGCTCAAGGCGCTGGTGTTTGCAATGTTCGCGATGTTCGCGATGACCACCGATTCTGTCGGCACAGTTATTCCCGAAGTAATCCGCGAGTTTGAGCTGGGGCTGACCGCGGGCGGATCCTTTCAGTATGCCACCATGTCCGGCATCGCCATATCGGCGATCGGACTTGGCTTTCTGGCAGACCGATTGGGCCGGAAGGTAACGATCCTGATCGGGCTAGTCATGTTCGGGCTGGGTTCGGCGCTGTTTGCGGCGGGGCACGACTTCCTCTTCTTCACCGCGCTGATGTTCATCTCGGGGCTGGGCATTGGCATTTTCAAGGCCGGCGCGCTGGCGCTGATTGGCGACCTATCTCGATCGACTACTGATCATGCTCGTACGATGAATCTGATCGAAGGCTTCTTTGGAGTGGGCGCAATCATCGGCCCTGCGATCGTAGCCTATCTCCTGTTGGTGGGAGCGAGCTGGAAATGGGTCTACCTGGTGGCGGCAGTGATGTGCGGCCTGTTGATCCTGGGCACGGCTACTGCCCGGTTCCCGCAACCGATCAAGTCAGCAGACGACCCCGTCCGCGCTACCGATGCCGTGAGACTGAGCGGAGATCCCGCCTCGAAGTTCTTTGGCATGGCGCTGATGCTCTACGTTGCGGCCGAAGCAGCTATCTACGTTTGGGCGCCGACCTATCTGGCGGATTACAGCGGATCATGGACTGGTCCTGGCGGGCTATGCCGTATCGATCTTTTTCATCCTGCGCGCGTTTGGCCGCTTCCTGGGTGTCTGGCTGCTCGGCCGGTTCGCCTGGACCACCGTAATTGTCGCCTGCAGCAGTGCCATGGCGTTGCTGTTCTGGATTGCAGTGCTCGGCGGGCGAGAAGTGGCGATCATCGCGCTGCCAGCCACTGGCTTGTTCATGTCGGTACTCTACCCCACGATTAATTCCACGGGGATCAGCTGCTTCGAAAAGGGGCGGCATGGCTCCATTGCTGGCCTCCTGCTGTTCTTCACCTGCATCAGCGCGGTATTCGCGCCGATGGCGATGGGGACGATGGGGATTGATGGGCGACAGCAAATTCGCCATCGTACTCGGTGCGATCTTTGCAACACTACTGGTGTTGCTTTGCGCCTGGAATGCCGTGCGTCAGCCGTTCCGCAGCCGCCTGGAAGAGCGCAACGCCAGCGATTACCACGCGCCGACACCGCAATCCAGCCTGCCGGTAAGGCAATCGCCACCGATAGTGAGCAGGGAATACAATGCAAAGTGGTGCGGGATGCAATCGATTGCTCATTCCTCCTGCCCAAGTTACGGAAGCAGGATCAGTATTTGGCGGCGGCGGGGTTAACGGACACGTGAAACGATTGAGCGAGAAGTTGTCAGGCCTTGCCGGTGAGCCGAGCCGGCTTGTTTGCCGGATCCCCGGGGCTGTGCAGTGACGGGGGCGCAAGCATCACCGGCTGCAGCCGCGGCAATACAGTACGCCGCCACGCATTGGGCAGCGCCGCCATCGGGCTGTTTCATTGCGCCTGCCGCAGGAACGGCGCCTCTTATCGGCGAGAGCGATTTTGCAAGAATTTCGCCCGGAACTCGACATATGGGATGCTTGGCCAATCCAGTATGCTGACGGCCATCCAGCCGATATTGGCGGCGGGGTAACGCTGTGGATGGCACTTGGTGCACCGCATTTCGCCGATCCTGATCAACGGCACGGCCATGCCCGGATCCATCTGCTGCAACAATGCGATGGCAACTGGACGCATCTCGGACCGGCGATGCCGGAAGGTTTCTCACCCGGAAGCCGTGAATGGTCGGGGTCGGCGATCCTCGAACCGGCAACGGGTGTCGTCACGCTCTATTTCACTGCCACGGGGCGGCGCGGGGAAGGGGAGCTCACTTTCGAACAGCGCCTGTTTCGCGCGCAGGCGACCTTGTCGCCGGGCGCACAGCCTAGTCTTACCGGCTGGCGCGATCTCTCCGAAGTGATTGTGCGGAACGATGAATGGTACATGCCGAGTTATCGGGGCAGCGGTACGATTGGCACGATCAAGGCGTTTCGCGATCCGGCCTATTTCCGCGATCCTCGCGATGGCGCCAGCCACTTGCTGTTTGCAGCTTCGGCAGCGGGGACGCAGTCGGCTTTTAACGGCGTCATCGGCATCGCCACGGCAGTTGATGGGAAAAGACGGGGCTTCGCCGCAAAGCTGGGAGCTTCTGCCGCCAATTGTAAGTGCCGATGGCCTGAACAACGAACTGGAGCGCCCGCATGCCATTTTCCATGAGGGATTATATTACTTGTTCTGGTCGACGCAGCGCCATGTGTTCGATCCCGGTGGGCCGACCGGACCCACGGGGCTGTATGGAATGGTGGCCAGCAGTCTAAGGGGCGATTGGTCGCCTTTGAACGGAACCGGTCTTGTGTTCCGTAATCCCCCGTCGGCTCCGGCCCAGGCATATAGCTGGCTTGTCATGCCCGATTTGAAAGTGACCAGCTTCGTTGACGATTGGGGTGTTTCTGAAGGCAAGGAGCGGCGCAATTTCGGGGCGACATTTGCGCCAACCTTGTCCCTTTCGCTGGAGGGAAATGACGCTCGGCTGATAGGCCAGGATATATAGCGTGGCGCGCCTTGCGGGAATTGAGCTTGGCGGGACCAAATCCGTCGCCATCCTGTCGCAAGGGGATGTGATTGCCGAACGGGTTGAGATGCCGACCAGATCGCCGGACGATACGCTTGGCCAGTTGGCTGAAGTGCTTCACAGCTGGGATGAGGTCGAGCCGATCCAAGGGTTGGGTATCGCCAGTTTCGGCCCGGTACGGCTCGATACAACTGCCGCAGATTACGGCGTGATCCTGCAGACGCCGAAACCGGGGTGGTCTGGTGCGCCCGTCGGACATATCTTGATGCAAGCGGTATCCTGCCCCTGGATGATCGATACCGATGTGAATGCAGCGGCGCTGGGAGAGCATGCTTTTGGCAGTGCGCGCGGATGCCACAGTCTTTGCTATATCACTGTGGGAACTGGCATCGGTGTCGGGCTGATCATCGATGGAAAAGCGGTGCACGGCGGGCTCCACCCTGAAGGCGGCCATATGCGCGTCAGGCGGGCGAGCGAAGACAACTTCGCCGGCGCATGCCCATTTCATGGTGATTGTATCGAAGGATTGGCCAGCGGCCCCGCACTTGCCGCGCGGTTCGGCCAACCATCCGCCGAAATTCCCGACGATCATCCGATGTGGGATTGGGTGGCGGCTGATCTTGCCGAACTGATTGGCGCGGTTGCGTTGATTGCCGCGCCGCAGCGGATCGTGCTGGGCGGGACAGTCTGCCTGACGCGAAGTTTCCTGTTGCCCAGCATCAGGCGCAAGGTGGCGGCTGGCCTCAACGGGTATCTGCCCGAACTTGCCGATGACGCAATTGTTCTTGCCGGCCTGGGTGGAGACGCCGGGCCGGTGGGAGCCATCAGATTGGCCGCCATGGCGCATCGCTCGCGCGTCTGACCGAACCGCTTCACACCGTCTATGCAATCGATTGTCTAAATTTGATTGACTTGCGTGCCCACATGCTCAACGCTCTGCGAATGAGCGCTTGGTAAAAGCGCAATCGATTGACGGGGGAGAGGATATATGAGGTATCTGCAGCACATGGCAGCAGTCGCAGCGATCGCTACGGCGCTTGCTGCAGGAGCAGCTCACGCGCAGGTGGCAGATCGGCCTGCCACTTCCGCCGCACCAAAGGTAAGCGACGAAATCATTGTCACCGCCACGAAAACCGGCGCGCAAGACATTCAGGAAGTTCCGTTGGCCATTCAGGTGTTCAGCGGCGAGGATCTGCGCGAGCGCAACATCACTACGATTGGCGACCTTGTGTCCAGTGTTCCCGGAGCCCAGGAAGGCTTCCGCCAGTCTAACGGTTCGCGCTTTTATAACCTTCGCGGCAACGTAACGCAGAACGGCGATTTTCCGATTGGCTATTATCTCGACGATACGCCCTTCATCGTCACCAATTTCGGCATCGCACCGCCGGTGCGCTTTATCGATATGGAGCGTGTCGAGGTTCTCCGCGGTCCTCAAGGCACGCTATACGGTCAGGGCTCTTCGGGCGGCGTGTTTATCTTCCACACACGCGATCCAGATCTGAACGATATTGAATATGCTTTCGAGGCCGAGGTCGGCACTACTCGCTCGGCCGAAGCGCTCAATTACGGCTTTGCCGCCGCGGCATCAGTGCCGATCATCAAGGATCGCCTGGCCATCCGGGTCAGCGGCGGCCTGTCGCGCGATGCTGGATACGCCGATGCCTATTTCGGTCCATTTGACGGAACGCCGGACCAGGTTGGCGTTAACGAAGCGCCAGAACGACGACATCCGCGTGGTTGCGCTCATGCGACCGCTCGACAATGTCGAAATTCGCGCGCAATACTGGAAATTCCGTCCGCGCCAGGACTTCACCGGCTTTACTGCTTCGGTCGATCCGGTCTATTTCCAGAATACCGCGGGGCAGCAAGGGTTTTCGAACGGCGATTTCGAGTTGATGAGCCTGACCGCCACGGTCGACTTTGACGCCTTCACCGTCACCAGCGCTACCAGCAACCTGGAAGGCGATTTCGG
Source organism: uncultured Alphaproteobacteria bacterium (assembly GCA_963777785.1). Lineage (GTDB taxonomy): Bacteria > Pseudomonadota > Alphaproteobacteria > Sphingomonadales > Sphingomonadaceae > Andeanibacterium. The sequence goes on from CAVZRU010000004.1 coordinate 10,849, forward strand.
GATCAACATCCCGATCTCGCCGGCGGGCTTTTTCTCCAGCCAGTTTTCACCAAAGATGTTCGCGCAGGAACTGCGCGTAAACTCGAACGGCGAAGGCCCGCTGCATTGGGTGGTCGGCGGTTCCTATCAGGACGGCAGCGGACCGCAGGTCAACGCGCTTCAAATTCCCGCCTTCGGGGTCGATGTCAACGCCGACAACGATACACTGACCGAGAATTGGGCGCTGTTCGGGGAAGTCAGCTACGAACTCTTCGATGGCAAGCTCATTCCACTGGTCGGCTTGCGAACCTATCATGACGATCGCGCATTCCGCGATGGGACTGGTTTGGTGCCGACGAAGGCCAATGTGGAAACCTGGCGGCTGAACCTGTCTTACGTGCCAAACGATAACCTGACGATGTTTGTGTCTGCCGCTACAGGTTTCCGCCCAGGTATTGTGCAATCGCGCGTACAAGTTGAATCGCTGGAATTGGCCGGTGTTCCTGCCTCGGTGGCGCTGGAGCCGGAATCTTTCAAGGAACTTCGAGTTTGGCGTAAAGTGGCGAAATCCTGCCGAAACGCTTAACGTCGGTCTCAACCTCTATCGGCTGCAATATACCAACCTGCAAACATCGGTGACCGGCGGCATCGACAGCGTCAACGGCTTTGCAAATTTCGGAGACGCCACCACTCAGGGCATCGATTTGGACCTGCGCTGGGAAACGCCCCTTGACGGACTTGCCTTGGGCTTCGTGGGCAATATCAACGATAGCAAATATGATACGGTCAATACCGTCATCGCTGCGAACCAGCCGCTGCTGCGGCCCGGTGCGCGGTTGATCAACACATTGGCAAACAACTACCGCTTTGACGTCAACTATAACCGCGAAGTGGCCGATGGCTTGGATGGTTTCGGCAATATTTCTTTCAGCCACAGCGGCGACCGACTGCAGGCCAACGGCATCACGGCGAACCCCTACGACCTAATCAGCTTGACCCTTGGTCTGCGTTACAACGACATGGAACTGGCCTTCATAGCCAACAACCTTACTGATGAACGTGGCCCCACTTTTGTTGGCACTGACGGCCCGCTGTCAGGATCAGGCCCGACTCCGCGCACTTTCGGATTGCGGTTTCGTATCACTTCATGACGATAGCCGGCGGCGGCCAATCTCTCCTACTGCCGCCGGTCAATCGTGGGCCGTTCGAGAAGAATGAAGCGGTCACCTCGAGCCAACATAGTTTTTCAATTGCCGTAATCGGCCGGCGGTGAGGGGATGGAGTGCGAGGAGCGGATCATGCAAATCAACAGGCGAGATTTTGGGCGGCTTGCTTCCATTGCCTTAGGCGGGGCGGCGGCAATCCGATCTGGTTTCGCTGCCGCGCATGATGCTGCGCTAACGCTTGCGGGCGGGGCGTGGGATGCAGCGAGCCTGACGATTGATCAGCGCCTGGCACCAATCGCTCCGGAATTGCGGCCGGCCGCCCGGCAGATGGTTGAGCACGGATTTCCTCCCATCACTGCGGAAATGCTGCGCAATATGCCGGAGAACGGCGGACCTGCGCCAAACGAACTGTTGGCAGATATCCCGGTCGGCGAACGCGACATTGCTGCCGATGGTGCCTTGCCCGGCGTCAAGTTGTTTGTGGTCAATAGCGATCCCTCCCAGTCTCGCCCGGCGATCCTTCACATCCATGGTGGCGGTCATGTAGTGGGAAGCGCAGGAGGGGAACTGCGCAACCTTCAGGAAATAGCGCGGGCACTCGATTGTACCATCGTAAGTGTCGAATACCGGCTTTCACCGCGCGCGACTTACCGTCAGTCGACCGAAGACACGTATGCGGGCCTCAAATGGTTGCATGGCAACGCAGCTGCACTTGGGGTCGACCCGCTGCGGATCGCGGTGATGGGCGAGAGCGCAGGCGGCGGCCATGCCGCTATCTTGGCCATTAAGGCGCGCGATCGCGGCGAAATCCCGGTTCTTTTCCAGTCGCTAGTCTATCCGATGCTGGACGACCGGACAGGCAGCACCCGGCGGGTGCCTTGGTATATTGCGACAGTTGGTTGGAGCCCCCCTGAGAACCGCCTCGGCTGGGCAAGTTTTCTCGGAATGGAACCGGGGACGCCCGACGTACCGGTGGCAGCGGTGCCTGCCCGGCAAGAGAACCTCTCCGGACTCGCTCCCGCATGGATCGGCGTCGGCGGGGCGGATCTGTTCGCCAGCGAGGATATGGAATACGCGCGGCGCCTGACGATGGCGAATGTCCCGACGGAGCTCCTGGTAATACCCGGTGGATTCCACGGATTTGACCGGGCGGCAGCCGACAGTTCGCTCGCGCAAGCATTTACCGCGGCAAAGCTCGCGGCACTGCGGCGCGCATTCGGCAATGCACCCACCAAGTAAGTCGAGACGAAGAGGCGGCCACCAATGGCGGGAGTAGTGCACGATCAGCACTGGCCAGATCTTCAGTGGCCGCTAGCCCTACGCAGGGCCTCGAGTAGTGCGGCGCCCTTGGCGGGACGGGTATCGTTGTAGCGCCAGGCGATCACGCCGTCCGGACGCAGCAACACGGCGCCGTGCGCCGTCATGCCGATGCCGGCGAGAGCGTCTTCCTCCTGAATTTCATGAGTTTCGACGTTCACTATTACCTTTGTCGCCTCCGTCCATTGTCTGCCGTTGGGCCCGACAAGAAGAGTGAAACCCCCGCTTGCGAGATCGAGGGTCGAGATGCGCTTGCCGCCGCGTTCGATCCAGACATGCGCCAACCGGGTCCCGGGCCGGCCGCTCGGTCTCTCCGGGGCTTCGGTCAGATCTTGATCCTTGTCTTCCGGAATGATCGCACCCGACCGGTAGACGGATCCCAGTTCGATTGCCGTATCTGCAAGATTGGGCGCGAGGTCGCTGGATGGCAAAGAGGGGTCAACACGCTCCACATAGCGGCGATAGGCCTGTTCGACTGTGAGTGCGGCCATCGGGCGGCGCTCCTCCTCGTAACTGTCCAGAAGTGCGGGGCCGGCGCGGCCATCGAGTGTCATTGCCAGCTTCCAAGCTAAGTTGTGAACGTCCGCGACCCCGCATTGCCTCCAAATCCACCTGTCGGCGGCATCAGGTGGGCAGCGTCGCCCGCCAGGAAGATATTGCCATGGCGGAAGGCGGATGCGGTTGCGGCGGTCGCCGTCCACGGTTGGACATTCCCTATCTCAACGGCAAAATCATCCGTCACCCCGAGCGCGGCACGGACCAGGGCGGCGCAGCGTTCCACCGACAGGGCTTGATCGTGCATCGCCTCGCGGCGACCTTGTTCGTCAAAAGTGGCAAACACGGCAAGAAAGCCTGCATCGCCGGTGATCGCGAAACGAAAGAAAGCCAGCAACCTGGGCTGGTTGACGTAGACAACGCTCAAGTTTCGATTGCGCAGAAGCGAACGGACATCCGCCTTGAAGTAGATGGTCGCGCATTGGGCGAACTCACCGCGGCCTTCCATCGAAATCCCGAGTGCATTTCTCACCGGGCTGTGCGCGCCGTCGGCGGCAATCATGTATTGTGCGCGGATGCGTCTTTCGCTGCCGTCGTCACATGACCGCACCGTCGTAGATATGCCTGATTCATCTTGCACAAACTGCGTCATCTCGGTGGCAAAGCGATGATCGGCTCCCAATTCCAAGGCGCGCTTTCGCAGCACTGGCTCAAGCCCGATCTGGGTGATGTACAACCGGCTTGTGGGACTAAGGCCTTCCACGCCTTCGTTGACCGATTTGTAGAAGCTGGCGAGTTCGCGGCCGGCAAGCGTCTCGACGGACACGATCGCTCCGTTCTGTACGAACTCGCGCTCCGCTGCTTGCTCGACCGCTTCCTGAAGATCCATACTGCGGAATATTTCCATCATACCCCCGCTGGTGAAACGCAGCTGCGCGTGGATGTATGGCGGTTCCCGAGTGCCGTTCGATCAATATGTGGGGCACATTGTGCCGGCCCAGCAATACGGAGGCAGCAAGGCCGACCAAGCTCCCACCGATAATTATAATTGGAACGGTTTCGTCCATTGGCCAGGCTCCTGCTCCATCGGCCGCGCTTATATTTCACCAAGCTGTATTGGCTTCTCGACCGTCAACCCGGTTCTATACGCGCAGAGAGCGGGCTTGTCGTGGCTTCCAGTGAAAAGACGCGGCTGTGCCAGGTGCACTTACCAATGAGCTTCCCGTTGGTTTAAACGTCCCGCGCCAGATCGTTCGTAGGTGAAAGACGAAAAGGCGACGCCGGTCAGTCGAATTGCGCCGCGCCCATGACGAAAGCCATCCAGAGCCATCCAGGCACGTGTTTCGCTCAAGAAGACATGGTCACTGCTGCAGGTGCTGAGTTGCTGGTGAGAAGCCTGTCGTTCTCCGATCAAGGCCCCAGTCCGCTACAAACTCTCCAGCTTTATTCGTGCCGTTTCGCGTGTGGCGGTTATCCATATCACTGTCGCGTG
>CAVZRU010000005.1:0-210850 GCA_963777785.1 uncultured Alphaproteobacteria bacterium
GCATTCCTTCGGCCGTGCCGGGCCAGCCGCCGATCGGGCTGACCAAGAGCTTTGTCATCTACGACGAGTCCGACCAGCAGCAACTGGTGAAGTCGGCGATGCGGCGCCTGGGCATCGACGACAAGCAGACCACGCCGCGCTCCGTGCTGTCCCACATTTCGTGGGCCAAGAACCACATGCTCGATCCGCAGGAGGTCTATCTGCAATCGGGCGATCCCAAGACGGAGCGCGTGGCCCACATCTACGAGGAGTATCGCAAGGAGCTGCGCAAGGCCAACGCTCTCGATTTCGACGACCTGCTGCTCGAAACCGTGCGCCTGCTGAAGGCCGTTCCGGCGGTCCGCGACTATTACAACCGGCGCTACCAGTACGTCATGGTCGACGAGTATCAGGACACCAACCGCCCGCAGTACGAACTGATGCGGCTGCTGGCCGGCACGCCATCACAACATCTGCGCCGTGGGCGATGAAGATCAGTCGATCTATTCCTGGCGCGGCGCCGACATCCGCAACATTCTGGAGTTTGAGAAGGACTTTCCCGAGGCCAAGATCATCCGCCTGGAACAGAACTACCGCTCGACCCAGAACATCCTGCAAGGCGGCGTCGGCGGTGGTCGCGAACAACCTCAAGCGCAAGGGCAAGAACCTGTGGACGTCGCGCCAGGGCGGCTCCAAGATCGGCTACTACGAAGCCCCGGACGGCGAGAACGAAGCGCTCTTCGCCGCCGACTACATCTCGAAATATCTGCGCGAAGCCGCCGACCAGGGCGAGACCGCGCGCGCCGCCGTGCTCTACCGCACCAACTCGCAGTCGCGGCTCTTTGAAGAAGCCATGCGCCGCTACGGTCTGAAGTACCACGTGGTCGGCGGCTTCTCGTTCTACGAGCGCGCCGAGATCAAGGACATGATTTCGTACCTCAAAGTCATCCACAACCCGGATGACTCGATCTCGCTGCTGCGCGTGATCAACACGCCGGTGCGCGGAATCGGCAAGAGCAGCATTGAAACGCTGGAGCGGGTTGCGCTCGAGACCGGGCTTTCGCTGTGGGGCGCGATTGCGGAAGTGATCAAACGCCAGCTTCTGCCGCAGCGGGCGGTGGCTGCCCTGAAGACATTCGTCAACATGATCGAAGACGGGCGCGCCATCCTGGCGGGAACGATTGCGGAGAGGCTGGAAGAGACGGCAGCCGGTGTCCGCGAGCGGAGGATCGAAGACACCGATGTCTCGCCGGACGACGATACCGATTTCAGTCCCGACAACTTCTCATTCGATTTCGGCGGCGACTTGGGACCGACGAAGTAGCGCCGGCGTCCCGCCGGCATCAGAGCGGACGGCCAGTCCGCTCGCCGAAGAGGTGGAGGCGGGACGCCTCCACGACAGCCGGCAGGATGCCGGCGCTACAACCCCAACTCGCCAGTACCGCCGACATTCTGAAATTTCTCATCGACCGCACCGGCTACATCAAGCTGCTGGAGGAAGAAGACACGCCTGAAGCCTATTCCCGCATTGAAAATCTGCGCGAACTGGTGAACGCCGCCATGGATTCGCGCGACCGCGGCGAAACTCTCGATCAGTTTCTCGACCACGCCGCCCTGGTCAGCGACGCCGACGCCTACGACGAGCGCGCCCAGATCACGCTCATGACCCTGCACGCGGCCAAGGGCCTGGAGTTCCCGCTGGTCTTCCTGGGCGGCCTGGAGGAAGGACTGTTCCCGCACTCGCGCACTTTCCTGCAGCCCGACGACATCGAAGAAGAGCGCCGCCTTTGCTACGTCGGCATGACGCGGGCCATGGACACGCTGATTCTGACCCGCGCCGTCTATCGCCGCCGCTACGGCACCGATCTGCCCGAGGCCAGCATCCCGTCGCGCTTTCTGGAGGAGATCCCGGTGGAACTGGTGGAAGACCTGGGACGATCAAGAAGAGGTCGTGTGGCCGCGGGCGACTCGCCCGCGTTCGGGCATCGCGGGCGAGTCGCCCGCGACCACACGAGCAGGCACACGAGCAGGAGATCTGCCCACTACGCCTACGAAGATGAGGACCAGAGCGCGAGCCTGGAGCGGCCAGCCGAAGCAGCGCGCACGCCGAGCGTCTTACTCCGGCAAGTCCTACAACTCGATCGAGAACATCGCCGAGTTTTTTGCCTCGCGAGGCAAGAAATTCAGCGTCCCAAAGCTGCCGGTCGAGGCGCCCAGAGGCAAGAAGGGCTTCCGCCCGGGACAGAAGGTGCGCCATCCCAAATATGGCGAAGGCACGGTCTACCAGCGCGAAGGAGAAGGTGAAGACGCCAAGATTACGGTACAATTCCCTCGCTTCGGTTTGAAGAAGCTGGTGGAGAAGTACGCCCAGCTGGAAGGGGTCGCTTAGCCAGCCTTTAGCTCCTAGCTTTTAGCTCCTGGCTTCTTAGCCAGCCGTGCTTGACGTTTGGCTAAAAGCCTAGTAGCTAAGCAGCTAGAAGCAGGTTTTCAGCGATTTCTCAAGGAGAAACAAACAGCACTCATGGCAAACACAAGCACACTGAGCAAGGAAGAACGCAAGAAAGCCAAGCGGGCGTCGCGCAAGAAGCGCAAGACGGAAAATCCGCTGAAGCCCCGCGAATACGCCCGCGGTTCGGCGAAGCGCAAAGTCAAGAAGATGGCACGCGGCACGGCGAAGCGGTAAGACAGCAGCACTTGGCAGTTGAGCCGTGAGCGCATGAGCCGCGTTCATCGGCCACGGCCGGGTGCCAATGCCGATTGCTGATGCCAGAAGCTATCAGGAGACCAACCCCTTTGGCACAACCACCAACGGCCCGCACCTCTGACAACCAGCTGCTCTGCTGCAAGTCCATCGACAAGCTGATTGCGGAAGCCGACGAGCCGGGACATCGTCTCAAGAAGACGCTCGGTCCGTGGTCGCTCACCGCCCTGGGCATCGGCGCCATCATCGGCTCGGGGATTTTCGTGCTGACCGGCACCGCCGCGGCGGGAGAACACTTCGAGGCTCCGTCCATCCTGCACGCGCAGGTCCTGGACCTGATCTCGAACTTCCTGCGCACGGGAAGCACGGCGGGCGCGTTGATGCACGGGCGTCCGCCGGCCGGACCTTCTATCGCCATCTCGTTTCTGCTGGTGGCCGTGGCCTGCAGTTTTGCCGGTCTGTGCTATGCCGAACTGGCTTCGATGATTCCGATCGCGGGCAGCGCCTACACCTACTCGTACGCGACCCTGGGCGAGATTTTCGCCTGGATCATCGGCTGGGATCTGATCCTGGAATATGTGGTCAGCAACGTGGCCGTGGCGGTCGGCTTCAGCGGATACACCAAGGCGCAACTGGCAGCCTTCGGGCTCAACTTGCCCGAGCGGTGGGCCAGTCCGGTGTGGGCTTCGGGACATTGGACCGGCGCGTATTTCAACGTGCCCGGTTTTCTGATCGTTTTCATTCTGACCTTGCTGCTGGTCCGCGGTGTGAAGGAATCGGCCGGCGCCAACAACGTGATGGTGATGATCAAGATCGGCGCGATTCTCACCTTCCTGGTCGTCGGCGGCATGCTGGTCAATCCGGCCAACTGGACGCCATTCGCTCCTTCGGGATTCGCCGGAATTGTGACCGGCGGCGCCATCGTGTTCTTCACTTACATCGGCTTCGATTCCGTATCCACCGCGGCCGAGGAATGCAAGACCCCGCAGCGCGACCTGCCTTTCGGAATTATCGCGTCGCTGATCATCTGCACCATTCTCTACGTCGGCGTTGCGATCGTTCTGCTGGGCATGATGAAGTACACGACTTTCGTTTCCGGCGAAGCGGCGGAAGCGCCGGTGGCCTATGCGCTGAAGTACCTGGGCGCGCACCCTTTCTTCCGCTCGGTGATCGTAGTGGGCGCGCTCACCGGCATGATTTCGTCGCTGCTGGTCTTTCAGTACGGGCAGGCGCGCATCTGGTACGCCATGTCGCGCGACGGCCTGCTGCCCAAACTTTTTTCCGTCGTGCACCCCAAGTTCAAGACTCCTTACTGGTCCACCTGGATTGCCTGCTTCGCGGTCGGAATTCCGGCTGGACTGGTGGACATCGGCGACGCCGCCGATCTTTCCAATATCGGCACGCTGTTCGCCTTCGTCCTGGTATCGCTGGGGGTGATTTTTCTGCGCCGCCGACAGCCCGATCGTCCGCGCGCCTTCCGCGTGCCGTTTGTTCCCTGGTTTCCGCTGATCTCGGTGCTGTTGTGCGGCGGACTGATGACCGGACTGACCGTAATCACCTGGCTGCGTTTCGTCATCTGGCTCGCGCTCGGCTTGGCCGATTTACATCTTCTACAGCCGCCATCACAGCGAATTTGCCAAAGCCAAGAACCAGTAACCGGGGCGTGAGCGGTCTGAGATACCCATCTCGAAAGATTGGCTTCTGCAATTGATCTGGGAGGTGTAAATCTCAGTATTCAGTTTCCAGTTCTCCGATCTCAGAACTGATACTTGCCGTTTCACCTGCAAAGCCTCGATCTTCAATCTACAATCAGAGGGTATGGCGTCGCAGCCCAGTTCGTTCATCGTTACCCTGCCCAAAGCCGAGCTGCATCTCCATCTTGAAGGTGCGATCGATCCCACGCACTCTGCTCGAACTGCGCCAGCGTCACGGCAAGAGCAGCAGCCTGTCCGAAATCGAGCAGCTCTACACCTACCAGGATTTCAACGGCTTCCTGATGGCGTTCAAGGCGGTCACCGAAGATCTGCAGACCGCCGACGATTACGAACTCATCACCTACCGCATGATGGAAAGGCTCAAGGCGCAGCATGTGCTTCATGCCGAAGTGTACGTGTCGGTGGGGGTCAACTTGTGGCGCAAGCAGGATTTCGAGGCGATCTTCGAAGGTCTGGATCGAGGACGCCGAAACGGTGAGCGTGATTTTGGCGTCTCGTTGTTATGGATATTCGATGCGGTGCGCCAGTTCGGCCCGGTTGCCGCGCGCGACGTCTTCGAAGTTGCGGTGCGCTACCGCGAGCGGAGCGTCGTGGCCATCGGCATGGGTGGCGACGAGCAGAAAGGCCCGCCCGAATTGTTTCGCGATGCCTACGCCTATGCCGCCGAAAATGGACTCCACCTGACCGCCCATGCCGGCGAGAATGCCGGGCCGGAGTCGGTCTGGGGCGCGCTCAATCTGCGCGCCGAACGCATCGGACACGGCCTGACGGCTGCGCAGGACCCGGAACTGGTGGAGGAACTATCCACTCGCCAGGTGCCGGTGGAGATTTGTCTCACCAGCAATCTGCGTACCGGCTCCTGCCCGTCGTTGAGCGCCCATCCGGTCCGCCAGTATTTTGACCAGGGAATCATGATCACGCTCAACACTGACGATCCCGCCATGTTTCGTACTTCCCTGGCGCGGGAATACCAGCTGGCCCAGCAGTCTTTCGGTTTTACCGAAGAACACCTGCGGGAGCTGGCGCGGAATTCCTTCGAAGCCTCTTTCCTTCCCGCGGAGAAGAAACTCAGTTTCCTGAATTTGTTTGACGCAGCGGCCACCCACACTTAGATTTCCAGATCGGTGTTTTTCGGGAGCTTGGGCATGAAAGCAGTTCTGATCGCCGGGCTGTTCCTGCATACCTTCCTGTGGGCCGGGACGCAGCCGAAGAACACGGACGATGTGCTCATTTTCACCAACGTAAACGTCGTGGGCGTGCGCGACGGCGAAATCGCTCAAGGTGTGACCCTGGTAATCAAGAAAGGGCGGATCACCGGACTGGCCAAGGTGGGCTTTGTCGGCCCGGGCCGGAACATTCAGATCGTCAATGCCAACGGAAAATACATGATCCCCGGACTATGGGACATGCACGTGCATAGCGCGTTCGTATCTCCAGCATGGGACGATAAGGTCATCGACCCGCTGTACATAGCCAACGGCGTCACCGGCGTGCGCGACATGGGCGGCGATCCCGACGTACTGGAAAGCCGGCGCAGGCGCATCGACAGTGGAGAATTGCTGGGTCCGCACCTCTTGCTGGCGGGCTCGTTTCTGGCGGCTGGGAAGAGCGACCGGCAGACCATTGCGGTGAATACTCCGGAAGACGCGCGCCAGGCGGTGGACGCGGTGAAGAAGCGGGGTTTGGATTTCGTCAAGATACTGTCGGTTTCCCGCGAATCCTATTTCGCGATTGCCGACGAATCTGCAAAGCAAGCTATTCCGTTCGTTGGACACGTTCCCCATTCCGTGAGCGTGCGCGAAGCTGCCACGGCAGGACAGAAGAGTATCGAGCACCTCACTGGAATCCTGCTGGCCTGTTCCTCCCAGGAAGACGAACTTCGGGCCCGGGGCCTTGCGGCATTAGAGAAGCGCGACTATGCCGCTTATCAGAAACTTGGCCCACAGATCATGAGCACTTATGACCCGGCCAAGGCCGGAGCGTTGTTCCTGCAACTTGCAAAGAGCAACACCTGGCAGGTGCCTACGCTGGTGTGGACAGAGACCAACAGCCGGATCGGCGATGCGGACATGCAATCCGATCCGCGACTGAAGTACGTTCCTGCGTCGGTGCGCGGGCAGTGGGATCCGGCAAAGCTCCGCGAAAAAACTTCGGCGGATGAGCTCGCGGCACTGAGGGCCGAAGCCGCCCGCGATCTGGAATTGGTCAAGGCGATGCACAGCGCCGGCGTGCGGTTCATGGCCGGCAGTGACGGCCCCGATCCTTACGTGTTTCCCGGGTTCAGTTTGCACGATGAACTGGAATGGCTGGTAAAAAGCGGGTTCACGCCCTTGCAGGCCTTGCAGTCCGCCACCTTTAACCCGGCGCTGTTCATGTCGAATATGGACAAATACGGAGTGGTGGAACTGCAGCGCGTGGCCGATCTGGTCCTGCTTGGACGCAAATCCGCTCGATGACATCCGCAACACGCGCAAGATTTTTGGGGTCGTCGTGGGCGGCAAGTATTATTCGCGCCGCGACCTGGACACGATGCTCCTGCAGGTGGAGAAGCTGGCCGCCCAGGAATAGTGGCGCAGGGAAAAAAATCAGGCGCTGAAGCCCGAGGGCTTTGGGCGATTTTTCGGCACGAGTAAACTCGTGCCCTTCCCAATTCGCCGCTAGCCGTGGATGTTATTGAGAGAGCTACTTGCATGACCCAGCATATCGGCATCGTCGCCTGCAGCGCGGAGGGGGCCGCGCTTTGCTACCGCACCATTGCGCTCGAAGGCGCGCAGTTGATGGGGAATCACGACCACCCCGAAGTCTCGATGCATACTCATGCTCTGGCTCGATACATGAGTTGCATCCATGCCGGCGACTGGCCCGGCGTCGCCGATCTGATGCTCTCGTCGGCTGACAAGCTGGCCGCGGCTGGCGCCGATTTTCTCATCTGTCCCGACAACACCATTCACCAGGCCTTCGCTCTGGTCGAGCAGCGCTCCCCGCGCCCCTGGCTGCACATCGCGCAAGAGGTTGCGAACGAAGCCCGGCGAAGCCAGTTCAAACGCATAGGCGTACTGGGTACGCGCTATCTGATGGAGGGGCCCGTCTATCCGGAGAAGCTGAAAGCAGTTGGCCTCGAACATCGCATCCCGGGACCGCAAGCCCGGGAGAGAATCAATCAGATCATCATGGACGAACTGGTGAACGCCCAGTTCACTCCACGTTCTCTGGAATATTTTCAGGATGTAATCCGGACCCTGGGCGACCAGGGCTGCGATGCGGTAGTCCTCGGGTGCACAGAGATTCCGCTGCTGGTCACACCCGATTCGTCGTCCTTGCCCACCCTGGATTCAACCCGCCTGCTGGCCAGGGCTGCGGTGAAAAAAGCCGTAGGCACTACCTGAGACCGTGTGGGGACGGCGAGCTGCCCTGCGAAGTCGAAGGACCCGTCCGGGCCGAGCAAAGCTCGGCTGGTTTTTCGATCTCCTTATGAGGGCGAATGGAGACTCATTATCATGCCGCTGAAATTTCGACGCCTCCCCGCCACCTTCGCCATCTGCCGCCTGGGGCCCAACGCCCCTGTTCCGGCGGCGATCGTGGATGCGCCTTTCGTCTGCATAACCCGCACCACCGAAGAACTCTCCATCGTCTGCCCTGTCAGTCAAGCTCCGCAAAACGCAAAATGCGAATTGCCATGGATCTGTTTCAAACTCGAAGGACCGTTCCCCTTCTCGCTGACCGGAGTGCTGGCCTCTGTCATCGATCCCCTGGCTCAAAGCGGCATCCCTATTTTTGCCATCTCAACTTTTGACACCGACTACGTGCTGGTGAAAGAGGAATTTGCGGAGTCGGCGCTGAAGACGCTGCAGGCTGCCGGGCACGAGTTGATTTCCTGACTGGTCTGCGGCGGACTTGCGTTCCGGGTGAGGGGGTTGTTTTAAGGCAAGAATCAGTTTGCAGTTAACAGTTCCCGGTTCTCAGATTCTCCATTCACTTCACGAATACCGCCAAACGCTGCCCAATCGGTGCACTTCGGGCATCTCTATGCTCTAATAAAGTGATGGCTTCTGTCCAAACCACGGTGCGCCGCCGCATGAAGGCGTTTCACCGCAACTTGCGGGGAGCGCGCATGATCGCGGGCGCGTTTGCCTCCACCGACCATCCTCTGCTGGCGCATATCATTCCCATCCGGCGCTGCAATCTGGCTTGCGAGTACTGCAACGAGTACGACGATTTCTCCAAGCCGGTCCCGACCGAGGACCATGTTTCGGCGCGTGGACAAGCTGGCGGAGCTGGGAACGTCAGTCATCACCATCAGCGGCGGCGAACCGCTGCTCCATCCCGAACTCGATGACATCATCCGCCGCATTCGCCAGCGCGGCATGATCGCCGGATTGATCACCAACGGCTATCTGCTGATCGCGGAACGCATCCAACGCCTCAACCGCGCCGGTCTCGAATGGCTGCAGATTTCGATCGACAACGTTACCCCGGACGAGGTCTCGAAGAAGAGCCTGAAGGTGCTGGACAAGAAGCTCGAACTGCTGGCCGCAGCATGCCGACTTCCACGTGAACATCAACTCGGTGGTGGGCGGCGGGGTCAACAATCCGCAAGACGCGCTGACCATCGGCAAGCGCGCTCTGGAGCCTGGGTTTCAGCTCCACCATCGGCATCATTCACGACGGGTCGCGGGCAGCTGCAGCCGCTGGATGATGAGGAGCGGCGGGTGTACAACGAGATGAAGTCGATGGAGAAGAGCAGCTTCACCCGCATCAACGGCTTCCAGGACAACATCGCGCAAGGGCGTCCCAATCAGTGGCGCTGCCGCGCCGGCGCGCGCTATCTCTACATTTGCGAAGACGGCCTGGTGCACTATTGCTCGCAGCAGCGCGGCTACCCCGCCGTTCCTCTCGAGAAGTACACCGTCGATGACATTCGCCGCGAGTATCTGTCGGAAAAGACCTGCGCCCCCAACTGCACGGTTTCCTGCGTCCACCAGGTATCGGTGTTCGACTCGTGGCGCGCGCCACAGTTTCCCGCTCCGGCCGCGGTCGGGCCGGGTTCCGGCGACCTGATCCAAATCAGCTGAAGACCTACGTGGATCGGATTTCCATATATGATTGCGAAACGGCGGGACTATGGACAAACGACAGTTTCTGAAAACTTCTGGCGTTCTTATCACCGGCGGCGTGTTGTCCCGCCTGGTGAATGGTGAGCAACAACCCGCACCCCGGACGAATTGGTCCGGGCAACTACCAGTACAGTACCGATCGGTTGCATCTTCCCAGGAGCGGTGGAGGAAGTTCAGCAGGTCGTAAAGAAGTGCAGCAAGCTGAAGGCGCTGGGCGCGCGCCATTCGTTCAACGGAATCGCCGACAGCGGGGAAAATCAGATCTCGCTGAAGCTTCTCGATCAGATGACGCTCGATCCAAAGTCGCGAACTGTCAGCGTCGGCGGGGGTGTCACATACGGCCAGCTTGCTCCGTATATCGATGGCCTGGGCTTTGCCGTGCACAATCTGGCCTCGTTGCCACATGTTTCCGTGGCGGGCGCATGCGCCACTGCCACTCATGGTTCGGGCAGCAAGAATGGCAACCTGTCAACGGCTGTCTCGGCGATGGAAATCGTCACGGCTGATGGCGAGGTCGTGACCCTGTCCCGGCAAAAAGACGGTGACCGGTTTCCCGGCGCAGTCGTGGCTCTGGGGGGCTGGGTATCGTCACCAAGGTCACACTCGACGTGCAGCCAACCTTTCAGGTGAGGCAGGTGGTTTACGAAAATCTCTCTCTGGCGCAACTGGAAAAACATCTTGACGATATTTTTGCCAGTGCCTACAGCGTCAGTCTCTTTACCGACTGGCAAAATCATCGCGCCACTCAGGTCTGGATAAAACGGCGCGTCGAACCCGGGGAGTCTTTCGAATTCGCGCCGGAGTTTTATGGGGCCAAGCTCGCAACCCGGAAACTTCACCCCCTGGCCGGACATTCCGCGGAGAATTGCACCGAGCAGATGGGAATTCCGGGTCCGTGGTACGAACGGCTGCCGCATTTCCGCATCAACTTCACGCCCAGCAGCGGGGCGGAGTTGCAAAGCGAGTTTTTTGTTCCCCGCGACCGGGGATATGAGGCCATCCTTGCGGTGGAAAAGCTGAAGGACCGCATCGGCCCCCATCTTTTTATCTCGGAGCTGCGCACCATTGACGCGGACGATCTTTGGATGAGTACTGCCTACCAGCGCCCGTCGATGGCGATTCACTTCACCTGGAAACCGGAATGGCCGGCGGTCAAGCAGCTATTGCCCGTGATCGAAGACACAACTGGCGCCCTTTGACGCACGGCCGCACTGGGCCAAGCTCTTTACCATGGCGCCATCGCGGCTGAAGTCGCTTTACGCGAAATTGCCGGATTATCAGGAGCTCCTCAAGCACTACGATCCGCGCGGCAAGTTCCGCAATGAATTCCTGAACACCAATATTTACGGTGGATAGCTCCTCCGCTAGTCCCCGTATCGGCGGCTCAGATACTTGCCGACATCAGCCTGCAGCTGGCCGTAGTCGTCGTGGATGGTGGCGCGCAAAGCGGATTCGGTGGAATTTCCCTCCGCCAGCCGTTGCAGGATGCGCTGCAGTTCGCTCATGCCCCGAGTGTCAATGATGAATTGCACCGCAGCGAGAGACTCGTCGTAGGCCAGCATGGCTTCCAGGCCTGAAAAGCGCATGAAGCTTCCCTCGAGCGCGTTGAACGGAATTTCCTGTTGCGCCTTGAAGAGTTCGGCCAGTCGGCGTCCGCGCGACGACAATGATTTCGGTTCCATGGCCTGCGCGATGCCCTCGTTCAACCACTGCGGACAGCGTCCGCCCGAGAGCGGGTTGATAAAGGAGTGCGCCAGTTCATGCTTCAACACGCGTGACAGCTCAGGAGTGACCGAACTCATGCCGTTGACCGGAATGCGCAGTTTGCCATCGTTGACCGCCCCCACCCATGAGGGCGACTGGGTAACGTCGAAAAAGGCCTGGTCGGTGTAGAGGATGACGGCAATACTGCCGCGCGGGGCCACGCCGAGATCCCGTACCAGGTCGCCATAATGCAACTCCAGAGTGGAGACCAGATCGCGGCGAAATGACTCGGGCGTCTGGCGGCCTTCATATTTCAGGGTGAAGTGGCTGCTTTCGTTTTGCGTGAACTCAGATTGCGCGATGGCATCGCGCTCCGCCTTCTCCAGATATCTCTGCACCTGGGCGTCGGGACGAAGCTGCAAAGACCGTTTCCAGCTGCGGATGGCGTCCTTGTTGCGGTCGCTGGCATACTGCGCATAGCCCAGGATGGCCAGCGTGTCGGGTGAATCGGGCGCAATTCGTACCGCGCGTTCCGCGTAAGGCAGGGCATCAACCGCATTCCCGGTGCGCAGCAGCAGCGCGACGTAATAATTCAGGATCGTGGGATTCTGCGCATCAAAGCGCAGCGCGGTTTCAAAATAGGTCCGGGCCTTGCTGAAATTGGTTTGCTCCATCTCATGCTTACCGGCGATGAAATACGCGGCTGCGGTCACCGGCCCGTTGCCTTGTTGTTCGATCGCGGCCAGCGCGTCGGCGTCCACCTTGCCCTCGTGGACGATCTTGTCACTGACCCCCGGCTGACTCTTCAGATTGTCGGCAGGAGTAAGCGACGGAACATCCTCGGAACCCTTGCCGGCGGAGGAGGCACGCTCGGGACGGATTCCCCCAGCCTCGACCCGTTCGACTAATGATTTCGGAATTGCGTAAGAGTCTTCGCCGACTTCATACTCCAGGTGGGAGCCATTCTCGTGGACCTGATCGGCATAAATCGTGCGGCCGTTTTTAAGGCGGATCACTTCCGCGGAAGCCCCGGCTGCGCCCAGGAATAGACCCGACAATAGTAGGAAGATGACAGAAGCCCGCACTATGGCGCATTCTAGCAACAGGGGTGAAGCCCGGCCTACGTGACCAAGGTAATCAGGATTATTCCAGTGCAGGCGCTGGCGCTGTGTGGGCTGGCCCTGGCGTTGTTTGCGGCGCAGTTCAGCAGCGCGCAGGCGCCGGCGGCCGCACCTCCTTCCGCCGCTGCCACTTCAAGTCCCCGGGTTCGTCCGCGGAAGCCCTCTACTTGCAGTTGCGCAGCGTGGGGCTCGACAAATCGCGGGTCTATCACATTCGCGAAGTGACGCTTGAGCGCGCCGCCTTTCACATCACCTTTGACGATGGCACCATCGCTTTCACCGAGGATGTCGCCGGGCATGTGACCGGAGCTTTTTTTGAAGGTGAGGGCGAAGTGCTGCTGATTCCCAGCAGCCAGGCGGAGCGGGCCTCCATGACGCTTTTCACCGGGGCGGCCATCCTGGAAGAGAAATTTGTAACCGGATATTTTCGTTTCAATGACGACACCTTTGCCGAGTTGCAGCCGGCGCTCCGTCCGGCTGAGGACGCGCAGGAGTTTCTGACCCAATGGGACTCCGCCGCCCGCAACCTGGCTCAGCTCGACGCTTTGCGGCTGCTTCTCACCTTCAGTAATGCCCTGCCCACATCCGGCCCGGAAGGCGCAGGACCCGCGAAATCCAAAATGCCGGCCGACGATGACCGCATGCTGCACGCACGGCTTCAGGGACGGACGCTTGGGACTTTTGATCTTTACTTCGACTCCCTGGCCGCGGAACAAATCTGGGCAGGCCAACAAAAGTCGATCGGCGGTGAAAGTTTCTACGACGTGTGGAGCGCATTCGCCCTGGGCCAGCCCGGCGGCCGCTCCGGCGACGCCGCCGGCGCCATGGGAGAAGAAGCGAAGCCCGAAGCAGTCAACGTTTCGCAGTACAGGATCCAGGCCCACGTAGCGCCGCCCACCCGGCTCGATGCCGAAGCCTTCGTGCAGCTGGAGGTACGACAGGGCGGGCAGCGCGCCGTGCTCTTCGAATTGTCCCGCTTCCTGCACATCAGCAAGGTCGAGGCGAACGGCCGCCCGCTGGAGTTCATTCACAACCAGGCGCTCGAAGGCACACAGCTGGCGCGGCGGGGCAATGATCTGGTCGCGGTCATCTTTCCCCAGCCCCTGCGTGCCGGCGAACAGATTGGACTGCACTTCGTTTATGGCGGCGAGGTACTCTCCGAGGCTGGGGCCGGGCTGCTCTATGTGGGTGCCCGCGGAACGTGGTATCCGAACCGCGGTCTGGAGATGGCCAGGTTCGATTTGCAATTCCGCTATCCCGCCGGTTGGACGCTGCTCGCGACCGGCAAGCGAATTGAGGGCGGACCTGCTGACCTGCCGCCGGGAGAACAATCGAGCCATTGGGTTTCGGACCGTCCCATGCCGATTGCCGGGTTTAACCTGGGCAAGTACACACGGGTAGAGGCGCAGGCGGGCAAGGTTGTGGTGGAAGCCTACGCCGCCTCGGGCGTGGAGCGCGCTTTCCCGCAAGGTACGACCCAGGCGCTGGTTTTGCCTCCACCTCTGGTGCCCTTCCCGCGAACTCACCCGACCGACGAGGTCACATTGAACACGCCGTCGCCGTCTCCCGCGCGCAATGCGCAGGCGGTCGCAGATACGTCGGCGCGCGCGGTCGAGTTCTTCGCTCGCCGCTTCGGTCCCTACCCCTATTCCAGCCTGGCGCTCACCCAAATGCCCGGCGAGGTCAGTCAGGGATGGCCCTCGCTTATCTTCCTCTCCAGCTTTTCCTTCCTCACGCCGGCGGAAAAATCGCATTTGCATATGAGTCCGGTGGCCAAGATCCTGAGCGATAACGTGATTGCCCACGAGACTGCTCACCAATGGTGGGGCGACCTCCTGTACTGGAAGAGCTACCGCGATCAATGGCTCTTCGAAGCCCTGGCCAACTACAGCGCCCTGCTGCTGCTCGAGTCCGACTCGCCGCACGAAGTTTCGCACGGTCATGGAGAAATACCGCGAGAACCTTCTGGTCAAGAACAAAGAGGGCTCTCCACTGGCGGACGCGGGTCCAGTCAGCTTCGGCACCCGGCTTAACTGTTCTCACTTTCCCGAGGGATATGAGGCCATCAGCTATGGCCGCGGCACCTGGCTTTTCCATATGCTGCGCTACATGCTGCGTGATGCCGTCCAGAAAAGCAGCGGGCGTTCCGCCGAGCTTTCAGACGCCCAGGCGGATGCGCCCTTCTTGCGCGCTCTCAGCCGGGTCAGAGAACGCTTCCAGGAAAGGGCCATCAATACCCGCGAGTTGCTTCAGGTATTCGAAGAAGAATTGCCGCCGTCGCTGCGCTATGAGGGACGCAAATCGCTGGACTGGTTCTACGAGGGATGGATCAATGGCACGGCGCTTCCTCATCTGAAATTGCAGTCCGTGAAGTATCTGCAAAAGTCCGGGAGCGCGGTGGTCACGGGCACGATTGTGCAAGAGGACGCGCCAAAAGAACTGGTGACAGTCGTACCGGTATATGCGGTACTGGCGGGAAGGAATGTGCTGATGGGCCAGGTCTTCGCCGACGGGCCGGAAACCAGCTTCCGCCTGACGGCACCGGCGGGCACACGAAAGGTCGTACTCGATCCCTACGAGACGCTGCTGACCCGACCGTAGTATTCTTCAGGGCGCGCGAGTCTTCGCGGGTGCAGCCAGGCCTCCGAGTTTTCCCGAAAATTCGCCCGGCGTCCCGAAACGACCGCACCATCATGGTCCCGGTCTCGTCCCAATTTCCACTCTGCAGCGCATAACTCGCGGCCCATCAACGTGCCGTGCAGGAAAGCTCGGCCAGCAAAGATATGGAAGCTCAAATGCACCGTGCCCCCAGAGGGATGAGACATGCAGACGCCAGATTCCAACCGCGGAGTAGAAGCATTCGTTTGCGCTTCTCCAGTCGCAGTGATCAACCGTCCAATTCCAACCATTCTGCTGGTGGAAGATGAAGCATTCGTTCGCGAGGTGGCGTGCGAAATCCTGCGGGTTGCGGGCTACCGGGTGCTGCCTGCACGAAATGCAGCAGAAGCGGTCCCGGCCTTCCTCGCTCATCGGGAGGAGGTACAGCTCTTGCTCACGGATGTGGTGTTGCCCGACCGCAATGGCCGCGACCTGGCGTCTGAACTGGTAACGTTGGGGCACTCCTTCAGGATCATTTTCATCTCGGGTTACCCGGAGAATTCGGTTACCAGAAACGGATTTCACAAACCCGGATGGTTCTATCTTCCCAAACCATTCTCCGCCGCTGCCCTGCTGCAAAAAGTCAATGAAGTGATGAACGACGTTTCAACGTAACCTTCTGAATGTGACCTGGAGTGGATGCAGGCCTGAGCGTCCTGCTCGGGTGGCGCGCAGAGCACAATTCTTAGGACGAGCACAAACCTGCGGAGCTTCGCTCCGCTGGACAGCCGGGGCGGCTGTCCCCACGTGGTCCGCGATGGCTGCAGCGCGAGCGCGGACGCTCGCGCCTACATTGCGAATCGCTGACGCCAGCCTTTCGCCGCTTAGGCGGCGGATTCGTCTCGGACCACATGTTCGGCAAGGATCGCTTCCGCCGTCTGCTCCGCCGACACCTGATAGGTTCCGTTGGCAATGGCAGCCTGAATCGCAGCTATGCGCTCGCTCCGGACCTCCGGCGGGCCGGCCTGGGCCAACCGGCTGGCCCATTGCCTTTCTGGAGGCCCCTGGGCGTGGTCCGGGGCGCCGTTTGTTCCTGTCTGTGACATTGAACTCTGGTGGGCCGACCCTCCTGCTTCAGCCCCTCCACTGGTCTGTGCGTTCGTCTCAATGCTCATGAGCTCTCTTCCTCCGCTTGAAATGCCCTGCAATTCAAGTATCGGCGGCTGATTAGAAACCTTTAATAAGCCGTGAAACCTCCTCTGGTTCGCCCGGCAACTGCTTGTCCTGGCCCAGCCGAAACTCTGCCTTTTATCCGTTCGCTTGCAACCGTATATGCACCTTCGTGACGCCTTGTCCCTCCTCCACGAGCTGAACGCCCCGGCGCCTGCTCACGCTCCGCCCACCGCCCCGTTCGCAACCCTGGGATCCGGGTGCCCCTCGCCCACTTCGGCCAGCCGGGCACGCAAACGAATCACCGCCATGGAGTGAATCTGTGAAACCCGCGACTCTCCCACCCCCAGAATGATCCCGACTTCCTTCATGGTCAGCTCTTCGTAGTAATAGAGCGCCAGCACCTGCTGCTCTTTCTCCGGCAGCTCCGCGACGGCCCGCGCCAGCAGATGCTTCATCTCGGAGCGCAAGCAGAGGAACAGCGGCGTTTCTTCCGAGTCGTCCGGCAGATATTCACACAGGTCTTCTTCCCGTCCGTCGCGTGGAGACTCGATGCGCAGACTGCCGATCTCCAGTCCGGAAATTTCTCCCAGCAGAAGTTGCAAGCCTCGCAAATCAATGCCCAGTTCGGCCGCCAGCTCGGGCTCGCTGGGATTGCGTCCCAGCGACGAACGCAGGTCGTTGTTGGCTTCCTCCAGCCGCCGGGCCTTGCGCCGCAGATCGCGCGGGCTCCAGTCCATCTCCCGCAGGCTGTCCAGGATCGCCCCCCGGATACGGAACTTGGCGTAGGACCCGAACTGAACATGCTTGCTGTGATCGAACTTCTGCAGCGCATCAATCAGCCCCAGCACCCCGGCATGTACCAGGTCCTCCAGGGGCACGTGGCGGGGCAAGCGGTCGTGAATCCTGCGCGCGATGTAACGGACCTGCGGCAGCTGTTCCACCAGTAGCCGCTCGCGTTCATCATCGTTCTGCCAGCCGACAAAAGCCCGCAAACCTGCTTCGGTCATGGGGCCTCCGTTCTAAACCGTCCGCCAGGCCGTAGTTCCGAAGCCGGAGGCTCGAGCAAATCGGGCATGCTGCGATTTGAAGCCGGTAAGGTAAGAAGGAGATTAGTGGAAGATTAGATGGGCCTGTTGCGCGCAAATCTTTCCCACTCTCCGGAAGAGGACTGAAGTGGGAACGCTCAATACAAAAAATGGAGGACGGGCGTCCTCGCCCGTCGCCGCCGAACCAAAAAGCCCGACGACGCGCGTACTTCTCTCAGGGTACCTGAAGAAATTGACGAAGCTGATTGCCCAGATGGATGGGGCTTCTCAGAGCAAGGCGGCGGGCGAGGGCGACCGCCCTGCACGATCGCGGCGCTGATATATCCTCAAGGCTGTGTCTGCCACCGAGGAATACGAGCAGCGTCTCAAAGCACGCGAGGCCGGCGCCGCGCGGCTGCAGAAAATTCACATTCGACTCGGAAACCTTCGTCTCGCGCTGGTGATTGTAGCCGCAGTGATGGCCTGGTTGTCTCTCCGCGGGCAGATGTTCCCGCTCGCCTGGTTGCTCGCTCCCGCGCTGTTCTTCATTGCGGTCACAGCCCATCATTCGAAGGTCCTGCGTACTCTCGACCTGGCGCAACGTGCTGCCGCCTGCTATCGCAAGGGACTGGCCCGGATGGCTGACCAGTGGCCGGGCGCGGGACAAACTGGAGAACGCTTCGACGATCCTCACCATGTCTATGCCTCCGACCTCGACTTGTTCCGCCGGGGCGGTTTGTTCGAATTGCTGTCGGCGGCGCGCACTCGAATGGGTGAGGAGACACTGGCGCAATGGCTGCTCTCGCCTTCGTCCCTCGATCAGATCCGGGAGCGGCAGCTTGCAGTCGCTGAACTGCGCCCGCAACTCGATCTGGCCGAAGACCTGGCCGTATTGGGGGAAGATGCCAAAGTCGGGGTCCATCCCGACGCCCTGATCCGCTGGGCCGAAGCTCCGAACCGCCTGGGCCCGCGCGGGCTGCGCTGGCTGGCTCCGGCCCTGGCCGCTGCGGCGGTCGTCTGCGTTTTCATCTGGGCCTTCCGGGGGATGGCCACTCCCCTGGTCCTGGTGGTCGTTTTCGAAGCTGTCCTGACCTACAGGTTGCGCCATCCCCTGGCGGAGGTCCTGCATGGTACGGAACAGACTTTCCATGGTCTGGAACTGCTCTCCGGAATGCTGACGCGGCTCGAACGCCACAGCTTCCAGTCACCGCGAATGCAGACCCTGCAAGGCGAGCTCCTGTCCCACCACATGCCCGGTTCGCGGGCCCTGGCTCGACTGAACACCGTCGTCGATCTGATCGATTCCCGCGAGCACTTCATGGTGCGGATCCTGGACGCTCCCTTGATGTATTCAGTGCAGGTGGCACTGGCGGCCGAACGCTGGCGCCACGCTCA
This sequence comes from uncultured Alphaproteobacteria bacterium, assembly GCA_963777785.1. Classification (GTDB taxonomy): domain Bacteria; phylum Pseudomonadota; class Alphaproteobacteria; order Sphingomonadales; family Sphingomonadaceae; genus Andeanibacterium. The sequence continues at coordinate 18,526 of CAVZRU010000005.1, forward strand.
CGGGCACGCGGTGCAAAGCTGGGTGAATGCGATTGGTGAAATCGAGGCCCTGCTCTCGTTAGCAACCTACAGCTACGAGCATCCTGCCGATCCCTTTCCTGAATTCGTGGAAGGCGTGACGTTTTTCGACGGCACCGAGATTGGCCACCCGCTGGTGCCATCGGCAACCTGTGTCCGGAACAGCGTTCGAGTGGGTGGAGACACCCGCGTGCTGTTGGTGAGCGGTTCCAACATGTCGGGCAAGAGCACGCTGCTGCGGGCCGTGGGAATCAATGTGGTCCTGGCCATGGCCGGCGCACCGGTAAGGGCGCGAAGTTTGCGGCTTACTCCGCTGCGCCTGGGGGCGAGCATCCGTATCAACGATTCACTGCAGGAGGGCAGCTCGCGCTTTTATGCCGAGATCACCCGCCTGCGCAAGATTTTCGACCTGGCGGGCGGGCAGCCCGCGCTGATGTTTTTACTGGATGAGTTGCTGCAAGGCACCAACTCGAAAGACCGCCGTATCGGGGCGGAGGGGGTGGTTCGGGCGCTGGTCGAACGCGGGGCGGTGGGACTGATCATGATGCGCCATATCTCGGCGACGGTTTATGCTGTCACGACGGGCCATGAGGGGCAGCGATTCGGGATCCTCGCCACAGCGGTAAGCTCTTTGAGTTTTGATCCTCCTTCGCTGCTGGTGTGTATCAATCGCGCGGCTTCAATGCATGAACCCATGGCTTCGGCGGATGTCTTCTGCGTCAATGTGCTGGGCCTTGCCAATCGCGAAGTGGCGGACTGCTTCACGAGCAATAGCGCGGAAGAGCGGTTCACGGCAGGTGACTGGGTGGAGGAGCATGGTGTGCCAGTACTCACCAATGCGCAGTCGAGCTTCATCTGCAAGATCGCGCATCGCCATGCTTACGGTACGCATACGATCTTTGTCGGTGAACTCCTCGCTGTTCGACATCGCGAGAACGCCAAGCCGCTGACATATTACGACGGGCATTACATCGACATCAGCGCCGCGCCGAACCATTAGATTCAGAAAGAGAAAAATGGTGGACGCACTAGGGCTCGAACCTAGGACCCGCTGATTAAGAGTCAGCTGCTCTACCAACTGAGCTATGCGTCCACACCGGTTTGCGAAGGGCTTTCCGGAGGCCCCGCGAATCGCGAGGAGGGCCCCATATAGAGCTTGCGGCGCGAGAGTGAAGGGGGTTTGGCAGGGTCTTTTCAGGCCAGTCCACTTTGGCCCGCCTGCTTGCTCCATCGATCGACCATCATCAGCGTGCCGATGCAGATCATGTTGGTCATCATCGACGAGCCGCCGTGGCTCATGAACGGCAGGGGAATGCCCACCACCGGGGCCAGGCCCATGACCATCATCAGGTTGATCGCGACGTAGAAGAAGATCGTGGCGGTCATGCCCGCGGCGAGCAGGGTGCGAGAAGCGGTCAGGCGCCCTGCGGGCGACGCCCAGGCCCCAGCGCAGCACGATACCGAAGACGAGGAGCACGAACAGTCCGCCGATCAGGCCCCATTCTTCCGACATGGTGGCGAAGACGAAATCGGTGTGCGGTTCGGGCAGATAGTCGAGGTGGCTCTGCGATGCCGTTGCCGAAACCCTTGCCGAACACGCCGCCCGATCCGATCGCGATCTTGGACTGGGTGATGTGATAGCCGGCACCGAGCGGGTCGCTCTCCGGGATCGAGGAATGTCGTCACGCGGCGCCGCTGGTAGTCGTGCAGAGCGAAGAAGAAGGCAATCGGCGCTGCGACCAGGCCGCCGATGGCCGCGCCTCCGAACCAGCGCAGCGGCAGGCCGGCGAGGAACATCACCACCATGCCGCCAAAGGCAATCGCCAGCGCCGTGCCGAGGTCGGGCTGCATCAGGACGAGAGCCATCGGCAGGCAATCAGCCCAAGAGGCGGGGATCAGAGAGCGCCAATTGCTGACTTCGCCGACAGGAAGCGAATGATAGAAGCTGGCCAGCACCAGCACGATGGCAGGCTTCATCAATTCGGATGGCTGCAGCACGAGCGGACCGATATTGAGCCAGCGCTGGCTTCCGCCGCCGATAGCACCGAGAACTTCGACCAGAACCAGCAGCACCAGCACGGCGCCATAAGCAGGATAGGCCGCCCATTTCACGAGATCGCGCGGAAAGCGCCTCAGCACCAGCGCCATGGCCAGGAACATCGTGAACCGCGCGATGTGCGAGCCGGCGAACGGGCTCATGCTGCCGCCGGCGGCCGAATAGAGCACCGCAGCGCCGAACAGGACGAGCAGCGACAACGGCACCATCACTTGCCACGGAAGGCGGGCAATCGGGGCGGGGACGACAATCCGGCTCATCGGGGCCGGCTCGCCGGCGGTGTGGTCGCAGCGCGGTCGTCGCAGCGGTTCCTTCGGGCGGAATCTCCGCGTCGCGCTCCACGGGCTGCGGATTGGGATCGCCGCCGGTCCGTGAGCCCTGGATTGCGGCAGCAGCGGCCCTGGCTTCGGCATCGACCTGACGCGTAAGGTTTCCAGGTCACGCGGCGGCTTGGGCGCATCGACCCCGAATTCGGTGGCATATTGGAGCATATTTTGCCGCCATTCGCTGCGCGCGGAGTGCCGCCCCACTGTTTCTCGAGGTCGTATAGCTTCTCAAGGCCGAGCACGGGATCGAACAGATAGGTCATCACGTCGCGCGCAATCGGATAGGCAGAGCCTGAGCCGCCGCCATGCTCGATCACCACGGCACCGGCGTAGCGCGGATTGTCGTAAGGAGCGAAGAAGATGAACAGTCCGTGGTCGCGGTATTTCCACGGGCCGGACTTGCCGCCGCCGAAACATTGAGCGAGACGACCTGCGCGGTGCCGGTCTTGCCTGCCATCTCGATGTCGGGGATCGGCAGGCGCGCGCGGCCTGCCGTGCCGGGACCGTTGACGACGTCGTTCATCGCCTGGCGGATGATTTCCCTGTGGTTGCCGTGGAAATTCATTGAATTCGAACTTCGGCGTCTTCCCGTCGAGAATCAGCCGCGGCATGATCTCGCGGCCCGTGGCAAGGCGCGCGGCCATCACCGCCAGCTGCAGCGGATTGGCCAGCATGTAGCCCTGGCCGATCGTGGCGTTGACCGTGTCGTAAGGCTGCCATTCGCGCCCGTGTCGCCGCATCAGCCATGCAGGATCGGGCACGGTGCCGAAGAACTGGCTGGCGACCGGCAGGGGAAATTCCTGCTGCATGCCGCAGGCGCCGCGCCATCGGCGCAATCACGTCCATGCCGAGCTTCTGGGCGAAATGATAGAAATAGACGTCGCAGCTTTGGTAGATGCCCTTGGCCATGTCGACCGACGCCGTGACCGCGGCGGTTCCAGCAGTGGAACACGCGGTTGCCGACGCGCAGGCCGCCGTTGCAGACTGTGGATTCCGATCGGGTCGAGCCCGGCCTCAAGAAACGCCATCGAGACCATCGGCTTGACGGTCGATCCGGGCGGATAGAGGCCTTTGAGCACCTTGTTGCGCAGCGGCACGTGATCGTCGTCGCGCAGCATCTTCCATTCGACGCGGCCGATCCCGTCGGAAAAGCTGTTGGGATCGAAGCTGGGCATCGAAGCCATGCACAGCAGATCGCCGGTCAGGCAGTCGATCACCACCACCGGATCCCGATTCCGAGGCCGATGCGCCGCGCGGCATAGTCCTGCAGCGGCCCGTCGATGGTCAGCTTGATCGGCTTGCCCTGCACGTCTTCGCGCGTTTCGAGATCGCGCACGATTTCGCCGCTCGCGGTCACTTCGACACGCCGTGCGCCGGGCTCTCCGCGCAGGGTCTGCTCGAACTGCTTCTCCAGCCCGTCCTTGCCGATCTTGAAGCCCGGCGTGATCAGCAGCGGGTTGCGCTCCTTCTCGTATTCCTCGGCAGAGGCCGCGCCGACATAGCCGATCAGGTGGCCGACGGAAGGCCCGGTCGGGTAAAAGCGCGAGAAGCCGCGCTGCGGCACGACGCCGGGCAGGTCGGGCAGGCGCACGCTGACTGCGGCGAACTTGTCGTAGTCCAGCGCCGCTGGCCACTTCGACCGGCTGAAACCCGCGCGCGTCGCCAAGCTTGTCCTTGAGGTCCTGCAATTCGACATCGTTCAGTCGAGCAGCAACTGCCGAGCGTTTCGATCGTCGCGTCCGGGATCCACCATCCGCTCCGGAATGATGTCGACGCGGAAGTCGGCGCGGTTCGAGGCGAGCGGCGCGCCATTGCGGTCGAGGATCCAGCCACGCCGCGGCGGGATCAGCGAGAGGTTGACCCGGTTGCTTTCCGCAAGCATGCGGTACTTCTCGTTCTCGGCGACCGCGAGATAGCCCATGCCGCGCGCCAGCAGCAGCCCAACTCCGCCCTGCACGGCGCCGAGCACGAAGCTGCGGCGCTGAAAGCTGTGGCGCGAGCCTGCCCGCGCGTCTGCTGCTGCTTTCTCTCAAATGCGCATCAGTCGATCACCCGCACCCGGGCACAGGCGGAAGCGGTCGAAGACAGGCAACCATCCGGGCGATTATCGGAAACAGCAGTACCGACAGCAAGAGTTGCGGTCACGATCAGCGCGATATGCCCAAGTTCGAACCCGGCACCGGCGACGACGCGCCGAAATAGCAAGATAGGCTGCGATCAGGCCCGAGGCGGTCACCCAGTCCTGCCAGAAGCCGCGCCAGGGAAAGCGCGCCTCGATGAGCTTCGATCACCAGCATCGCCAGCGACCACAGCAGGATCGCGCTGCCGAAGGGCTGGCCGCTGAACAGATCGTCAAACGCACCCAGCGGCAGGCCCGATCCAGAGCGGCAGCAGGCCGGGGCGCACCATGCGCCAGGCGAGCAGCATCATGAAGCCGAACGGCGGCAGCACCGGCCCTGCGGCGATGATCGGCAGCAAGGGGGCAAGCGAGCCGAGCATGATCGTTAGCCAGCGGCAACGCCTGGGCCAGAACCGGCGAATGGTCGCGGTTGATCGTCCTGCCGAACCGGTCGCGATGGGTACGCCGTGCCAGCGGCGGCGCGCTCACCGATCAATTGCTGGCTCCGGCTTCGGGGGCGCGGCTCGGGCGACGGCGTCTTCGCGCCTCGCGGCGCCCAGACCGGATCGACCGCGACATAGATCGTCGCCGCCGGATTGCCGAGCGGCAGCGCAATGCCTCCGTCGCGCGTGACTGTCTCAACCACGGCAACCGCGATGCCGGGGCGGTAGATTCCGCCCGCGCCGGAGGTCACGAACACGTCGCCCTTCTTGAGCGGGTTGATCCCGAGATTGATCAGCCGAAGGCGCAACGAGCCGTCGGCGCGGCCTTCGGCAAAGGCGACGACATCGTCCTGCACGCGCCGAACCGGCACCATGCTTTCGCCGTCGGTCAGCAGCAGCACGCGCGCCGAGCTGTCGCCCGCTTCGAGCACGCGGCCGACCAGGCCCATGCGGAGAGCGGACCGGCATGCCCGGCGCCACGCCCTGGCTGCGTGCCTGCCGAGAGATAGGCAAAGCGCCGCGTGCTGGCGAAGTCGAGCCGATCAGCCGGGCAAGGCGACCGGCTTGACGTCGCGTCTCGCCCAGGCCGAGCAGTGCCTTGAGACGCTTGTTCTCGGCCTTGATGGCTTCGGCCTCGACCAGCCGGACGCGCGCTTCCCTGGCTTCGCGCTCGAGCTCGCGCATTCTTGCTGCCTGCGTTGAAATAGCCAGCGATCGTATCGAAGATAGCCCATGCCGATGACCGCACGGCTCCGCGCCGCCTCGCCGGCGGGTGCGACCACATCGGTCGCCTCGCTCGCGCAGCCGGTGCCAGGCCGCCGGGATTCCACAGCGAAAGACGCAGGAGCGCCGCGCCGATCAGCCGCGCCGAGCCCGGCCACGAGATAGCCGGTGAAGGCGCTGATCTGCGCCTTCCGCGAATGGCCCGAGCGGCGGTTTGTCGGCGGCGCCATGCGCGCCAGCTCCCTGTTGCGCCGGCGGCGACCAGATTGAGCGGCGCCCGGCAGTTACCCTTTCAGGCGGTCATCAGCACGCCGCGATAGATCGGATCTTCCATCGCCCGGCCGGTGCCGAGCGCGACGCAGGACAGCGGATCTTCGGCGACGCTGACCGGCAGGCCGGTTTCCTCGCGCAGATGTTCGTCGAGCCGCTGGATCAGCGCGCCGCCGCCGGTCAGGACGATGCCCTGATCGACGATGTCGGCGGCCAGTTCCGGCGCGGTGTTTTCCAGCGCGATGCGCACGCCTTCGACGATCGCGCCGATCGGTTCGGACAGCGCTTCGGCGATATTCGCCTGGTTGATCGTGATTTCCTTGGGCACGCCGTTCACCAGGTCGCGGCCCTTGAGCGTGATCGTCTCGCCGATGCCGTCTTCCGGGACCATGGCGATGCCGTAATCCTTCTTGATCCGTTCGGCCGTGGCATCGCCGATCAGCAGGTTGTGGTGGCGGCGGACATAGGAGACGATCGCTTCGTCCATCTTGTCGCCGCCGATGCGGACCGAGGTGGTGTAGGCAAGGCCGCGCAGCGACAGCACCGCGACTTCGGTGGTGCCGCCGCCGATATCGACGACCATCGAGCCGACCGGTTCGGTCACCGGCATGTCGGCGCCGATCGCGGCGGCCATCGGTTCGAGGATCAGGTACACTTCGCGAGGCGCCGGCATTGGAGGCCGCATCGCGGATCGCGCGGCGTTCGACCGAGGTCGAGCCCGACGGCACGCAGATCACGATTTCCGGATAGCGGAACAGGCTCTTCTTGCCGTGCACCTTGCGGATGAAGTGCTTGATCATTTCTTCGGCGACTTCGATGTCGGCGATCACGCCGTCGCGCAGCGGGCGGATCGCTTCGATATTGTCGGGGGTCTTGCCCATCATCATCTTGGCATCGTCGCCCACGGCCTTGACCCGCTTGACGCCGTTGATCGTCTCGATCGCGACCACCGAAGGTTCGTTGAGCACGATCCCGCGATCCTGCACATAGACCAGCGTGTTGGCGGTGCCGAGGTCGATCGCCATGTTCTGCGAACCGAATTTGAAGAATTTCGAGAAGAATGAACTCATCGAGGAAATCCGTATGTTTCCAGGCCGTTATCTGCGGCGCGGGTTACGGCGAGTTGCGACTGCCGGTCATGACATGGGCTGGCGGCTGCTTAACGCAAGGCTTGCGCGCAAAGGCCAAAATTTTGTGCGGAAAGCGACGGATATTTAGGCGGCTCGCCTCGAATTCGCGGCCGTTCACCGCTAGGCCTGCCAGATGCCCAAATTCGCCGCCTTCCCGAGACGCTCGTCAACCGCATCGCTGCCGGCGAAGTGGTCGAACGCCCGGCCGCGGCGCTCAAGGAACTGGTCGAGAATGCCATCGATGCCGGCGCGACGCGACATCGCGGTCAGCGCTGGCCGAAGGCGGGCTCGACGCGGATCGAGGTGACCGATGACGGCTGCGGCATGACGCCCGACGAAATGGCGCTGGCGCTGGAACGCCACGCCACCTCGAAGCTGCCCGGACGAGCGCGATCGAACAGGTGACGACGCTGGGCTTTCGCGGCGAGGCGCTGCCGTCGATCGCCAGCGTCGCGCGCCTGACGCTCGAGAGCCGGGTGCGCGGGCGCGAACGAGGGCTGGCGGCGCGTGGTCGATCACGGCGCTGCTGGCGGACGAAGGGCCCGCCGCGCTGCCGCCCGGCACGCGGGTGCGGGTGGAAGCAGCTGTTCGCCAAGGTGCCCGCGCGGCGCAAGTTCCTGCGCAGCCGCGCGCAGCGAATATGCCGCCTGCCTCGACGTGGTGCGCCGGCTTGCCATGGCGCGGCCCGATATCGGCTTCACGTCTCGAGCATGACGGGCGGCGCGGTGCTTTGCGGTGCAGGCGGGCGAGACTCGGCCGAGCCCGGGTGGCGCAGATCGTCGCGCGCGAGCTGGCCGACAACGCGCGTTGCCGATCGACATGCGCACGCGCGACGGCGCGATGCGGCTGACGCGGCGTGGCCGGCCTGCCGACCTTCAATCGCGGCGTGGCCGATCACCAGTATCTGTTCGTCAATGGCCGCCCGGTGAAGGACCGGCTGCTGATCGGCGCGGTGCGCGGCGCCTATGCCGACATGCTCGCGCGCGATCGGCATGCGGTGCTGGCGCTGTTCCTCGAGCTTCCGCCCGAGGATGTCGACGTGAACGTCCACCCGGCCAAGACCGAGGTGCGCTTCCGCGATCCCGCCGGGGTGCGCGGCTTCATCGTCGGCGGCGCTGCGGCAGGCGCTCTCGACGGGCGACCGGCGCAGTGCGCAGGCGCCGGACGCCGCGGCCATGGCGCGCTGGCAGACCGAGCCGGGCGATCGGCTCCGCTCGCGGCGAACCTGCGCCGCGCTGCGTTCGATCTTCGCGGGCCGTGACTGGTCCGCGCCGCAATCCCGCGTGAGCGAAGCCGGGCGCGCCTGGCGGGCTATGAGCAGGACGTGCATGGCCGCGCCGCAGGGCAGGGCCGAAGAAGCCGCCGAACTGCCTGACGAGGCCGCAAGCACTATCCGCTCGGCATCGCGCGCGGGCAGGTGGCGAACACCTATATCGTCGCCGAAGCCGCGGACGGGCTGGTGATCGTCGACCAGCATGCCGCGCATGAACGGCTGGTGCTCGAACGGTTGCGCGCGGCCGGGGACTGGCGAGAAGGTGTCGCCGCCAGCCAGGCGCTGCTGATGCCCGAAGTGGTCGAACTCGACGAACCGGCCTGCGACCGGCTCGAGGAGCATGCCGAGGAAGCTCGCCGCGCTCGGCCTGTCGATCGAACGCTTCGGGCCCGGCGCGATGCTGGTCCGCGCGGTGCCCGGCTGCGCTGGCCAAGGCCGATCCGCAGGCCCTGCTGCAGCGATCTTGCCGACGATCTTGCGCCAGCACGGCGATGCAGCGGCTCGCTGGTGCTGACGACGGCTCGAACATGTGCTGGCGACCATGGCCTGCCACGGCTCGGTGCGGGCCGGGCGCGCGCTCGCGTGGCGGAAATGAACGCGCTGCTGCGCGAGATGGAAGCGCACGCCGCGTTCAGGCCAGTGCAACCATGGCCGCCCGACCTGGGTGAAGCTGTCGATGGAGGACATCGAGAAGCTGTTCGGGAGGCATTGATGCGTCGGTTGCTATTTGTCGGTGCACTCGCGCTGGCATCTTGCGGGGAAGAGATGTCCTCGCAGAAGCAGGCCGAGCGCGATGCACGAGACATCGAGCTGATCAAGAAGGTCAATCGGGGCGTGGCGATGCCGATTGTGCCGCAGCCGATCCTTTATCCCGAGATCGAGAAGAACGAGATCTACGGGTCGAGCTGCGCCTTTGCTGCAGAAGGGGGCGGGCTAGGAGCGATCGCAATCGCCATGGCGGACGATGGCTATATGAAGATCGACGACAAGCTCGTGCGCTTTGCCGCAGATGGAGGCAGCACCGCACTGCCTTCGGGTGCCCGCAGCAAATATTCGGGTAGGAAATACGCCTTCGAACTCACGCTTGGTGGCGGCGAGGGGCGGCGTGCTGCCGCAGAAGCGACAATCTACGACGGGCAACTGACCGTGCGCGCCTCCAACGGCGACACCGTCTACGAAGAGACCGGCGAAATCCAATGCGGCAGCTGAGGATGCGTTCGGTGGGTGCCGGCTATTTTCCCAGGCTCAGCTTCGCAAACAGCGTGTAGCCGAAGGGATCCTCTCCATAATAGGGATCGAGTGCCGCGGGTTTGGCATAGGCTGAAGCGCTGCCTCCAAGCGTAAGCGAAAACAGATCGTCCAGCTTGATGTGCCGCGCATAGCCGGCCTGGAACTTCGTGACCCGGAACGCCTGATCATGCAGCGGATCGTCGTGGTCGGGGAAGAACTCATCGTTGAGCACGTTCTCGATCCGGCCGAAAAGCGAGTTGCTCCCATCGATGTCCCAGTTCACTTCACCCAACCATGCGGTGAGCGTGTCGCCCGGAACGCGGTCCTTTGAACTAAAGGCGGCCATGGTTGACAGTCCGCGCCGGGAATAATGGAGCGAGGCGGTGAAGCGGTGTTCGTCTTCTCCTGGGTGCAGCGCCTCGGGCTCGGCAATCTCCGCATAGCTCGCCTGCATTGACCAGTTTGGCGACGGATTGAAAGTGGCGCGAACGGCCCAGCTATCCAGCTTCGGCGTCTCGATCCCCCAGCGTTCTTCGTCGGGTTCTGCCCCGCGAAACGCGGATCCCTCCAGCTGCCAGTGCCGCGCCGATATCCCGGTCGTGACTACGCCATAGGTGATATGCGTGGAATCGAACCAGTGGTGCGTAATCGGCGGTTCGGGATTATTGCTGGCAGAGCCGCGATGCATGAAAGCGCTAGGACCGATCGCCGGTTCACCCACCGGGCCGCCATAAAGGAACACCGTGGTGTCATCGCCCACGTTCACATCGACACGCGCGGCCAGTTCCATGAACAGATCGTGGGGATGCTGGCGGTCCACCAATGGCACGCCGCCCGCCGTTTCACCCGTCGCAAACAGATTGGAGTAGCCCTCCGCATCCATCAGCGGTTCGAGGCTGAGCATGGACTTGATCTGGATCCGCCCCCAGTCGGTCTGGCGGGCGCCCGAGAGCATGGCCATGGAGGTGGAATAGAGTTTGTCGTCGCCGCGCGGTCCGGAATGATCGGTATATTGGCCGGTGACGAAGCCGTGCGCCATCACCATCCATTCGCCTGCGGGGATATGCAGGCCGTGCATGCCTCCTTCGCCGCCCGGCAGGCGCGCCGTGCCTGAGCCCTCGTTGAACGTTCTCGAGAAAGGATTTTCGTGAAGGACGATCGGCTCACTATGCTCGTTCGGATCATGCACATAGGGAGGGTCTTGGGCCAGTGCGGGGGAGGCGAGCAGCAGGGCGGGCAGGGGCAGGTACTTGAGCATCACATTCTCACCATCATCCAGATCGCCATCGCGACCATCATCACGTTCTCGGTAAGCGACACGAAGCCCAGCGGTACACTGCCGGAGCCGCCCACGCAGGCGCATTTCAGCTCCCGCTTCTGGATATAGACCGCGTAGAACACCGATATCCCGCCGATCGTACCGATGAACAACGCCACCGGAATGGAGAGCCAGGGGAGCAGGCGTCCGGCCATCAGCACACCCGCCAGCGCCTCGGCAAATGGGTAGATGAAGGCGTAGGGAACGAAGCGCCGAGCGAGCAGGTCGTAGCCAAGGAACATCGTCGCGAATTTGTCGACGTCCTGAAGCTTGAGCATGGCGAGCAGCGCCATGGAGAAAGCAATGAACCACTCACCGGCCCGGACCGTCAGGGGATTTCCTAGGATGCTCTGGCTGAGGACAAGCGCGAGCAGCGCCGCCACGGCAAATACGGCAATGACCGGGCGATAGCTGGTCGCATCAGGATCGCGGACCTCAAGCCCGAAATGGCGCCTCAGATCCTCATAGCCTCCGATCCGCTTGCCATCGATGAAGGTCTGCGGAGTGGATTTCACGCCATGTTCCGCCATGAAGGCATCGGTCTGCTCGCGCGTGGTCAAATGATGATCGTCGACGCGGAAGCCTTGGCGTTCGAGCAGGTATTTTGCGCGCAATCCCCACGGGCAGACGTGTTTGTCCATCACCATGCGGTAAAGCGAAGCTTCGGGTTTTCCTGGGTGTTTTTCCATAATGATCGGGACTATAGCTTCCGTACCTAGATACGGAGTCAAGCCTTTGTCGCTATCCATTTCCGAACTGGCCAAATCCGCCGGCGTGGGCGTGGAAACGGTCCGCTATTACCAGCGCAAGAATTTGCTGTTCGATCCGAAGCCGTCCCAGCTCGGGCCGGTATCGGGGCGCAGGCATTACGGCGAAGAGGAAGTGAGGCGGCTGCGCTTCATCCGCGGTGCGCAAGCGGCCGGGTTCACCTTGCGTGAGATAGGCGAATTGCTAGCGCTCGATTCCACCAACGATCGCGCAAAGGCGCGCGAAATGGCCCGCGCAAGAATTGTCGCGCTCGACGGGCAGATCGCCGACATGCAGCGGGCGCGCAATTCCCTGAGCAAACTCGAAGCGGAATGCGCGAGCGGCGGCGCCGGGCCCTGTCCCATCATCGAATCGTTTGAATGACGCGGGTGCGAGGCTCTCAGCCGAGCCTTGGCACGATCCGATATCGCGTCAGCAGAAGGCTGAAGAGCCCGAACAGGACTAGCCCGATAGCCACCATGGTGAACAGCGCGCCGTTGTCGCTCAATGAAATGATCGCTTCGCCGAGCGACTTCACCTCGGAACTTTGATTGAACCACGCCGACTGGACCAGCGACCAGCCTATGATGGCAAAAACTACCGCTCTGCTGGCAAAGCCGAAACCTCCCAAGGCGCGGGTATAGGAAGGCGCCTGGCTGGGAAATTCGTTTCATGAAGCTGCCGGTTATGCCCTTCTTCGCCTGCATGATGCCGGCGATTGCGAAGGCGATACCAAGCAATCCAAGCACTACTGCTCCGAAATCCACTGACAGCAGTCCGGCGGCAAAGGTCTCCGCCTGGTCGCCGCCGCCAGGTGATCCGGTTGCCAATTTGTACGCGCTATAGGCGAGAGCCAGATGGCCGATCCCGCTCCCGGCATGGCCGATGCGCTTGAGGATGCCTTCTTTGTCAGTGCCGTAATTTTCAATGTCGAAGAGCGCTGAGGAAAATCGGAAAAGCGCGTAGCTCAGCAGCCCGAGAGCGATGACCCAGAGCAGCGCCGTTCCTCCCGGCAACTCGCTAGCCAAGTCGAACGCGGCCTTCGGCCCCTGTGCAATTTTTTCCCGGCCCGTAAGCGCGATAAAGCCGAGCAGGAAATAGAGCATGGCGCGGGAAAAATATCCCAGACGCACCAGCCAGCGTAACTTTTCGGATTGGTCGATCACTACACCCTCTCGGGTGTTCAACTCTCTTTATGCCTTATGGTGCCAGGCGGGGCCGAATTTCAGCTGTCGATCTCCGTCAGACGTTGAACTTGAACAGCATCACGTCGCCGTCCTGCACAAGGTATTCCTTGCCTTCCTGGCGTAGCTTGCCTGCTTCGCGCGCACCGGCTTCGCCGCCAAGCGCGATGTAATCGTCAAAGGCGATGGTTTCTGCGCGAATGAAGCCTTTCTCGAAATCGGTATGGATTTCGCCTGCGGCCTGCGGCGCCTTTGCGCCCTTGTGCACCGTCCATGCGCGGGCTTCCTTGGGGCCGACGGTGAAGAAGGTCTGCAGGCCGAGCAGTTCGTAGCCGGCGCGGATCACGCGGGCGAGGCCGGTTTCGGACAGGCCGAGCGATTCGAGGATATTCGGTGCGCTCTTCGCCTTCCATTGCCACCAGTTCGGCCTCGATTGCGGCGGACACGACAACGGCCTGGGCGCCTTCGGCCTTGGCCTTGGCGAATACCGTCTCTGTCTGGGCATTGCCGGTGGCGGCATCTTCTTCCGACGACGTTGCAGACGTAAAGCACCGGCTTGGCGGTGAGCAGCTGCGCCTGTTCGAAAATGCGCGCTTCCTCTTCATCCTTGGGCTCGGTCAGCCGTGCAGGTTTGCCTTCGCGCAGCAGTTCGAGCGTCTGGCCGAGCACGCTGGCCATCGATCTTGGCTTCCTTGTCTCCGCTGGCAGCCTTCTTGGCAGCGGCGGGCACGCGCTTCTCCAGGCTTTCGAGATCGGCCAGCAGCAGTTCGGTTTCGACCACTTCGGCATCGGCAAGCGGGATCGACCTTGTTGGCGACATGCTGGATGTCGTCATCTTCGAAGCAGCGCAGCACATGGACGATAGCGTCCACTTCGCGAATGTTGCCGAGGAACTGGTTGCCCAGGCCTTCGCCTTTGCTCGCGCCTTTGACGAGACCGGCAATGTCGACGAAAGCGAGCTGGGTTTCGATGATCTTCTGCGAACCGGCAATCTTTGCCAGTTGTTGCAGGCGCGGATCGGGCACGGCCACCTGGCCGACATTCGGCTCGATCGTGCAGAACGGATAATTCGCAGCCTGCGCGGCTTGCGTCTCGGTCAATGCATTGAACAGGGTGGACTTGCCGACATTGGGCAGGCCGACGATCCCGCAACGGAAACCCATTTTCTAATACCTCGATAGGAAAGTGCCGCGGCCCTTAACGGGCGGCGCAGCGAAAGGCCAGCGCCGCGCTCCATTCACTGCAAGTCGCGCTGCTTCTCAAGCGATGCGAGCCACTCGCTGGCCTCGCGGTCTGTGCGTAGGCGAATTACCGGCACGCCGGAGGCTGCCACCAGGCTCTCGTGCTTCGGCATGCGGACTTTCCGGTAAGTCCAGCTGTAGATCAAGAAACCGAGATCGATTCTTTCGGGACATCCCGGAGCCGAATCCGCCCGTGTCTTGCCCAATTGGGTCAGGCTGCGCTTTAGCACTCGCCAGAAAAAGAGCCGCCGCGGGAAGTCCAGGATTACCACCGCATCAGCCCGTTTCAGGCGCCGTGCGAGTGACGATCCGTAATTGCCGTCCATGATCCAGCGAGGCCGATCTACCAGTTCATCGACTGTCTCGAACCACTCTTCGTCGGAAGGGGCAGTCCAACCGGGGCGCCAGAATTGCTGGTCCAGATGAATTACGGGAAGGCCGATAAGCGAACCTAGCCGCGCCGCTAGCGTGCTCTTGCCCGATCCGCATGGTCCAAGAATGAGAATGCGCTCCATCGCGGGGTCATTCCTGCAGGCGCAGCGCCACATCGCTCATGAAACGGGCGTCGTCGCCCTTGGCCAGCCAGTCCGCCTCCGCGCCGATCGCGCCGAGCATATCGGCGAGATCGTCCATCTCGGCCTTGGCGTAATTGCCCAGCACATAGCCGGTCACGCGGTCCTTGTGGCCGGGATGGCCGATGCCGATCCGCACGCGGCGAAACTCCGCGCCAAGATGCTGGTCGATCGAACGCAGGCCATTGTGGCCCGCAGTGCCGCCGCCGCGCTTCACCTTGACCTTGAACGGCGCCAGGTCGAGCTCGTCATGGAACACGGTCAGCGCGTCGATTTCGAGCTTGTAGAAGCGCATCGCCTCACCAACCGAGCGCCCGCTTTCGTTCATGAAGGTCGCGGGCTTCAGCAGGATGATCTTTTCGCGTGCCGATGCGGCCTTCCTGCACCCAGCCCTGGAACTTCTTCTGCACTGGGCCGAAGCCGTGCATGTCCGCGATGACGTCCACCGCCATGAAACCGACATTGTGCCGGTGCATCGCATATTGCGGTCCGGGATTGCCGAGGCCGACCCAGAATTGCATGGTGCATCCTATCCTTTGACGCGGCCCAAAAGCAAAGCGCCGGCCGTGCGTATTGCACAGCCGGCGCCTGCAATAGCGCGAATGGCGCGAAGATTACTCTTCGCTGCTTCCTTCGCCAGCTTCGGCTTCTTCGCCTTCTTCAGCCCCGGCTTCGCCTTCAGCGCGCTTGAGCGCTGACGGGGCGACGATCGTGGCGATGGTGAAGTCGCGATCGGTGATCGCGCTTTCCGAACCAGCGGGCAGCGTCACGTGCGCTGATGTGGATCGAATCGCCAACGTCATAGCCGGTGACGTCGATCTCGATCTCGTCAGGGATCTTGTCCGATTCGCAGACCAGTTCCAGCTCGTGACGGACGATGTTGAGCACGCCGCCCTTCTTGAGGCCGGGCGAGGCTTCTTCGTTGATGAAGACGACCGGCACCGCGACCTGGATCTTGCGAGTCCTTCGACAGGCGCAGGAAATCGACATGCATCGGACGGTCGGTGACCGGGTGGAAAGCCACATCCTTGGGCAGGGTGCGGATGCGTCTTGCCCCCGAGCATCGATCATCACGATCGAGTTCATGAAGTGACCGGTGCCGAGCTGGCGGCGCAGTTCCTTTTCCTCGACGTGGATCGTCAGGGGTTCTTCGTTGCCGCCATAAACAACGGCGGGTACACGGCCTTCGCGACGCAGTGCACGGGAGGCTCCCTTGCCAGCCCGTTCGCGCGTCTCAGCCGGCAGAGTCAGAGCGTCGCTCATAATATGTGCCTTTCCGAAAAGCTTGGTTGTTGTGCTTCTCCGCCACGCCTCCAGGGATGACCATAGCGGGAAGCGCGCGCCCCTATGGCAAATGGGGCATATTTGCAAGCATTGCCTACTGGATGCGCTTCACGGCGTACCCGCGCGCGGTCAGCAGCGCCGGCAAACCCTCCGGCCCTACCAGATGAGCCGCACCTACCGCCACGAACGGGCGCTTGCCGCTTTGCAGCAGCTGTTCGGTCCGCTGCGCCCATGCGCGGTTGCGCCGGACCAGCAGTGCCTCGCGCAGTTCAGGGTCGGCAAGCAGCCCCTGGTCGAGCTCCTCGGCCAGCCCCTTGGTGTCACCCGCAAGCCAGACACGCATCCGCGTGTCCGCCAGTTCGTCCACGCCCGTTCGATCGAGTTCTCCCACCACGGCTTCGAGCAGGTCGCTCTGCTCGGCTTCGGGCAGCGCGTCGAACAGCCCGAGCTGGTGTTCCAGCCCTTCCAGCTCGACGATCGGCTTGCCTGCGGCGTTCTGGAGCAGAAAATTGTCGACCCCATTGGCCGCGCTTCCCGTCTGATAGGCCTGCGCCAAGGTGAGCGCCGCGGCCCAGCTTTCCATGGTCGAGAGACCCGCGATGCGCAGACCCTTGGCCTTCAGCAAGCGCTCCAGGGGGCGGCGATAAGAGGGATCGACGCGTTCGGTAATCGGCACCAGGCCAGGGCTTTCGGCTAGCCGTTCGAAAACGCCCCCCATCCTCGATGACGCCGCGGGCAGGTCGACTTCGACGACCAGCTGGTCCGCTTTTGCAAAGGCGGCGTCGAAGGGCTGGGTGCGCCATTCGATGCCGCCGGGCAAGGCGTGGATCGTGCCGAACAGATAGCCATGTTGCCCGTTCTCGCCCGTTACTTCCCACAGTGCGGGGGATGGGGCCGGCAAGGGGTCAGAATAATCGGGCTCGCTCGAGCAGGCGGCCAGCAACAGGCAGAATGCGAGCCACCAGCCTGCACAGAGCGCACCAGGGCGCATCAGCGCAGCCGGTTGCTCTTGATGCCGCGCCTTTTGAGCTGGTCCTGCAGGCTGCCTTTGCCGGCAAGATGCCCGGCGCCGACCGCGATGAACACCGTGCCGGGCTGTTCGAGCCGGTGCTCGATCCATTCGGCCCACGTCTTGTTGCGGTCCGTGATCAGGCGCTTGTAGATCACCGGATTGGATTCCTGAGCGTTCATCAGCTTGGCGAGAGCATCGGCATCTCCTCTCAGCCACACAGCCACCATCGCGTCGAGCTCCTTGGTGAGCTCGGGAACGCTGGTGACGACTTCGTCGAGATAGCTCAGCTGGGTTTCCATGGGCAGGCTATCGAACAGGTCGATCTGGAATTCGACCGTTTCCAGATGATTGCGCGGCTTGTCCTTGCGAAAATTTTCGGCCAGCACAGTCTCGACGCCGCTGTCGGTCTCGTAGCCGGCATTGAGCAGCGGGATCAGCGAGAAAGTCATGGCGGCGTACCAGGGCTCGTAGCGGTCGAACGTTTCGATCGGCAGGCCCAGCGTCACCATCGCTTGCTCGAATTCCTTCCGGTCTTCGTCGCTCAGCATTCCGCGCAAGGTCTGGTTCTCGGGGAGGAAGGCCTTGTTCAACACTGTATCGGGCAGGTCGTCCGTTTCCCGCAGGTCCACTTCGGTGACGAGCTCGTCGGAAACATCGAGCACCTGTTTGATTTGCGGGACTCAGCCAGACGACATCGCTGGGCAGCGCGTGAATCGTGCCGAACAGGTAGATCGTGGTGTCTTTATCCGCGACTTTCCAGATCGCCGGGCCCGTCACATCGGTCTTCGGGCCGGCTCCCGGAGCGAGCCCGCGCGGCTCTTCGCCCGGCGAGGCGCAGCCTGAAATGAGTTGGAGCGCCAGTGCGCTGAGGAACAGAGCGATGATTCGCAGGAAACGGCTGATCATGAGGCGCCTTATTTGCGGCAAGCGGTGGCAAGAGCAAGCTGTGTAGATAAGACTTATGAAGTGCGACTAAAAGGCATCGGTTTGCGCCGTATGTAGCCTTTTGCGCGCCACCATCCCATTGACCCGGTTTCACCCATCCGCCATTGGCCGCGCCATGAGCAGCGCCGCGCCCAACAGCTTCCAGGACATGATCCTGACGCTCCACGATTACTGGAGCGAGCAGGGCTGCCTGATCCTGCAGCCCTACGACATGCGCATGGGCGCGGGCACGTTCCACCCGGCGACCACCCTGCGCGCGCTGGGGCCCGAGCCGTGGAACGCCGCCTATCGTCCAGCCCTGCCGCCGCCCGACCGACGGGCGCTATGGCGAGAACCCCAACCGGCTGCAGCACTATTACCAGTATCAGGTGATCCTGAAGCCGAGCCCGCCGGACCTGCAGGAGCTCTATCTCGAGAGCCTCGACGCGATCGGCATCGACCCGCTGACGCACGACATCCGCTTCGTCGAGGACGACTGGGAAAGCCCGACGCTGGGCGCCTGGGGGCTGGGCTGGGAAGTCTGGTGCGACGGGATGGAAGTCACCCAGTTCACCTATTTCCAGCAGATGGGCGGCTTCGACTGCAAGCCGGTCGCGGGCGAGCTGACCTACGGGCTCGAACGGCTGGCGATGTATATCCAGGGCGTCGACAGCGTCTACGACCTCGCGTTCAACGCACTGACGCGGCGGCTGACCTATGGCGACGTGTTCCTCGAGAACGAGCAGCAGATGTCGAAGTGGAATTTCGAGGTCGCCGACACCGACGCGCTGTTCGACCGGCTTCGCGCAAGGCCGAGGCCGAATGCCGCAACTGCCTCGACGCCGGACGTGCCGATCGCCGCCTATGAGCAGGCGATCGAGGCCAGCCACATCTTCAACCTGCTGCAGGCGCGCGGCGTGATCCGCGTGCAGGAACGCGCCAGCTACATCGGCCGCGTGCGCGATCTGGCGCAAGGGCATCGCTGCGAGGCGTGGATCGACGCAACGAAGCCGACCGCTGGGCAGCGCGAAATATCCCGGGGTGGACGGCTGATGACCGACTTCCTGCTCGAACTGCGCTGCGAGGAAATCCCCGCGCGGATGCAGGCCGGCGCGCGCGCCGAGCTGGAACAGCTGTTCCGCGAGGAAATGGGCGCGGCCGGCGTTGCGACTGGCGAGATCACCGTCTGGTCCACCCCGCGCCGGCTGGCGCTGATCGCGCGCGGCCTGCCGCAGGCGACCGAGGCGGTCAGCGAGGAGGTCAAGGGCCCGCACGACCGGCGCGCCCGACGCAGGCGCTCGAAGGCTTCCTGCGCAAGACCGGCCTGACGCAGGACCAGCTGGACCGAGACGTCGACGGCGGATGACTGGTTCGCGGTCATCGAAAAGCCCGGCCGCGCCGCCGCGCGACGTGCTGGCCGAAGCGATCCCCGCGATCATCCGCGCCTTCCCCTGGCCCAAGTCGATGCGCTGGGGCGCGGCCTCGCTCTCGACCGAGAGCCTGCGCTGGGTCCGCCCGCTGTCGGGCATCGTCGCGCTCTTCGGCGAGGACCTGGTGCGAGTGCGAGGTCGACGGCATCGCCAGCGGCTACGCGACGCGCGGGCCACCGCTTCCACCATCCCGGCCCGATCACCATCGGCGGCGCGGACGACTATGCCGAGAAGCTGCGCGCCTGCCATGTGATCGTCGATCACGAAGAGCGGCAGGACTCGATCCGCGACAGGCGCGCGAAGCAGTCGCCGCCGACGCCGGGCTGACGCTGGTCGAGGACGAAGGGCTGGTGATCGAGAATGCCGGCCTGACCGAATGGCCGGTGCCGCTGCTCGGCCGCTTCGACGAGGCGTTCCTCGACGTGCCGCCCGAGGTGATCCAGCTGACCGCGCGGGTGAACCAGAAATATTTCGTGTGCGAGAAGCGACGGCAAGCTCGCCAACGCCTTCGTCTGCACCGCCAATATCGAGCGCCGCCGACGGCGGCGCGGCGATCGTCGACGGCAACCGCAAGGTGCTCGCCGCGCGGCTATCCGATGCGCGCTTCTTCTGGGAGCAGGACCAGAAGATGCCGCTGGCCGAGCAGGCCGAAGAAGCTGGAGCGGATCACCTTCCACGAGAAGCTGGGCACCGTGGCCGACAAGGTCGAGCGGGTGGCCAAG
Organism: uncultured Alphaproteobacteria bacterium; assembly: GCA_963777785.1. Classification (GTDB taxonomy): domain Bacteria; phylum Pseudomonadota; class Alphaproteobacteria; order Sphingomonadales; family Sphingomonadaceae; genus Andeanibacterium. The sequence continues at coordinate 38,548 of CAVZRU010000005.1, forward strand.
CTGGCGCGATGGCTGGTGGAAGAAGGGATCGTCAGTTCCTCCCCGTCGCGGAGCGATGGGGAGGGGGACCGCGCGCAGCGCGGTGGAGGGGCCCCTCCGTCAGCCGCTGGCGCGGCTGCCACCTCCCCATCGTCGCTGCGCGACGACAGGGAGGAACTGGCCGACCTCGCCGAACAGGCCGCGCGCCTGTGCAAGGCCGATCTCGTCACCGAGATGGTCGGCGAGTTCCCCGAACTGCAGGGCCTGATGGGCGGCTATTACGCCCGCGCCGAAGGCCTGCCCGATGCGGTCGCCGATGCGATCCGCGATCACTACAAGCCGGTCGGGCAGGGCGACGATGTGCCGACTGCGCCGGTGACGGTGGCGGTGAGTCTGGCGGATAAGCTGGATACGCATCGCGGCTTTCTTCGCGATTGACGAAAGGCCAACGGGATCGAAGGATCCATTTGCGCTGCGGCGCGCAGCGCTTGGCGTTATTCGGCTCATTGCTGGTCAATCAACATCGCATGTCGCTGGCGCCGAGTGTCTGGCTCATGGTTGACGACGCGACAGATTGCACGTTGTTGGCGAGAAGCACGTTGCGTTGGATCGCTGCGCAGCTGGAAGTAAATCGTTCACTCGATCGAGAATTCGACGCATGCGCATCGACTTCTTCGCCGACCGCCTCAAGGTCCAGCAACGCGAAGCCGGCGTCCGCCACGATCTGATCGACGCGGTGTTCGCGCTCGGCGGACGAGGACGATCTCGTCCGCCTGCTCGCCCGCGTCCACGCGCTCCAGGCCTTCGTCGCCACCGAGGACGGCGCCAACCTGCTCGCCGGCTACAAGCGCGCGGCCAACATCCTCAAGAAGGAGGATTGGCAGGGCATCGAAGGCGAAATCGCGCAGACCGGCGAGGAAGACCCGCTGTCCGAAGTCGACGATCCCGATCTCAAGCGCCGGTGGTCGCGGCCAAGATGGCCGAGCGGCACGAGAAAGAACTTTCCTACACGCCGGAACCTGCGGAAAAGGCGCTGATCGACGCGCTCGATGCCGCCGAGCCCACGGCCGCGGCGGCGATCGCGGCGGAGGATTTCGAAGGGGCGATGGCGGCGCTGGCCATCCCTGCGCGCGCCGATCGACCGCTTCTTCGACGAGGTGACGGTCAATGACGAACGAGCCGGAGAAGCGCAGCAGCACGGCTCGACCTGCTTGCGCGGTTCCGCGCTGCGGTGCACAAAGTGGCGGATTTTTCGAAGATCGAGGGGTAGGGGTTTTCTCTCCTAGTACACTGTCAACTGTGTCAACCAGCACAGTCGAATCGTGTAACCTTGTCCAGCATTTCACGGGGTTAAATGAACAAGTCGGTCTACACTTTCGGCGGCGGCGCAGACAGCGATGATCCCGCGCTCACGCGACAAGACCAGTCGTCGGCGGCAAGGGCGCCAATCTGGCCGAAATGGCCGGCGATCGGCCTGCCGGTGCCGCCCGGGCTTCACGATCACCACCGAGGAATGCGTGCGCTATCTCGCCGACGGCGCCGACTTCTCCGACGAGCTGCGCGCCGAAGTCGCCGCCGCGCTGGCCCATATCGAGAGCGCTGTCGGCAAGAAGTTCGGCGATGCCGCCGATCCGCTGCTGGTCTCCGTCCGCTCGGGCGCGCGCGTTTCGATGCCGGGCATGATGGACACGGTGCTCAATCTCGGCCTCAACGACGAGACGGTCGAAGGGCTTGCCGCCACTTCGGGCGACGAGCGCTTCGCCTGGGACTCGCTATCGCCGCTTCATCCAGATGTATTCGGACGTGGTGCTCGGCCTCGATCACGGCCTGTTCGAGGAAGCGCTGGAGATCGCCAAGGAAGACAACGGCTTCTACGCCGATATCGAGATGGGTGCTGAAGCACTGGAAGGCACTGGTCGCCGAATACAAGCGCCATCGTCGAAACCGAACTGGGCAAGCCGTTCCCGCAGGATGTGCACGAACAGTTGTGGGGCGCGATCGCGCGCGGTGTTCGACAGCTGGGATTCGGACCGCGCCAAGGTCTATCGCCGGCTGAACGACATTCCGGGCGACTGGGGCACGGCGGTCAACGTGCAGGCGATGGTGTTCGGCAATATGGGCGATACCTCGGCCACCGGCGTCGCCTTCACCCGCGATCCGGCGACCGGCGAGCGTGCCTATTACGGCGAATGTCTGATCAACGCGCAGGGCGAGGACGTCGTCGCCGGCATCCGCACGCCGCAATATCTGACGCAAGGCCGCGCGCGAGGCGGCCGGCGCCAAGCCGCTCAGCATGGAAGAGGCGATGCCCGAGGCCTATGCCGAGCTGGCCCGCGTGTTCGACCTGCTCGAACAGCATTACCGCGACATGCAGGACATCGAATTCACCGTGGAGCGCGGCAAGCTGTGGATGCTGCAGACCCGCAGCGGCAAGCGCACCGCCAAGGCCGCGCTCAAGATGGCGGTCGATATGGTCGAGCGAAGGCCTGATCGACGAGAAGACGGCGATCCTGCGCGTCGATCCGATGGCGCTCGACCAGTTGCTGCACCCGACGCTCGATCCCGCAGCGCCGCGCGACGTGCTGACCACGGGCCTGCCGGCGTCGCCCGGCGCGGCCTCCGGCGCGATCGTGCTCGATGCCGATACCGCCGAAAGCCGCGCCGCACGCGGCGAGGCGGTGATCCTGGTGCGGATCGAGACCAGCCCCGAGGACATTCACGGCATGCACGCCGCCAAGGGCATCCTGACCGCGCGCGGCGGCATGACCAGCCACGCGGCGGTGGTGGCGCGCGGCATGGGCCGGCCCTGCGTCTCGGGCGCTCGGCAGTTTCCGATCGACATTCGCGACGCGCACGCTGCGCGATCGGCGGGCGCGAGCTGAAGGAAGGCGATGTCATCACGCTCGACGGCGTCGACCGGCGAGGTGATGGCGGGCGAAGTGCCGACGATCGAGCCGGAACTGGTCGGCGATTTCGGCGACGCTGATGGTCTGGGCCGACGAGCACCGCCGGATGAAGGTGCGCGCCAATGCCGAAACGCCCGACGATTGCCGCATGGCGCGGCAGTTCGGCGCGGAAGGCATCGGCCTGTGCCGCACCGAGCATATGTTCTTCGACGACGACCGCATCACCGCCGTGCGCCAGATGATCCTGGCCGACGACGAGACGGGCCGCCGCGCGGCGCTGGCCAAGCTGCTGCCCGAACAGCGCGCCGATTTCGCCGCGATCTTCGAGGTGATGGCGGGCCTGCCGGTGCACGATCCGCCTGCTCGATCCGCCGCTGCACGAATTCCTGCCGCATGCGGACGAGGAATTTGCCGAAGTGGCCGACGGCGACCGGGCTCGGCGTCGACCATCTCAAGCGCCGCGCGGCCGAACTGCACGAATTCAACCCGATGCTCGGCCATCGCGGCTGCCGCCTGGGCATCACCTATCCCGAAATCTACGAGATGCAGGCGCGCGCGATCTTCGAGGCGGCCTGCGACGTGGCGGAGCAGAGCGGCGAGGCGCCGGTTCCCGAAGTCATGATCCCGCTGGTCGCCACCCGGCGCGAGCTGGAGATCCTGAAGGAACTGGTCGACCAGGTCGCGGCGCAGGTCTTCGCCGAAAAGGGCCGGACGCTCGAATATCATGGTCGGCACGATGATCGAGCTGCCGCGCGCCGCGCTGATGGCGGGCGAGATCGCCGAGGTGGCGCGAGTTCTTCTCCTTCGGCACCAACGATCTGACGCAGACCACGCTGGGCCTCAGCCGCGACGATGCCGGCCGGTTCCTGCCGCCTATGTCGACAAGGGCATCTTCGCGCGCGATCCGTTCGTCAGCCTCGATATCGACGGCGTCGGCCAGCTGGTCGCGCATCGCGGCGGAGCGCGGCCGGGCGACGCGCGCCCGACATCAAGCTGGGCATCTGCGGCGAACATGGCGGCGATCCGGCGAGCATCGCCTTCTGCGAGGAGGTCGGCCTCGATTACGTCAGCGCCTCGCCCTACCGCGTGCCGATCGCCCGGCTGGCGGCGGCGCAGGCGGCGCTGAGGCTAGCTGCGGCGCTAGGCGCGCCATCCGCTCAGGGTCAGTAATCTCGAAATGCTCGGTGGTGCGGCCTTCCGCATCGCCGGCATCGGCAAAGGACTGCCTGGCGCGCTCGAGCGCATTGAGCGAGTGAGCGGCGGGGCGGGGGATGGCGAGAACGCTGCCGAGCCCTTGCGCCCTCAGGTCCGCGACCAGCGAGTCGAGCGAGCCGAAGCGCACGTCCAGCGGCCGGCTGTCGACCACCGGGTCGGCAAAGCCGCAGCGCTGGAGCAGCTGCCCGCCGGCGCGCACGTCGACCATCGGGTGGATGCGAGCCGCCGGGCGCTCGCCATCGGCCGCCAGCATCGCCGCGCGCAGCACTGGCAGGCTGCCCGCGCCCATGAAACTGGCGATCATCAAACCGCCGGGCGCGAGGGCGTTGCGGATGTGGATCAGCGCGCCGGGCAGGTCGTTGACCGTGTCGAGCGTGCCCATGCTGGCGACCAGGTCGAAGCTGGCGAAGGGATAGGGCTGGTCTTCCTCCAGCCCTTGCTCGGGCTCGGCGTCGACGACATCGCATCCGCTCCGCTGCCAGCGCTTCATGCAGCGCGCCGGTCCAGTCGCCAACGATCAGGGCACGTTTGGGTGCGTGGCGCAGGAAGGCCAGGCGTTCGAGCACGTCTTCCGCCATGTCGTCCAGCACGTAGCGCGCTGCACCGGGCGCGCCTTGCAGCGCGTGCATCCGGCGGCGGATCGCCAGCCGGCGCGCGGGCGAGAAGATCACGGGCGGGGCGGAACTCATGCGTACTATCCCGTGCACTGCTTGCTCACCGGGTGCAAGCAAGGCAGATGGCGGGGATGGGCATTCGGGGGAATCTTGCAGCGGCGCTCGCGCCCGTGGTGGATTTGGTCTTCCCGCCGCGCTGTCCGCTGTGCGGCGAAGGCCTCGCTGCCCAGACCGGCCTGTGCGGCGAATGCTGGGCAGAGCTTGTCATTCCTTCCGATCCCTCATGCGCGCTATGCCAGCGCCCGTTTGGGGGCGGTACGGTGGATGAAGGCGCGATCTGTGCGCCTTGCCTTGCCGATCCCCCGCGGCATGACGGGATCGCGGCAGGGACGCTCTACAACGATGCCTCGCGCCGGCTTGTGCTGGCATTCAAGCATGGCAAGCGGATCGCGCTGGCGCCGATGCTGGGCGGCTGATCGCGGCGCGCCTGCCGCGCGGCGATGGGAAATGGCTGGTGGTGCCGGTCCCGCTTCACCGCTTCCGGCTGTGGCAGCGCGGCTTCAACCAGGCCGCGCTCCTCGGACGAGAACTCGCCCGGCAGACGAATGCGGAACTGATGGTCGATGGGCTCCTTCGCCGCAAGTCGACGCCGATCCTCGGCGGCTTGGGCCGCAGGGCGCGGGCACGGGCGCTTTCCGGTGCCATCGCCGTCAATCCGCAAAGGTCCGGCCGGATACGGGGAGCAAGGGTCGTGCTGGTGGACGATGTCCTCACCAGCGGTGCGACGAGCGACGCCTGCGTAAGCGCGCTCAAGCGGGCGGGAGCGGAAAAAGTCGTGGTCGCCTGTTTCGCTCGGGTGCTCGATCAAGCATCGGAAGCGTCGCCGTGAATCGTCTTTCTTCTGGGCTGAAACGCGAAGCGCCCAGGGATCGAACCCTGGGCGCCCACGTGACGATTCTTATTGAGCTGCGGCGCTTTGGCGCTCGCCGGCATCACCCCTGTCGATGCCTGACTCAATCCCTCATTTTCTGCCGACGTTCCCCTCGTCCAGAGTACCGTCGAAACCCCCTATTCCTTGGCGTCCTTTGTGACACGCCCAGTTATGGCGGGCGGCCATTTGTTGCCGCTGCGCCGTAATCCCATCGAATGGTTCACATCGGAAGCAAGTTTGCGGGATCGCGTGGATTTTGGCCCCGATCTGTGGTTATCGTGCAACTATTCAGACAATCTCCCGCGGTTTCACCGTGGAATTGAAAGGAATGCAGCCATTACCGAAATCGATCCAGATGCAGCCGAGCGGGAGAAGGGCACATCATTCACGCCCAAGTTCGATTCTTCCGGGCTCCTCACCGCCGTCGTCACGGACAAATCCGATGGCGCGGTGCTGATGGTTGCGTTTATGAATGCCGAAGCGCTCGCGAAGACCCGCGAGACCGGTTTCGCGCATTTCTACTCGCGGAGCAGGGCCGGTTTATGGATGAAGGGCGAGACGTCCGGCCATGTCCTCGCGGTCGAGGAGATATTGGTCGATTGCGATCAGGATGCGCTTGTCCTGCGCGTAACGCCAGCAGGGCCCGCGTGTCACACTGGCGAGAGGACATGCTTTTATCGCAAGCTCGACGGAGAGGTTCTCGCCCGAATTGCAGGTTGACGTTTACGTAAGGGGCACTAGCATTAAGCGATGCCCAGCGCCCAAGCAAAGCGGATCGAGGCCGACACGACCGGCGGAGCGCATCTCGATCGCCCGGATGCGCACAGGCGTGAGCGATTCTCGATTACGGACCTGACCTCCGAATTCGGCGTAACCGCGCGCGCTCTTCGCCACTACGAGACGGAAGGCCTGATCGCCCCGCAACGCGCGGGCCTTTCGCGAATATATTCGAAGCGCGATCGCGCCCGCCTCGCGTGGATCTTGCGCGCGAAGAACGTCGGCTTCAGCCTCGCCGAGATCAGGGAGATGATCGACCTTTACGATCTGAACGACGGCCGGGCGCAGCAACGCCGGGTCACAATGCAGCGCTGCCAGGAGAGGGTCGCTAAGCTTCGACAACAAAAGGCGGACATCGAAAGTTCCATTCACGAATTGACCGAGTTCATCGCGCATCTCGAGTCGCTCGAACAAAATGCAGAAGGCTGACCCGGGCCAGGGTCCGAAGGAGAGAACACATGCCGATCTACAAGGCCCCCACCCGCGACACGCGCTTCGTGGTCAACGAAGTGCTGGAACTGGAAAATTACGGCAATCTGCCGGGCTTCGAATCGGCGACGCCGGACATGGTCGAAGCGATCGTCGAGGAAGCCGGCAAGTTCGCCGCTGAGGTCCTCGCGCCGCTCAACCAGATCGGTGACCATGAAGGCTGTACGCGCAACGAGGATGGCAGCGTCACCACGCCCACGGGCTTCAAGGACGCCTACCGGCAATATCGCGAAGCGGGCTGGGGCACACTGTCCTTGCCCGTCGAATATGGCGGGCAGGGTTTGCCGCATGTGTTGGGTTTCGTCCTCGAGGAATACCTCGCTACCGCCAACCATTCCTTCGCGATGTATCCCGGGCTGACCGAACGGCGCAGTCTCCGCATTGCTCGCGACGGGATCAGAGGAGATCAAGCAAACCTACGTTCCCAAGATGATTTCCGGCGAATGGCTCGGGAACGATGAACCTGACCGAGCCGCAATGCGGCACCGATCTGGGCCTGATACGCACCAAGGCCGAACCGCACGAAGACGGCTCCTATTCGATCACCGGCACCAAGATATTCATCTCGGCGGGTGAACACGATCTGACCGAGAACATCATCCATCTGGTGCTGGCAAAGCTGCCGGGAGCGCCAGATAGCTCGAAGGGAATTTCGCTGTTCGTCGTGCCCAAGTTCCTGGTGAACGACGATGGCTCGCCAGGCGAGCGCAACGCCGTTTCCTGCGGATCGATCGAAGAGAAGATGGGCATCCACGGCAATGCGACCTGCGTGCATGAATTACGACGGGGCGAAAGGCTGGATCGTCGGCGAGGAGAACAAGGGCCTGGCCGCAATGTTCATCATGATGAACGCCGCGCGCCTCGGCGTGGGCGTGCAGGGACTGGCACAGGCGGAAGTCGCCTATCAGAACGCCGTCCAATATGCGCAGGACCGCAGGCAGGGTCGAGCCCTGGCTGACCGACCCAATCCCGATGCAGCAGCGGATCCGATCATCGTCCATCCGGACGTGCGGCGGATGCTGATGGACGCAAAGGCATTCAACGAGGGTATGCGCGCGCTGATCCTGTGGGGCGCGCTGCTAGCGGATCTGGCGCATAAGGCCCCGAGCGAGGAGGAGCGCGCCGAAGCAGAGACGATGATCAGCCTGCTCACGCCGGTGATCAAGGGCTACGGCACCGATCGCGGCTACGACATGGCCAATGCGATGCAGCAGGTGTTCGGCGGACATGGCTATATCAGGGAATGGGGCATGGAGCAGTTCGTGCGCGATTCCCGCATCGCCATGATCTACGAAGGCACCAACGGCATCCAGGCGATGGATCTGTGCGGCCGCAAGATTGCCGCGCGACGGCGGCAAGGCGAATCCAGGCTTTCTTCAAGCTGGTGGATGATGATATCGCGTCGGCCAAGGACAATGAAACGCTGTCAGATATCGCCGCACGGCTTGAAAAAGCTGTCGGCGAGCAAAAGGCTGCGACCATGTGGTTCGTCCAGAATGCGATGACCAATCCCAACAATCTCGGTGCCGGCGCGCATCATTACATGCATATCATGGGCATCGTGTCGCTTGGCCTGATGTGGCTGCGCATGGCCAAGGTCGCTGCGGCAAAGCTGGCGGCCGATACGCAGGACAAGTCGTTCTACGAGGCCAAGCTGGTCACGGCCCGCTATTACGCCGAACGCTTCCTGCCCGATGCCGGGGCGCTGCGGCGCAAGCTGGAAGCCGGGAGCGAGGCGATGATGGAATTGACCCCGGAACAGTTCGAAACTGCTGCCTGAACGCCTGCTAAGCGAAAACCTCGTCGAACAGCGAATGCATCGCCGCCCAGCTCTGACGGTCTGCGCTGGCGTCGTAGCAGCGGCGCCAGCTGGGGATTGGTGAAGCCGTGCTGCACGCCAGAATAGGAATGGAAGTGCCAGTTGGCCCCGGCGGCATCCATTTCCTCCCAGAAGCCGATCACCTGTTCGCGCGGCACCAACGCGTCGGCATCGCCGTGGCAAATGAGGATCCGCGAAGTGACTTTGCCTGGCTCTGCCGCCTGCTCGGTGCTCAGGATGCCGTGGAAGCTCACCACGGCAGCCAAGGGCGCTCCTTCGCGGGCGAGTTCGAGCACGGCCTGGCCGCCCATGCAGAAGCCAATTGCCGCGATCGGAAGGCTCTCTGCATCCGGCAGTGAGACCATCGCACGCAAGCTCGCGCGCAATCGCTGGCGATAGACTTCAGGACTTGGCCGGATCTCGAGCGCAAATTCACGCGCCTCGTCCATCCCTTCGGGCTGCTTGCCGTAGAAATCCGCGAGGAATGCCAGGTAGCCGGACTCGGCGAGAGCAAGCGCCTTGTCCTTCACCGCCTGGTTCGGGTTGAAGATGGTCGGGAAGACCAGCACGGCTGCGCGCGGCGTGGCCGATGGCCGCGCGACCAGTCCGGTCAGCGCCACGTCTCCGTCTGCATAGCGGACTTCTTCCAGCACTGCTCATTCGGGCAGGAAGTCCGGCACCGAAAGGTAGCGTTCGCCGGTGTCGTAGTTGAAGCCGATCACGCGCGAGCCGGGTTCGAGCTCCGCGCAGCTTCTTGGCGATCGCCGCCAGCGTCGCACCGGACGAAATGCCGACCAGCAGCCCTTCGCTCGCGCGCGCAGCGGCGCGCCATTTCCTTGGCGTCTTCGGCCTCGACCTGGATCGCGCCGTCGATCGCCTGGGTGTGGAGGTTGCCCGGAATGAAACCTGCACCGATACCCTGGATCGGGTGCGGGCCGGGCTGGCCGCCGGAAATGACCGGCGACAGCGTGGGTTCGACCGCATAGGCTTTAAGCGATGGCCAGGCCTTCTTGAGCACTTCGGCGCAGCCGGTCAGGTGACCGCCGGTGCCGACACCGGTGATCAGCACGTCGATCGGGCTATCGGAAAAGTCGGCGAGGATTTCCTGCGCCGTGGTCTCGGCATGGACCTCGATGTTGGCAGGGTTTTCGAACTGCTGCGGCATCCAGCGCCGGGCGTCGATTCGACCAGTTCGCCGCGCGTTCGAGCGCGCCCTTCATTCCCTTTTCGCGCGGGGTCAGGTCGAAGCTGGCACCATAGGCGAGCATCAGCCGGCGCCGTTCGATCGACATGCTTTCGGGCATGACGAGGACCAGCTTGTAGCCCTTGACCGCGGCGACCATGGCCAGGCCGATGCCGGTGTTGCCGGAGGTCGGCTCGACGATCGTGCCGCCGGGCTTGAGGCTGCCGATTCGCCTCGGCCGCCTCGACCATGGCGAGCGCGATACGGTCCTTGATCGAGCCGCCGGGATTGGCGCGTTCGGACTTCACCCACACTTCGTGGTCCGGGAACAGGCGCGAGAGGCGGATATGCGGAGTGTTGCCGATGGTGGCGAGGACGTCTTGTGCCTTCATGTCGCTATCTCCCTTGCGATTCTCGATGCCATTGCAGGCGGGTCAAAGGTCTTTGCACTCGGCGCAGTTCGGGGAATATCTTCGCCCAGATCGCAGTGACAATTATCGCACCCACACCGCCGAATACAACCGCTCCTGTTGCACCGAGTATGGCGGCAGCGACGCCGGACTGCATTTCGCCGAGTTCGTTCGAGGCGGAAATCGCCAGGACCGAGATCGATGACACGCGCCCGCGCATGTCGTCGGGCGTGTTGAGCTGGACCAGCGTGCTGCGGATGAAGACCGAGACCATGTCCGCCGCGCCGAGCAGGCCAAGGAACAGCCAGCGACAGCGGGAAGTTGCGCGAAAGGCCGAAGCCGATCGTCGCCACGCCGAAGACCACGACCGCCCAGCAGCATCTTGACCCCGACATTGTGCGTCGAGCGGCCGGAACGAGAGCCACAGCGCCACGAGCGCCGGCCCCCGCAGCCGGCGCGGCGCGCATCATGCCGAGGCCTTCGGGCCCCGACATGCAGGATGTCGCGCGCAAAGACCGGCAGCAGCGCAGTCGCCCCGCCAAGCAGCACCGCGAACAGATCGAGCGTGATGCAGCCGAGCAGGAACCGCTCGCGCCAGATGAACTGAAAACCCTCGATCATCTGCTTCACCGGATGAACCCGGTGCTCCGATTGCCGCGCCTGGATCCGGCGCATGGACAGCATGACCGTGGTGGTGATCAGGAAGAATAACGCGGAAATCGCGTGAGGCAGCGCGCCATCGACCGCAAACAGGAAGCCGCCGAGCGCCGGCCCGCTGACGGCCCCGATCGTGAAGACGATGGAACTGATGGCGATCGCTCTAGGCAGCAGGTCGGGAGGCACGATGTTCGGCGCGATGGACATCAGCGCCGGCCCGGTGAAAACCCGCACGGCGCCGTGACCGGCAGCAAGTCCAAACAGGATCGGCAAGTTCAGGACGCCGCGCCAGGTGAGATAGGCCAGCAGGGCCGCCAGGACGGCGTCGACCAGGGACGAGATTGCAACAACCATTCGCCGGTCGAACCGGTCGGCCGCAATTCCCGCCATCGGCGTGCAGATGAAGAAGGGCACGAACTGCACCAGCCCCAGCACGCCCAGCTGGAACGCCGCTTGCGATCGGCTCATGCCGTAATCGGCGCGAGCGACGTCGTAGAGCTGGTAGCCGAGCAGCACGACCAGCGAAGTTCCCGCCACGACCGCGAGGAAGCGGGCGAGAATGAAGCGGCGATATATGCCTATCTGAAGGGGATGAGGTGGGTTCGTTCACGCCTGGGCAATGGCAGGCAGGCTGACGACTTGCCAAGCTTCGAGATTGTTGGCGTACACAAAGCCAGACTTTGTCGGAAGCGGGCCTTGGCTACCGGCGCGGATGCCCGGATTAGCGGGCGGGATCGCGCAGGCGCGGATTGGGCTGAAGCACGTCGATCAGGCTCACGAAATCGTCAAGCCGGATGATCCGCTCGAACTGGAAACCGGCACGTTCATCGCGCACCCAGATCACATAGGCCTCGATCCGGCCAAGTTCGGGCAGCCGGATGATCACGCGTTCACCGCGCGCAAGCTCCGGAGCATTGTCGACCATGAAGCCGTGCGCGGAAATATTGGCGATGTGCATGGCCATGTCGCCGCGCTCGCGATGCTCCGCGATCACCGGGTAATCGACCGGATGGCGCGCTGCGCGGCGCATTTCTGTGACCGAAAGTTGTGCTCCTGACACTGGTAGGGGGACCTCCGCTTCGACTCTCGAAGGCTCCTCTTGGCAGCAAAACTCTGCCAAATCGTAAAGACGCGGTTAGGCGAACCGCTTCATCTCAAATACCGCGCAGAATGCCGTGTTTTTTCTTTCCCAGGCTGAGCTTGCGCTGCGCGCCCGGTGCAGGATTTCAATCAGGAATCCGGGGTCGCTTCACCGGTTCGTCATCAATCCTCACCGCGCCTTCGGCGATCTTGCGCTTGGCCTCGCCATTCGAAGCGGTGAAGCCGATGTCGGTGCAGCGCTGGCCCAGCCGTATTCCTTCGGCGGGAACTTCGAGCACCGGCAGATCCTCACCCACGCCCGCCGCCGCGAAAGTCGCGGCGGCGGTGGCTTCGGCAGCGCCCGCGGCTTCTTCGCCGCGGCACCAGCCGGGTGACTTCGTTGGCCAGGACGATCTTGGCGTCGTTGATCTCGCTGCCCTCGAGCGCTTCCAGCCGAGCGATCTCGTCCATGCGGCAAGATCGGTGAACAGGCGCAGGAACTTGCCGACGTCGCGGTCGTCCGTATTGCGCCAGTATTGCCAGAAATCGTAGTCGGGCAGCTGCATCCTCGTTGAGCCAGACCGCGCCGGAGGCGGTCTTGCCCATCTTGGCGCCGTCGGCCGTGGTGAGCAGCGGGCGTGGTGAGGCCGAACACTTCGGCCCCGTCCATCCGGCGGGCCAGTTCGATGCCGTTGACGATATTGCCCCACTGGTCGGAGCCGCCCATCTGCAGGCGCACGCCCATGTCTTGCGCGAGAGATGGCGGAAATCGTAGCCCTGCAGGATCATGTAGTTGAATTCGAGGAAGGTCATCGGCTGTTCGCGCTCGAGCCGCAGCTTCACCGAATTCGAAGGTCAGCATCCGGTTGACGGTGAAATGCGTGCCGACCTCCTGCAGCAGCTCGATGTAGCCGAGCTTGCCCAGCCAGTCGTGGTTGTTGACCATCACCGCGTCGGTCGGCCCGTCGCCGAAGGTCAGCAAGCGTTCGAAGACCGTGCGGATCGAGGCGATGTTGGCCTCGATCGTCTCGTCGGTCAGCATCTTGCGGCTTTCGTCGCGCCCGGTCGGGATCGCCGATCCGCGTCGTGCCGCCGCCCATCAGCACGATCGGCTTGTGCCCGGTCTGCTGCAGGCGGCGCAGCATCATGATCTGCACCAGGCTGCCGACATGGAGCGATGGCGCGGTGGCATCGAAGCCGATATAGCCGGGCACGACCTGCTTGCCGCCAGGGCATCGAGCCCTTCCGCATCGGTCAGCTGGTGGATGTAGCCGCGCTCGTCGAGCAGGCGGAGCAGGTCGGATTTGTAATTGCTCATAGTGCCCTCAGTTCAGGGGCGGGCGGTTAGCATGAGGAAAGCAGCTTGCAAACGTATCCGCTTAGTCTCGCATCCCGCGCATCCTCCGCTTGGCCGATCCGGTCGATCGAGGCCCGGATAATTGGATCCGATGAGCGCTGGCTGCGCATGCGGTGGCGGATCGAAGGCAGCGCAGAGCTCGTCGTCCCGGCATTCGCGGGCAAGGGCCGGGCCGACGATCTGTGGAAGACGACCTGTTTCGAGCTATTCCTGCAGCCGCGAGGCGGCGAGCGCCTATGTCGAATTCAACCTGTCGCCGTCGGAGCGCTGGGCGGCCTACGACTTTTCCTCCTACCGCGAAGGGATGGCCGAGCGGCCGTTTCCGCACGAGCCGACATGTTCGATCCGTGCCGGCCAGGACATGGCGATCTTCGATGCCGCCATTCCGGTCGCCGGCCTGCCTGACGTGACATGCGATATGGGGCTCAGCGCGGTGATCGAGGAGGAGGGCGGCCGCCTGTCCTACTGGGCGCTGTCGCCACGGCGGGGAGAAGCCGGATTTCCACGATCCCGCTTGCTTTGCCGCCAGTGCTTGAGCCAGCGCAGCGCCCATGAAATTCGGTATCGATCGCCTGCTGGCAGAGCCGGAACTGCGCGCGCCGCTGGCGGGCAAGCGCGTGGCGCTGATCGCGCATCCCGCTTCGGTCACCGCAGGACCTGACCCATTCGCTCGACGCGCTGATGGCGTGCCGCGACCTGACCATCATCCGCCGCATTCGGCCCGCAGCACGGGCTGAAGGGCGACAAGCAGGACAATATGGTCGAGACCGCCGACGAGATCGATCCGCGCAATACGGCATCCCGGTCTTCAGCCTGTATGGCGAGGTGCGCCGCCCGACGCGGGCAGATGATGTCCACGGCCGATGTGTTCCTGTTCGACCTGCAGGATCTGGGCTGCCGCATCTACACCTTCGTGACGACGCTGCTCTACCTGCTCGAAGCGGCTGCGGGCACCGGCAAGGCCGTGTGGGTGCTCGACCGGCCCAATCCCGCCGGACGGCCGGTCGAAGGCACTTCGCTGCTCCCGGGCCAGGAAAGCTTCGTCGGCGCCGGGCCGATGCCGATGCGCCACGGGCTGACGCTGGGCGAGATGGGGCACTGGTTCGTCGACCATTTCAAGCTCGATGTCGATTACCGCGTGATCGAGATGGAAGGCTGGGCGCCCGACGCCGCGCCCGGCTTTGGCTGGCCGGAAAGCCGCATCTGGATCAACCCCAGCCCCAACGCCGCCAATCTCAACATGGCGCGCGCCTATGCCGGCACGGTGATGCTCGAAGGCACGACGCTGAGCGAAGGGCGCGGCACCACCCGGCCGCTCGAAGTGCTGTTCGGCGCGCCCGATCTCGATGCCAGGCCGCGTACTCGCGGAAATGGCGCCGCATCGCGCCGCAATGGCTGGAAGGCTGCGCCCTGCGCGAATGCTGGTTCACGCCGACCTTCCACAAGCATCAGGGCGAGCTTGTGCAGCGCGTTGATGATCCATGCCGAAGGGGCGTTCTACGATCACGACAGGTTCCAGCCCTGGCGGCTGCAGGCGCTGGCGTTCAAGGCGATCCGGACGTTGCATCCGGATTACCCGATGTGGCGCGATTTCCCTTACGAGTATGAGTTCGACCGGCTTGCGATCGACGTGATCAACGGCGGGCCGTCCTTGCGCGAATGGGTCGACGATCCGACTGCGCGGCCCGGCGATCTCGACGCACTTGCGGCTGCCGACGAGGCGCTCTGGCGCGAAGAAGTGACACCTCTGCAACTCTATTGACGGATTCCCCGGCGCGTCTCGACTGGCTACTCTCTCGACCAAATTGACTTTATCCGAAAAAACTTGCGGCGGCCACGGCGCTGCGGCTATGCGGCTGCAACAAACGGAGGATCGCCTGAAATGCTCAAGCTCTACAGTTTCGGACCTGGAGCCAATTCCCTCAAGCCCATGCTGGCGCTTTACGAGAAGGGCTCGGAATTCGAGCAGGTCTTGCTCAATCCCGCGAAGTTCGAGCATCATTCCGATTGGTTCAAGGCGATCAATCCGCGCGGACAGGTGCCGGCTCTGGAAGATCGCGGCAAGATCATCACCGAGAGCACGGTGATCTGCGAATATCTCGAAGACGAACACCCGACCGCCGTGAGGCTGCGTCCCGACAATTCCTACGACACGGCGATGATGCGCATCTGGACCAAGTGGGTCGATGAGTATTTCTGCTGGTGCGTTTCGACCATCGGTTGGCACCGGGTCGTCGGCAACATGGTCAAGCACCTGACCGACGTGGAATTCGAAGAGAAGCTGAAGGCAATCCCGATCCCCGAGCAGCAGGTGAAGTGGCGCCGCGCACGCGAAGGTTTCCCTCAGGACATGCTCGACGAAGAGATGCGCAAGATCGCCGTGTCAGTCCGTAAGCTCGACGATCAACTGGCAGATAATGAGTGGTTGGCCGGCGGCGTCTATTCCCTGGCCGACATCTGCAACTTCGCGATCGCCAATGGCATGCAGAACGGGTTCAGCGAATTGGTGAATGCCGAAGATACGCCGCATCTGCTGCGCTGGATAGAACAGATCAACGAAAGGCCGGCGGTAAAGACAATGTTCGCCAGCGTACCGCGCGAAAAGCTCGAACCGATCAGGGACTAAGCGTCGATCAGATCGCGGTCCAGTTCGCCGGCGCGGTTCTGGATGAAGTTGAAGCGGTGTTCCGGATTGCGGCCCATCAGCTGGTCGACCAGTTCCTTCACCGCGGCGCGCTGTTCGTATTCCGGCGGCAGGGTGATGCGGATCAGGCTGCGCGATGGCGGGGCTCATCGTGGTTTCGCGCAATTGCTGCGGGTTCATTTCGCCCAGGCCCTTGAAGCGGCGCGACTTCGACCTTCTTGCCCTTGAACACGGTCTCTTCCAGCTCGCGCGCGATGGGCTTCGTCGCGGGCATAGGCGCTCTCCTTGCCCGCGGTCAGGCGGTAGAGCGGCGGCTGGGCGAGGAAGAGGTGCCCGCGCCTGCACGACTTCGGGCATTTCCTGGAAGAAGAACGTCATCAGCAGCGTGGCGATATGCGCGCCGTCGACATCGGCGTCGGTCATGATGATGATGCGGTCGTAGCGCAGATTGTCGGGGTCGCAGTCCTTGCGCATGCCGCAGCCCAGCGCCAGCGCGAGATCGGCGATTTCCTGATTGGCGCGGATCTTGTCGGCGGTGGCGCGAGGCGACGTTGAGGATCTTGCCGCGGATCGGCAGGATCGCCTGGGTCTTGCGGTTGCGCGCCTGCTTGGCGCTGCCGCCGGCGCTGTCGCCTTCGACGATGAACAGTTCGGTTTCGCCTTCGCCTTCGCCGGAACAATCGGTGAGCTTGCCGGGCAGGCGCAGCTTGCTGGCGCTGGTCGCGGTCTTGCGCTTGATCTCGCGCTCCGCCTTGCGCGCAGGCGCTCGTCCATCCGCTCCATGACCGCGCCGAGCAGCGCCTTGCCGCGCTCCATATTGTCGGCTGAGGAAGTGGTCGAAATGGTCGCGCACCGCGTTTTCGACCAGGCGCGCCGCTTCGGGCTGGTCAGGCGGTCCTTGGTCTGGCTCTGGAACTGCGGGTCGCGGATGAAGACGCGAGAGCATCATTTCGCTGCCGGTGACGACGTCGTCGGCGGTGATGTCCTTGGCCTTCTTCTGCCCGACCAGCTCGCCGAAGGCGCGGATGCCCTTGGTCAGCGCGGCGCGCAGGCCCTGCTCATGCGTGCCGCCGTCGGGCGTGGGAATGGTGTTGCAATACCAGCTGTAGGAACCGTCGGACCACAGCGGCCAGGCGATCGCCCATTCGACGCGGCCCTCTGCTCGCCTGCGTCATCGGCCGGAAAGTCCTGGCTGCCGGCAAAGAACTGGCTGGTGACGCATTCGCGGCTGCCGACCTGTTCGGCAAGATGATCGGCCAGCCCGCCGGGGAACTGGAACACCGCCTCGGCGGCACATCGTCGCTGGCGAGCGACGGCAGCGCATTTCCAGCGGATTTCGACGCCGGCGAACAGATAGGCCTTCGAGCGGGCGAGCTTGAACAGGCGCAGCGGCTTGAACTTGCTGGTCGCCGAAGATCTCGGTGTCGGGCATGAAGCTGACCGTCGTGCCGCGCCGGTTCGGCGTCGCGCCGAGCTTCTGCAGCGGGCCCAGCGCGCACGCCCGCGCGAGAATTCCTGCGCGATAAAGCTGCTTGTCGCGCGCGACTTCGACCCGGGTATCGCTCGACAGCGCGTTGACCACGCTGACGCCGACGCCGTGCAGGCCGCCGCTGGTGGCATAGGCCTTGCCCGAGAACTTGCCGCCCGAATGGAGCGTGGACAGGATCACTTCGAGCGCGGATTTGCCCGGGAACTTGGGATGCTCGTCGACCGGGATGCCGCGGCCATTGTCGGTGATGGTCAGGCGGTTGCCCTCTTCCAGCACCACTTCGATCCGGTTGGCATGGCCGGCCACCGCTTCGTCCATCGCGTTGTCGAGCACTTCGGCGGCGAGGTGGTGCAGCGCGCGTTCGTCCGTGCCGCCGATATACATGCCGGGGCGGCGGCGGACCGGCTCCAGCCCTTCGAGCACCTCGATCGAGGATGCATCGTAATCGCCGCCGGCGGCGGGGCGCGTTTTCGAACAGATCGTCGGATCATCGAAGCCATGGCAGGGCTATAAGGCCGCGGAATCGCGCGGTTACAAGCGCGCAGGCCAGGTTATCTTCATTCGTCGAAGCTGGTGGGCGCGGGCGAAACGACCGATATCGCCCCTCGGCCGACCTGGCGCACTTCCATCGCGCGTTCGACCACGCCGTTGGCGACGGAAGCGGAATGCGCCGTCCAGGCCGAGGAATCCGCCGCGATCGCGCATTCGTTCGGTGGGGAACGCCGCTGCCGGGCCTCCAGTCGCGCGCGATGCGCAAGGTCAGCAGCACCGCGTCGTAGCCCAAGCGTGGCGATCCGGTGCGGCGCCGCGCCGAAGCGGGTCTTGTAGCTGCCGGAAAACTGGTCGAACCGGCTGTCCGAAATGGTCGCAGAACAGCGCGCCGCGCAGCGCCGCATTGGACGCGACGCTGGCTTCGCCGCTCCACAATTCGGTGCCGAGCAAGCGGCGGCGAGGTCGCCCCCGTCGGCCGGGCCGCAGCCGCTGCCTGTGCCGAAAGCCGCGCGCCATCGGCGATCAGCACCGTGTCGAATCCGCCCTGTTGCGTGAGCCGCTGGGCGGCACTGACGATCGAGGTGTTGCCGCGGTCATAAGTGCCGCGTCGCCACCACCGTGCCGCCGCTGCGGCGCACTGCGTCGCTTGAAGGCTGCTTCGGCCCGCGCGCCATATTCGCCGTCGGGAACGAGCACCGCGAATTTGCTTGAGCCGGTCGATTGCTGCATAGTCGACGGTGCGCGCGATCGATTGATCGGGCATGATGCCCATCACGAACACATCGCGCGCCGCGACCGAACTGTCGTTGGAAAAGCTGATCAGCGGCACACCGGCGGGGCGCGCCCGCGCCAGGACCGCCGGGACATCCTCGCTCAGCAGCGGGCCCGAGGATCAGCTTGTTGCCGTCGGCGATCGCGCGGGCCGCGGCGCTGTCGGCCCCGGTCGCGGTATCGTAGGTGGTGATGCGCAGATTGTCGGCATTGGTGTCGAGCAGCGCCATCGTGGCGGCATTGGCGATCGACTGGCCGACTTCGCGCATTCGTGCCGGACAGCGGCACCAGCAGCGCGATGCGGTGGCGGTCTGCGTCGCCGGGCAGGGTCGTCGCGCTGGGTTCGGGTGTAGGCGTCGGTGCCGGGGCTCGGCCTTCGGGATGACCTGGCAGCCTGCCAGCAGCACCAGTTGCGCCAATCGCCAGCGCCTTGCGCCGATTGACCTTTCCGCCCATCGTTTGCCAACATCTTGCTGCTCCCGCTAATCCTGTCCACAAGGCCGCCTATGTCTGAAGAACCGCGACCTCCCTGACACCCGGGCTCTATATTGTCGCGACGCCGATTGGCAATCTCGGCGACATCACGATGCGGGCAGCCGAGGTGCTGGCGCGATGCGATGTGATCGCGTGCGAGGATACCCGCGTCACCGCCAAGTTGCTGACACCATCTTGGCCTTCACAAGGCCGATGTGGCGCTATGACGATCATAGCGGCGAGCGGGACCGCGCACAGCTGCTCGAGGCGATGCAGGCGCCAGGCGGTCGCGCTGGTCAGCGATGCGGGAACGCCGCTGATTTCCGATCCCGGCTATCGCCTGGTGCGCGATGCGCGCGAGAGCGGGAATTGACGGTCACGAGCCTGCCGGGGGCGAGCGCGGCGGTGGTCGGCGCTGACGCTTTCGGGCCTGCCGAACGACCGCTTCCTGTTCGCCGGCTTCCTGCCGGCGAAGGACAAGGCGCGGGCCGATGCGCTGGCGGAACTGGCGCGGCGTGCCGGCGACGCTGGTGTTCTACGAAACCGCGCCGCGCCTGGCGAAATCGCTGGCAGGCGATCGGCAAGCTGTCTGCCGGGCCGCGAGGTCGCGGTGGCGCGCGAATTGACCAAGCTGCACGAGGAATGCCGCACCGGCACCGCCGCGGAACTTGATCGCGCATTACGCCGCGCATCCGCCCAAGGGCGAGATCGTGCTGCTGGTCGGCCCGCCGGGCGAGCCGCGGCGCCGGCGATGTCGATGCCGATGCGCTGCTGCGCGCCGCGCTGGAGCATGACAAGCCGTCGCAGGCCGCCGCGCAGGTCGCCAAGGCGACCGGGCTCGACCGCAAGACGCTCTATGCGCGCGCGATGGAACTGAAGAGCGCAATGAAGCCGGGCGCAGGCCGAACGAAGCGCGGCCGGCGAGGCGAAACGCGGGCGGCGCTGTGGCTGCGACTCACAGGGCTGGCGGATCGCTGGCCCAGCGGGTGAAGACGCCGCGCGGCGAGATCGACCTGATCGCGCGGCGCGGCCGGATGGTGGCCTTCGTCGAAGTGAAGTGGCGCGCAAACGCCGCGCGAACTCGACCACGCGATCGACGAATATCGCCTGCGCCGGGTCGCCGCCGCGGCCGAAGCGGTGGCGCATCGCTATCATCCGCGAGGGCGACGATACGCGGATCGACGTGCTCCTGCTTGCGCCGGGCCGCTTCCCGCGCCACATCGCCAACGCCTGGATGCCCTGACTAAGCGCCTGCGCACGGGCTCGATGCAGGAGAACGGATTGCGCATGACCCTGCGCGTCGCGGTCCAGATGGACCCACTCGAAAGCATCAATATCGCCGGCGATTTCACCTTCGCGCTGATGCTGGCCGCGCAGGCGCGCGGGCATGAGCTGTTTCACTACGACGTCGGCAGCGCTGACGCTGGACGAGGACGACCGGCTCCTTGCCTGCGCCCGGCCGGTGACCGTGCAGCGCGTCGCGGGCGATCATTTCAGCCGTGGCGAGCGCGCGCGGCTCGATCTCGGCGCGCGATATCGATGTGGTGCTGATGCGGCAGGATCCGCCGTTCGACCTGGGCTACATCACCGCCACCCATCTGCTCGAGCGGATCGAGGGCGAAACGCTGGTGGTCAACGATCCGGCCAGCGTGCGCAACGCGCCGGAAAAGGTGTTCGTGCTCGATTACCGCGCACTTCATGCCGCCCACGCTGGTCACGCGCAGCGTCGAGGAAGTGCGCGCGCTTCCATGGCCAAGCACGGCGCGGTCGTGGTCAAGCCGATCCACGGCAATGGCGGCAAGGCGATCTTCCGCGTGCCCGAGAGCGGCGACAACCTGTCGCCCTGTTCGAGGTGTTCAACCAGACCTGGCCCGAGCCGCACATGGTCCAGCCCTTCCTTCCCGAGGTGGCCGAA
This sequence comes from uncultured Alphaproteobacteria bacterium, assembly GCA_963777785.1. Taxonomy (GTDB): domain Bacteria; phylum Pseudomonadota; class Alphaproteobacteria; order Sphingomonadales; family Sphingomonadaceae; genus Andeanibacterium. Next base: position 59,750 of record CAVZRU010000005.1, read on the forward strand.
GGGCGACAAGCGCATCGTGCTGGTCGACGGCGAAGTGGCCGGCGCGATCAACCGCCGGCCGGGCGAGGGCGAGTTCCGCTCCAACCTCGCGCGTCGGCGGCTCGGCCGAGAAGACCGAGCTGACCGCGCGCGAGGAGGAAATCTGCGCCGCGCTCGGCCCGGAGCTGAAGGAGCTCGGCCTGATCTTCGTCGGGCATCGACGTGATCGGCGGCAAGTGGCTGACCGAGATCAACGTGACCTCGCCCACCGGGATCGTCGCGATCGACAAGTTCAACGGCACCGATACGGCCGGGCATGATCTGGGACGCGATCGAGGGCAGGCTGGGGAACTAGAACGTTCATCTGCCATTCCGGTTACATTGTCGATGACGCGCGATGCACCCGGCAGCCGGGAAGGACACACCATGAGCTATTACCTCAATGCCATCTTGAAGGGTTCGTTCGACGAAGCGCTCCTGCGCACCGAAGATGCCCTCAAGACCGAGAATTTCGGGATTATCAGCCGGATCGATATTCGCCAGACGCTGAAAGCGAAAATCGACGTCGACTTTCGGCCCTACGTCATCCTCGGCGCGTGCAATCCGGCGCTGGCGCATGAGGCTCTGCAACTGGAAGACAAGGTCGGGCTGATGTTGCCCTGCAACGTCATCGTCCAGCAACTGGATTCGGGAGCGATCGAAGTGGCCGCCATCGATCCGGTCGCTTCCATGCAGGCAATCGACAACCCGGATCTGATGAAGGCGGCTCAGATGGTGCGGGAGAAGCTTGCACGGGCTGTCAGCCTGCTCTCGCCCTCCGTAGACGCACCCTAGGTGCCGTTGAGCACACGCTGAAATTGCGGCCTCCGATTGCTCATTTTTGGCGGTTTTGCACGCCAATCGTCACCGGATATTCCTTTGCCTGAAGTATCGTCCCGCCCATGAATGAATTCATCATCCACGTCATCGAGCAGGGCGGCTATCTCGGAATTGCCTTCCTGATGGTGATCGAGAACGTGTTTCCGCCGATCCCGTCGGAGCTCATCATGGGGCTGGGCGGGGTGGCTGTGGAGCGCGGAACGATGCAGTTCTGGCCGCTGCTGGCGGCCGGCACATTCGGTTCCACGCTGGGCAATTATTTCTGGTTCCTCGCCGGGGACAAATGGGGCTACCAGCGCCTTGCACCCTTGATCGACCGTTGGGGCCGCTGGCTGACGGTGGAGTGGGAAGACATTGAAAAGGCTACTCAATTCTTCCGCCGGCACGGCCAATGGGTGGTCTTCTTCCTGCGCTTTTCGCCCGTGCTGCGCACCATGATCTCGCTCCCGGCGGGGCTGGCGCATATGAAGCACAGCACCTTCCTGATCTACACTTTCGCCGGGGCGGCGGTGTGGAACGTGGTGCTGATCATGGGCGGTTCGCTGCTTGCGCATTATCTCAAGGATTCGATGCACTTGCTGGACTGGATCGTCATCGGCGGGCTCGCGCTGGGCTTCGCGGGCTACCTCTGGCGAGTGGTGACCTGGAAGCCGCGCAACGAACGCTAGGTGCGCTCTCGCGGGTGTGCGGAGCGGTAGGTTTCGAGCATCGTTGCGGCATCGACCTTGGTGTAGATCTGGGTCGAGCCCAAGACTCGCATGGCCGAGCAGTTCCTGCAGGCTGCGAGATCCGCCCCGGCGCCCAGCAGATGCGTCGCGAAGCTGTGGCGCAGCGCGTGAGGCGTGGCGGTGGCAGGCAGGCCCAGCGCGACCCGCGCCGCGCGCCATCGCCTTCTGCACCATGCCCTGGGAGAGCGGCCCGCCCTTGGCGCCGCGGAACAGCGGCTCATCCTTCGTCGAGCGGCCAGGGGCACTGCGCGGCATAGTCCGCCACCGCCGTCGCGCACGATCGGCAGGATCGGGACGACCCGCTGCTTGCTGCCCTTGCCGGTGACCATGCAGCGTTTCGCCCAGCGGCAGCGTCCGCGCCGGTCAGCGACAGCGCCTCGGCTATGCGCAGCCCGGCGCCGTAGAGCAGCAGCAGCACCGCCCGGTCGCGCGCGCCGATCCATTCCTCGCTGGCACATTCCCTCGACCGTATCGGCGAGGTTCAAGCGCGTCGTCGGGCGTGACCGGGCGGGGCAGGCCCTTCTTGATCCGCGGGCCGCGCAGACGCGGGCGGCGCGGCATCGCCTTGGCCCGCCTGTTCGCGCGCGAAGGCGATGAAGCTCTTGAGCGCGGACAGTTCGCGCGCGGCCGAAACATTGCCGATCCCTTCGGCGCGGCGCGCGGCGAGCTGGCTGCGCAGGGCGGCGCTGTCGAGCCGGGCGAGGGCAGCCCAGTTCGTGTCGCCCAACCGGTCATCGAGCAGCCGCGCCGCAGTGGCGACATAGGCGCGCACCGTATGCGGCGAGCGGCGGCGGCGACTGAGCGAGGTGCGCGTGCCAGGCTTCGAGCAGGTCGGCCCTGGTGGGATCGCTTGACGTCATCCGCCGCGACCAGCTCGGCAGGCACCAGCTCGCCCAGCAGCGCATCGAGCAACGGCATGCCTGCTTCGGTCACGATGACCCGCGAGCCATGGCGACGGCAAAGCCCCTGCTCGGCGTAGAATGCGAGCCTGCGCGGTATCGCAGCAGCGCTCTGGCGCGATGCCGAAGCGGGCCGACAGGTCGGCAAGGTCGATCCCCTCGCCAAGCCGCAGGCCCATCAGCAGCGCCTCGCAGGCCTGTTCGCTGGCGGCCAGGGCGCGTTCCTCGGCGATGCCGTTGCCGCTGCGCTCGAGCGCCGTCGAGCCAGTTCTCGGGCTTCTTGTGCCGCATCGTCGCCACGCCGCCGCGCCGGCCATGCGCGCCGGGGCCGATCCCGACGTAGTCCTGGTAGCGCCAGTAGGTGAGGTTGTGGCGGCTTTCCTCGCCGGTCCGCGCATGGTTGCTGACTTCATAGGCCGGGCAGGCCCGCAGCTGGCGGTCAGCTCGCGGGTGAGAGCGAACAGATCGGCCGCTTCGTCGTCGTCGAGCGGGGTGAATTCGCCCTGGCGGACCATCGTGGCGAAGCGCGTGCCCGGCTCGATCGTCAGCTGGTAGAGCGACAGGTGCGACGTGCCGAAAGCCAAGCGCCTGTTGCCAGTTCGGACTCCCACTGGCGCGGGCGTCTGCCCCGGCACGCGCATAGATCAGATCGAAGCTGACCCGGTCGAAAGCGTCCTGCGCCATCTGGAGCGCACTCAGTCCTTCGTTGACGTCGTGCAGCCGGCCAAGGAACTTGAGCGTCTCATCGTCGAGCGACTGAAGGCCCAGCGAGACGCGGTTGATCCCGGCGCCTGCGCAGAGACGTCGAAATTGCTGGCCTCGACCGAGCGATGGATTGGCTTCCAGCGTGATCTCGATGCCGGGTGCGAAGCCCCACAGCCGTTCGGCTTCTTCCAGCAGTCGTCCCGACCAGCGCACGGCGGCATCAGCGACGGCGTACCGCCGCCGAAGAAGATCGGATTCAGCGTCTCTCCGCCCGCCAGCTCGGCTTCGTGCCGCATATCGGCAAGCAGACATTCCTGCCATTTGCCGGTATCCACCTGATCGCGGACATGCGAATTGAAATCGCAATAGGGGCATTTTGCGAGGCAGAAAGGCCAATGGATGTAGAGCGCGCGGGCCATGGCAGCGTTTCAGCATGCATTAAGGGTGCGCTGTCAAGTTGCGCGCATGATCAAGATCGCTTTGATATCGCTTCTTGTTGCGCAATTGGCGGGTTGCGGGCCTTCCGAACATGTGCAGACGGCCACCACCGTTCGAAGCGCCTCCGAACCTGCCCCGAGCCGCACCGACATGGCCGCGCGGCTGCTTGCGTCGCACAATCAGGCACGGGTCGATGCCGGGCTGCCGAAGCTGAGCTGGAGCGAGGATCTCGCGCGGGCAGCGCTAGCCCTGGGCGCAGACCATGGCGAAAGACGGCAACCTGCGCCATTCGGACAAGGATACGCGCCCCGGTCAGGGCGAGAACCTCTGGATGGGGACAGCCGGCTTCTTCAGTCTCGAGCACATGATGGGTGCGTTCCTCGGCGAGAAGAAAGACTTTCGGCCCGGCATCTTCCCCGATGTTTCGAAGACCGGAAAATGGCAGGATGTCGGCGCATTACACGCAGATCATCTGGCCCGAGACGCGCGAGGTCGGCTGCGCCATCGCCACCGCGAACGGCAGGGATGTGCTCGTATGCCGCTATTCGCCCGCCGGGAATTTCATGGGCCAGCCGGTCGGCTGACCATTCAGGAAAATTGTGCCGCGACCAGCTTGGCGAAGGCATCGGCGCGGTGGCTGATGCGGTGCTTTTCCGCCGGCTCGAGCTCGGCGAAGGTCTGCAGTCGTACCCATCGGCACGAACACCGGATCGTAGCCGAAGCCCATGGTCCCGCGCGGCGGCCAGGTGAGCGCCCCGTCGCACGCGGCCTTCGTAAATCGCAGATTCGCCATCGGGCCAGGCAATCGCGAGCACGCAGGAGAACGCATGCATCGCGCGGGCGCATCGGGGCCCTGCTCGGCGAGCATGCCCTCGACCTTGCCCATCGCCATGTACCAGTCGCGACCCGGCCGGGCCTTCGAACCATTGCCGCTCGGCCCAGTCGGCGGTGTAGACGCCGGGCCGGCCGTCGAGCGCTGCCACCGATAAGACCGCTATCGTCGGCCAGCGACGACAATCCCGGAGGCTTCCGCCGCCGCGCGCGCCTTGATCAGCGCGTTTTCGGCAAAGGTCGTGCCGGTCTCGTCCGGCTCGGGCAGGCCGAGCGAACCGGCCGAAATGCACTCGACCCCGTAGGGAGCGAGCAGGGCCGCAATTTCCTTGAGCTTGCCCGCATTATGCGTGGCAATCACCAGCTTTCCGGAGCCGAGCCTGCGCGTCATTTCACTGCATTGTCCTGCGCCGCGAAGATCCGGTCGCAGCCGATCCGCGCGAGGCGCAGCAGGCGCAGCAGGCCTTCCTCGTCATAGGTCGCGCCTTCGGCGGTCGCCTGGACTTCGGCGATCTGGCCGCCTTCGATCAGCACGAAATTGCGCGTCGGCGTCGGCCGAGCTGTCCTCGATGTAGTCGAGGTCGAGCACCGGGGTGCCCTTGTAGATGCCGCAGCTGACGGCCGGCGATCTTGGCGAGTCAGGGGGTCTTCGTTGATCGCGCCCGATGCCATCAGCTTGTTGACCGCCAGGCGCAGCGCCACCCAGGCGCCGGAAATCGCTGCCGTGCGGGTGCCGCCATCGGCCTGGATCACGTCGCAATCGAGCGTGATCTGCCGCTCGCCGAGCTTCTTGAGATCGGTCACCGCGCGCAGGCTGCGCCCGATCAGCCGCTGGATTTCCTGCGTCCGGCCCGATTGCTTGCCCTTCGCCGCTTCACGCTGCGCCGCGGGTGTGCGTGGCGCGCGGCAGCATCGAATATTCGCCCGTCACCCAGCCTTCGCCCTTGCCGCGCAGCCATGGCGGCAAGCTTCTCTTCGACGCTGGCGGTGCACAGCACCGTGGTGTCGCCGAAAGCAGATCAGGCACGAACCCTCGGCATGCTTGGTAAAGCCGGTTTCGATCGCGATGGCGCGCATTTCGTCGGGCGCACGTCCGGAAGGTCGCATGAAATCCTCGTCTTTACTGATTCTTGCGAGGCAGGCGTTAGGCGCTTACCGCTTGCGCCTGCAAGTGCGGCGACCTAGCATTGAAGCAAATGGTCTGCGCCGCCCGTCACCGAACTGACCACTCGCGCCCGCGAGATATTCCGCCTGGTGGTGGAGGGTTATCTGTCGAGCGGGCAACCGGTCGGCTCCAAGACGCTGGCCGGGGAAGGGGGCTTGAACCTTTCGCCCGCATCGATCCGTTCGGTGCTTTCCGATCTGGAGAACGCTGGGCCTGCTCGCCGCGCCGCATACCAGCGCCGGGCGGATGCCGACCGACCTGGGGCTCAGGCTGTTTGTCGACGGAATGATGCAGGTGGCTGAACCCACCGCGCAGGAACGCGCCGCGATCGAACGGCGCCTGGCGCGAACCGGGGCCGATCGAGCAGGCGCTCGAGGCGACCAGCGCGATCCTGTCGGACCTCTCCGCTGCTGCCGGTGTGGTGATGGTGCCCAGCCGCGAACCGCGCATCGCCCAGATCAACCTCGTGCCGCTTTCGCCTGGCCAGGCACTGGCGGTGCTGGTGGGCGAGGATGGCCATGTCGAAAACCGCGTCTTCAACTTGCCGGCGGATACCGCTCCGTCCGCGCTTGAGCAGGCGACCAATTACATCACCGCCCGCCTTGTCGGGCCGCACACTGGCCGAAGCGGTCGAGGCGATGCGCAGCGAAATCAACGTCGGGCACGCTCGGCGCTCGATGAGGCGAGCCGCGATCTGGTCGAGCGCGGGCTCGCCGTCTGGAGCGAGGATGCCGCTCGCCGCCCGGTGCTGATCGTGCGCGGGCAGGCCAGATCTGCTCGACGAAACTGCGCTGGGCGATATCGAGCGCGTCCGGCAGCTGCTGGACGATCTGGAAAACAAGCAGTCGATCGCGGAATTGCTCGACAGCGCGCGCGAGGCCGAAGTCGACGCGAATTTTCATCGGTTCGGAGAATCGGCTGTTCGCGCTTTCGGGTTCTTCGGTGATCGCTTCACCCTATCGCGACCGCGAGGGGAGGGTGGTCGGCGTGCTCGGGGTGATCGGCCCCACGCGGTTGAATTACGCGCGCGTCGTCCCCATGGTGGATTTCACCGCCCAATCGCTGGGCAAATTGATCGGTTAGAAGAGACAGAAATAGACAATGATCGACGACAAGCCAGAAGCCGCAGGACGAGGCGGCCGACAACGAATTGAAAGGTGTTCCCGAAGAGCTGCTTGAAGGCGGCGACGAGGGGCAATCGCATCATGGAAGAGCTGGGCAAGCTGCAGGAAGAGCTGACGTCGGCGCAGCAGGACGTGCTCTACGCGCAGGCGGAAACGCAGAACGTGCGCCGCCGGCTGGAGAAGGACATCGCCGATGCGCGCGCCTATGCCGTGACCGGCTTCGCCCGCGACATTCTGTCGGTGGCCGACAATCTCGCGCGCGCGCTCGACGCCGTTCCTGCGGAACTGCGCGAGGACGAGAAGCTCAAGGGCCTGATCGCCGGGATCGAAGCGACCCAGCGCGAGCTCGACAAGGTATTCGCCGCGCACGGCATCACGCCGCATCGCCTCGGTCGGCCTGCCGCTCGACCCGAACCAGCATCAGGCGATGCTCGAAGTGCCGACGGCCGATGCCGAGCCGGGCACGATCGTTCAGGAAATGCAGGCGGGTTACATGATCAAGGACCGCTTGCTGCGTCCGGCCATGGTGGCGGTGGCAAAGAAGCCGGACTAGCGCACCGCAGCCTCAAGCATCGTCTCGATCTCCGCGACTGAGCGGATATCGGCGAACACCATCCCCAGACTTTCCAATGTGGCCGCATGCGCCGCATCGTTCAGTGCTGCATTGGCATCGGCAACGATGATCACCCGGTAATTGCGCTGCATCGCGTCTCTCGCGGTGCTTTCGCAGCAGACGTTGGTCAGTGTGCCGGTGATGACCAGTGTGTCGATCCCGTCAGCCTGCAGTATTTCATGCAGATCGCTTGTGTCCGGAGTGAAGGCGCTGAAGCGCGCCTTGTCGACTATCTTGTCCTCGTTCCGCACATCGAGCGCAGGCCAGAGCTGCCAATAATGCGAACCGACGGTAAAGGCTTGTTTATGCGTTTCGGCTTGCGCGCCCATCCGCGTCAGCATCAGCGGCCATGATTGATCGATATCGTCCGGCGTCGTGTAGCGGACGAAATAATTCCTCGCGCCGGCGCTACGCATGGCATCTGAAATCCGGTTGATCTGGCCGACGATCCCTCTCGCCTCCGGCACTTCGACAGGAGCGCCTTCTTCCATGAAGCCGTTCTGCATGTCGATGACGATATGGGCGGTCGTACGCGGATCTATGTCGGTGAAGACGTTACGCACACCGCCTCTCGTCGCCGCAAGCCGGTCAAGAATTGCATCATGGTCGACATGGTGAGGCATGACTGTCCTCCTCTCCTCAAGCTGTAGTCTTCTTGAGCGTATCTTTGAGCCTGCGGCAGCCGGGACGCAACCGCTGACGAATGCCCGCCGAAACAACGCAGGAAAGCGGCAGGCCGTGCAACGATCGTCCTCCTTGTTCGTTGGTCTTGCGATGAATGGAGAAATCTTATGATGATGAAGCGTATGATCTTGGCGCCGGCATTGCTGGCTTCGTCGCTTGGGCTCTCGGCATGTGCAGACAATTACGCTGTTGAAGGTGCGGCAGCAGGTGCAGCAGCAGGTGCGGGCGTTGCCGCGGTTACCGGCGGAGATATCGGTACTGGTGCAGCAATCGGTGCTGCTGCAGGGTGCGGCCGGTGGCTATTTTGTCGACAAGGACAACGATTGCGACGGCTGGCAGGATGGTGAATGGGATGACGACTGCCGTGGGTATGACGGATATCCCGATTGATCTGATTAGTATCGATTATGCAGCGTCGGTGAAATTCACCAGGGCAGCAAAGGCCTTGGGGTCACCGACGCCGGGCACAGTCACCCCATTCCTTAGTAAAAAGGCGTGACGCACGATCTCGGCCTGCTGCTCGATGCCGTAGCTTGTCAGCGGCTCGCCGGGCTTCAGGCTGTAGGTGTAGCGGCAGAACGGAGGCGCCGTAACGGCAGGAAAATACCCGTCTGGTGCTGCCACACATGCGTCATCTCATGGATGAACAGGCCTTGCCGGCTGAGCGGCGCAGCGCCGAAATCGTCGCAATATGCGTGCTCCATCGGGATGAAAGTGGAGATGGCCGTTAGGGGCCATCGTCACTTTGCGTGGGCTGGAACGGAAACCACTTGCGCCGCCTGATACGCACCTCGCTGCAATCGATCGCAGATCCGAAAACCGATCGGACCAGTGCAATCTCGCCCGGCGTCAGCGGCCTTTCGCCGCCTGCCGGGCAGTCCCATTGGCGCTTCGCTCAGCGCGCGTCCCCGGCGGCGAGGATGGTCGCCGGGAAAGTCAGCTTGTCGCCGCCGAGAAATGTCAGCGTGACTTCGGTCGTCTCCCCGGCTGCGAGCGTATCGTCGAGTTCCATCGCCATGACGTGCTTGCCGCCCGGTGCGAACTTGACCGTATCGCCTTTGGCTTCGAAATTGGTCGGCAGAGCCTCGTCCATCGTCATCTGCCGTCATTCTCGAAGGTCTCGTGGAGCATGGCGCTTTTTGCGCCTTGTACAGAGGCGGCACGCAGCACTGCCGTATCATCGCCATTGTAGGTGATGTCGAAATAGACCGCTCCGGGATTGCCCTTGACCGCGGGGAGGACCAGCCGCCCATCGGTTACCGTAATGCCCGGCTTGGCATCGGGAGCGGCTTCGCGTCGCCGTCGGAAGCCTGTTCTCCGCAGCCAGACAGGCCGATTGCGGCAATCGCCAGCGCAGCGCTGGCTAAAATGGCGGATTTCATGTTTTGTCTCCCCCTCGTTCTAATACTGAATTTTCTAGTCGCTCCAAACCCTTGTGCCAAGGAAAACCGCACCTATATCGCCCCAAGCAATGACCGAGAGCCGCCGAGCCGCTTTGCCCATTGCGGGAAGCGAACCGTGCGGTGTCCAACTTGAACGCACAGGATGGGAATTAATGGCCAAAGTTATCGGTATCGACCTCGGCACGACCAACAGCTGCGTTGCTGTGATGGACGGCGGCAAGCCCAAGGTCATCGAAAATTCGGAAGGCGCGCGCACCACGCCGTCGATCGTCGCCTTCACCAAGGATGGTGAGCGCCTGATCGGCCAGCCGGCCAAGCGCCAGGCGGTGACCAATCCCGACAATACGATTTTCGCGGTGAAGCGCCTGATCGGCCGCCGCTTCGACGATCCGATGACCAAGAAGGACATCGAGCTGGTTCCCTATCACCATCGTCAAGGGCAAGAACGGCGATGCCTGGGTCAAGGCCGGCGGCGAAGATTATTCGCCCGTCGCAGATTTCCGCCTTCATCCTGCAGAAGATGAAGGAAACCGCCGAGAGCTATCTCGGCGAGACCGTGACGCAGGCGGTGATCACCGTTCCGGCCTACTTCAACGACGCGCAGCGCCAGGCGACCAAGGACGCCGGCCAGATCGCCGGCCTTGAAGTGCTGCGCATCATCAACGAGCCGACCGCGGCCGCGCTCGCCTATGGCCTCGACAAGGACGACGGCAAGACCATCGCGGTCTATGACCTTGGCGGCGGCACGTTCGACGTCTCGATCCTCGAGATCGGCGACGGCGTGTTCGAAGTGAAGTCGACCAACGGCGACACCTTCCTCGGCGGCGAAGATTTCGACAGCGAGATCGTCGAATATCTGGCCGACAAGTTCAAGGAGAAGGAAGGCATCGACCTGCGCACCGACAAGCTCGCGCTGCAGCGGCTGCAAGGAAGCTGCCGAGAAGGCGAAGATCGAGCTGTCTTCGGCCCAGACGACCGAGATCAACCTGCCCTTCATCACCGCGCGCATGGAAGGCGGCAGCACCACGCCGCTGCACCTGGTCGAAACGATCACCCGCGCCGACCTCGAAAAGATGGTCGACAAGCTGATCCAGCGCACGCTCGAGCCGTGCAAGAAGGCGCTGGCCGATGCCGGCCTTACGGCCGCGGATATCGACGAAGTCGTGCTGGTCGGCGGCATGACCCGCATGCCCAAGGTGCGCGAAGTCGTGGAAAAGTTCTTCGGCAAGGAGCCGCACACCGGCGTGAACCCCGACGAAGTCGTCGCCATGGGCGCGGCGATCCAGGCGGGCGTGCTGCAGGGCGACGTCAAGGACGTGCTGCTGCTCGACGTGACCCCGCTGTCGCTCGGCATCGAGACGCTGGGCGGCGTGTTCACCCGCATGATCGACCGCAACACCACGATCCCGACCAAGAAGACCCAGGTCTATTCGACCGCCGAGGACAACCAGCAGGCGGTGACGATCCGCGTGTTCCAGGGCGAGCGCGAAATGGCGGCGGACAACAAGCTGCTCGGCCAGTTCGACCTGGTCGGCATTCCGCCCGCACCGCGCGGCGTGCCGCAGATCGAGGTCACCTTCGACATCGACGCCAACGGCATCGTCAACGTGTCGGCGAAGGACAAGGGCACCGGCAAGGAACAGCAGATCCGCATCCAGGCGTCGGGCGGTCTGTCCGATGCCGACATCGACCAGATGGTCAAGGATGCCGAAAAGTTCGCCGAGGAAGACAAGAAGCGGCGTGCAGCGGCCGAAGCGCAAGAACAACGCCGATAGCCTGGTCCACGCGACCGAGAAGCAGCTTGACGAGAACATGGCGACAAGATCGACGCCGACCTCAAGGGCGAGATCGAGGCGGCGATCGCCGAAGCCAAGACTGCGATCGAAGGCGGCGATGCCGATGCGATCAACGCCAAGAGCCAGGCGCTGACCGAAGCTGGCGATGAAGATGGGCCAGGCGATCTACGAGAAGGAGCAGGCCGCGGCGGCGTCGCAGGAAGGCTGCGGCGGAAGACGGCAGCGTCCGACGAGGATGTCGTCGATGCCGAGTTCTCCGAAGTCGACGAAGACAACAAGGGCTAAGCCCGATGGAAACCATGCGACGCCGCCGGTGCCAACGGGCGCCGGCGGCGGCTGGTTATCGGGGCGGGGCTGCATGGCGACCGAAATCGATTATTACGAACTGCTCGAAGTCGAGCGGACGGCTGACGACAAGACGCTCAAGGCCGCCTATCCGCAAGCTCGCGATGCAGTATCACCCGGACCGCAATCCGGGCGATGCCGAGTCGCGAAGCCAAGTTCAAGGCGATCAGCGAGGCCTATGATTGCCTGAAGGACCCGCAGAAGCGCGCGGCCTATGACCGCTTCGGCCATGCGGCGTTCCAGAATGGCGGCGGCGGGTTCGGCGGCCGGCGGCGGCAGCCGGATTTCGGCGACATCGGCGATATCTTCGAAACGATCTTCGGCAGCGCCTTTGGCGGCGGCGCACGGCAGCAGCCGCGGCGCGGCGCAGACCTGCGCTACGACATGCAGATCACGCTCGAAGAGGCGTTCCACGGCAAGGATGCCGAAGATCGAGGTCGAGGTCTCGGTCGCCTGCGACCCCTGCGACGGCACCGGCGCGAACCCGGGCACCGGCCGGCGCAGCTGCAACCTGTGCGGCGGCCACGGCAAGGTGCGCGCGCAGCAGGGCCTGTTCGTGATCGAGCGGCCATGCCCGACCTGCCACGGCGCGCGGCGAGGTGATCGAAAACCCCTGCCGCGATCTGCCGCGGCGAAGGCCGGGTCGACAAGCCCCAGACGCTCGAAGTCGAATGTCCCGCCAGGCGTCGACAACGGCACCCGCATCCGCCTTTCCGGCAAGGGCGAGGCCGGGCCGCACGGCGCACCTCCGGGCGATCTCTACATCTTCATCCATGTCGCCGCGCACACGGTGTTCGAGCGCGAAGGCACCACGCTGTTCACCCGCGTGCCGATCAGCTTCACCACGGCGGCGCTGGGCGGATCGGTCGAGATTCCCGGGCTCGACGGCGAGACGCACACTGATCGAGATCCCCGCCGGCATCCAGTCGGGCAAGCAGCTGCGCAAGCGCGGCGCAGGCATGCCGGTGCTGCAGGGGCGCGGACGCGGCGATCTGGTGGTCGAGATCGAGGTCGAGACGCCGACCAAGCTCTCCGCGCGCCAGAAGGAAATCCTGCGCGAGTTCCAGGAAACCGAAACCGGCGATGAATGCCCGAAAGCGCCGGGTTTTTCTCCAAGATCAAGAATGCATGGAGCGATCTGACCGAATAGCCGGCGGGCTTGCGGATCGCTTATGCCTGCATGCTAGAGGCCGGACAGCCTGTCCATCACCTCGGCACGTATCGTCTCGATAAGCTTGGGATCGGCCTTCAGGCGCGGCTCTTCTTCGTCGAGAATCGCAAGAAATGCGCGCCGTTTGAAGTCAGCGATGCGCTTTTCCTCGATCGGATGATCCAGCGTCGAACAGACCAGGTCGATCATCCGTTCGGCCCCGTGAAGCCGCCCCCACAGATAGTCGTTCTCACGGTAGGATCGGCTGAAGAACGCGCCGAAATTAAAGAATTCGATCCCTCGCAAGGTTGCCGCGGTGCCGCCCTCTCGGATCGAGACGGCATCGTCGGGCGAAATGCGGTCGACCTTGATCGGGTCGAACTCGGTCAGACCCTCGTTTCGCAGCAGGGGCAGAGTGGCGACGTCGTAAAACGGAAAGCCGAGATAGGCGAATAGAGTACCGCGGCGGAGCGACCTGGGCATGGCCTCGAGCGCGTCGGCCAGCATTTCCTCGACTTGCAAATCGAGCGCGGGAAGGTCGCGCATGCGGGCCAGCGCATCGAGCGCATCGCCTGGCCTCGTTTAGCGCCTGCTCGGCGATAGGCTACGAAATCTTCGCCGAGCGTGTTGGGCCCCTCACGCTCGAAATAGAGCGCAAGGCGCTCGTAGATCACCTCACGCGCCCGCATCGCGGTCGGCCTCGGTAATCTCGGGATCGTCTCTCCCAATCTCGCGACAGCCGCGCGCCAGCAGGCGCAGGCGGCGGATGCGGAAGCCGATATCATGCGTCGCGGAAGAAATCGTATCGCCTCATCGCTTGCTCCGCCGCGCGTGGGATTGACGAGGCTGGAGAGGCCTGCGCGATTCCAGTTCTTCGCGCAGCTGCTCGCAATCGGGCCGTGATCGGGCAGCAGCAGCCCGGCGCGTGGCTCGAAGATCAGCTGGGCAAGTCGTTCGATAATGCCTGACAAACTTGGCCTGTGCATAGGAGTGAAAGGCATAGCCGGCCCGTTCCGCCGCGGCCTGCTGCGCCTTGGCGCGCCAGCTCTTGAGCCGCTTGGCAGTCGGCCGGTCGATGAAGAAGGTGCGCCCGAACAGCCGGTCGACCGTTCGTTCGACCTCGGGCCGCAGCGCGGCGACAATCTGCGCTCATCTGCTCGGCCTCGCGCGATTGGCGCTGGATCACCTCCAGATTGTCGCGGATCGGCTGTTCGCGCGGGATGGTCGAAATCGAGCCGAAGATCGCCCTGAAGAAACCCGACCTCGCCATTCTGCTCGCGCCGGCCATGCGCCGCGGCGGTCGGGCCGGGGATCGATATAGACGAAGCGCCGATCGACCTCGCGCTGGGCCGGGCGGCCCTTCAGCGCGTCAATCGCCGCGGAGAAAGGCGCGTTGACCAGCACTGAGCCGTCGATCAGCGAGACATTCTCGAGCATCCTGTCTGCCGCACATGGGCGGGCATGACGCGCTCGAGGAATGCCTCGCGACCCGGCCATTCCAGCTTGCGCTGCGCGGCCAGCTCGTCGATCTCGCGCGATCTTCATCGGCGGGAATGCGCCGGGAAAGCTGGCAGTCGATCGCGCGGCGAACACCAGTTCCAGCGGATCGGCCAGCGCGCGGCCGGGCTCCAGCGGCACCTTCGCGCGAAACCCGATCGGCAGGCGATGTTCGCTCTCTTGCACGACGGGCGGGCTGTTGAGCCGCAGCAATTCGATGATAGCCGCCGAAATCGGTGGCCGTGACGAACAGGTCGAGCGGATGGCCCGGCCGGGAGCAGCGGGGCGCTTCGCCGGCGTCGCTCGCATCGCCTGGAGCGCATCGGCGATCAGTCCGGAAAAACCGATGCCGGAGAACGGCGGGGCGAACCAGCGCGACCGCACGAAGCGCGCGAGCTTGCGCGCGCACCTGGCGCCGTGTTTCCGGCGCGACGCTTTCCGACACGCGCGTTGCCGGGCCGGGTGAGCAGGAATCGCACCACCGGCGGCGCCCAGAACTTGGTCGCACCGGGTCCAGAGATGCGCATCGGGATCGAGCAGCTCGTCGACATCGGCGTTTTCCAGCCAGAGCTCGGTCAAGCGGTTCGAGCGACTGGCCCGAATGGATCGCCTGGGCCAGAAACACCGCATTGATCCCGCCCGCGCTTGCCCCGGTCAAGGATATCGGGCAGCACGCGCAGCGTAAGTTCGCGGCTCTTCGACCAGGCATGCAGCAATTCGAAATAGACCTGTTCGCTGCCCGGCGCGCATCGTGTCGCCGCTTGTGCAGCGCGCGGCTCGCGCGGGTCAGCTTCCACAGCTCCTTGGTGACGCCATGCATGTAGACCGCCAGGCTGACGCCGCCGTAGCAGATCAGCGCAATGCGGAGTTCTTTCTGGCGCATCCAGGCTGTTTGGCCGCTTGCCCGCAGCGATAGCAATTGCGTTCCTCATCTGTTCTGTATATTGCGATTCGACATGGCCAAAACCAAACGCCGATATCTGTGCCAGGCTTGCGGCAGCGTCTCGCACCGCTGGCAGGGCCAATGCGCCGATTGCGCGCGAATGGAACACGCTGGTCGAGGATGCGCCGGCAACGGTGTTTTCGCAGAAGCACGATCTGTCGAGCGGCGGGCGGCGTGCTGGACTTCGTCCCGCTGAACGCGCCCGGCCGAAGTGCCGGTGCGGCAGCCGACCGGCCTTGCCGAATTCGACCGCGCGCTGGGCGGCGGATTGGTGCCGGGCTCGGCGATCCTGATGGGCGGCGATCCGGGGATCGGCAAATCGACCCTGCTGTTGCAGGCCGCCGCGATGATCGCCCGCGCAGGCGGCAGATGCGGTCTATGTCAGCGGCGAGGAAGCGGCCGGCCAGGTGCGCCTGCGCGCCGCACGGCTGGGCCTGTGCGATGCGCCGATTCGAGCTCGCGGCGGCAACCTCGGTGCGCGATATTCTGACCACGCTGCGGCAGGATGGAACCGCCCGCGCTGCTGGTGATCGATTCGATCCAGACGATGCATTCCGACCAGATCGAAGGCGCGCCCGGCACGGTCAGCCAGGTGCGCGGCTGCGCGTTCGAGCTGATCCGCTATGCCAAGGAAAACGGCGTCGCGCTGGTGCTGGTCGGCCATGTCACCAAGGACGGCACGATCGCCGGGCCGCGCGTGCTCGAACATATGGTCGATGTGGTGATGAGCTTCGAAGGCGAGCGCAGCCACCAGTACCGCATCCTGCGCGCGCTCAAGAACCGCTTCGGCGCGGTGGACGAGATCGGCGTGTTCGCGATGGCTGGGCAGGGGCTGGAGGAAGTCGCCAATCCTTCGCTGCTGTTCCTGTCGGGCCGCGAGCGAGCCGCTGGCCGGGCAGCGCGGTGTTCCCGGCGCTGGAAGGCACGCGCCCGGTGCTGGTCGAGGTCCAGGCGCTGATCGTGCGGCTGCAATCGGGCGCGACCCCGCGCCGCGCGGTGGTGGGCTGGGATAGCGGCCGGCTGGCGATGCTGCTGGCCGTGCTGGAAGCGCGCTGCGGGCTCAACTTCTCCTCGGCCGAAGTCTATCTCAACGTCGCCGGGCGGATATCGCCTGACCGATCCTGCGGCCGATCTGGCCGTGGCCGCCGCGCTGGTCTCGGCGCTGGCCGACAAGCCGCTGCCGGATCGCAGCGTGTGGTTCGGCGAAATCTCGCTCGCGGGAGAGATCCGCCCGGTCGCGCACGCCGGCTTGCGGATGCGCGAAGCGGCCAAGCTCGGCTTCGAGCGCGGCTACGGCCCGGCCGATGGCGGCGACAGCGTGACAGGACGTGCGCTACTAACCGCTGGACCGGGCATTGCCAATCTCGTTGACCGGATGATGGCAGCGCATAATCCTCGCCGCGCAATGACCGGTTTCGACATCATCGTTCTGGTCATCATCGGGCATTGGCGCCGTCGGCGGGTTCCTGCGCGGTTTCGTGCAGGAAGTGCTCTCGCTGCGCGGCATGGATCTTGCGCTGTCTTCGCGATCCGCGTATCCTCCATACCGATCTCACCGAGTGGCTGTTCGCAGCTGTGATCGGAACGCCATCCGGCGGCTGCGGTGCTGGCCTTCGCGCTGCTGCTGCTGATCCCCTATGCCGCGATGAAGCTGATCGCCGGCACGGCTAGGCGAAGCATCGCGCAGCTTCGATGCTCGGCCCGATCGACCGCGTGCTCGGCTTCGGCTTCGGCGCGGTCAAGGGCGCGATCATCGTCGGTGATGGCCTTTTCGGTGCTGGTGCTCGGTTACGACACGATCTGGGGGCTGCACGGGCCGCCCGACCTGGATCACCAAGGCGCGCACCTATCCGCCTGTCGATGCCAGCTGCGCGAAGCATGGTGCCAGCTGATCGCGCGAGCGCCGCGCAGCGAGCTGCGCAAGCAGGGAAGCCGGCGGCCAAGCGGCAGCCGAAGCAATGAGCGGCGGCGCGACCAGCTCTATACGCCGGAGCTGCTCGCGCTGACGACGCGGCTGCCGAACTACCCGCTGGAACGATACTCTGCCGCTGCACGGCGAGGCGCGCTCGAGCAGCTGCGGCAGCACGATCGCGCTGGGCATCGCGCTCGATCACGAAGGCCGGATCGCGCGGCATCGGCATGCGCGTGCAGCGCCTGCGCCGTCGGGCAGGCCGCGGCTGCGATCTTCGCTCGACGGCGCTCGGGCGCGATCTGGCCGAGATTGCCGCAAGCACTCGCCGCGCATCGACCGCGTGGCTGGCCGGCGAGGGCAGCCATGCCCGATTGGCCGGGGCTCGGATGCTGATCTCCGCGCGCGCTGCCTATCCCGCGCCGGCACGGCGCGATGCTGCTGCCGTGGAAGGCCGCGCAGGCGCCCTTTCCAGCGCCGCATGCAAGCGGCTAGGGACACGTGGCCAAGCAAGGTCGCGCGTGGGGGAATGGAGACCTGATGGCATGCACAAGCGAAGCGCTCGCCGCGCATGAGCCGAGCGCGAAGGAAATCCGGCTGGTGATCGCCGCATCGAGCGCGGGCACGATGTTCGAATGGTACGATTTCTTCATCTACGGCACGCTCGCGCGCTCATCGGCAAGGCGCTTCTTCCCCACCGACAACGAAACGCTGCGGCATGCTGCTGGTCTGGGCCGGCTTCGCGGTCGGCTTCGGCTTCCGCCCGCTGGGCGCGATCCTGTTCGGCTTTCTGGGCGACAAGCTGGGGCGCAAATATACCTTCCTCGTCACCGTCACGCTGATGGGCATCGCCACGGCAGGCGTGGGCCTGATCCCGACGGCGGACACGCATCGGCATGGCCGCGCCGATCATCGTGATCCTGCTGCGCATGCTGCAGGGCCTGGCGCTGGGCGGCGAATATGGCGGCGCGGCGATCTATGTCGCCGAACACGCGCCGCCGAAGAAGCGCGGCTTCTACACCAGCTTCATCCAGGCCAGCGTGGTCGGCGGCTTCGTGCTGAGTCGATCGTCGTCGTGCTGGCCTGCCGGCTGCGCTGATCCCGGCGGAGGCCTTTGCCGCATGGGGCTGGCGCGTGCCGTTCCTGCTGTCGATCGCTCCTGCTGGCGATCTCGCTGTGGATGCGGCTGAAGCTGTCCGAAAGCCCGGTGTTCCAGGCGATGAAGGCGGAAGGCGAGACCGCGCGGCAATCCCTTCGTCGAGAGCTTCACCTATCCCGGCAACAAGAAGCGCATCTTCGTCGCGCTGTTCGGCGATCACCGGCAGCCTGACGACGATCTGGTACACCGCGTTCTTCTCCGCCTGACGCTTCCTCGCGGGCCGATGCGCGTGGACGATCTGACGGTCGAGCTGATCGTGCTGCTGGTCGTCGGGCCTGATCGTGCATGAGCTTCTACGTGTTCGTCGGCAAATGGTCGGACCGGGTCGGGCGCAAGAAGCCGATCATCATCGGCAATGCTCGCGCTGAGCCTCGCGCTGCTGTTCCCGCTGTTCTGGGTGATGGGCAGCTTCGCCAATCCCGCGGCTGGCCGAGGCGGCGCAAGCGCGCGCCGGTCGTGGTCCAGGGCCCGGCACTGCGAGACCGATCCCTTTGCCGAGCTGTTCAGCGCAGACCAGACCGATGCGGCAAGCTGCTCGGCGACGCTCACCGCCGCGGGCGTTCCCTACACGCTGACGTCGCAGCGAGACGCTTGGCGCTGACCGCTGGCGGCAAGCCGATCGCCGATCGATCCGGCGTTGTCTGGGCCGATGGCGCGGCGCGCGCGCGGCCAGGCTGCGAAGCAGTCGCTGGCAGACGCGGGCTACGATTTCGCCAAGTCCAGCAGCCCGCCGCTTGCTCAACATCCTCGGGCATCGTCGGCGTCTTGCTGGCGGTTCGGGGTGCTTTCGGCGCTGACCTACGGTTCGGTCGCGGCGCTTGCTGACCGAGATGTTCCCGCCGCGCATCCGCTATTCCTCGATGTCGATCCCCTACCATATCGGCGCGGGCTATTTCGGCGGCTTCCTGCCGCTGATCGCGGGGTAGATCGTGGCCCGCACCGGCGATATCTATGCCGGGCTGTGGTACACTTGGGTGGTCGTGGCGGTGGCGCTGGTGGTGGCCTGGTGGGGCCTGCCGACCGGTCCGCCGCGCGATTTGCGATGACTGAATGCGGCCGATGGCGGCTGACCTGCCGCCCGAGCCGCCCGCCAGCTTGCGCCTGCGCATCGATCGGGATGCGCTGGCCGCCAACTGGCGCGCGCTTGATCGCGCTTTCGGGCAGCGGCCGAGCGCGGGCGCGGCGGTCAAGGCGGATGCCTAGGGCTTGGGCGTCGACCGTGCGTGCCCGGTGCTGCGCGATGCCGGGTGCGCGACGACTTCTTCGTCGCGCATTGGAGCGAGGTGGCCGCCGTGCTCGCCCATGTCCCGCCGGCGCAGGTGGCGGTGCTGCACGGCCCGTTCGAACGCAGGCGGATGCGCCTATGCCGCGCGCGGCCGGCGTGCGGCCGGTGATCAACTCGCTCGACCAGGCGCAGCTGTGGCTCGAAGCGGGCGGCGGGCCTGCGACCTGATGGTCGATACCGGCATCAACCGGCTCGGCCTTGCCGTGTCGGCAGATCGGCGATCCGCTGATCGCCGCAGCTCGACATCGACATGCTGATGTCGCCACCTCGCCTCGGCCGACGAAGACAGCGCGCTGAACGCGCGGCAGCTGGCGCGCTTCGGCGAGGCGTCGCGGCGCATTCCCGCACCGCCGCGCGCAGCCTGGCCAACAGCGCGGGGATCGCGCTGGGGGCGGCCTATGCCTTCGACCTCACCCGCCCCGGCCTGGCGCTCTATGGCGGCGTGCCGCGCGCGCGAACTGGCGGCGGCGATCCGCCAGGTCGCGCTGTCCGCAGGCCGCGATCATCCAGACCCGCGAGCTCGCGGCGGGCGAGAGCGTCGGCTACAACGCAACCTTCACTGCCCGCGCACCGATGCGGGTGGCGACGGTCTCGCTCGGCTATGCCGACGGCTTCCTGCGCTGCTGGGCCGGGCAAGGGCGCGCTTGCACCACGGCGGCGCGCCGCCTGCCGCTGCTCGGCAAGGTGTCGATGGACATGGTGGTGGTCGATCTCGCCGCCGCGCCCGAGTCTGGCGAGGGCGACTGGCTGGACGTGCCCTATGCACTTCCCCGATGCTGCGCAGCAAGCGGACTGTCGCCAATATGAACTGCTGACCGTGCTCGGCGACGCGGTTCGCCGCGGCTGAACATGTCGCACCGCAAGCTTGTTGCACCGCAGCTTGCTGCAGGTGCTAAGATGCAGCATGGTCTTGCAATCGGGAGTCAGGATCAATGGCGCAAGGCTGAAGCGGCATCGCGAAGCGACGATCCGGTAATCATCAAGAAGTACGCCAACCGGCGGCTCTACAACACCAGCTCGTCGAGCTACATCACGCTGGACGATCTTGCCAAGATGACGCGCGAAGGCGTCGATTTCCAGGTGCTCGATGCCAAGACCGGCGACGATATCACCCACCCGATCCTGACCCAGATCATCATGGACGAAGAAGCCAACGGGCGAGCAGATGCTGCCGGTCAGCTTCCTGCGCCAGCTGATCGGGATGTACGGCAATTCGATGCAGGCGATGATGCCGCACTATCTCGAAGCCTCGATGGAAAATTTCCGCGCCAACCAGCGCAAGCTGCAAGACGCCTTCAAGACAGCCATGGGCAGCGACGCCGTTCGCCAAGATGGCCGAGACCAACATGGCGATGTTCAAGGCGGCCGCAGCGCCTTCATGCCCGGGCAGTGGCGCAAGGGCAAGGACGAGCGCCGGCGAAGCCGCAAGCCGCAAGACGATGAACTCGCCGCGCTGCGCGAGCAGATGGCGGAAATGCAGAAGAAGCTCGACGCGCTCGGCAAATGAGCGCTGACCGGCGCGCCATCGCGGCCATGCCACGCCGCGACCACGCTCAATTCAGAAAGTCAGATCCAGTGTCCGCCATCCGCCACGCCCTGTCCGTCAAGCGCGACCGACGACTTTGCCCAATGGTACCAGGAAGTCATCTCCGCCGCCGACCTGGCCGAGGAATCGGGCGTGCGCGGCTGCATGGTGATCAAGCCGTGGGGCTACGGCATCTGGGAACGCATCCAGCGCCTGATGGACGACCGGATCAAGGCGGCCGGCGTCGCAGAACTGCTATTTCCCGCTGTTCATCCCGCTCGCGCAATTTCGACACGGAAGCCGAGCACGTCGAAGGCTTCGCCAAGGAAATGGCGGTCGTCACCCATCACCGGCTGATTGCGGACGGCAAGGGCGGGCTGATCCCCGATCCCGAGGCCAAGCTGGAAGAGCCGCTGGTCGTGCGCCCGACCTCCGAAACCGATCATCGGCGATGCGATGGCGCGCTGGATCCAGAGCTGGCGCGATCTGCCGCTGCTGACCAACCAGTGGGCCAATGTCGTGCGCTGGGAAATGCGCACGCGCATGTTCCTGCGCACCAGCGAATTCCTCTGGCAGGAAGGCCATACCGCCCACGCAGACCGCGACAGACGCCATGGCCGAGACGCATGCGCGCGCTCGAAATGTACCGCGCCTTCGCCGAAGACGATCTCGCCATGCCGGTGATCGCGGGCGAAAAGCCCGAGAACGAGCGCTTCCCCGGCGCGGTCGAGACCTGGTCGATCGAGGCGATGATGCAGGACGGCAAGGCGCTGCAGGCCGGCACCTCGCACTATCTCGGCACCAATTTCGCCGAGGCAGCGGGCATCCGCTACCAGGACCGCGAAGGCAGCCAGCAGTTCTGCCACACCACCAGCTGGGGCGTTTCGACCCGCCTGATCGGCGGCGTGATCATGACCCACGGCGATGACGACGGCCTGCGCGTGCCGCCCGCGATCGCGCCGCAGCAGATCGTGATCCTGCCGATGCTGCGCGAAGACGATGAGCGATGCGGCGTTGCTCGATTATTGCGAGGAGCTGCGCGACGCATCTGGCCGGGCAGACCGCGCTGGGCGAACCGGTGCGCGTGCTGCTCGACACGCAAGCCCGGCAAGGCCGCAGCCAAGCGCTGGGACTGGGTGCGCAAGGGCGCGCCGATCATCGTCGAGGTCGGCCCGCGCGACATGGCCGAAGGCAAGGTCGCGGTGCTGCGCCGCGACCGGCTTTGGGCGCCGAGCGGCAAGCCCGACTTCACCTTCACCGCACGCGGCGACTTTGCGGCGCAGTGCGCCCCAATGCTGGCCGAGATCCAGCAAGGCCTGTTCGACGAGGCCCGCGAACGCCGCGAGGCGAACATTACCCGCGGGATCAGCCGGCATGGACGAACTGGCCACCTACTACGCCGAGGAGCAGCGCTTTCCCGGCTGGGTGGAAGTGCAGTGGTCGAAGCCGACCGGCGCCGCGCTGGACAAGGTCGAGCAACAGCTCAAGGCACTCAAGCTCACCATCCGCAATGTACCCGTTGGATGCGGCTCCGGCGCAGGGTGCCTGCATCTTCACCGGCGAGCCGGCGGTGGAACGGATCTATATCGCTCGCGCCTATTGAGGCACCGAGGCCTGTGAGGAGCCGTTAGCAGCTTCTCTTGCCGCTCGTATCGATTTCTTCTGCGAAGTTGCCATTCGCTCGGCGGGTGCAATTGCAGACTTGCGCGTGACACAATGCTTCCATATT
This sequence comes from uncultured Alphaproteobacteria bacterium, assembly GCA_963777785.1. Classification (GTDB taxonomy): domain Bacteria; phylum Pseudomonadota; class Alphaproteobacteria; order Sphingomonadales; family Sphingomonadaceae; genus Andeanibacterium. Next base: position 82,536 of record CAVZRU010000005.1, read on the forward strand.
TCGATGAATATCGAATTGTTGGAGGTCTCATGCTTTCGGATCAAGCAGTCGATGCTTTGGCGTCGCTGGCTCAGGAACATCGGCTTGCCGCTTTCCGCCTGCTGGTGCGAGCGGGAGCGGATGGAGTGTCGGCCGGCTCGATAGCGGAAGAATTGTCGGTTGCCCGCAAGCTCGCTCTCGTTTCATCTCGCGCATCTCGTGCGTGCCGGCCTGGTTACGCAGGAGCGGCAGTCGCGGCATCTGATCTATCGCGCGGACTATACCGCAATGAACCGGTTGATCGCCTATCTGCTGGAGAACTGCTGTTCAGGCGATACTTGCGCGATCGATGTCGAGGCCCTGCTCGGAGCATGCAAATGACCGATCCGATTTATAACGTCCTGTTTCTCTGCACCGGCAACAGCGCGCGTTCGATTCTTGGCGAGGCACTGATCAACAAGCTTGGCGAGGGCCGCTTCCGGGGTTTCAGCGCTGGAAGCTATCCGAAGGGAGCGGTGCATCCGATGGCTCTGGATGTCCTGCAGGGCATGGGCTTCGATACAGGCGGTTTGCGTTCAAAGAGCTGGTCCGAATTTTCCGCTCCAGACGCTCCGCAGATGCATTTTATCTTCACGGTGTGCGACAATGCGGCTGGCGAAACCTGCCCCATCTGGCCCGGCCATCCGATGACGGCCCATTGGGGCATTGAAGATCCGGCAGCAATTGAAGGGGAAGGGCAGCGACTGGCCTTCCTCGAGGCACTGCGTCAGCTTCGCCGCCGGGTCGAGCTGTTTCTGGCTTTGCCCCTCGAAAGCATCGACCGCATGAGCCTCACAAGCAAATTGCAGTCGATCGGCGATCAAGAAGCCCTAACCGAGAGGTCGGTCTGATGGGTCTTTTCGAGCGCTGGCTGTCGCTATGGGTAGCTATTGCGATCCTCGCGGGAATTGCCCTCGGCCTGTCGGCCCCTGGCCTGTTTGCCGCGATTGCCGCACTTGAAGTCGCTTCGGTCAATCTCGTGGTTGCCGCGCTGATCTGGGCGATGATCTATCCCATGATGGTGGCAGTCGACTTCGCAAGCATCCGCGATATCGGCTCGCGCCCCAAGGGCCTGATCATCACGATTGCGATCAACTGGCTCATCAAGCCGTTCACAATGGCGGCACTCGCCATTCTGTTTTTCGATCATCTTTATTCCGGCATCATCGGGCGCGCGGATGCCCAGCAATATATTGCCGGGCTGATCCTGCTCGGTGCAGCGCCTTGCACCGCCATGGTTTTCGTGTGGTCGCAGCTCACCAAGGGCGATCCGGCATACACTTTGGTCCAGGTCTCGGTGAACGATCTCATCATGGTCGTCGCCTTCGCGCCCATCGTCGCGCTCTTGCTCGGAGTGACGGACATTGTCGTGCCCTGGCAGACGCTGCTCCTCTCGGTTGCGTTATATGTCGTGATACCGCTCATCGCCGGATGGCTGACGCGAAATGCAATCGTGCGAAGGAGCAAGGACGCGCACGCCGTCGAGACTTTCACCTCGCGGCTCAAGCCGTTTTCGATCCTCGGCCTGCTGGCGACAGTCGTCCTGCTATTCGCATTCCAGGCGGAGACGATCGTGTCGCAGCCGCTGCTGATTGCCCTGATTGCGATCCCCATCATTATTCAGTCCTATGGCATTTTTGCCATGGCCTATGCGGCCGCGTGGGCGTGGAAAGTGCCGCACAATATCGCCGCACCCTGCGCGTTGATCGGGACCTCCAACTTCTTCGAACTGGCGGTTGCCGTTGCGATTGGCCTGTTCGGCCTGACCAGCGGCGCCGCACTTGCCACTGTCGTCGGTGTGCTTGGTGGAAGTGCCCGTAATGCTCTCGCTGGTGGCGCTGGCCAACCGGACGAGGAAGCAGTTCTCCGAATGACTGCTCAGGAGCGAAAGTGCTCGACGATCGAAGAATGGATCGCGCCGTCGAATTCGATCCGGTCGCGGGATGACGAGCACAAATGGCCGCGAAGGGGCCCGATGGCGCCAAGCCACACTTCGAGCGCCGCCGGCGTATCGATCTCCAGCAGCGTTTCCTGAACGCGGCAACTCGTCTCGGTCAGCTCAAGGATAGTCACAGGGCTGCGCGCCGAACCGCCAGACGCGATTTCCCCTAGGACGGCAAAGTCGGCTTTTTCTCGAATCACAGCACTTACGGCGCGGCGCCGTCTCCCAAACCAATTGAGAACCCCAACTAGCTCAGAGACATTGCAGTTTGCTGTACGAAATTTAACCTACCGGCGAGATGCCCAAAAATCGGGACACTCTGCATCCGCGCGCGCAGGCGCTCAACCGGGCGAAGCGCTTGTTTTCTGGCGGCATGGGTCTATAGCGCTGGCATCGCTACCGGCGACGGCTTGGCACTAGCGACTGAGAGACCATCGCGCTCCCGCCTTGTCCGGGAGACATATTGGTTCTCAATATTTCTCCATTGATATCAGGCAGCACATTTTTCGTGGGCGCGCGCTTGCACGCATTCTGCGCGAGGGGCCCGCATTTTCAATCGGTGGTTCCGATCCACGCAGAAGCTGCCGGGCCATTTCGGCCTTGCCCGTTTGGTTAGAATTTGGAGTAGTAACATGTCACGAGATTCAATCCGCCCCTTCCTGATCAACAAGGATGCAGAGGGGAATTTCCGGCTTACGGTCCGTGACACGCACTACAATTCGATGGATTATCCCATCGTCACTTCGCATCTGCAGGAAGAAACGTTCAAGACTGCAGCCGCAGCGAAAGCTTTCGCTTCGGAGAAATTCAACGCCAAGACCGGCGAATATGCGATGAAATAGGGCTCGCCTGACGAGCCTATCAATCAGCCTTATTCACGGTTTGCCGCTGTCCGCCATTCACACGGATTGTTTGGGTGCGGGCGGTGCGGAGGCCTTCTTGGCGTTTGTCTTGCTGCTGGCGGGGGCCGCATCCGTGTCGTGCTTCTTGTCGTAATAGCGTTTGGCGGCATATCCTCCTGCCAGTGCAGCGATGAGACCTAGCGGACTGAGCCTGCGCAGAACCGTGACTGCACCAGCGCCGAGAAGTGCGCCGCCTGATGAACTGATACCGCCGGCCCGACTGGCCAGTTTTTCGCCCGCGATTGCTCCGATGATCTTGCCGAACATATGTGAATTCCTTCGCATTGATGTGAACCTGATAACAACCCAATGCCTGATCGGCCCGAACGGTTCCGCCATTCCCGCGCCAATGAGACGGAACGACCGGATGCAACTGACTGTCCGCAGGCCTTTTTGCTGCGCTGCTTGTCGCGGGAGGCAAGGCCGACCATATCAGCGCGATGCAATCCCAGAAAAATAATCGATCGGCTCCTGGCCTGCCCAGCAGGGAGCAGGTACTCGAATTCATCCAGTCCTCCGACAAGCCGGCCGGCAAGCGCGAGATCGCGCGCGGCCTTCGGGCTTCAAGGGGCAGGAGAAGATCGCGCTCAAGGCGCTGCTCAAGGACATGGCCGACGAAGGGCTGATCGACGGCAAGAAGACCGCCTTCCACCGCATGGGCGGCGTGCCCAAGGTCACCGTGCTGCGGGTGGTCGAGATCGAGGACGGCGAGGCCATCGCCATTCCCGACACCTGGGCGCCCGACGATGCCACGCCGCCGCCGCCGCGCCTGCGCGGCTGATCGAAGGCCCAAGCAGGGCAAGGCAGCCGCCAGGCCGCGCTCAAGGTCGGCGACCGGGTGCTCGCGCGCACCGAGGAGACCGGCAACGGGCTGGATCGCCCATCCGATGAAGAAGCTGCCCGCGCAGCGGCGAAGGGCTGATGGGCGTGGTCGAGATCGACGGGGCGGGCAAGGGCTGGCTCGCCCCGGTCGACAAGCGCGTGCGCCAGTCCGCGCCGATTGCCGATCTGGGCGGGGCCGAGGGCGGGCAGCTGGTGCTGGCCGAACCGGTCGGCCGCTCGCCGCGCGCCGGGGTCAAGGTGATCGCAGGTGCTCGGCGATCCGCTCGCGCCGCAAAGCCTTCAGCCTGATCGCGATCGCCAAATACGGCATCCCCTTCGCACTTCTCCGACGAGGTGCTCGAAGAGGCGAAGCTCGCCGCGAAGCTGCCGCTGTCAGCGAAGACAAGCGCGAGGATCTGCGCCACCTGTCCCGATCGTCGCGATCGATCCCGCCGACGCGCGCGACCATGACGATGCGATCTGGGCCGAGCCCGACGGCAAGGGCGGGTTCAACGCGATCGTCGCCATCGCCGATGTCAGCTTCTACGTCCGCCCCGGCGGCGCGCTCGACCGCGAGGCGCGCAAGCGCGGCAATTCGGTCTATTTCCCCGACCGCGTCGTGCCGATGCTGCCCGAAGTGCTCAGCGCCGACGTCTGCTCGCTGAAGCAGGGCGAGGACCGCGCGGCGATGGCCTGCCACCTGGCGATCGACGCAGAACGGCAAGGTCACCAGCTGGCGCTTCACCCGCGCGATCGTGCGGATTGCCGGCAACATCGCCTATGAGGATGCGCAGGCGGCGATCGACGACGGCAGCGCGGATCGAGGACCTGCAGAACCTGTGGGCCTGCTGGCACGCGCTGGCCGATGCGCGCGCACGCGCGCGATCCGCTCGATCTCGACCTGCCCGAACGCCGCGTGGTGCTCGACGAGCAGGGCCAGATCGCCGAGATCGCGATCCGCGAGCGGCTCGATGCGCACCGCGTGGTCGAGGATTTCATGATCGCCGCCAATGTCGCCGCCGCCAAGGCGCTGGAAAGCAAGGCCTCGCCGGTCGTCTACCGCATCCACGAGCCGCCGAGCCGCGAGAAGCTGGTCGCGCTGCAAGGATTATCTCGCGACGTTCGAGCAAGAAGCTCGCGCTCGGGCAGGTGATCACGCCCGGCCTGTTCAACCGCATGCTCAAGGACGTCGCCGACGAGGCGGAAAAGGCGCTGATGATGGAAGCGGTGCTGCGCAGCCAGACCCAGGCCTATTACGGCCCGCGCAATGCCGGCCATTTCGGGCTCGCGCTGGGCAGCTACGCGCATTTCACCTCGCCGATCCGGCGCTATGCCGATCTGCTGGTGCACCGCGCGCTGGTCGACGCCTTCGGGCTGGAGCAGCCGCAGCCGCAAGCGGCGCTTCCGCCGGCATCGGGCCTGTCCGACCGCGACCGCGGCGAGCTCGGCAAGGTCACCGAAGCGATCAGCGCCGCCGAACGCCGCGCGATGGAGGCCGAGCGCGAGACGATCGACCGCTATATGGCCGCCTGGCTTTCAGGCCGCGTGGGCGAGGTGTTCGAGACCCGCATCACCGGGGTGCAGAAGTTCGGCTTCTTCGCCACGATCGTCGGCCTCGGCGGCGACGGGCTGGTGCCGGTCTCGACGCTGGGCAACGATTATTTCCACTACGACGAGAGCCGCGCAGGTGCTCGTGGGCGAGCAAGACCGGCATGACCTATGCGATCGGCGACCGGCGTGCAACTGAAGCTGGCCGAGGCCAATCCGCTGACCGGCGCGCTCAAGTTCGAACCGCTCGACAGCGAAGGCAAACCCATCGAACCGCGCGGATCGAAGCCGCCGCCACGTAGCGACTGATGCAAAGGGCAAGCACAGCGTGGGCAAACGCGGCCGCCCGGGCAATATCCGGCATCAAGGGCGCGGCAAGAAATAGCCTGTGTCACGTTGCTTTGAAGCCAGCGATCTTTATGCGTGATCATGCACAGATCACGGGATGACAAGCAAAGTGAAGTCTCGCAGCAAGTCGGCTATCGCGGCAGCTATGCTTGCCGCAACTTTCGTCACTCTTTCGGAGGTAAACGCCCAGGACTCTGCGACGGGGGTATCCAGCCAGAGCAGCACGGTCTCTCAGGAAAGGTTGTTCCACCGGTCGGGCGATGACAACTCACCATCAGAAGTCCAGGCGCTGGCCGCTACCCATATTGAAGAAATTCTGCGAGCGGCAGGTAAGAAGCCCGTCGGTGCCGACCGCTGGACCAGCTGCACCATGGATAAATCCGGCAGCTCACGCGCTTATGTGGCGATGTTCCGGGACCTGAACGACGATGGCCGTCCAGAAGCAGTGGTGCGCGATACGGGAATCATCTGCAACGGGATGGCAGGCATCAATTCCACCGTCCTGAGCCAGACCGAGTCAGGTACTTGGGTAATTCTGGAAAGCACTCAAGGCTTCGTGAATTTCCTTGTCAGCCGGGGAGCTGACAACTTTCCCGATATAGAGATCGGTTTGCCCGGCGTATGTGCGCCCTATCGTCGCTGGGACGGCAGTGAATATGCGCTGGTGGCACGGATGAATGCCGAAGGGCAGCCCTGCAAGCGGTAACGCTTCAACTCAGCCGGTCGATATCCTCATCGGAGAGCGAGCCGGGCACTATGAACACGGGGCAGGGCAAGGCACCGGATGACCTGGGTGAAGTGAGTCACCAGCGGGCCGGGATTGCCTTCCTTGGCCGCGCCGAGAACCAGGGCGGCCACTTCTGGATGTTCGCCCAGATATTCGCGGATGACCTTCTCGCCGTCGCCCTGCCGGACCGCGATCATCGGCATCTTGCCGCTTTCGGACCAGCAGACTGCCGGCCGCGCTGGTCGCCAGCACCTCGGCGCGGTCGCGCGCTTCTTCCTCGATGGTCGCCTGGACACCGCCGAATGCCACGAAATCCTGCGGCTGGACCAGGGCGAGGATATGCATCGCGCCGTCGGTCTTGGCCGCGCGGCGCGATGCAAACCGCAGCGCAACGCGCGCTTCTTCGGTTTCGTCCATGACCACCAGATAGATGCGCATGTTGTGCCCCTCTCGCTGCCGAGGTATCCGCTGTAACGGCAATTCGTGCAAGAACCTTGCTCGATCCGGCCTGCTGGCCCTTGCGGCTGCGCGCCAAATTGGCCAGAGAACATGCTGCATTTTACCAAAGGCCAACCTTTCTAGAGGGAAGTAACCACTCCGCCATGTCGATCGCGATCAAGATGCCCGCACTTTCGCCGACCATGGAAGAAGGCACGCTGACCAAGTGGCTGGTGAAGGTCGGGGACAAGGTCTCCGCCGGCGACATCATGGCCGAGATCGAGACCGACAAGGCGACGATGGAATTCGAAGCGGTCGATGAAGGCGTGATCGCCGACATCGCCGTGCCCGAAGGCACCGAAGGCGTGAAGGTCGGCACCGTGATCGCGACACTCGCCGAAGAGGGCGAGGATGCGGGCGAGCGTGAAGCCTGCCGCAGCCGAAGCCGCTCCAGCGCCCAAGGCCGAAGCTGCACCTGAAACCACCCCCGTTCGTGCTGAGCCTGTCGAAGCACAGTCGCCAACTTCCGAAGTCAGCGAGCGCCCTTCGACAGGCTCAGGACGAACGGATGGGGAACGAATCATCGCCTCGCCGCTCGCCAAGCGGATCGCCGCCGAGAAGGGCATCGACCTCGCCGCCGTGTCCGGCACCGGCCCGCATGGCCGGATCGTGAAGGCCGATGTCGAAGTCCGCGCAAGCCCGGCGCCGCACCGGCACCTGCGAAAGCCCCGGCCGCCGCGCCTGCCGCGGCGGAGGATTTCGGCATTCCGCACGACGGTCGAAAAGCTTTCGGGCATGCGCAAGACGATCGCGCGCCGCCTGACCGAGATCGAAGCAGCAGATCCCGCACATCTACCTCACGGTCGATATCCGCTCGACGCGCTGCTCAAGCTGCGCGGCGAGCTCAACGCGGCGCTGGAAGCGCGACGGCGTGAAGCTGTCGGTCAACGATCTGCTGATCAAGGCGCTGGCCAAGGCGCTGCTGCGCGTGCCGGCGTGCAACGTGCAGTTTGCCGGCGACGAGCTGCTCAAGTTCAGCCGCGCCGATATTTCGGTCGCGGTGTCGCATCCCGGGCGGGCTGATCACGCCGATCATCGTCGATGCCGGCAACAAGTCGATCTCGCAGATCTCGACCGAGATGAAGGATCTCGCCGACCCGCGCCCGCGACGGCAAGCTTGCAGCCGCAGCGAATATCAGGGCGGCACCGCCAGCCTTTCCAACATGGGCATGTTCGGCATCAAGCAGTTCGAAGCGGTGATCAATCCGCCGCAGGCGATGATCATGGCGATCGGCGCGGGCGAGAAGCGGCCCTATGTGGTCGACGACGCGCTGTCGGTCGCCACCGTGATGAGCGCCACCGGCAGCTTCGACCACCGCGCGATCGACGGCGCGGACGGCGCGCAGCTGATGCAGGCGTTCAAGGAGCTGGTCGAGAAGCCGCTGGGGCTGGTGGCTTGATGCTCGGTCCGGCAAGCCGGACTGTTCCTACCGGCAGCGCTATGGCGATATCTCCGTCATGACGGTTCGCCGCTCTCCCGCTTAGCCATGCCGGTGGAATCCGATTCTGCGAAAGTCACACGCCGTTTCGCAACTGGTCGAAAAGCTTTGAAAAATGGCAAAAATTCGCGGGTTTCGCTGGCACTGTCCGTGTCAACCCCTGGCGGGTTGCGCATGAGCGACAAGCGCGAGCCCGCCATCCGCGTCACCGCCATGCCGGCCGACGCCAATGCCTATGGCGACATCTTCGGCGGCTGGCTGGTCAGCCTGATGGACAATGGCGCCGGCCTGACCGCCGCGCGTCGCGCCAAGGGCAGGGCGGTCACCATCGCGATCGACGGGATGCAGTTTCTCGAACCGGTGAAGGTGGGCGACGAGGTCTCCGTCTATTGCGAGATCGAGAAGGTCGGCCGCACCAGCATGATGATCGCCGTCGAAGCCTGGCGCCGCCCGCGCCATGTGGAAGAAGCGGCCAAGGTGACGGAAGCGAAGTTCACCTTCGTCGCGATCGACGACGACGGGCAAACCGCGCCCGGTGCAGATGCATCCTGAAGGAGCTAGAAGCAAATGGCTGAAGCACTACGACGTGATCGTTCTCGGTTCCGGCCCCGGCGGCTATGTCGCGGCGATCCGCTGCGCGCAGCTCGGGCTCAAGACCGCGATCGTCGAGCGCGAGCTGCTCGGCGGCATCTGCCTCAACTGGGGCTGCATCCCGACCAAGGCGCTGCTGCGCTCGGCCGAGATCTTCCACTACATGCAGCACGCCAAGGATTACGGGCTGGCCGCCAAGGAGATCGAGGCGGATCTGGACGCGGTGGTGAAGCGCAGCCGCGGCGTGGCCAAGCAGCTCAACCAGGGCGTCACGCATCTGATGAAGAAGAACAAGATCGCGGTGCACATGGGCAGGGCACGCTGACCGGGCGCGACCAGCCTGACCGTGAAAGGCGCGACAAGGGCGAAGAGAAGCTCACCGCCAAGCACATCATCGTCGCCACCGGCGCGCGGGCGCGCGATCTGCCCTTCGCCCCGGCCGACGGCAAGCGCGTGTGGACCTATCGCCACGCGATGACCCCGCCCGAAATGCCGAGCAAGCTGCTGGTGATCGGCATCGGCGCGATCGGGATCGAATTCGCCAGCTTCTACAACGACATGGGCGCCGATGTGACCGTGGTCGAAATGCTCGACCGGGTCGTGCCGGTGGAAGATGCGGACGTCTCCACCTTCCTCGAGAAGGCGCTGACCAAGCAGGGCATGACCATCCTGACCGGCGCCGCGCTGGAGGAACTCAAGGTCACGCGACAAGGGCGTCATCGGCCAAGATCAAGGGCAAGGACGGCAAGGTCGACAGCGGCGAATACAGCCATGTCATCGTCGCCATCGGCATCGTGCCCAACACCGAGAATATCGGGCTGGAGAAGCTGGCGCGAAATGGACCGCGGCTTCATCCAGATCGATGGCTATGGCCGCACCAAGACCAAGGGCCTGTGGGCCATCGGCGATTGCGTGCCCGGCCCGTGGCTGGCGCACAAGGCGAGCCACGAAGGCGTGACCGCGGCCGAGAGCCATCGCGCAGGAACTGGGCAACAAGGACGTCCACCCGCACCCGCTCGACCGCAACAACATCCCCGGCTGCACCTATTGCCATCCGCAGATCGCCAGCGTCGGCCTGACCGAGGCCAAGGCCAAGGAAGCCGGCTACGACGGTGAAGGTCGGCAATTTCCCCTTCATCGGCAACGGCAAGGCGATCGCGCTGGGCGAGCCGGAGGGCTTCGTGAAGACGGTGTTCGACGCCAAGACCGGCGAACTGCTCGGCGCGCATATGATCGGCGCGGAAGTGACCGAGCTGATCCAGGGCTATGTCGTCGGCAAGACGCTCGAGACGACCGAGGCCGAACTGATGAACACGATCTTCCCGCATCCGACGCATCAGCGAAATGATGCACGAAAGCGTGCTGGCGCGCTTACGGCCGGGCGCTGCATATTTGAGGGGAGGCTGCCGCAAGTAGCGAGGCGGCAGAAACACTTGGCGGACAGGGTGGGATTCGAACCCACGGTGGGCTTGCACCCACGCCGGTTTTCAAGACCGGTGCATTCAACCGCTCTGCCACCTGTCCTTCGGGCCAAATTGCGGGGCCGCAACCCGCTAGCGCCGAAATGCACCGATGTCACCAGTGAACGAGATTCAGCGCACAGCTCGGCCCTGCGGCCTTGCGGGAATCGCTGGGTATGGCAGGATAGAAGTATGAAGATCGGACGCCATATCCTTGCGCTTGCGGCGCTTTTCGCAGCCTTCCTGCCTCTATCCCCGGCATGTGCGCAGCAGTCGGGAGACGTTTCCTTCTCGTCCTATATGCAAATACTGGCAGCAAGAGCGCGGGCGGAAGGCGTCAGCGAGCCGACCATTGCGGCCATGACGCAAGGGCTGACGCCGAACTATCGGGTGATCGAACTCGACCAGGCTCAGCCAGGTACACCGTCCAGCACCGGCTTCCCCCTGCTGGCGCCCTATATCTCCCGCCATGTCGACGGCAACCGCATCGCCGGGGGGAAGCGGATGCTCAGCGTCAATGCCGGCACTGCCAACGCAATCGAACGGAACTTCGGCGTACCGGCGGAAATCGTCATCGCGATCTGGGGGCATGAAACCAATTACGGCAGCTTCATGGGCGACTTCGATCTTGCCCGCTCTCTGGCGACGCTTGCCTGGGAAGGCCGCCGGCGCGACCTGTTCGCCACCGAATTCATCGACCTGCTCAAGATCGCCGACCGGGGTTTCTCGCGCTCGACGCTGAAGGGCAGCTGGGCCGGGGCATTCGGCAATCCGCAATTCCTGCCAAGCGTCTATCTGCGCCTCGCGGTGGACGGCGATGGTGACGGCCGAAGCGATATCTGGAACAGCCGGGCGGATACGCTTCATTCGATCGCCAATTACTTCCGGGATGCCGGCTGGCGCTCCGGGCAGCCCTGGGGCGTCTCGGCGGCAGTGCCAGGCGGCTTCAACGTCGATCTGTACAAGAGCAAGTTGACCTCTCCCGTCTGCCCCCGCGTTCACGAGCGGCTCAGCGTGTGGAAGACGGTCGGCAGAATGGAAAGCGCTGGGCGTGCGCCCGCAAGGCCAGATCGGCGATAATGTGATGACCACATTGTTCCAGCCCGATGGCCCAGGCAGGCCGGCCTGGCTGCTTACCGGCAATTACCGCGTCATCCTGGAATACAATTGCTCGAGCTATTACGCGATGAGCGTCGGCCTGCTGGCGGACGAGATTGCGCGGTGAGGGGCGCCGGGGCGATCGCTCGCCAAGGAAGACGCCCCGGTTTATAGCAATCGGCGAATCCTCGATGCCGGGTTGCGAATGCGTTCGCGCCGGCGGTCATATTGTCGAGCGGCAGGAACAGGCGTGAAAAGCTTCGCATCTATCGGAATACTCTGTCTGGGCGCTTTGGCCGCGGCATCGCCGTTCGCGCTGAACGCGAGCCCGCAATTGCCGCCTGCGCAAGATGCCCCGATCGCCATGCTGTTCGATGCCAATACCGGGCAGGTCCTGCATCAACGAGACGCGAGCAGGCGCTTCCTGCCAGCCTCCGTCACGAAAGTGATGACCGCCTATCTCGCCTTCGAGATGCTTGCTGACGGGCGCCTGAAGCCCGATCAGAAGTTCCTGGTGAGCGAACGTGTGTTCAAGGAATGGTCGGGCACGGGATCCAGCATGTTTCTTCAGGCCGACGAGCGGATCACGGTCGACAAATTGCTGCGCGGTATCACCACCGTTTCGGCAAATGACGGCTGCATCTGCATTTGCCGAAGGCGCGACCGGCTCCCTCGACAAGTGGGTGCAACTGATGAACGAAACCGCAAAAGAACTCGGAATGCATGACAGCAATTTCGAATCTCCCAACGGATTTCCGGATGGTGGGCGGACTTTCACCACCGCGAGCGATCTCGCCAAGCTCACGCGCGCGATGATGACCCGTCACCCCAAGCTCTACGCGCATTATTTCGGCAAGCGCACGCTCAGCCACAATGGCTATACTCAGGTCAATCACGATCCGATCACGGGCATCGTGCAGGGCGCCGACGGTATAAAGACCGGATTCACGCGCGAGGCCGGCTACACGTTCCTCGGCAGTGCCAAGCGCGATGGCGAGCGCCTCGGGATCGTTCTTGCAGGCATCAACAACGGAAGAACCCGCGCGCGTATAGCTCGCGAGTATCTCGAACTGGGCTTTGCCGGGTTTGACCGTAAGCGCATCTTCCCGGCCGATGCTGTGATCGGCACGGCAAAGGTCCAGGATGGCGCCGCGCGCAGCGTTGATTTGCAAAGCCGGATCCCGATCACAGCAGAAATCATGGCGGGCACGAACCCGAAAATAACGATGAATTTGCGCTATAAGGGGCCCCTGAAGGCTCCCATTCGCGCGGGTAGTGATATCGCCGAACTGGAGGTCGAGGTAGAAGGCTTCAAGCCCTACACGATCCCGCTACAGGCTGCTTCCGACATTGCCGAAGCCAATGCCTTCCAAAGGATCGTCAACGGCGTTGCAGGGCTGTTTTCATGACAATTGGGACGGTTCATTGCGCTGGAAGGCGGGGAGGGGGCGGGCAAGTCCACCCAGGCCCGCTTGCTGGCCGATGCGCTTGAACAACGGGGCATCGCAGTGGTGCTCACGCGCGAACCAGGCGGGACGCCGGGCGCAGAAGCGATCCGCTCGCTGCTGCTCGATCCGCCCGGCTGATGGCTGGAACGCCCGCGCCGAGGCGCTGCTGTTCGCCGCGGCGCGCTCCGATCACGTCGAAAGGCTGATCCGTCCAGCGATCGAAGGCGGCAAATGGGTCATCTGCGATCGCTTCATCGATTCGACCCGCGCCTATCAGGGCGGCGGCGGCGGGTTGTCCGATGAGGAAATTCTCGACCCTCCACAAGATCGGAAGCCGGGGCCTGATGCCAGACCTTACGCTGCTGATCGAGACTAAGCCCGGAAACCGCCAGGGCCCGCATCGCACAACGCGACGGAACTGCCAGCGATGCGATCGGCGGCCGCGACGATGCCTATCATGCGCGGGTTGCGGAAGCCTTCGCGCGAGATTGGCCGAAGGCAGAAAATGATCCGCTTTGTCCGGATAGACGGCAATGGCGAGCCGACAGATGAAACACACGCCAGCATCCTGGCTGCTCTGGCCGCCAATGCTGGAACAGTCGGCATGAGCCATTCCGGACATGACGAGGCCGTGGCGCGAATTTCGCGCAGCTCTTGGCGGGGCCGCGGATGCACCATGCCTGGTTGCTGGCCGGCAAGCGCGGGATCGGCAAGATCGATTTCGCGCAGGCTGCCGCGCGCGAACTGGTCGCCGAAGAGGGCGTGCCGCAGCCTGAGACGAGCATCCCGATATCCTGCTGCTGAGGCACCTCCCCGCCAATGCCGGAGGAGGAGAAAAAGCGTGCGGACGGCAAGCCGTGGCAGGCGAAGCGCAATATTGCGGTCGACCAGATCCGCGAGATGCAGCACCGGCTGACCACGCGGCCGACACTGGGCGACAGGCGCGCGATCATCGTCTTTCCGGCCGACGATCTGGAAAAGAGGGGCGGCCAATGCGCTGCTCAAGAGCCTGGAGGAGCCGCCGCAGGGCACGTTCTTCTTGCTGGTAGCGCATCGCCCCGGGCGGCTGCTGCCGACTATCCGTTCGCGCTGCCGGATTCTGCGTTTTTCCGAAGCACCCGACAGCGAAGTCGAAGCCTTTCTGTCACGGGAGGCACCGCAGATCGACCGCGAGACATGCCTTGCCGCAATCGACGCAGCCGGCGGTTCACCGCGGTATCGCGCTGGAGTTCGTCGAGCAGGATCTCGCGCCGCTACACGGGCTGATGCGCAGGATCTTGCAGGAAGGCGATTCAGAACTTCGATCTTCGCGGCCTGCTGGCCGAATGCGATGGGGCAGCGTCCCGCGCGTGAACGCCAATTGGCGGCGATCGATCTGGCCCGGCATGTACTGTCGCAAGCATTGCGATCCGTGGCATCGGCGGCAGCTTCCCGGCATCATCGAGGCGCATGGCGAACTTAGCCGGCTGGCAGGCCAGGCGACGACCTACAATTTCGATCCGGGACTGCTGGTGATGGAAATCGGCACCTTGCTCGCTTCCGCGGCACCTCCTAGGGAGCCGGCCCATGGCTGAACCCTATTACATCACCACCGCGATCTCACTATCCCAATGGCAAGCCGCATATCGGCCACGCCTATGAAGCGATTGCCGCCGACGTCATCGCGCGCTTCCAGCGCTTGCAGGGCCGCGAAGTCCGCTTCCAGACGGGCACTGACGAACATGGCCTGAAGATGGCGCAGAAGGCGCGCGATCTGGGCATCACACCGCGCGCGCTGGCTGACGAAATGTCAGGTCATTTCAGGGAATTGTGCGACAAACTGAACATCTCCTATGACCGTTTCATCCGCACGACCGAGGACGCGCATCACCGCGCCAGCCAGGCGATCTGGAAGGCGATGGAGGCCAATGGCGACCTTTATCTCGATCGCTACGAAGGCTGGTACTCGGTTCGCGACGAAGCCTATTACGACGAAAGCGAACTGACCGAAGGGGAGGGGGGCGAAAAGCTCTCGCCGCAAGGGACGCCGGTCGAATGGACGGTGGAGGAAAGCTGGTTCTTCCGCCTTTCGAAGCTATCAGGAGCCGCTGCTCAAGCTTTACCGCGACAATCCCGGATTTCATCCAGCCTGACAGCCGCCGCAACGAGGTGATGCGCTTCGTCGAAGGCGGACTGCGCGATCTTTCGGTCGTCGCGCACCAGCTTCGACTGGGGCGTCAAGGTGCCCGGCAATGATGATCACGTCATGTATGTCTGGGTCGATGCGCTCACCAATTACCTCACCGGTCTGGGCTATCCCGACGATACGCCGGAGATGGCGAAGTTCTGGCCTGCCGATCTCCATCTGATCGGCAAGGATATCGTGCGCTTTCACACGGTCTACTGGCCGGCCTTCCTGATGAGCGCGGGCATCGCGCTGCCCAGGCAGGTGTTCGGCCACGGCTTCCTGCTCAATCGCGGGCAGAAAGAGTCCAAGTCGCTCGGCAATGTCACCGATCCGCTGGAGCTGGCCGACCGCTTCGGCGTCGACGTGCTGCGCTATTTCCTGATGCGCGAAGTCACCTTCGGGCAGGACGGCAGCTATTCGCAGGAAGCCATCGTTACCCGGGCCAATGCCGAGCTGGCGAACAGCTTCGGCAATCTGGCGCAGAGAGTGATGAGTTTCGTGGCGAAGAATTGCGCCGGAGTTGTTGAGGCGACCGCACCGATCCTCGAAGCCGACGCGCAATTGCGCGAGAAGGTGAACACAATTTGCGCAAGGGAACTGCCCGAAGCGTTTGAAAACCTGGCATTCTCCGTCGGCCTCGATGCCTGGATGCAGGCAGTCTTCGCCTGCAACGCCTATGTCGATGAACAGGCGCCCTGGGCCTTGCGCAAGACCGATCCGGCAGCGAATGGAGCGCGTTTTGGCGACGCTCTGCGGCTGCATCCGCGACCTGGCCATCGCGGTCATGCCGGTGACGCCGGCAGCTTCATCGAAGATCCTCGACGCACTGGGCATACCGGGCGGCCAGCGTGACTATGCCGCGCTTGGCAGTGATCCGGCGCTGGTGGAGCGATTCGCGTCGAAAATCCCAGCCCGGTGTTTCCCGCGGCTCGAGTTCCCGGCCGAGGAAACAGCCTGATGCTGGTCGCCAGATGTTCATCGATAGCCATTGCCATCTTGAATATGACGGGTTGGTGGAAGACCAGCGGGCCGTGTTGGCGCGGGCGCGGGAAGCCGGGGATCGATGGATTCCTGAATATCTCGACCCGCCGCAGCGAATGGGAAAAGGTCGTTGCCACTGCCGCCCGCGAACCGGATGTCTGGGCAAGCGTCGGAATCCATCCGCACGAGGCCGATGCTCATGCCGATCTGGGCGCTGCAGCGCTCATGGCAGCTACCGAGCATCCCAAGGTGATCGGGATCGGGGAGACCGGGCTCGACTATTTCTACGACAAATCGGAACGCGACATGCAGCGCCGATTGTTCCGCATGCATATCGCCGTGGCGCGCGAGACCGGGCTTGCCGCTCATCATCCATACGCGCGATGCTGAAGAAGATACGCTCGCAATTCTGACAGAGGAAATGGAGCAGGGCGCTTTTCCCGCACTTGATTCATTGTTTCACCGCTTCGGCAGACTTTGCGCGGCCGGTGCTCGAATTGGGCCTGACGCATCTCATTGTCGGGTATTGTCACGTTCAAGAATGCCAAGGAATTGCAGGAAATTGCAGCCGGTTTGCCGGCAGACAGAATGCTGGTGGAAACCGATAGTCCGTTTCTCGCACCGGTGCCGCATCGCGGAAAAACCTGCGAACCGGCCTATGTCGCGGATACGGCGGCATTCGTTGCGCAATTGCGCGGGGAGAGTGTCGAGAGCCTGGCGAGAGCGACAACCCGGAATTTTTACGATTTGTTCCAGAAAGCAGCGAAGTGAAGCTGCTTGTGCTTGGCTCAGGCACGTCGACAGGCGTTCCGCGAATCGGCAATGACTGGGGCGAATGCGATCCCGACGAACCGAAGAACCGCCGTACTCGCGTTTCGATCCTCGTCGAAAATGATCGGGCTCCAGGCTGCTGGTCGACACCTCGACCGATCTTCGCCAGCAATTGCTTGGCAAATGACATCGGTAAGGTCGATGGCGTTTTCTGGACTCATGACCATGCCGATCACTGCCACGGGATCGATGATCTGCGGGTGATGCGCTACGGCCGTGCCGGGCCGCTGCCGGGCTTTGCATCCGAGGAAACCGCCCTTCGGCTGCGCCAGCGGTTCGGCTATGTCTTTGTCGGGGCAGCACGGCTATCCGACGATCGTCAGCCTCGAAGTGCTCGACCGCCTGCGGATGCATGCGGGTTTCGGCGTGAGTTGGTGCCAGATGCCGCATGGTCCGACCGAAACCACTGCTTACCGCTTCGAATCCGATGGCAAGTCTATCGCTTATGCTACTGATTTCAGTGCTATAACAGATGATATGGTCGAGCTGTTGGAAGGCGTCGATATCCTCGTGACCGATTGCCTTCGCCGCGAGCCTCATCCGACACATGCACATCTTGCCATGGCGCTGGAACTTGGGGTTAGATGCGGCGCCGGGACGACTGTGCTTACGCATCTCGACAAGAGCCTGGATTATGCCGACCTTGCAGGAAGAAGTCCCGCCGGGTGTAATCGTCGGGTTCGATGGTCTGGAGATTGTCGCTTGATGGATGATCGTTGGTTCTCGATCGTCTGGATTGCGCTGGCTCTGGTGCTGCCAATTTCCGCGCTGGTTGGCCGAAAGCTGGAGTGGAAGAAATGGATCGTGCTGGCGCTGGCGTGGGCCGCGATATTTGCGGTGACAGCCGCCTTCATTGCGGTTGTGAACGGGTAGAAGTCGCCATGATCCCATTCCTATTTAACATAATATATATTATCATTCTTGATATGTCTGACGCAGATCAACCGCCTCCTCCGGATCATGGCCCGCCTGCGCGACCCGGCGCACGGCTGCGATTGGGATCTCGCGCAGGATTTCAGCACGATCGCGCCTTACACGATCGAAGAAGCCTATGAGGTCGCCGACGCGATCGATCGCAACGACATGGACGAACTGCGCGGAGAACTTGGCGATTTGCTGCTCCAGGTCGTGTTCCACGCGCGCATGGCTGAAGAAGCCGGTCATTTTGCCTTCCAGGACGTTGTGTCGGCCATTGCGGACAAAATGGAAGCTCGCCACCCGCACATCTTCGGCGATGGCGCGTCGGAAGGCTGGGAGACGATCAAGGCGCAGGAGCGGATAGCGAAGGGATCGCGACAGCGCTATGGACGGCGTTGCACGGGCCCTGCCGGCCTTGTTGCGGGCCGAGAAACTGCAGAAGCGCGCCGCGCGGGAAGGTTTCGACTGGCCCGACGTCGAAGGCCCAGCCGCAAAGATTGCCGAGGAAATTGAAGAGCTGAACCAGGCTCAAACCGAAGAGGAACGGCTTGAAGAAGCCGGAGACGTACTGTTTGCAGCGGTAAATCTCGTTCGCGCCTATGGCATAGCGCCGGAAGATGCGCTGCGCGCAACCAATGACAAATTCGAGCGCCGGTTTCGCGCGATGGAGAGCCTGGCCGACGGAAAATTCGCCTCGCTAAGCCTCGAAGAGCAGGAAAAACTGTGGCAAATCGTCAAGGGTGCTGAACGGCACTGAGAACGCGTAGAAGGTCCATTCAAACGCCTTTGAAACGACTAAGAGGACGTTAGAAAGACCGCCCGGGCATCACAGTGCCGCATAACGGCCAAATTCCTTGCCCGTCAGCCGGACCTTCAGCCGCATCTGCGGCGCCCCCTCCCCGACCAGTTCCTCCTCCTCGAGCACTTCGCCATGCGCGTGGAGCCATGCGATGCGTTGGCCGTCATTCAGCTGGAACGATGAACTCGTAAGTCTTTGCATTTTTTGTCAGCAATTTACCGAGCATCTTGAATAGCTGATCGAAACCAAAGCCGGTAAGCGCCGAAATCGGAACAATTTCCTCATTCTTCCCGATCGCGCCGGCAAGCTCGGCTCCGTTCCTGCTCGTCAAGCAGGTCCCACTTGTTCCAGGCTTCGACGATCGGGATGCTGGCTTTCGCCCCCCTCCCCGTCGATCACACCAAGATCGGTCAGGACTTCGAGCACCTGCGCCTTCTGCGCCGCATTGGCGGGATTGGCCATGTCGCGCACATGGACGATGACATCGGCGGCCGTCACTTCTTCCAGCGTGGCGCGAAACGCGGCGACCAGCTGGGTCGGCAGGTCGGAGATGAAACCCGACCGTGTCCGACAGGATCGCCTTTTCGACCCCCGGCAGCCTGATCGCCCGCATGGTCGGGTCGAGCGTGGCGAACAGCAGATCCTCGGCCATCACGTCCGCGCCGGTCATGCGGTTGAAAAGCGTGGATTTTCCGGCGTTGGTATAGCCGACCAGCGCGATCACCGGCCAGGGCGCCCTGCTCGCGCCGCTCGCGGTGCAGCGCCGCGGGTGCGGCGCACCTGGTCGAGTTCCTCGCGCAGCCGCGCCATGCGGTCGCGGATCATGCGCCGGTCGGCCTCGATCTGCGTTTCGCCGGGGCCGCCGAGGAAGCCGAAGCCGCCGCGCTGGCGCTCAAGGTGGGTCCAGCTGCGCACCAGCCGGCTCTGCTGATAGTCGAGATGCGCGAGTTCGACCTGCAGCCGCCCTTCGGCGGTCGCGGCGCGCTCGCCGAAGATTTCGAGGATCAGGCCCGGTGCGGTCGATCACCTTGCGCTTGAGCTTCTCTTCAAGATTGCGCTGCTGGATCGCGGTCAGCGCGCCGTCGACGATGACCAGTTCGGCCTCCTCTTGCGTGCAGGCGAGGCCGATCTGCTCGATCTGACCTTCGCCGAACAGCGTGGCCGGCCGCACCTCGCGGACCGGCAGCGACGAAGGCGTCGGCAACGACGATCCCGATCGCCAGCGCAAGCCCCGCGCTTCTTCGAGCCGCGCGTCGGCGTCTTCGACCGTTGCGCTGGCCGCGAATATCGGGACAGACGACGAGCGCCCGCGCACCGCGCGTGACTTCGCCTGCTAGATCGTCGTCGAAACTCAGTCGCCCTCGCTTTCCCCGTCCCACTCGCCCAGTCAGATCGACCGGAGCCGCTGGCTGAATCGTCGAGACGGCGTGCTTGTAGGCCAGCTGCACGAAGCCTTCGCGCTCCAGCAGCATGCAGAACAGGTCATAGGCGGCGATCCGCCCCTGCAGCATCACGCCGTTCACGAGGAACATGGTGACGCTGCACGCCCGCATCGCGCACGCTGCCCAGGAATACGTCCTGCAGCAGGCGCTGCTTCTTGCTGCCATCGGACATGCCGTCGAACTGTGCCGCATCGATCGGTTGGCCGGGCATGATCGTGGAGATCGCGTGCTTGTAGACCAGCTGCGACTGGCCGTCGCGGCGCAGCAGGATCGAGAAATTGTCGAACCAGGTGACGATGCCCTGCAGCTTGACGCCCTTGACCAGGAACATGGTGACCGGGATCTTGTTCTTGCGCAGCAGGTTCAGGAATGCATCCTGAAGATTCTGCCCTCTTGGCGTGGCGGCCGCAGGCTTGGCGGCCACGGGTTCGGCCGGGGCCGGCTTTGGCACGGGCGGTAAGGGTTCGTCCGGTCATGTAACTGACTCCTGTTGTTGGCGGCCGCATTTGCGGTTCCGCAATCTGGCCGGCGCCCTGATCAAGGTTGCCGCTTAAATCATGATCCCTGGCCGGATGACGCTATCTAACGCGAGTTTCGACAACTGCGGCAATCATTTTGTGCAGTTGCGAACACGGATCATATCGAGTCCTTCATCGTTCTTCCTCGTCGCCGGTCGCGCCATGCCGAGCAGCTTGAGCTTGCGGTGCAGCGCCGAGCGTTCCATGCCGATGAACTCGCGGTCTTGGAGATGTTGCCCGAAAACCGCCGGATCTGGATCTGCAGATATTCCCGCTCGAAATTCTCGCGCGCCTCGCGCAGCGGCACGCCCATCAAGCGCGGCCATGCCCGTCGCCGCCAGCCGATCTTGCTCGCCGATATCTCGGGCGGAAGCATGTCGGGCTCGATCCGTGCTCAGCTTGTCGCGCGGGGTCAGGATGATCGTGCGTTCGATCACGTTGCGCAGCTGGCGCACATTGCCCGGCCAGTCATAGGCCTGCAGCGCCGCCATCGCCTCGGGCGAGATGCTCGGGCGGCGCGACGCCCTGCTCGGCCGAATAGCGCGTGAAGAAATGGTCGGCGAGCGCCGGAATATCCTCGCGCCGCTCGGACAGCGACGGGATCGCGACCGGCACCACGTTGAGCCGGTAGAACAGATCCTCGCGGAAGCGCTTCTCGGCGATTTCGCGCTCGAGGTCGCGCGAGGTGGAGGAGACAACGCGCACATCGACCCCGATCTGCCGCGTGCCGCCGACGCGCACGAAGCTCTGCTCGGTCAGCACGCGCAGGATCCGCGCCTGGGTGCGACAGCGGCATGTCGGCCACTTCGTCGAGATAGAGCGTGCCGCCATCCGCCAGTTCGAGCAGGCCGGCGCGCACCAGCTTGCCGTCGGCTTCCTCGCCGAACAGTTCCTGTTCGAAGCGTTCGGGCGTGATCCGCGCGGAATTGACCGTGACGAAGCGCCTTGTCCGCCCGCGGGCTCCAGGAGTGAAGCAGCCGCGCGGCGACTTCCTTGCCCGCGCCGGCCGGCCCGCTGATCAGCACGCGGCTGCCGGTGTTGGCGACCCGCTTCAGCGTGGCGCGCACCTGATTGATCGCGGAGGAATTGCCGGTGAACTCGTCGTTGCCGAGCGAGCCTTCGCGCAGCCGCGCGTTTTCGCGCCGCAGCCGCTCGGTTTCGGTCGCGCGGTCGACCAGATGCAGCAGCCGCTCGGCCTCGAACGGCTTTTCGATGAAATCCATCGCCCCGCGGCTCGACCGCGGCGACGGCCGTGTCGATATTGCCGTGGCCGGAAAAGATGATCACCGGCAGATCCGGCTCGCGCGCCTTGATCGCGTCGAGCACTTCCAGCCCGTCCATCGGGCTGCCGTGGAGCCACACGTCGAGCAGCACCAGGCTGGGCCGGCGCTCGTCGATCGCGGCGAGCGCTGAGGTGCTGTCGCCGGCGGTGCGGCATTCGATAGCCTTCGTCGCTGAGCACGCCGGCCACCAGTTCGCGAATGTCGCGTTCGTCGTCGACGATGAGGATGTCGAGCGCCATCAGTACGTTCTCCATCATGATTGTCATGATTCATTCGGCTGCCTCGCTGCCCGACCGCTCGGACAGCGGATCGCGCGCAAAGCGCAGCGTCACGCGGGTGCCGCCGCTGTCGGCCGCGCTGAAGCTCATGTCGCCGCCATGTTCCTCGACGATCTTGTTGACGATCGCGAGGCCCGAGGCCGGTGCCCTTCTCGCGCGTGGTCACATAGGGTTCGACGATCCGCTCGCGGTCCTGCGGCAGGCCGATGCCGTTGTCCTCGACGGTGACGGTCAAGATGTCGTCGTCGGCGCGTCGACAGACACTGCGATCCGCCCGCGATAGTCCGGTTCGGCCTCCTTGGCCCGCGCCTCGACGCCTCGACCGCGTTCTTGAGCACATTGGTCATCGCCTGGCCGAACTGGTGCCGGTCGCAGGCGATCGGCTGCGATGCCCTCGCCCGCTTCGAACGCAGAAGGCGATGGCCGGATGGGCGACTTCCTGCAGGAACAGCGCCTGGCGGACCAGATCGAGCGGCATCTTCCTCGCGGAACACCGGCTTGGGCAGGCGCGCGAAGGAGGAGAATTCGTCGACCATCTTCCGGAGGTCGCCCAACCTGGCGGATGATCGTGCTGGTCAGTTCCTCGAACAGCTCGCGCGTCGTTCACGATCTGCGTGCGGTAGCGGCGGTTCAGCCGCTCGGTCGCGAGCTGGATCGGGGTCAGCGGGTTCTTGATCTCATGCGCGATCCGGCGCGCAACGTCGGACCATGCCGCCTGGCGCTGGTCGAGCAGCTGGCGGGTGATGTCCTCGAAGGTGATCACGTGGCCGTTCGGTCGTCGGGCGAACTTGACCGCCAGCGTCAGCAGTTCGCCGTTCCTTGTTGTACTGGACGAGCCCGCTCGATATCTGGCGCTTCCATCATCGCGGCGATCTCGGGCGCGATCTCGGCCAGCGTTCAGGCCGATCGCCGCCGGGCCGACCCTGTCGAGCAGCAGGTTCTGCGCCGAGCTGTTCATCAGCAGCACCTCGCCTTCGCGATCGACCGACACGATGCCGGCGGTGATCGGATTCCAGCACCGCTTCGATGAAGGCGCGGCGTTCGTCGAGCTGGCGATTGGCGCCGACCAGCGCCTGCGTCTGCTTTTCGATCTGCGCGGTCATGCGGTTGAAGGCGCGGTTGAGCAGGCCGATCTCGTCCGGCCCCGGTGCGCCCGTCGATCCGCAGCGCATAATTGCCCTGCCCCACTTCGCGCGCCGCACCGACCAGCTCGGTCAGCGGGCGCACCTGCCGGTCGGCAAACCGCAGCGCGAACCAGATCGCCAGCCCCACCAGCGAGAGCTGGCACAAGAAACAGCGCCAGATTGAAGCGCAATTGCAGCGAGCGCGCGCGGCCGGTCAGCTGATCGTAATCCTGCAGCGACGTTCTGCGCGCTGCTTGGCCACGGCTGAGCGGAGCGTGTCGGAGCTGCGCGCGTTGTAGAGATAGATACCCGACTGCCGGTCGATCGGGGTCACCGCCTCGATCCGATCGTCTGCCATCCAGACCACTACCTGCTTGCCATCATCCAGCTTGCTTGATGACGTTGGCGGGGACGAGCTGCCTTGAAGGGTTATTGTCCGGGTCGACGATCGCGGCGGTGCGCAACGCGCCATCGGCGCCTTCTGGAGGATTGCGCATTCGCTGAGGTCCCGCCCGACGACCTGATAGAGATAGAATTCCTCGAAACTCCGGGCGTCGTGATCGAATTCTCACTGAGGTAGGACGCGCATGTCGTCGGCCATGGTGACGGTCTGGCCGCCCACATCGCGCTGGTTCTGGTCGTAATAGCCGCGCGCCAGACGGTTGGCATTTTCCAGCATCCCGCGCGAATTGTCGGAGAACCAGAATTCGACGCCCGACTGGAACAGGAATGACGGCGAAGATCGCGACCAGCAGCGTCGGCATTGCCGCGACCAGCGAAAAGAAGAACACCAGGCGGACGTGCAGCTGCGCGACGTTGCCGGCCCGCTTGATCGCAATCCGCCGCCCGATCAGCACCAGCAGCGTCATGGCGGGAATCAGCGTACCGATCAGCAGCGCGGCCGCTTCGCCCGAAGGCACGAGGTCCCCAGGCGCCCGGAATGGCCGAAAGCCGCACCCAGCTCCACACCAGCATCCCCGCAAGCGTGGCCGCGGAAACGACTTCGAGAATGCCGAAAATATTCGCGCGGCGCGCGCTCACCAGAGCCCGGCGCCACCACCTCGGCCAGTTTTGTCCTGAAGCTGCGGGCTGATTGGCCATCGTTGCACCGTTACAACGGCACTGTGGCAATTTTGCAAGAGAATTTCGGCGAGGAGGTCAAACGCTGCGCCGGTCAACTCCGGCGCGTGAACCGTTCAGCGTCGATTTCAAGCTCACCAGGCGCTTGCGCAGGGTGTTGCGGTTGATCCCGAGCAGCTGCGCCGCGCGAAGCTGGTTGCCGCCGGTTTCGCCCAGGGCATGCTCGAACAGCGGCTTTTCGAACGCGGCCAGCGCGCTGTGGTAGAGCATGCCGCTCATGCGGCGAGTGCCGCGAGAGCCAGTTGTCGAGCGCCGCTTCGAAGTCGGCCCCTCATCGGCCTGCGACGACGAGAGTCGCTGCTCGAGATGGGATTGCGATGGTCGCGGCGTCGATCAGGTCTTCGCGCGCCATCAGCGCCAGGCGGTAGATGAAGTTCTTGCAGTTCGCGGACATTGCCGCGCCAGGGCTGGCGCATCAGCAGAGTCGCCGACGCTCGGCTGTCAGCTGACGGCGCGGCAAGCCCTTCCTCGGCCGCCAGCACCAGGAAATGGCGGGCCAGCGCCTCGATATCCTCGCGCGCGTTCGCGCAGCGGCGGCAGCTGGATCGGCACCACGTTGAGCCGGTAGAACAGATCTTCGCGGAAACTGCCTGCGGCGATCATCGGGGCGAGGTCGCGGTTGGTGGCCGCGATGATGCGCACATCGATGGCGATTTCCTCGCGCCCGCCGACGCGCCGGATGCGGCCCGATTGCAGCGCGCGCAGCAGCCGCGTCTGCGCTTCGGCAGGCATGTCGCCGATTTCGTCGAGGAACAGCGTGCCGCCGCTGGCCTGTTCGAACTTGCCGATATGGCGCGCCACGGCGCCGGTGAACGCGCCCTTCTCGTGCCCGAACAGCTCGCTTTCGATCAGATCGCGCGGGAATCGCGGCGGTGTTGACCGCAACGAACGGGCCGCTGGCCGCGGTGGCCAAGCTGATGGATCGCTTCGGCGACCAGTTCCTTGCCGGTGCCGCTTTCGCCCAGGATCAGCACGGTCAGATCGTTGCGCAGCACGCGCGTGATCATCCGGTAGACGCCCTGCATCGCCTGGCTGCGGCCGACCAGCGGGAAGCCGCTTCGCCGGCGCCTTGTGCCGTGTCTTCCAGCCCGTCTCGCCCGGCTCTCCGCAGCCTGGCGCAGCGGCCCGGACCAGTTCGTCGAGATCGAAGGGCTTGGGAAAATATTCGAAAGCGCCGGTATCGCTCGCGCGCACCGCGGTATCGAGCGTGTTCTGCGCCGAGAGGATGATGATCGGCATGTCGGGATGCAGCGAATGCACTTCGCCGAGCGTCTCGATCCCGTCGCCGTCGGTCAGCATGACATCGGTCAGCATCACATCATAGCGTTCTCGGCCAGCAGCCGGTCGCGCCCGGCAATGCTGTCGCAGCGGTCGACGGTGAAGCCGTCGTCCTCCAGCGCGGCGGTGGTGACGAGCGCGATCGACGTATCGTCTTCGACCAGCAGTGCACGCCTGCCCATGGGGCTGCCGCTTCCCTCGCCTATTTCGCCATCGGAAGATGGATCTTGAAATGCGTCCACCCTCCGGATTCGTCGCGTTCGTGGCTGATCCGCCCGTCCATGTCGCGCACCAGCTTGTTGACCAGCGCGAGGCCCAGCCCTTGCCCGTTCTTCTTGCTCGAGACGAATGGTTCGAAAATATGATCGCGCAATGTCGGGTCGATGCCCGGCCCATTGTCGCTGATGCGAACCTCGATCGGCAGCTTCACCGGGCGGCCAAGCCTGATCGCCGTGAGCACCAGCCCGCTGACGAAACGCGTCCGGATCACGATCTGCGGGATCGGCCGCATCCCTGCAGGCATCGCGCGCGTTGGAGACGAGGTTGATCAGCACCTGCACCAGCGCGTCTTCATTGCCGAGCACCGGCGGCAGCGAGGGATCGAATTCCTCGACGCAGCCTCACATCGTCCTGATCCGCCGCCTCGATCACGCTTGTCGCGCGGCGGATCACCTCGTGAAGATTGCACGGCGCGACGGGCTCCGGCTGTTCGCGCCCGAGGGACTGCATCCGGTCGATCAGCTTGGCGATCCGGTCGACCTCGTCGGTGATCAGCGTGGTCAGGGTGTTATCGGTGCTGCTCGAGCTTGCGCCCGAGCAATTGCGCAGCGCCGCGAATGGCCGAAAGCGGGTTCTTGATTTCATGCGCGAGGATCGCCGGCGCCCGCAGGGTCGGCTCGTCGCCCTCGCCGAGCGTCTCGGTCGCGCCGACGTCGTGCAGCGCCAGCATCTGCCAGCCTGGATGCCCCGCCATCGGCGAGAGCATGAGGTCCAGCTTATGCACGGGCTGGCTGCCAAATCGGGTCGACACGGAAAGCGCGCGAGAGCTGGGCATCCCCGCGCGATCAAGCCATTCGTAGAAGCGCTTCTCGCTGAACTCCGCGATCTCGCCGATCGGTTTGCCGGCCAGGCGCTTCGCACCGATCCCGATAAGCTGTTCTGCCGCGGGATTGGCGCTTCTGATCCGCAATTCCGGATCGAGCAGCAGGACTGCGATCGAGAGGCTTGCCAGCTGCTTCGACGCTTCGGGCAGTTCGCTCACGCGGCGCGGCGCCTCAGGAATGGCTCGTAGAAACGCTCCAGCTCGCCAAGCACCTGCTCGGGATCGTCGATGAAGTTGACCTTGTTGCGGAACTCGGCCGAGCCGTGCAGGCCCTTGGTGTACCAGCCGAGATGCTTGCGCGCGATCTTGACCCCGATGTCGCGTGCCGTAATGGTCGAGCATCGCGCGATAATGTTCGATCACCAGCGCGAATTGTTCGTCGATGTCCGGGCTTGGCAGCTTCTCCCCGGTCCGCAGCCAGTGCATCACCTGCCCCAGCAGCCACGGCTTGCCATAGGCGCCGCGTCCGATCATCACGCCGTCCGCGCCCGCTCTGTTCCAAGCGCGCGTGGCAGCGTCTTCCATCGCAGCAGATGTCGCCGTTGACGATCACCGGGATCGATACCGCATCCTTGACCTTGCGGACGAAGGCCCAGTCGGCCTCGCCCTTGTACATCTGGTTGCGGGTGCGGCCATGGACCGTGATCATCTTCGCGCCGAGATCCTCGGCGATATGGGCCAGTTCGGGCGCGTTCAGGCTGTGCATGGTCCCAGCCCATCCGCATCTTGACCGTGACCGGCACGTCGACCGCCTTGACCGTCGCCTCGATCAGGCTGGCGGCCAGCGGCAGGTCGCGCATCAGCGCGCTGCCGGCATCGCCATTGACGACCTTGCTTGCACCGGGCAGCCCATGTTGATGTCGATGATCGCCGCGCCCGCGATCCTCATTGAGCTTCGCCGCCTCGGCCATCTCGGCCGGGCTGCAGCCCGACCAGCTGCATCGACACCGGCTCTTCGACCGGATCCCACGCGGCCTTCTGCAAGCGACTGGCGGGTCTCGCGGATCATCGCCGGCGATGGCGATCATCTCGGTGACGTTGAGGCCCGAGCCGAAGCGGCGCACCAGCGTGCGGAACGGCATGTCGGTGACGCCGGTCATCGGCGCCAGGATCACCGGGCAATCGATTCGCACCGGGCCGATCTGGATCGGCTGAAAGCTGCGGTCGAAGAGAGGCTAGTCGTCATGTTTCGCCAGTGTGCCTAAAAAACAGGCAGGCGCATAGTGGATTGCACCGCAACCGGCAAGCCGGTAGGCGCGCGCAGCGATGAATACGCCCTCCCCCACCGGCGAGCGCCGTCACGGCGTAGCTTTCGCGGCCGTGATCGTCGCCGCGGGCAAAGGCGTGCGCGCCGGCCAGGCCGCTTCCCAAGCAATTCGCGCAATGGCGCGGCAAGCCCCTGCTGCGCCATTCGGCCGAAGCGCTGGCGCAGGCCGGGGCGGCACCGATCGTGGTCGCCATTCCCGCAGGAGCCGAAGACATCGCGCGCGCCGCACTTGCGGGGCTCGAGGTCATATTCGTGACCGGCGGCGAAACCCGCCAGCAATCGGTTCGCGCCGCGCCTGGAAGCGCTTGAACCGGCAGCGCCCGATCTCGTGCTGATCCACGATGCCGCCGGCCCCAATCTGCCGCATCGCGGTGATCGAGCGCCTGTTGGCGACGCTCGACAGCGCATCAAGGCGGCCATTCCCGTCCTGCCGGTGGTCGACAGCCTCGCCCTGGCTGAAGGCGGCCTGATGGCCGGCAGCGCCCCGCGCGAGCAACTGCGCCGCGTGCAGACGCCGCAGGCCTTCCGCTTTCGCCGACATCCTTGCCGCCCACCGCAGCCTGGAACGGGGCAGCCGCTCGCCGGCGACGATGCGCAGGTCGCTCAGGCAGCCGGGCTGGAGGTTGCCCTGGTCGAAGGCGACGAAAGGCTGCACAAGCTCACCTTGGCAGATGATTTCATGACCGATACTGCCGCCCGTCCGCGTCGGCACCGGCTATGACGTCCACCGCCTGGCCGAGGGCGAGGAATTGTGGCTCTGCGGCGTCATGATCGCGCACACCACGGCCTGGCCGGCCATAGCGATGCCGATGTCGCGATCCACGCTGCGGTCGATGCGATGCTCGGCGCGATCGGGGCTGGCGATATCGGCCAGCATTTCCCGCCCAGCGATCCGCAATGGCGCGGCGCCGATCCGGCCGATTTCTCGCTCATGCGGCGCAGCTGGTAAGCGAGGCTGGCTATCGCATCGGCAATCTCGACCTCACGATCATCTGCGAAGCGCCCAAGATCGGCCCGCATCGCGACGCGATGCGCGGGAAACTTGCAGGCTTGATGGGCGTTGACCTGACCTGGTCAGTGTGAAGGCCACCACGACGGAACGGCTCGGCTTTACCGGGCGGAGCGAAGGAATTGCCGCACAGGCAGCGGCAACAATTCTGCGAAACGAATGACAGGAACGAAATCATGAACAGAATGCGCTCTGCTATCGCAGCGATGGCGCTGTCGGCATTGGCCTACGCGCCGGTTGCCGCAGCGCAAGAATGCGTCAGCGAGGCCGAAGTGGCCGACCTGTTCATCTACGCGATGCCGCTCTGCGTCTGAATTCGGCATGGAACAGCTGCGCGACCGCCTGCCGGCGAACGGCTTTTTCTCGACCGGCGGCGCATCCTCGCTCGCCGGCAAATATGCCGGCCTTCAGAACGGATCATGGCCCGAGAGCGAAGCGCGCGCTCTTGCTGATGCTCGCAAGCCCGAAAGCCCAATCCGAATTCCGATCGAGCGACATGCCGAGTATCGATCCGAACCGGCTGCTAACCACTCTGCCGGACGATGTCGCACGTCCGCTGGTCGACGCGATCATCGTTGCAGAAAGTGGCGGCATCCGATGAAGCCGGAGCATTGCCGCAAAGTCGAGCGCTTCGCTTCGGCGATCGCTCCGATCGAACCGCGAGACCGCCGCTGCGCTGATCGGCACGATCATGGGGCTAGTCGGACGTCAAGGAACCCAAGATCTGTGTTGCCAACCCATGAGCGAAACGATCCTGCCCAACGACATCGTCGGCGCTGGCGCGCGCGTGTAGTCG
Source organism: uncultured Alphaproteobacteria bacterium (assembly GCA_963777785.1). Taxonomy (GTDB): domain Bacteria; phylum Pseudomonadota; class Alphaproteobacteria; order Sphingomonadales; family Sphingomonadaceae; genus Andeanibacterium. Next base: position 112,310 of record CAVZRU010000005.1, read on the forward strand.
AGGACAACGCGAAGGCGGGGCGCAAGATTGCGCTCGCGGAAAGCTGCACCGGCGGGCTGGTCGCAGCGGCGCTGACCGAAATTCGCCGGCTCTTCGGCGGTGCTCGATCGCGGCTTCGTGACCTATTCGAACGAAGCCAAGCAGCAGATGCTGGGCGTTTCGTCCGACATCATCGACACCTTCGGCGCGGTATCGATCGCCTGCGTCTAGGCCATGGCGCAGGGCGCGCTTGAACGCAGCGATGCCGATGTCGCGGTGGCGATCAGCGGGATCGCCGGGCCCGACGGCGGAACGCGACATCAAGCCGGTCGGCACGGTGGTGTTTGCCAAGGCCGTTCGCGGCGATCCGACGAAAAGGAGGCCGAACAACGGCTGTTCGAAGACCAGGACCGCGCCGGGGTGCGCCGTCAGGCGACGCTGGTCGCGCTCGAATTGCTGCTGCCGTAAAGCTGCGTCGGCGCGCGCTTCGAACGCGGCGACCATCTTGCGAAAGGCGCGGTCGAAATATTGCCCGGCCAGCGCCTCGAACATCCGATTGCGGAAGGTGAAATCGACGTGAAGTCGATCTCGCAGCCGCCATCGCCGGCCGGCATGAAAGATCCAGCGATTGTCGAGATCCTTCATCGGCCCATCGAGATAGATGCACCTCGATCGAATGCGGCCGGTCCTTGATCACGCGGGAGGTGAACTTCTCGCGCAGCGCCTTGAAGCCGACCAGCAGGTCGGCGACCATTTCGGTCTCGCTGTCGGACCGGACCCGGGTGCCCACCACCCAGGGCAGGAATTCGGCATAGCGGCCGACATCGGCGACCAGGTCGAACATCTGCTCGGCGCTGTATGGCAGGCGGCGCGTTTCGCTGATGCCGGGCATCAGGCCTAGCGTCTTGCTTTGGCGAGCTTCGCCTCGCGCGCGGCGCGCATCTGCGCGAAATCGTCGCCCGCGTGATAGCTCGAGCGGGTCAGCGGGGTGGCTGCGACCTGCAGGAAGCCCTTGGCCCGCGCGATCGCGCCATAGGCGTCGAACGCCTTGCGGCGTGACGAATTCCTCGACCTTGGCGTGCTTCGGCGTCGGCTGGAGATATTGGCCCATGGTGATGAAATCGACCTCGGCGCAGCGCATGTCGTCCATCACCTGGTGGACTTCGAGCCGCTGCTCGCCCAGCCCCAGCATGATCCCGCTCTTGGTGAAGATCAACGGATCGTGGCGCTTCACCTCTTCGAGCAGGCGCAGCGAGGCATAATAGCGCGCGCCGGGGCGGATCGTCGGATAGAGCCGCGGAACGGTTTCGAGATTGTGGTTGTAGACATCGGGCCCTGCAGCCACGATCGCCTCGACCGCTTCGCGCATCTTGCCGCGGAAATCGGGCGTGAGGATCTCGATCGTGGTGGCTGGCGTCGTGCGCCGCAGCGCCTCGATCACCTTGACGAACTGCCCTGCACCGCCATCGGGCAGATCGTCGCGGTCGACCGAGGTGATGACGATATGCTCGAGCCCCATCTTGGCCGCGGCAATCGGCGACATGTTCAGGCTCGAGCGGGTCGACCGTTGCGCGGCATGCCGGTCTTGACGTTGCAGAAGGCGCAGGCGCGGGTGCAGACATCGCCCAGGATCATCACGGTCGCGTGCTTCTTGGTCCAGCATTCGCCGATGTTGGGGCAGGCCGCTTCTTCGCACACGGTGTTGAGGCCGAGTTCGCGCATCAGCTTGCGCGTCTCGTGATAGCCCTTGCTGACCGGCGCCTTCACCCGGATCCAGTCGGGCTTGCGCTGGCGTATCGGTTCATCCGACGGCTGCGGCGCAGAGGAGAGGTCGTTCATGGGGACCATCTAGGCGTGAGGCTTGTCAGCGGCAATGCGCGCGCGGCATGGCTTGCCGCATGGCAATCCCGAATTCTCCCGAACTCGAGCACCTGCTGGCCGGCTACCATCGCTTTCGCGAAAGCCGCTGGCATCCCCAGCACGATCGCTGGGCCGCCTTGCGCGAAGGCCAGGCGCCCAAGATCATGATCATCGCCTGTTCCGACAGCCGCGTGGATCCGTCGCAGATATTCGACGTCGCTCCGGGCGAGATTTTCGTCGTCCGCAATGTCGCCGCGATGGTCCCGCCGTTCGAAACCACGCCGGGCTATCACGGGGTTTCGGCGGCGCTGGAATTCGCCGTGCAGGTGCTCAAGGTACGAGAGATCGTCGTCATGGGCCACGGCATGTGCGGCGGCTGCAAGGCGGCGCTGACCCGGGAACTCCACGGAGCGAAGCCCGGCGAAGGCGGCTTCATCGCCGACTGGATCGGGCTGCTGGATGATGCGCGCGAACATGTCGTGCACGAGCATGGAACGGAAAGCCGCACCGCGGAGCGGGCGATGGAGCAGGCCGGCGTGAAGGTCAGCCTTGCCAATCTGCGGACCTTTCCCTGCGTGCGGCAAAAGGAAGCGGAGCGGAGAACTGGCCCTGAGAGGCGCGTTTTTCGCGATCTCCGACGGGGTGCTGCATTTGCTCGACGAGGAAAGCGGCGATCTTCGAGGCGGCCTCGTAGGTTGCATCGTCCAGGTCACCCTGCAAGAACCAGCCCATGCCCGAAGCACCTCTCAAGAACATCGCCCTGCTGATCGACGCAGACAATGCCAGCCACCAGGGGATCGACCCGGTGCTGACCGTCCTTGCCGAGCTCGGACAGGTCAATATCCGCCGCGCCTATGGCAATTGGGCCAAGCCGGCGCTGTCGAAATGGAACACGATCACTCATCGCTACGGCATCAGCCCGCACCAGCAATTCGACCTGACCAAAGGCAAGAACGCCACCGACATGGCGATGACGATCGACGCGATGGACCTGCTCTACGCGGGCAAGGTGGATGGCTTCGGGATCATGAGTTCGGACAGCGATTTTACGCCGCTCGTCACGCGCCTGCGCCAGGATGGCTTGCTCGTCTACGGCTTCGGCAGCTCCAAGGCCCCGGATGCGTTCAAGACCGCGTGCACCCGCTACATCGATGTCGATCAGCTGATCCGCACGGCCTCGGCCGATGTCGGCAAGGTGAGCGAGAATGCCGTCGACAAGGAGTTGGTCGACCTGCTGGGCGATGCCTGGAAAGCCGCCAACCGCGACGACGAAGGTTTCGCGAAGCTGCAGGAAGTCGGGCAGATCGCCGGCAACCGCTCCAGCTTCGATGTGCGCAATTACGGCTTCAAGCGCCTTTCGGACCTGTTTGCCTCGATCGACAATTTCGAGGTCAAGCGGCGCGAAGACCGGCAACTATACGTCAAACGCCTGCACTGAATGCACGAAAAAGGCGGCAGGATTTGCTCCTGCCGCCTTTTCGAATTCCCTGGCTTGGAGGCAATTACTGGGCTGGTGCCGGTTCTGCTGCGGCAGGCGCGGCCGGAGCAGCACCCTCCGCCTTGTGATCGACATACAGACCCCAGAGCCTTGCAATACCCTGGCGAGGCCCGGTGATCTTCGCGAAGGTCGCCTTGGCTTCCGCCCACTTGCCCTGATCTGCCTGGGCGATCCCGAGGCGGGTCTGGACGCGCGGGGTGTCTACGCCCGACTTGCCGAGCGCGATCGTATACATTTCTTCGGCGGTCGCCGAATCGTCCCAGCTGAGGAATGCATCGCCCGCCGCCATGGCAGTGGCTGCGGTAGCGCTGGCTGCGCGTGCGTCCTTGGCGAGGCCCGGCAGGTCCGACTTGTCCTGGGTCAAGCGGCCCGAGGAAATGTTCTTGGCTTCCGCGACGAAGACATCGCCCGGCTTCAGGATGCCGGCAGCGACGCCTTCAGCAACCAACTTGTTGACTTCCGCCGGCAAGCGCCGTGCGTCTGCCGCTTCGATGTAATCGACATAGTCGCGCTCGTTCTGGAGCGAACCCGTCCGCTTTGACAGGCGCAGGAGGTCGAGCAGGCCCTGGTCGTCATAGTTGCCGTAGATACGCAGCACGCCGATGGCATTGCCCCAGTTCGCCTTGCTGGGATCCACGTCGACCAGCATTGCACCGTAATCCGCTGCCTGCGGACCAAGGCCGGCATTATAGGCGACGGCAAAACCGCGGCTGAGCCAATCGCTGTCGACCGGCTCGCCTGCCTGCTGCTTGCGCGCGATTTCCTGGGACAGGTAGGTCAGGCCCTGTTCGTCCTGATTTTGCGCGAAATAGCTCTCCGCAATCAGCGCCTTTGGATCGCCTTCGGTATAGCCGGCGTCTAATGCCGCCTGCAGATATGCGCGCGCAGCGTCGAAATCCTGCGCATTATAGGCAAGCTGGCCGCCAATGAAATTGAACAGGCCGACCTGCTCTGCCGAGACCTTGCCGCTCTTGAGCATCATGTCCACGCCCTGGCGCTGCAGGCTCAGGTCCTTGGCCTTCACTGCAACGTTGTAGACGAGGTTGCCTGCCGCAAACCGGTCATCTTCCGTCTCGATTGCCGCGATCATCCCAGGCAGGCCGGCCTGCAATGCAGCGAGATCGGGATTCGACGAGCTGAAGGAATCGTTCAAGGGCTTGTATGCGGCCACGAAACCTTTCGAATACTCTGCCTTTGGCGCCTTTTCCTTCGCCGCATAGGCCGGCGCTTCGAGGCCTGCGCCAACGGTCACCACGGCTCCGGCCATCGCGATTGCCATGGCAATATGCGAGCCTGCGCGGCGAGATTTGGCTGCAGTACGTACAAAAGAAAACATCGTGAACCTCTCCAGTAGGTAGATTGCCGAGCCACCAGGCTCTCAAAAAATACTTGTTCCGGCTACTGCCGTCTTGAACATAATAATGCAAATCTCGAATATGGGTTTCCGAGTGAATGGCGATTGAACGCAACTGTTGGCGTTCCTACATGCAGATGTGGATAAAGAACCCTCAGAGACCGTTCCGGCCCCCCTCTCGCTGGTGAATTTCTGCCCCCTCCCCTAGGGTCTGGCGCAGCACACACGACAGCCATAACAAAGAACGAAGAGCGCAGTGAGCGACACCACCGATACATTGAACCCGGCTTCGCCGCCCGATGAATTCCAGCGCGTCGACATCGTCGACGAGATGAAGACGAGCTACCTCGATTACGCGATGAGCGTGATCGTGAGCCGCGCGCTGCCCGATGTGCGCGACGGGCTGAAGCCGGTCCACCGCCGCATCCTCTTCGCCAGCCAGGAAGGCGGCTTTGTCGCCGGCCGGCCCTATCGCAAATCGGCCAAGATCGTCGGCGACGTGATGGGCAACTATCACCCGCACGGCGACAGCGCGATCTACGACGCGCTGGCGCGCATGACGCAGCCTTGGTCGATGCGCGTGCCGCTGATCGACGGTCAGGGCAATTTCGGCTCGATGGACCCGGATCCGCCGGCCGTCGATGCGTTACACCGAAGCGCGGCTGGCCAAGGTCGCCAACTGCCTGCTCGACGATCTCGACAAGGACACGGTCGATTTCACCGACGAACTACGACGGCTCGCGCGCAGGAGCCGACGGTTCTTCCGGCGCGCTTCCCCAATCTGCTGGTCAACGGCGCCGGCGGCATCGCGGTCGGCATGGCGACCAACATCCCGCCGCACAATCTCGGCGAAGTGATCGACGGCTGCCTCGCCTATCATGGACAATCCCGGCGATCACCATCGGAGGAACTGATCGAGATCATCCCCGGCCCCGATTTCCCGACCGCGCCGCTGATCCTCGGCTCGGCACGGCGCGCGCGCCGCCTATACGACCGGGCGCGGCTCGATCCTGCATGCGCTGCCGCCACGAGATCGAGGAAGGCCGGGGCGACCGGCGCTCGATCGTGCTCACCTCGATCCCGTATCCAGGTCGGCAAGTCCGGTCTGGTCGAGAAGATCGCCGAAGCCGCCAAGGACAAGCGGATCGAGGGCATTTCCGACATCCGCGACGAATCGAACCGCGAGGGCGTGCGCGTCGTCATCGACCTGAAGCGCGATGCGACGCCCGACGTGGTGCTCAACCAGCTCTGGCGCCACACCCCGGCGCAGTCGAGCTTCCCGGCCAACATGCTGGCGATCCGCGGCGGCCGCCCCGAAGACGCTGACCCTGCGCGACTTCATCGAGGCCTTCATCCCCTTCCGCGAGGAGGTGATCACCCGCCGCACCAAGTTCGAACTGCAACAAGGCGCGCGAACGCGCGCATATCTTGCTCGGCCTGGTCGTCGCGGTCACCAATCTCGACGAAGTCGTGGCGATGATCCGCGGCTCGTCCAACCCGGCCGAAGCGCGCGCGAAGCTGCTCGCGCGCGAATGGCCGATCGGCGAGATCGCGCACTACATCTCGCTGGTCGAAGCGATCGAGCCCGATCTGCGAGCAGGCAGGCGGCACCTATCGCCTGTCCGAGATCCAGGTGCGCGCGATCCTCGATCTGCGCCTGCACCGCCTGACCGCGCTGGGCCGCGACGAGATCGGCGACGAGCTGCAAGGAACTGGCCGATCGACGATCGCGGAATATCTCGCGATCCTGGGCGACCGGGTGAAGCTCTACGCAGTGATGCGCGACGAACTGGCCGAGATCACGCGAAGCCTACGCCACGCCGCGCGTCTCCGAAATCGCCCCCGCCTGGGACGGTATCGACGACGAGGACCTGATCGAGCGCGAGGACATGGTCGTCACCGTCACGCTGGACGGCTACATCAAGCGCACCCCGCTCTCGACCTTCCGCGCGCAGAACCGCGGCGGCAAGGGCCGCGCCGGCATGGCGACCAAGGACGAGGATGCGGTCAGCTCGACTGTTCGTCACCTCGACGCACAATCCGGTGCTGTTCTTCTCCACCGCCGGCAAGGTCTATCGCCTCAAGGTCTGGAAGCTGCCCGAAGGCGGGCCCGCCACGCGCGGCCGGCCGATCGTCAACCTGCTGCCCGCGCTCGACGAGGGCGAAACCATCGCCAACCGTGCTGCCGCTGCCCGAGGACGAAGCAAGCTGGGGCACGCTCAGCGTCGTCTTCGCCACCGCCAAGGGCAACGTGCGGCGCAACTCGATGGATGCCTTCGCCAACGTCCCGTCCAACGGCAAGTTCGCGATGCGCTTCGACGAAGGTTCGGACGACCGGCTGATCGGCGTCGCCCTGCTCGATGCGCGGCGACGACGTGCTGCTCGCCACGCGCCAGGGCAAGGCGATCCGCTTTGCCGGCGACGACGTGCGCGAATTCCAGAGCCGCACCTCCACCGGCGTGCGCGGCATGACTGCTCAAGGGCGACGACGAGGTCGATCTCGCTCTCGATCCTCCACCGCGTCGGCACCACTGCGGAAGAGCGCGAGGAATATCTGCGCTTCGCCCCGTGGAAGGCCGAGAAGGAAGGCGAACCCGTCGCTTCCGGCCGAACGCTTCGCCGAACTGGCGAGAACGCGAACAGTTCATCCTCACCGTCTGCGCCAATGGCTATGGCAAGCTGTCCTCCGCTTATGAATATCGCCGCACCGGGCGCGGCGGCCAGGGCATCACCAATATCGACAATATCGGCCGCAACGGCCCGGTCGTGGCCAGCTTCACCGCGACCAAGGCGGACCAGCTGATGCTGGTGACCGATCAGGCCAAGCTGATCCGCATCGGCCTCGAATTCGCTGCGCGTGATCGGCCGCAACAGCGCCGGCGTGCGCCTGTTCGACGTGGCCGAAGGCGAGACAGGTCGTCAGCGCCGTGCGCATCGACGAGGAAACCGACCCCGAGAACAGCGCCGAGGAAGCGATTGTCGAGGAAATGGTCGACGGCGCGGCGGCGGCGACGTGACGGAGCCTTACACGACACCGCAAAGCGATGACGACTTGGATGGCGCAGCCGAGGGCGAAGAATAGGCCGGGGATGATCCGAATACGATGGGTGTCTCAGCCAAAGGCCAGCTTGCGCTCATGGCGCGCTATCATCGCTGGGCACGAGCGCCTTTCGACATCGATCAACACTGTCCGATGACGCTCCAGCACGAAGTGCGGCATGTTCTTCGGGTCGATACATGGCACCCTGAATTACCTGCTGCTGACGGACAGCGAGATCTGGTCGGAGATCTCCGAAGGCCGGTCTGAAGCCCTGCGCTGGCTGCGGAGATCGGACCGATCGGGCAATTCTGGCTCGCGCCTGATCACGGCAACGTGCGAAGGTCGGATACGTGACAGGCTGAGCGAGATGCGCTGGGCGGCGATCTGCAATTCACGATGACGACAGGACAGAAGCGTGCTCTTGCGATGCCGGCAGCCCTGCTTCACGTCTTCAATCACGCCACCCATCATCGCGGCCAGATCACCGGCGCGATCTCAATGCTGGGTTTCGAGTATCAGCCGTTAGACCTGGCTTTGATGCTTTTCACCGAGCAACCTTCGTAGCGGCAAACCGCCCAGGAGGCGGTCGACTTCCAACCCAATTGCCGATGCTGACCTCATAACAAAAGCCTGTTGGTGAAATGAAGGAGCGAGCATTAGCCGCCCCAACCCTCCGGCTATTTTACCGCCCTCAATTCCGGATCGCGCTTGCGCAGGGACTGGATCACGCCAGTACTGATCAGGAATTGCGCCAGGAAATAGAGCGGCCAGACGAACACATGCGGGATATCGCTTTGTGCCAGCGGGCCCATCCCGGCGAAGATCAGCAGATCGGACACCACAAACAGCACCGCACCCGCTCCAACGCGGTAGCGCGGGAATGAACTGCCCCATGCGCAGGCCGCCATGGCGCCCACCGTCAGGCCATACAGGCCAATTTGCATCGCCATCGCCCGGTCGGCGGGCAGAGCGTAGGCTATTACCGGCGTAATCAGCAGCAGCGCGGCAACCACGCCTTTCTGCGATGGGGTGAGATGCTCGCGCCGGTTTCGCAAGATAGAGGCCCAGCGCGAAAAGGTGGGAGCCGAAGAACAGCATGCCGCCTATCTGCATATCGAATTCGATGGCGATGTCGCCGCAAGCGGAAAGCGCCAGGACCCAGACCAGCAAGCGCGCATCGGGGCTCGAATGGCGCAGGAATGCATAGACGGCGAGCATCGCCACTGCGGAGCCCTTGATCGCAATCGGGATCATTTCCGGCAGATCGGCATCGCGCAGGTAAAAATAGGCCGCAGCGGCGGCAATGCTCGCGAGCAGCCATGGCCTTCTCTCGTAAAGCGCGCGCCTGGACATGGCCGGAACTCCTTTCCGCACGCTTGGCCTTGAACTTGCACGAGTGCAAGCGGTAGGGCGGCGGGATATGAAGCATGATGTTCACATAATCGGCGGCGGGCTCGCCGGTAGCGAAGCGGCCTGGCAGCTGGCGCAGGCGCGGCGTGAAAGTCCGCCTGTCGGAAATGCGCGGCAGCGGCGACATGACGCCTGCCCACCAGACCGACGCGCTGGCCGAACTGGTCTGTTCGAACAGCTTTCGTTCCGACGACGACGCGAAGAACGCGGTCGGCCTGCTGCATCACGAGATGCGGCGGCTCGATTCCCTGATCATGCGCGCGGGCGAAGTCGCCAGGGTGCCGGCAGGTTCGGCCATGGCGGTGGACCGCGATGTGTTCTCCGCGGAGGTTCAAAAGGCGCTGGAGGCCAACCCCAATGTCGAGATCGTGCGCGAACGGATCGACACGCTGCCCGCCTGCCGGGCTGACCATCGTCGCCACCGGCCCGCTCACCGCCGCAGCCGCTCGCGGGCAGCATCGGGCAAGCCACCGGCGCGGAAAGCCTCGCCTTTTTCGATGCCATCGCCCCGATCGTCCATCGCGACAGCATCGACATGGATATCTGCTGGATGGCGAGCCGCTGGGACAAGGGCGACACCAAGGATTACATCAACTGCCCGATGGACAAGGAGCAGTACCTCGCCTTCCATCGCGGCCTGATCGAAGGCGAGAAGACCGAGTTCAAGGAATGGGAAGCGGACACGCCCTATTTCGACGGCTGCATGCCGATCGAGGTGATGGCCGAGCGCGGGGTCGACACCTTGCGCTTCGGCCCGATGAAGCCGGTGGGGCTGGATAATCCCGACGCACCCGAATTCCCGGGCGCTGGCCCTATGCCGTCGTGCAGTTGCGCCAGGACAACAAGCTGGGCACGTTGTGGAACATGGTCGGCTTCCAGACCAAGCTGAAGCATGCCGAGCAGGTGCGCCTGTTCCGCACCATCCCCGGGCTGGAGAACGCCGAATTCGCGCGGCTGGGCGGGCTTGCACCGCAACACCTTCCTCAATTCACCCGCTGTTGCTCGACCGCCAGCTGCGGCTCAAATCGGCGCCGCATATCCGCTTCGCCGGGCAGATCACCGGCTGCGAAGGCTATGTCGAAAGCGCTGCAATCGGCCTGATTGCGGGCATGATGGCGGCGGCAGAGCTGGCTGGCAGGCGCATGGAGCCCTCCCCCGTCGACCACGGCCATGGGCGCGCTGCTGGCGCATATCACCGGCGATGCCGAGGCTGCGAGCTATCAGCCCATGAATGTCAATTTCGGCCTCTTTCCTCCGCTGCACGAGGTCAAGAAGAAGGCGCGCAAGGAAGCTTACACCGATCGCGGCAAAGCGGATTTCGGCGATTGGCTGACCCAGGTGGAAATGGCGCCGGCCTGATCGCCTAGCAGTTGCAGGCGGGTTTTTTCTGCGGCTTCGGCCGGGTCGCCGCAAATTCGCGGAGCGTGAGTTCGCCGTCGCTGTCAGCGTCGGCCTTGGCGAACCGGTCGCCAGTGGTCACTGCCCATTCCTCGAATGTGAGGAGGTTGTTGCCGTCCTTGTCGAGCTTGCGGAAACCGTCTGCGCGGGTCGAGAGCATTTCGTTGCGGCTGATGCGCCAGTCGCGGTTGCGGTCATAGCGGAAGAAGCGCTGCTGCTCCCGCGTCAGTTCGCTCGCTTCGGGCGGCGCCGGCCCCTGCAGGTCGGACGATGTCGGCAGCCGGCAAGCTGTCGGAAGGCGGCGCGGCGGCCAATTGCGCCGGCGAAGGCGGCGGAGCGCCTTGCTCTACTTGCGCCCTACCCTGCCACCAGAACAGGCCCACGGCGACCAGCACCAATGCGCCCAGTGCCCCAAGCACGACCCGGTTCATTGGTTTCCTCCCCCCGTCTTGCGCATGTGCTTCATCAACTACCGCCCCAGCAGCCCCACTCGCATAGCCAATAATGCGCTGCCGGGGGATTCTAGCAAGCCATTGCTTCCCGACGCCAGGCTTCGCCCTGCAAGTGCACTGAGCACGGCCAAGGGGCGCAGGCGACGGGACAGGCGCTTGTGCTTGCTCCTGTGGAGCGATGCCCCTCGCCGCCGCCCGTTCCGACGGGTCGCTCAAGCTTGCGGCGAGGTCCGCCAGCGCCCAGGTTTGCCCGGCAAGCAGGATATCCTCGGGAGAGTCCGGCGCCTCGACAATGCGGGCCAGCCCTAGCAGCGCCTGAGCGCGAGCCGATGCAAAGGCGCTGGCCGCGGATTCGGCAAAATCCTCGGTGAGCAGCAGTTCCCAGCCATCGACCAGCGCAGCGAGCGCCTCGCGCTGCGTGTCGAATATGTCGAGCAAGCAAACCAGCTCGTCCGAACGCTCCCGTGCCGGGGGATCGAGCTTGAGCTGGTCGCGCCACCAGGCAAGCCGCATCTGCGCCATGATCGGTTCGTTGGTCTGACGCAGTGCCTGGCCCAGGCGCGCGTCCAGCGCGAACAGGGCAAGTGTCTCGCTGCGCACCTTGCCCGGCGCATAGGTGAGCGCAAGGCGCTGCGGCAGCGGCAAGGTATCGATCAGGCTAGCACTCATCGGCTGCGAGTCGCCCAAACTCGGGCGCCTTGCAAGGATAGAACGGGCCTAGCGGTAGCAAACCTTCTTTGCGGCCTCCACGATCCGATCGGCATCGATCAGCGCCAGTTTCTCGAGATTGGCGGCATAGGGCAGCGGCACGTCTTCGTTGCAGACGCGCAGAACCGGCGCGTCGAGATGATCGAAGCCTTCTTCCATGCAGAGCGCCTGGATCTCAGAAGCCACCGAGCATTGCGGCCAGCCCTCTTCCGCCACAACCAGGCGATTGGTCTTGGCCAGGCTCGTCAGCACCGCTTCACGATCGAGCGGGCGAAGTGTCCGCAAGTCGATGACCTCGGCCTCGATACCTTCCTCGGCAAGCGCTTCGGCCGCCTCAAGCGCAAATCCCACGCCGATCGAATAGGAAACGATCGTCACATCGCTGCCTTCGCGCATGATCCGGGCCTTGCCGATCGGCAGGACATGGTCGTCCAGCTGCGCAAGTTCGAAGCTGCGCCCGTAGAGCAGCTCGTTTTCCAGGAATATGACCGGGTCTTCGCTGCGGATCGCTGCCTTGAGCAGACCCTTGGCGTCGGAAGCGTCATAAGGCGCGATCACGATCAGGCCGGGAACGTGCGAATACCACGGCGCATAATTCTGGCTATGCTGCGCACCGACACGGCTCGCCGCGCCATTGGGACCACGGAAAACCACGGGGCAACGCATTTGGCCGCCCGACATGTAGTTGGTCTTGGCCGCGGAGTTGATGATGTGATCGATCGCCTGCATCGCGAAGTTGAATGTCATGAACTCCACGATGGGCCTGAGACCGCCCATGGCGGCGCCCGTGCCGATGCCGGCGAAACCATATTCGGTGATCGGCGTGTCGATCACGCGCTTGGGCCCGAATTCGTCGAGCAGGCCCTGCGTCACTTTGTAGGCGCCCTGATATTCTGCAACCTCTTCGCCCATGACGAAGACGCGATCGTCCAGGCGCATCTCTTCGGCCATCGCGTCGCGGAGCGCTTCGCGCACCGTCACTGAGACCATATTCGTTCCATCCGGGATCTCCGGATCGGATGCACGCTCGGCAGGTGCTGGCTTGGTCGCCTTAGGTGCCGGTTCAGTCGCTTCAGGCGTGGGTTCAGCACCAGGCGCCGCCGGTGACGTGGATGCGTCTTCACCGTCATCGCCGATGAGGGCAATTACCGTCCCGACTTTCACGTTCTCGGTGCCTTCGGGGATGAGAATCTTGCCAACCTTGCCTTCATCGATGGATTCGAATTCCATCGTCGCCTTGTCGGTCTCGATCTCCGCCAGAATGTCTCCCGCCTGGACTTCGTCGCCTTCCTTGACGAGCCATTTGGCGAGTGTGCCCTCCTCCATCGTGGGCGAAAGTGCAGGCATCTTGAGCTCAATCGCCATCTCAGTAGCTCCCCACCAGAATGTCGGTGTAGAGTTCGGACGTGTCCGGCTCTGGTGAGCTTTCCGCGAAATCGGCGGCTTCTGTCACAGCGGCGCGGATTTGCTTGTCGATATCCTTGAGCTTGTCTTCGGATATTCCGCGCTCGATCAGTTCGGCCTTGGCGAGTTCGATCGGGTCCCGCTTCTCTCGCACGCCCTGCACTTCTTCACGGGTGCGGTATTTTGCAGGATCGGACATCGAATGTCCGCGATAGCGATAGGTGTTGAGTTCCATCAACACCGGACCATCGCCTTCGCGAACATGCTTCGCCGCGATCTCCGTGGCTTGCCGAACTTCGAGAACATCCATCCCGTTCACATTCATTCCGGGAATGCGGAACGCCGTGCCCCGGCGATAAAAGTGAGTTTCGGCAGAGCTACGTTGGACCGAGGTACCCATGGCATATTGGTTGTTCTCGATCGCAAATACGATCGGCAAACCCCAAAGCGATGCCATGTTGAAGGTCTCGTATACCTGGCCCTGATTGGCCGCTCCGTCCCCGAAATAAGCCACGCAAATGCCGCCGTCCTCGCGATATTTATGGCCGAAAGCCAAGCCTGCCCCCAACGGAACCTGCGCACCGACGATGCCGTGCCCGCCATAAAATGCATGTTCGGTGGAGAACATATGCATCGATCCGCCCTTGCCGTGGCTGATCCCGGCCTGGCGCCCGGTCAACTCGGCCATGATGATCTTGGGATCGATACCATATGCGAGCATGTGCCCATGGTCGCGGTAGCCCGTGATAACGCTATCCTTGCCCGATTGCAGAGCAGACTGGATTCCCACTGCGACCGCTTCCTGGCCAATGTAAAGATGGCAGAAACCGCCAATCAAGCCGAGCCCATAGAGTTGGCCCGCACGCTCCTCGAATCTGCGAATCAGCAGCATCCGCTCGTACAGTTCGAGCAGTTCCTGATCAGAAGCGTCGTAGCGCTTCTTTTTCTCATGCGCCTCTTGCAGACTGCGCAGCTCAAAATTGTCTTCGGACGGAGCGGGAGAAGCAGCAGCTTTCTTGCGGGGCGTTTTACCGGAAGGCGCGCCAGATTTGGCGGGAGGTTTTCCCAACTTGATCGTCCTTTTTTCTGCACCGCACGATTGAATGCGTATTGGCTATACACTGGCTATAGTCGCAAGGCGCGCGCCTAGGCAACGTCTTGAATACACAGTTTTGGACTTTCCGCAGGATCAATTAGGTGTGAGAAACTCAGAAAAATAACCTAATAGGCTAAAGAGCTTAATTGAGCTTGATTACCACCTCGTCAGGATGAACGACGTTCAAGTTCCGACGAATCAATTCACCCGCCAAATCTGGATCAACATGATCCGGATCCAGCAATGCGACCCTGTTCCTCAGTTCGTCGCGCTCTTCGCTCAATGCTTGAACCTGAGCCTCGCGCTGCTTGAGCGTCGACAGGTTCTCACTCCATGCCAGCAGGCCGCTCGGGCCTGCCAGCGACAAGCCTCCGAGAAGAAGTAGGATAGCAAGTGCACCGAGCTGAGCGAGCTTCATGGCGAAACGGAACCTTTTAGCCTGGCCGTGATGGCTACCGGCACAGAATCACAATTAACACAAAGTTTCAAGGTACTTCGACCGTTTTCCTATTAAACGGGCATTTCCTGCGGGGCCGGAGAATGGACCCTCAGCGCCTCCCCGGGCAGAGCGTTTGGCCGTGCCGCTTGAAGTAGATTCGTCGAGGCAGCGGTAAGGCGCCGGTCAGGCTGCGCCAATCTCGGATTCTGATCGTGTCGCGGCATCCGTCTTTGGGCGGCCAATCCATTATTGGACATAATCAACTTGAAAGAATCGTCAAAATAGTAAAACCTCCCTTCCGGACAAAATCATCAAGGCACGAGGCTGCGCGTCCGAGACGACGGACTGAGCGGGGCCTAGCAGTCGCCTGAACTTTACGGAGGGGAACATGGCGTTCGAATTCAAAGGGCGAACCGCCTTCATAACGGGCGGCGCCAGCGGGGCCGGATTTGGTCAAGCCAAGGTATTTGGCCGAGAGGGCTGCAACATTGTAATTGCGGACATTCGCGGCCCAGAAGTGCAATCGGCAGTTGAAGCATTGAGGGCGGAAGGCATCAAGGCCCACGGCATCCAACTTGACGTAACCGATCGCGCGGCATTCGCCGAGGCTGCTACCGAAGCGGAGGCAGCCTTTGGCCCGGTCACCATGCTATTCGGGACGGCCGGGGTGTCCATTTTTGGCCCCCTCGAAAAGTCATCTTATGATGATTACGACTGGATAATGGGGGTCAATTTTGGAGGCATTGTCAATTTGATGCAAACTTTTGTGCCGCGTATGATCGAAAGTGACATGGGTGGGCACATCGTCAACACTGCTTCGCTAGGCTGCTTCTTCACCGGAAGTGTCTCGGGTATCTACTCCGCATCGAAGTTTGCTGTGCATGGCATCACGATGGCGATGCGTGATGCACTCAAGGATTATGGTATCGGCGTCTCAGTCCTGGCGCCGGCCAACATCAAATCCAACATTGCTGACAGCTATAAAGTACGGCCCGAGAAGTTTGCCCACTCAGGTTACGCACTCGACGAAAAAGAGGTCGAAGCGCTTCACGAGATCTATTCGCAAGGTCTTGAGCCGGAAGAACTTGCCGGGCACGTTAAGCAGGCGATCGTCGATAACCAGTTTTACATAATCCCATACCCTGAAGCTCGGGCTGGTCTGGAAGCAATTTTTCAGCAGGCTCTCGATGCCTTGCCGCCACCGGACAGTGACAAAGCCGGGCAGGAAAAGCGCATGAAGGCAATGTTGCGCTACATTGAGGCTCGGCGGAATCTCGATACCGCCCGCTACGGAAAGGCTACGCGTTGACCGGAATCACAAGGTTTCGAGTTCTTCGTATGCGCGTTCCCGCTCCAATTGAGCTGCCGCATTGCGCGCGAGCTTGTCGAACACGGTTGTAAAGGCTTCAAACCGGTCGGACGGCACCGTCTCCAGAAGATAGGCGGCACGGTCTCGGCTGACCTCCACGATCACCTTGTAGAGCTCGAGGCCCTTCTTGGTCGGCGTGAACAATCCATGCCTCCGGGCCGGTTTGCCGTCCCGCACCACTAGGCCTTTTTCGATCAGGTGGTTGACCGTTCGACCTGCCTGGCTGTGATCGCGCTCCAGCGCCTTGACCAGCCTGGGCCAGTCAGTGGGAGAATCGTACGATATCTCCGAAAGGACCCAACTTTCAAAATTTGAAAGGCCGATCAGGCGTTTGTAAGTCAACGCCGCGCTGCGGGAGAGATACGCGCTCAATGTCATCAGCGGCGAAACGATGCGAGATCGATCAATCGCAAGCGGTTCGCCAGTGCGCCGTTCCTCATAGTCGTAATAGGGCCGCGATTCATCATTCTGGCCGCTTTTGCGCGCTATATCGCGTTCCCCCTCATAGAGACTGACAGCACGATCGAGCATCGCTTCGATAATCGTGAAGAAGCCCTTCAATTCACTATCGCTGATATCAAAACCCAGCTCACGATTGCGCAGTTCAGCCAAGCGGAGCAACCGATCGGCCTGATCTTCGCCTTTCTTGGTCAGTGCAATGGGACTGCGGATTTGCGTGCGCTGGATCATGTCCAATTCCAGCAACCGCTTAACCGACCGGCTCACCTGGGCCTTATCGACTCCAGCAGCTGCCGAAATCGCTGCGGGAACTAATGCACCCTGCCCTCGCAAAAGAAACAACACACGCCGATCGAGCTCGACCAGATCGATCTCACGATTATATGAAAGTTCGGCGCTTTCACGGACTTTGTAGAGCAACTGCCACAATTCGCTTTGAATCAGCTGTGGCCGGTGAAGTCCGGCTTCGCGCTCCGCATCGGCCATTCGTTGCTTCACGGCCTGATCGTTCACTTGCCCAAACCCATCGAGTATGGTCTCGAGCTGTGAATCAAATTCGTCGTCCGGCTTTCGGCCGGCTTTCCCAAGAGCAAACGCCTCAGCCGCGCTGCCCAGGGAATAGCGATCCACGATTTGAATCGCTTCCTCTCCTTGGGTTCCCAACAAGGAAATCAAAGGGACGATCGCAACATCGTCGCGTGGCGGAATCGGCTTGCCATTTGAGAGGCAGTCAACAACGGTCGTCCAGCGCTCGCGAGCGTGGGTGCGCAATATCTCTCGCCAATCCGCTTTTGATCGCACCACTTTGCGCGTGCTGTCGATCGGTTCGAATCGCACCTTCTCAGCCTTCGAACTCATAGCCGCTCAGCCCCCAACTTTACGCCGCGCACCGATTTACCGCGGCAAATAATTAACGTGATCAACATTAACCGCAAAATGGTCGGATTGAAAGTGACTTGCAACAGTTCGCTCAGATGACATTCACCGCCTAAGCGCTGACCTCGACGATGCGGGAAAATCCTGACGCATCTGCCGGTATCGATCCCGAACATCTCATCGGAATTGATCAACGTCTAGCGAATTATTCACGGACGAATCATCAATTGCCATCTTCAATCTTTGGTGATCGTCAATCGCCCCAATCTGTGCGCCTGCCGGTCACATGGTCATTGCCGTCTGCCCAATGAACCATGCCGTTTTTGAACGTGGTAAGATTGTTTCCTGTTGCCCACAGGATGACAAAAAATCCAATCACGATGAAAGAGATTATCTTGAGCATCATCGCGCTATTGAAGCGACGCGGTTTATTCTGGCTTTGGGAATGAGGTTAATGCGTCACGAGCCCGCCTGTGCTGGCGAACGGATCGCCAGTTTTGGGTGCCCCCGTTAAGACTCGCGGATCGAAACGCGGGAAATTGCGTGAGTGTGGTGCGCCCGACAGGATTCGAACCTGTGGCCCCCAGATTAGGAATCTGGTGCTCTATCCTGCTGAGCTACGGGCGCACGCACGCGTGCCTTTAGGCATGCGGCGCGAAGCTTGCAATCAGTTGAGTTCTTCAGGCGGCGCGATCGGGAATGGCAGCGGTGCAACGGCGATCCCTTCCTCGAGCAGAGCCTTGGCCTCGGTCGGGGTAGCCTTCCCATGGATGGTACTCACTTCCCGTTCGCCGTAGTGCATTGCGCGCGATTGTTCGGCGAAACCGTCTCCCACCCAGGTCGACTGCTTGAGCAATTCGGCCTGCATCGCAGCCAGCTGTTTGTAGGCAGCGACGGCATCCGGTGACGGGGCTCCGCCGCTTACCGGAACCGGGGCATCTTTCTGCGCGGCAACGCCCGCCCGATTCCCCTTCCGGGGCACCGCAGGCGCCATGGGCGCCTTGCTCACATCACTTGCCCCGCATTGAGGGCAAGCCAGCAAAGCCCGGTCTAGCTGGGCTTGATAGTCGTCCGATGACGAAAACCAGCCTTCGAAACGATGGCCGGAGGAGCAGCAGAGGTCGAATACGATCATTGCACTCAGGATGTAGGAATATTGCGCTTGTTGGCAAGGCTGGGCAGCTGCCGCCGCACTTCTGCGGTCTTTTCCAGATCGATCTCGACAATGCCCAGGCCCGGCGCCTCACCGCCCATATCGAGCAGGACATCGCCCCACGGCCCTACGACCAGGCTATGCCCGTAGGTCCGGCGGCCGTCCTCATGCTCGCCCACCTGTGCGGCTGAAATGACATAGGCGCTGGATTCGATCGCCCGCGCGCGCTGAAGCAAGTGCCAATGCGCATCGCCAGTGGGCACGGTAAACGCTGCCGGAATGGCGATAGCATCGCATTTGCGGCGCCCGAATTCCTCGAACAGCGCGGGAAAGCGGATATCGTAACATACGGCGAGCCCGAGCTTTCCGATTGGCGTCTGCGCCGTCACCACCTGCTCACCCGGTGCATAAGCCGCGGATTCTTCGCCAGCTCTCGCCGGTCGCCAGCTCCACATCGAACATGTGGATCTTGTCGTAGCGCGCCGCGATCGTTCCGTCAGGCGTCAACAGGAAGGAGCGGTTCGCCCAGCGGCCGTCTTCGCGTTCCACCGCGAGCGAGCCGAGCGCGACCCAGATACCCTCTTCCCGGGCCGCATCGATCACCGCCTTGAGTACAACGATCCTCACGCCTCGGGCCGGACGTTTGCGGCCGAACGCGAGCGGTCGCGGTCAAGCAATCCCGCCATCTCTGGCGTGAACAGCATTTGCGCACCGCGAGCCGCGGCGTTTCGTACCGCCTCGACAAGTGTTGCTGCGTTCTTGGCCGGGTCGATCCCGGTGGTCATCTGGAGCAGGGCTATGCGTGTCATCGCGGAGCCAATAGCGCCGAATTAAAGCCCAAGCAAAGGATCCAGTTTACCGGCGCGGTCGAGCGCCTGAAGATCGTCGCAACCGCCGACATGGACATCCCCGATGAAAATCTGCGGCACGGTGCGTGCTTCGGGAGAGCGCTGCAGCATCTCCTCACGCTTCGGCCCGCCCATCGTGATGTCGAATTCCTCGAATTCCACGCCCTTCTGTTTCAGCAGCATCTTCGCGCGTACGCAGAATGGGCAAGCGAACTTGGTGTAGATATCGATCTTCGGCGTGGTCACGCGGCAATCCTTCCAAATCAGTCTCGCACCCCTTGAACAGGGTAAGCAACTCCATATCTAGTAACACGTTCCCTGCGCCAAAAGGGCATGGGATCCGAAGTGAACGCCGGATTTTCCGGGCTTCGAAAGTCAAATTGCTCAATGGAGGATTTGTTGATGAACCGTTTTGATTTTTCCCCCTATCGCCGCAGCACCGTAGGCTTTGACCGGTTGTTCGACTTACTCGAAGGCCAGGCGCGCCTCAATGCCGGCGACAATTACCCACCCTTCAATATCGAGCGCCGCGGGCCCGATGCCTATCGCATCACGCTGGCCGTTGCCGGCTTCAAATCCGAAGACCTCGACATTACCGCTCAGCAGAACCTGCTTGTCGTGCAAGGCAAGAAGCAGGATGAAGCAGCTGACGGCGAATTCCTGCATGTCGGCATCGCAAATCGCGGGTTCGAGCGCCGCTTTGAACTCGCCGATTATGTGCGGGTCGCGGATGCCCAACTGGCTGACGGACTGCTCGCGATCGACCTGGTCCGCGAAGTGCCCGAGGCGATGAAGCCCAAGAAAATCGCAGTGAATGGCCAGAAGACGCTGGAAGTGGTCAAAACTGACGAGGATCAGGCCAACGCGGCCTAATTTCGGCATCACTGAATGCTGATTCGAGGGGCGGCTCCGGATGGGGCCGCCCCTTTTCAATTCGTCAGACCAAGCCGCGACTGGTGCACTGCCGCTTCGATGAAACTCGCGAACAGCGGGTGCGGATCGAACGGCTTGCTCTTGAGTTCCGGGATGGAACTGGACGCCGACAAACCAGGGATGATCGGGCCGCTCGACGATTTCGGGCAGCAGGCCGTCGGGCGACATGCCGGAAAACACCAGCCCGCCCTTTTCCAGCGCGTCGATGTAGGCCGAGTTGACCTCGTAGCGATGGCGATGCCGTTCCGATATCGTGGTCGCGCCATAGATCCGCGGCGACCATGGCTGTTGCCCGAAAGGCTCGCCTCATAGGCGCCCAGCCGCATCGTGCCGCCCAGATCGCCGCCGGCCTCGCGGGTCTGCAGGCCCTTCGTCGCTCATCCACTCGGTGATGATGCCGACCACCGGTTCGTCAGTCGGGCCGAATTCGGTGGACGAGGCAGCGGCGATCCCGGCGGTATTGCGCGCACCTTCGATGCAGGCCATCTGCATGCCCAGGCAGATGCCGAAGAAGGGAACGCCTGCGTTCGCGCGCGAAGCGAACGCTGGCGATCTTGCCTTCGGTGCCGCGCGTCCCGAAGCCGCCCGGCACCAGAATGCCGTGCATCGGCTCAAGCCGTGCGGCAATATCCTCATCGGCCTGTTCGAACATTTCGGCGTCGATCCAGCGGATGTTGACCTTCACCCGGTTGGCCATGCCGCCATGGACCAGCGCCTCGTTCAAGCGACTTGTAGGCGTCGGGCAGACCGACATATTTGCCGACCACGCCGATCGTGACTTCGCCTTCGGGATTCTGGAAGCGGTCGATGATGTCGTCCCACCGCGTCAGGTCGGGCGCGGGCGCTGCCATGCCGAAATGGCGCAGCACTTCGTCATCCAGCCCTTCGGCGTGATATTGCAGCGGCACCGCATAGATGTTCGGTGCGTCGAGCGCCGGGATCACCGCTTCCTTGCGCACATTGCAGAACAGCGCGATCTTGGCGCGCTCGCTGTCGGGCAGCGGATGCTCGCAGCGGCACAGCAGCATGTCGGGCTGTACGCCCAGGCTGGTCAGTTCGCGCACCGAGTGCTGGGTCGGCTTGGTCTTCAGTTCGCCCGCCGCCGCGATATAGGGCACCAGCGTGACGTGGACTGCCGCAGGTCTTTTCGCGGCCCAGTTCGTTGCGCAGCTGGCGGATCGCTTCGATGAACGGCAAGCCCTCGATATCGCCGACCGTGCCGCCGATCTCGCACAGCACGAAATCGAGATCGTCGGTATCGGCCAGGGCAAATTCCTTGATCGCGTCGGTGACGTGCGGGATCACCTGCACGGTCGCGCCCAGATAGTCGCCGCGGCGCTCCTCTGGCGATGATTTGCTGGTAGATGCGGCCCGAGGTGATGTTGTCGCCCTGATGCGCTGAAACGCCGGTGAAGCGCTCGTAATGGCCCAGATCGAGATCGGTCTCGGCGCCGTCGTCGGTCACATAGACTTCGCCGTGCTGATAGGGACTCATCGTTCCCGGATCGACGTTCAGATAGGGATCGAACTTGCGAATGCGGACCTTGTAGCCGCGCGCCTGAAGCAGCGCCGCGAGGCTCGCCGCCATGAGACCTTTGCCAAGCGAGGAGACCACGCCGCCGGTAATAAAAATGAACCGCGCCATGGGAGTCGGGCCTTAAGCCGAGTTTCGGATTTGGCGCAAGCAATTGCTTGGCCAAGTTCGATGCAATCCACAGTTGCGGCTGTTGCGCCGCAAACCATGATGAATTCGCGATGATTTATTCGGCTGCGCCCGCCAGCGGGTCTGCTTCGCCACTAGGTACTGCGGGGGCTGCATCAGCCGGAGCCGGCTGGCTGCCGGCAGCACTGCCAAGTGGGTCGGCAGCAGCAGGCGCACTGACCGGAACGGTGCGATCGAGCGAATCGTCGATTGTGCGGCCAGTGGTCGTACCCACCGCAAGTGCAGCCAGCACAATGCTGAGTATGACGAAGAGCGTTGCGAGGATCGCGGTCGCCCTGGTGAGGAAATTCGCAGCGCCGCGCGCGGACATCAAACCGCCGGGCCCGCCCCCGCCGCCAATGCCGAGACCGCCGCCCTCAGAACGTTGCATCAAAACAACGCCAACTAGAGCAGCAGCGATGATCGCTTGGACGACAGTGAGAAACAGAAACATCGCGGTGGCCGGCTTTCGCTAAAATCTCAATCGTAGCGCGCAGATAGCGATGGTGGCCGCTAATCGCAAGGACGCTACCAATTCTGCAGCGTGTCGGCGTGTTAAAATCAGAGTTCCGCCGCGACTGCGATAATCCCAAGGAAACTCTCGGCAGTAAGGCTGGCCCCTCCAACGAGAGCACCGCCAACGTCGCTCGCACCGAAAATCTCGGCAGCGTTCTCCGGCTTCACCGAGCCGCCATATAGAATGCGCATTTCAGCCGCTTTCTTTCCGTAGACGGACACTGCAACCTTGCGGATCGATTTGTGCATCGCGCCGATCTCTTCCACCGAAGGAGTGCGGCCGGTGCCGATGGCCCAGACGGGCTCATATGCAACGGTGATTTTCTCGACCGCGTCGTCACCGAGCGGGAAGTGATTCTTCGAGCTGCTTCCTGACCACGTCTTCTGCCGTGCCCGCATCACGCTCAGCTTCGCTTTCGCCAACGCAGACGATGACACCCAGCCCCGCGGAAAGCGCAGCCTCTGCTTTTGACTTCACCAGCGCATTGCTTTCGCCGTGATCTGCCCGGCGCTCGCTGTGGCCGACTATTACAAAGCCGGCACCTGCGTCTTTCAACATGGCCGCCGAAATGTCGCCTGTATGGGCACCGCCATCGGCCGGATGGCAATCCTGCGCTCCGACACCGATCAGCGAAGCCTCGTTTCGGGTCGCGTGGATCAGCGTGTAAGGCGGGGCTAGCGCAACTTCGACCTTGATCAGCCGTTCGGCGGCACGGTCGATGGCACGCGCTTCGGCGAGCATCGCCCGCGTGCCATGCATCTTCCAGTTTCCAACAACATAAGGGCGCTGGGCCATCGATGGTCCTCAGTTACTTCGGAGAACGCCGTATGCGGCATCCTCCCGGACGATGCCCGCTAGTGGCAGGCGGCCAGCTTGTCAAAAGCGCTTTTCCATATTTCCCAATGCCTGGTCAGGACTGTTGCCGCGCCGCCTCAGGGCGGATAAAGCGCGACCCGACTGGCCGATTATGGCCTCGAACAACGCAAGCCAGGCGGCGCAATTTAATGATTCACTTGATCCGCAAATTCCTGAGCTCCAAGATTGGCATATTGGTGGCCTTCTTGTTCCTGGGCCTGATCGCCCTCGCCTTCGCCGGGATGGACGTTGCCGGTTCAGGCACGTTCGGCGGGGTTTCCGGCGGTGACCGCGTCGCGATCGTAGGTGACACCAAAGTCTCCACCTCGATGCTCTCGTCGGCCGTATCGAATGAATATCAGGAACTTCGGCAGCAAAATCCGACGGCGACGATGGAAAGCTTCATTGCCGCCGGGGGTATGACCCGGACGCTGGACCAATTGCTGGGCCGCACGGCAATCGCCGAATTCGGCCGGATGAACGGTTTGCGTGCAGGCGATCGCCTGGTGGACAGCGAACTACTCCAGATCCCATCCTTCCACGGTGCCGACGGCAGGTTTGACGAGACCGTCTATCGTGCATCGCTTGCACGGCAGGGCCTGAGCGAAAAGATCGTGCGGGAAGACATCAGCGACGGGCTTCTCATGCGCCAGGTCATGCTGCCGATATCGTTCGGCAGCGCGATGCCGGCTTCACTGGTGAAGCGCTACGCCGCCTTGCTGAGGGAGCGCCGCCAGGGCGCGATCGGCCTTTTGCCGAGTGTCGCCTATGCGCCCAAAGGCAATCCGACGGACGCTCAGCTTGCAGTTTATTACCGCGCGCATCGGACGGAGTATCTCCGGCCGGAACGGCGCGTGATCCGCTATGCATCCTTCGACAATTCAGCGCTTAAAAATGTGCCGGCGCCAAGCGAAGCGGAAATTGCCGCTCGGTTCAAGCGCGATTCCGCGACTTATGCGGCCTCCGAAACTCGCCAATTGACCCAGTTGATCGTGCCTACAAGCCAGGCAGCCGATGCGATCCTCAAGGAAGTCACAGCAGGCAAGCCGCTCTCGGCCGCCGCCCAGGAAAAGGGGCTAGCGACCACGACCGTCGGCCCGGTCACGCAGGCAGGGCTCGCTGAATTGGCATCCCCCGCAGTCGCCCAGGCCACTTTCAAGGCGCAGCAGGGCACGATCGTTCCGCCGGCGCGCGGCGCCTTGGGTTTCTATATCGTCCGCGTCGATAACATTGAGCGCAAGGCCGCCAGGAGCATCGATCAGGTTCGCGATCAAATTTCGGAAGTCCTGACCGCAGAGAAGCGCAAGGCCGCACTCGACGAACTGAGCAGCCAGGTCGAGGACGAAATCGACGGAGGATCAAACCTGACGGAGATTGCCCAGAAGCTGGGGCTCGAGATCAAGAGCGTGTCTGAAGTCCTGGGGGACGGCAGGATATATGCCAAGGCAGGGGAAACCGTGCCGGCCGAGATTCAGCCCGCCATCTCGACAGCTTTCGACATGCGGGAGGGTGAACCCCAATTGTCCGAACTCGTCGCAGGCCAGGTCTTCATGATCTATGACGTAAGCGACATCACGCCGTCGACCGCAGCGCCGCTGGCCGAGATCAAGGACGAGGTCACCACCGCGTGGAGGCGCTCGGAAGGCGCCAAGGCCGCCAAGGCGGCTGCCGATCGCGTAATGGCCCGCGTTTTGGCTGGCGACACCGTTCCCGCGGCAATGGCCAAGGAAAAGATCGCCCTTCCCCCACCCGATGCCATAGACCTCAACCGGGAGCAGTTGAGCCAATCCGGCAGGCAGGTACCCGCGGTATTGGCTCTGCTGTTCAGTATGGCCGAGGGCACGACCAAGAAGCTGGAAGCCCCCAACAACAACGGCTGGTTCGTCGTGAAACTCCACGACATCGAAACCGGCAAGCTTGCCGATGACGACCCGATTATCCAAAGCGCTCGCCAGCAGCTGACTCAGTCGGTCGAGAACGAGCAGGCGGAACAGCTGATGAAGGCGATTTCGGAAGAAGTCGGGGTAGAGCGCAACAAGTCTGCCATTAGCGCCGTCGAGGCGCAGCTGACCGGACGCAACACGCAATAATAAAGGATCGCAAACTGTCCGGCGCACTTCCAGAAAATGCAGAAAAGGCTCGCGCTTCCCTTAGTGCGGGCGCGCCTGCGCTTGTGTGGCGCCGTGTCGTTGCGGATATGGAGACACCGGTCGGAGCGGCGCTCAAGCTGATCGAGCCCGGGCGAGGCGACTTCCTGCTCGAATCCGTCGAAGGTGGAGAAATTCGGGGGCGCTACAGCCTGCTCGGGCTGGATCCGGATCTCGTATTTCGCGGAACCGGCACGGAGTGTGAAATAAACAACTCCTGGAAGCGCGACCGAGAGGCATTCGTTGGGCTGGAGGGGACCTGCCTTGATGAACTGCGTTCGCTGGCCGCTTCCTGCCGGATCGATGTTCCCAAAGGCTTGCCCCCGGCCCTTGCCTGCCTCGTCGGCTATTTCGCCTATGAGACCATCGGATTGGTGGAGGATCTTCCGCGCGCACCACAAAGCGAGCTCACTGTGCCCGATATGCTCATCGTGCGCCCAACCCTGATTCTCGTCTTCGATGGCTTGAGCGATGAGTTGTTCTGTTTTGCGCCCCTATGGGCCCCGCAGCCAGGCGAAGAGAACGATCCCGACCGGGCGATCGAACAAGCCGGCGAGCGCATCGACGAAGCACTGCGTCGACTCTCACAGCCCAGCCCATCTCCAGCCAAAACATCCAGCTTGCCGGCGATGGCACTAGAGCCTGTGATGCCGCCGGAAGATTACAAGGCGATGGTCCTCAAGGCCAAGGAGTACATCGAAGCAGGCGACGTATTCCAAGTCGTGCTGGCACAGCGCTTCACTTGCCCCTTCCCGCTACCGCCGTTTGCCCTCTACCGCGCACTCAGGCGCGTAAACCCGTCTCCATTCCTGTATTTCCTGGACCTTCCAGGCTTCGCAGTCGTCGGCTCCAGCCCCGAAATACTCGTCCGCGTCAGGAATGGCGAAGTAACAATTCGCCCGATCGCTGGCACCCGCCCTCGCGGCAAAACCGAAGACGAAGATCGGGAAAACGAGATAAGCTTGCTGGCCGATCCCAAGGAGCGCGCAGAGCATTTGATGCTGCTCGATCTGGGCCGCAACGATGTCGGCCGCGTCGCAAGCAGAGGCAGCGTCAAGGTAACCGCAAGCTACGCGGTCGAACGTTACAGCCATGTGATGCACATCGTTTCCAACGTAGTCGGCCAGCTTGCGCCTGAGCACGATGCTCTCGACGCGCTGTTTGCAGGATTTCCCGCCGGCACGGTTTCCGGCGCACCGAAGATCCGCGCTTGCGAGATCATTGCCGAACTCGAACCCGAAACACGCGGCCCCTATGCAGGAGGCGTCGGATATTTCGCACCCGATGGATCCATCGATAGCTGCATCGTATTGAGGACCGCAGTCGTTAAGGACGGAGTGATGCATGTCCAGGCAGGCGCTGGCATCGTCGCCGATGCCGATCCCGCCTATGAGCAGCGCGAATGCGAAGCCAAGGCAAGCGCCCTGATAGCCGCGGCGCGGGAAGCGGCCAGAGTCGCGAGTGAACCCGAATTCGGCCAGTGAAATGGAAAAATTGAGACTCTACCTGGCGGCGATCTCAGCGCTGGCGCTCGCGTCCTGCGGCGGAGGAAGCGTTGCCAACCAGAATGACAGCGAAGTCCGGGCCGAAGCCAATCCTGCCTGCCAGAAAGCAATTTTCGAGGACGTTCCGCTGACGCTTTGCACCGCGGACCCCAAAACCGATCGGATAACGACGGCGCTCGCACCGGATCAGGGGCCTCCCTACCGCAGCCTTGCCGCCTATGCAGCAGGTCTCGGTCCTGCTCGGAAGCAAGTGCTGTTTGCCATGAATGCCGGAATGTATGACGATGACGGCATGCCAATCGGCTATTATGTCGAAGAAGGCGAACGGCTTCAAAATCTCAACCGTGCAAAAGGGCCAGGCAATTTCCACATGCTGCCTAACGGCGTATTTTTCGGCAGTGGCAGTGCGTGGGAAGTGCGAACAGCCGAAGATTTCTTTGAGAATGTCGAGAAGCGGCCCGAATTCGGCACCCAATCGGGCCCAATGCTGGTGATCAACAACGAATTGCATCCAAAGATCGACCCGGACGGCGAATCCCTGCGCATACGCAACGCAGTAGGAGTGGATTCGGCCGGTCGCGCCCTATTTGTTATCTCGGATTCTCCCATCTCGTTTGGCAAGCTCGCGCGCTTCTACCGCGACGTCCTGCATGTGAAGAATGCTCTCTTCCTGGATGGTACAGTGTCGTCGCTCTGGTCGCCCCAATCAGGCCGAATGGACCAAGGCATACCCATCGGGCCCTTGATCGTCGTCGAGAAACGGGCAAAGGCGCGAGTGGAGAAAGCAGCGCCATGATATTGGTCATCGACAATTACGACAGCTTCACCTGGAACCTGGTCCATTACGTGATGGAATTGGGGGCGAAGGTTCAAGTCGTGCGCAACGATGCGCTTACTGCTGCTGAAGCACTGGCGACCGGCGCTCGGGGTTTTCTCATCTCTCCCGGGCCCTGTACGCCCGATGACGCTGGCATCAGTCTCGATCTCGTGGCGGCTTGCGCAGCCGAGAAAAAGCCCTTGCTAGGCGTCTGCCTCGGTCACCAATCGATCGGCCAGCATTTCGGCGGCAAAGTCGTACGCGGCGGCTTGATGCATGGCAAAACTTCGCCGATCACGCATGACAATACCGGCGTTTTCGAAGGCTTGCCGTCACCTTACATAGCAACGCGATATCACTCACTAGTAGTCGAAGACATTCCTAGCGAACTGCTCGTAAATGCAACCTCCGACGATACCCATGTAATGGGCTTTCGCCACCGGGAGCTGCCCATTCACGGGGTGCAATTCCATCCCGAGAGCATCGCAACCGAGCATGGCCACGCGCTGCTTGCGAACTTCCTGAAGATCTGCGGCCTTAACGCCAGCCAACCGGCATGAGCTTGAGCTTTGCCGAAGCCGATGCCACTCTTCGGGCGCATGCTCGACGGCGAGATGTCGGACGAGGAAATCCGACAGACCCTGCTAACGATGGGTGATCGCGGTGAAACCGCCGCGGAAATCGCTGGAGCTGCCAAGGCCATGCGTGAACGCATGATCCCTATCGTCGCACCCGATGGAGCTATCGATGTGTGCGGAACAGGCGGTGATGGCCAACACAGCCTGAATATCTCAACCGCCGTTGCGATCGTAGTGGCCGCTTGCGGCGTACCCGTGGCCAAGCACGGCAATCGCGCTGCTTCGAGCAAAGCCGGTACCGCCGATACACTGGAAGCTCTTGGCCTCGATCTCGCCGTAGCGGGCAAGATTGCGGAAATGACTTTAGCTGAGATCGGGATCGCGTTCCTGTTTGCGCAAACCCATCATCCAGCCATGAAATATGTGATGCCGATCCGAAAGGAACTCGGCCGCCGCACGATCTTCAACTTGCTAGGCCCCATCGCCAACCCGGCCAACGTTTCGCGCCAGCTGATCGGCATCGCCAATCCGGATTATGTTCCAATTTACCGGGAAGCCATGCAGATGCTGGGTATGGAACGAGTCATGATCGTTTCGGGCGAAGAAGGGTTGGACGAGTTGTCGATCGCAGGGCCGAGCCGAGTTGAGACGATCGGGATTCCCGGTATCGCCGCTATCGTGAACCCTCAGGATGCCGGGCTTGGATGTCATACGCTCGATGCGATCAGGGGCGGAGACGCCGAATACAATGCCGCTGCCCTGCGCCGCCTCCTGCAAGGCGAGAGAAGTGCATATCGCGACGCTGTGCTCCTTAATGCCTCCGGCGCGTTGATCGTCGCTGGCGAGGTTCGCAGTTGGGCAGAAGGGGCGGAAGAAGCCGCTGAAGCAATCGACAAGGGGCTGGCCAATGCCCTTCTCGATTGCTGGATAGAGGCCTGCAAGGCATGACTGACAAGCTCACCGAAATATGCCTGACCAAGCGCGACGAAATCGTAGCCCGCAAAGCCAGTGTTTCGCAGACAGAGTTGGAAGCGCGCGTCAAAGATCAATCGGCTCCGCGCGGGTTTCAAAGAGCCCTCAAAGCAAAGGCGGAGGCCGGTTACGGCCTTATCGCCGAGATCAAGAAGGCTTCGCCATCGAAGGGCCTGATCCGCGCTGATTTCCGCCCTGCGGAGCACGCTCGTGCCTATGAGACGGGCGGCGCGGCTTGCCTTTCCGTCCTCACGGACGCGCCTTATTTCCAAGGCTGCGAGGATTATCTGATCGAGGCGCGCGCTGCCTGTTCCCTACCGGTGCTGCGCAAGGATTTCATGATCGATCCCTGGCAAGTGATTGAAGCGCGCGCCATGGGTGCTGATGCCATCCTGATTATCGTTGCTGCGCTGGATGACGTCGTCATGCACGAAATCGAAGCTGCGGCGAACGATCACGGAATGGACGTCCTCGTCGAAGTGCATAATGAGGATGAAATGGAGCGCGCAGCACGCCTCAATTCACGGCTGATCGGCGTCAATAATCGCAACCTCAAAACCTTCGTCACCGACCTCGCCACGACTGAGCGACTTGCCCCGCTTGCACCTGAAGGAACGTTGCTAGTCGGCGAAAGCGGTATCAATTCTCATGCCGACGTGACGCGACTCGCGGCAAGCGGCGTCCGTTGCTTTCTGGTGGGTGAGAGCCTCATGCGGCAGGACGACGTAGCGGAAGCTACGAGGACGCTGCTGGCCGGTTAAGTCGAAACGGGCTGCATATGGGCATGCAGTGACGCACTGAAGGCGCGCTGGGACCTCTCGTTGATCCTGGCCTTTCGGCCGTTGTCGCTCCACTTTTGCGGTACCAACTGATCGGGAATGGCGAGATCGGATGCGAGCCGAAGGATCTCGTCGCCGGTTGGGGCCCGCATCTTTGCCAGGCCCGGAATACGCTTCAAATCGAGATGAGTCAGACCGAAAGCGAACAGTTCGCGATAGGCGACCCGCTCTCTGAAACCATGGCCCAAGCGGAAGCCGAAATTCGGCACAAGTTGCTCCAGCGCTTCGTCGATACGAAGCTGTTGGCGCCGCTCGTTCGTCCGCACCCGATTCTTCATCACCATCCAATCGAAGCTTCCGCCGCCGCGGCTCGACCGTTCTTCACGCAATTCGCATACGAGCCGGGCGAAATGGCCCACTTCGCGCAAGCGCTTGGTTACGGGGTCGAAATTGCCGAGCAATGCAAGGTCGATAGATGACGCATTCACGGGCGTGACCAGAGTGTCCGCCATTGCAATGGCGTATCTGGCAATTGCAGAATCGTGCCCGGCCACATCGATTACCACGACAGTGGAGTCGAATCCGGCGCGCGCTATTTCCTGGTTGAGTAAGGCACCGCTCTGTTTGTGGAGTACGATATGGCGGGGGCGAGGCAGATCCACCTGCAGGCTTTGGGCAGTCGCGTCCCGGTGATCGAGCGCCGCGTCGAGTGAACGCTGGCGGCGGTCCAGATCGACCGCCAGCACCTTGTGGCCGGCGTAACTCAGGGCGACCGAACAATGGAAGGCCAAGGTGGACTTGCCGACGCCGCCTTTTTCATTTGCAAAAACGACCACGTGGCCATTTGGCCGTACACGGGAGAGGACTTCACGCACGATGATCGACGGGTGCACTTCGCCCGGCAAAGACAGCGGCATCCGCGCCACATCGCCGAGGCTATTACCATCAAACATGAACTGCGCAGAGTCGGCCATTCACAGTGCCCCCAAGTTGGCTGATGCGACTCGATTTCCACAAGTTATTAACAGCAATTCAGCAACACATGCTAGGGCGGAAGTACAGAAAATCTCACGGAATTCGGCAGTAATCCCAATTCGGAACATGCGGAGCCCGGTTTATTGAGTTCCAAATGGGGGCGTTTCCAGTCTCCTGCGTTAACCATATTCACCTGCGAACCGCTGCAAGGCGATTGCGATCCAGGCCGCTGTACGGACTGTCCTGCGGGGATCCAATCTGGCATGGGGGCCGGATGAACAAGCTAACCCATCTCGACGAACATGGACAGGCGCGCATGGTCGATGTCGGCGGCAAGGCCGCGACTGAACGCGAGGCAATCGCAACGGGACGGATCCGCATGTCGGCCGAGGCGCTGGCGGCAATTCGTGAAGGCGATGCGCCAAAAGGCGATGTGCTTGCAGCGGCCCGCATCGCGGCGATCATGGCGGCGAAAAAGACTGGCGATCTCATCCCGCTCTGCCACCCTCTTTCACTCGATGCCGTTACAGTCGACTTCAGCTTCGAAAGCGATGCAGTTAGCGCAAGGGCCACGGCCTCGCTTACCGGAAAGACCGGTGTGGAAATGGAGGCGATGGTGGCCGTCTCGGTCGCACTCCTGACCATCTACGACATGGCCAAAGCGCTCGACAAAGGCATGGTGATCGAAGGTGTTCGCCTGATCGCCAAGCGCGGCGGCAAGTCCGGTGAATGGCTCGCGCCGGAGTGAACAAGTGACCGATAAGGCTCCCCCGCCCCCTCTGCCATTGGCCGAGGCCCAGGACCGCCTGCTTGCCAGCGCTGAGCCGCTGGAGGCCTTGACGCTCAACGTCGACGATGCGCTGGGGGGCTGGCTGGCCGCACCGCTTATGGCAAACCGGACCCAGCCTGCGGCCGATCTTTCGGCGATGGACGGCTATGCCATGAAAGCCGGGCATAGCGGGCCGTGGCGAGTAATTGGCGAAAGCGCGGCCGGGCATCCGTTTGCGGGAATCATCGGCACCGACGAAGCTATCCGCATCTCTACCGGGGCGTTGATGCCGGCAGGGGCCGATACGGTTCTGCTGCAGGAAAACGCGTCCCGCGAAGGTGACAAGCTAAGTCTCAACGGCGAAGGTCACCCCACGGAACGCCACATCCGACGCTCCGGCTTCGACTTTGCCAAAGGCGAAGAAGTCTTGGCGAAGGGCACCCGCATTGGCCCAGCGCAGTTGGCACTTGCGATCAGTTCGGGGCACGCCGCAACTCGATATCCATCGCAGGGCCAATCTGGCGATCATCGATAGCGGTGACGAACTTGCCGCGGATCCTCGAGCTTGCGAGGCTCATCAGATACCCGCAAGCAACGGCGCAATGCTGGCAGCGATGGCGTCCGGCTTGGCTGGAGCCATTCGCCGGATCGGGCCCGTGCCGGACAATATGGCTGCGCTGGCAGCCGCTCTCTCGGAAGCAGAGGAAGCCGATGTCATCGTGACCAGCGGCGGAGCCTCGGTGGGAGACCACGATCTCGTGCGGCCCGCTCTGGAAGCATGGGGCGCGGATATCGCTTTTTGGCGTGTCGCGATGAAGCCCGGCAAGCCCTTGCTGGTCGCACGAAAAGGATCGCAGTTCGTGCTCGGCCTCCCCGGAAATCCGGTCTCAAGCTACGTTACCGCTTTCCTTTTCCTGTTGCCCTTGCTTCGCAAGTTGGGAGGCAGCAGACGACCCTTGCCGCAGGCTCTGTCCCTGCCCTTGAGTTCCGCAGTTTCAGCAGGCGGCAGCCGGCTCGAATTCTTGCGCGCTACCGTCGATCAGGGTTTGGTGACACCGTTGAACGAGCAGGACAGCAGCGCCTTGCGCTCTCTCGCATTGGCAAACGCCTTAATCGAGAGGCCCTCGGGAGCGAGCGCTGCAGGCGCCGGCACTCTCGTCCCGACATATCTGCTGTAAAGTGGCGGAAACGCTTGACTTGTAGGAAATGGTTGCCTAGTTGTTCCGCATTCGTTCCCGAATTGGAACATTTTCGGAGACCCGGTTATGTTGACCGCCAAGCAGCATGAACTCCTGCTGTTCATTCAGCGCCGCCTTGAAGAGTCTGGCATTTCACCGAGTTTCGAGGAAATGAAAGATGCGCTCGATCTGAAGTCCAAATCGGGGGTTCATCGGCTGATTTCCGCTTTGGAAGAACGGGGGTTCCTGCGCCGTCTCCCGAACCGTGCTCGGGCACTCGAGGTGCTCCGCCAGCCTGAAGACGTGAATTCGCGCCCTCCAAAGCCAGCGAGCCTTAGTGAGGTGGTCGCCCGGGTGACTTCGCCTCCTGCGCCGCAGCCGTCGCCTGCCAATGATGTGATCGAGATACCCTTGCACGGCCGGATCGCCGCCGGCATGCCGATCGAAGCGCTCGAAGGGCAATCGACCCTTCCGGTTCCTGCCGCCCTGCTTGGCGCAGGCGAACATTATGCATTGGAAGTTTCCGGCGATTCGATGATCGAAGCGGGCATTTTGGATGGCGATTTTGCGTTGGTGCGTCGTACCGATACGGCGCGCGACGGCGAGATCGTGGTCGCGTTGATCCGCAATGAGGAAGCAACGCTCAAATATCTTCGCCGCGAGAACGGCAAGATCCGGCTCGATCCGGCCAATTCGGCCTATGACGCCCAATTCTACGATCCGCATGAAGTGGTCGTACAGGGTAAGCTCGCCGGGCTCCTGCGGCAGTATCACTGAAGCAGGATTGTCTGCGAGAGGCAGGAAGGGGGCTAGCGGGTTCCCCTTCCCTGCCACCACCCATGTTCGCCCTGGGTATCAGCAACAGTTCGAACCTTTTTGCTGGCGAGTTCGACTGATATTCCGCCGGTATCCGCAAGCATGTTCATGTCGGCCTTTAGCCAGCTCGGCTGGCAGCTACGCGGCAAGTAACGATCTGCAATCACGATGTCGGATTTGTCGCAAGCGGCCGCCAGTGCGCGTTCTTCAATCCTTTCACGGTTGCGGGCCATCAGCAGCCGCCAGTTCCGCCCGCCGCGGGCGAGCGTGATCGACACAGAAATCGCGGCTGCATTGTGCGCCTTGCCAATTGGCGAGCGGTAGTATTTCACCTTCCATCCCGGCCAGTTCCAGCAGGTTGTCGCGCGTAAAATCGCTCCTCGTTTCTCGCAGGACCAGCAGATTGTCGGCCTCGCCGGTTATCCCGACATGCCGGCCATCTCCGGAGATCAGCACGTCAGGCACCGGCGTCGTCAACAGCATCACGGTAGCGATGCATATCGGTACACACGCCAAACAGCGCGCACCTTGCCGCGCCACAGAGCCAGCCAAAGCCCGCTCGCGGCAAATAGCGCGAAGGTCCATCCCCCCATCTGCGGCATCAGTTTGACCGCGCCTGGTTGAGCGGCCGTCCAATGGGCGATTGCCGAGCAACAGTTCGAGCGACTTGCCCGCCAGCCACCAGAATGGCGCTCCTAGCCCCACCGCATCGAACAGCAAGGCGAGCGCGATCAGCGGCATCGAGACGAAGGTTGTCAGCGGAATCGCGATCACATTGGCGAACGCGCCGTAGACCCCCGCGCGATGAAAATGGAACAGCACGATCGGCATCAGCGCGATCTCGATCACGAGGCCGGTCACCAGCAGCATCAACCCCCGCCGCGCGGCCCAGACCATCCAGCCTTCTTCGCGCGGGGCCAGGAAATTGCGGATCGTCCCGCTTGCAATGCAGTGCGACAATCGCGATCACGGCGGCAAAGCTCATCTGGAAACTCGGCCCGATCAGCGCTTCGGGCCAGAGCAGCATGCACGAGGATCGCCGCAACCGCGATCATCCTGAGCGACAGCGGCTCGCGCCCGAGCGCCAGGGCCATCAGCACCAGCACGGCGCCGACGCAGCTTCGTATCGTCGGCACTTCGGCCCCGGTCAGCAGCGTATAAGCGATGCCGGCCAGCGCCGCGCATCCGGCCGCAACGATCGGCAGCCGCACCCGCAGCGCCAGCCACGGCCACAGGGCCAGCAGCCTGATCGCAAGCAGATAGGCTGCCGCGATCACCGCGCTGACATGCAGCCCGCTGATCGAAAGCAGATGCGTCAGCCCCGCATCGCGCATCGCCTCCTCGTCCGCTTCGATCGATCGCGCCCCGGTCGCCGCTGGCCAAGGCCGCGGCGATCGCGCCGGGCGATCCGTCCAGCTGGGTTCGTACATGATTCGAAAGCTTGCGCTGCAGCGCGCAATTCCGGGCTGAGATTCCGGCGCGGCTCCAACACTGTGACGGCGCCGAGCACGCTACCGGTCGCGGCAAACCCCTGAAACCATGCCGTGCGGGCAAAGTCGTAGCCACCGGGCAGCATCGGCGGCGCCGGCGGCATCAGGCGCGCTTTGCACGGATCAGGGCTCCTTCGCCCAACGCCGCGATGTCCATGCTTTGCGGCAGGTTGACCCGCACCTTTATCGCCCGCCCGTCCTCGGCGTCGCGAGTCGCCAGGACAAGCCGGACCCGCGCGTCGGCAGGTTGCTCGATGCGCTCCAGCATTCGGCCATCGATCGTTGCCATAAATGGTCGCGCGATCGGCTGCGCGCCTACGAGTTCGGATTTGCACCAGACCACCGCCATGCCAGCCACAACGAGCAGCGCCATGGTGACGCAAGCCATCTGCAAATGCGCACGATCGCCGACATCACGCCAAACAGCCACAGCACCGAGTGCGGCAATCAGGCCTGCTGCAATCACGATTACCCACGCCAGGGGTGTCTGCAGGGCAAACCAGAAAGCAATTCCCGTTCCGAAGGCTACCGCCAGCCACGGCCCGCGATCGAAGCCCGATGAGACCAAAAATGCTTCGAATGCGTCGCCCACGCTGGACAAGCGCCAATCCTTTCGCCAATGCGAGTGCTGCATCGCAGCATCCAGGGCGTATCGTCCAATGGGACGTAGGTTGACGGGGATTCTGCCATGCCAATAGTTGGAAAGGAAACGTGCGGGTCATGGCAAGCAGTAGCGGCAAGACGACAAAGCCAGCGCGCCCAGTCGTCACGCGCTTTGCGCCCTCGCCCACTGGTTTTCTGCATATCGGCAACGCGCGCACCGCGCTGTTTTCGTGGCTTTATGCCCGCCATCATGGGCGGCAAGTCGCTGCTGCGCATCGAGGATACCGACAAGGCCCGCTCGACCAAGGAAGCGATTGACGTCATCCTCGACGGGCTCGACTGGCTCGGCCTCGAATTCGATGGGCAAACCTATTATCAGTCGCAGTTCGAGGCGCGCCACTGCCGAAGTCGCCAACGAATTGCTCGCCAGCGGCGCAGCCTATCGCTGCTACCTGACACAGGAAGAACTTGCCGCTCGCCGCGAGAAGGCCCGCGAAGAGCGCAAGCCGTTCCGTATCGACAGCGAATGGCGCGATGCCGATCCCTCGGACTGGCCCGAGAGCCTGGATTACGTCGTGCGGATCAAGGCCCCACGCGAAGGCGAGACAAGCGATCGACGATCTCGTCCAGGGCCACGTCACGGTCAAGAATGCGGAAATCGACGATTTCGTCCTGCTGCGTTCGGACGGCACGCCGACCTACATGCTCGCGGTGGTGGTCGACGATCACGACATGGGCGTGACCCACGTCATCCGCGGCGACGATCATCTCAACAACGCCTTCCGCCAGCTTGCCATCATCCGGGCGATGGGCTGGCCCGAGCCGGACTATGCCCACATCCCGCTGATCCACGGCACCGACGGCGCCAAGCTGTCCAAGCGCCACGGCGCGCTGGGCGTCGATGCCTATCGCGACGAGCTGGGCATCCTGCCCGAAGCGCTGTTCAACTACCTGCTGCGCCTCGGCTGGGGCCACGGCGACCGCGAGGAATTCACGCCGCGACGAGGCGGTCGATGCTGTTCGATCTCGCCGGTGTCGGCAAGAAGCCCGTCGCGCTTCGACATGAAGAAGCTGCAGAACCTCAACGGCCATTACATGCGCGAGGCGGACGATGCCCGCCTTGCCGCTCTGGTCGCCGCGCGGATCGGCCCGGCGGCAGACATCGAGCTGCTCGCTCGCGCGATGCCGGTGCTCAAGACGCGCGCTCACGACCTGAACGAACTGGCCGATGGCGCCGCATTCCTGTTCACGAAGCGTCCGCTCGAACATGACCGAGCACAAGCCGCAGGCTCTGCTGGACGGCGACGCGCGCGCGCTCTTGTCGCAGATTTCAGCCATTCTGGCCGCGCAAAACGACTGGACAAGCGAGGCGCTGGAAGCCAGTCTCAAGGCGATGGCCGAGGAGCAGGGGCTTGGCCTCGGCAAACTGGCGCAGCCGCTGCGCGCGGCGCTGACCGGGCAGACCACTTCGCCGGGTATTTTCGACGTACTGGTCCTGCTCGGGCCGGGACGAAAGCCTCGCGCGGATCGACGCGCAGGCGCGTATCCGAGCAGCCAGGCGGCAGCAGACTTTGAAGGAGACGAACATTGTGGCAGACAAGCACGCGACGCTAACTGTCGGCGAAGACAAACTACGACTATCCCGTGCTGGAAGGCACCATCGGGCCGGATGTGATCGACATCCGCAAGCTCTACGGCCAGACCGCAATGTTCACCTACGATCCGGGCTTCACCTCGACCGCCAGCTGCGAAAGCGCGCTGACCTATATCGATGGCGACGAAGGCGTGCTGCTGCACCGCGGCTACCCGATCGGCCAGCTGGCCGAACATTCGAGCTTCATGGAAGTCAGTCCTACCTGCTGCTCGAACGGCGAGCTGCCGAGCAAGGACGAGCTCGACAATTTCAGCTACACCATCACGCGCCACACCATGCTGCACGAGCAGCTGATGCCAGTTCTATCGCGGCTTCCGCCGCGACGCGCACCCGATGGCGATCATGTGCGGCGTGGTCGGCGCGCTGTCGGCGTTCTATCACGACAGCACCGACATTTCCGATCCGGAGCATCGCCGGATCAGCTCGCACCGGCTGATCGCCAAGATGCCGACGATTGCGGCGATGGCGTACAAATATTCGGTCGGCCAGCCGTTCGTCTATCCGGACAATTCGCTGTCCTACACCGGCAATTTCCTGCGCATGACCTTCGGCGTTCCGGCCGAGGAATATGAGGTGAACCCGGTGGTCGA
Organism: uncultured Alphaproteobacteria bacterium; assembly: GCA_963777785.1. Taxonomy (GTDB): domain Bacteria; phylum Pseudomonadota; class Alphaproteobacteria; order Sphingomonadales; family Sphingomonadaceae; genus Andeanibacterium. The sequence goes on from CAVZRU010000005.1 coordinate 150,533, forward strand.
GAAGGCGCATGGACCGCATCTTCATCCTCCATGCCGATCACGAACAGAACGCTTCGACCTCGACCGTGCGGCTTGCCGGTTCGTCGGGCGCCAATCCGTTTGCCTGCATCGCGGCCGGCATCGCCTGCCTGTGGGGCCCGGCGCATGGCGGCGCGAACGAAGCGGCGCTCAACATGCTGCGGGAAATCGGCACGCCCGACAAGATCCCGCACTATATCGAGCGCGCGAAGGACAAGAACGATCCGTTCCGCCTGATGGGCTTCGGCCACCGCGTCTACAAGAACTACGATCCGCGCGCGACCGTGATGCAGAAGACCGTGCGCGAGGTGTTCGACGCGCTGAAGGTCAACGATCCGCTGTTCGAAACCGCGCTGCGGCTGGAGGAGATCGCGCTCAACGATCCCTATTTCATCGAGAAGAAGCTGTTCCCGAACGTCGATTTCTATTCGGGCATCATCCTCTCGGCGATCGGCTTCCCGACCACCATGTTCACCGCGCTGTTCGCGCTGGCCCGCACCGTCGGCTGGGTGGCGCAGTGGAACGAGATGATCTCCGATCCCGGCCAGAAGATCGGCCGTCCGCGCCAGCTCTACACCGGCCCGACCGAGCGCGACTACATCCCGGTCGACAAGCGTTGATGGGCGACCGCTGACCGATTTGATTTCCCGGCCGCTTGCGGCCGGGTTCAATCCCCTGCGGGCAGCGCCAATGTAAAGCGCGAGCCCCTGCCAGGCGTGCTTTCAACTGAAAGCTCACCTCGCATGGCTCTTGCAAGCTTGCGCGAAATATACAGACCCAGTCCGGTACCTGCCGTCCCCGCTACGCCCTAGCCTTTCATATTTCTCGAACACAGCGGCCTGTTCCCCCTTGGCCAGCCCACCGCCCTGGTCCGCGATGGTTACGCGGGCGCTGTCCCCCACGCGCGATAGACGGATATCGATCCGTGAACCCTCCGGTGAATAGCGGATCGCATTGCCTAGTATATTGAGCAGAATCTGCAGCGCTCTGCGAGTTTCGCCGAGCGCTGGCATACGCTCGTCTGCACCCGGAGCGTCGATCTGGATGTTTCGTTCCTCCGCTCGACCGGCGAGGATACCTGCCGCGCGATGAGTGAGGTCGGCCAGATCGATGAAGTCCAGGACGATGTTGAATTCATCGGAATTGACTGCCTCGAGCTCTGCAAGATCTTCGATCAATGCCAGCAGGTGTTCTCCGGCAGCCGCGATATCCGCGGCGTAATTGCTGTATTCTTCCGCGACAGGCCCGGCGAGTCTCGACCGGATTGTGGACGCATTTGCGATAATCCGCCCGATTGGCTGACGTAGAACCGGCGCAATCTCTCGCCCTATCGCAGCACCCGAGACTGCGTTGACCACGCGATCACCAGGTCGCGCAGGCTGGCTGAGTGGGGCTGGCTCGCTAGCAACCACATATAGCCCAAATCCGGCACGCCCAGGATCGGCGCCCCCAAGTGGAAGCAGGCAAGCGGTCCATTCACGGTTCGAACCCGCAAGTTTTACCTTCGCACCATCGAGAAGGCGCCAATGCATTGGTTGCTGGTGATGCGACCCCGCAATCTCAACGAAATCTGTCCAAGGCCTCCCGATGCCTTCCCTCATCGATGTAACGACCGGCTCAAGTTCCGATGCTGTGGTTTCGACTGTCAGGATGTTTTGCTGAGCATCGAGCAGAGCGGTAAGTTCGGCCAGTTGACAGTTGATCGTTCCGGCTTTGCCAATATCTTCAGCAACGAGAGGCACTGTCTGCCAGTTTGCGATGGAAATCCGGCATTCACCCCCGCCATTCTGGCTTGGCTCGACTTCGATCCAGGCAGTGATCCGTTCTTGCTCATCCTGCGCCTGAATCATCTGGACCAAGCGCGACCCTTGCCTGCGCGCCTGGCGAACCAGTTCAAGTATTGCAGGCGTCGCAATCTTGCCGGGCAATTCACCACCGCTGCGCCGCTGCAGCGTGGCCAGAGGCTCTTGCGCCTCGAGCAGGCAATCTTCCGCGTCGCAGCGGGCAGATGCGATCCAGGGGCCGCGCGAATGCATCAAATCACTCCACCCCGCTAGGGGCTGCCGGGGCAAGCAATGCTCGCGCCTGTTCGGCAGTCAATTCTGCGAGCCAAGCCGGCGGCGCCAACTCAGGGTGAAGAGTGAGCAATTGCGTGGCGACGGCTTGCGGAGAAAGTCCCGCAATCCGAAGCATCAACGCAAGGCGTGTGGACTGTCCGGCGTCCGTAGCAAGGATCACGGCATCTCTCGCCTGTTGCGCACCCATTGCAAGCGCAGTGACGAAAGATGCAACTCCTGCCTGCTCAATGGACAAAGCCGATGCCGGCCCATCATCAAGTGAGGTGACCAGATCGGACAGGAGGGACAGTCTGCTGGAACTTTCGTCAAACTCGTTGCGCAGAGCGGCGATGGCTTGGTCCGTTGCGGCGTCAGCTTCAATTGGGGCTTGCTGGCGCAGTTCGCTCAGCACTGCCTCGTGCAAATTCCCTGGCAACTCACGCAGGGGCAATTCCATCCGACGCTGGCTCTGAACGAAGCGCGCTTGCGCAGCCAATACAGCCATAGCCAAAGCGGAGGCTTTTGGCTCATTGGATGCGATCAGATTCTGCAGCAGTGGGGCAAGAACAGGATCGATCCCGCTGCGAATACGGAAAAATTCTCCCAATTGCGTTTCGACTGCCAGAGCATGCGCATGGTGCAGCAATGCAGGTTGATCCAGCAAGCCGGTCAACAATGCAGCGGAAGCCTCCCCTTCGAAATCCTGTGAATTTTCATCGCCAACGGCCTCAGCCAATGCTCGCAACAATTGGCGCGCCACGTCGCTAACCATGCTGCGAACGCGCGCCACGATCTCTTCGCTGAGCAAAAAATTTTCGCCGACCGCAACCAAATGGCGCAAAACCGGCCTCGTCGCTTCCAACGTGGCATCACACGCCATCAACTCATCGCGCAAGTTCGAGCTTGAGTCGGAAATTGGAGAATTGCCAGCCTGGGTCATGGTTTCCCCATAGACGCCCTTGGTTAAGCCCGCGTTAGCCGCAATTTTCCGCGAACAATTCCCAGCAGTACCATCAGAAGGACAACACAGAGGAGCTGAATTGTCGGTAGTAATAATCCAAAAAGAGCCGCTGCTGCCAGAACGAGCGCAAGCAACAATCGATCTTGCATCAGCTCACCCCAATCTGGGCCAAATATTTCCGCTCCTATGTGCACCAAAGCCAAGAGGACAAGTGGCGCAAATGCCCGATCGAGCGGGCTACCTGACAGCAGGAGTGCGAGAGAAGCTATGAGACACAAGTCGAGCAGCCAAGCGAGTGGTTTCAAGGCTCGCAGGTTCGACTTACCAGCCATCAGGCCGGATTGTAGCACCCGCTCAACCGAGGTTCCTAGTTCAGTCAGCAGCCAACCTATGCCGCAGGCTGCAATTGCGATGGCTCCATGGCCGAACCACGCGAAAACTACGCCTAGAACCGCACACAGAGACCCCGCAGCCAGAGGCAGCCACGGCCGAAAACGGCCATCGAACACAAATGAACCAAGCGTGCGCAAGATTGCACCGGCCAAGGTTCGGCCGGGAGAGAATTTTCCTGGCGCGGTCAAATGCTGGAGAAGCCACTCAGATTCAAACTCGGCCAACCTCTGGCCAGATTCTATCAATGCCCAGCGGTTTTTCGTCAGCAGTGTCTCAGACAGATTGCGTATCGGCACCTGGCCTTGCAGCGCAATCCGGAGCAGCGTGGAGACCGTATCGCAATCAGACGGCAGCTGCGTAAGCCGTTCGACGAGATTGGCGGGCATCATCAGGATGCCTGCCCATGCATAATTTAGGTCAATCCGTTCAAAACCCGCAGCGATCCCGGCGTCCACCGGAAAAGCCAGAACACAATTGCCATTGGTCACCGCTGCGGCGGCCGCCGCATTTGACGGAACCAGCCCATCGGCGATTACAAGCAGTTCGTCATTCGCGCCCACCAGACCCAGCAATCCACGCGGCCCCGATATCAGGCTCGATTTAACGTCCGCCATTGCCATCGCGTTCTCAAGCGAAGCGGGGACTTCGGTGCCCGGACGTGTCAGGCAGATTATTCGTTCACATCCGAGGGACAGCGCCAGATCGAGTTGACGTACGACAATGGATGTTCCGGCCAAGCCCAAGTTCGCGACAGGCAGACCAGTGCCATCGTCAATTCGATCTAATAATGATAGCAATGCAATGCGCACGCCTACGATCTAGGCGAGCAGTTTGGCGGTGCCAAGCACCCTCAGACCGATTCAGCCCCTTGCGGAGGCAAATTCGTCGACAAAGCCTTCAAGCTTGCGAACGACGACCGGTTCGCCCGGCGCCGCCGTCCAAGGCTTCTTCTGCCAGTGCGACCAGGTTTTCGGCGTGAAAACTAGCGCCCAGCCCTTTCAGTCGCATCGCAGCCACGTTCCAATTGCCATCGCAACGGGAGCGGCGCAGCAGATCGATCTGCTGTTTCAAGCTATCGACAAAGGCATTGCGCAGCTCTGCGAACAAGACTTCATCCCCGTCCGCCGCAGCAGCAAGAGTCGCGTCCAAAGCTCCGTTTTCATATGCCATGACGACACACTAACCAGACAAAGTTAAGCGGGGGTTTATCCTTTGCCCATCCGTGGTATCTTACGCAGATGTCTGGGGGTTCACATATCGTCGCGGTAGGTTCGGATGAAGTCCGTACAGACCCATCTTCAACGTTCGAGCGCGAGGACGTCCTAGCGCTTGAAGAAGCCTGGGAAGAAGTTGACGAACCCGTTAAACTCAAGACCCCGTGGATATTGCCTGCTGTCAGCGGAATAGTCATCGCGGCATGGACCGGCTTTTTCATTTTCGCGCATCTGAATGAATTCACCGCAGCTACCACTCCTCAGCAATGGAGCGATTGGATCACATCCTGGGCGGTTCCTGTCCTGCTGGTACTGGCCGTCTGCCTGATCGTACTGCGCTCGAGCAAGCGCGAGGCGACACGATTTGGCAATGTCGCAAGCGAACTTTCACGAGAGTCGGCATTGCTCGAGCAGCGCCTGGTGACAGTGAATCGCGAACTCAGCCTTGCGCGGGACTTTGTGGCTGCACAATCTCGCGATCTGGAATCGCTGGGCCGCATTGCCAGCGAACGATTGTCCACTCATGCAAGTGAACTTCAGAGCCTCATCCAGGACAACAGCGCTCAGGTCGAACAGATTGCGACTGTGGGAACGAACGCTCTGGAAAACATGAATAAACTGCGCGGCGAATTGCCAGTAATCGCAAACTTCGCCCGCGATGTTACAAGCCAGATCGGCAATGCGGGCCGCACCGCTCATACCCAACTTGGGGACCTGATCGGCGGCTTCTATCGGCTCAATGAGTTTGGTGAAGCTAGCGAGCGCCAGGTGGCCGCCTTGCGTGAGAAGGTCGACGCGGCACTGACCGCATTCGAAGACCAAGCCAAGCAAATGGAGCAAATTACCTCGACCCGCTTCGAGGCACTCGGCCAGCAGAGCGAAGCATTTCGCACCGAGATGGATGGCAGGGAGATTGCTGTCCTCGCAGCCATCCACAATCGGGCAGATGCACTCAGGGAAGAACTCGCAGGAAGCTGGGAAGATTTCGATACCAAGGAAGCAAGCGCGATTGAATCAATGCGCGTTCAACTTGGCGCCTTGCGGGAGCAGGCAGAAGAATTCTCTGTGAAGTTGCGTACGAGTGAGAGTGCAGCGCTGGATCGATGGAACTCGGCAATCCAGGCGCTGCGCAACAAACTCACCGACGTCGTGGACGAAATTAGCGAGCATTGAAGAGAGTTCCAGCGAGCGTGTGCAAGGGCAACTGCACTCATTGGCAGAGCGGACGAAGAAGATTGACGCCGAAATATCCGAACGGGCGGAAAAAGGCATAGAACTTAGCAGCATCAGGCTCGCTGAACTCGACGCGGCAATCTCTCTGCGGCACGACCAGCAGCTGGCCAGTTTGGCAGATTTCACTAAGCAAAGCGAAGATCTCGTCACCCAGCTGGCGGATTTGGGCGGCCAAATGGACGCCATTTCAATGCAAGGCAGCCGCGCCGGCCGCGATATGGCCGAAGCCTCAGACCTGGTTTCTCGGAAGATACTGGCGAATAAGGAGGCGATCGAGGCGACAAATGCGGCAATTGCAGAGCTCACCAATGCGAGCGTGCGATTGCTCGAGCTTATTCGCGCCGGAGAGGAACACAGCCGGGACAAGCTACCCTCAGCGATAAATTCCGCAGAAGCGAAGCTTGAGGCTTTCGAGGAGCGCGCCATTGCTCTTGGCGACCTGCTGGGAGAAGCGGGCAAGAAGGGGCAAGCCCTGTCCGATTATGTGCTTGCGGCGAGACAGGACGGCCAAGCAGTCTATACCGAGTTCGACAATCTGCACCAACGCTTCGCAGAGCAGGGATCGGCTTATTCCGAGCAGATCGATCGCTTGCGGACCGGGCTTGCTGTTCTCGCCGAGGAAAGCGAGAGCCTGTCAGGGCAAGTGCAAACCGAATTGACGGACTCCGTTGTTCGCTTGCAAAACGTACTTCGCGACGCGCTCGACGAACTGAGCAACGGCCAAAGCGGCACTCTGGAAAAATTTGCCGAAGATATTGGCAACCAAAGCGCAGAAGCAATCGAGCGCGCCATTCGAAGCCGCACGGCCGATGCGGTCGGCGAACTGGAGCAAGCCGCTACCCAGGCAAGTGGCGTGAGCCGCGAGGCCGCTCGCCAATTGCGCGATCAGCTCGCTATTGTGAGCGAGCTAGCCGACAATCTTGAGGCGCGTGTTATCCGGGCAAGAGAGCGCGCCGAAGAACAGGTCGATAATGATTTCTCCCGCCGGGTGGCGCTCATTACGGAGAGCCTCAATTCCAACGCTATCGATATCTCCAAGGCACTATCGAACGATGTGACCGATACGGCCTGGGCATCTTATTTACGCGGAGATCGGGGTATCTTCACCCGCCGTGCCGTCCGATTGCTCGACAATTCGGAAGCGAAAGAGATAGCGGATATCTACAACCGCGACAGCGACTTCCGCGAACATGTCAGCAGGTACATCCACGATTTCGAAGCTATGCTGCGAACCATGCTTTCAACGCGTGACGGCAAGGCGCTCGGCGTAACGCTGCTTTCCTCTGACATGGGCAAGCTATATGTCGTGCTCGCCCAGGCGATCGAGCGTCTACGCAACTGACCTGATCATTCCCCTGCCTGCCCGGTCTCGGGTGCGACACCAAAAATCTCCAGGTCCTCGGCAGTTATCCAACCGCTGGCGTAAATCCCGACGTAGGTTGCGCAAAGAACGGCGGCGAGCACCGTGGCGCGGAAAACGATCCGGCCGGGACGAAAATTGGCTGGCGCACTGTCCGCCTGCCCTGGCACCTTCTCCAGTCCGGCCTCATCGTGTGTCTTGATTCCAAAAGGCAGCACCAAGAACGCGCTCATCACCCACATGAGCGCATAAATTGCGAGGATAGACGTCCACGCCATCACGCATCCATCATGATTACGCGCGTTTGCGGCTTCTTGCCGCACCAGCGCTTTGCCGTCCGGCGCGCTGCAAGTCGCGCAGCTTCGAGAATTGCTTCTCGATCCATTCGTGCAGCACCTTTGAGCTTTCCGATCGCCTCCGAGACATCTGCTTCAGCCTCCTCAACGAAACCGGCGTAGTCCTCGTCCAGCGGCAGGCCAATACCTTCCACCTGAGCCCGTCCATCCGGGTCCAGCGCGATGATGATTACCCCATCGCGCGCCATCCGTCGCCGCATGGTGATCGCTTCGCCATCGGCAGGCACGATGATATCTCCATCGAGCACAAGACGGCCGGAACGAACTTCGGCAAGCTTGCCGGGCTTTCCCGGGGCAAGACGGACGATTTCACCATTCTTCTGCGTAACGGCGCGAGGAATACCGCTGGCCAGCCCCAGTCGCGCCTGTTCGCGCATGTGACGGATTTCGCCATGCACAGGCACAAGAATTTCGGGTCTGAGCCAGGAGTAGAGCGCTTCCAACTCGGGCCGTCCCGGGTGCCCCGAAACATGAATATCGCTCTGCCGGTCGGTCACCATCACGACCCCGCGATCTGCCAACTGATTTTGTATGCGGCCAATGGCCAGTTCGTTGCCGGGGATCTGACGGCTGGAAAACAGCACTACATCGCCTTCATCAAGGCCGATCTGGTGCGTATCTTCCGCAATCCGGGCCAGAGCTGCGCTCGGTTCACCCTGTCCGCCTGTTGCCATGACCAGGACTTCCCCGCGGGGCAGTCCCATAGCCGTGTCAAAATCGACAGTTTGCGGCAGATTGGCAAGATAGCCATTAGCCTTTGCGACTTCGATCATGCGATCGAGCGATCGGCCGGCGACGCATAGACGCCGTCCCGTTGCCCTGGCGACTTCGCCTAAAGTCTGCAGCCGCGCGACATTGGATGCAAAGGTGGTGACCACCACTCGCTTTCCGGAATGCTTGCGGACTTCAGCCAGCAGCCCGCGCTGAACCTCTCCCTCGGACCCCGAAGCCTTTGAGTTGAACACATTGGTCGAATCGCAAACCAGGGCCAGAATGCCCTCGTCTCCCAATTGCGTCAGTTCCTCTTCTGTAGCTGGTTCGCCCACCAATGGCTCGTCATCGAGCTTCCAGTCGCCGGTGTGGAACACCCGGCCATATGGCGTCTCGATCAACAGCCCGTTGCCTTCGGCGATCGAATGGGCAAGCGGCACATAGGAGATGTCAAACGGCCCGAGAGCAAAACTATCGGTTCCCCGTATCACATTGAGTTCGACCGAATCCTTCAAACCCGCTTCTTCAAGTTTCCGCATGATCATGTCTGCGGTGAACGGCGTGGCGTAAAGCGGCACGCCAAAATCCGCCGCAAAATAGGGGATGGCGCCGATGTGATCCTCGTGTGCGTGAGTCAGCACTATGCCGAGCAAATCGTCGAGGCGCTCTTCGATGAAAACCGGATCGGCAAAGACCAGATCTATCCCTGGATATTCATTGCCGCCAAAGGTCATGCCTAGGTCGACCATCAGCCACTTTCCGTCGCAGCCATAGAGATTGACGTTCATGCCGATCTCGCCGGATCCGCCCAGCGCCAAAAACAGGAGCTCGTTTTCAGGTGTAAAGTTGCGCTTCACTTGGTCCCCGCCCTTTGCGCCAGAATGGCCAGCCCATCCAGCGTCAGGTCGGTGTCGACCGCGTCGAATATCTCGGTGTGCTTATCGAACAGAAGGGCCAGCCCGCCGGTCGCGATCACTTTGGCAGGCCGGCCGATTTCCGCGCGCATACGCGCGATCAAGCCTTCCATCATGGCCACATAGCCCCAGAAGACTCCGATCAGCATCTGATCCTCTGTGTTGCGCCCGATCACCGAATTGGTCCGTGGACTTTCTATCGCGATCCGCGGCAGCTTGGCCGTGTTGCTGACCAGTGCATCGAGCGAAAGGTTGATCCCAGGCGCGATTATGCCGCCTTTGTAGGATCCATCGGCGCCAACGACATCAAATGTCGTAGCCGTGCCAAAATCGACGACGATAAGATCGCCCGGATACTTTGCATGCGCGGCCAGCGTATTGACCGCGCGATCGGCGCCAAGACTTTGCGGCTGTTCGACGTCAATCTCGAAATCCCATTCCGCAGCCCCCTGGCCGGCGATCAGCGGCTCCACTCCGAAATACTTCTGCGACAGGACGACAAGGTTATGCAGTCCGCGAGGTACGACGGTGGAAATGATCACCTGTGTCACTGCGCTGCGTTCGAAACCTTCGATTGCAAGCAATTGCATCAGCCATACGGCATATTCGTCGCCAGTTCGGCGCGGATCGGTGGCAATGCGCCAGCGTGCCTTTATGTCCGTGCTTCCGTCGCCCTTTAGATCGAACAAGGCCAAGACGACATTGGTGTTTCCGGCGTCGATCGCCAGCAGCATGCCCTCAACCCCTTCCCCGCGACACATCGCCAGCATGGACGACGCGCAGCGATCCATCTTCCAAACGCAACCTCAATGCCCCGTCTGCCGCGAGACCGGCGAAAGCCCCCGATATCGGTGTGGCTTCACCTGTATGAACAGTGAGCGACGTGCCCTCGGGATGTGCCGCCGCAAGCCAGCGTGCAAACATGGACGTGACACCGCTCTTCCGCCAGCGGTCGACTTCATTCGCGAAATTCTGGGCGAGGTCTGCGGCAAAGAGATCGCGGTCGGGCGGTGGCGCCAAACTGGCCGAGCGAGATTGCCTTGCTGTCGCGCTAGGCGCGGGGACTCCGCCAAATTGACACCAATCCCCACGATCACTGCATCGCCGCTGCGCTCAAGCAGAATGCCCGCAAGCTTGCCACCAGCGAGCAACAGGTCGTTCGGCCATTTGAGTTCTAGTTTTGCGGGCAATGGCAGCCTGACCAAAACTGTCTCATAAACCGCCAATCCGGCCACCATGGCGAGGCACGATGGGTTCACCTCCTGCCCGGTGAGGTTGACGACGGTCGAGCCCATGAAATTGCCGTCGCCGCCGATCCAGTCACGCCCCTGGCGCCCTTTTCCGTCGATCTGTCGGTCGGCAATGAGCCAAGTGCCTTCAGATAATGGCTCGCCTGCGCGCAGCCGCGCAGCAAGATCTGCGTTGGTGGATCCGGTTTCGGTGACGAATTCGAACAATCGACCGTCCTGGGCCTGAAGTATGGTCAAACTGCCATCAACAGTGCGGCAGCCGCCTTGTCGGCCAGATTACCCAATTGCGGCGTAAGCAGATAGCCAAGCGGCGAAATGAACAGTGATGCAGATCGCCAGCAGCGCCCAATGCGCCCAATCGCTCCGGCCTTCGACCACGCCCGCAGGCTCGTCGAAATACATGATCTTGACGATCTTGATGTAGTAGAACGCGCCGATCACGCTGGCGGCGATGCCGATCGCCGCCAGCGCGACGAGGTCCGCCTGCGACCGCAGCCTGGAACACCACGAACTTGCCCCAGAAGCCGAACAGCGGCGGAATGCCGGCAAGGCTGAACATGAAGATTGCGAGTGCAGACGGCAAGCCCAGGCGGCTCGCGCGACAGGCCGGCGAGATCGGCGATGTTCTCGACCGCGTCGCCCTCGCGTCCTTGAGCATCAGCACCGCGACGAAGCTGCCGACCGTCATCGCGACATAGATCGCAAGGTAGACCAGCATCGCCGATGCGCCCTGCGGCGTCGCCGCAGCAAGGCCGATCAGGATGAAGCCGACATTGTTGATCGATGAATAGGCGAGCAGCCGCTTGATGTTCGCCTGGCCGATCGCGCCCAAGCGCGCCGACGATGATCGAGGCCAGCGCGGCGAAGATGACGATCTGCTGCCAAGCGTCGGCCTGATCGCCGAACGCATCGAGCGCAACGCGCACGGTCAGCGCCACGCGCGGCAACCTTGGGTGCCGATGGCAAAGAAGGTGGTGACCGGCGTCGGCGCGCCTTCATAGACGTCGGGCGTCCACATGTGGAACGGCACGGCGCAGATCTTGAACGCGAGGCCGGCGAGCACGAAGATCAGGCCGAACAGCGCGCCCATGGCCATATCGCCGGTCGAGCGCGGCGCGAATGCCATCGAAGCTGGTGGTGCCGGTAAAGCCGTAGAGTCAGGCTCATGCCGAACAGCAGGATGCCGCTCGCCAGCGCGCCGAGCACGAAATACTTGAGGCCCGCTTCGGCCGAGCGGTCGTCAGCGCCGCAGGAACGCGGCCAGCACATAGGCGGCAAGGCTGTTCAGCTCGAGCCCGATGTAAAGCGTCAGCAAATCGGTGGCCGAAACCATGATCGCCATGCCGAGCGCGGCGAACAGGATCAGCACCGGATATTCCGCGCGCATCGCGCCGACCGGTCGAAGAACGGCGGCGCGATGACCAGCGACGCACGCTGCGGCAGCGAAGATCAGCAGCTTGGCAAAGCCGGCGAAGGCATCGGCGCTGAACTGGCCGCCGAACGCCACCGTGTCCGGGCCGCTAGCCCCGGCACAAAGCGACGGCGCGACCAGCAAGAACCAGGCGCCGAGCACGACGGCGCAGCAATGCTGATCAGCGCGCTCGCCTTGTCGCCCGCCCAGGCGGCGACCAGCAGCAGCACGAGGCCCGAAACCGAGCAGCAGGATTTCAGGCGCGATGAGCGCGAGGGAGGCGGCAAAATCCATCAGTGCGCTCCCCCTGCGCTGCATGTTGGCTTCAGCGTGGCAGCGCTTGGCGCCGCGCCAATGCTTGCAGCTTGCGCAGTCGCCCTCGGGCGCTGCGCGGGCAATCCGCGCGTCGAGCGCGGCAATATCCTCGCGCATCGGCGCAAGGAAGCTTTCCGGATAGACGCCCATCCACAGCACCGCCGCGGCAATCGGCAGCCATCATCGCCCATTCGCGCAGATCAAGATCGGGCATCGCGGCGGCATCGGCGTTCTTCTGCTCGCCGAACGCGACGCGGCGATAGAGGTAGAGCATGTAGGCCGCGCCCAGGATGATGCCGGTGGTGCAGACCAGCGCGACCCAGGTCGAGACCTGGTAGATGCCGGCAAGGCACAGGAACTCACCGACGAAGCCGCTGGTGCCCGGCAGGCCGATCGCTCGCCATGGTGAACAGCATGAAGAACAGCGCATAGTTGGGCATGTTGATCGACAAGGCCGCCGTAACGGTCGATCTCGCGCGTGTGCAGCCGGTCGTAGATCACGCCGACGCACAGGAACAGCGCGCCCGAGACGAGACCGTGGCTGAGCATGACGATCATCGCGCCTTCGAGCCCCTGCTGGTTGAAGGCGAACAGGCCGACGGTGACGATCGCCATGTGCGCGACCGAGGAATAGGCGATCAGCTTCTTCATGTCGTGCTGCACCAGCGCGATCAGCGTGGTGTAGACCACCGCGACCATCGACAGCCGAAGACCAGCCAGGCGAACTGCGCCGAGGCTTCGGGGAACATCGGCAGCGAGAAGCGGATGAAGCCATAGCCGCCCATCTTCAGCAGCACGCCGGCCAGGATCACCGAGCCGGCGGTCGGCGCCTGGACGTGCGCGTCGGGCAGCCAGGTGTGGACCGGCCACATCGGCATCTTGACCGCAAAGCTGGCGAAGAAGGCCAGCCACAGCCAGGTCTGCGCCTCGGCCGGGAAGTCGTAGGCCATCAGCGTCGGGATGTCGGTCGTGCCGGCTTCGTTCACCATCCACAGCATCGCGATCAGCATCAGCACCGAGCCGAGCAGCGTGTAGAGGAAGAATTTGTAGCTGGCGTAGATCCGGTTGTCGCCGCCCCAGATGCCGATGATCAGATACATCGGGATCAGGCCGGCTTCGAAGAAGATGTAGAACAGGAACAGAGTCCTGCGCCGCGAAGACGCCGATCATCAGCATTTCCATGAACAGGAAGGCGGCCATGTATTCGCCGACGCGCTTGTTGATCGAATTCCAGCTCGCGCCGATGCAGATCGGCATCAGGAACACCGACAGCACGATCAGCATCAGCGCGATGCCGTCGATGCCCGAGCGCCCAGGCGAAGCCGGCGAACAGCTCGGCCCGTCTCGACGAACTGCCACTGCGCGCCGCCGATATCGTAATTCGACCCACAGCACGATGCCGAGCGCGAGATCGACCAGCGTCGCGACCAGCGCGATCAGCGCGCGCGGTCTCGCGCCTCGACAAACAGGCAGGCGCAGCGCGCCGACCAGCGGCACCAGCAGCATCAGCGAAAGGATGGGAAAGCCGCTCATCATCAGCTGCACCATCACCCAGCTGATCGCCGCGACCAGGCCGAGCAGCATGACCAGCGCATAGGTATAGAGATATCCCGACTGGACCTGCTTCGCGACACGGCGCCCTGCTGCCACCACCCAGGCGGCGCCATTGGGGCCGAAGCGGTCGATGATCCCCACATCGCCGCGCTTCCAGAACAGGCGGCCAAGCCAGAAGGCGGGCTTGCACGAAGATGAAGTTGTAGAGCTCGTCGAAATACCATTTGTTGTAGAGGAAGTTGTAGAGCAGGCGCGAACTGCTCGACGAACTTCGCCGGGATCGACGGTGTCCCTGATATAGGCGAACCAGGCGATCGACGCAGCCGATCAGCATCACGATCGTCGGCGGCCAGCTTCACCCAGCAGCGGCACTTCGTGCATCGCGTGGATCAGATGCTCGTTGATAGGCGATCGCTGCCGTTCCAGAACTCGCCCGCCTCGTCGATGAACGCAGGGCTGGAACAGGAAGCCAGCGAACACCGCGCCGAGCGACAGCACGCCGAGCGGCACCAGCATCGTCCACGGGCTTTCATGCGGATGATAGCCGCCGGTGCCGTCACCGTGCATGCGCGTGATCGTCATGCGCATGCGTCGTGCCATGATCGTCGATGGCTCGTGCGCATCGTGCACCGCGTGCTGGATATGCTCGCTCTGCGACCCAGCGCGGCTTGCCGCAGAAGGTCAGGAACATCAGCCGCCAGCAGTAGAAGCTGGTCAGCAGCGCGGCGAATGACGCCGATCCAGAAGGCGACATGTGCCCATCTCGGTGCCGCTGGCAAAGGCCGCTTCGAGGATCGCATCCTTCGAATAGAAGCCGGCAAAGCCGAACACGCCCGAGGATGCCGACGCCGGTGATCGCCAGCGTGCCCGCCATCATCGCCCAGAAGGTGAGCGGGATCTGCTTTCCGCAGGCCGCCGTAATAGCGCATGTCCTGTTCGTGGTGCATCGCGTGGATCACGCTGCCTGCGCCAAGGAACAGCAGCGCCTTGAAGAAGGCGTGGGTGAACAGGTGGAACATCGCCGCGCCATAGGCGCCGACGCCCGCGGCGAAGAACATGTAGCCCAGCTGCGAACAGGTCGAATAGGCGATCACGCGCTTGATGTCCCACTGCGTCGTGCCGACCGTCGCGGCGAAGAGGCAGGTCGCCGCGCCGACGAAGGTGACGACGGTCAGCGCATCGGGCGCGGTCTCGAACATCGGCGACAGGCGGCAGACCATGAACACGCCCGCGGTCACCATCGTCGCGGCGTGGATCAGCGCGGAGACCGGGCGTCGGGCCTTCCATCGCGTCCG
Source organism: uncultured Alphaproteobacteria bacterium (assembly GCA_963777785.1). Lineage (GTDB taxonomy): Bacteria > Pseudomonadota > Alphaproteobacteria > Sphingomonadales > Sphingomonadaceae > Andeanibacterium. The sequence continues at coordinate 165,575 of CAVZRU010000005.1, forward strand.
GCAGCCAGGTGTGCAGGCCGAGCTGCGCCGACTTGCCCATCGCGCCGATGAACAGCAGCAGGCACAGCATCGTCATCGTATCGAGGCGCATGCCGAGGAAGCCGATGCGTCGAGCCCGCCATTGCCGGGCGCGGCGGCCAGGATCTCGGGGATCGAGATGGTGCTGGAACACCAGATAGGTGCCGAAGATGCCGAGCATGAAGCCGAGGTCGCCCACGCGGTTGACCACGAAGGCCTTGATCGCGGCGGCGTTGGCGCTGGGCTTCTTGAACCAGAAGCCGATCAGCAGATAGGACGCGAGGCCCACCCCTTCCCAGCCGAAGAACATCTGGACGAGGTTGTCCGCCGTCACCAGCATCAGCATCGCGAAGGTGAACAGCGACGAGATAGGCGAAGAAGCGCGGCTGATCCGGGTCTTCGTCCATATAGCCCCAGCTATAGAGGTGGACGAGCGCGGAGACGGTGGTGATCACCACCAGCATGACCGCGGTCAGCGTATCGACGCGCAGCGCCCAGTCGAAGCTCAGATCGCCCGAATGCACCCATTGCAGCACCGGCACGACACGTGCGCTTGCACGTCGCCCGCCAGGAAGCGCGAGGAAGATCGGCCAGCTCAGCGCGCAGGCAGCGAACAGCGCGCCGGTGGTGATCATCTTGGCCGGCAGCGTTGCCGAGCGCGCGGTTGCCCAGCCCGCGACGATGCGCGGCCAGCAGCGGCAGGAAGACGATGATGAGGATGGAGTTCACTGGATGCTTACCCCTTCATCCGGTTGACATCGTCGACCGCGATCGAGCCGCGGCCACGGAAATAGATCACCAGGATCGCAAGGCCGATCGCCGCCTCGCCCGCCGCCACGGTCAGCACGAACATGGCGAAGATCTGGCCGGTCAGATCGCCCAGGAAGGCGCTGAACGCGACGAGGTTGATGTTCACCGCCAGCAGGATCAGCTCGATCGCCATCAGGATGACGATGACGTTCTTGCGGTTGAGGAAGATGCCGAGCACGCCGAGCACGAACAGGATCGAGCTGACGACGAGATAATGTTCGATGCCGATCACAGCTCCACCCCCTTGCCCGACTTCCGGCTGATTGACGTTGACGCGTCGCATCCTCGCGGGCGGCGCTGTGATCTGCTGCGAGATGTTCTGCGGCCGCGTCGTCCGTGCGCTCGCGGTGGGTCAGCACGATTGCGCCGATCATCGCGACCAGCAGGATGATGCCCGGCGCTTCGAACAGGAACAGATACTTGCTGTAGAGCAGCGCGCCGATGCTCTCGATGTTGCTCTCGCCGAGCAGCGGCAGCGGCCGCGCCGTCCGGCGTGCCCAGCTGACATCGCGCCCGCGCTGGTAGGCGCCGATGCCCGAGCACGAGTTCAGCGACCAGGATCAGCGCGATCAGCATGCCCAGCGGGAAATTCTTGACGAAACCGGCGCGCAGTTCGGCAAAATCGATGTCGAGCATCATCACCACGAACAGGAACAGCACCGCGACCGCGCCGACATAGACGATCACCAGCAGCATCGCGATGAACTCGGCGCCCACCAGCACCATCAGCCCCGCCGCGTTGAAGAAGGCGAGGATCAGCCACAGCACCGAATGCACCGGGTTGCGCGCCAAGATCACGAACACCGCGCCGCGATGCGTGAGAGCCGCGAAGAGGTAAAAGGCGAAGATCTGGATCATCGGATCGCGCGCGCCCCTAGCGATAGGGCGCATCGGCTTCAAGGTTCGCGGCAATCGCCCGCTCCCACTTGTCCCCGTTGGCCAGCAGTTTGGCCTTGTCGTAGAGCAGTTCTTCGCGCGTTTCGGTCGCGATATTCGAAGTTCGGCCCCTCGACGATCGCATCCACCGGGCAGGCTTCCTGGCAGAAGCCGCAATAGATGCACTTGGTCATGTCGATGTCGTAGCGCGTGGTGCGGCGGCTGCCGTCCTCGCGCGGTTCGGCCTCGATGGTGATCGCCTGCGCCGGGCAGACCGCCTCGCACAGCTTGCACGCGATGCAGCGTTCCTCGCCATTGGGATAGCGGCGCAGCGCATGCTCGCCGCGGAAACGCGGGCTGACAGCGGGTTCTTCTCGAACGGATAGTTGATCGTCGCCTTGGGCTTGAAGAAATACTTCAGCGTCAGCCAGTGCGCCTTCACGAATTCCCACAGGGTGAAGGATTTGATGAGATGGGCGACGGTGGTCATACTGGCCTATCCATCGACAGCTGCCAAGCGATGGCTTGGACGATTTCGGTGAAGTCGCAGGCGCGGTTGGCATTACGAGCGCCTCCATACCTCGTCAGCATCAGCTAGCCGCGAGACGAGCACCACGAACAGCAGGCTACATCGGCAGGAAGATCTTCCAGCCCAGGCGCATCAGCTGGTCATAGCGGTAGCGCGGCACGGTGGCCTTCACCCAGCTGAAGATGAAGAAGAAGAAGAAGATCTTGGCGAACAGCCAGATGCCAGCCCGGGATCCAGATAAAGCGGCGCCCAGTCCAGCGGCGGCAGCCAGCCGCCGCAGAACAGCACCGCGTTGAGCGCGCACATCAGCAGCACGTTGGCATATTCGCCGAGCCAGAAGAGCGCGAAGCTCATCGACGAATATTCGGTCTGGTAGCCGGCGACGAGCTCGCTTTCCGCCTCGGTCAGGTCGAACGGCGCGCGCGCGGTTTCGGCCATGCGAGGAGATCAGGAACATCACCCACATCGGGAACAGCAGCGGGTTGAAGGCGATAGCCGTTGACGATGCCGAGCCCATGGCCCTGCTGCGCCTCGACGATGTCGTTCAGGTTGAAGGTGCCGGCCCACAGCACCACGCAGATCAGGATGAAGCCGATCGAGACTTCGTAGGAGATCATCTGCGCGGCGGCGCGCATCGCGCAGAAGAACGGATATTTCGAGTTGGACGCCCAGCCCGCGATCACCACGCCGTAGACGCCGAGCGAGCTGATCGCGAGGATGTAGAGCAGGCCGACATTGATGTCGGCCAGCACCACGCCCGAATTGAACGGGATCACCGCCCAGGCCATCAGCGCCACGGTGAAGGTGATGATCGGCGCGATCAGGAACAGGCCCTTGTTCGCGCGCCGACGGGATGATGGTTTCCTGCAGGAACACCTTCAGACCGTCGGCAAAGCTCTGCAGCAGGCCGAACGGGCCGACCACGTTCGGGCCCGCGCCGCAGCGCCATCGCCGCCCAGATCTTGCGGTCGACATAGATGATCATCGCGACGGCCAGCATCAGCGGCAGCGCGATCAGCAGGATGCCGGCGATGGTCGCGATGAACCAGGCCCATTCATAGGTCATGCCGAGCGATTGGAAGAAGGCGGTCATTCCGCCGCCTCCGCCAACTCTTCGCCGTGGAGCAGTTCGGCCGAGCAGCGCTGCATCGTCGCGCTGGCGCGCGGCAGATGGCGTTGGTGAGGTAGAAGTCCTTGATCGGATAGCGAATCTCGCCCTGACGCCTTGGCTCGCCAGCTTGGGCAGCGCCGAGCCGTAATCGGCCAGGCCTTCCTCGCCCAGCGCGGGAACTTCGGCGATCATCGCGGCGCGCAGTTCGTCGAAGCTGTCGAAGCCGCACCGAAACGCCCAGCGCATCGGCCAGCGCGCGCAGGATCGTCCAGTCCTCGCGCGCATCGCCCGGCGCGAACACGGCCTTGTCGGCAAACTGCACGCGGCCTTCGGTGTTGACGTAGGTGCCGGCCTTCTCGGTATAGGCCGCGCCCGGCAGGATCGATGTCGGCCGCATGCGCGCCCTTGTCGCCATGATGGCCGATATAGACCTTGAAGCGTGTCGGCGAACTTGGCTGAAATCCACTTCGTCCGCGCCGAGCGCGAGCAGCAGCTTGGGCTTGGCCGCCACGAGTCGGCGATGCCGCCCTTCTGCGCAAGCCGAGCATCAGCCCGCCCATGCGCGCGGCGGCGAAGTGCAGGACGTTGAAGCCGTTCCAGCCCGTCTCGCGACCAGCTTGAACTTGTCGGCCAGCGCCAGCGCCGCGCCATGCGCGCCCTCGGCGCAGCGCGCCGCCGCCGACGATGATCGCCGGACGCTCGCGCGCCTTGAGCGCATCGGCCACTGCCTTGGGCAGCTTGCCCAGCACCGCGACGATCGTCGCCGAGGAACGTCGGCCGGATAGGTCGGTTCCCATTCCGGCCCGATGACGAAGACCTTCGCGCCCGCGCTTGACCGCCTTGCGCAGGCGCACGTTGACCAGCGGCGCTTCCCAGCGCAGATTGGCTGCCGACGATCAGGATCGCATCGGCCGTTTCGATCCCGGCGAAGGTCGAGTTGAAATTCACCGCGGCGAGGCTCGACACGTCGTAAGCCATGCCGGTCTGCCGGCCTTCGAGCAGCGTGCGAGCCCAGCGCGCCGAGCAGCTTCTTGGCCGCGAACATCGTCTCGCAATCGAGCATGTCGCCGGCGACCGCCGCGACGCTGCTTGCCCGGCTTGACCTTGGCGATCGCGGCGAAGGCCTCGTCCCAGCTGGCCGGCTGACGAGCTTGCCGTTCTTGCGGATCCACAGGCTGGTCGAGCCGGCGGCGGGTCAGCCCGTCGACCTGATAGCGCGCCTTGTCGCGAGATCCATTCCTCGTTGACGTCGTCGTTGATGCGCGGAAGCACGCGCAGCACTTCGCGCCCGCGGCTGTCGAGGCGGATGTTGGCGCCGACCGCGTCCATCACGTCGATGCGACAGCGTCTTCTTCAGCTCCCACGGCCGCGCCTCGAAGGCATAGGGCCGCGAGGTCAGCGCACCGACCGGGCACAGGTCGATCACATTGCCCGACAGCTCGCTGCTTCGGCGGCATGTTCGAGATAGGTGGTGATCTGCATATTCTCGCCGCGATAGAGCGCGCCGATTTCGTCCACGCCGGCGACTTCCTCGGAGAAGCGCACGCAGCGGGTGCACTGGATGCAGCGGGTCATCACCGTCTTGATCAGCGGACCCATGTATTTCTCGGTCACCGCGCGCTTGTTCTCGTCATAGCGCGAGCGCGCCGCGGCCATAGGCGACGGCCTGGTCCTGCAGGTCGCATTCGCCGCCCTGATCGCAGATCGGGCAATCGAGCGGGTGGTTGATGAGCAGGAACTCCATCACCCCTTCGCGCGCCTTCTTGACCATCTGGCTGTCGGTGCGGATCTCCTGACCTTCGGCGGCGGGCAGCGCGCAGCTCGCCTGCGGCTTGGGCGGCCCGGGCTTCACTTCGACCAGGCACATGCGGCAATTGCCGGCGATGCTGACAGGCGCTCGTGATAGCAGAAGCGCGGGATTTCCTTGCCCGCCAGCTCGCACGCCTGCAGCACGGTCGCGCCCGCCGGGAACTTCGATTTCGATGCCGTCTACGGTGACTTTAGGCATGACTACTCCGCCAGCCTCCATGCATAGGCGTCGCCAGCCGCTACGATGCTCGTGCTGATCGCGCGCGCTCCGAGTCTCGGGCGGAAATGCTTGATCAGGCCCTGGATCGGCCAGGCGGCCGCATCGCCCAGCGCGCAGATGGTGTGGCCTTCGACCTGCTTGGTCACTTCGCTGCAGCATGTCGATTTCGTCGACCGTCGGCATCGCCGGTGCGCAGCCGCTCCATCACGCGCCACATCCAGCCGGTGCCTTCGCGGCAGGGCGTGCACTGGCCGCAGCTTTCATGCTTGTAGAAATAGGCTGAGGCGGCAGATCGCGCGGACGATGTCGGTCGACTTGTCCATGACGATCACCGCCGCGGTGCCGAGGCCGGAGCCGACTTCCTTGCAGCCGTCGAAGTCCATCGGCACGTCCATGCATCATCGCGGCCGGGCACCAGCGGCACCGACGAACCGCCGGGGATCACCGCGAGCAGATTGTCCCACCCGCCGCGAATGCCGCCGCAATGCTTCTCGATCAGCTCGCGGAAGGGGATGCTCATCGCTTCCTCGACCACGCAGGGCTTGTTCGACATGGCCGCGAGATCTGGAACAGCTTGGTGCCCTTGTTGTTCTCGCGCCCGAAGCTGGAGAACCACGCCGCGCCGCGCCGCAGGATCGTCGGCGCAACCGCGATGCTCTCGACATTGTTGACCGTGGTCGGGCAGCCATAGAGGCCCGCGCCGGCCGGGAACGGCGGCTTGAGGCGCGGCTGGCCCTTCTTGCCTTCGAGGCTTTCGATCATCGCGGTTTCTTCGCCGCAGATGTAGGCGCCCGCGCCGCGATGGACGAAGACGTCGAAATCATAGCCCGAACCGCAGGCATTCTTGCCGAGCAGGCCGGCGTCATAGGCCTCGGCGACGGCGGCGAACAGCATCTCGGCCTCGCGGATATATTCGCCGCGAATGTAGATATAGGCCGCGCGCGCGCGCATCGCGAAGCCGGCGACCAGCGCGCCTTCGATCAGCTTGTGCGGATCGTGGCGGATGATCTCGCGGTCCTTGCAGCGAGCCGGGCTCGGATTCGTCGGCATTGATGACGAGGAAGCTCGGGCGGCCGGTCGTCGGCGTTCCTTGGGCATGAAGCTCCACTTCATGCCGGTCGGGAAGCCCGCCCCGCCGCGGCCGCGCAGGCCGGACGCCTTGATCTCCTCGATGATCGCATCCTGGCCCACTTGCGAGCAGCGCCTTGGTGTTGTCCCAATCGCCGCGCGCCTGCGCAGCCTTCGAGGTTCCACGGCTGGAAGCCGTAGAGATTGGTGAAGATGCGGTCCTTGTCGGCGAGCACTCATGCCAGCCCTCCGCGTGAAATCAGATAGATCGCAGCCGCGCCAACCAGCACGATCGCCGCCGATCTTGATGAAGCCGGTCAGCACCTTCCACGCGACGAACGCGAGGATGAGGGCGACGATGATCGTTACGACGCTCCATCACCACTCCCCCCGGTAATCGTGGTTTTCGCTTGACCATCTCCTTCAGCGTGGTCGGCCCGCCGCGCGGCTCGACTGGTGTGGCGGCCCGGCTCCTGCGTGCCGGCCTTGGGCGTTTCGCCATCGGCGAGCGCGTCGAGCACGGCGTCGAGCCGCTCGACGGTCAGGTCCTCGTAATTGTCGTCGTTGATCTGGACCATCGGCGCGGTGGCGCAATTGCCCATGCATTCGACTTCGGTCAGCGTCCACAGGCCGTCCGCCGTGGTGTGCGCCCTTCTTCATGCCGCGCTTCTTGCAGGCGGCGATGATGTCGTCGCGAGCCGCGCAGCATGCACGGCGTCGTGCCGCAGACCTGCACATGGAAACGGCCGACCGGCACGAGATTGTACATGGTGTAGAAGGTGGCGACTTCGAGCACGCGGATCACCGGCATGTCGAGCTAGCGCGCGACATATTCGATCACCGGGATCGGCAGCCAGCCCTGCGTATCCGTTTCCGCGCCGACCTGCCGCTGGGCAAGATCGAGCAGCGGCATCACCGCCGAGCGCTGGCGCCCTTCGGGATAGCGCGCGACGATCTCCTTCGCCTTGGCGGCGTTCTCAGCCGTCCAGGCAAACGCGCCCCAGCGCGCGCGCAGTTCCGGCGTATCGGGTGCAAGATGACGCTCAGCCACGGATGAGCCTCCGTTCAAGATAGCGGCCCAAGTAGAGCCCGATCACCGCGGCAAAAGCCGTGGAGAGGATTTCTTTCAGGCTCGCTTCGCCGTGAAACACCGCCAGATAGGCGGCGACGGCCGATGCGAACATGGCGAAGGCCGCCACGAAGATGAACATTTCGCGCAGGATCACCGGATGAACTCCACGCGCGAGCACTTGTCGCCCTCGAAACTGAATAGACCGCGACCACGTCGAACGGCTCGACCAGCGCCGAGCCATCGGTAGCGGGACCGCGCGTGACGTGTTCGCGCATCAGCACATAGTTGCCGATCGCCTGACGTTCGACGATTTCGGCCCGGTTCTGCGGCCAGCGGGCGAAAGCGGCGGCGAGGCCAGAACGGGTGCCTTCCTTGCCTTCGCGCACGACATCGCCGCGATAGTTCGCTTCGCAGGCGTCATCGGTCATGTACGACGACATAGAGCGTCGGCGTCCTGCGCGTTGTAGGCCGCGATCATGGCTTCGGCGGTGGCGAGAAGCGGTGCTCACCGGTCACACTCCCCGAACACCACGTCGATCGCGCCGAGAATGGCGGTCGCGTCGGGCAGCATGTGGCCCTTGCACATGAAGTCCATCGCCTGGAGATGGCAGAACGCGGTCGGGCGGATCTTGCAGCGATAGGGCTTGTTGGTGCCGTCGCTGACCAGATAGACGCCGAATTCGCCCTTGGGGCTTTCGGTCGCGACATAGACTTCGCCTGCGGGCACGTGGAAGCCTTCGGTGTAGAGCTTGAAGTGGTGGATCAGCGCTTCCATCGACTGCTTCATCTCGCCGCGCTTGGGCGGGACGACCTTGCGGTCGTCGCTGGCAATCGGGCCCTTCGGGCATTTCTGCGCAGGCACTGCTTCATGATGCGGGCCGACTGGCGCACTTCCTCGACGCGGACCATGAAGCGGTCATAGCAATCGCAGCGGTGCCGACCGGGATGTCGAAGTCCATCCGGTCATAGACGTCGTAAGGCTGGCTCTTGCGGATATCCCACGGGATGCCCGCGCGCGCGGATCATCGGGCCGGAAAAGCCCCAGCGCGATCGCGTCTTCCTTGCTGACCATGGCGATATCGACATTGCGCTGCTTGAAGATGCGGTTGTCGACCACCAGGCTCATCGCGTCTTCGAACAGCTCGGCAGGCGCGTGTCGAGCCAGTCGGCAATATCGGTGAGCAGCTTGAGCGGCACGTCCTGATGCACGCCGCCGGGGCGGAACCAAGCCGATGTGCATCCGCGCGCCGCGACGCGCGTTCGAAGAAGTTGAGGCAATCCTCGCGGATTTCGAACAGCCACAGGTTCGGCGTCATCGCGCCGACGTCCATGACATGGCTGCCCATGTTGAGCATGTGGTTGCAGATGCGGGTCAGCTCGGCGAACAGCACGCGCAGATATTGCGCGCGCAGCGGCACTTCGAGGTTGAGCAGCTTCTCGATCGCGAGCACATAGCTGTGCTCCATCGCCAGCGGCGAGCAATAATCGAGCCGGTCGAAATAGGGCAGCGCCTGCAGATAGGTCTTGTGCTCGATCAGCTTTTCGGTGCCGCGGTGGAGCAGGCCGACATGCGGATCGATCCGCTCGATGATCTCGCCGTCGAGCTCCATCACCATCCGCAGCACGCCGTGCGCGGCCGGATGCTGCGGGCCGAAGTTGATCGTGTAGTTGGAGATGACCTCGTCGCCGGTGGTGGGCGATTGTTCGAGCTGCATGCTCATGACGCGCCTCCATCAGTCGGCTTCTTGCGGCTGCGCGCCGGCTTCGTCGCTTCAGGCGTATCGGGCGCTTGCCCTTGCGCGGCTTCTTGGCCGGACGGCTTTCCGTCGGTTCGGGCGCGTCGGCGCCAGCTTTGGCAGTCCGCTTTGTGCAGGCGAGCCGTTGGCTTCTTCTCGGCAGCCTTCTTGGCCGCCTTGCCCCCGCGCCGGTATCCGCGGCTTGTCGGTGGTCTTGGGCTCGGCCACTGGCGGCGGCGGCGGCGTTCTCGCGCCGCTTTCTCGTCGCCGGGCAGGACGTATTCCGCACCTTCCCACGGGCTCATGAAGTCGAAGCTGCGGAAATCCTGCGCCAGTTCGACCGGCTCATAGACCACGCGCTTTTCCTCTTCGGAATAGCGCAGCTCGACTGATAGCCGGTGAGCGGGAAGTCCTTGCGCTGCGGATGGCCTTCGAAGCCATAGTCGGTGAGGATGCGGCGCAGATCCGTGTTGCCGGCGAACAGCACGCCGTACATGTCGAACACTTCGCGCTCGAGCCAGCCCGCGACTGGCCACAGCGTGGTCACGGTCGGCACCGGCGTATCCTCGGCAGCGTCGAGCACTTGACCATGCATGCGGTGGTTCTTGGTCAGCGCTGAGCAGCATGTAGACCACTTCGAACCGCTCGGCCCGGCTCGGGATAGTCGACGCCGGCGATCTCCATCAGCTGCTGGTATTCGAACTCGTCGCGCAGCAGGCGCAGCACGTCTTCGATCTGCTCGCGCTCGACGCGCCAGCACGATCTCGCCATGCTCTTCCTTGGCATGGTACGAGCATGTCGCCCAGCGCCTTCGCAAGCGTGTCGGCGATCCCGTCGATCTGGGCGATCTTCGGGGCGGAATGCAGGACAGTCGCCATCTTACCGCTCAATCGTCCCGATCGCGGCGGATCTTCCGCTGCAACTGCATGACGCCGTAGAGCAGCGCCTCGGCCGTCGGCGGGCAGCCCGGAACGTAGATGTCGACCGGCACGATCCGGTCGCAGCCGCGCACGACTGAATAGCTGTAGTGGTAATAGCCGCCGCCATTGGCGCAGCTGCCCATCGAGATGACGTATTTCGGCTCCGACATCTGGTCGTAGACCTTGCGCAGCGCCGGGGCCATCTTGTTGCACAGCGTGCCGGCGACGATCATCACGTCGCGACTGGCGCGGGGATGCGCGCGGGGCGACGCCGAAGCGCTCCATGTCGTAGCGCGGCATGTTGACGTGGATCATCTCGACCGCGCAGCAGGCCAGGCCGAAGGTCATCCACCACAGCGATGCCGGTGCGCGCCCATTGGAACAGGTCCTCGGTCGAGGTGACGAGGAAACCCTTGTCGTTCACTTCGGTCTGCAGCGCGTTGAAGAAGTCGGCGTCCGGGCTGCCGCGCCTGGCACCGTGCGCGATGGCGGTCGCGCGCGAGCTTGCAGCCGATGGCGCGGTCATGTCGTCTCACTCCCATTCGAGCGCTCCCTTCTTCCAGGCGTAGGCAAGGCCGACCACCAGTTCGAACAGGAAGATCATCATCGTGATCCAGCCCGGCCAGCCCGTCTCATCCAGGCTGACCGCCCAGGGAAACAGGAACGCCGCTTCAAGGTCGAAAATGATGAACAGGATCGCGACGAGATAGAAGCGCACGTCGAACTGGCTGCGCGGATCCTCGAACGCGGGAAAGCCGCATTCGTATTCGCTGAGCTTCTCTGCATTCGGATTGTGCGCGCCGGTCAGCCGCGCAACGCCCATCGGCAGAAAGACGAAGGCGCGCCGACAGACCCAGCGCGATGACAAGGAAGATCAGGATCGGCAGATATTGCGGACAGATCGACCACGAATGATTCCCGGGAAAGTCGGTAAGAGTCGGCCCGCCTCTAGGCCTTGGGCATCCGGACTGCAAGGCCGGAAAAGGCCAATTTCAGCCTCTATTCCCGTTCAATCCCCCGCCAAAACCGAGCGAGAGGGACCTATCGGACGAGATGGAACCCGTGTTGGTGGGGCATTGGAATACTCAGCGCCGTATGTAAGACAGGCTGAGAGAATCTGGCACGGGGGCCATTATGCGCAACGCACTTTTCATTCTTGCTGCCGGGCTGGCGGCATTCGCCACCTCTTCGGATGCTGCGGCACAGAACATCGTCGCCGATCCGGCAGCGATCGCCAAGGTCATGCGGGATGCCGGCTACCGCGCCGAAGTCGATAAAGCGAGCGACGGCGCACCCTTCATCCAGAGTTCCAGCGGAGGCTATCCCTTCAGGCTGTTCTTCTTTGGCTGCGATGACGATCACAGCAATTGCGACACCGTGCAGCTGTTCGCCGGTTTCAATACCGAGCAGCCGCCCTCGCTGGAGGATATGAATGCCTATTCGCGCGATAATCGCTGGGGCCGGGTCTATATCGACGACGAGAGCGACCCTGTGATCGAGATGGATATCGACCTGGAAGACGGCGGAATGTCGGCTGAGCTGTTCAAGGACAATCTCGAATATTGGGCAACGATCATGGGCAAGTTCGCGAGTTTCGCTTTCGCGCAGGACTGAGCTTGCCGTTATCCCAAAGGCGCAATCCAAGCTGACCGGTTGCCACTGCTGCGTCGCAGCATTACATCGCCCCTGCACCTGCGCACGCAAACACGAAAGGCCGCACCACCGCCATGTCCGATTTCTCCGCTAACGACCCGATCGTCATCCTCTCCTACGCGCGCACGCCAATGGGCGGGATGCAGGGGGTTTTCTCGGATGTATCAGCAACCGATCTCGGTGCGACCGCCGTCAAGGCGGCAGTTGAGCGGGCGGGCGTCGCCGGCGAAGATATCGAACGCATCTATATGGGCTGCGTGCTGCCTGCCGGCCTCGGCCAGGCTCCTGCGCGTCAGGCGGCGCTGAAGGCCGGCCTTCCAAAATCGGTGCAGGCTACGACTGTGAACAAGGTCTGCGGTTCCGGCATGCAGACGGTGATCATGGGATCCGAAGCGCTGGCCAGCGGCTCGGTCGAGCTGGTCGTCGCCGGCGGCATGGAAAGCATGACCAACGCGCCATATCTGCTCAAGAAGCACCGTTCGGGCGCGCGCCTGGGCCATGACACCGCCTATGACCATATGTTCCTCGACGGCCTCGAAGACGCCTATGAAGCGGGCGCGGCAATGGGCAGCTTCGCGCAGGATACGGCTAACGACTATCAACTGACCCGCGAAGCGATGGATAGCTATTCGATCGAGAGCCTGCGCCGCGCCAATGCCGCCATCGAAAGCGGCGCTTTCGCCGACGAAGTCGTGCCGGTGACCTATTCGACCCGCCGCGGCGACGTGACGGTCGAGGTGGACGAACAACCCGGCAAGGGCCGCCCGGAGAAAATTCCCGAACTGCGCCCGGCATTTGCCAAGGACGGTACGATCACGGCTGCTACGTCCAGCTCGATCTCCGACGGCGCGGCCGCTGTGGTCATCACCCGCCAGAGCGTCGCAGAGGCAAAAGGCCTCAAGCCCATTGCCAAGATCGTTTCCATGGCAGCGCATGCGCACGATCCGCGACAGTTCACCACTGCGCCGGTCGGTGCGATCCAGAAGGCGCTGGACAAGGCGGGTTGGTCGATCGACGATGTCGACCTGTTCGAAGTCAACGAAGCGTTCGCCTGCGTCGCGATGTTCGCCATGCACGACCTTGGCATCCCGCATGACAAGATCAATGTGAATGGCGGTGCAACTGCGCTGGGTCACCCGATCGGGGCGAGCGGTGCCCGGATCATCGTCACCTTGCTCAATGCACTCAAGCAGCAGGGCAAGACCAAGGGCGTGGCCAGCCTTTGCATCGGCGGCGGCGAAGGCACAGCAGTGGCGGTGGAGATGCTCTAAGGCACCTGCAGAAGGCTCTCAGGGCTCGCCAGCACCCCACAGGCGCGTTTGGCTCACCCAGCCCTTGTGGCCCTCCACATCGAGCTGGCACCATGACGATTCGCAATCGTCGAGAATACCGACAACTCCAGGTTCGAGCTGCCAAAGCACTTGGCCGTCCGGCGAAGGTGCATCCCGCATCGGGGCGAGGCCTGTTCCGACCACCAAGGCGCTGCGATCGGGGCTGAGCAGACGCGCGACGATCCAGCCTTCGGCTCCGTCGGGATCCTTCACCAGACGCCAGCCTTCCTTGATCCGCACCACTTTCACCGGCAAGTGCGCCCGGTGATAGACCCAGTCGATGGCATATTCCTCGCTTGGCCCGACCCGCATGTTCACCTCGCTCGCCCTGAGCGAAGCCCAGTAAGGGGTTTCACGGTCTTGCGCCGAAGCCGGCGCTGTAATCCCGGCAAAGCACAAAGCGAGCAAGATCAGTCTAAGTCGATGCATGGGGCCGTTCATAACTCGCCCTGCCACCACCCATCAAGCGCCTTCGGCGGCTTGACCGGGGACAGACGCAGGAATAGCGCGGCCTTTCATGGCTCCTGAAAATAATCCTCTCAGCCCACGCCGGATTCAAGGCAAGCCGCGCGTCATCGTCACTCGCCGGCTGCCGGCAGTCGAACCAAGAATGGCCGAGTTGTTCGATGTCGTTCTCAACGAAACCGACCGGCCCTTCTCGCGCGAAGATCTTATTGCCGCGATGCAGGATTGCGACGTGCTGGTCCCGACTTTGACCGATCGGATCGACGCCGAAATGATCGAGTCCGCCGGCCCGCGACTGGGCCTGATCGCGAATTTCGGTACCGGGGTCGATCACCTCGATCTCGCCGCGCTGCGATAAACGGAAGATCGTCGTCACCAATACGCCCGGCGTCTTCACCGAAGACACGGCGGATATTGCAATGGCGCTGATCATGGCAACGAGCAGGCGGCTGTCCGCCGGCATCCGCCTCACTGCCGCAGGAGAATGGACCGGTTGGACACCTACGCGCCCAGCTGGGCCACACCTTGCGCGGAAAGGCGCTTGGTATCGTTGGAATGGGCCGGATCGGCCAGGCCCTGGCTCATCGCGCACGCGCGTTCGGCATGCAGATCGTCTACAACAACCGGCGGCGCCTGCCCGAATCCCTCGAGACGATCTCTGGGCGCGCGCTTCGAGCCTGATCTCGATGCCATGATCGCCCAAGCCGACTATCTTTCGCTCAATTGCCCTGCAACGCCCGACACGCGCGGCCTTCTATCGGCGCGGCGCATCGCGGCCATGAAGCCCGAAGCCTATCGTCATCAACAGCGCACGCGGCGATCTGATCGACGAAGCTGCCCTGATCGCTGCGCTGGAGAGCGGCCATCTGGCCGGGGCCGGTCTCGACGTTTATGCCGAAGAACCGGATATCGACCCACGCTTGCTCGCCCTGCCCAATGTCGTTGCCTTGCCTCATCTTGCCAGCGCCACGATCGAAGGCCGTACAGCCGCCGGCGAAAAGGTGATCACCAATATCCGCGCCTGGGCGGATGGGCATTCCCCGCCGGATCGGGTCATCACCAGCCTCGGCTGACCAGCTTCACCCGCACATCCGCACGTTTTTGCAGGAGGCACTTGTCCGCCCATCGCTGTTGCCTTAAGCGCGTCCGCGAGGAGTGCGCCTTCTGCAAAATGGGGGCGCAGGGGAGAGTATCGAAGGATGATCTGCAAGTTACTTGCGGCGGTAGCGCATTGCCGCCGTTCCGGCTGGAGCGTTCGCGCAGGATCCGGCCGCAGCTTACTGCCGGACAGCGGCGACACGGCCTGGATACTCGTCTCCTCCGCGCTGGTTCTGCTGATGACCCTGCCGGGCCTAAGCCTGTTCTATGGCGGGCTGGTTCGGCGAAGAACCTCCTCTCGGTCGCGCTGCAATGCGGCGCGGTGGCCGCAATCGCTTCGTTGCTGTGGATCCTCGGAGGCTATACCCTCGCATTCGGTGCGCCGCTAAGCGGCTGGGTGGGATCCGGCAAATGCACTGGCATGATGGTCGGCCTTGTCGCGGTCAGGGCTGGTACGGCAATACCCGAAAGCACCTTCTCGCTGTTCCAGCTGACTTTCGCCGCGATCACGCCCGCGCTGATGGTCGGCGCCTGGGTCGATCGCGCGCGCTTCAGCTGGGTGATCGGCTTCTGCGCCCTGTGGGGGCTCGTCGTCTATGCGCCGGTCGCCCATTGGGTATGGGGCGGCGGCTGGCTCGCCTCGAAACTTGGCGTGCTGGACTTCGCAGGCGGGATCGTGGTGCACACCACAGCCGGCATCTCCGCCCTCGTGGTCGCGCTGCTGCTCGGCAAACGGAGCGGCTTTCCAGAGACGCTTATGCTGCCGCACGCGCCGGGTCTCACGATGATCGGCGCCATGCTGCTGTGGGTCGGATGGTTCGGCTTTAACGGCGGCTCTGCATTGGCAGCCAATGGAGATGCGGCCGGCGCTATTCTCAACACCCATGCCGCTGCTTGTTCCGCGGCGCTCGTGTGGATGCTGTTGAGCGCTTCACGGTTGGCAAGCCGACCAGCGTAGGCTTCGCCACAGGGGCCATTGCAGGCCTCGCGACGGTTACTCCCGCAGCCGGATTTATCTCGCCGGGGGCCGCGATCCTGTTCGGTGCGGCCGGAGCGGTGGTTTGTTACGGTGCAATCCAGCTCGTCAAACAGCGCCTCACGTGGACGACTCGCTGGATGTCTTCGCCGTGCACGGCGTAGGCGGCATGCTCGGATCGCTTTTGCTCGGCATCTTTCTTTCAAGCTCGACTTGGCGGGACCGGTTATGCCGAGGGACACGGAATGCTCAGCATGATCGGCGCACAGTTCGTCGGTGTGGCTGCCGTGGCGGCATGGTCCGCAATTGCAACTCTCGGACTGGCCCTGGGTGTTTCACTGATCTTCCCGATGCGCGTGAGTGCGGACGAAGAACGTGAAGGTCTCGACATAACCAGCCATGGCGAACGCGGGTGGGAATTCGACTGAAGCTGGTTTAGGCTGATCCGCCCCCAACAGGAGAAGCCACATGAAGGGATTCGTCGACAACATCGAACAGCTGACGCTGGAAAATGAGGATTTCCGGCGCGTGCTCTACACAGGGCATAACCTTCAGTTGGTGGTGATGACGATCCGTCCAGGCGAGGAGATCGGGCTCGAGGTGCATGACGACCGCGATCAGTTCTTTCGCATAGAGTCCGGCAAAGGCGTGATCACGATCGACGGCGTTGCGCATAATGTGGAAGACGATGACGGGATCATCGTGCCGCAAGGCGCTGAACACAATGTCGCCTGTCGCGGCGATGAGCCGCTTAAGCTCTATACGATCTATGGGCCGCCCGAACATATCGACGGCACCGTCCACAAGACCTGCGAAGAAGCCCACGCAGCACACGAGCATTTTGACGGCAAGACGACAGAATAAAGGCCCGGCCATGGCCCGTCCGCCCCTCCCTCCCTTCGATGCGGAAACTGCGGCTCAAAAGGCGCGGATGGCCGAAGACGCCTGGAACAGCCGCGACCCCGAGAAAGTCTCGCTCGCTTACACCGAGGACAGCGCCTGGCGAAATCGGGCTGAGTTCATTCGCGGCCGGCAGGAGATTGTCGAATTTCTCACGCGCAAATGGGCGCGCGAACTCGAATACCGGCTGATCAAGGAGGTGTGGGCATTTTCCGGCAACCGGATCGCGGTCCGCTTTGCCTATGAGTGGCGCGACGATTCCGGCCAATGGTATCGTTCCTACGGGAACGAGAACTGGGAATTCGACGCTGACGGGCCTGATGCGCCAGCGCATCGCCTCGATCAACGATCAGCCTATCGCCGAAGGTGATCGCAAGTTTCACTGGCCCGCAGGCCGCCGGCCTGACGACCATCCAGGGCTGACCGAGTTGGGACTATGACGCCGCCTGACTATTAGGGCTTCAATCCCCGGTCAGGATCCGGTCGACCAGTTCCTTCACCGTCGGGGTGAAGTTGTTCGAATAGAACGGATCCTGCTTGAACCGGTAGGCAGCGTGGCCCGCGAACATCAGGTTCTTGTCGGTGTCGCCGCCATGGGCGATGTCCTGCAGCGTCTTCTGGATGCAGAAGCTGCGCGGATCGGCCAGGCGGCCGGTGGTGTAGTCGTCATGGTCCTTCCATGACGAAAAGCCGCAATGCGACAGGCAGCCCATGCAATCCGTCTGGTCCTTGCGGATTATCTCGCGCTCTTCGGGCGTGACGAACACCATCGTGTCGTCCGGCGTCTTGAGCGCCTCGGTGAAGCCCTGCGCGGCCCACGCGCGGGCACGATCGCGATCTTTCGGGTGCGACCCAGAAGTTCTTGCCCTTCACGCCGACATCGAGCTGCACGGTATGTTCGCCCGCCTCGACGCTGCGAATAGGGAATCTGGCGTTCCGAGCGGCGCTTCGAGGTTGCGCAGGAACGGATTGCGCACGGCCGAGCTGTAGAAACCGGTCGGCGAGAAGCGGTGCAGCAGCACGTCGCCGGGTTCGAGTTCGCGCAGGCGATCCTTCCACTCCTGCGGGATCGGGCTCTCCTGCGTCAGCAGCGGCCGGGTGCCGAACTGGAAGGCGATCTGGCCGAGTTCGGGATTGTCGATCCAGTTGTTCCCATTCGCGCAGGAACCACACGCCGCCGGCCATGACGATCGGCACATCGTCGGACACGCCTTCGGCGCGCATCGTTTCGCGCAGCAGCTTGACGCGCGGATAGGGATCTTCGGGCTTCTGCGGGTCTTCGGCGTTGGACAGGCCGTTGTGTCCGCCGGCCAGCCACGGGATCTTCATAGACCACAGCCGCCATCAGCTCGGCGACCTTGTGGTAGGAGCGCTTCCACAGCGCGCGGAAGGCGCGCGCCGAACTGATGATCGGCAGATAGCTGACGTTGAAGCGCGCGGCGATCTCCGCCAGCTTGTAGGGCATGCCCGCACCGCAGGTGACGCCGGTCACCATCCCGCGGGTCTTTTCCAGCACGCCTTCGAGCACGGCCTGCGCGCCGCCCATTTCCCACAGCACGTTGATGTTGATCGCGCCCTTGCCGCCGGCGATTTCATAGGCGCGCCTGCACCTGCTCGACCGCGCCGTCGATGGCATAGCGGATCAGCTGTTCGTGCCGTTCCGCGCGGGTGAGCTGCGTCGTAGATCTGCGGGACGATCTTGCCGTTCGGCATCGTAGCAGTCGGCGTTGACCGCGCTCACCGTGCCGATGCCGCCTGCAGCCGCCCAGGCGCCCGAACTGGCATGGTTGGTGGCCGAAACACCCTTGCCGCCTTCGATCAGCGGCCACACTTCGCGGCCGCCATAGAGGATTGGCTGTAATCCCTTGAAACTCATCTGCGTCCCTAAATCAAATAAATTGTCGCGCTTGCAGCCAGCCGGATCCGTTGTCCGTCTTTGCCCGGCTGGCGGCAGGGTTCTATATCGTACGGCTCGGGTCTGTCGCCCACTGCTTCGAATTGCGCGTAATAACCAGCTAGTTCCGGTTTACGGACAAATTCGACCAGGCGAAAGCCCACCTGCGTCGAATTCGCAGAACAGCAGCTTCGGGCGGAATGCCGTGCTGGTCGGTCGGCCGGTCGACGTCGACCACGATGATCTGCCCGCCCTGGCGCAAGCGCCGGGCGCAGCCGCCACAGGAAGGCGTAGGGTTCGGTCACCTCGTGATACATGTGGACCAGGAAGATCCGGTCGAAGCTGTTTTCCGGCAGGCGCGGATCGTCTTCCGCACCGAGCTTGATCGAGACATTGTCCAGCCGTTCGCGTTCGACCCGGCTGCCGAGCCGCTTGATCGCCGCCTCGTCGATGTCCTGCGCCAGCACCCGCCCGCGCGCGCCGACCCGCGCGGCGAGCCGGACGGTGTAGTAGCCCTCGCCCGCGCCGATATCGGCAACGGTCATGCCCGGCGCGATATTCGGCGAGGTCCATCACCGTCTGCGCTTCGTCGCCGGTCGTCGCGCGCCTCTTCGCTGGAAACGCTGTTGCCGCCGAGCGCGGAAACCGGCCGATCGGCGCGCGGGAAATCGCGCGCGGTCTCCGGGCCGATCGCTCGTGACGGGCTCTCACGCTAGTCGCAGCCGCACATGGCCAGCAAGACGCACCAGCGCACAGGCGCCGCGCGCAGCGTCACTCGACGTCCTCCACTTCGACCTTCTCGCCCGTCACCCGCTGGGCAAGCGCGGCGGAGATGAAGATGTCGATGTCGCCGTCGAGCACGTCGCCGGGCGCGGTCGAGGTCACGCCGGTGCGCAGATCCTTCACCAGCTGGTAGGGCTGCAGGACGTAGGAGCGGATCTGGTGGCCCCAGCCGATTTCGGTCTTGGCCTGGCATATTCGCCGCTGGCCTCTTCCTCGCGCTTGCGCAGCTCGGCCTCGTACAGCCGCGCCTTGAGCATGTTCATCGCGGTCGCGCGGTTCTTGTGCTGCGAGCGGTCGTTCTGGCTGGCGACCACGATGCCGGTTGGCATGTGGGTGATGCGCACCGCGGAATCGGTGGTGTTGACGTGCTGCCCGCCCGCGCCCGAGGCGCGGTAGGTGTCGATCTTCAGATCGCCTTCGTTGATCTCGATCTCGATATCGTCGTCGATCACCGGATAGACCCAGACGCTCGAAGAAGCTGGTGTGGCGGCGCGCCGAGCTGTCATAGGGGCTGATGCGGACCAGGCGGTGGACGCCGCTTTCGGTCTTGGCATAGCCATAGGCGTTCTCGCCCTTGATCAGCAGCGTCGCCGCTCTTGATCCCGGCCTGTTCGCCGGCGTGATAGTCGACCAGTTCGACCTTGTAGCCGTGCCGTTCGGCCCAGCGGCGTATACATGCGCTGGAGCATTTCGGCCCAGTCCTGGCTCTCGGTGCCGCCCGCGCCGGCGTGGATTTCGAGATAGGTGTCGTTGCGCGTCGGCCTCGCCCGACAGCAGCGCCTGGACCTTGTCGGCATCGGCGCGGTCGGCCAGCGTTGCCAGCGCATCGAGCCCTTCGCGCGATCGTCGCCTCGTCGCCCTCGGCTTCGCCCAGTTCGACGAATTCGATCGCGTCGGCCATTTCGGCGGCGATTTCATTCACCGTGCCGATCGCGGCCTTCGAGCCGGCGCCGCTCGCGCATCACCGCCTTCGGCCTCCTTGGGATTGTCCCACAGCTTCGGGATCCTCGACCCGGGCGTTCAGCTCGTCGAGCCGGCGCAGCGCGCGATCCCAGTCGAGCGACCGGCGCACCAGCGCCAGCGCCGCTTCGATCCGGTCGATATGGGCCTGCCCTTCGGCACGCATGATTTCAGTCTCCGCTAATTTTGCGGCTCGCTTAGCGTAAGGCTGCGCGATTGTAAAGGTGGCGCGCGATCCGCAGCCAGCCCTATCTGGCGCGCTTGAGCGCGCTGCACCTGCCTTGGCCAGGGTCTGCTCGACGTGTTCGCGCCAGTCGAGTGTCCGAATGCGCAAGTCGATCTTGCCGTCCTGGCCGATGACATAGCTGGTGCGGTTGGAAAGCCCGTATCCTTGCCGTTCGCGCACGAAGGCGACGTCATAGGCCTTGATCACCGCGCTGACTGGCCGACGGCGACCGCGAACTTGTCGCGGCATTCTTCGGTCGAAAATCGCTTGAGCGTCGGCATATCGTCGGTCGACATGCCGACCACGGTCGCGCCCGCTGCCTCGAACTCGTCCATCGCCTCGGCAAAGGCATGGCTTCGAGCGTGCAGCCCTGGGTGAAGGCCTTGGGAAAGAAATAGAGCACCACCGGCCCCTTCTTCAGCGCCTCCTTGAGATTGAAGGCGAAATCCTTGCCCGCCAGCGCGCCCTGGCGTGGCGAAATTCGGCGCTGTCGCGCCTGTCTGGCAGTTCGGCGCGTGGCCGGCACCGCGGAAGCGCGAGCGAGCAGCGCGGCAACGGCGGCAGCAAACAGGTTCTGTGTACGATCATCGTATTATCTCCCGTCGCCGCGCGAGGCTCCGCGGTCAGATCAATAGAGCCCGCCCTGTTCTTCGGCGAAGTTCTCCGGCGTCCGCGCCTCGGCCTCGCCAGCAGCACCGCCCTTGCGGCATCCTCTGCTCGCGGCGCCGGAGCTGCGCGATGACCATGTCGCGCAGTCGCGTCGATCTCGTCCTGCAGCGCGCCGCGGCGCGGTTCGGTGTCGGGCTTGAACGCTTCCCAGATCACGCCGCACTTGCGGATCGTCGCTCGGCCAGCCACCGAACACGCGCGTGCCCGTAGCGCGGTCGATCCTGACCATGCGGACGCCCGCCGGGCGCGACGAACGGCCGGCCGCTCCAGCGGTCGCGGCTTTCCTTGACGAACTGCTTGAAGATCGGCGCGGCAATGGTGCCGCCCTGGGCATAGCCGCCGAGGTTGCGCGGCTGGTCGATAGCCCATATAGACGCCCGCCACGATATCGGGCGAGCCGCCGACGAACCACACATTGGTCGGCCCGCTGGTGGTGCCGGTCTTGCCGAACAGCGGCAGGTTGAGATCGCGCAGCACCACTGCGGTGCCGCGCTGGACCACGCCGTCGAGCATGTGGACCACCTGGAAGGCGGTGCGCGGCATCGAGCACCTGCTTGCCCGATCGGCTTGAAGCGCGGCATCGCCTTGCCGTCCCACTTGTCCATGTTGCAGCCGGTGCACTCGCGCTTGTCCGCGCGCCAGATCACCTTGCCGCGACGGTCCTGCACGAAGTCGATCAGGGTCGGCTGATACTGCCGGCCCGTGATTGACCAGCGCGGAATAGGCATTGACCATCTTCAGCACGGTGGTGTCGCCGGCGCCCAGCGCGAAGGCGGGATAAGGCTTCGTAATCGCCGATCCCGACGCGGTCGATCGTCTTGATGACATTCTCCATGCCCGAATCCATCGCGATATGGACGGTCATCAGGTTGCGCGACTGTTCCAGACCCCAGCGCATCGTGTGTTCGCCGCTGCCGCCGCCGCCGCCGAAGTTGCGGAAGCATTTCTCGCCCAGCGCGGCGCCCTGATAATAGCAATATCGCCTGTCGAGGACCATCGAGGCCGGAGTCATCCCCTGGTCGAGCCCGGTGGCGTAGACGAACGGCTTGATGGTCGAACCCGGCTGGCGCAGCGCCTGCGTCGCGCGGTTGAACGCGCCCAGCCGCGGATCGAACCCGCCCTGCATCGCCAGCACGCGGCCGGTGTTGGGATCCTGCGCCAGGAAGCCGCCGGAAATCTCGGGCACGGTGCGCACCTTCCAGCCATTGCCCGCGGGCGAAGCGGCGATCACATCGCCCGCCTTGAGCTCGTCCGGCAGGCCGGTAAGCGGCGCTGTCGTTGCCGTCGGTGAAGCCGATCCGGGCGATTGCCGCCGTCGCGCTCGGTGACGACGCCGACCCGCCAGTCCTCGTAATTGATCGAGAGGAACGAGCTTTGCAGCTGGCCGCGCCAGTTGCCCTTCGGCATGTCGATCGTGCGCGATCGGCCCGTCCCACGCGCGATCCGCCGTGATAGCGCAGCAGGCCGGCACGCAGCGCGTCGCGCTCCGGCCTTCTGCAATTCGGGATCGAGCGAGGTGCGCACCCACAGCCCGCCGGCATAGACGCTGTTCGGCCCGTCCTCCGCCTGCTCGCCGAACTTGCTCGATCAGCTGGCGGCGCACTTCTTCCATGAAATAGCCGGCATCGACGGTCTGCGTCTTCGGCACGCTGGGTGACGAGGCCGAGCGGCTGCGCCTTCGCCTGCATCGGCCGCTTGCGCGATGATGAAGTCGTTATCGACCATCTCGTCGAGCACCCAGTTGCGCCGTTCGATCGCGATGCTCGGCATATCGGCTGCGGCCATAGCGTTCGGGCGCCTTGGGCAGGATCGCAAGGAAGGCGGCTTCGTGCAGCTGCAGATTCGTCGACATCCTTGTCGAAATAGGCGCGCGGATGCCGCCTGCACGCCAAAGCTGCGGCGGCCCAGCGGAATTTCGTTGAGATAGAGTTCGAGGATCTGCTGCTTGGTCAGCACCCCTCGATCCGCCGCGCGAGGAGCATTTCCTTGAGCTTGCGGGTGACCGAATATTCGTCGCCCACCAGGATGTTCTTGGCGACCTGCTGGGTGATGGTCGAACCGCCCTTGGCGCGCTCCCCGCTGCCGATCTTGGTGACATAGTCGAACACCGCGCCGGCGAAGCCGGTGATATCGACCCCGCCATGGGTCCAGAAGGTCTTGTCCTCGGCCGCGAGATAGGCGTTGATCAGCGGCTTCGGGAAAATCGCGGAACTGCAGCTGGACGCGCCGCTCGCGCGCATAGGAATCGACGATCTCGCCATCTACGCCGCGCACCATGGTCGGCAGCGGCGGCTCGTAGGTCCAGCAGCATCTCGGCATCGGGCAGTTCCGGGCAAGGAAGAACCAAGCCAGCAAATAGAACAGCAGGCCGCTCCCAAGAGGCGCTGGAACCCAGCGAAATCGCGGCTGATCGCGCCAATTCTCACGGAACCAGGCCATCACGCCGTGTGCTTCGCGGCGGATCCGGTAGTGGAACGATTGCGGGGCGGATTGTTCGGTATCGCTCATGGTCGGCGTTCACCTTAGCATGGCGCGTTTCGGCCCATGCACCAGATAGTTGCACTCGGATGCAAGGCGTCGCAGCGGCATCTCGCGCGCAAAGATAGATCCGGATCGCGCGCTCCATCACCTCGGCAAAGCGTGCTGCGCCCCTCCGGCGGAAGCGAGCCGCTGCGCATCCGCTGGGATTGGTGATGAAGCCGGCCTCGAACAAGGCACGACGGCACGTCGGGCGCGCGCAGCACCACCAGCGCGGCGGACCGCAGCGGGTCGGGCTGGAAGGCGAGCTGCCCTTCCCTTCGCGAGCGATCAGGCCGGCGAATGTCCGCGATTCCTCCTGAGTCCGCCGCTGCGACAGATCGACCAGAATCGCGCTTACCGACGTCGCTCGCCCGCGAGAGTGAAATGCCGTTGAGCTTGTCGGCATCGTTTTCGCGCGCGGCCAAGCGTGCCGACGGCCTCGTCCGATGCCTGTTCGGACAAGGTGATAGACGCTCGCCCCGCGGACGCCGCTCAGCGCATCTCCGGCGGAATCCGCATGGATCGAAAGGAACAGGTCGCACCCAGCTGCCGGGCGATCTCGGCGCGTTCCTGCAGCGCAAGGAAGCTGTCGTCGCTCGCGGGTCAGCGCGACGCGGATGCCGCCTTCGCTGCAGCAATCTGTCGCGCAGGGCGAGCGCCAGCCCCAGCACGATGGCGCTTTTCCTGGATACCCCCGCCGTGCCGCGCCCGGATCGTGCCCGCCATGCCCGGCATCGATCACCACCAGCGGCCGGCTTCGTCTTGCGGTCCTTCGATTACCGGGCAGGCCGATCTGGCGGCCCGCGTCAGGCAGTTCGATGCGGATAACATAGTAGCGGCCGAGCATCGGGCACAGGCAGGGTCAGGCCGAGCGCGTACAGCCCCGCCAGCAACGCGATCGGGATTAGCACACAGCAGCCAGATCTGGACGCGCGAAGCCATGACCAAGCAGGATTGGTGGAGGATTTCTTCAAGCGCAAGGCACATTGACAGGCGAAATTTACCTTTGTGCGCAATAGCGGTTGCCCGGATTGGCGCCCGGTGCTAGCTAGCTGCGACCGGGGCAGACCTGCCCCGAGAAGACCTCTCAAAGCGCAACCGCCGCCAATCGCGGCAAGCAGCGCGAGAGCGAATCCACCTGCAGGGCCAGCCCGGATAACGCCCGGAAATTCCGTCAGGAAACCGGCCGACATACAGGTTGATGCCGAAATGAGAAGCCATTGCCCCGACCGACCGCCGCAACCACAGGGCTGCGTTGCGATGTCGTCCGGCGTGGCAGCGTGCCGGCAATTCGCCGCACATTCTCCTTTCCGCAGACACGATTCCGCTTCGCCGGCCGCATCCTGCGTGCCGGCGAATTCTCCTTTTTCCGGCAACAGCTCGGGCAATTGCCCAGCAGTGCCGGATTTCACAGCATATGTGCGCGCCGCTTCACTCCTCACTGAAAAGGTCGCATGGTGACGAGGCGCGCCCGGAGAATACACAATGGCAACGCGCATGCTGATCGATGCGCGCCACCCGGAAGAAACACGGGTGGCGGTGCTCAAGGGCAACCGGATTGAGGAATTCGATTTTGAATCTGCCGAACACAAGCAGATCAAGGGCAATATCTATCTCGCCAAGGTAACCCGGGTAGAACCGTCGCTGCAGGCGGCGTTCGTCGATTTCGGCG
Source organism: uncultured Alphaproteobacteria bacterium (assembly GCA_963777785.1). GTDB lineage: Bacteria > Pseudomonadota > Alphaproteobacteria > Sphingomonadales > Sphingomonadaceae > Andeanibacterium. The sequence continues at coordinate 190,891 of CAVZRU010000005.1, forward strand.
GCAATCGTCACGGCTTCCTCGCCTTCAGCGAAATCCACCCCGACTATTACCAGATCCCCAAGGAGGATCGCGAGGCGCTGCTGGCCGAAGAAGCCGCTGCGGCCGCCGAAGAAGCCGCCCTGCGCGCCGAAGACGACGACGAGGACGACGACGACGACCGGCGACGATTCACTCGACGATGACGGATCGGCGAAGCGTTCGCCGACGAAATGGCACGATGACGGCGTCGAGGAAATCGACACGTCCGAGAAGGACGACGTCGCCACGATCGACGGCGGCGAGATCGACGACGACGACGACGGCGACGCGTCCGACGACGATGCCGACGACGACGGCGAAGACGACGGCGAAGAGCCGCCGATCGGCCGACGAAGGCGACGATCGCGGCCGCCGCGGCCGTGGCCGCCGCCGCCAGGGCGGGCGGCCGCGGCCGCGCCAAGGAAGCGGACGAAGTCCGCGCCAAGCGCATGGCGCTGCGCCGCCGCTACAAGATCCAGGACGTCATCCACCGCCGCCAGGTGCTGCTGGTGCAGGTCGTCAAGGAAGAGCGCGGCAACAAGGGCGCCGCGCTGACCACCTATCTCAGCCTCGCCGGCCGTTATTGCGTGCTGATGCCCAATTCCACGCCATGGCGGCGGCATCAGCCGCAAGATCATCCAACGCGTCGGACCGCAAGCGGCTGAAGTAGATCGTTTCCGAGCTCAAGCTGCCCAAGTCGATGGGCTGCATCGTGCGCACCGCCGGGCTTCAGCGCACCAAGACCGAGATCAAGCGCGACTTCGATTATCTCGCCCGCGCTGTGGGACGAGATCCGCGAGAACACGCTCGGCTCGACCGCGCCCGCGCTGATCCATTCGGACAGCGACCTGATCAAGCGCGCGATCCGCGACATCTACAACCGCGACATCGAGGAAGTCGTCGTCGAGGGCGAGGACGGCTACAAGGCCGCGCGCGACTTCATGAAGCTGCTGATGCCCAGCCATGCCCGGCGGGTGAAGGCCTATGTCCGATCCGGTGCCGCTGTTCCAGCGCTACGGCGCGGAAGACCAGCTGTCGCGCGATGTACGATCCGGTCGTGCAGCTGAAATCGGGCGGCTATCTGGTCATCAACCCGACCGAGGCGCTGGTCTCGATCGACATCAACTCCGGCCGCTCGACCAAGGAACACGGGATCGAGCAGACCGCGCTCAGCACCAATCTGGAAGCCGCGCAGCGAAATCGCCCGCCAGTTGCGCCTGCGCGACATGGCCGGCCTGGTCGTGATCGACTTCATCGACATGGAATACAGTTCCAACATCCGCAAGGTCGAACAGGCGATGAAGGACGCGCTGAAGAACGATCGCGCGCGCATCCAGGTCGGCCGCATCTCCAGCTTCGGCCTGATGGAGATGAGCCGCCAGCGCCTGCGCACCGGCGTGCTCGAAGCGACCACCCGCTCCTGCCCGCATTGCGACGGCACCGGGCCTGGTCCGCACCGCATCCAGTCGCCGGCCTTGTCGGCGCTGCGCCTGATCGAGGACGAGGCGGCCAAGGGCAAGGGCACGCTCATCACGCTCTACGCCAGCACCGAGGCGGCGGTCTACCTGCTCAACGCAAAGCGCGCCGATCTCGTCGAGATCGAGGAGCGCTACGGCGTGACCGTGCAGGTCGTGCCCGAAGGCGAGGACGAAGGCGCCAAGATGCGCGTCGCCAGCGCCGGCCCGCGCCCGACGACTGTGCCCCGTTTCGAGCCGATCATCGATCGAGGACGAGGACGATGAAGAGCTCGATGCCTATTCCGACGACGATGACGACGACGCGGATGAAAGCAACGAAGATCGCGGCGACGAAGAACGTAGCGACGAAGATGGTGCGAACAAGAAACGCCGCCGCCGCCGCAGGGGTGGCCGTGGCCGCAAACGCCCTGAAGACGAACAGAGCCGGGACGGCGAAACCGGTTCGGATGACGATGATGGCTCCGACGACGAACAGCCGCGCGAAGCGAATGAAGAAGGCGCCACCGATGAAAACGGCGAACCGCGCAAGAAGCGTCGCCGCCGTGGAGGTCGCCGCAGGAACCGGCGTGCCGATGGCGAGGGTTCGGGTGAGAATGAAGGCGGTAGCGCAGACGCTGCCGAAGTTGCCGGAGAGATCTCCGAACAACTCGAAAGCGATATCGCAGTGGTTGCCGATCCAGGCGACACGCCTGCGGACGCCGAAGAGCCGGAAGAAAAGCCCAAGCCGAAGCGTCGCTCACGCAAAGCCGAACCGGCCAAAGCCGAGGAAGATGCCAGTGTAAACGAGCCAGCTGCGGAGGAAGCTCCCAAGCCAAAGCGCACTCGTCGCAAGAAGGCCGATGCCGAACCCCAGTCCGAAGCTGCAACCGAGCCAGCGCCGGAAGCGGAAATAGATGCTGCGGTCGAGGTTGCACCGGAGCCGGAAGCAAAGCCCAAGCGCCGATCGCGCAAGAAGGTTGAAGCTACCGCAGAAGCACCGGCAGAGACAGCTGATGCTGCGGACGAAGTGGCGGTAAAAGAGGCCGATGCACCGGCCGAAGCCGTTGAAGCTTCCACTGATGAAGGCCCTGCTGGCGAGCCACGTCGTGGCTGGTGGCAACGCACTTTCGGGGAATAGGCAAACTGCGCAAGCACATCACCGGGAGGCGGAAACCAATCCGCCTCCCGGCCGCGCACAGCCATTACCATCCGGCCGAGGACAGATGCCAATCTTAGCCTCTAACGCAGCCAGTTTGTGGCAGCATTGACACACCGGTTAGGTGTCATCGCTTCGTAACCGAGTTGTAGTCTCAGAGTCATGACCACGCCCTAGCGGCTCCGACCATCACTTGGATCGGAGACCCCCATGACATCTAGACGATTGCTAAGTTCAACAAGCGCCGCTGTCCTCGCGCTGAGCATTGCCACCCCCGCTCTCGCCGGCGATTTGACCGGTTATGTCATCGATGGCAGCGGCACCGTTGCCCTGCAATCGGCCCAGGTACGGATCGTAGAACTGAACCGCGAGGTCACGACCTCGCGTGATGGCAGCTATTTGCTCGGCGATCTGCCGGCCGGAACTTACACAGTCGAAGCGCGCTACGTTGGTGCGCAATCGGTCACCCAGACCATCGAAGTACCCGAAACCGGGCTGATCAAACTCGATTTTGCACTCGGCGGCGCGCAGGACCAGATCCTCGTCCTCGGTCAATCTGGCAATCTAGCAAGTTCACTGTCTCGCAAGCGCGCTTCCGATGGTGTCAGCGATGTCCTGACGCGTGACGCGATCGGTCAGTTCCCAGACCAGAACGTCGCCGAATTGCTGCGGCGCCTTCCCGGCGTCAATGTTCTCAACGATCAGGGCGAAGGCCGGTTCGTGTCGGTGCGCGGGCTCGATCCCGAACTCAATTCCACTTCGCTCAACGGCGTCCGTGTACCAGCCCCGGAATCCGACGTGCGCTCGGTCGCGCTGGACGTGATCTCGGCTGACCTGATCGAATCCATCGAAGTGAAAAAATCCCTTACCCCGGACATGGACGCCGACACGATCGGCGCGTCGGTCGAAATCAAGACCACCAGCGCTTTCGATCGCCAGAAGCCGCTCTACAAAGCGAAGCTGGAAGGCAGCTATAATGATTACGTGGGCACCGTTACTCCGAAAGGCAGCGTCGATGTCTCCACTCGCCTTGGCGACAATGTCGGTATCTCGCTCGGCGCGTCCTACTACAAACGCGAATTCGAGACCGACAACAGCGAAGTCTGAAGACTGGGATGTCGAAGACGGTGTTCTGTTTGCCGAAACGCTTGAATATCGCGACTACGACGTCGAGCGCGAACGCATTACCGCGTCACTCGGCCTCGACTTTCGCGTCGGAGATAGCACGGCGCTTTATGTGCGCGGTCTCTACAGCCAATTCGACGACCAGGAATATCGCCGCCGCTTGACGTTCGACCTTGGCGATGCCGCCGACCCGAGCGGCAGCATGACCTCTGCCACTTTTACGGCAGCCGATCTCGATCCCGAAGACGACGAGGAGATCGTTATAGAGCGTGATCTGAAGGATCGCTTTGAATCGCAGAAGATCCGGTCCGTAGTTGTCGGCGGCGAAACCGAAGTCCGGCCTGTGGAAGGCCGAATATTCCGCAAGCTGGTCCAAATCCAGTGAGCGGGAAGACGGCTCGATCGATCCTGCAGCCTATGCGCGCTCGTACGAGAACGGTGACGATTTCGGCGTGACCTTCGATTACAGCGATCCCCGCTTCACAACCTATTCCATCACCAGCGGCGCGGCGGGATTCAACGATCCCTCCGAATATGAATTCGACAAGCTGGAGCGCACGACGCTGAGCGATTCGACCGACGAAGAATATGCGATCAAGGCCGATCTCGCGCGCAGCTTCCCGATGGATAGCGGCGACTTCACCGTCCAGACGGGAGGCAAGATCCGCTGGCGCAGCAAGCGCTATGATGCTGACATCGATGTATTCGAAGCAGTCGACGATTTTACGATGGCCGATGGCGGCATCCTTGGTGAGCAAACCTACCGCAAGGCAGATCTCGGCCCCGTCATCGCCAAGGAAAGTGTCTGGCGCGATTTCTTCTACGCCAATCCGGACATGTTCGAACTCGACGATGGCGATACGTACGAAGGCTCCAATGCCGACGATTATCAGGCCGATGAAGATATCTATGCCGGCTATCTTCTCGGCCGGTGGGACTCAGACACGCTGCGGGTTATCGGCGGCGTGCGCATGGAGCACACCAAGAACAAGCTGCGCGGCAATCTGCTCGACATCGACGAAGAAACCACCACACTTCTGGAATTCGATCGCAACTATACCGACTGGTTGCCGAGCCTCACTGTCCGCTTCGCACCGAACGACAATCTCGTCCTGCGCGCCGCGGGCTCAAAGAGCCTGGTGCGGCCAAAGCTTTCGCAGCTCGCGCCGCGCGCCGCGATCGAAGATGAAGAGCTGGAGATCGGCAATCCAGATCTCGAGCCATTCGAGGCCTGGAACCTGGACCTTGCAGCGGAATATTACTTTTCCAGCACTGGCGGCATTTCGGCTGGTTTCTTCTACAAGGACGTGAAGAACTACGTCGCCGAATATACCGATGAAGATGCAGAAGGCACCATCGGAGGCAAGGAATACAACCAGATCACGAGCTTTGTGAATGGCGAGAGCGCCACGATCTATGGCTTTGAGGCCAGCTACAGCCAGTCTTACACATTCCTGCCCGCGCCATTCGATGGATTGCTGACACAGTTCAACTACACCTACACCGATGCCAAGGGCACAGTGTTCGAAGATGGCGTGGTCAGCGATCCGCGCGAAATTTCGCTGCCTTCTGCATCGAAGCACACGTTCAACGCCGTCCTTGGCTTCGAGAAGGGCCCGATCAGCCTGCGCGCTGCGGGGACATATCGCTCCAAATATCTGGACGAGCTCGGCAGCGAACCGGAGGAGGATCGCTATGTCGACAACCACTTCCAACTCGACCTTTCCGCGAAGTATCGCGTGGTGGAGCAGGTGCAATTGTTTGCCGAATGGATCAACGTGAACAACGCCAAATATTACGCCTATCAGAACTTCTCCGGCGGAACCCGGTTACGGCAGTACGAAGAATATGGCCCGACGGTGAAGTTCGGCGCCACGGTGACTTTCTGATGCGTAGGGTGATAGCTCCGCTGGTACTGGCAGCGACACTGGCGGGGTGCACCACCACCCCGCCGATCACCGGCATGCCGGCTGTGACGGTCACTGCAGGTGCAGAAACCGCGCCAGTCGGCACTTCCAATGCAGATGCGGCGGACGATCCGGCGATCTGGCGCAATCCGAGCGATCCGGCCGCGAGCTTGGTGGTCGGTACGGACAAGAAGGCCGGCCTCTACGTCTACGGGCTCGACGGGGCGAAGAAGAGCTTCGTCGATGCCGGCCTCGTCAACAATGTCGCGCTGGTTGAAACGCCGGATCACGGCGTGATCGTCGCCGCGAGCAATCGCGACGATCCGGCGCGGGCCGCGCTCAGCGTCTTCCGGCTCGATACGACGTCGGGCGAGTTGGCCATTCTCGGCAAAGCCGACGGCGGCCCCGGTGAAGGCTACGGCTTCTGCATGTGGCAGAACGGCGCTGAGACCCGGGCCTATTCGGCTCTGAAAGACGGGAAGGTGATCGAATACCGGCTCGATCTATCGCGGGCCGCACCGGCCAGCGTGCCGCTTCGGACGATGAAGATCCCGACACAGATCGAAGGCTGCGCAGTCGATCCGCGCAGCGGCACGCTCTATGTCGGGGAAGAAGCAGCCGGCGTTTGGCGCTTCGCACCCGGCGAAACACAAGGCACGCTGGTCGCATCGGTCGACAACCAATATCTCGTCGCCGATGTCGAGGGGCTGGCGCTCGTCACTGACGGCGCAGATGGCGGATACCTCGTGGTGTCCAGTCAAGGCGACAATGCCTATGCGGTCTTCTCCCTGCCCGACATTGAGCCGGTCGGCCGCTTCCGCATCGCCGCGGGAGAATTCGGCTCAACCGAAGAAACCGACGGAATTGACCTGATGCTTGGCGATTTCGGACCAAAATTTCCCGCCGGTCTGTTCGTCGCCCAGGACGGCGTCAACGGCGAGCAGGCGCAAAACTTCAAGCTCGTGTCGTGGAAAGACATCGAAGCGGCTTTGACCAAGCCTAAGGAATGAAGTGTGGCGGGCGCTTTCGGGCGCCCGCTTTCACGCGCCCTAGCCGCGCGGCTTGATCCCGACACCCCATTGTATGAAGCCGGCCCAGCGCGGCATCTTGTCCATATATTTGCTGCCGACATTCTGCAGTTCGAAGCCATGCGCCTGCACCGCAGGGGCGACTTCGCGCGTTAGGTGGCAATTGCCCATCATACGCTTCCAGACCGGCTCGATCCTGCGCTGCCACTTTGCCGGCCCCGCATCGGGCGATTTGCCGTGCTCGAGAAACAGCAGCTTGCCGCCCGGCTTCAGGATCCGGCGCATTTCCTTCAGCACCTGCGCCTGATCGCCGACCGAGCATAAGCGTGTAGGTGCAAACGACCGTGTCGAAGCTGGCATCCCCGAACGGGATGTCTTCGCCCACGCCGGCACGGATATCGGCTTCCCAACCCAGCTCCACGCGCAGCCTCGCGCGCGTAATCGAGCAGCTTGCCTGACGGGTCGATCCCGGCGAAGAGCCGGTTATCCTGGAGCGATCGTAAAGCGGTTGGTTAAGCCCGCCGCCCACGCCCAGTTCGAATACCCTTCCTTCGGCCAGCGGCACCACTTCGGCACGCAAGGCCGCAATCTTCGGATCGCCGCAGGCGCATTTGATCATCCGGGGCACGATCGTTTCGTCGTACCAATTGCGAAATCCCATCGGCCCCTCCCGCCTGTCTTTGCGCGCATCACGCGATACTCAGCCATCCTACACCGCAATCGGCAACGGCAAGCTGTCCAAATTCACCGTGCACTTGCCCCGCAGCGCACAATCGCTAGAGAAGGCGCGAAACGGCAGGATTGTATCGATGGCGACTTTCACGCTTCCCGCAAACAGCAAGATCAGCAGCAAGGGCGCGGGTCCACAAGCGCCGAGGGCGCGACCAGGGTCAAGCGCTTCAAGGTCTATCGCTACGATCCCGACAGCGGCGAGAATCCGCGCTACGACACGTTCGAGATCGATCTCGACAACTGCGGGCCGATGGTGCTCGACGCGCTGATCAAGATGAAGAACGAGATCAGACCCCACGCTGACCTTCCGCCGTTCCTGCCGCGAGGGGATCTGCGGTTCCTGCTCGATGAACATGAACGGCAAGAACGGCCTGGCCTGCACCACCGCGATCGAGGATCTGCAAGGGCGAGATCCGCATCACGCCGCTGCCGCACATGGAAGTGATCAAGGATCTGGTGCCCGATTTCACCCATTTCTACGCGCAATACGCCTCGATCCGGCCCTGGCTGCAGACCGTCACGCACCACGCCGTCGGGCAAGGAGCGGCTGCAGATCGCCCGAACAGCGCGAAAAGCTCGACGGGCTCTACGAGTGCATCCTGTGCGCCTGCTGCTCGACCTCCTGCCCGAGCTACTGGTGGAATTCCGACAAGTTCCTCGGCCCGGCGATCCTGCTCCAGGCCTATCGCTGGCTGGCCGACAGCCGCGACGAGATGACCGGCGAGCGGCTCGACGAGCTGGAAGATCCGTTCCGCCTCTATCGCTGCCACACGATCATGAACTGCGCCAACGTCTGCCCCAAGGGCCTTTCGCCCGGCCAAGGCGATCGCCGAGATCAAGAAGATGCAGGTGGAACGGCGCATGCTGAGGCCTGGTGCATCATGCAGCGACGCGGCCAGGTCGTTCGCTGCCAATGGCCGGAATGCTGGCCCGCTACGAGGCGCTGATCGCCGCAGGCGAGCTGCGGCCCGATCCGGAACAGCGCGCCGCGGCCGAGCGGCTCGACGCGCTGCAGCGCGAGCTGGAAAGCGCCGACGCGCAAGCCCGGCCTGCTCGGCAGGCTATTGGGCGCAAAGCCGAGCATCGCCGCGCGGCGTCTATCTGTGGGGCGGCGTCGGGCGCGGCAAGTCGATGCTGATGGACCTGTTCCACGCCACGCTCGTCGATCGCCGAGAAGCGCCGCGTCCACTTCCACGCCTTCATGCTCGAGGTCCACGCCTTGCTGACGATCGAGCGCGCAGAAGGAAGCCGGCGATCCGATCCCGCCGGTCGCCGCGCGGCACCGACGGCGGAGCGGCCTGCGGGTGCTCGCCTTCGACGAGATGGTGGTCAACAATTCCGCCGATGCGATGATCATGAGCCGGCTGTTCCGCGCGCTGATCGTCGATCACGGGCGTTACGATCGTCACCACCTCCAACCGCGCGCCCAGCGAACTCTACAAGGACGGGCTCAACCGCGAGCATTTCCTGCCGTTCATCGCCCTGATCGAGCAGCGAGCTCGACGTGTTGCCGCTGAACGGCCCGGTCGATTACCGGCTCGAACGCCTGGGCGGGATGGCCACCTGGCACATGCCGCTCGGGCCCGAAGCGACCGCGCAAGTGCGCGAAGCCTTCTTCCGCCTGACCGACTACGCGCCCGAGGATGCGGCCAATGTCCCCTCGGGCGAGCTGGACGTCGGCGGCGGGCGCACGCTGTACGTGCCCAAGAGCCTCAAGGGCGTGGCGGTGTTCAGCTTCAAGCGGCTGTGCGGCGAAGCCGCGCGGCGCGGCCGATTATCTCGCGATCGCCCACGCCTATCACACGGTGATCATCGTCGGCATTCCGGTAATGGGGCCGGAGCAGCGCAACGAGGCGGCGCGCTTCGTCACGCTGATCGACGCGCTCTACGAAAACAAGGTCAAGCTGCTCGCCACCGCCGCTGCCGAGCCTGAAGAGCTCTACAAGGCGGGCGACGGCAGCTTCGAATTCGAGCGGACCGTCAGCCGCCTGATGGAAATGCAGAGCGCCGACTACCTTGCCGAAGGCCACGGCTCGGGTGGTTGAAAGTGCGCGATTCATCACATTATATTGTGATCATTCCGGCGTAAACACCCCGCCGATGTGGATTGTTCGATGATCGATATCCGACCCTTCGCAGACCTGGCGCATCGCGACCATGGCTGGCTCAATACCCGTTATCACTTCAGCTTCTCCGACTATCATGACCCCGACCGGATGGGATGGGGCGCCCTGCGGGTGTGGAATGACGATGTGATCGCCTCTGGCGCCGGCTTCCCGCCCCACCCGCACAACGACATGGAGATCATCACCTTCGTGCGCAGCGGGGCGATCACCCACAAGGATTCGCTGGGCAATACCGGCCGCACCGGTGCGGGCGACGTTCAGGTGATGAGCGCGGGGACCGGCGTGGTCCATGCCGAATACAATATGGAGATTCAGCCGACCACATTGTTCCAGATCTGGATCAAGCCCGACCGGGCGGGCGAGAAGCCCGACTGGGGCATGCGCCAGTTCCCGCGCGAGGATCGCGCCGGGAAGTGGGTCGTGGTGGCGACCGGCGATCCGGGCGCGGCTGCAGAAGCTGAAGATGCACTGCCGATCCGAAGCGATGCAAAGGTGCTGGCGGCGAAGCTCTCGGCCGGCGGCGTGCTCGAATACGAGGCCAGTGCCTGGCGCCACCTCTATCTGGTGGCAGCGTCAGGAAGCATCCGGGTCAATGGCCAGGAAGCCGGCCCGCGTGACGGGATCGCCATCACGGACGTCGACAATATCGTGATCGAGGCGCTCGACGATGCCGAACTGGTGATGGTGGACGCCCGCTAGGCAGGGCGTTCGCCTAGACCGACTGGGACAGCCGCGTCTGCGCTGCGGCCAGGCGGCTCATCACCTTGAGATCCTGTTCGCGAAGCTGGAGCGCAGCGTCGGCCCACAAGTCGACGATGCGCTTCAGTTCTTCCAGCCGGACGGGGTTGGTCAGCTTCATCGCCTTGCGCGAATTGACCAGACCGGCATGGCGCCGTTCGGACTTGTCGATGAAATCGCGGCAGGCCTGCAGCCCCTCGCCCGGTTCGGCCAGCTTGTGGACGATACCCAGCTGGTACATCTGCTCGGCCGAGTAGGTCTCGTTCGAGATGATCAGCCGGTCAGCCATCGCACTGCCGAGTTTGCGCGACAGGATCGCGTGCGCGCCCATTCCCGGGAACAGCCCGAACATCACTTCCGGCAGGCCGAAGGTCGCCCCGCGTTCGGCGATGATGTAATCGAATGACAGCAGCGCTTCGAAACCGCCGCCCAGCGCCGCGCCTTCGACCAGCCCGATGGTCAGGATCGGAAGATCGAGCGACTGCATGTTGCGCTGGAGGATCTCCACGCATTTATAGCCATATTGAACCAGCCCGTTGCGGTCACGTTCGCGGATCAGCCGCTGGAACAGTTCCAGATCGCCCCCGAAACAGAACACGCCCGGCGCCCGGCTGCCCAGCACCAGATAGCGCAGCGGCACCTTGCCCGGTCCGAAATTGTCGGTGATCAGGCGTTGCCAGTCGACGTAGTCGGACAGCATGGTGGGGGTGAACGAAGGCCTGGTTGCTTGGCCGCATGAAGGTCCAGAGCGTTTTGCGCCGTCTTCTGAAGGCATTCAACTCTTCGAGATTTAGGAGTTCTTCGGGAACCGCCAGACGCCTGGCGTCGTCGACAAGATGCTCGTCGCCTGCGTCCAAGGCTCATGAGCGGTTTGTTGCTGCTGTCGAGCGCTATTCTGTCCGGTCGAGATCACCGCCCAATCGATCCAGTAGCCCCTGCTTAGCCGACTTTAATGCTACAGAATTGTTATGTTTGCCGCAGAAGTCATTGAAGATGCTAGGTCAGGGGCAAGAGTCTCTGGCAAATGATCTTCTTTACCATATCGGATGAAAATTCGTCCGAAAATTGTAAATAGTCGCACGCCGAAAACCTTAACGTGGCAAGGCGCGAAACTGGCTCAACGCCTATCAAATTGGGTATGGTCACTTCAAGGATCTCGATAAAAAAGGCTCGCCAGTTCGACGTGGTCGACCAGCGAAATTGCCCCACCGGGCGCAGCTGGGCCAGGCGATAGCGCGACCGCCAGTTGCTTCGCATCTCGCGCCCAGTGGATGGATTGCAGCTGATATAAACGATACGCGGCACGAAGTTCGGGCGAGCAGCTCAATCTGGTCGCGCGCCCCCGCACGCGGCGGATCGAGCAATATGGCATCGAAGCGGTTCAGCCATCCAGTTGCAGCGGATTGCGGAACAAGTCTCGGTGCATGGAATGGACCGGTTTCGGCCTTGGCCGCCGCTGCAGCCTTGCAAGCGAGATGGGCCGCTTGCGCCGCTTCGATTGCTCAACACCTTGGCCGGCCCTGCCAGAGCGAAAGGCAGGTTCTGCGCAGCCTGGTCAAGATTGGCAATCGTCCGCGCGCACCGCCCAGCCAATCGCGCGCCGCGCGACCAGCGCGGCTTCGCCGTCTTCAGTCGCCTGGAGAAACGAGCCCGGCGGCAGGTACGCTCACACCGCTGAGCCGAACCGCCCGCACCGGCTCCGGGCCCCCACAGTGCCTCCGGGCCGCAGCCCTGGTCGATCACCAGCCTGGCCAGGGCATTGTCCCGCGCAAAAGCGAGCATGGCCTCGATCTCGGCCAAGCCGTCCACCTACATGCCCTTGAGGGCGACATCGACGCCGCGTCTCTCGGTCAAGGCCAGCTCGATATCGACATTGAGCCGCAGCTCACCCTTTCGCCGGCGCCGAGGATGCTGCGCAGCGAAGTCAGGACCTTGACCAGATCAGGTGCAAAGCACCGGGGCATTCGGCAGATCCCACGATCGGCGCCAAGCTGGCCCTTCCCGAAACCGATCTGGTCGTCCTCCGCCCTTGGAAGGGCGTGAGCGTGGCTGTGCGGCTTTGCGGAGGGGACAGATGCGCCGCTGCGAAGACTTCGGGTCGGAAGCCCTTGGCCATGGCGGCGTGCAGCACCCGGTCGCTGACGAAGCTGCGCAGCGTTTCCTCGTCGAGATGCTGAAGCTGGACAGCCCCTGCAACTGCCGAAATGGCGGCAGGGAGGCGGTGAACGCCGCACGCCCGGCAGGATCGCACTGTTCGCCTACGCGGTCTCCCGCGCCGTGCCGGACTGCCGGCCGCTTGAAGCTATCCTGTCGCCTTTGGCTGGAATGCGCATATTCTTTTATAGTTTCACACTCATAGACATGACTCGCAAGAAACGCAACAATCACGATCAAATTGGTCGTGGAAGAAGAACAGGCCGCTTTGGCGCGCGGCATCGCCATGGAGCCATACCGCCTCGCATCCGGCATCGAACGGTTGGAACTGCAGCCAACTGGTCTGCTACGAGCCAGAAAAAAAAAAAACGTTGCCAGTCCCTGGCCGCCGAAAGCCCGCAGCCGGGCCGCTGCGCGCATCGCGAGCTGCCATCGGGCGCAGCGATCATCGTGTCCGGTCCCTTCGCCATCAACTACATTCCCGATCGCCGCGCCAGATCGAGCGCGACGGAGCGCTGGCCGACGTAGACAATTCGACGCCTTGGCCAGCGCGACAAGCCGGCCTTCATGCGGGAAGTCGCTGACCACCTGGTTCGTGACGCCGTTCAGCATGTGTTCTTCAACAAGACCAGCGCGTCAATTCGAGGATACAGTTGGCAAATCGCGGTAAGCGCATCGACAGCTTTGCTGCCATGCTTCGCTTCGCCCAGCCCGGAATCTCGATAAAGATGCGGCAACCGCGTCGGCAAGCGCCACGAATTCCACCACCATCGGCAGGCGCTCGTCGGCGGGCCAGTGTCGCGGGCGAGCTCCACATAGCCTGCCTCGCCGCGCAGATCGCCGCGCTGCAAGCAAGCACCGAAGTGCCTGGCATGGCGCCAGCGACGATGGCGCAGCCGCGCGCGCAATCCACGCGGATTGCCGGGAGGCGCCGTCAGGTAGGCTCCAGCAGTTGCTGGCCCGTGCATGCCTTCCACCGATCCAACCAGGGTGCCGCTCCCCCATCATCTCGCTGCACAGGCATCGTCCGACGCGCGAACTTCCAGGACGCCATCGTCAACCGCACCGGCGGCAAGCCTTCATTCCAGCGAGCTGCCGCTGTCGCTCAAACGCTCGTCGGCAATCGACGGCGACCCAGGCTTCACACGCGAGCGGCTCAGCTTCTGAAGCAGGTGAGGAGATCTTGCGAAGAGGCCGCGTCAGGCCGCTGCTGAACAGGCAATCGACGAACACCGCGCCTTGCGGCGGTCGCCGCGGGCCCATATTCTGACCTTCAGAGGCCAGCGTGCGCACGCTCCGCAGCTGCGAACTTCCGGCACGAGTGCGCGACAACCACTACGGCACAGTTGCTGCTTGCGCAGGCTTTCGGTGATCGCATAGCCATCGCCGCCATTGTCGCCCGGGCCACAAAGCACTGTCACGGCTCGAGGCCAGGCGAGACGATAGACTCATTAGCCGTGGTCTTGCCCGCGATCTCATGAGCGGATCCACGTGGTCCTGTGTTCGATCAATTTTTTGCCGCGCGGATCTGCGCGACGGGAGCGATCCTGGTCAGTTGGCGCGTTTCATCGGTCCTGGAGTGGGATGATCGACGAAGTGGCCAAGATGCTCGCGCACGGCCCGCGCGCGGCGCTGGTGGTCATGGCCGCGAGGCTGCAGCGGAACGGAGACCTTGCGCGGACGCGGCTTGCTGGTGACCAGCAGCATCGCCTCTTGCCTCCATCCGCAGCGGCGCCGCGCCGTAGCTCTCACATCGGACGGGCGATCGATGCTCGATTGGCAACTGTCGATGATCTGGTCACCGTTCTTCCACCAGACCGATCGCCGCCTTCCGCGGTCGGGCGAAACGTGCCGATTCGACAGCCGCTGCCGCTGCTGGAGCACCCATCGGCGATCAGCGCGAGCTGTCGAGCCCCTTCGATTCGATGTAGCTGGTCAAATAGAGCATCTGCATGCCTGGTCGGCCTTCGGCCCTTCATAGCGCAGTACCACGTCGCCGTCTTCCACCTGGCCGGCGAGGATCCCGGCCACGGCGATCTGGCTTTCGAATACCTTGGCAGGTCCTGGAACTCCAGGACGCTTCATCGACGCCGAAGTCTTCACGACTGAACCATCCAGCGCGATGTCGCCGTCGACACCGCAAGCCCTGCGTCCGCCCAGCAGGTCCGCCGAGCGGATAACGCCGCCTGCACGGTCCGTGTCGATGTCGTCGCCGGGCTCCTGCAATTGCTCAACGCGGTCCTGTTGCACCCCGCCGCGTGGCCCTCAAGGTATCCGCAACTCATCGGATCGTTGGTCAGGCGACAGTCCCAGTCCGCCGAGCATCGCCCCATCGTCGGGCTGTGCACTGTCGGAAGCGCAGACGGACAGTGACGATCAAGTCCTCCGAGGATCGCCATGGCATCCTCTGCCGCTAATGCTTGATGATGTCCGCCTTGGCAGGGGCGACCTTGCCGAGGCATGCACCCTGGCGCGAGAGCCGGTCGATGTCGGTCATGGTGGTCTCGAAATCTTGCCCTCACGGCGCGCAGAAGCAATTAGCACCGCGTCGGCCGAACCACCCATGGCAATTGCAGGTCACTGGCGTTCTGAACGCCTCGAAGCTCGCCCTGATCGACGTGAAGGACGCTTTCATCGTCCTCGTAATAACGTTCGGCCAGCGTCGCACCACGAACCTTGCCGCTCGAACAGTTGCCGCGATCTGAACCAGGCTGCCAACGTCGTGCCATTGCCCGGAAGCGAAAGCCCGAGCGCCTCCGGTGAGGCAGTTCATAGAATTGGCGGGAACAGATACCTGAGCATGATCGAGGTCGGCAAGGCGGGATCGCTTGATATCGGCGACTTCCTGATCGAGTCAATGCGCCGTCCTGCGGCAGCAACCATCGTGTCGACGAGATCAGCGTCAACTTCCTCGCCCTTGAGCAACGACCTTCCGGCCTTGATCGGGGTCGTGCCCGACACAACATACTGGTAATGTCCACCGCAATCGCCATCAGCATGCCGGCGTGATCTTGCTGGAGCCCCTGGAGATGCACACCATCGCATCGGTGATGGGTGTTGACGATAGCACCACGCCGTCCGCGATCAGGGTCCATGCGTGGAGCCAGCATTTGGTCATGGCCATCGCGATCCTGGTCATCGACCGCATCGTGTTCAGTTGCAACGCCGCCTGCCGCCTCGATCTGAACGCGCGACCAGCCGGCCGAAACCTCAGATGGACGTGGCTGGCAATGATCGGCGAAGCCGTTGAACCACCGCGACGACGGCTCTACCGGAAACCATCCTTCACGCCAGTGGCGTGCCACAGGGCCGGCGTAGGTGTGCCGGCCATGTCGCGGCGATGCCGGTGGGGTGTGGAACGATGCAGGAACATGACTCTCGGTCTTGATGGTGGTTCAGCGTCGATTTCAACACCAGCCGCACTGCTCTTACTCAAGGCGCTGAGCGCAACCTGGTTGCATATTCCGGCGCCAGCCTTCTGGCCGCATCCGCACCTGGCCGGCATCGTCCGGGATCAGGTCCGCTGATCGAAGAGATAGGGTCGCCGTCACATTCGACATGGTGCTTGATGGCCGCATCGGCATCCTTCTTGCCGAGCAGGAACTGGTGTTGTCGACAACATGCAGCCCTTCTCGTCTTCAGCATAGGTCGCGCCAGCCGCGCACCGCGATCTCGATCTGATCATAAGGCCGTAGTGCCAAGGCGCGTCTTTCCGGGGTTGTAGTCAGCCGCCGCTGCGGGGGCGGCTACGAGGATCAGCGTGAGCGTATAGGTGTGTCCTTCATGATGCGCTCGACGTCATGGAGAGCTGTGGAAGGTGCGAGCCGCTCACCCGGCATCTCCGTCATCGCGGTCGGCCGCCGCCGACCTCGGGTATCGTGAGGATCGTGTCCTTGTGGTTGGGCATCGCACACCAGCCGACTGACGTTGCCGAGGAACGCTGGAGCGCCTTCTGGCGGCTGCCATCTGCTCGGGAATTCCAGCGACACCGACATCCATCTACATGCCTGGTCATCAACGCGGGGATCAATGCCAGTTCATGTCATCGGTACGGTGGTCGTGGATGATGGTCGGCCATGAGCTCATCCGCCGAGTGCGGCGTACCGATGAACCGTGACGCCTCTTGGTCATCGAGTCGCCCTGCATCCGCCACCAATCGGGATGATCCCGCGCCACTCCCGGACGCTTCGAGCAATCGGCGTCGTTCCTCATAAAAGGGCAAGCAGGTCGACACGGGAGCCGACATGCGCGCCAGGCTAGGCTGAGTATTGCGCAGCGCCAGGGACATCTGCGATACTGGAGACAGCGCGACGGCCTGCGCTCCAAGATCGTCGCGCCCTTCCCGGCGCAATCAGGCTCTGGCCGAGCCGCACGGCAGCGCCCGGTCCACGCCGTCCATGCTGGAACACCTGACCCTGAAGGGCAGGCGCCACGCGCGGGATCGACGAGCAATATCGGAGTGCCGACCAAGTCGCTCTTCCACCGCTTCCAATTCGGGTCCCGGTCCCCCGGCCAATACAGGCGACACTCTCGACGCAGGCTGGCATCGGCACCCAAGCGGGCGGCGCGCGCAACGCCGAATTATCCGGAGTCCTTGCGCACGGTCGACGATACGGAAAACGGCACCCGCATGGCTGATCTGCCGCCAAGACCGGACCGGCGGCAGGTTTCTTGAGGTTGATCGCCAGGCCATCGGGGCGCGGAAGCATGCTAAGTGCCTTCATCGCAATGTCTCCCGAAAGGATCGGGCGACA
This sequence comes from uncultured Alphaproteobacteria bacterium, assembly GCA_963777785.1. Lineage (GTDB taxonomy): Bacteria > Pseudomonadota > Alphaproteobacteria > Sphingomonadales > Sphingomonadaceae > Andeanibacterium. The sequence continues at coordinate 208,086 of CAVZRU010000005.1, forward strand.
GAAGTAGTCTCGCCGTGACATAGACCTCATCGCGTTCAGAACTGTGCGATGCGTAGATATCGCCGGCATCGACGAAGCCAGGGTCTCAAGCTCGCGACAGCCATCTCTCCCGCCGCCTCTCTGTGGATGTGCAGCGCGAAGGGTCCACCTGGTGTAAGCGGCTCGAATCATAAGGCGGCTTCGCTATGCATCGGTTTGCCCATAAGTGCAATCTGGCTGTCTGCCTGGATCATGCCATTCGTGCTTTCATCGGTGGAAACGGCGACCGACTAAACGAGAACGAAAGTTCGGGCCGCAGGATCGGAGAAGTTTGTATGGCGATCTGGATTATCCTGGGTCTTGCGGTTCTGGTGCTCGCTCTCACCCTCGTCGTGATCTACAACCGACTCGCGCGCTTGCGGGCCCTTGTGCGGGAGGCATGGAGCGGGATCGACGTCCAGCTCTGCCGCCGCGCCGATTTGATCCCCAACCTCGTAACCACTGTGAAGGTGACGCTTCTATGTACGCGCCGTGCTGGATGAAGTGACTGCTCATCGCAGCGATGCCGTATCGGCGAAGGTGTCGTGCGACAGCCAGGCCGATGCGGCGCTCAGCAGACGCCGGGACGCTGGTTGCTGTTGCCAAGCTCATCCCGAGCTCAAGGCGATGTACTTTCGCCAGCTTCAAGGCGAGCTCTGGAACGAAGAGCAGCTCGCCGGAGCGTGCTGGTATGACAACGCCACGGTTCGTGATCTGAATACGCAGGTCCAGCCTCTTCGACGTCGTCGTTGCCGTCCGATGGGCTTCACGGAAGAAGAATCCTACAAGGATGACGACACATCGATCAGAACCGTACCGCAGATCGATTTCGGCACCGGAACGAGCTGGACCCCATGCGCGCGTTGCGCAGCTGCTGTGGCTGCTGCTTCCCGCAGCCAGCTTCGCCCAGGACAAGGTCCCATGGTATGCGCCGCAAGGCGCAGCGGATACTCAGCTTCCTCAGCGATGTGACGATCAAGACCAATGGCGATCTCGACGTTACCGAGACAATCCAGATTCTCGCGCTTAACCAGCAAATCAACGATGGATCCAGCGCGATTTCCCCACCACTGATGAATGGCGCGGGGTTAAGGACTAATGTCGTGCTTTACGGCGGCTTCGGTTCAACGCGACGGCCATGAGGAAACCTTGGGAGTGCATAAGCCGTCCAACGGCGTGCGCATTCGCATCGGCTCCGTGGACACCACCGTAGAACCGGGTAAAGCACAGCGACGCGATCCGTTATCCGAACCACCTGCCAGCTCATTTACGGGGAGGAACCAGGACCAGCTTTACTGGAACGCCACCGGTACTGGGCCGACCTTTCCAAGGAGACTTGGCGGAATGGTGATGACCTTGCCCGAAAGCGAAACTTCGGCGTCTGGGGCCGTCTATACGGGGCTGTAGGGTCCGACCGAGGTAATGCCGAAGTCATCGAGGAGCGGCCAGGGTCGATCGGATTCCGGGACTACATGCTGGCTTGGCCGCGAGGAAGGGCTGACTGTAGCCGCTGTATTCCCAAAGGTGTGGTCGCAGCGCCCAGCACTGCAAGGCGTGCTCTTCCTGGTGGTTGCAGGATCGGCAGCCTGGGCCGCCGCACTGCTCGCCGGCATCGGCCTGCTGTTCATCACATCCGCGCATGGTGGATAGCAGGACGCGGACCGCGAGCGGGACGATCGCACCCAGGTTCACTCTGCTGGACGGCCTGAGCCCGGCCGCCATACGTTACATCGCGACATGAAGTTCGACAATCAGCGTGTTCTCGGCGGCGATGGTCGATCTCGGCGTGCGCGGAAAAGCTGGACATCGCCCAGGAAGATGCGGGTCTGTTCAGCAAAGGCACCACGACACTGAGCCGCACTCAATGATCACCAAGCGGCGGCGAAACGACCCAACCCGCGCCTGAAGCGGCCATGATAAGCCGTCGCGAAGGTGACGCCATCTCGAGACCGAAGCAGGAAATCATGCCACATTGCAGCAGCGAGATCGCGCTCCAGCAAGGTCTAAGTTCGGCGTATGAAGGGACGATAAATCAGCAGAGCAGCGGGCATATGGCTCGTCCTGATCGGGCTGACGATGCTTGGAGTCGCGGTGGCTTTGACCGTACCGACCATCGGCCTTGATCGGAAGCTCGGATTGCCGCTGCTAGCGATCGGATTGCTGGCCATTGCCTGGGCCTGCGAGTCGCAATGAAGGCAAAAGGTCGCCTCAGCGCGTCATCGTGGGTGGCGCTGGCCGGCGCGCGCTCTGGCGCCGCCGGCAGCGCGCTGGCGACAATCGTTTCGGTTCTCAGCCGGCGGCTTCGCGGGTCGTACCGCTGGTGATCCTGCCAATCGCGCATCCAGCGCTTTCTCGGTGGATGTATGCTCCGACGTGAGGGTCGGCTGATGATGGACCGCATCGCGGGTTTCCGCGACATCTGTCCATTACGGAGGAAGTCGGCTCGAAAGCCTGGACCTCCCGAGACCGGAGCTGTTCGACGTTGACCCGCCCGACGCGATCGCGCTGGATGTCGAAAATCGCTGGGGCGGAACGCTTCGCCGGCGTGCTGCTGCGGCAGCGGCAGCAGGCACGACAATGCAAACCGCCAGCTGGTATTCTGGACAGGGAAATGTCTGGGACAATCCGGAAGGCTTCGCCAGCGATCTGGGATCGTCCTTCACCAATACTGTGTCCTCTGCATCGGCACCGCCCAGCAGCAGCGGCGGCGTACTTCAGCATATGTAACTGAACGGGGCCCCAGGGAA
>CAVZRU010000006.1:0-46505 GCA_963777785.1 uncultured Alphaproteobacteria bacterium
TATCTACTCGTTCGTTGGTATTGTTGTGCGTCCGGCAGCGACCTCGCCCGCCTGTATGTGATGGCGCATGAATACGGCCATCATATCCAGAAAATGCTGGGCCTTGCCGACCAGGTGCGCAGCGCACAGGCGCAGAACCCTTCTCAGGCCAACCAGCTGCAGGTGCGCATGGAGCTGCAGGCTGATTGCTATGCCGAAGTCTGGGCCGGGCGCAATCGCAACCTCATCGAACCCGGCGACATGGAAGAAGGCATGCGTGCGGCAAGCGCCATCGGCGACGACACCCTGCAAAGCAATGCCGGCCAGCGCGTGAACCCCGAGAGCTTCACCCACGGATCGAGTGAACAGCGCATGCAATGGCTGCGCCGAGGGCTGGAAACCGGTGATGAGGACCAATGCGACACCTTTGCCGACCTGAAACGGTGAACCATCCCTCAGCCAGACCATTGCGCGGCGCGGCTGTCTGCCGCTAGCCCCCGGCCATGCGCCTGTCCGATTGCCACAACATCGACGATTTCCGCCTGCTGGCCAAGCAGCGCCTGCCCTGGCCGGTGTTCGACTATATCGACGGCGCCGCCGACGACGAGCTGACCAAGGCGCGCAACACCGCCGCCTTTGCCGATTGCGACCTCGTCCCCGATGTGCTCGCCGGGGTCGAGCGAGATCGACACCTCGGTCACGATCATGGGCCGCAAGAGCGCGCTGCCGCTGATCCTCTCGCCCACCGCGCTGCAGCGCGTGTTCCACTGGCAGGGCGAGCGCGCGGTGGCCCGCGCGGCGGAGAAGTTCGGGCTGTGGTGCGGCATTTCCAGCCTCGCGACGGTCAGCATCGAGGAAATCGCCGCGCTGACCTCCACGCCCAAGATGTTCCAGCTCTACGTCCACAAGGACAAGGGCCTCAACCGCTCGATGATCGAGCGCTGCCAGGCGGCCAAGTTCGATGCCATCGCGCTGACCGTCGACACCATCGTCGGCGGCAAGCGCGAACGCTGCCTGCGCAGCGGCTTTACCTCGCCGCCGAAGCTTCACCCCGTCTTCGGCGCTGTCCTACGCGACCAAGCCGCGCTGGGCGCTGAACTATGTGCTCCGCGAGAAGTTCGCGCTGCCCAATCTCGACACCCATGTGCAGCGAAGGCACCGGCGAGCCGTTTCGATCGCAGAGCTATTTCAACACCATGCTCGACCAGTCGATGGACTGGAAGATGGCCGAGCAGATCCGCGACGACTGGGGCGGCACCTTCTGCCTCAAGGGCGTGATGAGCGTCGCCGATGCCCGGCGCGCGGTCGATATCGGCGTCGATGCGATCATGGTCTCCAACCACGGCGGCCGCCAGCTTGACGGCAGCCGCGCGCCGTTCGACCAGCTGCCCGAAATCGTCGATGCGGTCGGCGGCCGGATCGAGGTCATCTGCGACGGCGGCGTGCGGCGCGGCACCCATGTGCTCAAGGCGCTGGCGGCGGGCGCGAACTGCGCCTCGGGCGGGCGGCTCTATCTCTATGCGCTCGCCGCGGCCGGACAGGCCGGGGTCGAACGCGCGATCGCGCTGCTGCAAGGACGAGATCGAGCGCGACATGAAGCTGATGGGCGTGACCAGCGTCGACCAACTGAACCGCGAACAGGCTGCGCTGGCGCTAAGGAGCCGGAAAAAGTGAACAACAAGCTGATCTATCTCGCCCGCCGCGCCGAGGGCGTTTCCCGCGAGGACTGGCCGAGCACCTGGCGCAGCCACGCGATCTTCGCCAGCCAGTTCCCGGTGCTCGACCCCGACATCGACTGGATGCGCTATTGCAACCGCATCGAAGTGGAGGTGCCGGGCATTTCGCCAGCCATGACGGGGTCGCGGTCGCCGTCAGCCGACGGTGGAGACGCTGAACGGCGGCGGCTTCTCGCCAAGGACCAGCGCGCGCGATCGACCAGGACGAGTTGCGCGTCTTCGACATGCTGACGCCGGATTTCACCTACTACTGCACGGAGACGGTGCTCAAGCCGGGCAAGTAGGGCCTCTGACGGCCTGATCCGCTTCCTCGCGCGCAAGCCGGGAGTTTCGTCGGAGGCCTTCCGGCGCTGGTTCGAAGGCGTGTTCGCCGAGACGGCCAGTGCATCGATCGATGACACGACGGTCCGCTATGCGCTGGACATCCCGACCCACGATCCGCTGCCGCGCTTCCCCTTCGACGGGATCGCCGAGGGATGGTTCGCCAGCACCGATGATGCCATGCCGCACGGTTCCCCGGCAACGAACTGGACCCGCTGCGGCGCGACCTGGCGGAATTCTGTGATTTCGGCAGTAGCATCGTCATGATGACAAGCACCTGCCACCGCTGGCCGAGGAACGCCAACTCTGCGATTCATCCCGCCGGCGCCGGATAGACCGCCGGATCGTTGGCCGCGAAATAGGCCTGCGCCACACTGTTCGGCGCTTCAGGCTCGCCGATCATCCGGGCGAATTTCTGCCCCTCGTATGTCGCTGCAGCCATCGACCTTACGCCCAGCGCATCGCCGATGACAAAAAGCTGCGCAACCTTGCCCTCCAGTCCCGCCGATAGGCCGTCGACTGGTGTCCGTCCTGTGACCAGCACCACCGCATCGATACCTGACAGCACCAATTCACGCCCGCTGTTGACGTTGTAGAGCGTCAGATCGCTGCTCCCGATGCCGCGCACCCATTTGGCGGGCAGGAAGGTGACGTTGGCTTCGTCCATACCCTTGGCGATGAAGACGACTCGGCCTCGGCAGCGATGATGATGGTATTGCTGTATGGCGAGAAACTGCACGAAATCATGGTGACGTCGGCGCCGGCGCGGCCGAGCAATTCGGCAATGCCGGAGCTGGCATGCGTGCCCTCGCCGTCGAGCACCGCGATCCTGCCGGCGGGCCTCACGCGGCCCTCCAGTATGTCTTCCGGGGTGCAGACATGCGGCTGCTCCGCCCCGGGAAGCGCGCGATCGGCGATGCCGCTACGGCCGGCCCGATCGAACATGGCTCCGGTCGCCACGATCACGGCATCGGGGGACAGCGCCAGCACGCCTGCGACGGTCGCCGCCTCGCCCTTGCGAACCGTCACGCCAAGACGTGCCAGCTCACGCTCCCACCACAAGATGGCGTGACTGTCGAATCGCGCACAGGGAAGCCTGGCCCACAACGCCAGCCCGCCGCCCAGTTCAGCCTTGGCTTCGATCAGCGTGACCTTGCTTGATCGCGGCGACGCGCGCGGCTTCCAATCCCGCCCGGTCCCACCGCCGACGACGACCACATTCGAACGTCTGGCAGCGGGAGAAAAACTATCCAGTACCGTCAATGCGCTCGCGATAGCTGGCCGGATTGATCGAGCAACCGAACACGCCGACAGCCATACCGCCCATGCACCAGTTGCAGGCGATACAGGTGCGCCCGAGGTGTTCTGTTCCGTCGCGGGCATATCTGACAAAAGATGGCTCGGCGATCAGCTGACGCGCCGATCCGATCACATCGCATACGCCATCGGCAATGGCGGTCTCGGCATCCTCCATGCGGGTAATGCGGCCCAGCACGCTCAGCACGGGCACATCGCCGGCGGCGTGCCTGACCTTCTCGACGAACGGTTTGTAGACATGCTCCTCGACGAATACCGTGGGCATGCCGTATTTGAGCTGCAGCGGCTCCATCGCGACATCGAGGTCGACGAAATCGACCAGACCCCGATCGCATATCCGCTTCACCACATCATGGGCGTCGGCGGTGTCGTACCCGCCCTCGGTCAGCTCGTCGCAGTTGAACCGCATGCCGACCGCCATCTCCGGCCCGGCCGCCAACCGCACCGTCTCCAGCGTTTCCACCAGCAGCCGCATGCGGTTTTCGAGGGAGCCGCCATACTCATCGGTCCGACGATTGTAATAGGGCGAAAGGAACTGCTCGATCATGCCGGAATGCGAGGCATGGATCTCGATCCCGTCAAAGCCGGCCGCGCGCAGATTTTCCACCGACTGGCGGTGGCAATCGCTCATCATGCCTATCTCGTCGCGGGTGGCGGCGCGGGTCGCCCCGCTCACCCCGCCATAGGCGAATTGCGCTACCGACGGCGCGATCGACGGCGCCTGCGGAGCCAGTGGCTGCCAATGCCCGGCGCCAAGCCAGTGATCCATAACTGGGCAAATATCCTGCCGCCGGCTGCGTGCACGGCATCGGCCAGTGCGCGGAAGGCGGGAATGGTTTCCGGCGGATAGGGGCTTGGCTGATAGGAGCGCCCGCGATCATGCACCGTGCAGCTGAGGATGACGAGGCCGCAGCCGCCGTCCCGCACGCGCTCTGTGCAATAGGTGACCAGATCGTTGGAAGGCGCACAGCCATAGGTCAGCGGCACGCCATGCGGCGAGAAATAATAGCGGTTCGGCAGCTCGACCGGACCGATCTCACCGGACTGAAGACGTGGGGATATTTCGGATGCACTGCCATGGCTCTCTCCCGCAGGCCGGATCGTGCCGGCTTGTCTGGGCAAACGATATGGCGGGTAGCGCGGTGGCGCAATGGCGGGCGAAATTGCAGCCTAGCGCCCGTCGAACAGCAGCTTGACGAAATCGTGAAGCAGGCGCGCCTGTCTGCCGATCACCGATTGGTCTCCAACCGCTCGCGCCGTGATGATTGCACCGTCGGCGGTGACGTTGAGCTTGTCAGCCAGCGCCTCGAGATCAACGTCGAGCCGAGGCGGGTACAGCGCAGCGATTTCTTGCAGCCAGACATGGAAGCGCGCACGCCAGCCAAGCACGGCCTCGCGAGTCAGGCGCGTCACTTCGCGATCGAAGGCCCGGTCCTGATAAGTCACCGAGGCAACCAGGCAGCCAGGATGCAGGTTCGGCAGATCGTCCATCATCTCTGCAAACAGGCGCAGGAAAATGAGATAGGACTGCAGCGGATCGTCAGACAGCTCGCGCGCGCGCCGGGTCAGCTGGTCGAAAATCGCGTTGTCATGCTCGATGTAGCGGGCGACCAGTTGCCGGGCGAGGTCGTTCTTGTCGCGGAAGTGATAGAAGAAGCCGCTCTTGGTGATGCCGGCGGCCTCGACCAGTTCCTCGATCGAGGTGGCTCCGAACCCTTTGTGCATGATCGCGTCTCGGCGATGTCCATGATGCGCTCGCGCGTGTCGTTCGCCCTTGGTCGGCTTTGCCGCGGACTGTACCGCCGGTGCGGTTTTGCCGGTGCCCTGCCCTGCCATGCCCAGTCAGACTCGCCTCAAGTGTAAATAAAACAGTTCCAAATCAGGCAAATACAATAATTCCACACAAAACCGACCGCAAGACTTCTAGAGCCTGGCGGGTTGTGACCGTATCCTGTCGACATCCAGGAAGCGATTGCGAGGCGCATTCTATCACGATGCTCCAAGCATTCGTCCGAGAAAATGCCGATGGAGACTATAATGACTGATCCCATTTCATCCTTTGCCGCGAATCCGCTGCGCCCGGGCAAGCTTTACCTCACCGATGGTGGGCTGGAGACGACACTGCTGTTCCATGACGGCGTGGATCTTGCCTGCTTCGCTTCGATCGACATGTTCCGCAAACCGGGCGGACGGCAACGCCTGGAGCGCTATTTCGAGACCTATCTCGCCATCGCCCGCGAGGCCGGCACCGGCTTCGTCCTCGAAAGCGCGACCTGGCGGGCCAGCCCGGACTGGGCAAAGCCGCTCGGCATGACAATGGCGGAGTTGGAACGCTTCAACCGCGAGGCCATCGCCATGCTGCAGGGTTTACGCGGCCGCCACCAGACAGCAGAGACGCCAGTCGTGATCAGTGGCTGCCTCGGCCCGCGCGGCGACGGCTACGATCCCGGCACGATCTTGAAACCCGCGGAAGCGCAGGCCTATCACGCATGGCAGATCGGCATTTTCCGCGATGCAGGCGTCGACATGATCGCGGCGCTCACCATGACCAATGTGCCCGAAGCGATCGGCATCACCAGCGCCGCGCAGGCCGCCGGGCTGCCGGTGGTGATTTCCTTCACGGTCGAGACCGATGGCCGGCTGCCGACAGGCGATGCGCTTGGCGCGGCGATCGAGGCAGTCGACGAGGCGACCGGCGGCTATCCGGCCTATTACATGATCAACTGTGCGCACCCGACCCACTTCGAGGCAACGCTGGCCGAAGGCGGTGGCTGGGTATCCCGTATCCGCGGCATTCGCGCCAACGCCTCGCGCGCAGCCATGCCGAGCTCGACGAGGCGACCGAACTCGACGCTGGCAACCCGGAAGAGCTGGGGCGCGAATACAAGTCCCTGCTCGCCCGCCATCCCCACATCACCGTCGTCGGCGGATGCTGCGGTACGGATCATCGCCATGTCGGCGCCATAGCCCGGGAAGTTGCGCTGGCAGCGGCTGCCTGAGGCGCCGCAGCCGGACCGGCGAGAAGATGTCCGGATACCTGGAATGGATTGCCACGCCGCTTCGCCCCTCGCCCGATTTCCGGTCCGGTACGGAGGCGATTGCTGCAACCGCCTCCGCAGTATGGCAAGGGCCGGGAATAGTAGCAGCGGAGCGTCAGCCCCTGATCACCGGCATGACCTTGTCGGCGAAGCGCTTCATCTGGTCGTAGACGCAGTTCGTACGGCATGCCGCCGTAAGCTGAAATTGGCGATGATCTCGTAGTCGCCGACCATCGACTTGCGCATCGAGTGCTTCTCGATCAGCTGCTCGGGCGTGCCGATCAGGTTGCCGCCGATATAGTCCTTGTAGGCCTTCTCGGCGCCGCCGGCCGCGTTCATCGCGATCGCCCAGCGCGACATAGGTCGCGTAGGACGGCAGTTCGCTTGAAGTGCTCGCTCGCCCCATTCGTAGTGGTTGGCCACCTGGTAGAACTGCTTGGCGAAATACTGTCGGTATATTCGCCACCTCTTCCTTGGTGTCGACGCAGACGACGAAGTCGCTGATGATGAAGGGCGGCGCCTTGCGGCCGTGCTTGCCTCGAAGGTTGCGGTAGGCGTTGATCTCGGGCATCGCGTGCGACCAGTCGCCCTGGCTGAAGCGCAGGGCCTTGAGGCCGTAGTCGGCGGCGACCTCGGCCGAGGAGGGCGACATCGAGACCATCAGCATGCGGTCGCGCTGACCAGTTCTTGCGGGCGCGGGCGGATTTCACGTGCGGGCTGCTTGAAGTGCTTGGTATTGGCCTTGACGTGCCGGTCTCCAGCCCGTCCATGATGATCAGCGCCGCCTCGTCGAACAGCTCGCGGGAGTCGGCGAGGTCCTTGCGGAAGCCGTTGAACTCGCGCCGCGCCGCGCCGCGGCCCATGCCCAGGATCACCCGGCCTTCGGACAGGATGTCGAGCATCGCGGTCTTCTCGACCACGCGCAGCGGATCGTTCCACGGCAGGATGACCGCGGCGGGCATCAGCTTGATCGTCTTGGTCTTGGCCGCGACATAGGCTCAGCGCCTGCAGCGGATCGGGGCAGGCGGCATAGTCGGTGAAGTGATGCTCGACCAGGCCGGCGAAGTCGAAGCCCATGGCCTCGGCTTCGACCATCAGCTGCGTTTCCTTGCGGAAGAACTCCATGTCGCTCTCGCCGCGAAGGTTCTGGTAGCCCATGTGAATGCCGATTTGCATGCGTCTTCTCCGTTCGATTTTCTTGTGCGATGTAAGGCTTGTCAGGCGGAGGCGAGCGCGTGCGCGGCGGCCGTGATCGGTTCCTCGCCGTTCAGGGTGCAGCGGTGGAATTGCCGCCGCTTTCCTTGTCGAAGGGCAGTACCCGGTGCATCGCGCCGGTGTTGTCCCAGATCAGCCAGGTCGCCCAGCTGCCACTTGTGACGATAGACGTATTGTGTCCTGCGTCGCGTGGCGCATCAGCCGCTCCAGCAGATCGTGGCTTTCGGCCGGATGCATGCCCTCGACCCAGGCGCGCGAGGTGCGAGGACCAGCGACTTGCGGCCCGACCTGTGGTGCCAGACCAGCGGGTGCGAGCGCTGCGGATAGGACTATGCCAGACGGCGAATTCCTCGGGCGTGCAGTCGCGCATCGCGGGAACAGCGCGGCCTGCATCGTATGGACGACCCGCAGCGTATCGAGATAGGCCTTCTCGTCCTCGGGCAGGTCCTCATAGGCGGCATAGGTGTTGGCGAAGCAGGTGTCGCCGCCGGTCTTCGACAGCCGATCGGGGTGAACAGCGTCGCGAGCGGCGGGAACTTCCTCGTAGGTGCCGTCCATGTGCCAAAGGTGGTTGCCCGGGCAGGAAGCGCGCGTATTCGGGGTTGACCTTGGGATCGAGCGAGACCTTCAGCAGCGCCTTCGTCGCCTTCCTTAGAAACTGTTCCCGTCCGCAGATCGCCCAGCTGGCGGGCCAGGCCGCGCTGCTCCTCGTCGGTGAGCACCATGTCGCGCATGATCAGCACACCGCGATCTACCAGCAGTGCGCGGATTTCATCACGCAACCCGCCGCCCAGCAGCTCTGCCCTGGTGATCTGCAGTTCCGAGCCGACCAGCGGCTTCAGGGGAACGGACTTCAACGCCATTTGCGGCCTCCTCAGCACTCCCGGCGGGCCGATATTTGTCGCCTCGCTCGTTTCATATGCTTCGTAGACGGGACTAAATGCCGCTTCCTTGACGAAGTGAAATATATTTTATTGCCTATATCGTTTCATATGTTTCAGGTGCTGCGGTAACCCCTTGCAATCGCCATCGCCGCGATCAGCCTGCCGCCGGGCGGAGGCCATGCAGATGGCCGGTATTGGCGGCGCCGGCGACCAGCACCGGGGTCTGCGTGGGGCGATCGATGCGCAGGTAGGACAACTTCATCGTCTTGATGAACCAGCGCCCGTCCTGCTTCTCGTAGGTTTCGAGATAGTGCCCCCAGCCGTGGTTCTGGGTGCCGTCCTCCCAGATGTTGTAATCCTCCAGCGCCCAGACGCCGGTGGCGGTGGTGGCGCTGGTCAGGTCGATTTCCGGCATGTGCCCCTGGTGTACGCTCTGCACCAGCGCCAGATTGCTGGCGTAGGCTACGAAGGCCGCGCGCCCCTCATACAGCTCGCCACCCGCGGTGCGCAGATCGACGACGCAATCCTCGGCGAAGACCGAGGCGTAAAGCTCCCAGTCCTTGGCATCGAGGCTGCGGAAATAGCGGGCCTTCAGCTTCTTGATCTCCTCGACGTCGTCCATGGGCGCGGTTCCTCTCTTGTTGTGTTGCCGGGAGGGAGGCTAACGCGGACGGCAGAGTGCGCCAAGCGATGTTGGCGCCGGATACACCGCCGGGGCGGAATGATGGCGGCGGCCAAGGGCCAAAACTGTACAATGCACACACTGAAATCTATTGTTCGCAACCAAGAACATTCAGTTAGGAGAGCACCGCATGTCCCTTGCCGGAAAAGTCGTGCTCGTGGCCGGGGCCAGCAAACGGCTAGGCCGCTGCTATGCGCTTTCGCTTGCCCGTGCCGGCTCAAGAGTGGCGGCGCTTGCCCGCAGCATGGGCGATGACCCTACGGTCTTTGGCACGCTGACGGAAGTTGAGCAGACTGCCCGCAATGAAGGACTGGACGTGACGGCGATGCGTTGCGACCTGGCCGACGAGGCGGATATCCAGCGCACCGTGGCGCAGATCGTCAAAACCTTTGGCGGCATCGACGGGATCGTCAACAACGCCGTACTGTTCGCCGAGCGGCGCGAATGCGTGGGCATTTCAGCCGAAGACTGGAATTTGGCCTTCGCCGTCAACGTGCGTGCGCCCTACCTGCTGATCGACGCCGCCATTCCACACATGACGGCACGAGGCGGCGGTTCTATCGTCAACATCACGTCACTCTCCGCCGGCAAGACCGGCAAGGGCGGCGGCGCCCATCAGGGGTTGCTGCTCTATGGTCTGACCAAGGCCGCGATGAACCGCATGACGACATGGTATGCCGCCGAACTGGAAGACCAGGGAATTGCCGTCAACGCCATCAGCCCTGGCGATGTCAGCGTCTACATGCGGCTGGTCAACGGCATCGGCGCAAACGTGCCCGACCGCAATGTCGTGGCGGGGGAGCAACTGGACGAAGCCTTCTGGGGCGATCCTGTGGTCTGGCTGATGGCCGCCCGCCCTGAAGCGGTGACCGGCGAAGTGCTGCACACCTACACGTTCCGCGAAAGCTGGGGCCCGCAAGGCGAAGCCCCCATCGCATGGTCTCCGACAATCCAGAAAATCCTGCGGCGCAACAACCTGAAGCCGCGGTGACATAAAAGGCCGGAGTGTCTCCACTCCGGCCTCTTCCATACCAGCACTGAAACCCAGCGTCTTAGTACACCCGCTTCTTCGGCTTGATGTACTCGACGTCGTCGGTCAGCGTGTATTCGTGCACCGGGCGGTAGTCGATCCTGACGTCGCCGCCCTTGCCGCCCCAGCCGTCGAACCAGGCGGCGGTGTGCTTCATCCATTCGGCGTCGTCGCGATCGGGGAAGTCCTCGTGCGCGTGGGCGCCGCGGCTTTCCTTGCGGTTGTGCGCGCCGTGCATGCGTGACGGTGGCCTGGCTGATCAGGTTGTCGAGCTCCAGCGTCTCGATCAGGTCGGAGTTCCAGATCAGCGAGCGGTCGGTGACGTGGATGTCCTCCATCCGCTCGTAGGTCTCGGCGAGCTTGGCCTTGCCTTCGGCCATCAGCTTCGTCGGTGCGGAACACGGCGCAGTGCTGCTGCATCGTGCGCTGCATCTCGGCGCGGATCTGCGCGGTGGGCGAGCCGCCCTTGGCATTGCGGAAGTGATCGAGCCGGGTCAGCGCGAGATCGGCGCTGTCCTTGGGCAGTTCGGCATGCGCCGTGCCTGGGCTTGATCAGTTCCTCGCAGGCGGTGGCCGGTCGCGCGGCCGAACACCACGAGGTCGATCAGCGAGTTCGAGCCGAGGCGGTTGGCGCCATGGACCGAAACGCAGGCCGCCTCGCCCACCGCGAACAGGCCGGGGACGACCGTTTCCGGATTGCCGTCCGGCGCCGATGGTCACGACCTCGCCGTGATAGTTCGTCGGGATGCCGCCCATGTTGTAATGCACGGTCGGCACCACCGGCAGCGGCTGGCGGGTCAGGTCGACGCCGGCGAAGATCTTGCCGCTTTCGGTGATGCCCGGCAGGCGCTCGGCCAGCACCTTGGGATCGATGTGATCGAGGTGCAGGTAGATGTGGTCCTTGTCCGGGCCGACGCCGCGGCCTTCGCGGATTTCCAGCGCCATCGAGCGCGACACGACGTCGCGGCTGGCCAGATCCTTGGCGGACGGCGCATAGCGCTCCATGAAGCGCTCGCCTTCGGAGTTGGTCAGGTAGCCGCCCTCGCCGCGCGCGCCTTCGGTGATCAGCACGCCCGCGCCGTAGATGCCGGTCGGGTGGAACTGGACGAATTCCATGTCCTGCAGCGGCAGGCCGGCGCGCAGCACCATGCCGCCGCCGTCGCCGGTGCAGGTGTGGGCCGAGGTCGCGGTGTAGTAGCAGCGGCCATAGCCGCCGGTCGCCAGCACCACGCGCCTGGCGCGGAAGCGGTGGATCGAGCCGTCATCCATGCACAGCGCGATCACGCCGACGCACTTCGCCGTCCGTCCATGATCAGGTCGATGCGCGAAATATTCGATGAAGAAGTCCGCGTCGTACTTCAGGCTCTGCTGGTAGAGCGCGTGGAGCATGGCGTGGCCGGTGCGGTCGGCCGCGGCGCAGGTGCGCTGCACCGGCGGGCCTTCGCCCATGTTCTGCATGTGGCCGCCGAACGGGCGCTGGTAGATCGTGCCATCGGCGTTGCGGCTGAACGGCACGCCGGCGTGCTCCAGCTCGTAAACCGCCGCCGGGCGCTTCGCGCACCATATATTCGATCGCGTCCTGATCGCCCAGCCAGTCCGACCCCTTGACGGTGTCGTACATGTGCCAGGTCCAGTGGTCCGGGCGTGTTGTTGCCGAGCGACGGCGGCGATGCCGCCCTGCGCCGCCACGGTGTGGCAGCGGGTCGGGAACACCTTGGTGATGCAGGCGGTCTTGCAGGCCGGCCTCGGCCGCGCCCATCGTGGCGCGCAGGCCCGAACCGCCCGCGCCGACGACGACGACGTCATAGGTGTGGTCGATGATCTTGTAGGCGGCTGGCCCAGTCGATGCGGCCAGCTGCGGTTGCTCAGGCGCCTCCGAGTGCGAGGCGGACGACGCAGAAAATGCCGAACGCGCCGCCGCCAATGGCGACAAGGTTCAGCACCGCGATGCAGGCGAACTTGTTGCCGGCGTCATGGACATAGTCCTCGATCAGCACCTGCAGGCCGAGCCGTGCGTGCCAGAACAGTGCTGACCACCAGCAGGATCATCGCGGTGGCCGGCAGCGGCTGCGACGAGCCATTGCGCGCATCCGTGGCGATAATCAGCCCGGCAGCATCAGCAGACGAGACAGCCAGCCACAGCACCAGGATCAGGTTGCCGATCGCGGTGAAGCGCTGCACGCAGCCAGTGATGCGCGCCGTGATGCGCCGAGCCAAGCCCGCGCACGCGGCCGATGGAGGTTCCGTTACCCATGTCGTCGTTCCCTCAGCGCAGCAGGATGCGCGGCCCAGAAGGCGGCGGTGAGCACGATGCCGATGATCGGCGTCAGCGATCGACCACAGCGCGTTCGGTATCGAGTTCGTAGCCCGCGCCGATATCGAGCACGAAGTGGCGCATGCCCGACGCACATGTGCTTGAAGAACGCCCAGCTGACAGGCCGACCAGCACGACGCATGCCGTACCAGGCGAGCCCATCGCGCCGGGAACGTCGCGTAGGCCTCCGCGCCCGCTCGCCAGCGCGCCCAGCCACCACAGCAGCACGCCCAGCCCGACCACCGCCAGGCCGTCGCCGGTTACGCGGTGCAGGATCGAGACCAGCATCGCCGGCCCCCAGCGCCAGATCTGCAGGTGCGGCGAAAGCGGACGGTTCCTTGCCGGAGGTTGCCGGCTTGGGCCATTTGCGGACGATTCCCCGTTAGTCTGGGCAGCGCGCGCCGCCGCCCCTTTCCGCCATCCCCTTAGCCAAATCGCGCTGGCGCGCAAGCATGTGCGGCGATTCGTCTTGGCGCATCCGGCGCCCGCCTGCCTATGGAGCCGCCCATGAGCCGCAGCTGGAAAATCACCGCCCTTGCCCCGCGCCCCGTCATCGAGGCCGCGCTGATCGCGCATGAGGACGCCTTCGACTGGGATCCCGAAATCGTCCTGTCCGGCAGCGAGATCGCCGAGGACCGGCCCGACGACTGGCGGCTGGAAGCCTGGCTGCCGCGCAGGCCCACGCGCGCGGACAAGGCCGCGATCGCCGCGCTGTTCGCCGGCGGCGCGCCAGGGCTGACAAGTCGAAGAACTGCCCGATGCCGACTGGGTGACGCAGAGCCAGCAAGGGCTCGAGCCGATCCGCGCCGGGCGCTTCCACGTCCACACGCCCGATCACCCGCCGCTCGATGCACCGGGTGTGCGCGATTTCCTCATCCCGGCCAGCCAGGCCTTCGGCACCGGCCAGCACGCGACCACCGCCGGCTGCCTCGCCATGCTGACGCGATGAAGCGGCGGGGCGTGATCGGTGCGCAATCTGCGCCGATATCGGCACCGGCACCGGCCTGCTCGCCTTCGCCGCGCTCGCACCTGTGGCCGCGCGCACTGGCGACCGCGAGCGACATCGATCCGGTCTGCGTTGGCGTGGTCGAGGAGAACGCCGCGCTCAACGGCGTGCCGATGGGCGCGCGGCGGCGGCGAGCTGACCATGCTCGTCGCTGCCGGAATGGACCATCCGCTGCTCGAGGCGCGCGGGCCTTATGATCTGATCATCGCCAACATCCTCGCCGGACCGCTGATCGACCTCGCGCCCGACTTCGCCCGCGCGCTGGTGCCGGGCGGCCAGCTGCTGCTCGCCGGGCTGCTCGAGACGCAGGAAGCGCAGGTGCGCGCCGCCTGCCGCCGCGCCGGCCTGCGCCTTGCCGCGCGCATGGTGAAGGGCGACTGGTCGATCCTGTGGCTGCGGAAACGCGCGGATGAGTTCGGATCTCGCTAACCCGCCGCCTTGACGATCTCCGCCCAGGCCGCCTCGTCGATCACTTCGATCCCCAGCTCCTCCGCCTTCTTGAGCTTCGAGCCCGCGCCCGGCCCGGCCACGACCAGATCGGTCTTGGCCGAAACCGATCCCGCCGCCTCGCGCCCAGCCCTTCGGCCTGCGCCTTGGCCTCGTCGCGGCTCATGGTTTCCAGCTTGCCGGTGAAGACCACGGTCTTGCCGGCCACCGCGCTGTCCTTGGTCTCGACGACATAGGGCGGCGGCGAGACTTCGCGAGAGGAGGTCCTCCCAGACCGCGACATTGTGCGGTTCGTGGAAGAAATCGCCCAGCGCCTCGACCACGGCCGGGCCGACGCCGTCGATCGAGGTCGAGTTCGGCCGCGCGCGTCTGCGTCGCCGCATGCGCCTTCTCCGCCGCCTCGCGCAGCGCCGGCAGCGTCGGCGAAGCGCTTCATCAGATCGCGCGCCGTCACCGCGCCGACATGGCGGATGCCCAGCCCGAACAGCAGCCGCGCGGCATCGGGCGCGCGCTTGCGCCTCGATCGCTGCCAACAGGTTGTCGACAGACTTGTCCTTCCACCCCTCGCGCCCGAGCAGATCTGGCCGCGGCGCGCGCTGCAGGCGGAAGATGTCGGCCGGGCTTTCCAGCCAGCCGAGCTCGAAGAACTCGTCGATGGTCTTCTCGCCCAGCCCCTCGATGTCGAGCGCGCCGCGGCTGACGAAATGCTTCAGCCGCTCGGTCCGCTGCGCCGGGCAGATCAGGCCGCCGGTGCAGCGCACATCGACCTCGCCCTCCTCGGCGACGGCCTCGCTGCCGCATTCCGGGCAGTGATCGGGGAAGGCGTAAGGCTCGCGCGGCTCTTCGCGGGTCAGGTTCTCGACCACCTGCGGGATCACGTCGCCGGCGCGCTGCAGCACGATCCGGTCGCCCACGCCGCACGCCCAGCCGGGCGATCTCGTCGCGGTTGTGCAGCGTGACGTTGGTGACGATCACGCCGCCCACCAGCACCGGCCGCAGCCGCCCGACCGGCGTCAGCTTGCCGGTGCGGCCGACCTGGATGTCGATCGCCTCCAGCACGGTCTCGGCCTGCTCGGCCGGGAACTTGTGCGCCAGCGCCCAGCGCGGCGCCTTGGCGACGAAGCCGAGCCGCTCCTGCCAGTCGAGCCGGTCGACCTTGTAGACCACGCCGTCGATGTCATAGGGCAGGTCGGCGCGCTCGCGCCTCGATGCCGCGGTAATGCGCCAGCATGTCCTCGAGCGTCGGCACAGCGTCGAGCAGCGGCGAGACCGGCACGCCCCAGCTCGCGATGCGCTGCATCATCTCGAACTGCGTCGTCCGCCGGCAGCGCGCTCGCCGCGCCCCAGCCATGGGCCAGGAAGCGCAGCGGGCGCTGCGCGGTGACGCTCGCATCCTTCTGCCGCAGCGATCCGGCCGCGGCATTGCGCGGGTTGGCGAACATCTTGCCGCCCGCCTGCCTGCCTGCGCAGCATTGAGCGCGGCGAAATCGGCCTGCTTGCCATGTAGACTTCGCCGCGCATCTCGAAGACCTCCGGCGCCGTCGCCGCGCAGCATTTGCGGAATATCGGCAATGTGCGCGACATTGGCGGTCACATCCTCGCCCACCTGCCCGTCGCCGCGCGTCGCCGCGCGCACCAGCCGGCCGTCCTCGTAGCGCAGCGAGCAGGACAGCCCGTCGATCTTGTCCTCCGCCGTCATCGCCACCGGCGCATCCTCGGCCAGGTTCAGGAACCGCCGCACGCGCGCGACGAAATCCGCCACTTCCTCGTCGGAAAAGGCGTTGTCGAGGCTCATCATCCGCACCTCGTGCTGCACCTTGGACGAGCGGCGAGGCGGCGACCTCGTGCCCCACCTTGCGGCTGGGGCTGTCCGCGCGGACCAGATGCGGAAACGCCGCCTCCAGCTCGGCATTGCGCCGCACCAGCGCATCATATTCCGCGTCGGAAATCTCCGGCGCGTCCTCGGCATGATAGAGCCGGTCGTGCTGCGCGATCTCCCGCGCGAGCCGCATCAGCTCGTTGGCGGCTTCGGCTTCGGAGAGGTCAGTTGCCCATCATACCGCCATCCTCTTCAGAGCGAGGGGGCTTCGGCGGCTCGGGCTCCGGTGAGACCTGGTCTTGCAATCCCAGTTCACGCCATGCGGCACGTCTCGATGCGGCGCATCGCATTCCCGTCGCGATCAGCGGCTCGGCGATCGCCAATCCCGCGCCTGCACCTGCCGGCATGGCGAGGCCGGCCATCGATAGTCCGCCTTGCTGCGCCAGACCTCGTTGCTCCAGACAGGCGTCGCGGATCGTCCCGTTCAAGCTGGAATCACATGGACCAGCTTGCACCGGCACCATCGACGCGAGCTCGTCCTTGCAGGCACGCGATCGAGTTCGTCGCGCTGCCCAGGCTGTCAAGCGCAGCATCCTGCCGAGCAGTCCGCCAGGCTGAAGCCCTCGCGCATTATCACACCCCCTCCAGCAGCCGGTCCGCCTGCGCCCGCGCCTCGCCGGTGATCTCGGCGCCCGAGAGCATCCGGGCGATTTCCTCCTGCCGCCCGGCCGCGTCGAGCAGGGCGACCGAGGTGCGCGTCACCGTGCCTTCGCGACGACTTGGCGATCACGTAATGCGCCGCCCCGCGCGCGGCGACCTGCGGGCTGTGGGTGACCGCCAGCAATTGCCCGCCGCGCGCCAGCCGCGCCAGCCGCTCGCCGATCGCGCTGGCCACCGCGCCGCCGACGCCGCGGTCGATCTCGTCGAAGATCATCGTCGCCGCCCCGCCCTCTTCCGCCAGCGCGACCTTGAGCGCGAGGATGAAGCGCGACAGTTCGCCGCCGCTGGCGATCTTGGTCAGCGGC
Source organism: uncultured Alphaproteobacteria bacterium (assembly GCA_963777785.1). Taxonomy (GTDB): domain Bacteria; phylum Pseudomonadota; class Alphaproteobacteria; order Sphingomonadales; family Sphingomonadaceae; genus Andeanibacterium. Next base: position 16,814 of record CAVZRU010000006.1, read on the forward strand.
GCGAAGTCGGCGCCGGGATTGGTCGCAGATCAGGAATTCGACGCGGTCGATGCCCGTCCGGCCCCCAGCGCTCCTCGGGCAGCGCGGTCGACCGCGGTGCGGAAGCGCGCGGCATCGAGCTTGAGCGGCGCCAGTTCGCCCGCCACCGCCTCGTCGAGCCGCGCCGCCGCGTCCGACGCGCGGTGGCGACAGCGCCTCGGCCCGCGCGCGATAGGCCTGCCCGCGCCGTCTGCGCGGCCTGCCTCCAGCCCGGCGAGCTCCGCCTCGCCGCCCTCGATCGCGTCGAGCTGGCCGCGCATCGCGCGCATCTGCTCCGGCAGATCGTCGACCTTGCAGCCATGCTTGCGCGCCAGCGCGCGCAGATCGAACAGGCGCGTCTCGATCCGGTCGAGCGCGGCGGATCGAAGGTCAGCGCCTCGGCCGCGCGCGGCGAGCCGGTCCTCGGCCTCGCCCGCCTCGATCACCGCGCGGTCGAGCGCGGCCAGCGCCTCGGCCAGCAGCGGATGCTCGGCCGCGATCCGGTCAAGCCGCCGCGCCGGCGCTGCGCAGGCGCGCCAGCGCCGCAATCGGAGCCCTCCCACAGGTGCTGCAATTCGGCCAGATCGCCCGCCAGCCGCTCGCCCTTCTGCATCGTCGGCGCGCGCTTCGGCGAGCTCGCTCTTCCTCGCCCGGCTTCGGGCGCGAGCGCGGTCAGTTCGGCCAGATGCGCCAGCAGCAGATCCTGATCGGCGCGCTGCCTGCGTCGACGCGCGCCGCGCGCCGCGGCCAGCTGCGTCCTCGGCCGCGCGCCACGCCGTGCCAGCGCCGCCACCACGCCCGACGTCGGCGCCGCGCAAAGCGATCGAGCAGCGCGCGGTGACCGCGCGGATTGACCAGGCCGCGATCGTCATGCTGGCCGTGCAGTTCGACCAGGAAGCGCGCCAAGCTCGCGCAGCAGCGCCACGCCGACCGGCTGGTCGTTGATGAAGGCCTGCGACTGCCGCCATCGGCCTTCAGCTGCCGGCGGATGATCAGCGGCTCGCCCGGTTCGAGCGCGATCTCGGCCTCGGCCAGCAGCGGCCAGCGCCGTCCGGCAGCGCGGCGCGAATTCGAAAGCTGGCGGTCACGCTCGCCTGCTCGCTCGCCGGCGCGCACCAGCCCGCTGTCGGCGCGGTTGCCGAGCACCAGCCCCAGCGCATCGAGCAGGATCGACTTGCCCGCCCCGGTCTCGCCGGTCAGCACGCCAAGCCCGCGCCGCGAAAGTCGAGGTCCAGCGCTTCGATCAGCACGATGTTGCGGATGGACAAGGCGCGGTCAGCATGGTCGCCGCCCGTTACTAGCGGACTACGCAGCGCGTCACCGTTCACGCAGTTCTACATGCCTGCAGGCAGCGGTCATCCGTCGCTAGCGGCCGTGCTCCGGCGCGTTCTTCTGCATCAGCTCGTAGGCGCGCTCGTACCATTCGCTGCCGGGATAGTTGGCGCCCAGCACGGCGGCGCACTTCTTCGCCTCTTCGGGCACGCCCAGCGCCAGGTAGCTTTCGGTCAGGCGGTACAGCGCCTCGGGCGCGTGGCTGGTGGTCTGATACTTGTCGACCACGTTGCGGAAGCGGATCGATCGCGGCCAGCCACTTGCCGCTGCGCTGGTAGAAGCGGCCGATTTCCATTTCCTTGCCGGCAAGGTGATCGTTGACCAGGTCGAGCTTGAGCCGCGCATCGGCGGCATAGCGGGTGTCGGGATAGCGGCGGATCACTTCGCTCAGCGCGGTCCGCGCCTGCTGCGGTGATCTTCTGGTCGCGCGTCACGTCGCTGATCTGCTCGTAATAGCAGACGCGATCAGATAATAGGCGTAGGGCGCGTCCTTGTTGCCCGGATGGATCGACAGGAAGCGCTGCGCCGACTGGATCGACTTGGTATAATCGCGCGCGATATAATAGCTGAACGCGCTCATCAGCTGGGCGCGGCGGGCCCAGGGCGAATAGGGATGCTGGCGCTCGACCTCGTCGAACAGGGCCGCGGCCTCGCGCGCGTTGCCCCGGTCGAGCCGCTCCTTGGCGGCAAGGTAGAGCGTGTCGACGTCGCGCGCGACATAGGCGGTGTCGCGGTTCTTGCCGCCGCGTCCGCCGCAGCCGGCGGTCAGCACCATGGCAGCGGTGGCGGTGACAAGGATGGCGAGCTTGAGCGGCGAATTCTTCATGGGCACGGCTATAGCCAGCACATTCCTGAACGCCAAGTGAAGTTAGGGTACTTTCCCCCGTGCCCGCCGAAAGCCCGGATGAACTCGCCTTCGTCCATGGCGCCGCGGACGAGATAGGGGCCGGCAAGGTAGCCGGGCGTACCGCCAAGTCCCAGTGCATAGGCCTGGGTGGCGTTGCGCGCCAGCTGTGCGTCGATCTCTCCGCCATGCCGTTCAAGGTCGCGCAGCACCTGCTCCCAGTTTCCGCCCGCCGCAGCGATCTCACGCTGCAAGTCGGCATCCTCCACCCCGGGACTTTCCATCAGCGCATGGTGAAGCGCAGGATAGATGCCCTGGTAAGACGCAGCCAGCGCAATGCGGGCGGCGCGCTGCGAGCGCGCACCGAAAATCGGCCAGTCCTTGTAGACCACGCGAACTTTCGGATCGCGCCGTAGCGCCGCCATCATCGCTCCGTTGGCGAGGCGGCACGCGCCGCACTGGTAATCGGTGAACACCACCAGCGTCACATCCGCGCCGGCAGTCTCGCGCGAGGGAGATTGCCTGTCGGCGAGGATCTCCCTGACCGAGGCGAGATCGCCCACATCGTCACCAACAGGCCATGTCGAACGCAGCACGAAGGACAGAGCGGCGGCAGCGGCGACCAGACCGGCGAGCGTAAGCAACTCCTTGCGGGTCAACCGCATGTTCGGCAACCCGCTGGCTATTTGATCTTGTAGGGATGGTATTGCGGCGGCGAAACGCCGATCATGTCGCGGTTCGATGGCGGAAACTTGCCGCCAATGTCGGTGATGCCAAAGTCCTTGCCCGCTTCGGCGCCGATAATGGTCCTGCCGTTGAAGCGCTTCATGTCGGGATCGTTGAAGATCGCCCAGGCGACATGGCCGGTATAGTCGGGCGATTCCAAGTGTGCCTTCCAGATAGGCAAAACGGTCGGGCATTTCCTCGATCATTGCCAGCAGCCGTTCGGTGGCCAGCGACCCCATCCATACCGAGACTGCCGCGACATTCACCCCGGCATCGGCAAAATCCACGCCCATGTCGAAGGCCATCTTGTCGAGGCCGGCCTTGTGCCCGCCATATCCCGGGCCGAAACAATAGTGCATCGATCCCGGCGAGGAGGTGAAGACGATCAGGCCCTTGTCCTGCTTCACCATGTGCTGCGCCGCATACCAGCTGGTGATGAAGCCGCTGCGCACGCCGACCGTCAGCATGTTGCCGATCTCGACCGGCTTTTCCCAGAACTGCCCCGGGGCCGAAATGGAATCGCTCATGTAGCAGGCGTTGTTGACCAGGATGTCGATCCGGCCCTGCTCGGCGACAACCCGGTCGATCAGCGCCTTGATCTGGGCATCGTCACTGCTGTCGCAGCGTACCGCGATGCCGTTGCCGCCGGCCTGGGTGACTTCCTCCGCCGTCGCGTAAATGGTCCCGGGCACCGAGGCATCGCCCTCCTTCTCCGAACGGCCCGTGACATAGACCGTGCAGCCGTGGGCACCAAGCGCCCGGGCAATTCCCCGGCCAGCTCCGCGGCTGGCGCCGGTAACTATGGCTACTGGTGCTGCGGCCATTTCCTGCATCCTCTCTGTTTGGCCCACGCGCGACTTGCGGTGGACACGGCATCAATTCGTCAGCTTGTTAGCGACCATCCAGCAGGCGGGTCAAGCGCGCGGCCCACCCCCGCGCAGTCGCGTGAATGGTGCCTGGCAGGCTGGCGTGCCCTGCCATGGCTATGTCAGGCGAAGGCTTCTTCACCCTCCAGCTTGGTGCGGTGCATCAGCCGGCCGCTGTTGTGATCATAGGGCAGGGCGCGGTGCATGGTGCCGGTGTTGTCCCAGATCACCATGTCGCCCAGCGACCAGGTGTGGCGATAGCAGAACCGCGGCTGGGTCGCCCAGTCGCGCAGGCGCACGAGCAGGTCCTCGCTTTCCATGATTCCCATGCCTTCGACCTGCAGCGCGGTGCAGCCCAGCACCAGCGACTGGCGCCCGCTGCGGTGCTTCCACACCAGCGGCAGGGTATTGGTGCCCATCTTCATCCAGTTCTGCAGTTCGGCATGGCTGGGCTCCGGCCGCCAGTAGAGCTGCGAGCGCCACATGGCATGGACCACCTTGAGGTGCTCGATCTCGCGCTTTTCTGTCCTCGGGAAGATCGTCCCAGGCGGCATAGGTGTTGCAGAAGTCGGTCTCGCCGCCTTCCTTGGCCAGAGCCCGCGCGCTCATGATCGAGGCGAGGATCGGCACCTGCGCCATGGTGCCGTCGATGTGCCAGTAGAACGCGCCCTTGAGGTAATCGGCGTTCGGATTGACCGAGCTGTCCATGGTGATCGGATAGACGTGATCGCCATCGCGCCCCTGCTGCTCGCTCGCTTCATGGGCGAAGGTGCCGAGCGTGTGGGTGAAGGCGATCTGTTCTTCGTCGGTCAGGTTGATCTTCGGAAAGACGATGACCCCGCGCCGCTCCATCAGCTCGCGGATTTCCTTCGCCCTCGCTCCGGAAAGCAGGGTTTCCTTGTCGGTGTGGATCACGCTGCCGATTTTCGGCGCGGCATCGGTGACTTCCCATAGCGAAGTCACCGATGCCGCACCGAAGATCGGCTCGGTGGTGCCGCACCGACAAGCAGACGCTGCTGAGCGGGGAAAAGGCGAAGGAAATCCGTAGATCATGGAGCGCCGCGGGGTGATAGTCTTTCCCGAGATCAACCTGACGGACGAGGAGCAGATCAGCTTCACCCCACACGCTGGGGCCACTTCGCATAAGGCAGGTGAACAACGGGACGGGCAGGACAAGGACAGCGTCTATCCCATCACCATGGACAGCTCGATCAATCCGAACGCCGACTACCTGAAGGGCGCCTTCTTCTGGCACATCGACGGCACCATGTCGGACATGCCGATCCTGGCATCGATCATGCAGCTCAGCACCGCGCCCTGTCACAGCAGGCGGCGAGACGGAATTCTGCAATACCTATGCCGCCTGGGACGATCTGCCCGAGGACGAAGAAGGAAATCGAACGTTCCAGGTCGTCCCACACCATGTGGCGCTCACAACTCTATCACGATCCGTCAACCTACAAAAGCTCAAGCTCTGGCAGTCAATCAGCAGGAACACGCTGCCGCTTGTTGTGGAAGCGCGAGACCACAGCAAGTCGGTGCTGGGCGCGACAGCGCTGCAGGTCGTAGGCATGGACATCGCCGAGAGCGAGGCCCTGCTGTAGCTGTGGCATAGTCCGCAGTTCGTCTATCGCCATCACTGGAAGCTGGGCGACATGGTGATCTGGGACGACGCTGATGCCGCCACTACGCCATGCCCTATGATCACAAGAGCCGCAGGGCTGTCGTCGTACCAAGCGGAAGGCGAGGAAACCTTCCGCCTGCAACATAGCCATGGCAGGGCACGCCAGCCTGCCAGGCACCATTCACGCGACTGCGCAGGTAGGCCTGCGTGCTTGACCCGCCTGCTGGATGGTCGCTAACAAGCTGACGAATCCATGCCGTGTCCACCGCAAGTCGCGCATGGGCCAACGAAGAGGATGCAGGAAATGGCCGCAGCACCAGTAGCCATAGTTACCGGCGCCAGCCGGGGACTGGCCGGGGAATTGCCCGGGCGCTTGGTGCCCACGGCTGCACGGTCTATGTCACGGGCCGTTCGGAGAAGGAGGGCGATGCCTCGGTGCCCGGGACCATTTACGCGACGGCGGAGGAAGTCACCCAGGCCGGCGGCAACGGCATCGCGGTACGCTGCGACAGCAGTGACGATGCCCAGATCAAGGCGCTGATCGACCGGGTTGTCGCCGAGCAGGCGGATCGTCCTGGTCAACAACGCCTGCTACATGAGCAATTCCATTTCGGCCCCGGGGCAGTTCTGGGAAAAGCCGGTCGAGATCGGCAACATGCTGACGGTCGGCGTGCGCAGCGGCTTCATCACCAGCTGGTATGCGGCGCAGCACATGGTGAAGCAGCAAGGGCCTGATCGTCTTCACCTCCTCGCCGGGATCGATGCACTATTGTTTCGGCCCGGGATATGGCGGGCGCGAGGCCGGCCTCGACAAGATGGCCTTCGACATGGGCGTGGATTTTGCCGATGCCGGGGTGAATGTCGGCGGTCTCCGTATGGATGGGGTCGCTGGCCACTTTGAACGGCTGCTGGCAATGATCGAGGAAATACCAACCGTTTTGCCTACTGGAAGGCACACTTAAATCGCCCGACTATACCCGGCCATGTCGCCTGGGCGATCTTCAACGATCCCGACATGAAGCGCTTCAACCGCAGCAGTTATCGGCGCCGAAGCGGGCAAGGACTTTGGCATCACCGACATTGGCGGCGAGTTTCCGCCATCGAACCGCGACATGATCGGCGTTTCGCCGCCGCAATTGCCGTCCCTACAAGATCAAATAGCCAGCGGGTTGCCGAACATGCGGTTGACCGCAAGGAGTTGCTTACGCTCGCCGGTCTGCCTGCCGCTCTGTCCTTCGTGCTGCGTTCGACATGGCCTGTTGGTGACGATGTGGGCGATCTCGCCTCGGTCAGGGAGATCCTCGCCGACGGCGATCTCCTCGCGCGACTCGGCCGGCGCGGATGTGACGCTGGTGGTGTTCACCGATTACCAGTGCGGCGCGTGCCGCCTCGGCCAACGGAGCGATGATGGCGGCGCTACGGCGCGATCCGAAGGTACCGGCGTGGTCTACAAGGACTGGCCGATTTTCGGTGCGCGCTCGCAGCGCGCCGCCCGCATTGCGCTGGCTGCGTCTTACCAGGGCATCTATCCTGCGCTTCACCATGCGCTGATGGAGAGTCCCGGGGTGGAGGATGCCGACTTGCAGCGTGAGATCGCTGCGGCGGGCGGAAACCGGGAGCAGGTGCTGCGCGACCTTGAACGGCATGGCGGAGAGATCGACGCACAGCTGGCGCGCAACGCCACCCAGGCCTATGCACTGGGACTTGGCGGTACGCCCGGCTACCTTGCCGGCCCCTATCTCGTCCGCGGCGCCTGGACGAAGGCGAGAAGTTGCATCCGGGCTTTCAGGCAGGCACGGGGAAAGTACCCTAACTTCACTTGGCGTTCAGGGCGGCTGCTGGCGAGTACGTGCGCGATGTTAATCGATCGCTGCCGAAGCTCGCCATTTTTGCCCTCGCCGCCACTGCGCTGGTCCTGACGCCGGTTGCGGCGGACGCGGCGGCGAGAACCGCGAGCCGCCTATGCGCGCGCGACGTGGACACGCTCTACAGCGGCGGCGAAGAACCGTCTCGATCAAGCGGCGAAGCCGCGAGCTGCGGCGGCACTGTTCGAGCAGAGGTCGAGCGCCAGCATCCCTATTCGCCCTGGGCCCGCCGCGCGCAGTTGATGAGCTCGTTCAGCTATTATGTGGCGTCCGCGACTATACCAAGTTGATCCAGTCGGCGCAGCGCTTCCTCTCGATCCATCCAGGCAACAAGGACGCGCCTTACGCCTACTACCTGATCGCGCTGTGCTATTACGAGCAGATCAGCGACGTGACCCGCGACCAGAAGATTACCCTCCAGGCCAAGCAGGCGCTGACCGACGTCGTCCGCCGCTATCCGAACACGCGCTATTCGGCCGATGCCCGTCTGAAGCTCGACCTCGTCAACGATCACCTTGCCGGCAAGGAAATGACGATCGGCCGGCTCTACGAGCGCACCGGCAAATGGGTCGCGGCGACGCTGCGCTTCCGCAACGTCGTTGACAATTACCAGACCACCAGCCACGCGCCCGAAGCGCTCTACCGCCTGGTCGAGACCTATCTCTCGCTGGGCGTGCCCGACGAGGCGCAGAAGGCCGCCGCGGTGCTCGGGACGAACTATCCCGACAGCGAGTGGTACAAGATGGCCTACGAACTGATGAATGAAAACGCGCCGGGCACGGTCGCTAGCTGACAGGATGTGCCTGCCTCCATCAGCTCAACGGGTGACGCAACTGCAGTAGTCCGCTAGAACGGGCGGCGAACATGCTCACCCGGCTTTCCATCCGCAATGTCGTGCTGATCGAGGCGCTGGACCTTGCCTTTCCGGGCGGGCTTGGCGTGCTGACCGGCAAGACCGGGACCGGCGAGTCGATCCTGCTCGATGCGCTGGGGCTGGTGCTGGGCGACAGGGCCGACAGCGCACTGGTCCGCGCCGCGAGGAGCGGGCAAGCGTGACCGCCTGTTCGAACTTGCATATACCAGAGGGCATAGGCACGTTGCTGGAGCGGGGTGGAGCTCGAACCCCGTAGCCACTGATCCTCGGCGGGCGGGATGCAGGGTCGGGCGGTGGCGGCCCGGTCAGTTCCAGCGCATTCGTCGATGACCAGCCGGTCGGCGTGGCGCTGCTGCGCGAGCTTGGCGCCTTCCTTGTCGAACTGCATGGCCAGCATGACGATCGCGGCCTCGTCAATCCGCGCGGTCACCGCGCGCTGCTCGATCGCTATGCACGCGCGGACGTCGCCGGCGTCGAGGCGGGCGTGAGCGCTGAGGACGCACTGGAGGTGGCCCGGGCGCATGTCGCGCAGGCATCGGCCGATCAGGACTTGCTGCTTGCCTACCTGGCCGAGCTCACTGCGCTGGCGCCGAAGCCGGCGAGGAGGAGCAGCTCGCCGCAGCGCGCGCCACCATGCAGAAGGGCGAGGCGGGCTTCCCGGCGATCTCCAGGCCGAATTGCAGCACCTGTGGGCGGGATGGGAACCCGCGTTCGGCGCTGCGCAGCGCCGGACGGCGGCTTGACCGCATCGCCGCAGAGCATCCGCTGCTGGCCGAGGCGCTGGCGGCGCTTGACCGTGCCGGTGAGGCGGAGGACCGGCTGGCCCGCGCCGCCGACGTGGCCGGATCCATATGCTTGACCGGATCGAGACCCGCCTGTTCGATCTGCGCGCTGCGGCGCGCAAGCATGGTTGCACGGTAGACAACTTGCCGGAGAAGATGCGCGAGATGCAAGGCCGGCTTAGAGGCCATCGAGGGGGGCGAGGCGGAGATCGCCGGGCTGGAGAAGGCTGCGCAGGCGGCGGGGAAGGAATACCGAGCAAGGGCAGGGGCACTATTCCACCTCAGGACGGACGCGGCGGAGCGGCTGGACAGAGCGGTTGCCGGCGAGCTCGCGCCACTACAAGCGATGCCGCGCGCTTGGCCGCTGCTGTCACATCGCTGCCGGAGCGCTGGGGCCGCATGGCTGGAACCCCGTCAATTCCTTATCTGCACCAATCCCGGCGCTGCCTTCGCCCCGCTGGCCAAGATCGCGAGAGCCGCGGCGATGCCACGCTTCATCCTCGCGCTCAAGGCTGAGAGGGCGGGGCGGCGACGGTGATCTTCGACGAGATCAAGGTGCGGCGTCGGCGGCGCTGTCGCCTCCGCCATAGGCGAACGGCTGGCGCGGCTGGCTCCCAGCGACATCTTGGCGGTCATCACCCATTCGCCGCAGGTTGGCCGCGGCGCGCGGGACGGCGCCGTTCGGTCTCATTAGAGTCCTCCGAAGGCACGGTGACGCGCGCCTCTGTTGCCCTGCTCGAGATTGCGCCGGGCGCTAGGAGGAAATCAGCCGGATGCTCTCGGGCGCGGAAATCACCGCCGAGGCGCGGGCGCAGCTGGAGGAGTTGACAATGGCTAGGGCTTCAGCCTGGGGGCTGCTCGGCAGGATGCGCGCGCAGCCGGGCAAACGCGACGAACTGATCGCTTGCCTACAAGCACACTCGCGCGATGTGCCGGGCAAGCTGGTCTCTGTAAAATGCCACTTTGAACAGGACGATCCCGACGCCTTCTGGATCAACGAGGTCTGGCGCAGCAAGGCGGACTTCGATGCCTGCCTCTCCATGCCGCAGGTGCAGCGCGGGATGGCGATCGCCGGGCCGCTGATCGCCGGGATGGACGCCGCACCGAGACGCTGCCGCTGGGGAACTGGGATTGAAGACCGGTCTCACCGAAGCCCAAGCCGCCAAAGCCCCCTCCTCTGAAGAGGATGGGGTATGATGGGCATTTCCGAAGCCGATGCTGCCAACGAGCTATGCGCCTCGCCCCGCGAGATCGCGAACAGCGACAGGCTCCATCATGGGGATAACTCTCGCCGGAGGTGTCCGGACGCCGAGTAAGTGATGCGCTGGTGCGCCGCAACGGCAGAGCTTGAGGCGGCGTTCCCGCATCTCGTCCGCGAGGACAGCCCCCAGCCGCCGGGTCGGGGCACGCCACTGCCGCGTCGCCGCTCTCCAAGGTTCGACGCCGAAGAAAGCGGCGGAGCCTCAACAACGCCTTTTCCGACGAGGAAGTGGAAGCTTCCTTTGCCCGGGTGCGCCGGTTTCTGAACCTTGCCCGCCGATGTGCCGAAGTGGCGATGACGGCGGAAGACAAGATCGACGGGCTTTCCTGCTCGCTGCGCTACGAGCAGGGCCGGCTGAGTGCGCGCGGCGACGCGCGGCAACAGCAGGCGAGGATGTTACCGCCAATGTCGCCCATCTCCCGACATTCCGCAGATATTGCGCGGTGCGGCTCCGGCTGTCTTCGAGGTGCGCGGAGAAGTCTACATGTCGCGGGCCGATTTCGCCGCGCTCGATGTTGCGCAGGCAGAGGCGGATGGCAAGCTGTTCGCCAATCCGCGCAACGCCGCGGCGGCGCCGCTGCGGCAGAAAGATGCGAGTGTCACCGCCCGGCGTTTGCTTGCGCTTGCCCATGGCTGGGGCGCGGCGGCGAAGGTGCCGGCTACCATGAGTATGATGCAGCGCATCGCTGCATGGGCGTGCCGGTTTCCAGCCTGCTCGACCGCTGCCTGACGCTCGAAATCCCTGCTGGCGGATTCCCGCGGCATCCAGGCGAAGCGGCCGGAGCTGCCCTATGAGATCGACGGCGTCGCTGCTCAAGGTCGACCGGCTTGACTGGCAGGAACGGCTCGGGTTCCAGTCGGCGGCTCCGGACGGGCCCCGCGCTGGGGTCTGGCGCACAAGTTCCCCGCCGAAAAGGCCGAGACGGTGCTGGAGGCGATCGACATCCAGGTTGGCCGCACCGGCAAGCTGAACTCCGGTCGGGCGGCTGCGGCCGGTGCTGGTCGGCGGCGTCACCGTCACCAATGTCACGCTGCGGTCGGACCCGCGACGAGATCGCCCGGCTGAGCGTCGTATCCTGTTGCCCGCGCGGGCGACGTGATCCCGCAGGTGGTGGCCAACCTGACCCGCGAGGATCCGCGCGATCCTACTCCTTCCCCGATCACTGCCCCGAGGTGCGGGAGCGAGGCTGTCGCCGAGGAAGGCGAGGTCGATGTGCGTTGCACCGGCGGCCTCATCTGCTCCGCGCGGCGCCGGCCCGAGCGCCTGAAGCGTTTCGTCAGCCGCGGCGCGCTCGACATCGAGGGGCTGGGCGAAAAGACCATCCTCAAATTATTCGAGCGCGGCTGGCTGGAGAGTCCGGCGGATATCTTCAGGCTGCACGAGCGCAGGGACGATCTGCTTTCGATGGGCAAGGATGTGGAAGCCTCTGTCGATAACCTGTTGAGCGCGATCGAGGCGAAACGATCACCCGATGCCGCGCGGTTGCTGTTCGGCTGGGCATCCGCCATGTCGGCGCGGTGACGGCGCGCGACCTCATGAAGCGTTTCCAGACGCTGCCGACGCGAGGCGGGGTGCGCGTTCGTAAGAAGAGGCGGCGGCCGAACTCGCCGCAATCGACGGTGTAGGGCCGGTCGTGGTCGAGGCGCTGGGCGATTTCTTCCACGAACCGCATAATGTGCTGGGAGGATATTCTCTCGGAAGTGTCCGCCGCCTATGTGGTCAAAACTCAGCAGCAAAGGTCGCCGGCGAGACCGTGGTCTTCACCGGCAAGCTGGAGACCATGAGCCGAAACGAGACTAAGGCGCAGGCCGAGGCGCTGGGTGCCAAGGCGGCGGGATCGGTTTCGGCCAGGACCGATCTCGTCGTCGCCGGAACCAGGCGCGGCTCAAGCTCAAGCAGGCTTGGGATCAAGTCATCGACGAAGCGGCCTGGGCTCAGATCGTCAAGGCGGCGGGTTAGCGAGATCCGAACTCATCCGCGCGTTTCCGCGGCCTACGGATCGACCAGTCGCCCTTCACCATGCGCGCGGCGAGGCGCAGCCCGGCGCGGCGGCGCAGGAGCGCCACCTGCGCTTCCTGCGTCGCCAGCAACCCGGCGAGCAGGAGCTGGCCGCCCGGCGCCGGCGCCGCTGGCGAAGCCGGGCGCGAGGCCGATCAGCGGTCCGTGCTGTTGGCGATGATCAGGTCATCAGGCCAGCCTCGCCTGCACAGCGGTAGCATTCCGGCAGCGACCCGCATGGTGCGCCGCCGCCCCGTGCGCCCATCCGCACGCCGTTGCGCGCGGCGTTCTCCTCGACCACGCCAACGCAGACGGGATCGATGTCGCTTGCCGTCGCCAGTGCGCGCGGCCACAGGTGCAGCGGCGAAAGCGACAACCCGGTGCCGGTGCGATATCGGCGCAGTTCCGCACCGTTACGCCCCGCCGCTTCCATCGCGTCCAGCATGGCGAGGCAGCCCGCCGTGCCGTCGCATGCTGGCCGGTGCCGAAAGCCTGGCTGGCCGGGATGAGGAAATCGCGCACACCCGGTCGTCAAGCGGCGGGTGATCGGGTATGGACGTGGAAGCGCCCGGCGCCGTCGGCTCGAGCCCCTGCTGGCTCTGCGTCACCCAGTCGACATCGGGCGGCTTCCGCTTTTCAGCCCTGGCGCGCCGCCGGCGAACAGAGCGGCGATCGCGGCCCTGTCCGCACGCGTGGGCCTGCGCGGCAGCCAGGCTTCAAGCCGCCAGTCACCGGGCCGGTCCTCGGCGATCTCGCTGCCAGAAAGGACGATTTCGGGATCCCATCGAAGGCGTCCTCATCGCGATCAGCGCCGCCTCGATGACGGGACGCGGGGCAAGCACGGTGATCTTCCAGCTGCGGGACATGGGCTGCTCCATAGGCAGGCGGGGCCGGATCGCCAAGACAATCGCCGCACATGCTTGCGCGCCAGCGCGATTTGGCTAAGGGGATGCGGAAAGGGGCGGCGGCGCGCGCTGCCCAGACTAAGGGGAATCGTGCCGCCAAGCCGGCAACTCCGCAAGGAACCGTCCGCTCTCGCCGCACCTGCAGATCTGGCGCCTCTGCACCGGCCATGGCCTGGCGGTTGCCGGGCTGGGCGTGCTGCTGTGGTGGCTGGGCGCGCTGGCCGGCGGCGAGGCGAGCTACAAGGCCTTCGCCGGGCACGCCTCTTCCTGGTATGGCATGGTGCATGTAGGTGGGCGTCGCTGGGCGTTCTTCAATCACATGGCTTCCGGCATCCGCCATTTCGTGCTGGATATCGGCGCCGGCTTCGAACTGGTGGCGAACGCGCGCTCGTCGGTGCTCAACACTCGGTTATCGGCATGCCCTGCTTCTCGCCGCCTTCTGGGCGGCGCTGCTGCTTCGTTAAAGGATCGGACGATGGGCAACGGAACTTCCATCGGCCGCGGTGCGGCCTGGGTTCGGCAAAGACCGGCTCGCATCACTGGCTCGTCCAGCGCTTCACCGCCATCGGCAACCTTATCCTGGTGCTGTGGTTGGCTGTCTCGCTGCTGCTCTGCCCGGTTCCGATTTCGCCACGGTGCGCGAATGGATCGCTGCGCGGTGCCCTGCTGCTGATCAGCACCTTCTGGCACGCCCGGCTGGGCATGCAGGTGCTGATCGAGGACTATGTCCATGAACCCGCCGAGGCAGCCCGCCTGCATCGCAGCGCTGAACCTTGCCGCCTTTCGGGCGGCATTCGGCCTTTTCTGCGTTGTCCGCCTTGCGTCGGAAGCGCCCTGAGATGTCTACTGCCGCTTCCACTGGGCCAGCCTACAAGATCATCGACCACACCTATGACGCGCGTGTCGGTGCGGGCGGGTCCCGGCCTGCGCGCCACCATGGGCGCGCCGAGGCCGGTCTCAAGACCGCTTGCATCACCAAGGTGTTTCCCACCCGCAGCGCACACCGTGGCGGCGCAAGGCGGCATCGCCGCCACTTGTGAACAACGCGCCCGATCATTGGCGCTGGCACATATACGATACGGTCAAGGTGGGCGGGACTGGCTGGGAGATCAGGACGCGATCGAATATCTGGTGCGCGAAGCGCCCCGCGGCGGTGTACGAGCTGAGCATTAGGCATGCCCTTTTCGATGGGACCGACGATGGCACGATCTATCAGCGTCCATTTGGCGGACGACCATCCGAACATGGGCGAAGGCCCGACCGTCTACGCACCTGCGCCGCGGCTGACCGCACCGGCCACGCCATGCTGCATACGCTTTACGGCCAATCGCTGCGTCATACAGCGGATTTCTTCATCGAATATTTCGCGCTGGCCCATCTGATAATGGATGAGCAGGCGTCTGCCGGGGCGTAGTCGCGCTGTCATTGGAAGACGGCACATCACACCGTTTCCGCGCCCACAGACGATGGTGCTCACGAGTCGCGGCTTTGGCCGGACTCTGCACCCGGCGCACGTCCGCCCACATCTGCACCGGCGACGGCAACGCGCTGGTGCTGCGCGCCGGCCTGCCGCTGCAGGACATGGAGTTTGTCCAGTTCCACCACACGGGCATCTACGGTGCGGACGTGCTACTCACCGAAGGCGCACGAGGCGAGGGTGGCTATCTGACGAATTCCGAAGGCGAGCGTTTTCATGGAACGTTATGCCCCGCATCGCCCAAAGACCTTGCGTCGCGCGATGTGGTCAGTCGCGCTCATGACTATGGAAATTCGTGAGGGGCCGCGGCGTGGCGGGCCGAACGCGATCACATCTATTTGCATCTCGATCACTCGATCCCAAGATGCTGGCGGAACGCCTTCCCGGAGTCACCGAGACGGCAAGATTTTCGCCGGCGTCGACCTTACCCGCCAGGCGCTGCCTGTGGTGCCAACCGTGCACTACGACATGGGCGGCATTCCTGGACGAACTACATGGGCGAGGTTGTCACCATCGGTGGCGGACGGCGATCCGGAAACCGTGGGTGCGGGGTACTGCTGGGTGGGCGAGGCGGCCTGCGCTCCTTTGCACGGCGCCCAACCGCCTCGGCTCCGACTCGCTGATCGACCTTGTCGTGTTCGGACGCGCCGCCGGGCACCACCTCAAGGAGCTGATCAAGCCGCAGAGCGCGCATGCCGGAACTGCCCAGGGACAGCGCCGATCTCGCGCTCACCCGGCTTCGATCGATTTCCGTAATGGCCAGGGGCGGCTCCGCCCACGGCGCAGGTACGCGTCGAGCATGCAGCGGATCATGTCTGCAGCACGCCGCTTGTGTTCCCGCACCGACGAGGTGATGGGCGGAAGGGCAAGGGTCAAGCTGGGCGAAAGCATACGACGGATGCCAGGACATCCATGTTTCCAACCGCGGGCTGGATCTGGAGATTCCACCACCTGGTCGAGACGATGGAGCTCGAGGCCGCTGATTTCGCAGGCCACTGTCACGCTTGCACGGCGCGCCATAACCGCAAGGAATCACGCCGCAGCGCCCATGGCATGAGGATTTCCCGATCGACGACAAGGGCTGGATGAAGCACACCGCGTGGTTCGACGGCTGGGGCGGCAAGGGCGGCGAAGTCAGGATCGACTACCGCCCGGTCCACGAATACACGCTGACCGATGACGTGGACGAAGTGCTCTAAGACGCTGGGTTTCAGTGCTGGTATGGAAGAGGCCGGAGTGGAGACGCTCCGGCCTCTATGTCACCGCGGCTTCAGGTTGTTGCGCCGCAGGATTTTCTGGATTGTCGGAGACCATCCTGGTTAACTTCGGATTGATTCTCCGCCAATGTCTTTAAAAAAGACGCCACCAACAATCCATCCGAAAGTTGGTGAGCGCCACGTTGGACATCAGGAGATGAGATGAATATGAAGATGATAATTGCGGCGGTGATCATAACTGTGCTCATGGCAGCAGAGATGTCGGAGGCAGAGGGACAAACACGGTGGGCCAACAGGGCTGCCCATCCGGAGTTGAGCATGAACATCCCGGGGACATGGAAACGTGACGTTCATCAGCCACCCGGACGTCCCCCAACGATCACGTTGGCACCGCTCGGGAGACAATTACAAGACACTGATCACCGTTTTGTGGAGTCCCAAAAAAGATTCGACTTTCAACAAATCGGACGCCGTGAAGCGCATGATCGACAACGACCTTCAGGACATGCTCCCCGGAGCTGTCGAGAAGGAGGTTTCCGTCCAATCCTTCAAAGGCATTGACGAAACGGGATACTATTTCCTCGTTACCGACAAGGCGCCAAAGCCGGGAGAATACCCGCATGCCGTCCGTGCCGGAGTCGGAGTGGGTGATCTTCTGCTTAGCGTCACCGTTCTCTGCAGACGAGGTAGATTGATCGCCACAAAGAAGGAGGCGATCCATGAACGCAAAGATAGAGAAGTGTTTGCCGCTGGAGTTGGAGCGGGTACGTGCGGAGTTGACGGCATGGCGTGAACGGCGCGGCCCAGGAGAGCATCGGATTCCCGAGGAGGTCTGGCGCCAGGCGGCCCTTGCGGCGCGGAGGTGCGGATTGAATCCGGTGAGCAGGGCGTTGGGCTTGGACTATAATGGACTGAAAAGGCGTGTGGGAGCCTGCGCCACGCGCAGACCGGCCCGATCCCGTCCGTTGTTTGTGGAAGTGGGCCCGCAACCCATGGAGGCCGAGTTAGGCTGTGTGGTTGAGTTGCAGAAAGGCAACGGCGCGTGCCTGCGGATTTGCGTAGGGACAGCGACGGCGGTGGATTGGGGGAAGGTCAAGGAAGCCTTTCTGGGGGCGCAGGCTTTCGATGCTCTCGCTCACGCCGCAGATGCGGATTCTGGTGGCCGTGGCGCCGGTGGATTTTCGCAATTATCCCGAGTGCCGGATTATGTGGAGTGGATGTGCCCAGATGACCGGAGTACTGAAGAAAAGCGGTAATCCAGGTCGCCGGTACTCCACATAATCAGAGAGCTTCAAGGAAGGCAAGAAGGCGGTCAGAGGGGCGGTACCGTCTCTTTCGCAAATGCACGGGTGCTGTCTTGGCCAGTGCACGCTCCTTCAGTTTCATGTCCGCATGCAGGTAGATTATCCGTGGTTTCCACGGTTTCATGACCGAGCCACAATGCGATCACTGAGCGGTCAACACCGGCGTGGAGCAGGGTCATCGCCGCGGTATGGCGGAAGACATGGGGAGTGACTCGTTTCTGTTGAAGACTCTTGCAGGTGCGGCCGGCCACAGCGATATACTTTCCCAGCAGGTAATCCACCCCGTCACGTCATCAGTCTTGTTCCGCGTGAATTTGGGAACCAAGGGGCATCGGGCGCACCTGGGTACTCGCGAAGCCACCGGCGAACCGCACGGATAGCGTCACGCCGAAGAGGGGTACAGCGGGTCTTTAGGCCTTTTCCGTGACAGGAGATGTGCGCGGCCGGCCCAAGCGCGGCATCCTGGACATCGAGGGATGTCAACTCCGAGACACGCATCCCTGTCTGGATAGCCACCAGCAAGAGGGCGTAGTCTCTGCAGCCGTTCCTGCTATTCAGATCGACCGCGCCAAGAACGGCGTTGATTTCCCGTTCATCGAGGAATTCGATCAGCGTACGATGGGTGCGTTTTGGTGGCAGGCCAGGCACACGCTGAGCGACCGTGGCGCAGAGCGGCTCTTCAAGAGCAACGTACTTGAAGAAGGAGTGGATTGCAGCGAGTCGCGCATTGCGGGTCCTCGGGGTATTGCCACGCTCTTTCTCCAGGTAGGTGAGGAACTTGCTGATGAGAGAGGCCCCGAATATCCCCGACCTTGAGATCAGAGGCTGCACGGCGAAATTGGCTCTGCGCGAAAGACAACAACAAGCGGAATGCGTCTCTGTAAGCTCCCACGGTGTGGGGGCTGACGTGTCGTTCGCCCAACAACCGGCGGATGAAAAATGACTCGATCAAGTTCCTCCTCGTCCTGATGGACGCTTTTTCACGGGAGAAAGGTGCCATGTCCATTTTCCGGCCGCAATCCCGCCGCCGTACTTTTGTCAAACCCGCTATCCTCTTGCCCCACAAGCACCTCGGCGCATACCCACTCCGGGCGGACAATCACATGAGGTAAGGAGGTCTGCGCCTCCGTCGCTTGCGTCCCCAATTCCACGAATACCGGTGATGCCTGCCGCAACGCGGGGCCGCGATCTGCACGCCGCTTCAAATGGTAGTAGTCCAGCCGCAGGGCGCGACTGACCGTGTTTAACCCGTACCGACGTACCGCGCCCGCTGCGCGCCGCCAGACCTCCTCCGGAATCCGATCTCCCTTACGCCGCTGCCCCCGCCACGCATCCAACTCCGCCCGCACCTGCTCCAGACCAACCGGCACTCTGTCTGTGTTCATCAGTCGCCGTCTCCTTTCTTGGCGACCAATCTATCCCGGCGGGCAGGAAGAACGCACACACGCTTGCCGAGGGGACACTCTCTACCTCGACAGGGATTCTCCGGCCGACACGATGATGGAAGCGGCTGGCGAATGCCCTCCATCAGGCTTCTGTTGAGTCTCAAGAATGCGGGGAAAAAGGACCCACAAGCGAGAACACGATGATCCGCTCCCCCGTAACCGTGCTGATGTCGGTATGCAGACTTCTTATGCTCTGGCCCGTGATGTCACAGATAATGACTTCCAGGAGGGGGCGCGCTTTCTCCAGCAATTCCATGCGCACTTGCTTAATCAACGTTCGTCCGTGGGATTCGCGCTCGCTCTTGGCCAGTTGTTTCTCCGCCGGGGTAAGTACGCCCTGCAACCGTACGACAATAAGATCGTCAATGATATACGTCCGGGCGCTCTCCGGTCCCCGGCCCATGTACTCGCGCTCGAACTTGATGATGGCTTCGCCGATCTCTGCTTCAAGCTGCCCTTTTGTCTTGGTCTCAGATTCTAACTTCACTTTGCTCATGATCTGCCATGGTTCGGATGACACGAAGCCGAACGATAGGCTTTGGTTCATGGCGCGGTCAAGCACCGGACGTCGTAGCCCGGTTCAACGCCGAAGATGCTGGCATTACGGAAACCTTGGCTCGCCATGTCCAGCACACGCCGGCCAATACCACAATCACGCTGGCCGTAATCGCCGAAGCATAGCCGCGCGTAAGATCGTACAGCAGTCCGCCTGTTGGCGGTCCGGTAATCCCCGACACGCCATAAGCCAGAAACAACAACGGATACACCCGTCCCACTTCGGCCGCGCCGTAGTGCGAAGCCACTTGCACCGCATACAGTACAAAAGAGGCTCCAAACCCAAAACCTACAAGAAGTGCCGCGACTGAGAAAGCTATGCTTGCCAGCCGCGCCGGAAGCAGCACAACCACAGCCACGCCCAGAAACAGCAGCGAGAGCGGGATGGTTGAGTAGCCCAGCCGGTCCCAAATCCAGCCCCAAGTAAGCCGCCCGAGGGCGTTGCCCGCTGCAAAGAAACTGATGGCCACCGCAGCCGCATCGGGGGACAACCCGCCGGCCATTCCAATGGGTTTGAGGTTGCCGATGACCAGCAGGCCGGCAAACGTGCCACAGAACATCCCCACGGCCAGGGCGCGGAAGAGAGGATCTTTCAGCAAATACTTCCCGGTGCCGAGGTTGACGCGTGTGCCCTCACTGGCGTTGGGAGGACGAAAGAGCAGAAGGGCCCCGAGGCACACCGCCGTGCCATAGGCCAATCCAATGGCGTGGAATATCTCGAGCACCGTCCACCCGCTACCCAACCACAACGTCGTCAGCATAGAGAGCAACACGGCCCCCGCCCCAAATCCGGCGACTGCCACACCTGTCACCAATCCCTTATGTTTCGGAAACCACTGGATGCCTGTCGTGAGGGCCGCAACATAGCCAAAGCCGATGCTCGCGCCACCGACCAGTCCGAATCCACCCAGCAACCAGAGGAAGCGTCCGCTGGAGGCGGCGGAGATCAGATGCCCACACGCAAAAAGCAGTCCTCCCAGCAGCGCCACATAGCGCGGCCCCCATTTGAGCATCAAGCGCCCGGCAAGCACCATGGCGACGGTGAATGACGCTATGGTAAGGCCGAAGATGAACTGGGTCCGGCCGGCAGACAATCCATATTCCGTACTCAAACTCGGAACGAAGGCGCTCCAGGCATAGACGCCGCCCAGGCATGTTTGAATGAGCACGGCGGCCGGCAGAACGAGAATGCGCTTCATCGGTGTTCTCTCTCGTTGTGAGCCGCTCAGGCGCTACCCGCGCTCGCCTGCATCTCGCGATCGGCCTTCACAACATCGGCGGTCATCTGTTCGCGATAAGTCGCCAAAGGGAATCCAGTCCGCCAAGGTCGCTGGTGGTCATGGGAACCCCGATGACCGGCAGCGTTGTCAGAGAGGCCATGACACCCGCCAGGTGAGCCGCCTTGCCCGCGCCGGCAACGATGAGTTTCAGGCCGCGGCTTTTGGCCGCGAGCGCGTACTCGCGGGCGACGTCCGGTGTGCGGTGCGCCGAGATGACCCGCATCTCGTGCGGCACGGCGAACTGCTTCAATACGGCCGCCGTCTCCTGGAATGTCTCCGCATCGGACTGACTTCCCATGACGATGGACACAACCGGTTTTTCTTTCATGCCAATAGTTCCTTTCCTTGTGGTTGATAATTCCCTGCCGCACGCATAAGTCTGTCGTTGATCGCCAAGCCAAGCCCGATATTGGGCACAAGCTCGGCGACAATCAGATCCAAAGCCTGCGCATCCAGTTTGCGCAGGGCGCCAAAGAGGTTGCTGGCAGCTTCCCGCAAATCGCCGTTTGCGGAGAGAAACTCCGCGGCTGCAAAGGACCCCGCACCATCGGTCCTTTTCAATGCCAGGAGGCCGATCCTTTCTTCCGAATGTGGGGCGAAGCCCTCCATGTCACGGACCACCCTCAATGGAGTGCGCGGCGCGTAGTGGCGCGGCAACATACCGGGTGCAGCCACGGGCTGTTCACGCTTCGCGGGCGCCTTCGCCAACGGTCCGATGAGCGCTTCGATCTCCTCCGCGGGCAGTCCGCCGGGACGCAACAGGGTTGGTGTATCGCATGCGAAGGAAACGATCGTGGACTCGACCCCTACAGGACATGCGCCACCGTCAAGCACCAGGTCAGCCTTCCCGGCCAGATGATCGAGAACGTGCTGCGCGGTCGTGGGGCTGGTGCGACCGAATGGATTGGCGCTGGGGGCGGCAAGCGGCGCGCCCGTTCGACGGATCAGCTCCAGCGCGAGCGGATGCCTCGGTATGCGTACGGCGACCGTTGGCAGGCCTGCCGTGACCAAATCGGGAACCCGTGACGACTTCGGCAACACGAGGGTCAAGGGCCCTGGCCAGAAGTGCTCCATCAAGGCTTGGGCCGCAGCAGGAACATTCTTCGTCAAGACCGGCAGGTGGCCTAATCCGCTCACATGAACGATCAGGGGGTCGAACCGCGGGCGTGCTTTGACCTCGAAAACCCTGGCCACCGCCTTTTCGTTGAAGACGACAGCCCCCAGCCCGTACACCGTTTCGGTGGGAAACGCCACAACGCCACCATCGCGCAGGATCCTTGCCGCGGTGTTGAGCAACCCGGGGCGCTCTTGCTCCTGCCGTTGCATTTCGAGGCATGCGAGAATCCAGTCGGCGGCCTCGCGAATCCCCGGGACGACCGTCGCGCCCGGCAGAAGATCCGCACGGTGTTTTGCGCCGTGCCCGGTCAACACATAGATGCCGATGGCCCTCACATTGTCCGCGAATTCGACGTCATGGGGATGGTCGCCGACGACAAATGAACGGCGCAGGTCAAGCCCGTGTTCAGAGGCCGCCCGCATCAGGAACAAGGGGTGCGGTTTGATGCAGGCGCAACCGTCCTCGCGCCGGTGCGGACAACAGTAGACCGCGGCGATGCGCACGCCGGCCTGCCGGAGTTGATCCACCACGAAGGCGTTGACGCGGTCGGCTTCATCCTGTGTAAGCAGGCCTTTTCCCACTCCGGATTGGTTGGTCACAATGAACAGACGCGCATGAGCCTGAAGACGCTGTAGAGCGTCAACGGTGTCCGCGAAGAACACAACCTCGTCCGGATCGCGCAGATGGCCGCGGTCTTCAATCAGCGTCCCGTCGCGATCGAGGAAGACGGCGGGCTGCCCGGGGGGCTGTGTTTCCTGATGATGGTCGGAACGAGTCATCCTCTTTCCTGGATCGACACGTAATGGTTCAGTGTCGGGCCCATGTAGACTTGGCGGGGCCTGTAGATGCGCGTCTTGGGCTCGTCCATGATCTCTTTGTAATTCGCGATCCAGCCCGGCATGCGCCCCATGGCAAAAATGACCGTGAACATCTCCGTCGGAATCCCAAGGGCGCGCATGATGATGCCGCTGTAGAAATCCACGTTCGGATAGAGCGCCCGAGCGGTGGATATCCTCCAGCATTTCGATCACGGCCTGGTTGGCGCCCCCGTGCAACGGCCCCCAAAGGGCGCACACGCCGGCCGCCGCGCTGGCCAGCAGGTTGGCCTGGCTGGACGCCACCATGCGCACGGTGGAGGTCGAGCAGTTCTGCTCATGGTCGGCATGGAGGATCAGGATCAGGTCCAGCGCCCGCACCACCTCCGGCTTCAGCGCGTAATCCTCGTAGGGATCCGAGAACATCATGTGCAGAAAGTTCTGCACGTACTTGTAGGACGGCTTGGGATAGATGATCGGCATCCCGTGGGACTTGCGATACGAGAACGCGGCGATGGTGCGCACCTGCGAGATCAGTCGTGCGGCGTGAAGATCGAAAACGGGCCCCGTGGGTCGGCCGACGGACATCGCCGGATAGAAACAGCTGCTCGCGTTGATCATGGCCGAGAGGATGGCCATGGGGTGGGCGTTGGAAGGGAACCCTTCGAAATGGTACTTCATGTCCTCATGCAGATTCTCGTTCTGCGTCAGCAGATCAGAAAAACGCTTGAGTTCCGCCTTCGCGGGCAACTTGCCGTAAATCAACAGATACGCGGTCTCCACGAAGGTGGATTTCTCCGCCAATTCCTCGATGGGTATGCCGCGATAGCGCAGGATGCCCTTCTCACCGTCAATGAACGTGATCCGGCTGGCGCAGGACCCCGTGTTGGAGTACCCGTCATCCAGCGTGATGAAGTCGGAGCTGTCGCGCAGCGTGGAGATATTGACTGCCTTTTCGCCCTCCGTTCCAACAACGAGCGGGAGATCAATCTGTTGGCCTTCCATTTCGATTCGCGCCGACGGGTTCATGACTTGTTCCTCCGTATGACCGCTACGACAGGCTCCGCACGAAACGTTCCATGCGCTCCAGGCCCTTCTCGATATTGGCCATGCCGGTGGCATAGCTGATGCGGACGTAGTCGTCCGCTCCGAAGGCGACGCCCGGAACGGCGGCGACTTTTTCCCGCTCCAACAACTTTGCGCAAAACTCCGTGGACTTCAGCCCGGATGCCGAGATGTTCGGGAACAGGTAGAAAGCTCCTTTCGCATTGCAGCAGGTGACGCCGGGGATGGCGTTGAGCCGCTGATGCGCGAAGCGGCGGCGCTTGTCGAACTCCGCCAGCCATTTCGTCAAGTGGTCCTGCGGGCCCGTCAACGCGGCGACGGCGCCCTTCTGGGCGAAGCTCGTCGGGTTGCTCGTGCTGTGGCTTTGGATGGCATCAATAGCCTTGGCGATGGGTTCGGGAGCGGCGCAGAATCCTAAACGCCAACCCGTCATGCTCCACGCTTTGGCAAAACCATGCACGATGATGGTGTATTCAAAGTGCGTGGGGCCGAACGAGGCCACGCTCTTGTGCGTGGCGCCGTCATAAAGCAGGTGTTCGTAAATCTCATCGCTCATGATGAGCACATTCTTCTCCACGCAGATATCGCCGAGCGCCTTGACTTCCTCGGGCGTGTAAACGGTCCCGGTCGGATTGCTGGGGGAATTGAGGATGAACAGTCGGGTTCGCGAAGTAATGGCGGCGCGCAACTGATCGGGTGTGACTTTGAATTCCGCCTGATCGGTCGTTTCCACGATGACCGACTTGGCGCCGGCCAGCTTGACCATCTCGGGGTAGCTCAACCAGTAGGGTGCCGGGATGATCACCTCGTCGCCCTCCTGGCAAGTTGCCATGATCACATTGAAGCAGGAATGCTTGCCTCCGCAGGAGACGATGATCTGGCTCGGCCTGTAGGTCAGGCCATTCTCGCGCTTGAACTTGTCGGCAATCGCCTCGCGCAACTCCGGGATTCCGCTGCTGGGCGTGTACTTGGTAAACCCTGCGGCGAGCGCCGCGGCGGCAGCGTCTTTGATATGCTGCGGCGTGTCAAAGTCCGGCTCCCCGGCCCCGAAACCGACCACGTCGAGTCCCTCGGCCTTCATCTGTTTGGCCTTGGCATCAATCGCCAGGGTAAGCGACGGCGACAGCGCCGCCGCGCGTTGAGATATGTTATAGTTCATGTCCACCTCGATCCGTTCAAGCACCACCCTCTCTTGGTGTTCTTCCTTCATGCTGCACCTCTCATCTCATGGTCCACGTTGTTGACGGCGCCACACGTTTTTCACGTAGGTTTATTCTGTGCCGGAGTTCATCTGGCGGTTTGGCACCCGGGTATTCCGGAAGGCGGAAATTCATTCCCCGTTAGACAGCGCAAAGCTTCTTGGTATTTCTGACTGGTTTTCTCAACCACGGCCAACGGCAAGTCCGGGGCGGGGGCTTCTTGTTCCACCCCAACTCCTCCAGGTAATCGCGAACGTACTGCTTGTCGTAGCTGGGCTGGGGTCCGCCTGGTGCGTAGCTATCTTTAGGCCAAAAACGCGAGGAGTCGGGTGTGAGGACTTCATCGATGAGCGTTACCTGATCTCCGATCAGGCCGAACTCGAACTTGGTGTCGGCCAGGATGATGCCGCATTGGGCCGCCCATTTCGCCGCGACTGGTAGATTCGCAGGGTGTACTCCCGAATCTGCTGCGCGCGCTCTCGCCGATCAATCGATGGTGTCTTCGTAGGTGATGTTTTCGTCGTGCATCCCCTGGGGCGCCTTGGTGGATGGCGTGAAGAACGGTTCGGGCAATGCATCGGATTCCCGCAACCCGGACGGAAGTGTCCAGGCCGCGAAACCGTGCCGGTGCGCGAATACTCCTTCCACGCCGAGCCGCTCAAGTAGCCGCGCACAATGGCTTCAACGGGCAGAGGCTGGGCCTTGCGTACGATCATGGACCGCCCCTCCAACTCGGCGAGCGTGTTCGCATCGCGCACATGACCTGAAATATCGGTGCCGAGATAGTGGTGCGGGACCACGCCGCCGAGGATGTTGAACCAGAACTGCGAAAGGGTGGTCAGCACCCGTCCCTTCCCGGGAATGGGGGTGGGCAAGACCACGTCGAAACGGGATATCCGGTCGGTGGCGACAAAAAGCAGGGTGTCGTCCAAGTCGTAGATATCCCGGACCTTGCCGCGCGCCAGTAACGGCAACTCCGACTCTGACGAGTACATCAAGGCATTTCCGTTCATGGGAACCTCTCGGGTTGATCTTTCCATCTCTCCAACCTTCCACCGTCAGGCCGAAGCCAGCCGCCGCATCAAGTTCCGTAACTCCGCGTTCAACGCTTCCGGCATCTTGCCGCCGAACTGGCGGAAATACGTCTCCGTGTCCTGCGCCTCCTTCTTCCAGCTTCCCGCATCGACCCGGAACAGTTCCCGTTGATCCTCCGGGCCGATGTCGAGGCCCGGCAGGTCCAACGCGCCCGGCGCCGGCAAGAGCCCGATGGGTGTTTCCACAGCCTTCCCCGTCCCGCTCACGCGCTCGCAAATCCATTTGAGGACACGGATGTTCTCGCCGAATCCGGGCCAGAGCCACCGGCCCTCGTCGTTCTTCCTGAACCAGTTCACGAAGAATACCTTCGGCAGTTTCGCGCGGTCGGTGCGCTGGGCGAAAGAGAGCCAGTGCGCCCAGTAGTCGCCCATGTTGTATCCGCAGAACGGCAGCATGGCGAAGGGATCGCGCCGCAACACGCCGGCCTGGTGCAGGGCGGCCGCGGTTGTCTCGGAACCGGCGGACGCGCCCAGGAACACGCCGTGTTCCCAATCGAACGCCTCCGTCACCAGGGGCACCGTGGTGGTGCGGCGGCCGCCAAACAGGATCGCCGAGAGCGGCACTCCGGCCGGGTTCTGCCAATCCGGGTCAATGACCGGACACTGCGCGGCGGGCGCGGTGAATCGGGCGTTTGGATGCGCGCCCTTGCGTCCGCAGTCAGGCGTCCACTCCTGCCCCTGCCAATCGATGCCGCGGGCAGGCGGCGGAACGCCCATGTCTTCCCACCAGACATCGCCGTCGGGCGTGAGCACCACGTTCGTGAAGATCGAATTGCGCGCGACCGTCGCCATCGCGTTTGGATTGGACTTGTTCGACGTGCCCGGCGCCACGCCGAAGAACCCCGTCTCCGGGTTCATCGCATAGAGCCGGCCATCCGGGTCCAGCCGAATCCACGCAATGTCGTCGCCGAGGCAGCGGAGGTTCCACCCCGGCAAGCTGGGCTTCATCATGGCGAGATTGGTCTTGCCGCAGGCGCTGGGAAAGGCCGCGGCCACATAGTGCTTCTTGCCCGTGGGCGACGTCAGGCAGAGAACAAGCATGTGCTCGGCCAGCCATCCTTCCTTGCGCGCGACCACCGACGCGATCCGCAGCGCCAGGCACTTCTTGCCGAGCAGCGCGTTGCCGCCGTAGCCGGAACCGTAGGACCAGATGGCTTGCTCGTCGGGGAAATGAACGATGTACTTCTTGGCGGGGTCCGGCTCGCAGGGCCACGGCACGTCCGACTGGCCGGGCTTGAAGAGGCGCGCCCACCGAGTGCAGACACGCAATGAAATCGCCGTCGTCGCCGAGTTTGTCGAGCACCGCCTTGCCCATGCGGGTCATGATGCGCATGTTGACCACCACATAGGCCGAGTCCGTGATCTCGATGCCGATCTTGCAGAGCGGCGAGTCCAACGGTCCCATCGCAAAGGGGATGACGTACATGGTGCGTCCGGCCATGCACCCGTTGAAGAAGCCGCGCAGTTTCTGGCGCATTTCGGCGGGGTCGGCCCAGTTGTTGGTCGGCCCGGCGTCTTCCTTGGTGCGGGAGCAGATGTAGGTGCGGTCCTCAACGCGCGCCACGTCGCTCGGATGGGAGCGCGCGACAAAACACCCGGGCCGTTTTGCAGGATTGAGCCGGGTAAAGGTTCCGGCCTTCACCATCGCGTCGCACAAGGCTTCGTTTTCCGTGTCCGAGCCGTCGCACCAATGCACGTTCGTGGGGCCGCACAGCTTCTCGACTTCCTCAACCCACGCCAGGAGTTTCTTGTTGTTGGTTGCCATGTCGGATTCCTTTCTTTCGCGATCGGGTCTTGATAACGAAAAAAGGCCAGGACAACCTCCAAGAGGCCGTCACTGACCTTGCGCTTCGAATAGCCACCCGCGCCGGCGGGTCGCACTCAACTCACAGCAGTATGATCATCCCGCGCAAAACCGCGGATACTAACAATCCCAACAACCCTGCGCACGGCTGACACGTCTGCGCCACCGTTCACAGGACACACCGGGCTGTCGTACCGGATCTTTAATACCGTCGAACGGCAGCAAGTCAAGAACATATCGAAACGTAAAGTCAGATTCGCTCTGTGTCGTTCAGCGTTTTTGTGGCCGGAAAGGACCCGTCAAGGAGGATCGCATCCCGCGTAGCGGAGCGAAGAGGAAGAGGCCACGGCATAATGCGACTTCTGGGTTGCGGACGAAGTTCCCTTCGCCGCAAACCGATAGAAGCCGTCTTTAAGCGCGCGGGATTCTTTGGGGTGGGTATCCCGCGCGCAAGGGTCTGATGGGTGGTCCCTGATGAGCGAAGCCAGCGCCGCCCCGGAAACACCGTAACGCGCGCCGTGAGAAGGGCCGTGGAAAACGGACCCCGATGAAATCGGGGAGTGCCACATCGCCGAAACCGTCTGCGGGTTCGGCGTACTTGGCGCGGCCGTTTTCCTGGCCCTGAACACGGAAAGAAGCGCGTTCAGGTGTGGAGGGGCGATGCGTCGAAGGTCGTTCGACTTACTCCGGGAGGTCTGCATTGTCCCCGATAACATCGGGGCGGGAAGGGCCGCGAGGCATTCTGTCGCGGCGCAGAAGTCAGCAGGGGGCGTAGTAGTGTGAAGAAGGTCAGGAGGAACAAGGGCAGTCCGGGCATCGACGGGATGACCGTGGGTGAACTACCGGGCTTCCTGCGGAAACACTGGCCGATGATTCAACGGAAGCTGCTGGAGGGAACCTGTCAGCCGAAACCGGTGAAGCGGGTGGAGATCCCGAAGCCGGACGGCGGGAAGCGCAAGCTGGGGATACCGACGGTGTTGGATCGGTTCATCCAGCAGGCGATTCTTCAGGTGCTCCAGAAGCGATGGGACCGAACCTTCTCGGAGTCCGGCTACGGATTCCGCCCGAAGCGGTTGGCGCATCAGGCCGTGGCCAAAGCGCAAGAGTACGTGCGCGAAGGCTACGTGGTGGTCGTGGACATAGACCTGGAGAAGTTCTTCGACCGGGTCAGCCACGACATCCTGATGAGCCGGGTTGCCAAACGGGTACACGACAAGCGGCTGTTGAAGCTGATGCGCCGCTATCTGGAAGCCGGAGTGATGGAAAACGGGTTGGTGAGTTCCACCGAGGAAGGGACGCCACAGGGCGGACGTTATCTCCGCTGCTGAGCAACCTCATGTTGGATGACCTCGACAAGGAATTGGAGAGGCGCGGACATCGGTTTCTTCGATATGCCGATGACTGCAACATCTATGTGAAGAGTTTGGCGGCGGGGCAGCGGGTCATGGAGAGTATCAGCCGGTTCATCACGCGAAAGCTCAAGTTGAAGGTCAACGAGAGCAAGAGCGCGGTGGACTGGGCAAGCCGGCGCAGCTTTCCGGGGTTCAGCTTTCACAACGGACGCAACCCCGGAGTCGGATTGCACCGAAAGCGCGAGAGCGGATCAAGGAACGGGTCCGCGAACTGACGAGCCGACATCAAGCGTGGAGCCTGCCGCGCCGGATACGGGAGCTGAACGTGTACTTGCGGGGCTGGAAAGGCTACTTCAAGTACGTCGAGACGCCTTCGATCTCGACCAATATCGACTCCATCCGGCGTGCGGCCAATTAGTCGAGCGGTTGAACGCGGCGGGCAAGGCCGGCGATTTCGAGCTGGCCGTCGCGAACCGGCTGTGGGGCCAGTCGGACCACAAAATCCTTCCAGACTTGCCGTACAAGGGAAACGAGCTTTCGATGATCGTGCTGCTGTCGCGCGCAGTCGACGGTCGGAAAGCGCTGGAGGAAAAACTGACGGTGGAGAATCTCAAGCAGTGGACCGGCGCGATGAGCAGGAAGCAGGGCGATGTTCAGCTGCCGAGGTTTCAATCGACTGAGCAATTTGAGTTATCGAAAACACTCAGCGAGTTGGGGATGAAAGATGCGTTTTCCGAGGAGGCAAATTTTTCGGGCATGACCGGGAACCGGGATCTGTTCATTTCGGCGGTCATTCACAAGGCGTTTGTGGACGTGAACGAGAAGGGGACGGAGGCCGCGGCGGCAACAGCGGTGGTGATGGAATTGGCGTT
>CAVZRU010000007.1:0-3863 GCA_963777785.1 uncultured Alphaproteobacteria bacterium
TTCGAGGGCGATTATGCCATCGGCGATCTGGTCGAAGTGACACTCGCCGACGCGGGGCCAAATTCACTCAGGGGCGTCGTTACCGCCTTCGCCTGAGCGCTCCGCCGTTAGCCCATCACCGCTCGTCCTCGGTTCCACGCGTAACGTCTACCACTGCGGCGCGCAGCACTTCGGAAGCGAAGGCACCTGCGGGCATCCGGTAGAGCGCCTTGAGATAGGCGCGGTCAAAACGGGTCATGGCGGCAGGTGCATCCGTAGGTGCAACAAACAGGGTCATGATGGTGCGCGGTGCGTCAGCCTCGGCCACATCGACTTCGCCTGTGGGGGCCAGCAGGCGCAGGCTGGCATAGTCGGCGATCTGCACCGGACTGAGACCCGCAATCGCGCCATTATCAACCACGACCAGCACGGCGAGCATATCTTCGCGGGTCTCGCGCTTCAGGCGCCCTGCGCTCCAGATCTGGTTGGTTGGCCCTGGAATGCCGCCCGAACCGCCAGCTTCGGGACTGGCGACAATCGCTGGCCCGGTGGCGGAGGTTTCTCGGCTCGCTTGGAACACATAGACCGGATCGCGCGCGCCCATCGCCGCGTCGATCTCGCGCGCGCTGATTCCGGCGAACAGCCGCCGCCCGCTTTTGCGGATATCGCGCAGCTGGGCGTGAGCATCGTCCGAGAATGTGAGCAAGGCATTGGGTTTGCACCCGCTTTTGCGCACTGGAACCTTGGCGATCCGTGCATTGTCGATGATCCGTGTCGCAACGTCGCGGGCAAGTTCGGCGTCGCCAGCCGCGACCATCAGGCAGAGCGGCTGTTCAAACCGCGCCAGCGGGCGGCGTGGGCGCGGATTACCTGCCAAATCGCGGGCGAGATCGGTGAGTGCGGCTTCGGTCTGGGGCTTTTCACCCTCAACCACGATCGGCGGCGGCTCCGCCTCCTGCGCGGCGGCGGGGATGGCCAGAGCGGCTACCAGAGCCAGACCGGCTGCCAGAGCCAGACCGGCGGCTTTCATCTACTTGCCCTCGTCAGCCAGAGCGATCTTGGAAGCGTGCGCCATCACAGCCTTCGCCGTGCTCCCGCGCGGCATGGCGTAAAGCGAGCGCAAATAGGCGCGGTCGAATTCCGGTCATCATGTTCGGCGCGCTGTCGCGGTCGCTGAACAGGGTGAGAATTGTTGTCGCGCCGGCTGGGGCGTCCTGCGGCATCTTGCTGGCATTGATGGTCGGGGCCAGCAGGCGGAGCGTCGCGTAATCGGCGAGCCGCACCGGATCGAGCCCCTCGGTTGCTGCTTGTTCGATCACCACCGCCGCGCCGAACACGTCCGGCTGACCGATCACCTCGCGCTGTCCCTGGAAGACTTCGGGCCCCATCCACAGTTGCATCGGTTCGTGGAAGGCGAAGCTGGCGGTTTCGGTTTCGAACATCTCGTCAAGCTGCTGGAGATAGTGCGAGCCATAAAACTGAAGGTAGTTATTGCGCATCTCGCGCAGTTGCCCGACCGCGTCGTCGGTGAAGGCGATCAGCGTGTTGGGAGCGCAGCGTCCGCGCTTGACGGCGACGCCTGCCTGCTCGGCATTTTCGACGACGCGCTCTGCCACGGTTTTCGCGAGAGCTTGATCCTCGGCAGCCACCAGCAGGCACATCGGGTAGCGCAGCTTATGGAGCTTGCCGTCCGGCAGCACGTTCCCGGCCAGCGCGAGCCCCCAGTTGACCACTGCATCGTCTACCGGGGACGCGTCTTCGGCGGCGGCTGGGATGCTGATCGCGGTGGCGAGTGCGGCAAGGACTGCGAGGCCATGCTTCATTGACAGCGGCTCCTTCGGCTAAATATCAACATGTTAAAGCTTAATCCCGGGGTGAATGCAACTCAACCGGCCAAGTCCGATTCCACTCTTATCCGACCTCGTTTGGCGGCGTTTCGATGACTATCCACCACCATCTCGCCGCAGCCTGCTTGCTTTGCGCGAGGGGCCGCTTACCCTCACGACTCACGGACGAGGGATTGTCCCACGGCCGCAGCCAAAGGAAACTATGGGCCGACGACCCTCCCGTGCCGGACACCCGGCGCTTTCGCCCGATCCGCGCGGCATTCCGGAACCGCGGCGCGCGCGCGTTGATCTGACGTTTGAAAATCAGTCTCTGCTTGGGCCGTTGTTCGGGCAGTTTGATGCCAATCTGGTGCAGGTGGAAAACCGGCTCGGGGTCTATATCCACGCCCGCGGGCATCAGGTGGTGATCGAAGGGCCGGAGGACGACGTCGCCCGCGCGCGCGAGACATTGAAGACCATGTATGACCGGCTGGCGCGCGGTGAGGCGCTGGATGCCGGCGCGGTGAAGCGATGATCGCGATGTCGGCCGAACCGACGCTGGAAGGGATCATCTCGGGCGACATGGACGCGCCGCCGATCATGATCCGCACGCGCAAGAAAACCATCGTGCCGCGTTCGGCAACGCAGATCGAATATATGCGGGCGCTGGCGAAGGATGACATCATCTTCGCGCTGGGCCCGGCGGGCACGGGCAAGACCTATATCGCGGTGGCGCAGGCGGTCAGCCAGCTGATCACCGGCAGCGTGCAGCGCCTGATCCTGTCGCGCCCGGCGGTGGAGGCAGGGGAGAAGCTCGGCTTCCTGCCCGGCGACATGAAGGAGAAGGTCGATCCCTATCTCCGCCCGCTCTATGATGCGCTGAACGACTGCATGCCGCCCGAACAGGTCGAGCGGCGGCTGGCCAATGGCGAGATCGAGATCGCGCCCATCGCCTTCATGCGCGGGCGCACATTGGCGGACAGCTTCATCATCCTCGACGAAGCGCAGAATACCACGCGCGGAACAGATGAAGATGTTCCTTACCCGCTTCGGCCAGAACAGCCGGATGGTGGTGTGCGGCGATCCCGCGTCAGGTCGATATTCCCGGCGGCCGCGCGATGCAGCGGCCTGAACGATGCGGTGAAGCGGCTTGAGGGGCGTCGACGGCTTCGGCACGATCCGCTTCACAGTCGCCGATGTGGTGCGCCACCCGATCGTGGGCCGCATCGTCGAGGCCTATGAGGGCGGCGGCGAAGAGGGGTAGGGGCTCTGCGACGCGCACCTGTTCGATGAGCGATGCAGTCAGTCCGACGAAACCGCGTTGTGGGGACCGGGGCTGAATGTTAGCAACATCATGAGATTTTGAGTCGCCAAGGGCGAAGTTTTATTCCGCAGCCAACGGCCGGAATAGTTCTTCCGATCGATGCGGCAACACAGGGGCGGGCGTCGTGATTCAGCTACAACTTCCGGATTGCGCATGACCGCTTTCCGATATCGAAGCCGGATTGCGATGTCGCGTGGCTTGCACCGCTGTCGCTCGCGGTGCTCGTTCTTTCCGGATGTGCCATTCCGCGCGCCGCGCCGCCGGCGATGGCCAGCGCTCAGCCAATCCCGGACCAATGGGTTCTCGCCGAGCCTGCCGGGGCTGATGTTCCACTTGATCGCTACTGGGTGCTGCTGAACGACCCACTGGTTGAGGAATTCGTTGCGCAGGCGCGAACCGGCAACCTCGATCTGGCGCAAGCGGTGACCCGGCTGCGTTCAGCAAGAGCAGGCTTGCGGCAGGCCCGCGCGGCCCGCTTGCCACAAATCACCGGAAGTGGCGGTGCAAGCCGGGATGTCGGCGATCTGGCGAGCGATGATGTGCAGTTCTCGCTCGGCAGCGACATCGCGTGGGAGGCCGATGTGTTCGGGCGGCTCGATGCCTCGGTCGATGCTGCGCGTAGTGATTTGCAATCGGCAGGATATTCGGTCGGCGATCTGGAACGGGTGATCGTCGCACAGGTGGCGAGCCAGGTGGTGACCGCGCGCTCACTCGCCGCGCAGCTGGCGATTGCA
>CAVZRU010000008.1:0-9053 GCA_963777785.1 uncultured Alphaproteobacteria bacterium
AACTCATGCCGAGTGCAATGGCCAAGCACAAAAACGTTCGTGGGTTGCACATCCTTGCTCCTCCTGGACCCAACGCACGGGGCCTTGTTCACTCGTTTTCACGCCGATCTTCTTGGCGATGCGAGCGAGAGTCTGACAGGTTCCTGCCATTGGGGCTCAGCACTCAACCTCATCGGTAGCACACCTGCGCCTTGGCAATCGACTCGCTGTCAACGCGAAACGGGCTGAAGCTGTCGTCATTCGTCACTGCTTAGCAGGCCAGTCGGCACGGGCTGGCGCTTCCAAGCCGCCGTTTGCCGGTGGGTGCCGGGCAGGTATCGGCCTCGACAATCCGCGGCTTCAGCAGCACTGTCCGGAAACGTCCGTTGCTCATTCTGGCTCGCAGGAGTTGCTCCACCGCGATGGCACCTATTTGCCGCCATGAAACGTCCACCGACGTGATTCTCGGCAGGCCCGGAATCTTCCATTGCGAGGCGTCGCAGCCCACGATGAGACAGTCGCCTCCCGGGGACAGTCCAGCTCTCAAACACCCCCTCAAGGCGGCGACGGAGGCGACCGAATCCACGGCGTACACGGCATCCACCCCGCCCCGCTCCAGATGCGTTGCAAGCAGTTCGGCCGCGTTGTCCTCGTCGACCTCCAAGGGCAGGGAGATGGTGATTAGATTCACGCCAGATTCTCTGGCCACTTGTGTCAGCCCCTCACAACGCAACTGGTGTGCCTCGGTCATGCGCTCGTAGCGAACCATGGCCCAGTGCTCCCGTTTTGCCGCCGCCAGCAACTGCCCCGAGGTTCGGCCTGCCGCCAGGTTGTCCATGTCAATGGCATTCGTGGGCCAGGAGGCCGTCCGCTCCGGGAAGATCACAACTACGGGGCGCCTCCTGCCCAACTGCGCAAGAATCAGCTCCTCGGTTTCCGCTCGCGGCGATTGAAAGATGGTTCCGAAAACGCCGCCGTCGATAATCGCCGACGCCTTCCCGGGATCACCACCACTCGCCCTGCCATGCAGGCTTGTCACGACGCTATAGACGCCCTGGCCTTCAGCCGCCGCGCTCACGCCTTCCAGCAATGCGCCCTGGAACGCCCAACAACTCCAGTCCCTCACATTCGCATCCGCTTCTCTCAACACCAGTGCAAAGAACGGTGAATCCCCAGAAGGCAATCCACTGGCGAACAGGTTTCGCCGGTAACCGAGCCGCTCAGCGCTGGAACGGACCCGCTGCACCGTGTCGGGATGGAACTGTTCGATCCAGCCATCGCGGTTCCCGAGGATCAATGAGACGGTTGTTATTGAAACTCCCGCGTCCCGAGCCACATTGGCGAGAGTGACTCTTGATTGCGCTGGCCGTTGCTTCTTCATGGCGATTCCTCTCGTGTCGTGATCGAGTGAGGTTGGGTTGGCGGGCGGCTCTTGGGCAGGTCAGTTTCGGACTCGTTGTCGCGCTCGGCCGCGGACGAGGTATTCGAAGTCGCCGCTGGAGCCACGTTCGGCACTGGCGGGATTTCGGAGAAGTCCCCCCGCTGAAAGCGCTCGAACTGCCGGCTGAGCTCGAGCGTGCGCGGGATCGTGGGGCCCAAAATGGCACGGTGCATGCTGAGCGCCTCTGGAAAGATGAGTTCGGCGTCGTGGCGTTGCCGCAGGCTCCACAGCCGCATCGCACCTGCAGCGAAGTCCAAGGCGGCCTGGGGGCTGCGGGCCAGATCCTGGGGACTGATCGCCCTCCAGATCCAGATTTCGCCGTTCCGGTCGCTGGAGGCCAGGGAGGTTCCGTCCGGGCTGAAGGTTAGCGACCAGACGGTGGAGCTCGGGGAATGCAGCTTCAGGAGTTCCCAGTTGATATCTCGTTGCGGCCAGATATTGACATAACCCCAATTGCCGCAGGTAGCCTTGCGTGAGCCGTCCGGCGACACGGCTAAGTTCAACAGCATCTTGGGATGGGTCAGCGGTACGGCCACCAACTTGCCGGTTTCGGCGTCCCAAGTCTGAAGGGTATTGTCCTCCCCCACCGAAAACACGTTCCTGCCATCGGGGCTGAACACGACCTTGCGGATGGTCCCGTTATGCCCCTTGAACGTCGTGAGCGGCCGGCCCGTCGCCAGGTCCCACACGATCGCCGTGTTGTCACGGCTCCCGGAGGCGACACGGGAACCATCCGGACTGAAAGCGACGGTGGGGACCCCGGAACGGTGGCCGCGCAGACACATCATTTCGTTGCCACTGGAGCTATCCCAGATTCGGACGGAGTTGTCCTTGCCGTTGGTCAGAACGTTGCTTCCGCCGGATGCGATCAGCCGCCCGTCCCGACTGACATCGACACTCAGGACGCAATCCTCATGCCCGGCAAGCACCTGACGCTGCAGGCCGCTCTGGGTGTCCCAGATGCGGATGGTGCGGTCCATGCTCCCGGAGGCGATCCAGGTTCCATCCGGGCTGTAGGCGATGGTGCGTACCTTGTCCTCATGTCCGGCAAAGGTGTGTAAAAGTCGCTTCGATGGCACTTCCCAAAGCTTGACCTTGCAGTCATCGCCTGCGGAGGCCAGCCGTCCGTTAGGGCCGAAGGCAACCGCGTACGATGCACGATCGTGGGCCTTGATGCCGATCGGGTAGGGAGTATGGGCCAGTTCCCAAACTTGGATGATGCCGCCGCCCTCGACCGCGCCGGCGAGCCACTGCCCATCACCCGCGAACGCGAGGCAACGCAGCCGTGTCCCGCCGAGGCTCATTCCGCCACACGACCGCGCCGTCCTCATATCCCAGAAACACACGTTACCCCCCGTGTCCGCTGACACGAGAAGGTTTCCATCGGGAGCAAGCGCGAGCGCGCCGATGCGGTTATCTGCGGCCTGGAGTGTCTTCTCGAGCTTACCGGTCGCGAGATCCCACGTCATGAGCGACCCGGTCCAGCCACCCGCAATCAGCTTGGTTCCATCAGGCCCAGACGAGGGCGTTGCTGCAATTGCACTCGTGCTGGTCGGGGAACACAAATGCCTGCGCTCCGGTTGCAAGGCTCCAGACATGCACCGTTTCTTTGTCGCTTCCGGTGGCAAGGAGTTGCCCGTCGGGACTGAACGCGATCGCGGATACCCAGCCTGGATGCGGTCCGACACGTTTGAGCTGCCTTCCCGTGGAAGCATCACAGATTTCCACCCAACCGTCACGTTTGCCGATCGCCAACAGACGCGAATCGGGGCTGAAGCACATCCGCTGCAGCACGCATTGGTGCTCCACGGTACGACTTCGGTTCCACTCATGGAGTGAATGGTGACTTTGTCGTCGTGCCTCCCGACAGCGTACAGCCTGCGATCGGGCGAAAAACAGATGTCCCGGCATTCGCCGAAGGAAATTGGCGGACCGACCGCCTGCATCCGCTGCAGGTCCCAGAGCCGGACGGTGCCATCCTGGCTGGCGGAAGCGAGACCGCCGCCGCCGGCGTCGCTCAACGTCGTCACCTGTCCTTCATGTCCGGCCAGCAATCGCGAGGAAAGATTGAACTGACCCGCCAGCCAGTACCACTCCCAGCCGCGAAGGTCCGCCGGACAGACGTACAACTCGTCGCGCACCCGCTGAAGATTGCCCGCATCCCTTGCCGCCATGGCAGACGAGATGTGTCCGAGGTACATCACCGCGAAGTTCTTCGGCGCGGTTGTCGGCGTTCTGTTGAGCCTGCACCGCGCGATCACGCTCGGTCTGCGCCACCTGCCGTTGTTCTTCCACTTTGACGTAGAGCGTGGTGGTTACGGCGAATGCGATGGCCAGAAGGAAAAAAAAGCCCGCGGCGATGGAAACGGGGACACGGTAGCGGTAGAGCAGCTTTCGAAACACGTATAGCCCGCGGTCTCGCTTGGCTTCAACTGGTTCACCGGCAAGATAGCGCTGCACGTCCCGGGCCAGGTCCGCCGCGTTCTGGTAGCGGTGCTCCGGAGCCAGCGCCATCGCTCGCAGGATGATCGCGTCGAGTTCGTCATCCAGTGGGCTGCCGACGCGCCGTGCTTTTGTCACACTCTGTCCGTCGATCCCCGTAACGGGGTTCCAGCGCCGGCTTTTGTGTTGAAAACAACCGTGCGAAGGAGTGGGGGAAAATCGGGGGCGGGGGGGCGGCGGGGGGTTAGCCGGGCACGCGGGTGCTCAGTGTCGCTGCTCCAGGGGCCCTGTTCCTGGCGGGAGTTGACCCAGCAGCCGCGGATCCAGACGGGGGCGCCGGCGTCGGCGGAGTCGAAGGCGGCCAGGTACGGCGTGGCGGAATCCAAGCCCAGGAAGTGCCAGTCGGCGTCGCAAGCGGGCGCGGCCCCCCCCTTCTTCACTTGCAGCAAACAGGCCGTAACGCCGGCGGGTTTGGCTTTTTTGGTGGGGGTGCCCTCGTCGGCGAAGGCGACGGTGAGTCGTCCCGGCTCGCTGGTGTCGGCCTGGAGGACGGGGCGCGTGGCGGCGGAAGCGGCGGGGGTCATGATGCCGTCGCGGACGGTGATGCCCAGGGCCTGTTTTTCGTCATTGCTGCAGAGCTTGTTGGCTTGGAGCTTGCGGACCAGTTCGCGGATGCATTTCTCGAAGTAGGCGCGTTTCTCATCCTTGAGCTGGCGGGCGGCGCGGGCGGCGTTTTGCTTGATGTCGTTGTCCAGGTACGCCGGCTCGAACTCGCCCTGCGCCGAAGTGACGGCGGTCAGGTCGCCCACGGCCAGACCAATCGCCACGGTGTTGGCGGCGGCGTAGGTCATGAAGGTTTGCTCCCAGGTGTAGAACTCGCTGTCGGGGTCGGGAATGTAATCGCGTGACATGTGTGACTCCCTAAAAGAAATATGAAACGCCCGTGGGGGAATCCGACGGGGTAAAGTCAGAGGGGGAAAGCCAGTGAGGAAAGCCAGGGGGAATCCGGTGGGGCTCCGGGGTGACTCTGTGGGGGCACCGGGGGGGCCACCGGGGGGGCCACCGGGGGGGCCACCGGGGGGCCACCGGGGGGGCCACCGGGGGGCCACCGGGGGGGGGGGCTGAACGCCCTTATTGGTGAATATCGGCCTTTTTGGGGGTCTTACCGTAGGAATTATGTGGCCCGGGCCTTGGGGAGGGGAGGCGGGGGAAGATCCCCCGCTGGCGGGGGAAGATTCCCTGCCAGCGGGGAAAGTTTCCCGGCCAGCGGGCGAAGATCCGCGGCGAGCGGGGAAAGATCCCCCGCGGGCGGGAGAAGGTCCACTGCCAGCGGGGAAAGTTCCCCCGGGGGCGGGGGAAGATCCGCGGCCGGCGGGGGAAGTTCCGCTGCGGTCGGCGGGAAGTGCGGGAGCGGGTCGCGGAAAGGTCAGGGCTTCGGCGGCTGCGCGGCGGGTTCCACCGGAAAATCCTTGCCGCTGTATTTCGGGCGGGTCTTGCGCCAGACGAGCCACAAGCATCCGGCGGACAAGAGCGTCGGGAACCAGAGGGGCACATAAATTGCCGAATATCGCGCTTCTTTTTGATATTCGAATCGATTGTCCCAATCCATCCAACGCTCAGGTCGACGATTGGATCCACAATACCACCCCGTGACTGCCATGGGTGCCGATTTCTCTCGACCGAAGCAAATTCTGCCGCCCATCAACATGATGTCTTGGTTGCTTTTGGTTCCCCTATACCCGACGTAGCCGTCCCGCCAATAGCTCCCCACCCACGCCGTCATGCAGAGTGTCAGCAGGGCGATGCCGAGGCCGCGAATGATCCATCTCCAAATCATGCCTTCGTTGCCTCCTGCTCGCCGCCCCCTGCCACCTCGACCGGAAAACCCTTGCCGCTGTATTTCGGGCGGGTCTTGCGCCAGACGAGCCACAAGCATCCGGCGGACAAGATCGTCGGGAACCAGAGGGGAACGAAGATTCCAACGTAATCCGGACCGCGTGCATTCTCGAAAAGGTTCAATTTCCAATCCCAAGGTACACGTCGAGGCAGAGAACCCAAATACCATCCTTGGTTTGAAATCGGGGGCGTGTCATGTTGTTCGAGCCATAAGAGGCCACCGCCTAAAGAGGCGGAGTATTTTTCTTTAACGCCGGTATGCACGACAAGGGCACTTCGCCAATAGCTCCCCACCCACGCCACGACACAGAGCGTCAGCAGCGTCAGAACCAGAGAGCGGATGAGCCAACGGCGGAGCATGGGGAGGGATTATACCCGTTGGGAATGCAAGGCGGCATTCGACGCACGCTGAAGCGTGAACTCCGAACAAGGGTCCTCGCCCGTTCACCTTGTCTCCTTGTCACCTTGTCACCTTGTCCCGTCGCGGCGAGCGAGCACCGGGGCCATCAGGTCGATCGGCGTGTCCTTCCGCGGGAGCGTCTTGAACGGGTTCATGACGTCGGTGGAGACGAAGGCGCTGCGGATGGTGTGCATGGCGGCGATGTCGGTTTCGGAGAACATGTCGGCGAGGTGGGCGACTTTTTCGATGCCCACGCCGTGTTCGCCGGTGATGGTGCCGCCGATGGAGGCGCAGTAGCGGAGGATTTCGCCGGAGGCGGCGATGGCGCGGCGGACGGAGTCGCTGTCGCCTTCGTCGTACATGAGGACGGGGTGGACGTTGCCGTCGCCGGCGTGGAAGACGTTGGTGTTGCGGAGTTGATGGCGGGCGCAGATTTTGGCGACTTCGGCGAGGACTTCGGGGAGCTTGCTGCGCGGGACGCAGGCGTCCTGGGTGCAGTAGGAGGGGCTGATGCGGCCGATGCTGCCGAAGGCCCGCTTGCGGGCGGACCAGAGTTCGGTGCGGCGGGCGGGGTCGCGGGTGGCTTGGAAACGGGTGGTGTGGTTTTTGCGGCAGATTTTTTCGACGTCGGCGAGTTCTTCGTCGAGGCCTGTCTCGATGCCGTCGATTTCGATAAGGAGGAGGGATTGGGTGGTGCGTGGGATGCCGAGGTGGAAGGCGTCTTCGACGATGCCGATCATGGTGCCGTCCATCATTTCGAGGGCGGCGGGGATGATGCCGGCGGCGATGATGTCGGCGACGGTCTGGCAGGCGTCGGCGGTTTTGTCGAAGAGGGCCAGCACGGTGCGGAAGGCGAGAGGGCGCGGGGTCAGGCGGCACCAGACCTCGGTGATGATGCCGAGAGTGCCTTCGCTGCCGCAGAAGAGGCCGACGAGGTCGGGGCCGATGGTGTGGCCCCCCTCCGGGGCCGCCGATCTGGTGGAGGGAGCCGTCTTCGAGGACGAGTTGGAGGCCGAGGATGTGGTTGACGGTGACGCCGTACTTGAGGGTGTGCGGGCCGCCGGCGTTGGTGACGGCGTTGCCGGCGATGGTGGAGGCTTTTTGCGAGCCGGGGTCGGGGGCGAAGTGGTAGGGGGATTTTTCAACGGCACGCGAGAGGGCGAGGTTGATGACGCCGGCCTGGACGTGGGCGAAGCGGTTGCGGAGGTCGATCTCGAGGATCTGGTTCATGCGGGCGAGGGAGAGTTGGACGCCGGGGGTGACGGCGACGATGCCGCCGGTGAGTCCGGTGCCGGCGCCGCGGGGGAGGATGGCGAGGTTGTTTTCGGCGGAGGTAGTTGACGACGGCTTGGACTTGGGCGGTAGTGCGGGGGAAGACGACGGCGAGGGGTTTTCCGCGCGGGATGGTGAAGCCGTCGCATTCGTAGACGATGAGTGCGTCGGGGTCGGAAATCACCGTTTCCGGGCCGGTGATGGCTTGGAGATCGCGATGGAGAGATGGGGGGGGGGAAGGACGCATAAGGGCTCGCCGGGCAGAGTGTGAAAAGCGGCGGGTTGGGCCGCTATTGGTCTTGGTTCTTTTTGGCGCCGGGCATAAAAGGGGCGCTGAAGAGGGCGACGACTGCTGCGAAGAGGCAGGTGGCCAGGAGGGCGTCGAGGATCATGGGGACCTCCGGGAAAGACGCGGTGATTCCATATCGATACAACTTCCGCGTGCCGGAGTCAACCGGCGGGGCGCGGGGGGGGGGGATTATAGGTGCTCACCCTTGGCCAGGTCGTAGGTCCACATGCGGTTGGCGAGTTCGTAGGTTTGGAGTTCTTCGGGTTTGAACCAGAGGGCGAGTTCGGTTTTGGCGGATTCGGGGGAATCGGAGCCGTGGATGAGGTTGAAGGAGGTGGAGACGCCGAAGTCGCCGCGGATGGTGCCGGGCTCGGCCTTGAAGCCGAAGGTGGCACCCATCATTTTGCGGCAGATGTCGATGGCGCCTTTGCCCTCGAGGGCCATGACGATGACGGGGGAGGAGGTCATGAAGTTGACGAGGCCTTCGTAGAAGGGTTTGCCGACGTGGGGGGCGTAGTGGCGGGCGGCGAGGTCGCTGGAGATGGTGAGCATTTTCATGCCGACGATCTGGAGGCCTTTTTCTTCGAAGCGGGCGATGATTTTGCCGACGAGGGCGCGTTGGAGGGCATCGGGCTTGAGGATGATGAGGGTGCGTTCCATATGAGTCTCCTGAGTTTGCGGGGGCAATGTAAGGGAAGGCGGCGGATTTGTCACATGATATGGGGGAGAGAGGGCGGGGAGTTGTGGCGGGGGAATTTGCGTGGCGGGATTGTGAAAGGGGCGCGGGGTGGATTAGAATCATGGGGTCGGGCGATTAGCTCAGTTGGTTAGAGCGCCGTGTTTACACCGCGGATGTCACAGGTTCGAGTCCTGTATCGCCCATTTCTGCATCCTCCATGGAGCTGAATGATGCGGAATCATCAGTAAAATCAAGGGATTTAGCATTTTCTGCCTCCGATGGCTCACCCTCCGTTTTCCCACATTTCGCCCCGTTCTGCGTCGGATTTAGCACCACCCTTGCTGGATCGGTGGGTGGGGGTGCCGGCAGCGCTCGACGGCTTTCTTGAAATGGGCGTCCGTGACCATCCGGTAGAATTCATCAGCGATCCGCTCGGTATGCCCCAACCAAGCTGTGCACACATGTGATGGGAAGATGTCGGCCAGTTCCGTGGCCCGTGACGCCCGCATGTTCTGCCAGATCTTGGGCCATGGCTTGAGCCCTGCGATCCTGATGTACCGGAGCGACTGGGATCTTAGGTTCTGCGTGGGATCGCGATACCGAGTGATCACATGCTGGGTGTCCGGTTCTGCGGCATCACGAACAGCCTGAAAGT
>CAVZRU010000009.1:0-6400 GCA_963777785.1 uncultured Alphaproteobacteria bacterium
GTACGTCCTCACACCAGGAGGGTTCGAAGGAGCACGCGCCTTGATCCGGAGAGCCTCGTCGCCGCCATCATAGTCCAGGGCGCCATCCCGAGGGCGTTCGCCCAGGCGGTGGCCTTTGCACATGTCGGCCAGCGTCCGGATGCTCTTCCTCGGATAGGCCTCCTTCAGTGCGGCGACAAGCGCGGCGGGTCTCACCGCGCCCGCTGGTACTGGTTGGGCGCGCCCGGGCGTGGGAACGCTGACGGCGACCTGCGCCCCGCTGTCATGCGCCCGGGTCAACGCGGCGGTCGAGGGTGATGCCGGTGCCGGACACCTGTGCGCCGACCGCGTGCGCGAACGTGAGCGGCGCGGCGACGGTGATCGTGGCCCCGCGCGCCGGCCCGCCGCCGGGCCGCCCTGCCGCCGCGCGTGCGAGACGACGACCGCCGTCTCGTGGTTCGCGCCGCTGTCGATGGTGATGGTCTGGCCGGCGCTGAAGCCCTCGCGCTGGCGACAGGGATGACGGTCGCGCCCGCGTCGGTGGCGGCGCCCACCGTGGTGGCGCCCGCCGTGCCAACCGTCGCGATGACGGCGGTCTCGAGGTTCGCGCCCGTATCGATCATGACCGTCTGGCCGGCGGCGAAGTCCGCCACGCTGGCGACCTTGATGTTGGTCGCGCCGGCGGCCGAAGCGGCCGACAGCGTGGTGGCGGTCTGCAGCAGGAAATCGGTGCAGAGGCTGTCGGCGTCGAAGCCGTCCGGGAAGCGGCCCACGGCTCCTGTTGCCGCGCCGGCCGCCGACGCGGCCGGCCCGAAGCCGCGGGCACGGCGGGCACCACCACGATGCAGCCGCCCTGGCCCTGGTCAGCCTCGAGGGTGGCGATCTCGGGGCTGGCGATGGTCCCGTTGCCGCTCGAGTTGCTCTGCTGGGATCCGTAGACCATGGCGTCG
Source organism: uncultured Alphaproteobacteria bacterium (assembly GCA_963777785.1). Taxonomy (GTDB): domain Bacteria; phylum Pseudomonadota; class Alphaproteobacteria; order Sphingomonadales; family Sphingomonadaceae; genus Andeanibacterium. Next base: position 930 of record CAVZRU010000009.1, read on the forward strand.
ACGACCACCACGCCGCTGGCGTCCATCAGCGCGATCGAGCCGGCCCTGGCGGAGAGGACGCCCCCGAACCACTGATTGGGCGCCGGCGGCCCCTGGTAACCCTCCGTCGTCGCCAGCGGGGTTGACCACGGCCGCGCCGTACGCGTGGCGCCTTGGCCAGGGGGCTGTCGAGCGTGATGCCGCTGCCCAGCGCCTGCACCGCGTCGCCGCTCACGTGCGGGAACTTCGTGGCCGGCGAGAAGCTGATCCCCGTCCCCACGTCGGACACGTCAACGCCCGACATGTGGTCGAACTTGAGCGGGGCCGCCAGGTCGACGCCCGTGCCGCTCGCGCCAGGCGTGCCGACGCTCGCGACCGTGACGAGTTCCTTGCGTCCGCCGGTGCCCACCGTCAGCGTGTCGCCGACCGTCATGTTGGCGTTGGCCGCGACCTTGATGTTGGTCGCGCCCGCGGCCGCCGCCGCCGACAGGGTCGTTTGCGTGGCCGCCTTGCCGACCGCGGTGACCGTGGCCAGTTCGTAGTTGCCGCCGATGTCGATGCCGATCTTCTGGCCGACCTCGAAGCCGGCCGCGTTCGTGACAGGCAGGTTGGTCGAGCCGGCGGGGATCGTGATCCACGGCCCCGTGGACACGGGGATGAACACCGTCGTCATGGCCGTGGCCGCCGTCCCGACGCTCGACGATCGTGCGGGTCTCGCCGTCGATGTCGATCTTCTGGCCGGCCTCGAAGCCGGTGGTGCTCCTGACGTTGATGGTGGTCGCGCCCGGGCTTGCGGGGGCCGCCAGCCCCGAGCTGGAGAGGCCGAGCAGGTAGTAGGCGCCGCTGGCGAGCTTCGTCCCGGCCGGGATCGTCGCCAGCGTGACGGGGGCCCACTGGCTCTGGGTGTTGATCAGGGTCCAGTTGGAGAGGTCGACGGCGCTGGCGGAGGCGTTGTAGAGCTCGATGAACTGGTTGGTCGAGTTGGCGCCGGTGCTGAAGCGGACCTCGTTGATCTTGATCGGGAGGACGTTCCGCACCCTCTGGGTCGCTGTCTCGGATCGCGTCCGCCGGTCGTCGGGTCCGTCCACTCGGCCTTGCCGGTCAGGAATCCGGCGCCGGTCGCCGCCGGCGAGGTGACCTTGAAGGTCGCGCTCACGCTCGCACCCGGCGCGACCGGGGCGCCGGAACGTCACCGACGCGCCGGTCGGAGCCCGAGGCCGACGGCGGTCCACCCCGCGGGCAGCGACAGGCTCAACCGTGACGCCCGCCGCGGGCGACCCCGTGGTATTCGTGAACGTCACGGTGACCTCCTGCGTCGATCCCGGCGTGAACGTCGTGACCCGCGACAGGCTCACCCGCTGCACGTCGTACCTGGCGGCCACGATGTTGGCCTGCACCGCATCCGTGGTGGCTTCGGTCGGGTATCCGGTCGTCATCACACCCTCGTAGAAGGTGCCGGCCGAACCGTTGCCGTTGTCGCCGCCGATGCCCAGGAGGATGGCGCCCTGCTTGTGCATCGGGTAGTAGGCGTTGTTGGTCAGCGAGCCGGGGCGAATGCCGCTGTAGAAGGTCGTCAGGCCGCCCTTCTGCGCGTTGCCGCCGCGGAGATCCCACTGGTTGCCGCCACCGCCGTTGACGACGGCGGTCACGAACCGCCAGGAATCGATGGTCGGACTGCCGACGTTCTGCTTCGCGTCGTATCCGGAGAACAGGCCGGCCTCCATGTCGGCCATGATCCACGGGCCGGGGCCGCCGCCGCGGCCCCAGTCGGTGGACGTGCCGAAGTAGGTGGTCTCCATGGTGCCGGTGCCCACGGCACGGCCGTTCGTCGAGGAGTTGCCGTAGTCGAAGCAGCAGCCGCTGTCGTAGTGCGTGCCGTCGACGACGTAGTAGATGCCCTCCGGCTCGTCGTCGATCGCGATGCCGGTGGCGTCGTTGTTGCGGAACCCCATGCCCGGCATGATGTAGACGCCGTAGGCCTTGTGGCCGCCGATCGTGATGGGCGCCATGTCCGCGATCGGCTGGGTGTCGAATCCGCCCTTCGCCGGGCCCGGGAACGATGGTCCGGGAGGCGCCTGGTAGAGGTGGTTGCCCTTGCCGGACTGGTCGTAGATGCGGTTGATGACGCAGATCGTGTTGGCGCAGAACGCGTCCTGCGCGGCCGCGTCGGCGTATCCGCCCGCATCCGGCACCGGCGACGCGACGGGCTGGACGACGCCGATGTCCAGGGTCTTGCCGTCCGACTGGCGCTTCACCTGGTAGAGCGGGCCGTTGTAGGACGGCGTACAGCGCGCGCGTGGTGCTGTGGGCGGCCACGCAGGGGGTGCCCGCCGCGCCGTAGATGTCACACGGGCCCTGCGGCCGGGGCGGAACGGCCCCGGCCGGTGGCGGGCGATACGTGGCTGCGCCGTCACGCCTGCGAGACCGATCGCGACGACAGCGCGTCCTGAACACAGTGCGCCGGCAAGGCGTAACCGCTTGGAGTGTAGGCGCACACCCTGCTTCAAGAAAGGAGATATACTCCAGTCGCGAGCGGTGCACCTCGTCTGGATGAGCCGGCGGCGGGGCCAGGCATGCTCCACGCATCCGGAAATACGCTTGCGTCGGGCCACCGGTCGCGCTTAGCAATCTCAACGACTTCGCGACTCAGGCTGTTCCGCTAGGAGTTGCGCGCGGTGGGGGTGAGCGAACCACTCGCGCTTGCGGTGGTTGGGGCTCGGGGCATGGGTGACAGGCCTAAGACCGAAGAGGGAGAAGAGAGGTCGAGCCCTGAGAGGCACGCACATGAAGAGCGCGATGGTTCGTCGTTCTCGCCTCGTTCGCGCTGTGGCCATCGTCTCGATCGCGGCGGACCAGGCCGTCAAGGTCGAGGGCGGACTGGTGCAGGGCGTCGCCGACGGCGACCTGACCGTCTACAAGGGCATCCCGTTCGCGGCGCCGCCGGTGGGCGATCTTCGCTGGAAGGCACCGCAGCCGGTGGCGGCCTGGTCTGGCGTGCGCAGCGCCGACAGGTACGCCCCGGCGTGCGTGCAGTCGATGGGGGCCCCGCCGCCGGGCGGGATGAGCGAGGACTGCCTGTACCTGAACGTCTGGACGCCGGCGAAGTCCGCCGCCGAGAAGCTGCCGGTGCTCGTCTGGATCTACGGCGGTGGCTTCAACGGCGGCGCCACGTCGTTCCCGGTGCACGACGGCGCGAAGCTGGCGAAGCGCGGCGTCGTCCTCGTGAGCATCGCCTACCGGGTCGGGCGTGCTCGGGTTCTTCGCGCACCCCGAGCTGAGCGCGGAGTCGCCGTCTCACTCGTCCGGCAACTACGGCCTGCTCGACATGATTGCCGGCCTCCGGTGGATCTCGCGCAACATCGCGGCGTTCGGCGGCGACCCGACGCGGGTCACGATCTTCGGCGAGTCCGCCGGCGGGATCGCCGTGAGCATGTTGTGCGCGTCGCCCGTGGCCAAGGGGCTCTTCCACGGCGCGATCTCGCAGAGCGGCGGCTCCTTCGGCCCGAGCAGCAAGAACCCGCAGCCCGGCGAGAACATGCGCCTGCTCGCGGACGCGGAAGCGTCCGGCGTGGAGTTCGCCAAGGCCGCCGGCGCGACGTCGATCAAGGACCTGCGCGCGCTGACGCCGGAGAAGCTGCTCGAGGCCGGGCGCGGCCAGCGCGGCATGGCGTGGCCGATCGTCGACGGCTACGTCATCCCGGGCGATCAGTACCGGCTCTACGAGGCGGGACGCTTCAACGACACGCCCGATCCTCGTGGGCTACAACTCGGACGAGGGCTTGAGCTTCACGCGGGTCAAGACGGCGGACGAGTACGCGGCCGGCGTGCGCGAGCGCTACGGCCCCTTCGCCGACCGCCTGCTCGCCGCGTATCCCGCCGCCGGCGACGCGCGTGACCAAGACGGCTCGCGACCTGGCGCGCGATTCGGCCTTCGGCTGGCACACGTGGTCGTGGGCGCGGCTCCAGTCGGCGCGCGGCAAGGGCAAGGCGTTCCTCTACTACTTCGACCAGCATCCGCCCCGCACGCCCGGCACGCCCGAGGCCGATCACGGGACGCCGCACGGCGTCGACGTCCCGTACGTGTTCGAGAACCTCGAGGGCTCGCCGACGGCCGCCGACCGGCACATCTCGGAGACGATGGCGGCCTACTGGACGAACTTCGCGAAGCGCGGCGATCCGAACGGCGACGGCGTGCCCGCGTGGCCGACGTTCAGCGACGGCAACCCCGTGGTGATGTACCTCGGGCCGACGGCCCGGACGGGCCCGGTGCCGAGCGCGGACTCGCTGAAGGTGCTGGACCAGTACTTCGCGTGGAGGCGGACGCCGGAAGGCGCACGCTGACGCGCCGGTGCACCCGATGCGCATCGACATGGACGAACACAGGGAGGTACCGTGAAGACCTCAGTTCACCTGCTGGCCGCGTGTCTCGTTGCCACGCTGCTGGCCGGCAGCCCCGGCACCGGCCGCGGCACAAGTCGCACACGCGCGTGAAGACCCCGGCTGTTCGCGGCGAACAGGCCCCGCCAGCCGATCCGGGACAGAACAACTTCGGCGGGACCATCGCCGCGCCCTGGCCCCGGGGGCAGAAGCCGCCGGCGCCGCCCGCCGCGTCCGGAGCCGAAGTTCGGAACGGTGTCGCTCGACGAGCTCTCGATGAGCGACCCGTTCATCTACCCCGACGAGAAGACGCGGACGTACTACCTGATTGGCAGCGGCGGACGCCTCTACAAGAGCCCGGACCTGAAGATGTGGACGGGCCCGTATTCCGTCATCGACCTCAAGGGCACGTGGATGGACGGGCGCTTCGTGGCCGCGGCCGAGATTCACCACATCGGCGGCAAGTACTACCTGGCCGGCACCTGGAACGATCACAACCACCTGATCGAGAACATCCCGCGCCGGTACAACGTGCCGACCAACCAGACGCAGTTCCTGGTCGCCGACTCGCCCGATGGTCCGTTCAAGCCGCTCGTGCCCGAGTTCGAGTTCTGCCTCGGTCCCGGGGACTGGGACATCATCGACGGCACGCTCTACCAGGAGGACGGCACGACGTACATGGTCTTCGTCCACGAGTGGACCCAGATCATCGACGGCACGATGGACTACATGCCGCTCTCCAAGGACCTCACGCGCCGGACCGCCGAGCCGACGACCATCTTCCGCGCCAGCGAGGCGCCCTGGTCGAAGGAGATGAACAGCATCGGCGAAGCCACCTTCGGCCTGAAGATGCCGGGGTGGGTCACCGACGGGCCGCAGCTGTTCAGGACGCAGACGGGCAAGCTGGGAATGCTGTGGTCGAGTTGGGGCGAGCACCGGTACGCGCAGGGCGTCGCCTATTCCGACGTCGGGCAGCATCAAGGGGCCGTGGGTCCAGGAGAAGGACGCCCTCAAGGGCGACAACTCCGGCCACGGCATGCTGTTCAGGACGTTCGAGGGCAAGTTGCTCTTCATCGTCCACCACGCGGAAGGCCAACGGACCGCGCAAGCCGGAG
>CAVZRU010000010.1:0-3669 GCA_963777785.1 uncultured Alphaproteobacteria bacterium
GGGTCAAAGCGGCGGGCGGCTCGAAGCACCGGGTCGGCCGGCCGGGGGCGCACGCGCACCGACGGGCGCGGCGCAGGCTCCTAGGTTCGAAAGCCGCAGGCTCATGGGCATTGGCCCGGCCGCGGCAGCGGTCGCAGCGCGGACTCGCTTGCGCGCAGTGGCTTCGGGGCCAGGTGAGCACCATCGAAGTACCAAGGCCGATGGTCGCCACGGGCCTTGACAGCCGTTCGGGCACTGTCGCCTGAGGGCCGGTCGGCCGGTTCGCCGAAGGTCAGGCGCCCGGCCACGCTCCGCAGACCGGCTCGACGTCGGCCCTCGCCGCCGAGCGGTCCCGCGTCGGCCCTCGCCACGGTCCAGCCGAGGGGCACCTCTGACGGCTGGCCCTCCCTGCCGCCGGCAACTGGTGGCTGGGCGGGGCGAGACCCTGATGGACATCAAACCCCTGGGCTGCCGAAGCCCGACACCGTCCAGCACTGGCCGCCGTGGCGGTCGCTGGTGGTCGATGCCGCCCGCCAGGTGCTCGACCTGCACCGCTCCATGGGTGTCAACGACCCGGAGAGTCACGCGGCCTCACCCTGGCCGCCGAGACCCGTCCGATTCGTGGTGGCAGTTCGCGCCGTGCAAGGTCGCCTGGACGGTGGACGCGAGCGGCGCAGCGTCGATACCGGCGCGTTGAGCACGGCAGGGTCGAGCTCGACGACTCGCGGCCGCTCCAGTACGGCAGACACCTCGACCCCCCGGTCAGGGGCGACCTCGGCGAGAGGTGCAACGAGATCAAGGGCACTGAGCAGGGTCAAGCGGCGCTACGCAGTCACGGCGAGCTCGCCAACCCAGCGCCGGCACGGCTGTTGTTTCCGTGAAACGGCGCCACGTGCCGGAAGTGCGGGCCGCGGTAGCCAGCCCCAGTGGCTCACGCGTTAGGACGTGGCCACCGGTGATGTTTCACGTGAAACGGTGCCGCCGTAGAGGGGGCTTGGGTGCGCCGAACGGAGGGGACCGGAGCACCTCAGAGACCGCCCTCGACGATGTTTCACGTGAAACGATCGATCTAGAGGCGCCTGTGGCTAGCCGCGCCATGGCTGGGGTGCTGTTGTCCCCGCGCGGGGACACCTTGCTGAGTTGCGGCGGTACGGCACCGCCACCAAGACGGGCACTTCGCCCGACAGCAAAGCCGGCGCCGAAAGCCAGGGGCCAGAACTGGTACCGCACCGGAACCGAGTCGCCACGTCAGTACCAGAACGGCACGGCCCGCGGCACCGACACGTGGATCGGGACGGGTTCCAGAACCACGAAACCGGCGGGAACCCAGCATCGGGGCCGGCACCGACACCAGCCCGGTCACTGGATACCGGGGTGGGACTGGCTCCAGAACCGGCACCGCGACAGGAGCCGGCACGTGGAGCGGCACGGGGAGCGGCAGCGAGGCTCCTTCTTGAACTGGCACCGGTACCGGCCCTGAGCCACAGCAGAGGCGGGCACCCGCCAAGCGTGGCACCGGAACCGGCACCAGGATCGGCACCAGGACCGGCGCGACGGGTCCGCCCCGTCGCTGGCTGTTGGGGCAGGGCAAGGCTGGCCCGATGGGCGCGATCGCACCAGGTGCCGCGCGGCAGCGTCGATGAGATCGGCTCACCGCAGCCTGCCGGCTCGCTACAACGTGCCCCGCGTGACACCCAGCACGTTCAGGCTGCACCAGCGGGGGAAACACGTTGTCACGGCCTTCGCCTGCGGCTCACCGTGTGACGCGCCGCCCGGGATCAGCGGTATGGCAACTGGAGGTCCCGGGACCGCGCAGGGGCTTCGTCAGCGCGGAAAGGGAGACGCCCGAGCGTCGAGGCGGCACTGGAGAGGGCAGGGCGCACTTGTCACCGTGCCGTTGCAGCCTCAGCCTGCCCAGATCCGCCGGTCAGGCGCGTGAGCCGCGGTAGGTAGCGAAGTGGCCATGTTTCACGTGAAACGTCGCGTCGCACGAGCCGTTGTCGGCGCGAAGTGGGGGACCTTGAGCTGCCGGTTTGGGGGATCCGCCCGACTACTGCCCCACCTCTCCGCTGCGCGCTGTCCACAGGCGGGCCATAGGACGACTGCTCATCCACCGAGCGCCGAGCCGCTTTGGCGTGTTGACCTACGGTGGGGTTGGATTGCCCTCGCCCCACTCCACGACGAAGGTGATCGCGTGAGCTCTACGTTCGACGTCGCCGAGGTGCGCACGGTCGCCCCCGGTCTCGGGTATCCGCGCCTGACCGGCCCACCGACCACCCCGCTGGGATGGCCCGCCCCGGACCGTGTTTCACGTGAAACATCCCCCCTCGCGTCGCCTGATCAGCCGGGGGGTCCGTCGGTGACGGCACCGAGCAGCGGGGTTGTGGCGCTGGGCGCCGTCGTCGAGCAGGGCCAGCCCGTCAGGGCGGGTGTGGCTTCCGACCCAGCCACGCCGGCCCCAGCCGTCGATTCGGGCGAAGTCCCCCGTGTCGAACGAGTCCGACGGCGGCCCGAACCCGGCCACGTCACCAGAGCCCCCCGGCGGCATCCGAGAAGCCGTGTGGACGCGTCCACCCCCGACGACACCGAGGTGCGCGCCCAGATAGCGGCCGCCATGCCGGGGGCCGACGGTGGCACTCCCCTCGCGGCCGCAGTCGCTGCCGATGCCCGCAAGCGGATCACGCTCACCGGACGCACGGTGCCCCGGCCGCCCAGCACCCGGGTGATGACGGTGGCGAACCAGAAGGGCGGTGTCGGCAAGACGACGACCACGGTCAACGTCGCGGCCGCCCTGGCCCAGGCCGGCAGCACCGTGCTCGTGATCGACCTCGACCCGCAGGGCAACGCCACCACGGCCCTGGGCATCGAGCACCATGCCGAGGTGCCGAGCGTCTACGACGTGCTCGTCGAGGGCCAGCCGATGGCCGGAGTCGTGCAGGAGTGCCCCGACGTCCCTGGCCTGTTCTGCGTGCCGGCCACCATCGACCTGGCCGGCGCCGAGATCGAGCTGGTCTCGCTGGTGGCTCGCGAGACGCGGCTGCAGCGGGCCGTCTCGGCCTACGTCGACGAGCGCGAGGCCGCGGGGCAGCGACTCGACTACGTGCTCATCGACTGCCCGCCCAGCCTGGGGCTGCTCACCGTGAACGCCTTCGTGGCGGCGACGGAGGTCTTCATCCCCATCCAGTGCGAGTACTACGCGCTCGAAGGGCTGTCGCAGCTGCTGAAGAACATCGAGCTGATTCGCAGCCACCTCAACCCGAACCTGCACGTGTCGACGATTCTGCTCACCATGTACGACGGTCGGACCCGGCTGCGGCCCAGGTGGCGGACGAGGTGCGCAGCCACTTCCCGGACAAGGCGCTGCGGACGAGCGTGCCGCGCTCGGTGCGCATCTCCGAGGCCCCGAGTCACGGACAGACCGTGATGACCTACGACCCGAACACCAGTGGTGCGCTGTCCTATCTCGAGGCGGCCGTCGAGCTCGCCGAGCGGGGGCGCGGCCACCTCGCAGACCCCGAGGAGTCCGCATCAGCGAGAAGCGCCGCGCCCTGGGCCGTGGCCTCGGCGACCATCATCCGAGCGGCGCCGCGACGACAGACGGGCCGGTCCAGTGTTCTTCCGCGACCAGGACGGGCCGGCCGAAGTCGCCGATCGCCCACGACCCCGCCGACCCCACCGAGACCGGAGAAT
>CAVZRU010000011.1:0-15398 GCA_963777785.1 uncultured Alphaproteobacteria bacterium
TGGCCGATCCCGCGCCTGGAACTCTACGAAATTCTGACGGCCACAGCCCGCCCCATCGGGACCGGCGGCTACACCGTCTGCGGAGTGACAAGCGCCTTGCAAATCGTTTCCTCGATTACGCGCACCAGATCGGGTGAGTGCGGCGAGCGTGCCACGATCCGCTTCATCGGCGGCAGGGGGATGTCCAGCAATTCGAGACGGCCCGCTGCCAGGCTCGCCTCGACCGGATATAGGGTCACATATCCGATGCCGCTGCCTCGCTGAACCATCTGTGCCAGCACATCGGCGAACTCGGTAAAAAGCGGCGGGGAGCGCGGCGAGATCTCCCAGATTGCGCAAGCATTTCCTGGCCGAGCGCGCGCCCAGCTCCTTGCGGGCGGGAAAGATGAACTGGAAATCCTCGAGGTTCGCTTCACCGGCGGCCAGCTTCGCATTCGTTCCAGGGCGCGCGATCAAGACCATCGGCAGTTCTAACGATGAATGCGCGTAAGGCGGCGCTTCTTCGTCGAGCGGGAAGATCGAGAACACCAGATCGAGCGTACCGTTTTCGAGTTTTTGAGCCACTTCTTTGGGCGCGAGTGTGGGGTGGAGCTCGATGTCGACATTCGGATAGAGCTGATAAATCCGCGGAAGGATCGGCCGGAGATATTTTTCGATCAGGAACGGCCCCGCTGAAATGCGCACTGTCGTGATTTCGTCTGCCTGAGGATTTTGGACGAATAGGCCTTGCGCGGCGGTGAGGATCGTTTCGACTATTTCGAGCACTTCCTCGCCGTCCTGGGTCAGCACGGATGTCGTGCCGCGCCGCCGACGAAACAGACTGCGGCCCAGCCGATCCTCCAGCGTCTTGATCTGCTCGCTTACGGCAGCCTGCGATATGTTGAGCTCGTCGGCCGCTTGCGCGAAACTGCCGGTGCGGGCGGCGCAGGCAAAGGTGCGCAGTTGGGCGAAGGTGACGTCTTCCTTGGTCCGGAGAGCTTCAAGGCCCCACATCGCTATTTTCAATCCCAGAGATTCAAGGCCTTACCTATAAGCATTTCCTTGTGTGAAGACATAGGCCCAAGCCTCGTTGCTTCAATTTACTTATCGTGTGCAGAAAATCTCCATCGTTTTGCGGCCGGGTCGCAAGCCGAAAAGCGCACAGGGACTGCCATCTAAGGCGGCCGAGATGCGCGGTTTTAAACGGGAGAGGGCACATGTTGAATATTCGAATTCGATTGAGTTTTTCAGTAGGCGCAGCGCGGCGATTGTTGGCCGGTACCTGCCTGGCTGGAATGGCGGCGATCTCTCAGCCCGCCTATGCGCAGGACGATACCACTCAATCGAACGATCACGGCATTGGCGAGATCGTCGTCACTGCCCGCTATGTCGAGGAAAGCGTGCAGGATACGCCGATCGCGATCAGCGCGCAGACCGATGAGCAGCTGGAAGCGGCCAATGTCACCAATATCGGCTCGCTCGGTGCCGTCATCCCGAACCTCCAGACGACGCCGGGCCATTCCTTCTCGGCCGGCGACTCCGCAAATATCGTTGCGCGGCGTCCAGCAAGGCGCGTCGTCCAGCCTGGCCGTGCCGCCCGCCATCGCGATCTATACGGACGACATCTACCACTCGACCACGGCGGGTTCGGAACTGGATTTCACTGACGTCGTCCGCGTGGAAGTCAATCGCGGGCCTCAGAGTACGCTCAATGGAAACGCGTCGATCGGGGGTTCGATCAAGCTGTTCACCCAGGATCCCAAGGGCGACGGCTCGGGCTTCGTGACGCTTGCCTACGGGCTCGCGCAATCACATGGAAGGCGCGGGCGCGATCGACATCGGCATCACGCGGACCCTGGCCATTCGCGCGCTCGCTCATTTCGACCGCCAGACCGGCTTCGGCAACGGGCTCGATTTCACCTGGATGTCATGGACAAGCCGGCACGCCCGGGGCTGGCGGCGATGTCCCCTATTTTCAGCCGGATTCGGCGAAGAAGGACTGCATCATCGGCCATACCGGCGGCGGCACGACCGCAGTCGGCCAGATCAAGCTCAAATGGACGCCGACGGACGACGTCTCGCTGCTGCTGACGGCGCGGCATCGCCGGGAAGACATGGAGGAGACGCCAGAAATCACCTCCGGCTTCCAACCCTCCTGCGTGCAACCGGTCGACGGCTATCCCAACGGTATTGGAACGCAGCCTTGCAACATTCCGGCTTCCAACCAGGCCTATTATCTGGCGGCCTACAACACCTTCGGCGTGTTGCAGGATGATCGCTTCGTCACGCCCGAGCGCGACGGCGGGCTCTACGATACCTACGGCACCAACTGCCGCGCGCTGATGGATCTGTCGGGCACGGTCGGCGCTGCGGCTTTCCCCGCCCGACTATCCTGACGGCTTCTGCTACGAGCCGCGCAAATTCGCGGAACACACTCAGCTATCGGCAAAGCTGGAGGCCGATCTGACCGAGAATATCAGCATGACCGCGATCGGCGGCTACACGAAATATTCGAACGAATTCACCCCGAGCACGGCGACCAGTCGCCGCTCGGCTCGATCATCTCGCACTTCGTCAATCTCGACGAGATGTATTCGGGCGAACTGCGCTTCAACGGAACCGCATTCAACGACAAGCTGCAGTGGGTGCTGGGCGGCTTCACGGTCAAGACCGACGGATATCAGAACAATCTGATCACCTTCGTCACCGTTTACCAGCTCAACAGCGTCCACGGCGTGAACAAGTCGTCCTCCGGCTTTGCCCATCTCGACTACAACATCACCGACGCCTGGCGCATTTCCGGTGGCGGACGCTACACCCACACGGACATCGCGATCACGATCGACAATCCGCAAGCGGTCACCATTCTCGATCCGGTCCATTCGACCCAGAACCGCGTCGACTGGCTGATTTCGACTGACTACAAGATCAACGAGGATGTCATGCTCTATGCATCGGCGGCGTCCGGTTCGCGACCTCCGGGCCTGACCACGATCCTAAACACATCGCGGCAGCTGTCGCCGACAGCGGCGGAAGAACTGATCAGCTACGAAGTGGGCATCAAGGCCGATGTACTGGACCGGCGGCTGCGGACCAACCTCACCGCCTTCTATATGGACTACAAGGAACTCGCGACCTCAGTGCAGGGTACCGAATGCCGCAACCAGCCAGGCGACGTCGCCACCTGGTTCAATGTCAACGCCAATACGGCAGAGGGCGTGGCGCAATGTGCGATGTTCCCGGGCGTTTCGGACCCGATCAACTTCTTCAACAACATCGGCATTCCCGCCACCGTCAAAGGCGTCGAGTGGGAGATCACAGCGGTCCCGGTTGACGGGCTGCGGATCGATTGGAACGGAGGCTACAACAAGTTCACCACCAGCGTGAAACCGCCCGCTCCCGGATCGCTCTTCCCCGGCAATCTGCGCCAGCCGGAATGGAACATGCACGCCAATATCGGTTACGACATCGAAACGGCAGCGGGCACTTTCACGCCTCGGCTCGATTGGAACTGGATGTCGAAGCAGACCTGGGATCCGGCGCCCAATGCCCATGTGCCCGATCCCGCTTTCGTGATCGATCCCTATTCGCTGTGGAACGCCCAGTTCAGATATAAATCGCCCGATCGCGATTGGTCGGCAACGCTTTCGGTGACCAATCTGGCCGACAAATACTACCATTTCCAGAACCGTCTGCTGGGCGGCGTCAACTACACCACCGCGTCGGTGCGCCGCGCGAATGGAAGCTGTCGATCCGCAAGGAGTTCTGACCCGAAAGGCCGATCTTCCCGCTCCCCGCGGTGCACCGGATCTGGACCGGCGGCACCGTGGGGCCTTTTTGGGCGGAGGCTCGCCGGCTCACGCCGCGCCGCCACCGCAACCATGCCAATTGACGCGGCCTCAAAGGCCCGATAGCAGCCCGCAGATAGGCCAGCGAAGAGCGTAGCGCGATCGCGCGCATTTGCGGGTGTAGCTCAATGGTAGAGCAGCAGCTTCCCAAGCTGACGACGAGGGTTCGATTCCCTTCACCCGCTCCATCCGATTGAAGAAGAGCTTGTTGAACATCGATTACTTGGCCGGCGTCGTTCTCAAGCGATAACCGGTAGAGCGTGGGGGAGACTGCACCCATTACGATGCTGATCTTCCTTCTCGCCCTGTTTGGAAGTTTTCTGGCGACATTGGGGGCGCGGGGAATGTACCTCATGGCGCACCTCTCCACGGCGCTCAGGCAAGCCAGACCCTTGCTCGTTTGCGGGTTGGTCGCGGGTGTGCTGGCGGCATGCGTTGCGGCTTATATCGGTGCGAGAGCCGCTGCAATCTTGCCGTCCGCGGCAGTGCTGTCTGTGGCTTCGCTCGCGTTGCTGCTGGCAGCGTTCGTGCTGTTATGGAAGCCGAAAGCAGGATTGCCTGCTGAGCCGACCCGCTCGCTTTTTGCAATTACCAGCGTCCTAGCTGTGCGGCAGCTGGCAGGAGCGACGGGCCTGTTCATCGCCGCGGCGGCGATGGCGTCAGGCGAGGCTATGCAAATCGCTGCGGGCGGCGCATTGGGCAGCGGCACCGCGATGGCTTTAAGCTGGGCCCGCCCGCAATGGCTGGGGCAGCGCCGGCAATTGCAGATCCTGCGTAAGATGCTTGCGGTATCGCTGGTCGCTGGCGCAATCTGGACCTCTCTTGCCGCAATGAGCATTGTCTAAGTCATGAGCGAAGCGGAACTGATTGCAGATGCGGGCGACGAAGAGATCGCTCGCTGGCTCCATGGCCACCTTTCCATCGCCCTGGCTGCGGCAGAGGGGCAAGTGGCCATCTGTATTCCCGGCGGCACTACGCCTTTCCCAATCCTGGACCGCCTTGCGGCAATGAAGCTCGATTGGCCGCGGCTAACGATCTGGCCGGGCGACGACCGGGTCGTTCGCGAGAAGTCATCCGGCAAGCAACATCGGGCGCATCCGCGCCCAGCTTGAGCCGCTGGGTGCGAATGTCATGGCGCTAAATGAAGCGGCAGAACCCCCGCATTTCGCACTCGTATGGCTGGGCATGGGCGAGGACGGGCATATTGCCTCCCTGTTTCCAAATACCGATCCGCGCACGGACGAGTCCATGAAAGTGCGCCGGCTGACGCCCGATCCTTTACCGCCGGAAGCGCCGTTCGATCGAGTGACGCTCACCATGCCGGCGTTGCTCGACAGCGACGAACTGGTGTTCGTGATCCGCGGCGAAAAGAAGCGGGCGCTGTTCCGGGCGGCCATGCGCGGCGAGAATGACCTGCCTATTGCGCGGCTGCTGAGCGCTGCGACCCAGCCGGTCACATGTTTCACCTGATCCCGGCGCCTTTTCACCGGGCCGCCCTGCGGCTGGCGCACCACTTGAGGAAGCTCTGGTGGCGCTGGCGCAAGCCGGAAATCGCTGGGGTGGGCATCCTCTTGGTCAACCGCCTGAGCCAGGTGTTGTTGGTGTGCCATTCCTACGAAAAACACCGCTGGACTCTGCCGGGCGGCGGGATCGGGCGAGGCGAATTGCCGGCAGATGCCGCCGCCCGCGAACTGGCGGAAGAACTCGGTCTGTTGCAGCAGGACTTCGCCTTGGTCGGCGTGGATAAACGGATGTTATACGGAGCCCGCTGCATCACTCATGTCTTCACCTGCGAAATCACCGGCTTGCCCCGTCCCGACGGCCGGGAAGTGACCGAGGCACAATTCTTCGATCCGGAACGACTGCCGCCTTACCGCAGCCGCATGGTCGACAAGGCGATCGCGATGCTAGAGCAACGATAGCTGGGCCGTATCCGGCTTGCGCTCTTCCGCCTCCTCGCCGTCGAGCGAAGAGAGCGTAAGCCCCATCAGCCGGATCGGAAGCGGGAGCGGGAGCAATTCGTCCAGCAATTCATGGCCGATGCGCACGAAATGGGCTTTTGCCGCGACGGGATGCGGAAGGGAGCGGGCGCGGGTCAGGAGGCGGAAATCGGTTAAATCGCAGCTTGAGCGTCACCGTGCGGCCCTCGCGCTTCGGCGCTTCGATCCGGTCCCACACGATATCGGCGATCCGGTCCAGCGTTTCGCGCAGCGCGGCCGGCAGATGATCCTCGATGAAAGTGCGCTCGCCGCCCAGCGACTTGCGCCGCCGGTTGGCGCTGCACCGGCCGCAGGTCGATGCCGCGCGCCGCGCGGTAGAGGTAATCGGCCAAGCTGCCGAAATGCTGGCGCAGGAAGGCGATGTCCTTCGCCGCAAGGTCCGCGCCGGTCTCGATCCCGAGCCTGGCCATCTTTTCCGCTCCGCGCGGGCCGACGCCGTGGAAGCGCCGCACCGGCAGACCCGCGACGAAGCTCGCGCCCTCGCCCGGCCGGATCACGCAGAGCCCGTCGGGCTTGTTCTGGTCGCTGGCGAGCTTGGCGAGGAACTTGTTGTAGGAAACCCCGGCGCTGGCGGTCAGCCGGGTCTCCGCGCGGATTCGCTGCGCGGATCAGCTCGGCGATGCGGGTGGCCGAGCCGATGCCCTCGAAGATCGTCGGTCACATCGAGATAGGCCTCGTCGAGGCTCAGCGGCTCGACATGCGGGGTGTAGTGGTGGAAGATCGCGCGGATCTGCTGCGACACTTCGCGGTAGGCATCGAAGCGCGGCTTGCACGAAGATCAGATCGGGGCAGAGCCGCTTCGCGCCGCACCGACGGCATGGCCGAGCGCACGCCGAACGTCCGCGCCTCATAGCTGGCGGCCGCCACCACGCCGCGCCCGCTCGCGCCGCCGACCGCCACCGGCTTGCCGCGCAGCGAAGGATCGTCGCGCTGTTCGACGCTGGCAAAGAAGGCATCCATGTCGACATGGATGATCTTTCTGAGGCCATTGGTTTCCTCCTCATCGTTCCTGTCCCTGCCTGTTGAAGCATCGTCCATCGGTGCAGTCTACGCGCTGCTTCCGCGTGTTTGAAGCGCCTCTTACTCCCCAAGAATTTTTGTCAGTGGGACTGACAATTCCTGCTGGCCAACGCTGGCATGACGGGGCATGGGACGGGCCATGGCAACACAGGTCGAACATTCGGCGCCGGGGATCGGCCGTAAGGAACTCGTGGTGCTGCCTCGCGTTGATCATGGCGCTGCAGGCGCTGGCGATCGACGCCATGCTGCCCGCGCTCGACGAGATTGCGGCCGAACTGCAACGTACTCGGATGCCAACAAGCCGGCAATTGGTCGTCGGCCTGTTCCTGCTTTTCGCGGGGCCGGTTCGCTGATACCGGGCCTGCTGGCGGATCGCTTCGGCCGCAAGATCCTGCTGATGATTTCACTTGGCCTTCTATGTCGTCTACGTCATTTCGCCTGCGCGCTTGTGACGTCTTTCGACAGCTGCTGGTGCGCGCATACTTCAGGGGCTGAGCAGTGCGCGGGCTGATGGTGCTGCCCGGCGCCATCGTCCGCGACCAGTTCGAAGGCGACGGAATGGCGCGGGTATTCTCGCTGATCTCGGCGGTGTTCATCACCGTGCCGGTGATCGCGCCCACACTTGGCCAGGCGGTGCTGGAAGTGCGCAGGCTGGCGCGTGGATCTTCGTGCGTCTGGGGATGCTTGGCATGGTGATGACTGTGTGGATCGCGATCCGCCTGCCCGAAACGCTCCATCCCCGAATATCGCCAGGAGATCAAACCGCTCTTTCTGCTGCGCAACATGATCGTCGCTGCCACTGCGCGCAGTGCCTTTGGCTATACGATCGGGGCGGGTCTCGTGATCGGCACGGTTTTCGGATATGTCAATTCGGCCCAGCAACTCGTGGGCGAGCATTTCAATGCAGGCGACATGTTTCCTTATGTCTTCGGCGGAACGGCTGCAACGATGGCACTATCCAGCCTGGTCAATTCTCGGATCGTGGAACGCTTCGGCGCGCGCAGGGTATCCCATGCCGGCCTGATCATCTTCCTGATTGTCAGCGGGTTGCAAGTCTGGGTGGCGTCTGGTCCGCATAGCACCCAGATCGAATGGTTCCTGCCGCTGATGTCGTGCAATCTTGCGCTGCTGGGCTTCCTTGGGGCGAATTTCAGTTCGATCGCGATGCAACCCTTTGCGGAGATCGCCGGGGCGGCGAGTTCGGTCCAGGCCTTCGTGCGCATGGTCATGGCGGCCGTGATCGGGATCGTGATCGGTCAAGCCTATGATGGGACCGCCCGGCCGCTGGCGATTTCGATGCTCTGCGCGGCCATGCTGGCCTTGGTGCTGGTGCTGTTCAGCGAGAAGGGCAAACTCTTCCGGCGCCTGCATGGCAGACCGGAAAGCGCTCGCAGCTAGTCATGAGCGAGCCGTTCGACCTCATTGTCATCGGTGGCGGGGTCAATGGCGCCGGGATCGCCCGCGATGCCGCAGGCAGGGGAGCAAGCGTACTGCTGCTGGAAGCGCGGGATCTTGCCAGCGGCACGTCATCGGCTTCGACGAAGCTGGTTCATGGCGGCCTGCGCTATCTCGAATATTACGAATTCGGCCTGGTGCGGGAAGCACTGAAGGAACGTGAGATATTGTGGGGCATCGCCCCGCATATCATCCATCCGATGCGCTTTGTTTTGCCCTGGATGCCTCATTTGCGCCCACGCTGGATGCTACGCCTCGGCCTGTTCATCTACGACCATTTGGGCGGACGCGGCGGATTGCCCGGGGCGCAGGGGATCACGATGTCACGGCATCCTGCCGGCGCGGTGCTCGACCGCTCGATCAAGCGCGGATTCGAATATTCGGATGGCTGGGTCGACGATGCGCGGCTGGTCGTGCTCAACGCGCTCGACGCGGCGGAGCGAGGCGCGGAGATCCGTACGCATACACCCGTCACTTCCGCCCGCCGAGAAGACGATCTCTGGCACGTCGAGACGCCGGAGGGGCTATTTATCGGAAGAGCGCTCGTAAATGCAGCGGGGCCGGGGGCTGACGAAGTGGCGCGGCTGGCCGGGCAGGAACCACGCTTCGGCATTCGCCGCGTGCGCGGATCGCATATCGTCACCAAAAAGCTCTTCAAGCACGATTACGCCTATATCTTCCAACTGCCCGACACGCGGATCTGCTTCGCCATACCCTATGAAGGCGACTTCACGCTGATCGGCACGACCGACCAGGATCACGAAGGCTCGCTGACGGATATTCACGCAAGCGAAGATGAGATCGCATATCTGTGTGAGGCCGCCGGCCAATATTTCGCAGTGCCGGTGAGGCGCGAGGATGTCGTGTGGACCTATTCGGGCGTGCGTGCGCTGATCGACGACGGATCGGGTAAGCCCGAAGCGGCCACCCGCGGCTATCGTTTGCCGATCTCCGATCCGGCGGATGGTGCGCCGCTGCTCGGCGTATATGGCGGGAAGATCACGTCCTACCGGCATCTGGCGGAAGCCGCGATGGACAAGCTCGGCCATCGGCTGCGGCATATTCCTGGACGTGCGTGGACGGCGCAGGAGCCATTGCCTGGCGGGGATTTTCCCAAGGAAGACCAGTCGGTCCTGATAGCCTCGCTCAGCGCGCGTTATTCCTTCCTCGATGCGGCCCAGGCGCTCCGGATCGGTCGGGCCTATGGCACCAGGGCGCGGCAATGGCTCGGCGACGCTAACGAGTGGAGCGATCTCGGCCGGAACTTCGGGGCAGGGCTCAGCGAAGCCGAAATCACCTATATGCGCGAGGTCGAATGGGCCCGCAGCGCCGAAGATGTGCTCTGGCGGCGCAGCAAGCTCGGCCTCCATATGACCAAGGCGCAGCGCGCAGCAGTGACCAAGTTTATCGGGTCCTAAATCTCGGGGGCCTAATTCTCGTGATCGATATGTCGCTTGAACGTCTCGGGCAGGAACAGCAGCCCGACCACCAGCGTCATCGCGGCGATCAGCACCGGATACCATAGGCCGGCGTAGATATTGCCGGTCGCTGCCACCATCGCGAAGGCAATCGTCGGCAGGAATCCGCCGAACCAGCCGTTGCCGATGTGATAGGGCAAGCTCATCGCCGTATAGCGGATGCGGCTGGGGAACATCTCGACCAGTAGCGCCGCCAGCGGCCCGTAGGTCATCGTCACCGGAACCAGGAACAGCACGAGGATCGCCACGATCAGCGGCTTGTTCACCCGTTCCGGATCCGCTTTGGCGGGATAGCCTGCATCCGCGACGGCAGCGGTCAGTCTCTCGGCATAGGTCGTCATGTCGCCCACCGCGACCCTGCGATCGCCGATCGTCACTTCGCCATTGCCGTCGGGTGCGTTGGCATAGGGAATGCCCGCCTTGGCAAGCGCAGATTTGGCGATGTCGCAGCCGGTTGTGTCGAAGCGCTTCCTGCCGATCGGATCGAACTGGAACGAACAAGTCGCCGGGTCCGCATGGACCGTCACCGGAGCGCGCGCCTGCGCCTCGGCCAGCGCGGGATTGCCCGCCGCGGTCAAAGCTCCGAACAACGGGAAGGCGAAAACGACGGCCAAAGCGCAGCCCGTCATGATCAGTTTCTTGCGGCCAATCTTGTCGGACAGCCAGCCGAACAAGACGTACATGGGCGTGCCAATAACCAGCGCAATGGCGATCAGCATGTTGGCGGTGGCACCTTCGACCTTCAGGATCCGCTCCAGATAGAACAGCGCGTAGAACTGGCCCGTGTACCAGATCACCGCTTGCCCGGCGACCGCACCCAGCAGCGCGACCAGCACCCAGCGCAGATTTTTCCAATGTCCGAAGGCTTCTGTCAGCGGGGCCTTGGACGTGGTGCCTTCGTCCTTCATCTTCTGGAACACGGGGCTTTCGGCCAGCTGCAGGCGGATCCACAGCGATACGACAAGCAGGATGGCCGAGAGCAGGAAGGGCAGCCGCCAGCCCCAATCGGCGAAGGCTTCCTCGCCCATAGCGGATCGCAGGCCGATCACGATCAGCAAGGCCGCAAACAGGCCAAGCGTCGCGGTCGTCTGGATGAAGCTGGTGAAGAAGCCGCGTTTCCCTTCAGGCGCATGCTCGGCGACATAAGTCGCGGCGCCGCCATACTCGCCGCCCAGCGCCAGGCCTTGAACCAGCCGCAAGGCAACCAGGATCAGCGGCGCGGCCACGCCAATGCTGGCGTAGGACGGCAGCAGGCCGACCCCGAAGGTCGAAAGGCCCATCAGCCCCATGGTGACCAGGAAGGTGTTCTTGCGCCCAACGATGTCGCCCGACACGCCCGAACACCAGCGCGCCGAAAGGCCGCACAGCAAAGCCAGCGGCAAAGGCCGCCAGCGCGAGGATGAAGCCGGTGGTCTCGTTGACGCCCGAGAAGAACTGGCTCGAAATGATCGAGGCAAGCAGGCCGTAGAGGTAGAAATCGTACCATTCGAACACGGTGCCGAGCGAAGAGGCGGCGATCACCTTGATCTCGGAATTGGGCGCGATCGTTCCTTCGGTGCCGTCCCCGGTCGCGTCAGCCATCCCTGCACTCCACCCTTGTTTTGCCCTTGTTGCAGCAGACTGCACGCGCCCGTGCAGGAGGGCAAGACAAGACTGCATCCCTTGGGGACCTCCGCAAAATTTACTGAATATTAAAAGCTTAAGTGAGCTTCATGGTCAAGGAAGGCACGCTAATACAAGGGGTTGGGACAGTTCTGGCCCTGTTGGCCTGAGACCTTGAGCCTTGTTCGGGTGCCGCGGCAGCCGCTTACGCTCGCGCGGCGAAATGCCGCCGCCGCCATTCCGGCTGGGTTGCGGGAGCACTGGGTTCTCTCAGGGCATCCGCAAATCCCTGCGCAACGAAGCCAAGCTTGGCAATGCTGCCGGTGCGGACCCGGTAGTCCCACGCATGCTCCCCAAGCTGCGCGACTTCCCTCGCAATGGCGCCATAGATCCCTGCGGCCGAGAGCACTGCCCAGCGTTGCCGAAACGCGAGCTTGCGCGCGCCGAAGCGGGCTGAACGTTCATGAACGTCCGACAATTTCGCCAGCCTGCGTGCCAGCTCGCGCAAGCCGTGTGCGATAGGGCGGCTTCATGTGCTGGCCGGGCGGAATGTCCTTCTCTGCCAGCCATTCCTCGGGCAGATAGCAGCGGCCCGCCGCGTCATCCTCCGAGATGTCGCGGGCGATGTTGCCGAGCTGGAAGGCGAGGCCGAGATCGCAGGCGCGGTCGAGCGTCTCCTCGTCGTCAGGCGAGACGCCCATCACCACCGCCATCATCACGCCCACCGCGCCGGCCACATGGATAGCAATAGCGCAGCATGTCGGCCTCGGTGCGCGGGCGCCAGTCTTCGGCGTCGAGCGCGAAGCCGGCGATCACGTCGTCGGCCATCGCGGCGTGCAGGCCGCATCTCGGCGGCGACCAGGCCGAGCGCATCGAAGGCCGGATCGCCGGTCGGCTCGCCTGCGAAGGCCAGCGCGGTCAGCGCGCCGGATCAGCGCCAGCCGTTCGCTGCGCGATCGGACTGATCGCCCAGTTCACCGCCCATGTCCTGCTCGTCGGCAATATCGTCGCACCGGCGGCACCAGGCATAGAGCAGCCACACCCGCTCGCGCGTCTCCTGGTCGAACAGGCGCGCTGGCGGCGGCAAAGCTCTTGCGAGCCCGCGCGATCGACAGGCCGCGCATGTTCGACCAGCTGCGGCGCGGTGGCGGCATCCGCTGCCCGAGGAGTCCGGCTCACAGCTCCTCGGCCTTCATCGCGAAGATCGGCGGGTGCGGCTGATACGCGGCCATCTTGGCGAGCAGATTCGTCCAGCTCGCGTCGCCGCGATCAGGATGTTCTGGTGCGCGGGCCGGACGAAGCCGACCTCGGCCATTTGGCGTTGAAGGCGAGCAGGTGATCGTAGAAGCCGAAGGCATTGAGCAGGCCCACCGGCTTGGTGTGATAGCCCAGCTGCGACCAGCTGATCGCTTCCCACAATTCGTCCATCGTGCCCGACCCCGCCGGGGATGGTGACGAAGCCGTCGGACAGGTCGGTGAAGCGCTGCTTGCGCTCGTGCATGCCCGCGACGATGACGCAGTTCGGTGCAGTCGTGGTTGGCGACTTCGGCGTCGACCAGCGCCTCGGGGATGATCCCGATCACTTCGCCGCCCGCCTCCAGCGCGCCGCTGGCGACCGCGCCCATCAGCCCCAGCCTGCCGCCGCCATAGACGACGCCGATCCCGCGCCGCGGCCAGATGCCGCGCCGACTTCGCGCGCCAGTTCGAGATAGCGCGGATCGGCGGGCGAGGCCGAACCGCAATAGACGGCGAGACGCCGGATATTCGCAGCGCTTTCCTCGCCGCCGCACAGTGCAGCTTGATAGAACGCCTCGGCGCTGCCTTCGTTCACCGGCGCAAAATTCGGCGGCGGCCAGGATCCTGTCAGACATCACTCTGGGGCCGTCGAGCAGGCGCACGCGGCGGATCTTAGCTTCGCCTGCCGCGCAGTCCACGGCGACGGAGGTTTCCATCAGCGCATTGGGCAATTGCTTGCGGAAGATACCCAGGGCCACATGCCGGCTGCCGTCCATCGCATGGCTGACCGAGCCGCGATCGAGCTTCAGCGCGATTTCGCCGGGCAATTGGGCCACTTCTTCCCACGTCTGAGCGACAAGGCTGCTCGCGCCGAACGCCGCGAGGGCAGCCGCGCCGGCCAGGCGCAGCGGGGCGAGTTTGTACGTCATGGCTTCAGATCCTCCAGCATCAGCCCCGCGGTCGCCTTGGCGCTGCCGACCACGCCGGGAATGCCCGCGCCGGGATGGGTGCCGGCGCCGACCAGGTAGAAGTTTTCGATCACGTCGTCGCGGTTGTGGCCGCGGAAATAGGCGCTCTGCGTCAGCATCGGCTCGAGGCTGAAGGCGCTGCCCAGATGGGCGTTGAGGTCGAGCGCGAAATCGTGCGGCGCGTAGTGGAACTTGGTGACGATCCGGTCGTGGATGTCGGGGATCAGCCGGCGGCCCACCTCGTCCAGGATGCGCTTTTCCAGCATCGGGCCGACCTCGTCCCAGTCGATCGGCAGCTTGCCCATGTGGGCCACCGGGACCAGCGCATAGAAGGTGCTCTTGCCCGGCGGCGCCATCGTCGGATCGGTCACGGTCGGGTGGTGCAGGTAGATCGAGAAATCGTCCGGCAGCACGCCGTGCTTGTAGATGTCGTCGAGCAGCCCTTTGTAGCGCGGGCCGAACAGGATCATGTGGTGCGGGATGCCCGGCCAGGTGCCCTCGATCCCGAAGTGGACCACGAACAGGCTGGGGCGAAAAGCTCTTGCGCGGCAAGCGTCTTGGCCTTCTGCCGCGCCGCGTCTGCGCCGGCCAGCAGGTCGCGGTAGGTGTGCATGATGTCGGCGTTGCTGGCGACCGCATCGAAGCGCTCGCGCCAGCCGCTGCGGTTTCCACTTCGGTCGCCTCGGTGCCCAGCGTGTGGATCGCACCACCGGATCGCCCAGCCTCATGGTGCCGCCCAGCCGCTCGAAATGGCGCACCATGCCGGCGATCAGCCGGTTGGTGCCGCCGCGCGCCCACCAGACGCCGCCGTCCTTCTCCAGCTTGTGGATCAGGGCATAGATCGCGCTGGTCTTCATCGGGTTGCCGCCCACCAGCAGCGTGTGGAAGCTGAAGGCCTCGCGCAGCTTCTCGGTACTCGATGTAGCTCGACACGATCGAATAGACCGAGCGCCAGGCCTGATAGCTTGGTCAGCGCGGGGGCGGCCTTGATCATCGACGTGAAGTCGAGGAACGGCACATGGCCGAGCTTGACGTAGCCTTCCGTCAGACGCCTGCGGAATAGCGCAGGAACTCGTCGTAACCGGCGACGTCCGCCGGGCGAGATGCGGCGATTTCGGCGGCGCAGGGCTTCTTCGTCGTTCGAATAGTCGAAGTTGGTGCCGTCGGGCCAGTTGAGCCGGTAGAACGGCATGACCGGCATCAGCTCGACGTCGTCGGCCATGTCGTGGCCGGACAGCGCCCAGAGTTCGCGCAGGCAGGCGGGATCGGTGATCACGGTCGGCCCGGCATCGAAGGTGAAGCCGTCGCGCTCCCAGAAATAGGCGCGCCCGCCCGGCTTGTCGCGGCTTCGATCACGGTGGTGGCGATGCCTGCCGATTGCAGCCGGATGGCCAGCGCCAGCCCGCCAAAGCCCGCGCCGATGACGCAGGCGCGGGTTCCTGCGTAGTCAATTGCGTCGCTCATGTCGCGCTCCGTCCGGTCTTCGCCAGGCCTGATTGGACCAAGGTAGAAATGGCCCGGCCGATCGGCACGGGCGGCTTGCCAATCAGGATGCGCGCCTGGTCCAGCCTGGTCGACTTCGCGGCATAGAAGCGCTCGATCAATTCCTGGGGCAGGGCGTAGAAACGCTGGAACACGCGCCACCGCTGCTCGGGCTCGGCCGCGCCGAACAGCATCTGGCCAAGCAGCCGGTAGAAGCGCGTCGCGCGCCAGTGGTGCCGTGCACGGCTTTCAAGCAGAGCGGCAAGCTCTGTCCCTGGAAGGTCCGCATGTTCCGCTACGGCCAGCGCGGTCTCGACTGCTTGCGGCAAC
>CAVZRU010000012.1:0-5124 GCA_963777785.1 uncultured Alphaproteobacteria bacterium
TACGCCTTGCGGGCGCGGGCGGTGTCGCCGGCGAGCGTAGCGGCGCGGGCCAGCCCGACATAGGAGAGCGGATAGTACGGCCCCCAATTGGCACCTTTGTGATCGAGGATCTTCTGGAATTCGGCCGCCGCTTCCACGCCCTTGCGGCGCGCAAATAGGCAAGCCCGCGCAGATATGCGTAGGGGTAGGCTCGTTCGTAGGGAGCTGCGGATTGCAGCAACTCGATCGCGTTGGCCGGCTGGTTGAGGTTCAACTCGATGGCGGCCCGAATCGAAGGCAGATAGACCGTGTTCCACAGAGTGTGTTCTGGATACCGCTTAGACGTCTCATCCGCCGCCTTCTTTGCCTCGGCAGGATCTCCGCAGAGCGCCAGAGGCAGAGCTGCTAGCCGGATATCCGCCGGAACCTGGTCCGGGAGGATTGCGGCGCGGGCCTTGGTGCGCGCCGCCTCGCAGTTCCCCACCAGCGCCTCGCCCAGTGCCTCTTGCGCCTGGTATCGAGCCACCGTCTCGGGCAGATTCCGCCGCCGCGCCATCTCCGCGGCGCGCTGCAGAAGCTCCTGGCCTGCTACGAAGCTGGCCGAGAGCCGCCGCATTCGTGGCCTGAGTCGAGGCTCTAGTACTCTTCCGGCTTGCCTGCCAGCCACTGGATCTGCTTCTCCGCTTCCGCTCGGTCGCCCTGGAGGTACGCGATGCGGAGAAGGACCGAGGTGAATGCCGGGAGGATCCAGTTTCTGCGCAAACGCCCTCTCCGCGACCGCCTTCGCTTCGTCAAACCGGTCGAGGGTGAGATACGTGGAGACTTGATTACTGTAGAAAACGGCGCGCCTGGGCTCCAACCGGATGGCTTCCTGATACTCTGCCAGCGCCTTCTCCCAGTCGCCTCGTTTCCCGTAAACGACCCCCAAATGGTTATGAGGTCGATTCGCGCGGGTACGTACGCACAATAGTTGACTGGCGTCGACGGCCTTGTTCAGCTCGCCGGTCACGAAGCGGTAGTAGATCGCCGAGATATCGAGTCGTCTCCCGCTCGCTGACGCGGTCAATCAACGCGAAGGCCTCTTCTGAGGTACTCGACGCAGCGTGCGATCTCACCGACGTTGCCGTACATTATGCCCAGACTGCTCATAGGCCGAGGCGAAGTTCGGATCCAGTTCGTGGCGCGCTGAAAGAAGGGAATCGCCGCCAGGTATAAGCCCGGCCTGATCTGTGCCCGCCCGAGCGCGTACGCCTGGAACGCTTCGAGCGAGGTGGTGGTCACCTGCTGGCTCGGCACATTGAGCTTCTGGATCGAGGCCAGAGACTCTCCGAGCGTCGCGCGCATCCTGGTGGCGGCCGTCGCCACGGCCCGGAGCACGTGTTCCTTGTCCTCGGCCTCCACCTGCTCGCGGGCTAGCACCCCCCCGTCTGGCAATTGGTCGCCTGGAGCGTGATGGCGTAAGTCTTGCCCAGGCTCGCGATGGAGCCGCCGATCATCGCCTTTTCGCCTTCCCGCTGGCAGATCTCGCGCGCGATTTGGTTGGTGATTCGTTCCCCGGCGGGACGTCCCATCAAGCGGAGATCCTGGCGCACCTGCTCATCGCCCAGGATCTTCAGGAACGGCGATTGTTCGAGCTGGACGGCCAGGGCCTCCCGCAGTGTGCACGTCAAAGACCGTGTCGCCGGTGGTGTTGGTGAAGTCCGCCAGACCAGCACGTCCTTGTCGGTGAGCGGCTTGGCCTGCGTGCGCTGCCAGACGATCACACCGGCTGCAGCCAGCGCGACGACGGCGACTGCTCCACCAGCCCACCCGATCCACGCCGCGTTCTCGGGGTCGGCCGCGCTAGCGGCGCTGGCGACGGAAGGCGGAGCTGGCTGTGCACCGACTATCGGCGATCGGCTGTGCCGCGAGCCGGTACGGCTCGGAGGCTGCGAAGGCTGGCGCAATGACCGCTGACCGGCCCGAATCGCTGAATCACGCTTCAGGCGCTGCAGGTCGACCCGCATCTCGGACGCGTGCTGGTAGCGCAGCTCGCGATCCTTCTCCAGCGCCTTGTTGATGATCCGCTCCAGGTCGTCGGGCAGGGCCGGGTTGATCCGGACCGGCGCGGTCGGGGCCTTGGTGAGGATCTCCGTGAAGATGACGCCGCTGATGTCGCGCCGTCGAACGGCCGTCGCCCGGTGGCCATCTCATAGAGGACCACGCCCAGGGAGAACAGGTCCGTCCGCGCGTCCAGCTCCTCGCCGCGCGCCTGCTCCGGCGACATGTAGGCCACCGTCCCAACCGCGGTGCCGGGACTGGTCAGCAGCTCCTCGGTGGCGGCCGTCGAGGCGGCACGCTCCGAGCGCCCCTGCTCGCCCGAGACCTTCGCCAGGCCGAAATCCAGAATCTTGGCCGTCCCGCGCTCGGTCACGAAGATGTTCGCCGGCTTGATGTCCCGATGGATGATGCCCTGCGCGTGCGCCGCCTCCAGGCCATCGCCGATCTGGATCGCCAGATCCAGGACCCGGTCCGCCGCGAGCGGCTTCGCCTCGATCCGCTGCCGCAGCGTCTTGCCCTCCAGCAGCTCCATCGCAATGAAGTGCTGGCCGTCGGCTTGACCGATGTCGTGGATGGTGCAGATGTTCGGGTGATTCAGGGCCGAGGCTGCCTTGGCCTCGCGCTGAAACCGTTCCAGGGCGTGAGGGTCGTTGGCGACCGCCTCCGGCAGGAACTTCAGGGCGACGAAGCGGCCCAGCGTCGTGTCTTCGGCCTTGTAGACAACCCCCATGCCGCCGCCGCCGAGCGTCTCGAGGATCCGGTAGTGGGAAATCGTCTTGCCGATCATGAGGAGTCACTCCTCCGCGGAACCTCCTCTGCGCCCGGTTGCCTAACCAAGTAGGAAGGAAGCCCGAGCATACGACTGAACCCGAGTCCGGTCAATGCGATACACGCCGTGCCCCGTCGTGCGCTCTGCACCCGAGGCTATGGCCTGCCGAACTGAATCCTCGAACCGCTGGCCGGCCAGCTGCACAGCCCCGGGAACGCCCTGGCCAGCTCGGCATACGCCTGCACGCCCGTGCAGTGCGACAACAGGATCCTCTGCACCCGTACTTCCGCAGCGCCTCGATGGTCCTCTGCATTCGTGCGGGAGAGGCGCTGACCAGGTGGGTGCCGCCCATGACGGCGAAGATTCGCTGCTCACCTGTGAGCTGGCTCACATACGCCATCGTGTTGACCAGACCAGCGTGGGCGCATCCCAACAGGATCACGATCCCTTCGGGGACCCGGAAGAACACCGCCTGATCGTCCAGAATCGGATTCGGAGTCTTCAGGCTCTGATCCAGGAAGGCGGACGCCACCCCGGTGTCCTCGAAGTCGTTTGTGCGGGGGACCTGCCCCGTGACCATCAGGCCCTCACGAATCCGCGTCGGCTCCCTGGTCTCCACCAGGGTGCGTACCCGCTGGCTCAGTTGCTCGCGAGAGAACGGCAGGCGATGCGCGGTTGCCCCAGCACTGCCCCTGGAGTACCGCGTGTCGAATCCGGCCGGATGGACGAATAGATCGACGCGCCCCACGGCGCTCAGCGCACTCTCCAGCCCTGCCGTGTGGTCCGCGTGCTCATGGCTGAGGACGATGGCTTCAGTCTTGCCGAGATCGACGTTCAGTGCGCGGGCGTTCCCGAGCATCACCCGGCCCCCGCCGGTGTCGAGCAGGATCTGGTGCTGGCCGCTGTTGATGAGGAAGGCGAGCCCCCATTCCCCAAGCACTGCGGTCGAACCCGCCATGTTGTCTACCAGGACGGTGACGGTCACGCCAGGAAGCACTTCCAGCGCGACCTTCTTCTCCGGTACCGGCTGAGGCGCTTGAGCCTGCGCCGACGCGACAGGTACCGCCGCCAGCGCAGCGAGCCTCCAGGTGCGTTTCATTGCCTTCCTCCCGCGTTATCGTCGCAGATCCCACGCCGACCGCCGGGGCCAGGTTGCCCTATGCCTGTCTGCAACCGCTGGCCGCCCGCCAAGACATCGATGCCATCGGTTCGCGCCTAGTCCAGGCGCGCCAGGCCCGCCCTCGCGCATTCGGCGGCCACCGTCAGATACCGCTGCACGCTCTCGTTGCCAATGACTTACGGATGAGGCTCACCAGGCTTTCGCGTCGCCATCAGCGGCAGCTTGGTCGTCGAGCTGTCGTAGGCCGTGTGATTGCTGATGAGCACGTCGGCACCGGCCCTGGCCGCCACGTCACGAAACCGCTCGGCGCCCGTGATGTACGTGTTGAACCAGAATCTGTCCGGCCTGTCCGGCGTGATGTATTCGCCCCTGCTGCCGAGCCAGTTGAATGCGGTTCCGCCAGGTTCCGCCACGATGTGCGACCTCGTGCCATCCTTCACGGGGATCAGGAACGACAGGGTGCCGAGTGTGTGGCCGGGCGTCTGGTACAGCGTGATGGTCGTGTCGCCCAGCGTGAGCCGCTGACCGTCTGTCGCCACCATGTCGCGCTTGGGTTTCGGCCACGTCTTCGCCACCCGATCCATCAGGTCCCAATCCTCCGCCGACATCACGATCCGCGCCCCGAAGCGATCCTGCAGGAACTTGGCGCCCGCCGCATGATCGATGTGCCCGTGACTCACGACGACGTACTTGATGGTCGCCGGGTCCAGTCCGACCTTCTTCAGGCCATTGGCAATCTCGTCCTCGACGGAATAGTCGAAGATCGCGTCGAGAACAATGATGCCCTGGGAGGTCGTGACCGCCCAGGCTCCGTACTGAGTCATCCCGACGAAGATCAGGTTGTCGAAGACTTTGACCGGTTCCGCATGCCAGGTCGAACGCTCGGGAGGCCCCTGCGGCGCCGGGGCAGGCTGGGCAGCGGCCGCCGGCTGGGGCGCAGGCGGCGTGCACAGGGTCTTGAACAGGGCCGTGTGCTGCTCCCCGGCCGCCGTCCGGGCCGCCGCGACATGGGTGTCGACGAGGCTCTGGCCGGTTGACTGGCCAGCCACAGCCAGCCCGGCAGCGACGACAACGGCCGACAAAAGGCCGACAGTGAGAAACTTGTAGGATGGCATTTCAGACTCCTTACTTCGAGAAGAGGCGCACACCGAACTTCGCGTGTATCCTCCACACCTCCAGGCGCACGTGCGCTAAGGCTGCGGGCCGGCGGTCTCTG
>CAVZRU010000013.1:0-7855 GCA_963777785.1 uncultured Alphaproteobacteria bacterium
GAGGTTGACCGGCCCATCAAAATAAGTAAAATTTCAATATATTTCACAAGATAGAAGTTTTTCTTATATGTCTGGCCTGCGCGATTTGACGATCAGACAGCTGCGAGCGCTCGCGGCCTTGTCGGCCAATGGCAGCGTGACGGCGGCCGCCAACAAGCTGAACCTCACCCAGCCCGCGGTAACCCTGCAGTTGCGCAATCTTCAGGACCTGGCCGGACTGCCGCTGCTTCAGCGCACCAACGATGGAATGCTGCTGACGGGAGCGGGACAGCAAGTGCTCGCATTGCATGGAGCGTATCGAGGCCGCCATCTCGGCGTGCGCGACCTCGCTCGACATGATGGCAGGCCGAACCGGCGGCCGCGTGTCGATCGGTGCGGTCAGCACCGCAAAATACTTCGTTCCTTTTGCAATCGCCGCTTTTTCAAAACTCCACCCCAAGATCGATATCAGCCTGTCGATCGGCAACCGCCAGGAGATGCGGCAGGCGCTACGCGGTTACGAACTCGATTTCGCGATCATGGGCCGCTCGCCCCCGGACATCGAAGTAGATACCCATCTCATCGGCGATCATCCGCACATCATCGTCGCGCCGAAGGGGCACTGGCTCGCGCAGGATTTCGGACTTGCTGCGGTTGACCTTGCCCATGAAACCTTCCTTACGCGCGAGCTCGGCTCCGGGACGAGGATGCTGATGGAGCAGCTTTTCGCCGACACGGAGCTTCAGCCCACGATCGGGATGGAGATGAGCAGCAACGAGACCATCAAGCAGGCGGTCATCGCCGGTCTCGGGATCGCATTTATTTCCGCGCACACGGTTGCCACCGAACTCGAGGACGGACGACTGGTCGCCCTCGACGTCGCCGGCCTGCCGGTGGTACGGCAGTGGTTCGTCGTGCGAAGACAGGACAAGGTGCTGCTTCCGCCGGCGCAAGCGATGCTGGATTTTCTACGCGCCGAGGGCGCTCGCTTTCTTCCCAGCGTGGCAGCAAAACCTTTGTGACGGCGGGATCGCCGGCGATACCTTCAGAATTGCCCCGCGACCGTCAAGCGAATTGCCAGCGGCTCGACCGGATGCAGCACCCGGTCCATGACGCCGGTCTGGCACACGGCCGCCGGCGCGGTCGGCGCCCGCCGCCGGAAAGCACATCGAAAAGAGCGAATCGGACTTCAGCAGCGAGCCATAGGCGTAGGTGATCTGGTCCGAGCGGCTGTTCAAGATATTGAATGCGTCGAGCTGAATGCGCCAGCCATTGGCGAAGCGATAGCCGACCGCGCCGTTCAACAGACCGGTGGCCGGCGGAGACGAAAGGCGCCGTCCTCGGTCAGCGGACGCGGCCCGAAATAGCGATAGCGCAGCGCGCCGAACCAGCCGGTCTTCTCGCCGAGCGTGATACCGGCCGAAGCCACCACATTCGGCGCGCCGGGAATGAAGTTGCCCGGCGCATTGCCGATCTGCGCGGCGGAAAGCCGGCGAGCAATTCGTAGAGCTGCCGCCTGGTCCGGATCGATCGCCGACGGAAGCGCGCACGCGTCACGGCAATATCGCCTTCCACGCTCAGCCATGAGGCGGCCGATAGTCGTTGGTCCATTCGATGCCGATGCGGTGACTTGGGCGGCTCGCCACCGGTATCCCCGGCGTCACCAACGAACAGAATTTTGGATGCGGAATCGAGCAGGAACAGGCTGATCGAGCTGGTCAGCCCCGGAATCGATCTTGGTGCGCAGGCCGATCTCGGCGCCCTTGGTCCTGACCAGAAACGGTCGTATCCTGCAGCGTCGTCGGATCGCCGGCGATTGCGTAGTGGTCACGCCCGCGCGCGTCGTTGCTGTGATAGCCCATGCCCGCGTCGATGAACAATTCGGTCTTGTAGAAGGGACCGAACATCATGCTGAATTTCGGGCTGCCGATACGCGTCTGGCGCATTGCCGGAGTTCGCCGGCTGAAGATCGAGTTCACCGACGCCCAGAAATAGTCGCCCCGCCAGCCGGCGGTGGTCCGGAACCAGTCGGTCCAGCACGTCGTATTCTGCGCATAGATGCCGACGTTGCCCTCCCGACGGGGTCGCGAGCGATGTTTGACAGAAACAGACGCCGACTGTGTTGCCCAAGCTGAGTCGATGTCGTCGTAGCGGGTTTGCACGCCGATTTCGGTCTCCGGCAAGCCGGCGAACCGGCTCGTTGAACGTGCGCGACACGTCCGACGCCGCCGAGAACGCGGTCGTCATGCTGGTGGAACTGATCGCCGTTCATGGGATCGGTCGAGAAAGTAGGTGAAGTTGTTCCACAGATTCAGCGTTCTTTGACGAGGTAGACATTCGCCTTCGACAGATCCGACATCGTCGGATTGCGCCAACCTGGCCGACAGCGAAAAGCGGCTGGTATCGCCGCCGTCCGTCGGGTCGATCTCGCCAAACAGGCCGATCTGGCCGGTGGTAATGGCGCGCGATGGACCTGATCGGATGAGTTCCAGTTGTTGGTATAGGCCATCGCGGTTGCGGAAAACCCGTTCGTCGCCGTGCCCTGGCTGTAGCGCAGCACGCCGTTGAGCTTGCGCACGTCTTCGCGGTGTCCCACGGACCGTCGTAGGTCTTGAGCTTCGCCGCCATCGAGCAGCGTTCCCTCGCCGAGCGTCGGTCGATCCCAGCGCCGAAGCCGCGTCGATAGCCGAAGCTGCCGACTGTCGCGGAGACGATGTTCTTGGGACGCTGTCGAGCAGGCAGACATGCACGGCGCCGACGGAGGCGAAGTCGCCATCGTCGGCGAAATAAGGTCCCTTGCGGATATTGACCGCTGATCAGTTCCGGGAATGAGGAAATTGAGGTCGGCATAACCCTGGCCGTGGCGCGTGGGTGCGCATGTTGACCGGCATGCCGTCGACCGAGATGGCGAGATCGGTGCCGTGGTCGAGATTGAAGCCGCGCAGGAAATACTGGTTGGCCTTGCCGTCGCCGCTGTGCTGCGTGACGATCAGGCCGGGCACCACCTCGAGCGCTTCGGCCGGCCGCGAAAACGGCCATGCATTGACTTCGGCGCCGCTCACATTCTTTTCGCTCGACGAACTGATCGTGGCCTGCGTCGCCGTGCTGGCATTTGCAGCGGAACCACCGTCACCGGCGGCAGCGGGGTTATGATTGCACGACGGGTCGACCGCCTGCCTCGCTCCGCGCCGGGCTTTGGCCTGGTGCCGGCGTCCCGGCGCGGCTGCGGCGCGATCACCTCGACCGGCGGAAGCGCCGTTGCGCCTGCAAGTGCGGCAACGTCTTGCGCGGCTGCATCAGGCACGACAGCCATCAATCCGGCCAGAATAACCTCAACCCGGAACAACATTCGGCCGGACAGGTTCTGCCCAAATGGAAAAGCGCGCATAGCCCGTCCCCCAAACGTGGCTTCCTGTGAGGAGGACCGCCCAAGGGTCGGCGTCTTATTCGCGCGACGTTGGCCGACTTGTTGTATCAATCCCCGATATCACGCCGCCATCGCAGCCGACGAGAGCCATACGCTGGCACGGTGAGAATGACATTGTCAATCGTTCGTCATACTTGCGCAAACCGATCAGACAAGGAATTGCAGCGCATCACAATCACGCTCGACGATGACCTGACGGACGAACTCGATTGAATGATCGTAGAGCATGGCTATCGGAACCGCTCCGAAGCAATTCGCGATTTCACCCGCGCGGACATGCAGCAGGCCGCACAAATGCATTGGCGAAGTCGGCGAGCGCGTCGCCGCGCTTAACTAAACTCGCGGCATCTTAGAAAAATCGATCTCTTCAAAGCCAGTCGAAAATGCCAAAAGCGAATGCCCCTGCAACGGAATAAATTTCGTAGTGTTGTCGGCCGTGCGTCGCTTCTCTCTCATTATGTCCCTGAGCTCAGGCGTAATCTCGAACTTTTCATGAGCCAGGACATCCGGCCGCTGCCGATCAGTAGTCCATACATTCAATGTAAGCTCAAAGACGCCCTCGGCGAACGTTATCGACGCGTTCTGATTGTCATACCATTCAAACATGAGGACATCAGCAATTGCCGCATACCCATCAATGTTGAATGGCCTAGCTGCCTGCAACCTCAGGTCTTGTTGCCAACCCACCACAATATCTCTGCATATCCGAAAGCACGGCTGCGCGCCGTTTGCGACAAATGTGGCAGCCGCTGGCCCGCTGAGACAATAAAACCCAACGATTCCAAGTGTGGAAAAAATCGAGCTATGCGGGGTGCTCGATTTTCGCGGACGCATGCGACATCAAGTTGTCGCACGAGATTTAAGAAACCTGAGCCAAGTTCTTGAAAAGCTTGGTGGGCGCACCAGGGCTCGAACCTGGGACCCGATGATTAGAAGTTATCTGCTCTACCAACTGAGCTATGCGCCCGGAAACCGGCCCGGAAAGCCTTCGCAAGAGGGGGTCGTTTAGCAAAGCGATTGCCCTATGTCCAGCAAAGTGGCGAGGAATTCCCCGGCCATTTCGACCAAACGGGGAAGCGAAAAAGCCGCCTGAATTCAGCGGCTTTTGACGCATTTCGATCGATCAGGGGCGGTTGCCCGCTAGAGCCGCTCGGGGCCCCCCCGGTCCTTGCCCGGCCCGCCGTCCCGATCGTACCGGTCATGTCCACGGCCCCAGCCGCCGTCGTCGCGGTCCATGCCGCGCTGGAATCCATGGTGGCGCCAGCCGCCCCGGCCGAACCGGCCTTCCATATGGGTCAGGATGGCAAGGCGCCGCTTCTGGCCATCATCGAGGGTCTTGTAGAGCGGATCCGCCGCGTCCGCGATCTTCTTCATCGCCGCCGCCGTGGTCGCCATGGTCTCGGCGCGGTCGCGCAGGCGCGCGACCGGATCGGCCGGCTGCGCGGTATCGTCGGGCTTGGCATTCATCCGCGCATTGGCGCGATCGATTCGCAGTTTCGCTAAATCCCGCACCGCGGCTTCGACCGGCGGCCACAGCTTTTCCTGTTCGGCGTTGAGCTTGAGGCCCGCCTTGACGGCGGCAATCCGCGCGTCGGTGAACGCCGCCCTGTCCTCCGGGCTCATCCGCTCGTGGTGATGGGACCAGGGGCGGTTGTGCTGGGCATAGACCGCGGTGGAACCGGCGATGGCGAGAGCTGCGATCCCGGCGATGGCGAACTTCTTCATGCGAACCTCCTTCAAAAGGTTGCCTGAAGATGAGGTCGCCCAGCCTGCCAATCAACTTACAGATTGGACAGAGTGGCCTCTGTTACCAAGATGTAATCTGCCGCGAGTTCCTCGACCGGAACAGATGTGGAGCCACCAGCCAAAGGCCGCGTCCGCCTTCGGTTGGTGGCCAGATTTCGGAGTGAACGCGGACTTGTTAAGAATCGATTCGCGGGTAGCTGCATGCCTACCATCGTCCAAACCTGCCATTGCTCTGCTGTGGTTGGAAAGCAGATCCATGAGACTGCGTCGACACCAGGCGGAGGTTGCCACCGCCACTTCCCGGCGGCGTACCGAAGTTGGACCGCGATATGCCCGCCGGCTGCCGATTGACGCAATCTGCGAGAGCGAGTTTCGCAGGCCGACCGTCGATGCGGTTCACCACTCCACCAAGCTTCGGATTTTGCCCACCGGTCTTGTTCAAACCACCGGCCGGCAGTTTACGATCTTGCCGGAAGCGGCGCCATTGCTTCCCGGAGATGCGTGCGTGCCGGGAGATTGCAGCGTGACGATCCGACCGCCATTGCCGGACTTGTCCATGCCGGACGTTGCCCGCAGCCAGGTTGCCTAACCCGCCCTGCAGAACATTTCCCTGTTGCGGAGAACGGCCCTGCAACAACCCGGATGCGCCAGGGTTGAGACCGGAATTGTCCCGCGACATGCCGAGAGTGCCGAGCTTGATCGAAGCCGGCGCGATGATCTGCGTCGGCTGCGAAAGCGGAATCATTTTCGGCTGCGCCGCCAGTTTCAGCGCACTCTGCGCATAGGGACCGTTCGAGAACTTGTCATAGAACGATTTGTACGCGACGGGGGAATTGGCGAGTACCGCATTGTGCCACGCCTTCGCCTGCACGAGACTGCCCAGCAGCGCGCGAATGCGGTCGCACAGCGGGTCGTGAGGATAGAGCCGGATGAATTCCTGATAGTGCTCGACGGAATTTTCGGCCAGCACGTAGTCGTAGGCCTGGCGCGTGGCGCGCGAGGGAAGATTGTCCGCCACCTGGACGGCCTTCTGCGGTGCCGGCACTCTCGTCGCCGCAACCGCGGTATCGCCGAAGAAATAGAAATCGCTGCGTCAGCGACGAGCTTTCCCAGGGGTCTGCCGCCCGTCCGTTGAATTGTTCACGTCGAGCCGAATACGCTTGAACAACTGCTCGATCGGAGAGATTTTTCTCATGCGCCAGCCGCAAGAACGCAGCCGCGTACGGGCTATGGTCGCCGGTGCCGTCGAGCGCTTCGGTGCCCGGTGCGGTTGAATAGGCCACGATCGAGCCGTTCGGCGCATCGACGATCGCAAGGCCGCGTCCCGCGTCATTGAGCGAGGGGAACGGATTGTTGCGGCAGGCATCGAGGATGACGATCCGCATCCGGCTCGGAATCGTCTCCAGCGTCGCCATCACGTCGACCAGCCGGACCGAACCGTTGACCAGATCAGGTTCGGAAGAAATCCTGGCATCGACCGGAACGAGATAATTTCGCCCGCGAGCTGCACGCCGTGGCCGGCATAATACACCATCGCCACGGTGTTCGGGCCGCGACCGGCGATCTTGCCGGAGAAACTCCTGCACGACCTGGATCATCTCATTGTGGCTGAGATCCGTCGCTGAAATGACCTCGAAGCCCGCGGATTCAGGAGTTGAGCGACGGCCTTGGTATCGTTGGCGGGATTGGCGAGCTGGACAATGTTTTGGTAGTTCGAATTGCCGATCACCAGCGCGATGCGCTGCTCCGGCCCGCCACCCCAGCATGCCGACGGAGCCGGGTTCTCCGCTGCCTGAATTGGTTTCTGGACCGGGGGGCGCGATTGCGCCGACTGTTCGACGGGGCGGCTTCGGTTGCCGCTCGCTGGGCATGGGCCACGTGTCGGACCTGCCGCCAGCAGGCCTGCCAAAAGCCAAGCTCCCAACAAAGTACTCTTGATAAGGCTCATCGCTTCTCCCACAACAAATCTCTGCGTGAGATTGGATGCGGTTACGCTAGCGGCGGCGCGCGCCCGGAGGTATGTCATTTCGATCAGTCAAACC
This sequence comes from uncultured Alphaproteobacteria bacterium, assembly GCA_963777785.1. GTDB lineage: Bacteria > Pseudomonadota > Alphaproteobacteria > Sphingomonadales > Sphingomonadaceae > Andeanibacterium. The sequence continues at coordinate 7,195 of CAVZRU010000013.1, forward strand.
GGCTTGCACGGATGGCCGCCTTCGCGCCATCGCGGCAAGCCAGTCGGGATCCTTCAGAGCATGCACCGAGCGCGCGCGGCAGCCACAGCGAGATCTCCGGCACGTAGGTGACGACGCCGAGAAAGATCAGCATGGTCAAGAGCCACGGCCACACCGCGATCGTCAGTTCGGTGATGCCCATCTTGGCGATGCCAGACGCCACGTACAGGTTCGAGCCCGACCGGCGGATGGCACATGCCGACTTCCATGTTGACGACCATCAGGATGCCCAGATGCACCGGGTGAATCCCGAGCTTGACCGCCACCGGAAACAGGATCGGCGCCATGATCAGCACGATCGAGGACGCCTCCATCACATTGCCGGCGATCAGCAGCAGCACGTTGACGATCAGCAGGAAGATGATCCAGTCGACGCCGATCAAGGTGATCCACGCGGCGATGTGCTGCGGAATATTTTCATTCGCCATCAGGAACGAGAACAGCACCGCGTTGGTGATGATATAGAGAATCATCGCGCTCATATTGGCCGAGCCGAGCAGCACCTTGGGCACGTCCCTCAGACTCATGTCCTTGTAGACGAACACCGCGATGACGAAGGCATAGACCGCGCTGATCGCCGCGGCTTCGGTGGGCGTGAACAGGCCGGCATAGATACCGCCCA
>CAVZRU010000014.1:0-6475 GCA_963777785.1 uncultured Alphaproteobacteria bacterium
AGCACGACAACTGGATGGATGCACCGCAGACAGTCGGCGATTGGACCTATCAGCCCGCCCAGCCCTATTCCTTCGCTTTGTTCGGCACGGATCAGGCACGGACCACGTTCCTGATGCGCTGCGACCGGACGAATCGCACAGTCATGCTCCTTCGCGTCAGCAACCAGCTGAAATCCCAGCCGATGCAGATCGACACCGAAACGACAGCCCGCCTGCTCTCGGCCAGCCCCCGTGAAGTGCTCGGCCGCAGGGGACTCGCCGCCGACGTGCCGGCCAACGATTCGCTGCTGGACGCGATGGCAATCAGCAAGGGGCGCTTTGCGGTCCAGGCTGGCGGCGAAGCGACGCTCTACGTACCCAGCTGGCCCGAGGTGACCCGCGTGATCGAGGATTGTCGGTAGACTATTTGCCGGCGCTTCGCGTTACCCGCAGACAGTCGATTGCGGCTCTCCGTCCAGTTCCCGATCGCATTTGCCTGGCTCCATCAAGGTTCAAGACGCAGCGAAAAGAAGAAACGCCGCCCCGGTTCGGGAAATCCGTCGGTCAGGTAATGAAGATCGTCAAAGGCATTTCTTACGCCAGCGCCAATCACGATCCTGTCCGTAATCTCGTAATCGACCCGCAAGCTCGTATCCAAATAGCTGCCGGTTCGGAAATACCGGGCACCATCGGTGCTGACGGTCCAGCGATCGGAAGCGATCTCCACGCTGGGCACAATGCTTAACCGCTCGATTGGCTGCCAATTCGCCCAAATGAAGGCCTGGTGTCGCGGGACGCCGGTCGGGCGGAAGGCAGCGTCGCTTGGGTCTTCGATTTGCTGTTCCGTCCAGGTGTAGTTGCCACCTGCACTAAGGCTGGATGCAAGGCGGAAATCTGCCGAAAATTCGAGTCCATAGTTCTCGCCTTTGCCAAGATTGCGGCTCTGGCTGACGGGCTGGTTTTCAAACAGGAACGGAAACGCGACGATTACATCTTCGAGGCGGGAGTAAAACGCGGCGCCGCCCAGCGACAGCCCGTCGTTTACCCAATCGCCGCCGATCTCGAAATTGGTCGCACGTTCGGCTTTGAGGTCGGGGTTGGAGACTGCCCCGCCGAAACGCGAGCTGAAGCGTTCGAAAATCGTTGGAAAGCGGGCGCGGGAAGAAACGCTTCCATGCAATGAGATGTCAGGCGCGACCTGCCATTGGAGCCGGCCCTGCGCATTGAACGCGCTCGCATACCGGATTGGATAGCTGAAAATCGTGGCTGGGCCGCCGCCCGGGGGTGTGCCGTATTCCTGCGCAAGCTTCAGGTCGCGCCAGTCATAGCTGACACCGGCCGTGGCAGTGACTTCGGGGGTCAGTGCGCGCGTATACTCGGCAGCAAGGCTCCAAGTGTCTTCGCGATTGATCTGCTCGGGTTCGGTGAAGCGACCTCCGGCGAAACTGGTCTGATATTCGACATGTTCGTCGCTACGATAATGTAAGGCCGCGGAAAATGTGTCGGCAGGCGAGATCGCCAGAGCCAGTTCGGCCGATCCGCCCCATGCCTGGTCGTTATAATAGGAATCGAAAGCTCGGCTGCGCGTCTGACTGGTCTGCGTGGCATCGTCAAAAGCACGCAGCAGATTGTCGAACGAATTGTGGTAGGCGCGCATCTTCAGCGTCAGATCCGGCGCGATCGCGGTGCTCGACAAGAAATAGATGCTGTCGATATTCCAGAATGGCCAGGTCCAGTTGCGCTGGGAGGAAACCGGATCGACCGTGCTGAGCGGCGCGTTCTTGGCCCCTTCCTGCCGCGTATAGCTGAGCGAATATTCATCGGTCGCGTTAGGCGTAAAGCCGAGCTTCGCATTGAAACGCCAGTCTTCGCTGCGCGAGAAACCCCGTTCGCCGCCATCCTCGCTCAAACCCGGTACGAAACCGCCCGGCAAGTCCCAATGATTCTGATAGTTGCGCGCAAAGCTGGCCTGAGCGTACCAGCTTTCCTGCAATGTCCCGAGACGGCCGAAACCGGTATAGCCCGCATACCCCCCGTCCCCGTCTAGTTGCAGCACGCCGCGTGCTTCCGCCTCTAACCGCGCGCCGGGCTTGCGTGTGACCAGATTGATCGCCCCGCCCATCGCGCCGGGACCATCGAGAACCGAGACATACCCCTTGGCCACTTGAATCTCGGCCAGATCCTGCGTCAGGAAACGTCCGTAATCGAGCCGTCCATCCGCTGGCAGATAGACCCTGATGCCGTCGATAGAGAGCGGAACCTGAAAGCGGTTGAAGCCGCGCACGAACAGCAGACGTTCATTGCGTGAACCGCCGGAATTCGATGCGGTGACCCCCGGTATGAGGGCAGCCGCATCGTCGAGCGTGTTGCGGTTAAAGGTCCCGATGGCCTGCTGGCCGAGGGCGGAGTCCCCGATCAGCGGCTGTTGGGGAAGTGATCCCCGGACGATAATTCTACCCAACTCGAAGCTCGATTCAGTCTCCTGGCCTGATACGGAAGCTTCCTGCCCCATCGCGGGCGTGGAAATCCCCGCCAGCAAACAAGCAGCAACAAGCGGATAACGCATGATTTTCTCCCCGATATCTTGAGGGCCGGATCAACTCTTGGTTTGATACGGCGTTGATGATCTCGGGAAGTGCTATATACAGCTGTATATAGCACTGAAAGGTCCACAATGCGTTTTACCCCTCTTCTCGGTTTGCTGTTTCTCTGTGGCGGCCCTGCAATGGCGCAGTCGACGAGTTGCGATCAGGCGCAGGAAGTCTGGAAATCAGCCGTCAAATTAACGGCCGCCACGAGTGCCGACGGCGGGCAAATTGCGCGGCTCACAACCGGCGAACCGACAATCATAGCTCTTCGTTCGGATGTGGAGGTGGCTTACGTCACCACGCCGCAGCGCGAAGGTGACGCGCCTTCATTCGGCGGTGTCGTGAGCTTCGAAACCATTCAGACCGGCCGATATCGGGTATGGCTGGAAGAGGCGGCCTGGGTGGATGTGGTCGACGATGGCAAACCGGCAGAGCCTGCGGACTTCGGCCGCGCACCGGAATGTTCAGCAATGCACAAGCAAGTCACATTCGATCTGGACCCAGGGATTCACACGCTCGAGATCTCGCGAAATCCAAACGAGGATGTCGGCATGCTGGTGGAAATCGTGACCGGCGGCTGACGGATTCGACCAGCGCACCCTCGGCGTCCCCCGGGAGGCAAAGGAAGAGTAGGGTTTGGGATTTCTTGGGAAAGCCCGCAATGGGGTGGAAGCTGCCCCCCCTTTCGTGATTCCTGCACAGGCGGGAATCCAGCCGCGACGTTGGAACTGGATCCCCGCCTTCGCGGGGATGACGTCCCCTTCCCCGGGGTGACGACGGCAAGACCACATATTGTCTGGAAAAATGCCCGCGCCCGGCGCGAGCCCGAAGCGAGCAATTCTGACGTGGAAAAACTTTAATGCAAGACTTGTGTTGCAGCGCGTCATGACTCACATATGTGCCAAGGTCAGCGAGAGCGTGGCCTAGCCGCAAAAAAAGCGGCGTCTTTGGCTAAACAGCGCGAAAGGAGGTGATCCGATGTCTCATGGTTCAGCAAGGGGGTCGGTACAATTCCGCGCGGAGCATTATCGGTAATCGAATTCTTTCGACGATAAAGGTTCCGTAAGCGGCACTTCCGGCCGCTGACCATGCGAAAGGCCGTCTCCGGATTTCCGGGGCGGCCTTTCACATTTTCAAGCTTCTGACACGCGCAGCCGAGCCTCTTTGATCGGCATACCGGCCAGCATTCGGCGGCCCCGCCCGCTGCGAGGCCGAAGTCCCGGAAAACCGGTGCATTTGCGACCGTATCAATCGCAACTTTACTCGCTCTTGCGCCCATGCTGGCTTTGGGTCTAACCGCCGCTGCTGGACAAACTCAAGGATCGCTTTGCGCATGGCCGACTATCCAGCCATCGAATTCAGTCGTCAGCCTCATCCCGGCCCGGTCAGCCTGGCCGACCGCAATTTGGCGCTTGCCAATCCCGGTTTCGGCACGGTTTCTCCGATCACATGGTGTCGATCGACTGGGTGGAAGGCCTGGGCTGGCACAATGCCGATATCGGCCCGCGCCAGCCGATCAGCGCTCGATCCGGCGACGGCGGTGCTGCATTATGCGCAGGAAATCTTCGAAGGGCTCAAGGCCTACCGCCTCACCGATGGCGGCATCGCGCTGTTCCGGCCCGAAGCCAATGCGCGCCGCTTCAACGCGTCCGCCGCGCGGCTGGCGATGCCGTCCATTCCGGAAGAGACTGTTCATCGGCGCGATCCGCGAACTCGTCGCTGGCCGATGCGCGACTGGTTTCCGAGCGTCGAAGGCGGATCGCTCTACCTGCGCCCGTTCATGTTCGCGTCCGAGCCGTTCCTCGGCGTGCGCCCGGCCAAGGAATACAAGTTCCTCGTGATCGCTTCGCCCGCGGGCAATTACTTCAAGTCGGGCGCTCCGGCGGTCTCGATCTGGGTTTCGAGCGACTACACCCGCGCGGCCCCCGGCGGCACCGGCGCGGCCAAATGCGGCGGCAATTACGCCGCCAGCCTCGTCCCGCAGGCCGAAGCGATCGCGCACGGGCACGATCAGGTCGTGTTCCTCGACGCGGTCGAGCGCAAGTGGATCGAGGAACTGGGCGGGATGAACCTGTTCTTCGTGTTCGACGACGGTTCGATCATCACCCCGCCGCTGGGCGGCATCGATCCTGCCCGGCATCACACGCGAAAGCCTGATTACGCTGGCCCGCGAGGATGGGCTGGACGTGCAGGAGCAGCGCTATTCGATCGATCAATGGCGGGACGATGCGAAAAGCGGCAGGCTGGTTGAGGCCTTTGCTTGCGGTACTGCCGCGGTCGTGACGCCCGTGGGGCGCGTCGCTGGGCATGACGGGGAGTTCGTGATCGGTTCGGGCGGCCCGGGCCAGCTGACCAGCAAGCTGCGCGACAAGCTGGTCGCCATCCAGCGCGGTACGGCCGAAGACCGGCACGGCTGGGTGACGCGGATCGATTGAGCCTGGCCGCGCAATTCGCTATCGGGCGCCTATGCCTGACAGCGACTTGCCCATCTGCGTTGCCGCACTTTACCGTTTCACGCCTTTCGCGGATCCGCAGGCCCTGCGCGATCCGCTGCTTGCCGCGTGCAAGGAGGCCGGGGTCAGGGGCACGCTGCTGCTTGCGAATGAGGGGATCAACGGCACCATCGCCGGGCCGGATCAGGCGCTGGCGGGCGTCGTCGCTCATATCCGCGCACTGCCGGGCTGCGCGAGCTGGAAGTAAAGTATTCGCGCGCGCCTGCGATGCCGTTCCACCGCATGAAAGTGCGCCTCAAGCGCGAGATCGTGACGATGGGCGCAGCCGGACATCGATCCGCTGGCGAGCGTCGGCACTTATGTCGACGCGCAGGACTGGAACGCGCTGATATCAGACCCCGATATCATCGTCATCGATACGCGCAATGATTATGAGGTCGCGGTCGGCACCTTCGCGGGCGCCATCGATCCGCAGACCGCCAGCTTTCCGCGATTTTCCCGCATGGTTCCGCACTGACGTGAGACGCCTGCTTGGCAGGCCAGAACCCCAAGGTCGCGATGTACTGCACCGGCGGCATCCGCTGCGAGAAAGTCCACCGCCTTCCTCAAGCGGAGGGCGTGGAGCAGGTCTATCACCTCAAGGGCGGCATTCTGAAGTATCTCGAGGAGGTGCCCGAGGACGAAAGCCTGTGGGAGGGCGAATGCTTCGTCTTCGACCAGCGCGTTACGGTGGCGCCACGGGCTCGCCCCCGGCACTTACGGCTGTGCCGCGCCTGCCGCCGCCCGATCCTGAAGCCGACAGGGCTCGCCCATCTGTTCTGCGAACGGGGTGAGCTGCCCCGCCTGCCATCGACTGAACGCAGCGCGCGAACAGCGCGCCGGCTATGCCGAGCGCCAGCGGCAGGAAGCGCTCGCCGAAGACGCGGCGGGAATTGCACGTGGGTGCGATGCGTGCCCGCCGAAGGAATGACGAGCGCCGATCCTCTATACCTTCCGCCGCTGCCCCTATGCGATGCGCGCGCGCCTGGCGCTGTGGGTAGCGGGGATCACGGTGGAATTGCGCGAGGTGAAGCTCGCCGCCAAGCCGCCGCAACTGATCGCGGCAGCCCCAAGGCGACCGTGCCGGTGCTGGTTTGGCCCGATGGAGCCGTGATCGACGAAAGCCTCGCCATCATGCGCTGGGCGCTGGCCGGAACGATCCGGAAGGCTGGCTGGCGGGCGATGATGCGGCGCTGATTGCCACCAATGACGGGCCCTTCAAACACCATCTCGACCGCTCCAGAATACCCCGATCGGCGTGACGACAGCGATCCAGCAAGGCGCAGCGGCCATCAAGAAATTCTGCAATGGGCTGGAGGAGCAACTGGCCGGCGATGGCGACTATCCGAGCACAACGACTCACCGAGATATCAGCAATTTTTCCCATTCGTTCGGCGATTTGCTGCTACAAATCTA
>CAVZRU010000015.1:0-3525 GCA_963777785.1 uncultured Alphaproteobacteria bacterium
CAAACTCGTTCAGCGTGAACGATTTTTGAACGATCCCGCCGTGGCCAGAGCCACCCTGGCGCGGCGATGCAGGTGCCCAACGCGGTGCAGGCGTGGCCGCCGTCAGGGTGATTCGTTGAGTTCGCGTTCGCGTTGGATGCGGTTGGCGCGGTCTTGGGCGCGGGTGGTCTTGCGGCGTGGCATGGTCAGCCCGCCGGTGTGCGCCGTGGGACGCCGTTGAGCGACCACCGGTGCGGTGGGCTCGCTGAGTTCGGGGAACAGCAGGCGGCTGCCCGGTGTGGTGATGTGCTGCGGCCGTCGGGTGCGGTCCACACGATGGTGCCGTCGTCGAGTTGCTCGTCGCGCCAACCACTTTGGCCACCCCAGAACGTTTTCAGCAAGTGATGTCTTCGGCATAGACATTTCAGGTTGGACGCCGCGGTCGGCCCGTAGGGCCACGGAATCGTATGGTCGACGTCGCAATGGGTGGCGGGCACTTTGCAGCCCGGGAAGCGGCAGGTCATGTCGCGGCAGCGGACGAAGTCGGCCAGCTTCTTCGAGGGTCGGTAGCGGGGTTCGGGTGGTGCTTGGCCGGGGTGGACGATCGGGGTGATGGTGGCCCCGACGGTGGCGCGGCAGGCGATGGCCCCGGGTAGGAACTGTCCACCCATCAGGGCGGCGGGTCGCAGGTTGGCGAGCCGACCCGGGGTGGGGGTGAGGGCTTCGGTGAGGGTCAGTTCGCGCAGCGGCTTGGTGAACATGGCCGGGGGTTCGCCGTCGAGGGCGGTGCGCTCGTCGGACGGTGTCCACTGCGGCTGCATCGTTCGAGCGCCTGCGGCGTCGTCCGTCGCGCGCTCGGCTGCGTCGTCGGTGGGATCGTCGGCGCGCGGGTGCAGGTGGCGGTGGGGCCGGTGCCTCGGGTTCACGGAGGGTGTCCGCGCTCGCGATCACGTAGACCACCACCCCGGTGGAGGGTGGGTTCTCGCCGGCGGGGCAGTCGTCGGTGTCGCAGAGGCAGGCCAGACGGTCGGCCCCGTGGGACATGGCTCCGATGGCGTCGGCGCGGCGTTGGTCCTTGGTCCGGGGATCGGCTGGGCACACGGTCTCGGCGACCGCACTCAACCGGGCGTCGAAGGCCTTGGCGTCGGTGGCGAACAAGGTCGCAAACACCGTGGCCATCCCGCTGCCGTCGTCCTCCCCGACGTCCACCGACCGGCCCCGCGCCCGGGTCTCGGTGCGGTGCACCGCCTGCGGGTCGACCTGGGCGACGAACGCGTCCACGGTCTTCTCCGAGTGGCCACCGACATGGGTTCCCGGGTGCTCAGCGCCTCGGCCAACAGCTCTGTCGAGTTCGTGCAGGGCCGAGGGGTCGACGACCAGGGCGCCGCGCTGCACCACGATCCGGACCAGTTGGTAGGTGATCAGTCCCTCGGCGAACACCGCGGCGACCAGTGGGAACCGTTCGTGCAGTGCGACGGCGATGAGGAGTTGGTTGGACGCGGCGCCATGGGTGATGCGCTGGGCGGCGCCGATGTGGGCGGCGACGGCGTCCCAGGTGTCGGTGCACCACAGGTCCCGCTCATCCGCCCCGTCGGCGGCACGGGCGGTCTGGAACATGGCGGCCATCGCCGCGACCCGACGGGCGCAGGCCGCGGACTCCACCCGCGACCACGACTCCACCGCACCGGCACCCGAGGTGCCGGCCGTGGTGGACCACCAATGAGTCGAACATGCATTCGAATTTACGCTCGGCGCCAAGGCCGCGCCGGAATTTTCGCCGTAGACGCCAATCTGGGGATGAATTCACGGACTGTGCATAACTCCGGCGCACACGACGCGAAAATGTCAGTGCCACATGCTAAGCGATGAACCGCGCCCGCACCTCGGGCGCGGGGAGCGCACACGAATCCACCCTGCCGAACACACGGTAGCGAATGGCCGCGAACGGTCGTAGAGCCCGTCGCGGACGGGCGCTGGTACCACCCGGGCCACCGCTCCGAGCGCCTGCCACGGACCGCCTGGGTCTGCGCCACGTGAAGAGCGGCCTCCAGCGCACCGTGACGCGCTCGTCAGGGCTCTCCGCGTTCTCGACGTAGACGACCGAGTCCACGCCCGCCAACTCCGGATGGCGTTGCAGCACTGCGGCACCGAAGTCGCTTTCGAGGGCGGCGAGCCGCGTCTACCGTGGCGTCGGTCCACTCGCAGATGAACTGCACGGCACCGTCGCAGAAACCGCACGTGCCGTCGTACAGCAGGACGGCTGGGCTACTCGTCATACTTCAGGTCTACCCCGTTTTGGGGAGGCCTACGTTGTGAGGCTGCGCGCAATGACCAGGCGCTGAATCTGGTTGGTGCCCTCGAAGATCTGAGTGATCTTGGCTTCGCGCATGTAGCGCTCGACGCGGTAGTCGCGGGTGTACCCGGCTCCGCCGAAGACCTGGACGGCGTCGGTGGTGACCTTCATCGCCGCGTCGGTTGCCACCATCTTCGCCACGCTGGCCTGCGTCGAGTACGGCTGGCCGAGGTCACGGCGACGAGCGGCGTCCAGGTAGGTGGCCCTGGCGCTCTCCGACCGCTGCGGCCATGTCGGCGAGCAGGAAGCCGAGGCCCTGATGGTCGATGATCTTGCGGCCGAACGTGGTTCGCTCGTTGGCATACCGGCACGCGTCGTCCAACGCGGCCTGCGCGATCCCGGTGGCCACCGCCGCGATGCCCAGCCGGCCGGCGTCGAGCGCGCTGAACGCGATCTGCAAACCCTGGCCCTCGGCGCCGATGCGGCGGTCTGATTCGATCTTCGGCATCGTCGTAGAACGCGGTCGTCGTCGGGATGGCCGCGAGGCCCATCTTCTCCTCGGGCTTGCCGAAGCTCAGCCCGGGCAGGTCGCCCGGCACCAGGAAGCACGAAATGCCCTTCGACCCCTCGCCCGTCCGCGCGAACAACGTGTAGAAGTCCGCGATTCCACCGTGGGTGATCCACGACTTGGTTCCGTTCAGCGCGTGACCACCGTCGTGGGCACCGCTGCACACCGAAGCGCCGCAGCATCGGATCCGGCTTGCGGCTCCGACAGGCTGTATGCGCCAATTCGACTGCCGGACAGCATGTCTGGAAGCCAACGCTGCTTCTGCTCGTCGGTGCCGAACGTCAGCAGCGGGTGCGACGACAGGCTGTGCACGCTGACTGCGACGGCGACGGCGGCCCAACGGGCGGCGATCTCCTCAAGCACCTGGAGGTAGACCTCGTAGGGCTGTCCGCCGCCACCCCACTCCTCGGGCTGCGGCAGGCTCAGCAACCCCGCTGCGCCGAGTTGGGCGAACACGCCGTCGGGATAGGTCTCGGTGCGCTCGTGCTCGTCGACGATGGGGTCAAGGAGTCTTGTCGGCGACGTCGCGGGTCAGCGCGATGAGTTCGGCGGCCTCGTCCGAGGGGAGTAGGCGGTCGGCTGGCATGGTTGCATCTCCTAGTTCCGTTGGACCGGCCAACTGTATCGCCGCGTTCCGCGCTGACCACCAGCGCCGCCGTCGCCAGCGCGATCCCGACCACCTCGG
>CAVZRU010000016.1:0-4278 GCA_963777785.1 uncultured Alphaproteobacteria bacterium
CACACACTGCTGACGCGCGCATGGCAACGGCGGGCAGGTGAAGCTGCTGCCTGGAGGCGGTGTGGGTGGCGTGGCCTGCATAGCCTGAGCCCACACATAGCAGCAGCCCATCCATCGCACACACACACACGCCGTCACCAGCTCACTGTTGATGGCGTCCTCATGCGATGCAAGAGAAGGCAGAGGCATCTGATTGGGAGGGCCTGTTGAGGCAGCTCCGGTGGACAAGCCCTCACGGCAACAACCCCTTGGCACTGACAATCCCCACACAAATCTCCATGTCTGTCTCTCTGAAACAGAACCACACACAATGACCAGCGCCAACTGGCTCGTTGGTCCTTGTTCGTCGTTGACAGGCTTGTGTGATTTTGGTGGCGGTGGTTGGAGCCTGCTGGTGACTCATACTGTAAACAGTTGGGTGTTGGGTGTGTGGCGCTGATGACAGCAGGAGCTGGAGCACCTGGACCTGTGTGCAGAGTTGTGTGGCCGACAAGAAAGACTCGTCCTTCGCTGTTGGCTGCCTGTGGCGGCTGAGGTAGGTGACAACAACGTGGCAGAGGCGGGTGAGCGCCTGGGCACGATCGATTCGCGTCAGGCGTCCTCGTCTCTCGTTTCTGGCTGACCTTCATCGATATGGTGGCACCCATTTCAACAACCATCGATCTGATTGCGTGTGAGTGTGTGCACACACAACACATACACACTCACGTGGTGCCGGGCATCGTCTGTACACTGCGGCCCTCTACACACATCCTCTTCAGCACTCACCACACACATCATCATCTTTCCACCTCCATAACGGCTCACCGTGGCACAATCATAAGGGCTCTCGTCACCTGGATCAAACTGCTCAACCAGCCACTTGACATTCAGCACGCCTGACGGCCTGCCGCTCTCCTGCACATACATCCTGACAGGTGGCCTGGCCTGGCCACAAGTTCGGCGGTGGCAAGGCGTCGAGACATTCGGCGTGTAGCAACCCCGCCAAAGCTGCTCCACGTGAACTTGTTGACTAGCATATGATGATGACGTCCTGAACTCTGGCTGGCTTAACTTGATGCATCCACCTGATAACCATCTGTTCGTCGCCGGTCCATCTAAAAAGCTTCACTTCATAGCTCTAACCGCGCTCGGTCGCTGGACAGCGGGGCGAGCGACGCCGAGCTGCGACCTGGCCACCTTCGAACATCTCCTGAGTGTCACCATGCCCTCGACACGCCAGAAGACATGGCTCGGCAGCGTGGCCACATGCAGCGCTCACCGCTCCTGACTTCGCCGCGCCTGCCGAGCCGCTGATGACAGCCTCGCGGTCCGGCCGGCTGAAAACGATGCAGAGGCCGGGCTCGCCCGTCCTGACAAGGCTCACTCCGACGCCGTTGGCCTGGCTTCGGGGGCACATGGCGGGAGCAAGGCGCGCGCTCTCCTGGCTTTGGTGGCAAGTCATCGCTTGCTCCCTTCGTCTAGCAAAGGTGAAGCTGGCTCCATCAACTTGAAATTATATATTTATTTCATTCTTTCCTCTCTATTCCTCACCACTCCTTCTACAGCCACAATAATAGCTTTTGCCTGTTCTTGGTTCCGTTGGTCTTGCTGCCGTTGCTGGGGACGAGCAAGGACAAGCGGTGGTAACCGCTTACGTGGGCAGGGGGTGGCTTTATGAAAGACAGGATTTCGGCGTTGATGGACGGCGAGCTGGACGACAGGTCCGCCAGCCGAGGCTGATCGCGGCAATCTCACGCACGGCAGCGAGAACGCGGAGGCGTGGCGCGCGTATCACCTGATCCGCGACGCGCTGCGCGGCACCGCGCCGCTGAGCGCAGGGTTCTCCGCGCGCGTGGCCTGGAAGCTGGCTCGATGCCGAGCCCACCGTGCTCGCGCCGCAGCGGCGCAGCAAGCCGGAAAAACTGCCTTGGACCGCCTTGTCGCTGGCGGCGAGCATGGCCGCGGTGGCTTTCGTCGCGTGGATGGCCCTGCCCGGCACGCAGCCGGATTCCGTGCAGCTTGCTGCTGTCCCTGCCCCTGCCCCCGAGGTACGGCAGGCCGCAGTGCCGGCGGGCGAGGGGGCCAAGGACTACCTGCTTGCGCACCAGCGTTATTCCCCGAGCAGCGCGATGCAGGGTGTGGCGCCCTATGTGCGCACCGTGGCCGAAGTGCGGAGCAGCGCGCGCCGATGAGAATCCTGGCGATGCTGCTGCTCGCGTTGTCGGCGCAGATGGCGCGGGCCGATGGCGACGCGTTGTCGTGGCTGCAGCGCATCCATGTGGCAACGCAAAAGCTCAGCTACACCGGAACCTTCGTTTACCGCAGCGGGGACCGGCCGAAACCTCGCGCATCGTCCATATTGCGGGCCGGAACGGGACGCGCGAACGGCTGGAGACGCTGGACGGTCATCCGCGCGAAATCGTGCGCAGCGGCGACGAAGTGCAATGCTACCTGCCGGACAGCATGACGATAAAGGTCGACAAGCAGACGCGACCGCAAGGTGTTTCCGGCATTGCTGCCGGAAAATCTGCAGGAGATCGGCGAGTACTACGAAGTCAGCGCAGGGCGATCGAGCGCATCGCCGGCTACGACTGCCAGGCGATCGTGCTCCAGCCTAAGGACAACCTGCGCTACGGCCACAGATTGTGGGCCGACGTGAAGACCGGCATGCTGCTCAAGTCCCAGACCCTCAACGAAAAGACGAGCCGATCGAGCAGTTCGCTTTCACCCAGATCAGCGATCGGCGGCAAGATCGACCAGGACCAGCTCAAGCCCAGCGTTCCTGGCGCAATCGCGCGCCTGGCATGTCGAGAATTCGGGTGCCGCGCCGGCCAGTCTGGCCGCGTCCGGCTGGACGATCAAGCCGGAGCTGCCCGGCTTCAAGAAAGTGACCGAGATGAAACGCACCCAGGGCGGGTCGAGCGAAGTCGGGCATGTGGTCTATTCCGACGGCCTGGCCGCGGTCTCGGTGTTCATCGAGCCCATGGCCAACAAGACCTCGCAGCCGCCGGCCGGGCTGTCGCGCCAGGGTGCGATCAATATCTATAGCCGGCAAGTCGCCAGTCATCTGGTGACCGTGGTCGGGGAGGCGCCCGCCGAAAGCGTGAGAAAGCTCGCCGAATCGGTGGAGTACCACAAGCCGTGATCAAGCGCCTGCGGCAGCCGCAGACGCGCACCGATTTTTCTGTAACACTCCGCAAAACGCAACAAAGGAACGTCACGATGCGAAAGATACTGCTTCTATGGCTGCTACTGCTGCTTCCGCTCGGCGCTTGCGCGCAGGCGCGCGAGTTGCCCGATTTCACCGAACTGGTGGAAAAGCAGGGGCCGGCCGTGGTCAACATCAGCACGACGCAGACCGCGCGCGCGCAGCCCGCAACGTGCCGCAGATGCCGAATCTGGACGAAGACGATCCGTTCTTCGAGTTCTTCCGCCGCTTCATGCCGCGCCAGCCGTCCCGGGCAGTCGCCGCGCGAGCTCCGAGACCCGCTCGCTCGGCTCGGGCTTCATCATCAGCGCCGACGGCTACATCCTGACCAACGCGCACGTCGTCGACGGCGCCGACGAGATCACCGTGCGCTCACCGACAAGCGCGAGTTCAAGGCCAAGGTGATCGGCGTCGGACAAGCGCACCGACGTCGCGCTGATCAAGATCGAGGCGACGCGGCCTGCCGGCGGTCAAGCTCGGCGATCCGAACAAGCTCAAGGTCGGCGAATGGGTGCTGGCGATCGGCTCGCCGTTCGGCTTCGAGAACACCGTGACCGCCGGCATCGTCAGCGCCAAGGGCCGCTCGCTGCCGCAGGAGAACTTCGTGCCGTTCATCCAGACCGACGTGGCGATCAATCCGGGCAACTCCGGCGGGCCGCTGTTCAACCTGCAGCGGCGAGGTGGTCGGCATCAATTCGCAGATCTACAGCCGCACCGGCGGCTTCATGGGGCTGTCGTTCGCGATTCCGATCGATGTCGCGCATGGACGTGCAGAAGCAGTTGCAGGCAGACGGGCAAGGTCAGCCGCGGCCGCATCGGCGTGGTGATCCAGGAGGTGACCAGGGAACTGGCCGAGTCCTTCGGCCTGGCCAAGCCGCAGCGGCGCGCTGGTGAACGCGGTGGAGAAGGGCGGCCCGGCGGACAAGGCCGGCATCGAGGCCGGCGACATCATCCTCAAGTTCGACGGCAAGCCGATCGACAGCTCGACCGACCTGCCGCGCATCGTCGGCGCCACCAAGCCCGGCAGCAAAGTCACCATGCAGGTATGGCGCAAGGGTGCAAGCAAGGATCTGACCGTGACCGTGGGT
>CAVZRU010000017.1:0-137582 GCA_963777785.1 uncultured Alphaproteobacteria bacterium
CCAGCTGAGCGAGGGCTGACGGTTACGTCGTGCACCGAGACCGAGCTGTAATCGCCAAGACCGTCTGACGATCTATTGCTGAACAGTGAGTTGAAGCGGTGCGAATGCTGTTCGGCTCAAAGCGGACTGTCTGCTAACGACAACTTAGCCGCCATTCCAACGATAAAAGTGTACGGCATGCCCAAATCGGGGATGCGGGCCTTCGCGTTCGAATTGGAGCCCCTCCTTTTCGTAGAACAAGCGTGCTCGTTCGTTGGCGGGAGCCATTCTGAGCGAGAAGCCATTTGGCATCTCTTGCTTTGCTTTTTCCAAAAGGGCTCTACCGACTGCATTTCTTTGTTTGGCTGGCAAAACAAACAACTGATCAAGAATTGATGCGCGCCGATTTATGGCGAGCATCCCGGCAATGCCATCCGGTCCTGAAGCGACAAAGAGAGCCCAACCCTCTGACAGTTCGCAATCAATTCGTTCTCGAAGTTGCGAAACCGGAAGCAGGTCAGAAGGTGCATCGTCCATGGTGAGTGCACTAGCGTGCCAGACGAAAGCCACATCATCGAGCTCATCACTGCGGGCAGGTCGCACTTTCATCGGGATTACGAAGCGGGAACGGTGTTGAGAGTCAATGTCCTCTTTCTACCTAATCGCGGCCATTCGCGGACGCCAGACTGTCACCTAAAAGCGGACAGGCCGCTTGATGGCCATTTTCACCGAAAGCGGACTTTCCGGAGACGACAACATAGAGGACATTACGCCTTAGGCTTTGCGGGGTGTCAGATCGAAGCAGGAAAGCGAGCAGGCCGCGGCCAGAAACGTTAGCTTGGGTTGGAGGGCGTCGGGCACGACATCGCCCAAGGCCAGGGTGAAGCTGTCGCGATATCCAAGATAGTTCGCCGCGACCCAGCACCAGCCGAGCGGCTTGCCCACAGCATCTGCCAAGGCTGGGATTACAACCCAGTCCTCGCCTCGTGGTGCGGCCTCGTGAGAGACGACAACCTCGTCGGTGTCGGCGGTTACCGTCAGGACGACCGCATCATCGCCGAACGCCAACGCGAGCGCCTCCCATGCAAGGGAGCCGTCGCTCATGCGCCGCTCGTTGCGCCCAATCACCGCCAACACCGTCTTGTGGGCGACGGCTTCCCAGTCGAACTGAAGGCCAGACATTCGACCCGCCTAACGTAGGTGATGTCCACTTTCCACCTACTTTGCGGACGTGGCGGCATTGCAGCGCCAGTGCTGAAAGCGGACGTTCCGCTCATGACCTGTCAGCTGACATTCTGTAGCTCAGGACGAATGGATGTGAGTTGAAGCTTTGCGACGTTGTGCATTCCAAAGCGGGCGATCAGCCCGGAAGCGCAGTTGGCCGCATCTCCCTTAACTGTCGATTCATGTTGCGCCAGACAAAGCACGGCCGGGGCATGCACCGCTTCAAAAGGAGAAGAATATGAGGAAGTTAGCCATTTTATGCGCGGCGTGCGCGGCCGTGTCGGCGAGTTCGGCATTTGCCCAGGTGGGCCTGGGTCCTTCCTTTTACGTTGGGCCGGTCGTCGGGTACGACAGCGTCAAGAGCTCGGCAGGCGACGAAAGCGAGAGGGATAGCGGGATTGTCTATGGTGTCGTCGCCGGTGCCGATTTCGATCTTGCGCCAGGCGCATTCATCGGCGTCGAAGGCGAGTACAATGGCTCTACTGTCAGCACCGACATGGAGGATATCCTTGTTGCGGGCGACGAAGGCAATATCGCGGCTGGCCGCAGCCTCTACGTCGGCAGTCGCATTGGCGCCCAGCTAACCGGCCTCAAGGTCTATGCCAAAGGCGGCTATATCAATTCCAAGTTCAATTCGAGCTACACCGATACGACCACGCTGACATCGAATGACGATCTGGACGGCTTCCTGATCGGTGCGGGCGCGGAGACCCAGATGGGCCTCGTTCGCCTCCGCGGGGAGTACCGCTACGTCAATTACGGCGAGCCCAGCTATTTTGGCATCGACACGGGTCTCGATGCTTCCCGCCACCAGCTCATGGTCGGGGCATTGTTCGGCTTCTAAGTTTGCACGCCTGAATGCCGGCGCGAGGGAGGCGGTTGCGGATGACGGAGCCGCCCCCTAGCGACGTTACGGCGGCTGGCTACACCGCTCCCTGGTCACTCTTGCGCAGACGGGTATCCAATAGCGGCACAAGGTAATCGCAATTTCAGCCCATAATTGTTGGCGACAAATCCGTAGTTGAGAACCCGCAAAAAATACGGCGTTATCAATTTCATAATAAGATTATGTTTTTTGACCCGGCAAGAGTGGGTCAAGGGCTAGTCGGCCTGTGACCTTCCAGCGCGTAATGCGAGGTTGGGACGCAGGATGAAGCCGCAAAGTCGCCTGGAAAGGCAATCAGCAATTGCGCGCTCCGGCGCGAGACGTTTGAGGCCCGCTGCCTCGAACGATGAATCTCGCGCAATCCCTCTGCACAGGACGCGGGGGATCCTGGCCAGCGAATTGCGGCACCTCAAGGATGCACTCAACAGCATTACCCAAGGCCTGGTGGTGTTCGATGCGAATGAAATGATGGTGGTCTGCAACGATCGCTATTTCGAGATGTATGGCCTGTCCAAGGAAACGACCGAGCCAGGATGCTCGCTTGAAACCCTGCTCGAAAACCGCAAGCAGGCCGGCTTCCTCACAGGCGACGTGGACGATTATCACTCGGAGATCATCACCAGGATCAGGCGCGGGAAGACGACTTCCCAATATAATTCGACGCCCGATGGCCGGATCATTCACGTAGTCAATTCACCGCTGGCAAATGGCGGCTGGGTTGCCACTCACGAAGATGTCACCGAGCTGAAGCAGAGCGAGGCGCAAATTGCGCATATGGCGCATCATGACGCTTTGACCGGCCTTCCCAACCGGGAAATGTTCAAGGTTCGCCTCGACCACGCCTTGCGCTGGAACGACCATGACAAGCACTTGGCCGTCCTGTTTATCGACCTCGATAATTTCAAGAATATCAACGATACCTTGGGCCACCAGATTGGTGACGACTTGCTGCAGGTCGTTGCCACCAGGCTTCGCCAATGTGTGCGGGAAACCGATGCGGTTGCACGGCTGGGCGGCGATGAGTTCGCGGTCATTCAATCCGACGTGGAAGATCCGGCAGCGGTCGCTCATCTGGCGGACGAGATACGCGATGCCATCACGGCCCCGTGCAGGATCATGAGCCACGACATCATCGTCGATACTAGCATCGGGATCGCGCTCGCGCCGACGGATGGCGAGACGCCTGAGCAATTGATCAAAAGCGCCGATCTGGCGCTCTATGGCGCCAAGGGCGACGGGCGAGGGACCTATCGCTTTTTCGAGCAGGAAATGGACGCGCGCATGGCGGCCAGGCACGCGCTCGAGCTGGATTTGCGCAGTGCGCTGGCGAATGGCGAATTCGAAATTCACTATCAGCCGCTGGTGAACCTCGAGCGCGGCGAAATCAGTTGCTGTGAAGCTCTGCTGCGCTGGGATCATCCCGAACGCGGGCCGACGAAGCCGGAAGAATTCATTCCGGTGGCTGAAGAGACCGGGCTAATCACCCGGATCGGCGAATGGGTCATTCGAACCGCATGCATGGAAGCGGTCGGCTGGCCGAAGGACGTGATGCTCGCGGTCAATGTCTCGCCGGTCCAGTTCCGCAGCGACAATATCGTCCAGGTGATCACGCATGCACTCGCCGCGTCCGGCCTGCCGGCCAACCGGCTGGAGATCGAGATCACCGAAGCGGTCTTGCTCGACCAGACGGAAATGACGCTGGAAAAGCTCGGGCAACTCCATACGCTTGGCGTAAGCATTGCCATGGACGATTTCGGCACGGGCTATTCGTCGCTCGGCTATTTGCAGAAATTTCCATTCGACAAGATCAAGATCGACGGTTCGTTTATTCGCGACCTGTCCGAGCGATCGGAATCCACGGCGATCGTACGCGCCGTCACGGGGCTGGCGAGCAGCTTTCGTATGGTCACGACCGCGGAAGGCGTCGAAACTGAAGAACAATTGAGGATCGTCAGGGAATTGGGCTGCACGGAAATGCAGGGTTATCTTTTCTCGAAAGCCTGCCACCCGGATAAGCTTGCCCAATTGCTGAAATCGCGGCCGAATTTTCCCAACGAATAGGCATGACCGGTTCGAACCAGGGTGGGCATCAACCCGCCATCGACATGTAAATGCTTGATATTATTAGTCGGCTGCAGGCGCCGATTGTAAACTTAACATTTGGCATTGGCGAAATTTGATAATGCGAACAAACAGCCCCGACAAATAATTGGGGCCGCCAGAAAATGAACAAAGGAATGCAACAACACAGCTATCGTGTTGTTATCAAGGCGCCCGATGGTTCAGTTGAGCGCCATGTGGATTTTCTTGAGAGCGCGCTTTCGAGCGCCATCTACAAAGCCGAAAATATCGGCAAGAGCGTCGAGGTCGAGTTGCTGGAAGACGGCGTACGCATAGGCGTGTTGAAGCGGCACGGAGACGAGGCATTCTGGGTGGTAAACCCGCTTGATCTTTGATTTCATTCGCCGTCGCGTCGCGGTCCCTTTGGATGGAGGTAGCGGTCGTCGAATTCCGCTTCTTCCACCATCCGTTCCCGGTCCTCGATGATGACGGTGCGCGAATAGGTGCGGATCATTCCGGCTTCGCGCAGCGCCTGCAACGTGCGATTTGTGTGAACGGGGCTTAGTCCCACAGCGTCGGCCAGATCGATCTGGGTAACCGGCATCACGAAAGTCCTGCCGTCGCTCCTGCCGATTGCCGCCATTCTCCAGGCGAGTTCCAGCATCAGATGCGCGATGCGCGCAGAGGCCGTCCGGCGGCCGACATTCAGGGTCCATTCGCGAAAGATGCCGGAATCGACCAGGGTGTCGAACCAGAAGGCGCGGCCCCATTCGGGAAAGCGCTCCGCCAGTTCGAGGATGTCGTCGGCATCGAAGGTCACGACTTCGGATGCCGTGTGCGTCCGTATCCCGTGATCGGCAATGCGGATCAGGCTCGCAGGCAGATCGATCATGTCCCCCGGCAGGTGGAAGGAATTGATCTGCCGGCCGCCATTGGCGAGCGTCTTGTACCGGCTGACAAAGCCGGAAGCGAGCAGGCAGCAGCGCGTTGTATGCTGCCCTTCGGAAACGATGTCGCGATAGGTTTCGAAACTGAAGGATTTGGTCTTGAGCGTCAGGAATGCGGCTTTTGCCTCGGAAGAAAGCGGCATCCCGCGTTCCACCTTCGACATGTACAGAAGCATGCTTTCGGAATGATCAGCCATATCTCGCCCCACTTTGCGGAGCGCACGGTCTCCCAGCCGCTCAGTACAAGGGCCATTGTCCGACGATGGACGCCGGGCACACTGTCGTATGATAGAAACTAACGCAGGTTAGCTAAAAATGTTCCCGCTCAGCCGATGAAGTGGACGACATCTACGAAGCGTACGTTGGCAGCCGGGGCCTTCGACGCTTCGTGGATCGCGATGGAATGGCTTAGGTCGATGATCCGGCCTTCGACGATGTCGGATGCAACGATTTCGCGGATCGATTGGCGTGCATGATCGACCGCCGCATCGAGATCGGGAAAGGCCTGGCCTTCCCGATCCTTGAGCATTCCCGCATTGTTATGCAGATCGAGATAGAACCTGGCCAATTTTCCCCTATTCCGTGTGGCTTAACTCCCGCCGCGGCCAAGTTCGGAGACTCCGGCGGGTCTGTCCACATCATATGATAAAGTGACGCGAGTATTTCCGGGGCGGCGGGATCGGGGCAATGGGTCCGATCCCGCACGCATTCAGGCGATCATTCGACGATCAGATCGTTCCAGTCCGGCTTCAGCATCCGCTCCCTGATCTGGAAGCCCATGAAGGGCGTGTTGGTCACAGAACGGCCAAAGCCGCTCCACCAGTAGCTGTTGCCGCGCGGATCGCTCCACACCTTCGTCATGTTCCCTTCGTCGATCTCCTTGGCGTAGCTCCAATAGGCGTCTTCCTTGACGTCGATCGACTTCTTGCCGTCGAGAATGAGCTTCTCCAGGCCCTGCAGGATGTAGCGCGTGGTGACCTCGTGATATTGCGGGACGCCGAGGCCGCCATTGGTGTTGGGCCCATAAAGCATCCACAAATTGGGGAACTTGGGCACCATCGTGCCGAGATAGGCGCGGGCACCTTCATCCTTCCAATATTCCTGCAGGTCCTGGCCGTCCTTGCCGGTGATCGTCATCGGCCACAGGACGTCATGGGCCTTGAAACCGGTGGCAAAGACGATCACGTCGACATCGTGCTGGCTGCCGTCGGAGGCGATTATACCCGTCTTGGTGACCCGCTTGATGCCATGCGGGACCAGCGTGACGTTATCGCGCTGGATCGCATCGAGCACGCAGTCGTCCGGATCGACCACTACGGGCCGCGCCGACCACACGGGGTGGTCCGGGATCATGCTTTTCAGCAGGTCGGGATTGCTGATCTTGCTTTCGAGGAAGCTGATCGCGCGCTGCCTGGCCTCGGCTCCGGCCGGGCTGACCGAATGGGGATCCTTGAAATTGGGATCGATGTCGAACATCTTCACGAAGTCCGGGCCAGAGCCGTAGATCGTCTTGAAGCGCAGGAAATTGGCGTGGAACGGCATGTTCCGGTCGAGCCAGAGCAGTTCGGGCTTCGAATCCGAAGTGTAGCCGGGGACGGGGAACATCCAGTTCGGCGTACGCTGGAACACGGTAATCTCGATTTCCGGCGTTTTCGCCAGGACCGGGATCATCTGATAGCCGGTGCAGCCCGTACCGATCACGGCAACCCGTTTGCCGCGCAGGTCCGCGCCCTTGGGCCAGCGAGCAGTGTGCCATGACGGACCTTCGAACTCGTCCATCCCTTCGAGATTGGGGATATTGGGCCGGGCGAGCAGGCCGACGGCGGTAATCACCGCATTGGCGCGCTGGGTCTTTTCGCCATCGGGGCCGGACGTCACGATCTCCCATTCGCCGGCATCGTCGTCCCACGCCATCGAAAGTACTTCGGTGTTGAACGCGATGCTGTCACGCAGGCCGAAATGGTGCGAAGTCCATTCGAACACATTCTGGCAGTCTTCATTCGTGCCGAAAGCGCGCGGGTAGGGGTAATCGACTGCGATCAGATTGGTGTAACCGCGGCTGGGTGTGTCGACGCGCGCGCCGGGATAGTGGTTTTCGTACCAGGTGCCGCCGACTTCGTCGTTCTTCTCGATAACGTCGTAGGAAATGCCGGCGCGCTTGAGCTGCAATGCCGCGTTGAGCCCGCCCATTGCCGCACCGATGATGGTAACGTGGAATTTCTCCAGCGCCTTGGGGTCGGGCTCCGCCTGCCATTCGAGGGACCGGCACCAGGGATCGAGGGCGGTTTCCTCCACCATCAGATCGCGCGCTTCCTCCATGATTCTCTCGCCCACGGCGAGATCCAGCGCCTTGGCGACATTCTCCTTGGTTCCGTAATCGACAGGGCCAGCGCCGGAATCGCGATAAGCCTTGAGGAATTCGGCAGTCTTGCGGCGAATCATTTCGACATCGGCGTCGCTGGCGGGGACCATCTGTTCCACCCGGCCAAAGCGCCGCATCTCCAGCGGCATTTGTTCAAGTTCGAGATCGCCCGTCAGCATGTAAAGCAGGCCGCGCATTGCCATCGGGTCGGCATGAGTGACCACATTATCGATGAACTCGTCGCTTGCCATAAGCAGTTCGGGCCTTTCGGGCCGCACGGACATCTCAATCGTAGACATATTTTACCTTTCCACTCCGCTTCCGGTTTGCACGCTCATCTAATTAGCATGTTAAGTAGTTTGCAAGAGGGCTTCTTGGATTAAAGGATTTCTACGTCCTTGATCCTCGTCAATTTGCTGGCGGAATGGATATCTTCGCGGAGCGGCGGCCAAAAGGGGCCGATGCGATCGGGCAATCACATGAAATTGCGTGTGTGAAGCTGCGACAGATCCTCTGCCTCGCTGTCTGGAAAGCCCAGTTTTTTCAGGCTGACCCTGCGGGCCTGATCCATATCCGCCTGCAGCTGCATCACCTTGGCATGCCCGCGCGCGATCGCCTGCGGTGCGAAGTCGCCAGCTGCCATTATCGTGAGACCTTCGAAGACGCGCTGGTTGAGCCCCGAAGTCTGGGCCAGCTCGGAGTGGCGTCGGTGCATCGCGGCAGCGAGGCGCGGAAGCAGGCCGGCATCTTCCGCTGCGTGGCGGCGCAGATGAGCAAGGCCGAAGGCAACGTGCCGCGCCTCGTCCTGAGCGGCCAGACGGCAAACAGCGCGCGTCACCGGATCGGGCCCATTGCGCTGCAGGAAATCGAGCAGCACCAGGAAGCTGCCTTCTCCCATGACCGACAGCAGGAAAGAGGCGAGGGCGAAATCGGGCTCGTCCACCAGGGTCTTGAGCGACGCCTGCCCGCCTGTGGTCGACAGGCCCAGCCGTTCGCGTTTCATCAGCGCGCGCCGAGTGAACACTTCGATATGCCGCGCTTCTTCGGCGGCCTGCATCGCCAGCAACTGCATCACTTCGCGGAAATGGGGGTGCAGGCGGGCAAGGAAGCGGGCGGGGACGATCAGTGCGGCGGTCTCGTTCTCGATCAGATAGGTCATCACCTGGACGACCGCGTCTTCCACTTCCTCGCCATGCTCGATCGGTGCGGTCCAGTCGATCGCGCGTGCCGGATCCCACTGTGCGGCCAGCGCCTTGGCATAGAGCTGGGCGGCATCGTCGGCCCACAGTTCGGCCTTGTCGATCAGGGCGAAATCGAACGCCGGCCCGCCGCGCTCCACCATCGCGCTGCGCCCCGCAAGCCCCCAGTTCGAAGGTGGGTGCTCAGCGACGCCCGTGATCCCGGCTCCGCCGTTGCCTCGACTGGCATCGCTTCGAACCGGGCAGTGCGTTCAAGCGTTGCGCGCTTTGCCGTCCTCGGCGGGATGAAAACCGACCCCAGTGCCGCGCGCCCATGCACGCAGGTGCAAGGGCAGTTCGGGATGACTTCCGCGCACTGCCAGCGCCCCGCCTATCGGCAGAGTGCGCAAGGCGCGCCGCACCAGCAGATCGCCGCCGTCGTCCAGCCCCAAATCTTCAAGATCGATCTGCATTTCGATCGAATTCAAGCGAGGAATTCGTCGAGGAAGCCAGTCCGGTCGACAGCGCGGTTGAGGATCGCGTAGCCGCTGGTCCTGCCCGGCATCCACTTGGTGAGTCCTTCGAGTTCCAGCAGTGGACGAACCGCCGGGTCGTCGAACGACATGCCCATCAGAAGATCGACGAAGCGTTGGACCAATGCGTCAGGCGCATCGTCGAGCGCAGTGAAGTTGCAATGATCGAAGGCCTCTGTTTCGGCCATCACATTGGTCGATGCCGCGGGCAGCGTGCCTTCGCGCGAAAACAGCAAGCGGTTCGCATCGAGCACGCAGGCTGCGTCCACTTCCCCCGCCATCAGTGCGCGCGCGGCATCGCGCTCGCCGCCGATATGATCGCCGTGGAGGCCGACGCCGACATTGAAATGGACGACTTCGAAATCCGTACCGGGCGTGAGGCCGGCTTCCGCCAGCATCTGCAATGGGATCAGCGTTGCCTGCGGGGAATCTGGTGGCTCCCACGGCCACGCGCTTGCCCTTCAGATCCGCCAGCGGAGGCAACGCCTGCATTCTTGCGCGCCACTACCACGCTGGTCAGGTCCATATCGGTATCGCGCATGGCGACTGCCGATGCAGTGCGGCCGTGCTTCGCCGCCATGCGCTCCGCTTCGATCCACGCCAGCGGACTGTTCCAGGCGACATGATAATGGCCGGCAAACTGGCCCAGCACCTGGGCTTCGTAATTGGAATAGAGCATGTAGTCGAAGGCGAAGCCTTGCTGGGCGAAATAGTCCCTGAAGCCATCCCAGATGGTGACTACCTTGGGATCGTAGGCGACTGCGCCAAGGATGAGTGTCTTGGTCATGTCAGGGCCTCCGTCAGGCGAACAGGTCGATGCCGCACAAGGCGCGGCCAATGAAGTCGTAGAGCTGGTCGGTGGTGGGCGCCATTACCGTGCTAGCCCGTGCATCGCGGAAATAGCGCTCGACGCCCACTTCCCTTGCGGAACGCCGCGCCGCCGCATACGCGCATCGCCGTGTCGGTTACCTCGGTTGAAAATTCCCCCGCGGCCGCCTTTACTTCGAGCACGCGCAGCATGGTTGCCTCGCCCGGGCTTTCCAGCGAATCCAGCGTTTCGCCAAGCAGCGCCGCGACCATGTCGGTCTTGAGCTGCATGCGTGCGATATAGGCGCGGATGGTGGGGAAGCGGCTGAACGACTGGTCCAGATGTTCCAGCCTGGTCGCCCCGGCATGGCCGATCGTCCGTGCGGTTGCACCGCGCATCAGGCCGAGCGCGGCCGATGCGTTGAGCACCGAGAATATCGGCAGCACGGTGCCGAGCATCACGTCGGCTCCCTTGCCATCTTCACCCAGGAGATTTCCGGCGGGAATGCGCGCGCCGCTGGCCGCGACGGGCGCGGAATCGTTGCCGCGCAGGCCCATCCCGTCAAACCCGGCGGAAGGAGCGATGCCGCTGGTAAAACGGGGGACCAGCCAGATCGAGGCGCCTTCGCCTGCGGTGCCCTGGCTCGACCAGATGTAGTAATCGGCTTCGCTGGCCGAAGTGACCCAGCTTTTGGCTGCATCCAGCACAACTTCTTCACCGTCGCGGCTGGCGGTGGAAACCGGCGCCCAGAAATGACTGCGCGATCCGAACTCGGAAAAGGCGAGCGTTGCAAGTGCGTTGCCCGAAGCAATCCGGGCCCGCGCATGATCGTCTCCCAGCGCCTCGATCACAGCGGCGCCGCAATAATGCATCGCCACGATCATCGCCGTGGAGCCGCACTCTCGCCCCAGCCGTTCGACAACTTTGGAAGCCTGGCGGATTGAGCCACCGGACCCGCCGTGGGCTTCGGCAGAGATCAGACCGGCAAGGCCGCGCTTTCAGGAAGAGGTCGATCACCTTGCGCGGGAATTTGCCGGATTGGTCGGTACTTGCGGCATTCGCCGCCGCACTTGCAGCCAGTGTTTCCAACTCAGGATCGAGGTCGGCCAGTTGAATCATGAAATCTCCCAATGGACCTGCTCCGGTGTGCTTCACCGTGCCGATAGGTTCCGGTATGACCCACGCAGGACCTGCGCAGGGATGAGAGAATTGATCCACCAGAGGCGGCGCGCTTACGCCGATCCGTGTTGGTTAGTTTGCAGCCTAATGGATGTAAAGGGAGATGCTGGCGGGTGCTCGATGGGCTATTGGGCCGCGATTGGAACCGCACCGTGCCGTTGCAGTTCCGGTGCGTAACACAGCCTTCCCCGGTGACGGACGCATTCTGTTGGGTTAGATCGGAAACGGACCCATGCTGACCTCTCTTGCCATCCGCAATATCGTCCTGATCGAAGGGCTGGAGCTTGCCTTCGGCCCCGGCCTTGGCGTGCTGACGGGCGAGACGGGGGCGGGCAAGTCGATCCTGCTCGATGCGCTGGGGCTGGTGCTGGGCAACCGGGCGGAATCTGGCGCTGCTCCGTGCCGGGGAAGACCAGGCAAGCGTAACCGCGACTTTCGAATTTGCCGAGCTGCCGGGCGCGGTGCGCGCGGCGCTGGCGGACGCCGAGGTAGAGGTGGAACCGGGCGAGCCGTTGATCTTGCGCCGAAGCCTCAAGGCGGACGGTGCGAGCAGGGCTTTCGTCAACGACCAGCCGGTGGGCGTAGCGTTGCTGCGTGAACTTTCCGGCGCGCTGGTGGAACTTCACGGCCAGCATGACGATCGGGGGCTGGTGAATCCGCGCGGCCACCGTGCCTTGCTTGATCGCTATGCCGGGGCGGATGTCGGCGCAGTTGGCGAGGCCTGGGCCGCGTGGCGCGCAGCGGAAGAGCGCCTTGCGGAAGCGAAGTCGGCGATCGAACAGGCCAAGGCGGATCAGGATCTGCTGCTGGCCTATCTCGCCGAGCTGAATGCGATCGAACCCCAGGAGGGCGAGGAAGAAGCCCTCGCTGGCGCGCGATCCGACATGCAGAAAGGTGAGAAGCTGGCCGGCGATCTGGAGGAGCTGCGTCATCTGTGGGATGGTTCTGACAGCGCATTGGCGAGCCTGCGCTCTGCGGCGCGGCGGCTGGACCGGATCGCGGCGGAACATCCCTTGCTGGCCGAGGCGCTGGCCGCGCTGGACCGCGCGGTGATCGAAGCGGGCGAGGCGGAAGAGAAGCTCGAAGCCGCGGGCGCGGCGCTGACTTTCGATCCAGCGGAACTCGACCGGATCGAAACGCGGCTGTTCGAGCTGCGCGCCCTTGCGCGCAAGCATCGCTGCGAAGTGGACGATCTGCCGGGCAAGATGCGTGAAATGCGCGCCGCGCTCGACGCGATCGAGGCGAGCGATGCGGAAATCGGAGCACTGGAAAAGGCCGCGCATCAGGCCGGGCGAGATTTACCGTGCGCGCGCTGAAGCGCTTCATGCAAACCGTGTCGCGGCAGCCATGCGGCTCGACGAGGCAGTGGCGAAGGAACTCGCGCCGCTCAAGCTCGATACGGCCCGCTTCCGTACGGCGGTGAGCGAGTTGCCGGAGGAGCGCTGGGGGCCGAGCGGCATGGACAGCGCCGAGTTCCTGATCTCGACCAATCCCGGGGCGGATTTCGCACCCCTGAACAAGATCGCCAGCGGCGGCGAACTGTCCCGCTTCATCCTCGCGCTGAAGGTCGCGCTGGCGGAGCAGGGCGGGGCGGCGACGGTGATCTTCGACGAGATCGACCGCGGCGTGGGCGGGGCAGTGGCCTCGGCCATTGGCGAACGGCTGGCGCGGCTCGCCGATGGAGGGCAGCTGCTGGCGGTTACGCACAGTCCGCAGGTCGCTGCACGGGGCAAGATGCATTACGTGATCGCCAAGAGCAGCGAAGGCGTGGTGACGCGCACATCGGTCCATCTGCTCGACCAGGCAGGCCGGCAGGAGGAAATCGCGCGGATGCTCTCGGGCGCAGAGATTACGAGCGAGGCTCGCGCTCAGGCCGATCGGCTGCTGGAGGGGGTATGACACTCGCTCAATTGTTGCAGAACCTGCTGTTCTTCGGCGGGGCGCTCGCCGTGATGGGTTTTTTCGGCGGATTGTTCATCGGCCGCCGCGCGGTGCCGGGCCGGGTCAAGCCCGCGATGGCCTTGTGGCTCGCCACGCCCTTCCTGCTCGTTGCGGTCTTTGTTCTGAGCGAAGGCGATCCGGCGCTGAGCGGCGAAGCAGCTCGGCGTAACGCGCCGTTCGCCACGCTGCTTTATTCGATCCTGCTTGGCGCTCCTTTCGCCATAGGCAGCTTTGCCGGGTTGAAGCTTGGCCAGGCTTCGCGGGGTGGGGAGGGCCGATGAGCGGCTGGGCGCTCAGCGCAGCCGATGTCGGCCCGCTTGGTGCGCTGGTGGCGGCCCTGGTCGCACTGGCAGGTGCGCTCGCAATTCATTTCCTGCGGCGCACCCCCGCCGCGGTGCCCCGATCGCCCAAAGCCGATGTTCAGGCAGAAGCGTCGGCTCAGCCCGAGGATAGCGAAATCGCCGCGCGCCTGCGCCAGATTGCCGCCCTCATGCGGCTTCCCGAACGGGTCCTGCCGCGCAGTTGCCCGCCCTGCGGCGATGGCGACTTTGTGTGGCGGGAGGGGACGGGCTACCGTTACCAGAGCGTTGAGCGCGGCGTCCCGGTGGTCGATCTGTCCGGCTCATCGCTCGACGAAGTACTGTTTGGCGTGTTCCGCGACCGCACCCGTATGCACGCTTATCTCGCGACGATCGGGATCGACGAACCGGGACGCGAGGTAGAGATCGTCCGACAGCAGCGCGCCATGCTGGCGGCAGGAGATGCGACGTGGGCGGAGCGGCTCCAAGAGGGCGAGGCATGAGCGCGAACATTACCGAAGCCGAAGCCGCCAACGAGTTGATGCGGCTGGCGAAGCAGATCGCCAGGCATAACAAGCTCTATCACGCCGAGGATTCGCCCGAGATTTCGGATGCGGATTTCGATGCGCTGGTGCGGCGCAATGCGGAGCTTGAGGCGCAGTTCCCGCAGCTCGTTCGTGAGGACAGTCCCTCACGGCAGATTGGCGCGGCAGTCGCTGCCTCGCCGCTGTCGAAGGTCCAGCACGAAGTGCGGATGTTCAGCCTCGACAATGCGTTCTCGGACGAGGATGTAAACGAGTTCCTTGCACGAGTCCGGCGTTTTCTCGCGCTTCCCGAAGGCACGCAGGTAGCCTTTACCGCCGAAGACAAGATCGACGGCCTGTCCTGCTCGCTACGTTATGAGGATGGCAAGCTCGTGCGTGCGGCTACGCGAGGCGACGGGCAAGTGGGCGAAGACGTCACACCCAATGTGCGGCACATAAAAGACATCCCCGAAACGCTGCGCGGCGACGCGCCCGCGGTGTTCGAGATTCGCGGCGAGGTCTACATGGCGAAGGAGGACTTTGCTGCCCTCAATGCCGCGCAGGAGGAGGCTGGCGGCAAGCTGTTTGCCAACCCGCGCAATGCAGCGGCCGGATCGCTGAGGCAAAAGGATGCGAATGTCACCGCCCAGCGTCCCTTGCGCTTTCTCGCCTGGGGCTGGGGTGCGGCAAGCGAGGTGCCGGGCGAGACGCAGTGGGATGTGATGCGGCAGATCGCCGAGTGGGGCCTGCCGGTCTCTCCGCTGCTGACCTGCTCAGACGATCCCGCCGCGCTGCTGAAGCACTACCGCAAGATCGAAGCCGAACGTGCCGACCTGCCGTACGATATCGACGGGGTCGTCTACAAGGTGAACCGGCTGGATTGGCAGCAGCGCCTGGGTTTCGTCGGCAGGGCGCCCCGCTGGGGAATTGCGCATAAATTCCCCGCTCAGCAGGCGCAGACCACTCTTGAAGCGATCGACATCCAGGTTGGGCGCACCGGCAAGCTCACTCCGGTCGGGAGGCTCACGCCGGTCACAGTCGGCGGCGTGGTCGTTTCCAACGTGACGCTGCACAATCGCGACGAGATCGCGCGGCTCGGTGTGCGTCCGGGGGACCGGGTGGTGATTCAGCGAGCAGGCGACGTGATCCCGCAGGTGGTCGAAAATCTGACGCGCGAGGAAAAGCGCGCGCCCTATCATTTCCCCGATCACTGCCCCGAATGCGGCAGCGAGGCCGTGGCCGAGGAAGGCGAAGTCGATGTCCGCTGCACTGGCGGGCTGATCTGCCCGGCGCAGCGTACCGAGCGGCTCAAGCATTTCGTCAGCCGCGCGGCGCTCGATATCGATGGGCTGGGCGAGAAGACGATCGACCAGTTCTTTGCTCTCGGCTGGCTGGAAAGTCCGGCAGATATCTTTCGCCTGAAGGGCAAGCGGAAGAAATCCTCGCGCTCGAAGGGTGGCAGGACAAGTCTGTGGATAATCTGTTGGCAGCCGTGGAAAACCACCGTGCGCCCGATGCTGCGCGTTTGTTGTTCGGGCTTGGAATTCGGCACGTCGGCGCGGTTACGGCGCGCGATTTGATGCGGCGGTTCGTCACGCTGCCCGCTCTCCGCGCGACTGTGGATAAGGCACGGGCCGGCGATGGCGAAGCGGCCGACGAATTGACTTCCATCGACGGAGTCGGGCCCGTGGTGGTCGAAGCGCTGGGCGACTTCTTTCATGAGCAACACAATGTGGATGTGTGGGAGGATCTCCTCTCCGAAGTCTCCCCTCCGGACTATGTCGTGGAAACGCTCGACAGCGCCGTGGCCGGCAAGACCGTGGTATTCACCGGCAAGCTGGAAACGATGAGCCGCGACGAGGCCAAGGCCCAGGCCGAGCGGCTTGGCGCGCGCGCCGCCGGCTCGGTCTCGCCCAAGACCGACCTCGTGGTCGCAGGGCCGGGCGCGGGCTCCAAGATGAAGAAGGCTGCCGAACTGGGCATCGAAGTGATCGAC
Organism: uncultured Alphaproteobacteria bacterium; assembly: GCA_963777785.1. Taxonomy (GTDB): domain Bacteria; phylum Pseudomonadota; class Alphaproteobacteria; order Sphingomonadales; family Sphingomonadaceae; genus Andeanibacterium. Next base: position 15,918 of record CAVZRU010000017.1, read on the forward strand.
GAAGCCGCCTGGGCCGAAATCGTGAAATCGGCAGGTTGACCGTAGTCAAGCGCAGTTGCCGTGCGTCAAAGCCGTCACTATCATGCGGCGGAATATTTGCCGATGCCGGGCGGCACCCGGCAGGCCAGCCCATCAATTGACCGGATGCGCCGGTTGCATCGTCCACCAATTTCATTTTTTGGGAGTATGTCCATGAAGCTCAAAATCGCGCTTGTCGCCCTTGCGCCTGCATTGCTTGTCGCTTGCGGCCAGGCATCCGATCCTGCGCCCGCAGAGAACACTGAAGCCGCCGCCCCCGATGTGGTGGTGCCTTCGGGCGACTACGCGCTCGACAAAAATCATGCCTCCCTGCTCTGGTCGATCCCGCATATGGGTGTGGCCGATTATGTCGTTCGCATGGCCGACATCGATTCCCAGCTCACGCTCAACACGCAGGATATTTCGCAGAGCAAGGTGGTGCTGACGATCAACCCGCTTTCGGTCAGCACGAATTATCCTTCGGATTACTCGCCGCGCGAGGGTGATAGCTATGCGAGTTGGGACGAGGAAATCGGCAAGAGCCCCAATTTCCTCGATGGCGGCAAGTCCTCCCCGATTACCTTCACTTCGACCAAGATCGAGCAGACCGGCCCGACGACGGCAGATGTCACCGGCGATCTGACCATGCGCGGCCAGACACATCCGGTGACGATGGCTGCAACACTTTCCGGCCAGATGGAAAAGCATCCGTTCGGCGGCATGCCGGTGGTCGGTTTCTCCGTTACGGGAAGCATCAATCCGGCGGATTTCGGCGTCAATCTGATGAACGGCGCGCTGGGAGACAAGGTGACAATCACCTTCCACGGCGAATACCAGGGCGCGAAGCCCGAAGCTGAAGCCCCGGCCGCAGCGGAATAGGCAAGGCGGGGGCGCGGCGATACTGGCGCCCCCGTCGCCTTCCCATGACAAGGTGAAATGATGGCGGCTTCCCGTTATTCGCGAGTGGCGATGGCGCTGCATTGGCTGATCGCACTTTGTGTGATCGCCATGATTCCGATGGGCCTGTGGATGTCCGACGCGATTAATCGTCCGGATTCGCAGCAGACCGCCTACCGGGTATTCCAGCTGCACAAGTCTATCGGTTTTACGATACTGGCTCTTACGCTGGCCCGCCTGGCATGGCGCCTGATGCATCCGGTGCCTCCATTTCCCGGCAGCATGAAGAGCTGGGAGAAATTCACCGCGCGCGCCGTGCATGCTGCGTTTTATGCCATCTTGATCCTTATGCCGCTTTCCGGCTGGATTTACGTTTCGACTGGCTGGTCGGCGACCACAGACCGGCCACTGGAAGTCGCGACATCCTACTTCGGTTTCTTTTCGATCCCGCATCTGGAATTCGTGGCGAATGCGCCGGAGGACGCTCGGCGCGGGGTCGCGTTCGGCATGCTCGGCATACATAGCCTCATCGCGTGGGGCACAGTCGCGCTGTTTCTCCTGCATGTCGGCGCCGCGCTGAAGCACCAGTTCGTGGACCGTGACGGGGTGATGGGATCCATGGTCCCCTGGCTTAGGCCCGGTTCAGTCGATTCCGCGAATAAGCGCAGCAAGTCCTTTCTCGCGGTGCTGACAGGATTGCTTGCGGTCGTTGTATTGTGGTTTGCGGGATGGGCTTCGAACCAGCCCGATGCGGCCGCGATCCGAGGCTCTGCAGATGCTTCCGAGCAGGCTTCAAAAGCGATCGACACAACGATCGTTCCGGGCACTGCCAGCGAATGGACGATCGACAGGGAGGATTCCACTATCGAGTTCTCGGGCAACCATGCGGGCAAGGATTTCACCGGCCGGTTCGAAGATTGGGAAGGCCATGTCTGGTTCGATCCGGAGGATCTCGCCGGCTCGCGGGCGACGGTGCTGGTCCGCACTGCATCGGCGCGGACTGGCGATGCGACACAGGAAGGCTCCCTGGAACAGGCGGAGTGGTTCGATATCGAAACATTCCCGGTCGCGCGCTTCGATGCCACGGTTTTTCGAGCATTGGGCGGCGGCAGATACGAAGCGGACGGCACGCTTACCATCAAGCAAACGAGTCTGCCCGTGCGGTTGCCCTTCAGCTATATCTCTCGCGGCGAGAGCGCGAAGGTCGAAGGCGAGCTTGAGCTTGACCGCACCGCTTTGGGCCTCGGTATGGCATCGGACCCGACAGCGGAATGGGTGTCAGGCAAGATCGGCGTCACGATCTCGGTTTCGGCGAGCAGGAAGTAGTTCGGCGGGCTAGCGCGGCAATTCGTATCCGAGGGCGCTTTCGATTTCTATCGTCCTGATCACAGCCGGGCGCGCCATCATCCGCTGGTAATGGCCAAGCAATCCGGGAAATTGCGCCGCGATCTCTTCATCTCCGCGCTTCAGACGCCAGAAGAGCCTGAACAGATGGATGTCGGCAATCGACATGCGTTCGCCAACTACCCACTGGCGTCCGCCAAGCCGCTGCTCGGCGATGGCAAAGGCTGGCCCGGCAATGTCTGGGCCTCGGCCTCTCGCGGGATGGATCGCGGCGGCGATGTAGGACATCCATGAAATGACACGAGCTTCGTCTTCGATCCCGTTAGCAGGCAACAAGCCTGCCTCGGGAAATCGGCGGGCGAGGTAGAACAGGATGCCGGCTACCTCGGTCATCGGGCGGCCGTCGATCAGCAATGTCGGAATCCTGCCTTCGGCGTTGAGCGCCAGATAGCCGGGCTCCTTTTGCTCGCGCCGAGCAAAGGAAACGGGCTTCGCTTCGAATTCTGCGCCGATTTCGTGCAGCGCGATATGCGGCGCCATCGAACTGGAGCCCGGTGCAAAATACAGGGTAAGCATGTTCGCTTTCGATCCTCATCCGTCGCATGTGTCAGGCTTCCAGGGGCGGTGTCCATTTCATCACGCCGCCGGCGAATGGTGTCCACCAGCCTGTCCGCACGCCAGCCGCAGCGAGCATGTCGCTGGTCCATTGGTTGCAGGTATTTGCGGCAGTGTAGCGGCCCGGCGCATCATAGAAAATGTCATTTGCGCCGTAGCCCGCATGTGGCGAGACCTCGGGGCCAGGAGCAAGCTTCTCGATCGCGGCGGCAAGCCGGGCATATTGCTCGTGAGTTATAATCAACGGCCGCATATCTTTGGCCGGGGCGGGGCGCACATAATAGGTCAGGTGCAGCAAGCCGTCGCCCCCTGCGCCGAGAATTCGCAGCACAGTTATCGGGGAGAGGTCCGCCCAGGTCGGCGTGTTGAGGAACACTTCGCGTTCGCCCCAACCCACCGAAACATGCGTGTAGGGCCTGTCGGATTCTTGGAGGACGCCGGGCGGAAAGTCGGTGCGCCAGTCTTTTTCCGGCGTCACCAGTGGCAGCACGAGCGCCGTGTGCACTCCGTTGCTCTCGACCATGATCTCCACGCCTCGCTCGGGTTCCGACCAATCGGGGTTTCTCGGGATGGCAGAGCCCACCCAGCCTGCAAGCATGAATATTCCGCAGGCCAGAGCCGTCCACCCGGCCACGGCGCGGAGTATCCGCGCGGGCCGGGCAAGGCGGCCTGCTACCACTCGCTGGCCCAGGCCGGCAGCTTGCCGGCTCGCGCGGCATGGACAGGCGCGGCGGCACGCTTGCGCAACCACAGGATGGACCAGTCGCCATTCACCAGCCTTGCGGCCAGCCTGAGGCCTGCACGCCGATAGGCGGCACGCACCGTGGGTTCCTGCGTTTCGAGCAGGCCGGCCAGCAGCACGTTTCCGCCGGGCACCACTGCGTTGGAGAAGTCTGTCGCCAGTTTGACCAGCGGCCCGGCCAATATGTTCGCGATCAGCAAATCGTAAGGGCCGCGCGCCTCGATCAGGGGATGGTCCATGCCGTCTGCCGCCATCATCACCACTTCTCCGGCCCTGGCGCCCATGGGCACGGAATTGAGCGCGGCATTTTCTTCGACGACCTGAACGCAGACCTGATCGATGTCGGTCGCCGTCATCAGCGCGCCTGGCCATAGATCGAGTGCGGCAAATGCAAGCAGACCGGTCCCGGTTCCGATGTCGGCCACGTTGCGCGCCGTAACCCCGCGCGCCTTCATTGCGGTGAGCATCGCGAGGCAGCCGGCAGTGGTTTCGTGCTGGCCGGTGCCAAAAGCCTGGCTGGCCGGGATCACGAATTCCCTGAGGCCGGGATCGGCATTTGCTGGACGCTCGGGCGTGCGGACATAGAACCGCCCCGCGCTGATCGGCTCCACGCCTTCCTGGCTCAGTGTGACCCAATCGGAATCAGGCAGTTTCTTGATCTTGAGCTTGGGTGACGAGCCTCCGAACAATGCCTTCACCGCACGCTCGTCGGCCTTCTTGGGCTTGCGCGAATACCATGCCTCGAGCATCCAATCGTCGGGCCGGTCCTCCGCGATCTCGCAGCCGGAAAGGACGACATCGGAGTCCCAGTCGAGCGCGTCTTCATGCGCCATCAGCGCAGCCTGGATCACTTCCTTCGATCCGTGGGCGGTTATCTTCCAGCTCATTTGCCGGTTTCCTTGGCCAGTCTCTCGTCAAGCCGCAGGCCGATGCCTTGCGCATAGTCGAGGCAATTGGTGCCGCCCGCCAGATCGTGCGCGACAAGCTTGTCGTGCATTCCGCTGGCCGATGGATGCGGCGTGAGGAGGATATCGCAGTCGAGGCTGGCAATGCGGGCAATGCCGGCGCGAAAGGCGGCGACATATTCCGGATGGTCGCTGAAGCGGTAGCTATCGTTGCTGATAGGGGAGAGGCTATCGGCATAGACGATGGTCTTGCAGGTATCGCTCTCGTCGCAGCTTTCCCACTGCCAACTGAGCGCTCCGAGCGTGTGACCGGGAGTGGCGATCGGCAGCAATGACAACGTGCCGAGCCTCACTTCCGTTTCATCGGCCAGAATTCCGTCCACCCGCGCAGGAGCGAAGGGATCGTGCATACCCGCCTGAGGGTCCTCATCGGATGCCTTGCCGCTTTCCATCACCGGTGCCGCCTCGGCCGATGCATACAGCTTTGCGCCGGTCCGCTGCTGAAGCGCAGCGATTCCGCCGACATGATCGAAATGCTCATGGCTCATCAGCAGCAGCTTGATATCCGCGAGCTTGAAGCCGAGTTTCTCGATGTTGTCTGCGATCAGTTTGGCGCCCACTTCGGTGCCGCCATCGATCAGAATATGCCCCTCATCGCCTGCGACAAGGATCGCCGCAATTCCGCAGGTCCCGACGTAATAGCTGTTGCCATAAATGCGGAAGGGCGGGCCTGCCTTGTCCCATTCGTCCCAATCCTCGCAGGCCTGGGCCCATGCGGCCTGTCCCGCTGCAGCCGCGCCCTCCTCAGGCTCGGCAGCCGAAGCCCCGCCACCGGGAAGGACAAGGGCGGCAACTGCCAATGATGCGGCGAATTTAACGGACATAACTTGCTCCATTGGCATCGATCACGGCGCCGGTCATGCTCGCCGGGGCGTCCAATGCACAGAATGCGGCGATAGCGGCAATTTCCTCAGGCTCGGCGACGCGGCCCAGCGGAATGTCCCCCAACAGCGCGTCGCCGCCGCGCGTGGTGAGATAGTCGTCGGCCATGGCGGTGTCCGTGAAGCCGGGCGCAATCGCAAAGCTCAGCACGCCCTGGGCGGCATAGGCGCGGGCGACCGTCTTGTGCATCGCCAGCATTCCGCCCTTGGAGGCCGCATAATGCCAGTGGTCGGGCGAATCGCCGCGATGGCCTGCCCGGCTTGCGATATGGACGATACGGCGATCTGGCCCGTCGCCGGTTTCCTCATCGAGCCAATGCCGCACGGCAAAGCGTGTGAGCTGCGCCGCGGCAGTCAGATTGACGCGGATTGTATCTTCCCATCGGTCAAGCCACGCAATGTCGGATAGCTCGAGCGGGTTCGCTTCGAACATGCCGGCATTGTTCACCAGCACGTCGATCCGGCCGTTTCCGCGATCGAGCGCTTCTTCCCACAGAATCTGCGGGCCGAGCGGATCCGCCAGATCGGCGACGATCGTCTCGTCGTCATACGGCTTGCTGGCATGGCAGATAACCTGCGCACCCCGCGCACGCAGCAGATCGACGATAGCCGCGCCGATTCCGCGGCTCGATCCGGTGACGAGTATGACAGGCGGTTCCATCGGCTCCTGAATAGGCGCACGCTGCCATTCCGCCAAGCCAATCGCTTGCCAGACGGTGCACAATCGCTAAGGGGATGCGCAAGTAATGCGCCCGTTTGCGGCGTGCCAATTCAACGGGAAGCGCCATGGCCAACCGACCACTTTCGCCGCATCTGCAAATCTGGAAATGGGGCCCGCACATGCTGGTCTCGATCCTCCACCGGGTAACCGGGGACGGTTTGGCGCTGGTTGGCCTCGGGATATTGCTATGGTGGCTGGGCGCCCTTGCCAGCGGCCCCGAAGCCTATGCCACCTTCACGGCGTGGGCCTGGGCCGATCTCAGCCAGCTTGACTGGAACGACTTCGTTGGAATCGTCGTCTCATTGCTGAAAGTGCTGCTCAAGGTGGTGATGATCGGCATTAGCTGGGCGTTCTTCACGCATATGTGTTCGGGCCTCAGGCACTTTGTGCTGGATATCGGTGCGGGCTACGAACTGAATACGAACCGGGCGTGGTCGATTGCATCGCCGCTGCTGGGCATCCTCCTCACCATCGCCTTCTGGGCGCTGCTGCTGAAACTCTGAGACGGGCGGAAAAATGGGTAACGGAACCTCCATCGGCAAAGTGCGCGGGCTGGGCTCGGCGCATCGCGGCGTTCATCACTGGCTGCTCCAGCGGTTTACTGCGATCGGCAATCTCCTGCTGGTCGGCTGGTTTGCCGTATCGCTCATATTGCTGCCCAGCCTCGATTACGGGACGCTCACCCGCTGGCTGGCTGAGCCTGTCCCGGCGATGGCGATGGCTCTGCTGGTGATCAGCACTTTCTGGCATGCGCGGCTGGGGCTGCAGATCATGCTGGAAGATTATATCCACGAAGCCGGCAACAGATTCGCGGCAATTGCCGCGCTTAACCTCGTTGCCTTCGGTGGTGGCGCCTTCGGATTGTTCAGCATCCTACGTCTCGCATTGGGGGGTGCCGCCTGATGGCCAGCCAGAGCACACAGCCCGCTTACAAGATCGTCGATCACACCTATGACGTCGTGGTGGTTGGCGCTGGCGGATCCGGCCTGCGCGCCACGATGGGCGCCGCCGAAGCGGGACTGCGCACGGCCTGCATCACCAAGGTGTTCCCTACGCGCAGCCACACTGTCGCCGCACAGGGCGGGATTGCCGCGTCGCTCGGCAACAATTCGCCCGATCACTGGCAATGGCACATGTACGACACCGTCAAGGGGTCTGACTGGCTGGGGGACCAGGACGCCATCGAATATATGGTGCGCGAGGCGCCGCAGGCGGTCTACGAACTGGAGCACGCAGGCGTGCCCTTTTCGCGCAATGCGGACGGCACGATTTACCAGCGGCCGTTCGGCGGCCACATGCAGAACATGGGCGAAGGTCCGCCGGTGCAGCGTACTGCCGCCGCGGCAGACCGCACGGGGCACGCAATGCTCCATGCGCTCTACCAGCAGAGCCTGAAATACGACGCCGATTTCTTCATCGAGTATTTCGCGATCGATTTGATCATGGATGGCGGCAAATGCGTCGGCGTGATCGCGCTATGCCTGGATGACGGTTCGATACACCGCTTCCGCAGCCATTCCGTGGTGCTCGCGACCGGCGGCTATGGCCGCTGCTATTTCACTGCCACTTCGGCTCATACCTGCACTGGCGACGGCGGCGGGATGGCACTCCGTGCCGGCCTGCCGTTGCAGGACATGGAATTCGTCCAGTTCCACCCGACCGGCATCTACGGCGCGGGCGTGCTGATCACCGAAGGCGCGCGGGGCGAGGGTGGATACCTCACCAATTCCGAAGGCGAGCGCTTCATGGAGCGCTACGCTCCTTCGGCCAAGGATCTCGCCAGCCGCGACGTTGTTTCACGCTCGATGGCGCTCGAAATGCGCGCAGGGCGCGGGGTTGGCCCGAACAAGGACCACATCTACCTGCATCTCGATCACATCGATCCCAAGGTTCTGGCCGAACGGCTGCCCGGGATCACGGAGAGCGGCAAGATTTTTGCCGGCGTGGATCTCACGCGCCAGCCTTTGCCTGTGGTGCCGACGGTGCATTACAACATGGGCGGCATTCCCACGAACTTCCACGGTGAAGTCGTCACCATCGGTGCCGATGGCGATCCTGAAACGGTCGTGCCCGGACTGTTCGCTGTGGGCGAGGCTGCCTGCGTTTCGGTCCATGGTGCAAACCGCCTGGGCTCCAACTCCTTGATCGATCTCGTGGTGTTTGGCCGGGCGACCGGTCACCGGCTGAAAGAATTGATCAAGCCCGGCACCGCCCATGAAGGCCTGCCCAAGGATTCGGCGGACTTCGCACTCGGCAGGCTGGACCATTTCCGCAATGCCAAGGGCGGTACGTCCACCTCGGAGCTGCGGCTCGAGATGCAGCGTGCCATGTCCGAGCATGCAGCGGTGTTCCGCACCGACGCTCTGATGGAGCAAGGCAAAGCCAAGCTCGCGGCTACTTATGCCAAGATGCAGGACATCAGCGTGGTGGATCGTTCACTGATCTGGAATTCGGATCTCGTCGAGACGATGGAGCTTGATAACCTCATCGCGCAGGCAACAGTGACGATTCACGGCGCCCATGCGCGCAAGGAAAGCCGCGGAGCCCATGCGCATGAAGATTTTCCCGAGCGGGACGATGCTGGCTGGATGAAGCACACGGCCGCGTGGTTCGATGGCTGGGGTGGCACCGGCGGCACGGTGAAACTCGATTACCGTCCGGTCCACGAATACACGCTCACCGACGATGTCGAGTATATCAAGCCGAAGAAGCGGGTTTACTGAGCGAGACCTGAGGCGGGCTGTCTCGTCTCAGGCGGTTTCGGGGTCGATAGACGAGCCAGGAACGCCTTGCGGTTGGGTGTGAGGTCCGAGAGCCTGTAGCCATCCAGATGGTCCAGGAACGCCTCCAGCGCGCCTGAAAGGGCCGGCTTGAGGCCGCAGACGCCATTGACAGCGCAATCGCCTCCACTGGCAAAGCAGCTAACGAATCCGTCGAGACGTTCGAAGCGCCTGACGATGTCTCCCACGACGATTTCCTGAGATTCGACGGCCAGTTCCATTCCGCCGTTCCTGCCGCGCACGGTGGTGATGAAGCCTTGCGCCTGCAGTTCCTGTGCAACCTTTGCCAGGTGGTTGCGAGAGATGCCGTACTGCCGCGCGACGTCATCCACGGACAGGCGCGTGCCTGCTGCGGCGAGCGCCATCAAAATGCGGAGGGCATAGTCAGAGTGTAGGCTGAGCTGCATTAAATACGTATTTCATATATTGCTTTTACGAGCAAGCGCGATAAATAGGAATAATAAATACCTATTTAAGGAGTTGCCGATGCTCGGCACCACCTCACAGCAACCTGACAGTGCACAAGCCCGAACCGATCATGTCCGCGCCGCACGTGCGGCAAAGCTTGCCCAGGCCCAAGCGATCGGCGTGGATGCCGACTATATCTCAAGCCTGGTCGAACGGTTCTACGCCCGCATTCGTGAAGACGATCTGCTCGGCCCGATCTTTGCCGAAAGGATCAAGGACTGGGGCGCCCATCTCGATCGCATGAAGAGCTTCTGGCGTTCCGTCCTTCACAATAGCGGCGAATTCTCCGGCAACCCGATGGTCAAGCACATCGTCATTCCCGGCCTCGATGCGGCCGCATTTCGCGCATTGGCTCGAGCTCTTCTACGCCACCTTGCGAGAAAAAGAGCCCGATCCCGAGGCGACGAGCCTGGTGGGTTCACGAGCGCGGATGATTGCCGACAGTTTGCTCACCGGCATCGAAATGCAGCGTTCCGGAATTGCCGGAGCGCGTGCAGGAAAGGAACTGCCACATGTTTGAACAACCTTTGCACACACTCCACGACGATGCGGCGCATGATTTCATTGCTGCTGCGGATCAGATTCAATCGTATGCGGAACCGGCACAGTCTAATCCCCGTCCCGAGGGTTTCCAGCTTCCCTCTGGCATCTGGAAGGCGATGTTCGCCTGCTATGCGCTGTTTATCTCCGCGCTCGCCGTGGCAACCGGTGGTGATGGCCATGCACGGATGGCGATCGCGATCTCAGCCCTGTTCATGTTGGTCTATTTTTCGACCGCATCTATTTTGAGTGCGCTGGGCGGAGCTGACCGGTTTCAAGTTGAAGCAGGCCGGCCGCTTCAGACGATCTATGGGCCATTGAACTCCAGTGAAGTATGGACACAAGTGCTCATCATCCCGGCCGCTTTAGCACTGTTCGGGGTGGGAATCCTGATCGTTACCAGCCTGATCGGCATTTGATGGCGATGACCGGCACAGATACTTCGCGGCCTGCCACACTTCCGCCCGATGTCAGGCCCTATCGCACGATCGGACCGTTCGACGCTGCGAGCCTGCCATCGGGTCTGTTAAAGTCGCACCGGCTTGCAAAGGGTGTTTGGGGCCTGCTTGACCTGGCCGAAGGCAGCATCGCCTTCGTTTGGGAAGATCAACAAGGAGGCAGCACCGAACTCACCGCGCCGGCCAGCCTGATCGTTCCCCCCGAAGTGCCTCATCGCGTCTGCGCAGATGGGCATTTCAGGCTGACAATTACGTTTCATCGGGCCTAACCGCCAGGTGGGACAAGCTATGGTGTGATCGAGAGCGCTTGACTCCATCCCCCTAATCGCCGCAGCCTGCGCAAATTGGGGGACTGGTATATGAAGCGCTGGCTTGCGGGGCTGCTTCTCTCCGCGACAATCGGGTCTGTTGCGTTTGCTCAGCAAGCGCCCGAACCGGTGCACCCTGCGCCCCATATCTCCCCCTGGCCCAGCACTCGGAACCGGCCAGACCTCCGGCATGGTCCAGGCCAGTATGGCGCTGGGGCCTGAATTGCAGCGCGGACGCTCCGCCTGGGAGATGCTGCGGGAACGGCGCAAGCTCGATCAGGCGCTCGCAATCCTGCAGCCCCAGCGAAAGGGTACGGTCGACGCCTATGTCGTGTCCGTAGCTCTGGACAGCGATCCGGTATTCAGCCGCGAAGCCCGTGAAGCGGGGAAAGTACTCACCCGGCGATATGGTGCGGCAGGCCGCGCGATCACTCTGGCAGGCCCGGATGGGCAATCCGCCGATCTTCCGCGCGGTTCGATTTCTGCGCTTACCGTGGTGCTCGCCCGGATAGCCGAGCTGATGGACCCGGCAGAAGACGTGCTGGTGGTCTATTCAACCAGCCATGGCTTGCCCGACGGCCTTGCCTATCATGATGGCGACTTTGGCTATGGCATTCTCTCGCCCTACCGTCTCAGGGTGGTGCTGGACGAACTGGGCATCAGGCGCCGCATCTTCCTGCTAAGCGCCTGCTATTCCGGTGTGTTCGTCCCCGCACTTGCGAGCCGGGATACGGCAGTTATCACGGCCGCTTCTGCCGAGACGACCTCTTTCGGCTGCCAGGCGGATAATGACTGGACCTATTTTGGCGATGCCTTGGTCAATCACGCGCTGCGCAAGCATGCGTCGCTGCAATCGGCGGCAAATGAGGCGAAGACGATGATCGCAGGATGGGAAGCCGGCAACGGCCTGACGTCATCCAATCCGCAGATTGCGATAGGTGAGGGCGTCAATGCCTGGCTTGCCGGTCTGGAAGCGCGTGCGCCGAAAGGCAGAAACCGCTCCTGTAGGCACGCCGGCCGTGAATTCCATACGCCAGGTAACCGCGGCTCTGGCTGCTGCTCGCTCGGCTCAGAGGAACAACGGCAAGTAATTCCGGGCGCTTCGGAGCGCTTAGTCTGCCACTTCGTCGATCATCGCCAGCACTTCGTCGTTCTGAGGACGGCGGCGGAAATCGTCGGAGACCTGCTTCGCTTTCACGGTGCCGTCTGCAGCGAGTACCAGGATTGCCGCGCGCGGCACGCCATAGGCCTTGCTGTCGGGCCCATATTGCGGATCGCGCAGCTCGAGCGCATCGATCATCCGGCTGTGCGGATCGCTGAGCATCGCGAAGCCGATACCCTGATCGGCCTTGAATCCGGCCAAGACATCGGGTTCATCGTAAGACAGGCTGGCCAGGGCGTAACCGCGCTGAGCCACGGCATCTTCGATCTCGACTGTCTGGATCAGCTGCGCCTTGCAATAGGGGCACCAGCCGGCCGAGCGCACGAGCAGGAGGACAAGCCCGTTCTGGCCCATCTGGTCGGCCAATGTGGTTTCATTGCCCGCACTGTCCTGCAGCCCGAGACCGACGGGCACCTTCGCATTCACAGCAATGCCGGCATCGATCGCGGCGGTGGTGGCAGCCTCGCTAGCTGTCGGGGCAGGGGTTGGTTCTTGCCTCGAGTGATTCCACAGCGAGTATGCGCTGGTTCCGATCAGGACCGCCCCCGCGATCAAGGCTAATAGTCTGCTCCTCGTCATGGTCGGCCCCCTCCATCAATTCAGCGCCAGCGCAGGTTTTCCCTCGTCAGGTCGGCGACACTCTTTGCGCCCATCAATTGCATGTCGCGGGCAATTTCGGTCTGAAGCAGTGACAGGGCCTTCTCCACGCCTGCCTGGCCCGCCGCTGCGAGCGCATAAAGGTACAGCCTGCCGCCTGAGACCGCCTTGGCGCCAACCGACAGGGCCTTGAGCACATGGGTTCCGCGTCTCACCCCGCCATCCAGGATAACTTCGACCCGGTCGCCCACGGCATCGACGATCTCGGCGAGCTGGTCGAACGGAGACCGGCTGCCGTCGAGCTGCCGTCCGCCGTGATTGGAAACCCAGATCGCGTCACAGCCCATGTCCGCCGCGCGGCGGGCATCGGCCACCGACATGATGCCTTTGAGCGCGAATGTACCGCCCCAGTCATTGCGCAGCTTTTCGGCATCCTTCCAGTCCATGGAATGGTCCAGCATCGAATTGAAGTAATCCTGGATGGAGATCGACTGGCCGCTTCCGGCGTCGATATATTCCTCCAGATTGGGGAGGGAGAAACTCTCCCGAAAAACATAATCGAGGGCCCAGCGCGGCTTGGTGGCATAGGAAAACAGGCTTGAGGCGGTGAATTTGGGCGGCGTGGTGAAGCCGGTGCGCTTGCAGCGCTCGCGATTGCCGGACACGATCGTATCGACAGTCAGCGCGACCGCATCGAATTTGGCCGCTCGCGCCTGTTCCAGCAGCGCGGCATTCAGCCCTTTGTCCTTGTGATAATAATATTGCAGCATCTTGGGGCCGGCAAAGCGCTCCCCGATCTCTTTCATGCCAACGCTGGCGAGGCTCGAAACGCCGAACCACAGACCGAACTTCTCGGCAGCCGCCGCAACCGCGCGCTCGCCCTGCCAGTGGAACAGCCGCTGCAGCGCGGTGGGGGAAAGCATCAGGGGGAGGGCGCTTTTCTTGCCCATGACGGTGACCGACGTGTCGATCTTGTCGACCCCCGCGAGCACATTGGGAACCAGGTCGCAATCGTCGAAAGCGCTGGTGTTGCGCCCCTTGGTTACCTCGTCGTCGCCAGCGCCATCGATATAATGGAACACTGGATAAGGCAGCTTGCGATGTGCAAGCAGGCGGAAATCCTCGATATTATGACAGTCCGCCAGACTCGTAATCCTGCGCGGCGGCGCGATCGACCGGCTCATTCTAAGCGTTTCCCCCTTATCGTTGCTTTACGCATTAACGAAGCTTGGCCATTTGGCAAATGATCGCGATGCGGTGGGACGAAGTGTCCCGGATTGCTTCGCTTTAGGTCTACGAAAAGGCCCGCTTTCAATTCATCTGTCATTCATTCGTCGCACGTGAAGAACGGTTCATCGTAAGGTGAGTGGAGGAATCCCAATGGAACATGAGCGAAGCCCTGGATCAAAACTGATGTTCGTCTCGCTCGTGGCGGCTGTCCTCGCACTGCCGTTGCTGCTTGTCTACGCGCTGGTCAACGACCGTGAAGACCAATCGCGGACGGCGCAGCAGGCGATCACTGCAGGCTGGGGCGGGAACCAGATCATCTCCGGTCCGGTTATCGCGATCCCTTACAACCGGCAGCAAACCCAGACCGAGACTGTCGGTGGGGCGCAAGTGACCCGCACAGTTGAGATACGCGACGAACTCTTTCTTTCGCCGGTTCGCCAGTCGGTGAAGACAGCGCTTGAACCGGAAACGCGGCGGAAGTCGATTTACAGTTCCGTGATTTACCGGGCGGACCTTTCGGGCAGCGCGCATTTTGCGTTGCCGGAAGAACTCGGCATTCCAGGCGTGACACGCACGGATCTGCTGCTCGACGAAGCCGAACTGCGCTTCGGGGTCTCTGACCCGCGGGGAATGCAGTCGGATGCAAAGCTTACGATTGGCGGGCGGCCGGTTGCCCTTTCGCCGGGCAAGGGCGTGGCCAGCAGCGGAAATTCCGGCTTCTTTGGCGCCATTGCGTGGGGCGATGCGCAGCCGCTGGACGTCGCGTGGAATTACGGGCTGCGAGGCAGCCGATCTATCGCGCTGGTTCCACGTGGCGGGACGACGGAATGGACGGTGAAGTCGCCCTGGCCTCATCCCGGCTTTGGCGGCAGCTTCCTGCCTGAAAGAAGCGAAGTGAAGGATGACGGCTTCAGCGCCCATTATGCGATCGCCAATCTCGCGCTTGGCCAGGCCATGGTGATGAGCAGCGATCCTGCGATGCCCGCTATTGGGCCGGACGGGGCCGTCGCCGCAGGCGACATAGAGAGCCTGCAAGCCGGGACCATGGCGGCTTCGATCGGGCTCATAGAACCAGTCGATCTCTACAGCCGGGTGGACCGAAGCGTGAAGTACGGCTTCCTTTTCATAGGGTTCACCTTCCTGGCGTTCCTGATGTTCGACATCGTTGGCGGTGCGCGCGTTGCGGCGGCGGAGTATCTGATGACGGGCGCGGGGCTGGTGCTGTTCTTCGTGTTGCTACTGGCGTTTTCTGAAGTCATCGGCTTTGCCGCGGCCTATCTCGTCGCCAGCGGTGCTATCATCGGGCTTCTGACCGCCTACAGCGCGGCCGTGCTCAAGAGCCGCAAACGTGCAGGCTTCATCGGGGCGCTACTGCTGGTGCTTTACGCGCTGATCTACGTGCTGCTCAGCCTGGAGGCATTCTCATTGCTGATCGGATCGGTGCTGCTGTTCCTGGCATTGGCGGGAGTTATGTACGCGACACGCAACGTGGAATGGTCGAAGGTCGGGCGCGTGCCGGAAGAAGATACTCAGCACGGCTGATCGCCGAATTCAAAGGAGGGCTGCCGTTCGTTCGGGGAGCGGCGGCCCCTTTCTTGTGCCTGCCCGGAAAAATCAGTCCTCCTGGTCTTTTTCTTCTTCGAGAGCCTTGGTTTCTTCGGCTTGCTTGATCAGCCGGCCTTTGGTCGCCTCGTCCGCCGGGCGAGCGGGGTAGGCGCAGCCGAGCTTAAGCCCCATGCCCTTGAGAAAGGCACGGCGCATCATCCCGGCCAGGATTGCATCGCGCAGTTCTTCCTCGTGCTTGTTCGCCCCGGAGATCTCACGGATCACGCCGCGAAACGGGATGAAGGCACCGACAACCGACTGCGCGACGCCGCCGACCGAGAGTTTGCGCTGTTCCACCTGGACGATATCGAAATCAGCGCCGAGATAGCTGTCCAGTTCGCCGATGGCGGCAGCGTAATTTCGGCAAGTGCGCAGTTCCGCGGTGCCGTATGGATCTTGCTGAGCTGCGATCAGCAGGGCTGGAATCTCATCCTTATCGAGATTGAGATCCTTGATCGGGGTGGTCGCTACATCGCGTGCGCTGACGGATTCGTCGGTCACCACATTGTCGTCAGCTTCTGTGTCATCGGCGGCAAGCGGTGCCGGCAGCAGCGCAAGGGCAGCCGCTGCAAAGAAAATCCTAGCTGGCAAGATCGGCAAACGTATCGCATTGGTCTTCATCGCCGGTCTCCAGGCCTGTTCGAAGCCATTGCATACGTTGCTCGCTGGAACCGTGCGTGAACGCTTCTTCGACAGGGCGGCGTCCTGCGCTGGCCATCAACGTATCGTCGCCCACCGCATGAGCTGCCGACAGCCCTTCTTCGATATCGCCCGGTTCGATCCGGTCTGCATTCAATTTGGCCCATACGCCGGCATAGCAATCCGCTTGCAGCTCCATCCTGACCTGCAATGCGTTGGCGGCCTGCGGGTTCCTCGATTGCAGGCTGCGGACCTGATTTGCCGTACCGGCGAGATTCTGGACGTGATGGCCGTATTCGTGCGCCATCACATAGGCGCGTGCAAAATCGCCTTTGGCGCCCATGCGCTGCGCCATTTCGTTATAGAAGTCGGTGTCGATATAGATGCCGTGGTCGCTGGGGCAGTAGAATGGCCCCATGGCGCTCTGAGCCGAGCCGCAACCCGATTGGCCTTGCCTGGAATAGAAGTTGAGCACCGGCTGCTCGAAAGCGATGTTCGCTTGCTGGAATTTGGGCGCCCACGTCTCGTTGAGGGAGGCGAGGTGCGCGCAAGCCTCGGTGCTGTATTCGTTTACGGCGCAGCTTTGCTCCACATCACTGCCGCTTTGGGGCTGCGACTGTTGCGGCGAGCCCTGTTGCATCTGATCCAGCCCGCCCAGCAACTGCGCGGGATCTGCGCCGGTAAAATAGGCCAGAGCCAGCACGATCACGATCGTTCCGCAGCCCAGCTTTCCGCCGCCGCCGCCTGGGAAACCCATGCCGCCTCCACCGCGCTGATCGCGCACCCGGATATTGGCGGGGTTGAACTTGTTGAGACGCATGAGGACTTCCCATTCGCACTTGAGACGGCCGATCCTTCGCACGAGATATGCAGGGGTGTCGAGCCGGTTCGCGGGCCTGCGGCTCTCTCGCCAGCCGTGGGTGAAAAATGGTTGTGGCGCTCAATCGCATAGGTAGCGGCATATTTGTTCCGCACCCCACTAGCGGTTGTCGCATAGTGCGGTTACATGGGCCGCCACGAATTCTCCAGCGCAAGAGCAAGCGGTGGCACATATGGATATCCCGATCGGCCTTACCTTCGACGACGTGCTGCTGCGTCCGGGCGAGAGCGATATCGTGCCCTCCCAGGCCGACACCCGCACCCGGCTGACCAGGGAGATCGCGCTCAACATCCCGGTGCTTTCCTCGGCGATGGACACCGTGACCGAAGCCGACATGGCGATCGTGATGGCGCAGCTGGGCGGCATCGGCGTGCTGCACCGCAATCTCACGATCGAAGCAGCAGTGCGCCGCCGTGCGCGCGGTCAAGCGCTTCGAAAGCGGCATGGTGGTCAATCCGATCACCATCGCCCCCGATGCCACGCTGGGCGAGGCGCAGGCGCTGATGCAGGCTGACAACCGGATCAGCGGCATTCCGGTGGTCGAGGCAGCGGCAAGCTGGTGCGGCATCCTGACCAACCGCGACGTGCGCTTTGCCGACAATCCCGCGCAGCCGGTGCGCGAGCTGATGACGCACGAGAACCTCGCGACGGTGATCGCCGGGGTCAGCCAGGAAGAGGCGCGCCGCCTGCTCCACCAGCGCCGGATCGAGAAGCTGCTGGTGGTCGACGATGCCTATCACTGCATCGGCCTGATCACGGTCAAGGATATCGAGAAGGCGGTGACCTATCCCGCACGCGACCAAGGACGCCGCCGGGCGCCTGCGCGTCGCCGCGGCGACCACGGTGGGCGACAAGGGCTTCGAGCGCACCGAGGCGCTGATCGATGCCGAATGCGACGTGATCGTCATCGACACCGCCCACGGCCACAACCGCGATGTCGCCCGCGCGGTCGAGCGGGTGAAGAAGCTGTCCAATGCGGTGCAGGTCGATCGCCGGCAATGTCGCCACGGCCGAAGCGACCCGGGCGCTGATCGACGCCGGCGCGGATGCGGTCAAGGTCGGTATCGGGCCGGGCTCGATCTGCACCACGCGCATCGTCGCCGGCGTCGGCGTGCCGCAGCTGACCGCGATCATGGAAGCGGCAAGCGAAGCGGCAAGGTCGGGCGTGCCGGTGATCGCCGATGGCGGCCTGCGCACCTCGCGGCGATGCCGCCAAGGCGCTGGCGGCCGGCGCATCCTGCGTGATGATCGGCTCGCTGCTGGCCGGCACCGAGGAAGCGCCGGGCGAGACGTTCCTGTACCAGGGCCGCGCCTACAAGAGCTATCGCGGCATGGGCTCGGTCGGCGCGATGGCGCGCGGCTCGGCGGACCGCTATTTCCAGCAGGACATCAAGGACCAGATGAAGCTGGTGCCCGAAGGGATCGAAGGCCAGGTGCCGTTCAAGGGCCCGGCCAAGGACGTGATCCACCAGCTGGTCGGCGGGATCAAGGCGGCGATGGGCTATACCGGCGCGCCACGATCGAGGATCTGCAGCAGCGCGCGCAAGTTCGTCCGCATCACCAATGCGGGCCTGAGCGAAAGCCATGTCCACGACGTGACGATCACCCGCGAGGCGCCGAATTATCCGACGCGCTGAGGCCTGAGCGGCCGCATGACCCCGCCGCCCGCGTCCAGGCGGCGATCGAGCTGCTCGACCAGATCATTGCCGCCGCGCGCGACAACGGCCCGCCGGCCGACCGGATCATCGCCGAGTGGCTTCCGCCAGCGCCGCTATGCCGGATCGAAGGATCGGCGCGCGGTGCGCGAACTGGTCTATGCGCGCGATCCGGGCCTGCGGGCCGGTGCCGGATAGCGGCCGCGCAGCGATGCTGCGGCTTGCCGAGAGCGATCCCGCGCTGGCTGCCGCTGTTCGACGGCTCGCCCCATGGCCCCGCGCCGATCGGAGATGCGCGAAACGCCGGCCGCAGGCGGGCATCGCGCCCGAATGGCTTGAAGCGCGCTTGCCGCCTCGGGCATCGCAGGCGAGGAGGCGGCCGCGCTGCTCGACCGCGCGCCGCTCGACATCCGGGTCAACACGCTCAAGGCCGACCCCGCACTGCTGGAATTGCCGGTCGAGGCCGAGAAACTGCCGGTACCCGCTGGCTTGCGCCTGCCTGCAGGGCACGCCGGTCGAGCAGTGGGATGCCTATCGAGAGCGGCGCAGATCGAGGTGCAGGACTGCGGCAGCCAGCTGGCGTGCCTGGCGGTTGCGGCGCGTCCGGGCGAGACAGTCATCGACCTGTGCGCCGGGGCAGGCGGCAAGACGCTGGCGCTGGCGGCAGCGATGGAGAACCGCGGAACGCTGGTCGCCAGCGATACCGACCGTGGCCGGCTTGCGCGGCTTGGCGCCGCGCGCTCAGCGGGCGGGGGCGGCGGTCGCCGAAACCGTGCTGCTCGATCCGGGCAAGGAATTGAAGGCGCTGGCGCTGGATCGGCCCCGATGGCGGCAAGGCCGATGCGGTGCTGGTCGATGCGCCCTGTTCCGGCACCGGCACCTGGCGGCGCAATCCCGAGGCGCGCTGGCGGCTGAGCGAAGCGCAGCTGGAGCGCTACACGCGGGCTGCAGGCGCAATTGCTCGAAGTGGGCTCGGCGCTGGTCAAGCCTGGCGGGCGGCTGATCTACGTCACCTGTTCGCTGCTCGATGCCGAGGGGCCGGACAGGGTCGAAGCCTTCCTCGCCGCGCATCCGGGCTGGCGCAGCGACTTACCGGAACTCCCGCTCGGGCGAGCCTGCGGGGCGGGAATACGCTTGACTCCGGCCCGCGATGGCACCGATGGATTTTTCATCGCTCGTTTATCTCGGCCATGTTAGGTCAATGATGTCATGAACCAGCATGGCCCGTCTGGTCCCACTGCGCTCAAGGAGTTTGCGATGCGCTATTTCCCCGCTGCCCTGGCCCTGTCACTGATGGTGGCGGTGACGGCAAGCGTCGGCGATGCGGAGACGGCCAAGCTCAATCCGCGCGCCGCAGCGCTGGTTGCGGAAGGCAGGGCGGATATGGCGGCCGGCCGCGTGCAGGAGGCAATCGGCGCATTCGAAGCGGCCTTGGCAGTCGCCCCCGGCCATACAGACATCTATCTCGAACTGGCGGAAGCCGCGCGCCGCGAAGGCCTGCAGGGCAAGGCAATCCACTTTTACCGCGAGGCGCTGGAGCGCGAGCCGGACAATTTCTCCGCCATTTCGGGCGAGGGCGAGGCACTGGTGGAGAAGGGCGCGGTCGAAAAGGCCAAGCGCAATCTCGCCAAGCTTCAATCGATGTGCGGCGAGGGATGCAGCCAGACGCGGGATCTTGCGGCGGCGATCGCTGCCGGGCCCAAGCCGAAAGTGCTGACGGCCGAAGCGCTGACACCGGAACCCACTGTCACGCAGAACTGAGCTCCGATTGGCAGCGACTCAGGGTCGTCAGATCAGCGCCCGGAATTCTTCCAGAACAGCACGATAGACCCGCTTCTTGAACGGAACTATCAGCTCGGGTAGCAATTCGGGATCGACCCATTTCCATTCGCAGAATTCGGGCGGATCATGCGCTTCGAGGTCGATCTCCGCGTCGCTGCCGGTAAAGCGCATCAGCAGCCAATGCTGGCGTTGGCCGCGATATTTGCCGCCCCACAGATTTCCGACCAGCTTCTTGGGCAGATCGTAGAGCAGCTCTTCCCTGCTATGGGCGAGCAGCGTCGCAGTTCTGGGCGGTGACGCCGGTTTCCTCGTGCAGTTCGCGCAGCGCCGGCGGTCAGGACGTCTTCCCCGTCGTCCATCCCGCCTTGCGGCATCTGCCACCAGTCGCCTTCCTTGGTGTCGATCCGCTTGCCGACGAATGCCATGCCTCGATCGTTGACCAGCATCACCCCGACGCAGGGGCGATAAGGCAATTCTTCGGGGTTCTTCACAGGGCATGCTCCATCACGGCTTCTTGAACGTTGAAATACGCCTGCAATGCGTCCATTTCCATCCGTCAATTTTGGGCGCGGCACAGAAAAACTTGATTGCGGCACGGTTGAGAGCCTCATAGGCGCCACCATATTGGAACGAAGCGCGAATCCACCCCTTTAGCACGGGATCCGCGATAAGGAAATGACAATGGCAACTCTCGCAGCCGAAAAGCCGGCAGTCAGCGGCCGCCTCCGCCCGAAGCGGTGGTGGTGCGCTTTGCCGGCGACAGCGGCGACGGCATGCAGCTGACCGGCGGGCAGTTCACCCTGTCGACCGCGCTGGCGGGCAACGATCTTGCGACTTTCCCGGATTTTCCGGCCGAAATCCGCGCGCCGCAGGGCACGCTGTTCGGCGTTTCGGCGTTCCAGATCAATTTCGGCTCGACCGAGATCGATACCGCGGGCGACGCGCCCGACGTGCTGGTGGCGATGAACCCGGCGGCGCTGAAGACCAATGTCGACGCGCTGCAAGCCCGGCGGCCTGATCATTGCCGACACCGGCGAGTTCACCAAGCGCAACCTCGAGAAGGCGAAATACGACGCCAACCCGCTCGAGGATGGCAGCCTCGCGCAAGTGGCAGGTGCTGGCCTTCGACATCTCGCGCGCTGACGCTCGAAGCGGTGAAGCCGTTCGGCCTCGGCAACAAGGAAGCGCTGCGCTGCAAGAACATGTGGACGCTGGGCCTGGCGCTGTGGATGTTCGACCGCGACCGCGCAGCCGATCATCGACTGGCTGAAGGCCAAGTTCGCCAAGACGCCCGAGCTGGCCGATGCCAATATCGCCGCGCTCAATGCCGGCCATGCCTATGGCGAGACGGCGGAGCTTGCCGGCCCGCTCAAGCAGCATGCATCTCGATGCCGGCGCCGCGCCGAGCCGGGCCTCTACCGCACCGATCACCGGCGCCGAAGCGGTCTCGCTCGGCCTGGTCGCCGGCGCGCAGCTGGCCGGACCTGCCGATGTTCTTCGGCGGCTATCCGATCACGCCGGCCTCGCGCGATCCTGCACCATCTGGCGCGGCTCAAGGAATTCGGCGTCACCACCTTCCAGGCCGAGGACGAGATCGCCGCGATCTGCGCCGCGATCGGCGCGTCCTATGCCGGGCAGCTGGGCGTCACCAGCTCGTCGGGCCCCGGCATCGCGCTGAAGGGCGAGGCGATGGGCCTGGCGATCATGACCGAGCTGCCGCTGGTCATCGTCAACTCGCAGCGCGGCGGGCCGTCGACCGGCCTGCCGACCAAGACCGAGCAGTCCGATCTCTATCAGGCGGTCTATGGCCGCAACGGCGATGCGCCGATGCCGGTGATCGCCGCGCGCTCGCCCGGCGACGCGTTCGACTGCGCGATCGAGGCGTGCCGCATCGCGGTGCAGTACATGACCCCGGTGATGCTGCTGACCGACGGCTATATCGCCAATGCCGCCGAGCCGTGGAAGGTGCCCGATCCTGGCCAGCTACGCGCCGTTCCCGGTCAAGTTCCTCGAAGAGACGCACGAGCCGAGACGGCGACAGGCTGCTGCCCTACAAGCGCGACGACAAGCTGGCGCGCGCCCTGGATCAAGCCCGGCACGCCCGGGCCTGATGCACCGCATCGGCGGCATCGAGAAGGACGTCGACACCGGCAACATCGATTATGCGCCCGCCAACCACCAGGCGATGACCGACGCCCGCACGGCCAAGATCGACGGCGTCGCCAACGGCATTCCCGACGCAGGATGTCGCGCTGGGCGAGACCAGCGGCAAGCTGGCCGTCGTCGGCTGGGGTTCGACCTACGGCCCGATCCACCAGGCGGTGCGCCGCGCGCGCGCGAAGGGCCTCGACGTCAGCCACATCCACGTCCGCCACATCTGGCCGCTGCCCGAAGAATCTCGGCGAGCTGCTCAAGGGCTTCGACAAGATCCTCGTGCCGGAAATGAACACCGGCCAGTTCAAGACCGTGCTGCGCGACCAGTATCTGGTCGATGCGAAGCCGCTCAACCAAGTGTCAGCGGCCAGCCGTTCACCATCGCGGAGATCGAAGCTGCGATCGGCAAGTTCTTCGACGACGTCCCGGCAATGAAGGCGGTGACGATCCGGCAGCTGAAACCCAGCTGCCGAGCTCAAGGCGATCGACGCCATGAACGACATGACCCCCATCACCACCACGCTCAAGGACTGGGAAACCGACCAGGAAGTGCGCTGGTGCCCCGGCTGCGGCGACTATGCGATCCTCAAGGCGGTGCAGCGCACGCTGCCGCGAGCTCGGCGCGGACCCGGAGAACACGGTGTTCGTCTCGCGGCATCGGCTGCTCGTCGCGTTTCCCTATTACATGGAGACCTACGGCTTCCACACGATCCACGGCCGCGCGCCGGCGGTCGCGACCGGCATCAAGCTCGCCAATCCCGAGCTCGACGTGTGGATCGTCACCGGCGACGGCGACGGCCTGTCGATCGGCGGCAACCACACTGATGCACGTGCTGCGCCGCAATCTCGATTGCCAGATCCTGCTGTTCAACAACGAGATCTACGGCCTGACCAAGGGCCAGTATTCGCCGACCAGCCGCGATCGGCACGCACTCGCCCGTCGACCCCGTTCGGCTCGGTCGACCGCCCGGCCAACCCCTGCGCCTTCGCGCTCGGCTCCGGCGCGCGCTTCGTCGCGCGCGGCTTCGACGTGTCGAAGAACCTGCCCGACGTGCTGAAGGCGGCCCATGCCCACCAGGGCGCGGCCTTCGTCGAGATCTTCCAGAACTGCATCGTCTACAACAAGGACGTGTTCGACGATTTCACCGCGCCCAAGGGCGCCGAGGACCAGCCAGCTGTGGCTCGAGCAACGGCGCAGCCGATGCTGTTCGCCGAGCGGCGACCAAGGGCCTCGCGCTCGACACGCGACGAGCTGCTGCGCTCGAAGGTGGTCGATGTCGTCGATGGCGACTGGCAGGCGGCCGGGCGTGATCGTGCACGACGTGACCAACCGCGCGCTCGCGCATATGCTGGTCGAAATGCCGTTCGGCGAGTTCCCGATGGCGCTGGGCGTGCTCTACGACGATCCGCGCCCGACCTTCGAGAGCGCCGTGATCGAACAGAACGCCACAGGCCAGCGAAGGCAAGGACGCCGACCTCGCCAAGCTGCTCGCCAAGGGCCAGACCTGGACGGTCAGCGGCACGGCGCAGGATCCGGTTTAAACAGCTTTCAACGAAAGGCTTTCCTACACGGCGTCTGCCTGCTTTGATGAGCGGGCGGACGGCGAATCCTGTCTGCGCCTAGCGTTGCAGGCTGGAATGCAGAGTATCCGGAAGGTCACAATCCGCGTGTGAAAAGTTGCACGCAATCCACTGAATAAAAACGAAAGGAGGGAAATTTTTGGATGAGTTTCGGTAGCGCTATAGTGTCAACCTCCTAGGGCCGGATGGACAATCTTACCCATAGTCTCGTCGGCGCGCTGATCGGGCAGGCCGGCCTCAAGCGGAAGACCGGGCTCGCCATGCCCGCGCTGATCATCGGCGCGAACTTGCCGGATGTGGACGCCACGTGCTTCTTCTGGCTCGATGGGGTGGAGCACCTCGGCTTCCGGCGCGGGATTACGCATGGGCCGATCGCCTGGGTTCTGCTGCCGCTGGTGCTCGCCGCGATCCTCTATGGCTGGGACCGCTGGCAGACCAAGCGCGGAAAACGGCCGGAAAAGCGCCTGCCGGTCAGCTTCAAATGGCTGTTCCTGCTGGCTTTCATCGGCTGCCTCACTCATCCGGCGCTCGACTGGCTGAATTCCTACGGCATCCGCCTGCTGGAACCGTTCAGCCACCAGTGGTTCTACGGCGACACGCTGTTCATCATCGATATCTGGCTGTGGCTGCTGATGGGTTTCGCGACCTGGTTTTCGCTGCGGCGGGAGAAGCGGGGCGGGGAGTGGCGCAAGCCGGCGCGGATCGCGATTGCGTTGGTGGTGGGCTACGTCGGTGCGAACAGCGCCGTTTCGGCAGCTGCGTCGAGGGCCTTCGAGATAAACAACGTATCGGCAAAGCAAATCTCGGTTGATACGGTGATTGCCTCGCCTGTCCCCATTGTGCCGTGGCGGCGGGAGCTGATCGTTGGACGCAAGAACGAGTGGTACAGTGGCGGCAGCAACTTCTGGTTTATTGGAAGCTCGATCCATTTGGGGGAGATCAATCGCCCCACCTCATAGCGCCAGTGATATGCGTCTGGCCCGACACCGATGAACTGGTCAAAACCCGCCCCGATCTCAAGGCATTCCTGTTCTGGTCGCGCGCGCCGTTCGTGACACCGTTGGAGAATGGCAAGGGTATCCAGTTCAACGATGCACGGTTCTATAATCCACTGACGCAAGGTCGCTTCAGTGTGGAGGTGCCGGGCGTTGAATGTGAAGAATTGCCGGTGGCAAATGAGGGTCCGTAAAACCCACTCCTCTTCAGAGGAGGGGGTTGGGGGTGGTGGCCGCAAGGCAGTAAACCACCCCGCTGCGACTAAGCCTCGCTATGCGAGCCCAAGTCTCGCTGCCCCTCCTCTGAAGAGGAGGGGGAAACGAGTGGGAATGAGATCATGAATCGGCCACAGATCGTCTGGCTGCGGCGGGATCTGCGCCTGGCCGATCAGGCGGCTTTCCATGCCGCCGCGCAGGCCGGGCCGGTGATCCCGGTCTATGTGCTCGACGACGAGACGCCCGAAGCACCGCACGATGGGCGGGGCTTCGCGCTGGTGGCTGCATCATAGCCTCGCGTCGCTGGCGGCAGACCTCGCACCGGCACAAGTTCGCGGCTGATCCTGCGGCGGGGCAAGGCCGCAGAGGTGCTGGCCGCACTGGCCGCAGGAAACGGGCGCCGCCGCGGTCCACGCCCTCCGCCATTACGAACCGTGGTGGCGCAATGCGGAGCGGGCGCTGAAGGAGGCGCTGCCGCCGCAGGTCGCCTTCCACCGGCATGACGGCAATTACCTGCTGCCGCCGGGCATGGTGACCAGCGGCAGCGGCGGGCAATACCAGATCTTCACGCCGTTCTACCGCGCGCTGCTGGAGCATATGCCGCCTGCGCCGACCGCTCTGCCGCGCCCAGCCTGACTGCGCCCGCGTCAGTGGCCGCAATCCGATCGGCTGGAGGACTGGAGCCTGCTCCCCGCAAACCCGATTGGGCCGGGCGGCATGCGCGCGGCATGGGACTGCGGTGAGAGCGGCCGCTCATGCGCAGCTCGAAGATTTCGCGGGTCGGGTTTCGGCCTATCAGGAAGCGCGCAACCTGCCCTCGATCGACGGGTCCTCGCCGCCTTTCGCCGCATCTCCATTTCGGCGAGATCTCGCCCGCGCAAGTGTGGCACGCCTTGGACGGCCATCGCGGGGGAGGGGCAGGGCAGCTTCCTGCCGCGAGATCGTGTGGCGCGATTATGCGCAGATGATCCTGCGCCAGTTCCCCGACTATCCCGAGCAATCCCATCGCAGCGAGTTCGAGCAGCTTCACGTGGCGCGATCCCGGCAGCGATCCGCAAGCCGCGGCCGATCTCGCGGCGTGGCAGCAGGGCAAGCACCGGCTATCCGATCGTCGATGCCGGGATGCGCCAGCTGTGGGCGACGGGCTGGATGCACAACCGCGTGCGGATGATCGCGGCGAGCTTCCTGATCAAGCATCTGCTGATCGACTGGCGCCACGGCGAGCGCTGGTTCTGGGACACGCTGGTCGATGCCGATTACGCCAACAACGGCGTCAACTGGCAGTGGACCGCCGGGAGCGGGGCGGACGCCAACATGTTCGTGCGGATCATGGCGCCGCTCAGCCAGAGCGAGAAGTTCGATGCCGGCGATTATATCCGGGAATGGGTGCCGCGAACTGGCCGAACTGGACGATCCGCTACATCCACGATCCCGAGGCGCATGGCTGCCGGCCTGCGGCCTATCCGGCCAAGCTCGTCGAACACCGCGCCGCCCGCGAACGCGCACTCGCCGCCTGGGCGCAGCGCAATGGTTGATTTGCGCCTGTTTGCTGCAGCTTGCCCTTCCGGCAGGTGCGCGGCATAAAGATGGCCATGTCGGTAGAGGGGGCAAGCAGGGGAGACATGCTGCTGTATGGCAGCCACCGGATCGGTACCGGTTCGGCCCTTGCTCGCGCGCCTGTTTGTCGGCGGTATTCACAAAGTGCTCGATCGCTTCGACGATGCCCTGGAAACAGGTTCGCTCATGGCGCGCTTGCCCGATGGCACGACGCGGATGCTCGGCGGGCGCAAGCCGGGTTTCGATGCGGAAATCACCTTGCGTGACTGGCGCTCGCTGCTGCGCCTGGCGACTGGCGGCTCGGTCGGCTTCTACCAGGCGTGGGAAGCGGGCGAATGGGAGAGCCCGGATCCGGTCGCGCTGTTCGCGCTGGTCATCGCCAATAGCGATACGATGGGCGAAACCGGGCGCGCCAAAGGGCCCGTGGCGTCTCGCCGGCGCAGTTGCTGCACTGGCTCAACCGCAACACGCGCCAGCAGGCCGAACGCAACATCCATGCGCATTACGATCTCGGCAACGATTTCTACGCGCGCATGGCTCGATCCGACGATGAGCTATTCGAGCGGCCTCGATTTCGCCGGCTGGCGGCCTGGAGGCATCGCAGCACAGCAAGTGGCAAAGGCTGGCACAGCGCCTCGGCAAGCCGGAAAGCCTGCTCGAGATCGGCTGCGGCTGGGGCGCGCTGAGCAATTATTTCGCCGGGCGCGGCAGCAAGGTCACCGGCATCAGCCTGTCGGACGAACAGCTGCGACTGGGCGCGGGAGCCGGCATGCCGGGCGCGATCGAGTTCCGCCATCAGGACTACCGCGATGTCACCGGACAGTTCGACGCGATCGTCAGCGTCGAAATGGTCGAGGCGGTCGGCCGCGAATACTGGCCGGACTTCTTCGACTGCCTGGCCCGCAGCCTGAAGCCCGGCGGACGTGCGGCGATCCAGTTCATCGCGATGCGCGAGGCATTGTTCGAATGGCTATGCGCGCAATGCCGATTTCATCCAGTCCTATATCTTCCCGGGCGGCCTGCTGATTCGCACCAGCGAATTTCGCCGCCTTGCCGCCGAACGGGGCCTCTCCTGGGAAGATCAGGAGGATTTCGGCCTGGATTATGCCGAAACGCTGCAAGGCATGGCGTGCGAACTTCGAGCAGGCGGTGCGAGAAAAGCTGCTGCCTGCCGGGTTCGACGAGCGTTTCATGCCGCTTGTGGCGCTTCTATCTGATGTATTGCGAAGGCGGCTTCCGCGGCGGCGGGATCACCGTCAGCCAGGTCACCCTGGTGAAGAACTGAGCTAGCTTTCAGCTCTGCCGGTACACGCCGTCCCCTGCGAAGCGGGCAAGGATGTTGTCGTGGACGATCGGGCTCAGCAGCTGGCACGAAGGCGCAGCCGCACAGGCCGTCCTCCCACCAGACCACTTCGCTCTGCAGCGATTCCAGGCCGGGCAGGGTCAGCCAGCAAACCGAGCCGATATGCATCCGGTTGACTGCGGTTGCCGAAAATCCCGATAGCGAAAGGTCATGGACCACCGTCTGGAACCCCCGCCCACCCGAAACGCGCAATTGCGCCGGAATCGTCAGCCGCGTGCGCGGTGCGCAGCGGTCTTCCTGCGCCGCGATTTCATAGCGGGTTTTCACACCGATGGAGCGTCATTGCGCCAAACTCCCAGCTCGCTGCCGAAAGCTGTCCGGAGCCGTCCGACATGCTGTGGAAGTTATGGCCGAATCTGCTTTCGCAAGCCTTGGTCAAGGTTGGTTAACCGATTGCTTCCACGCGTTCACGCTGCATGGTTGGAAAGTCCGTTCGCAGCAGCGCCACGATACGGTCGGCGACGACTTCGGCGTCTTCACCGTTGCAGGATCTTCGCCCGGATAGGCGCGGGCGCGCATGTCGGTGCGGGTGGCGCCGGGATCGACGATGGCGACACGAATTGCGGAAATCCGCTCGACTTCCTGCGCATAGCATTCGAGCAGCGACTTCGAACGCGGCCTTGGTCGCGCGCGTAGGCGCCCCAATAGGCGCGCGGCTTCGTGGCGACACTGCTGGTCAGCCCGATGATCCGCGCATTCTGCGCTGCGCTTGCAGCAGCGGATCGAACGCCGGCGAGCAGCGCCTGGGTCGCCAGCAGATTGGTGGTGATGCGCCTGGTTGAAGTTCTTGGGGTCGATCTGGGTCACCGGGCCCAGCTGGGGCAGATAGCGCCGCCGAGATCACCATGATGTCGAGCGTGTCCCAGCGGTTCGCCATGGCGGCGGCCAGCCGCGCGATGGCATCGGGTTCGCCCAGGTCGAGCGGGGCGATGGTCGCGCTGCCGCCGGCCTGCGTGGATCGCGTCTTCGACCTGCTTCGAGCGCCTTGGCATCGCGCGCGGTCAGCATGACATGCGCGCCGGCCGCGGCCAGCGCCTTGGCCGTGGCCGCGCCGATCCCGCGGCTCGCACCGGTGACAAGCGCGATCTGCCCGGCGAAGGGCCTGTCTATCGCGTCCTGTGCCATCAGGCGACCTTGTTGACCGGGAAGGAGAGCTGCGCGGCGTCGGCCTCGCGCCTGCGCGAGATCGGTCAGCTGCGTGGGATAGTCGCCGGTGAAGCAGGCATCGCAGATATTGCGGGCAGGCATTGTTGCGCTGCTTCTGGCCGACGGCGCGGTAGAGCCCGTCGATCGAGACGAAGGCCAGGCTGTCGGCCTGGATGAAATCGCACATCGCGCCGACGTCCATCCGCCCGGCGAGCAGCTTGGAACGTTCGGGCGTGTCGACGCCGTAGAAGCAGCCGTGGCCGGTCGGCGGGCTGGCGACGCGGAAATGCACTTCGCGTGGCGCCGGCATCGCGCATCATCTGGACGATCTTGCAGGCTGGTGGTGCCGCGCACGATCGAATCGTCGATCAGCACGATCCGCTTGCCTTCCACGATCGCGCGGTTGGCGTTGTGCTTGCGCTTGACGCTCGGCATGGCGCGCGCCGTCCGAAGGCTGGATGAAGGTCCGCCCGACATAGTGCGAGCGGATGATGCCCAGTTCGAACGGAATGCCGGATTGCTGCGGAATAGCCGATCGCCGCGGGCACGCCGCTGTCGGGCACCGGCACGACCAGATCGGCTTCGACCGGGCTTTCGAGCGCCAGCTGGACGCCGATTTCCTTGCGCACTGCATAGACCGAGCGTCCGTCGAAGATCGAATCGGGGCGGCTGAAATAGACATGCTCGAAGATGCAGGGGCGCGGCGTGGGGTTGCCGAACGGACGGTGGGTCTCGATATTGCCGTCGAAATCGACCTGGACCAGTTCGCCCGGTTCGACCTCGCGGACGAATTCGGCGCCGACCACGTCGAGCGCCACGGTTTCGCTGGCGAAGACGATCGCATCGCCGATCTTGCCCATCACCAGCGGGCGGATGCCCAGCGGATCGCGGCAGGCGATCATGCCCTCGGGGGTCATGCAGATCAGCGAATAGGCGCCTTCGACCATCCGCAGCGCATCGACGAACCGGTCGAGCAGGGTGGGATAGCGGCTGGTGGCGACGAGGTGGATGATCACTTCGGTATCGGAGGTCGACTGGAAGATCGCGCCCTTGCTGCACCAGTTCCTGCGCGCAGGCGTCATCGCGTTGGAGATGTTGCCGTTATGCGCAATGGCAAAGCCGCCGCGAGGCCAGATCGGCATAGAGCGGCTGGACGTTGCGCAGCCCCGAACCGCCGGTGGTCGAATAGCGCACATGGCCCGCCGCCATGTGCCCGGGCAGTTCGGCCAGCGCTTCGCCGGTGGAGAAGTTCTCCGCGACATGGCCAAGGCCGCGGCTGGGAATAGAATTCGCTTGCCGTCGAAGCTGGTGATGCCGACCGCTTCCTGCCCGCGATGCTGCAGGGCGTGGAGGCCGAGCGCGCAGATGGCCGCGGCGTCGTTCGCGCCGATCACGCCGAAGACGCCGCATTCCTCGTGCAGCTTGTCGTCATCGCCGATATCCCACGGGGTATCGTCGCGGAGGATCGATCGGTTCATCATATTCCCGGGGCCTGCCACGCCTGAGCGCGAAATGCGCCTAATTCGCGCGCCCCAATGGCGATGTTACGGCCGGATTACAAGTGCGTCGCGCACGGGCAAATGGCATATCCGGCAGGGTTTTTCGCAATCGAGATTGCCATATTGGAGAAATTGGTCGGGGAGAGAGGATTCCTCGCCTGCCTGAACCTCCGGCCCCTGCCTCCCGAAGACAGTGCTCTACCAGGCTGAGCTACTCCCCGACCGGTAGTCCCGCATGCAAACGCACGCGGGCGAGGCAGAGGCGGGCCAATAGCCGCGCGGGGGCAGGGTGGCAAGCGGGCAATTTCGGGTGTAGCCACTGCCGCATGGCCAGTGCCGCTGATGCCCGCAACGATTCCGCCGATGGCCGCCACCCCGAATGGCAATATCTCGATCTGCTGCGCGACAGTGTGGGAGCGCGGGGACGAGCGGGTCGGATCGCACCGGGGATCGGCACGCGCTCGGTGTTCGGGGCGCAGCTGCGCTTCGATCTGGCCGACGGGCGGATGCCGCTGCTCACCACCAAGCGGGTCTATTGGAAGACCGCGACGCGCGAGATGCTGTGGTTCCTGACCGGCGAGCACCAACATCCGCCCGCTGGTGCTGCAGGGCGTGAAGATCTGGAACGAATGGCCGCATGCCACCTATGTCCGCGAGACGGGCGAGCGATATCGCGCTGGAGAGCTTCGTCGCGCGGATCGCCGACGACGAGGCCTTTGCCGCGCGCTGGGGCGATCTGGGGCCGGTCTATGGCAAGCAGTGGGTCGATTGGCCGACTTACGAGCCCAGCGGCGACGGCAGCTCTACCGCAAGGGCAAGGGCATCAACCAGGTCGCCGCAGGTGGTCGAAAGCCTGCAGCACCAGCCCCGGCAGCCGCCGCCACATCATCGAAGGCTGGAACGTCGCCGAGCTTGACCGGATGGCGCTGCCGCCCGTGCCACAAGACCTACCAGTTCCATGTCGCGGGCCAGGGCAGCGACGCCGGCTCAACTGCCTGCTCTACCAGCGCAGCTGCGATGTCGCGCTGGGCCTGCCGTTCAACCTGTGGTCGGCCGCGCTGCTGCACGCGGATGATCGCGCAGCAGGCCGGGCTTGCAGCCGGGCGAACTGGTGTGGATGGGCGGCGATACGCATCTCTATCTCAATCACGCGCGATCTGGTGGAAGAACAGCTCGGCCGCGCAGCCCGCAGGGCGAGCCGCGAGCTGGAGATCCTGCGCAAGCCCGATTCGATCTTCGACTACCGGATCGAGGATTTCGCGGTGACGGGCTATGCACCGCAAGGCGCCATCAAGGCGCCGATCGCGGTCTGAATTGCGGGCTCAGCGCACGATCGCGCTGATAGGTGACCCGGCCGCTGCCGCGCGCGGCTTCGCGCTCGCTCACGCGCCAGCGCAGATTGGTGACATCCTCCGGCGAAGCGAGACGCATCGCCGTCGCCGTCGCGGATCACCAATTCGCCGATCCGGCCCCAGCTCCTGCCGCCATTGACCGATACTTCGGCGCCTTCCAGGCTGATTTCCTGAAATGCGAGCGTGCGCGGAATCGGGCTGGTCACGGCGAAGCCCTTGTCCGCCTGCGCGGCGCGCCATTCGACCATCAGCACGACCTTGTCGCCGCGCGTCAGGCGCTTGGCAGGCTCGATCCGGCGTTCGACGCGGCCGTCCTGCGTGTGGCCGATCCGTTCGACAAACACCGCGCTCGCGAGTGAAACTGCATCTTGCGCCGCTGCCTGCGTGGCAATGGCTGCCAGGGCTGTGCCCGCAAGGGCCAGGATTTCGCATTGGTAATTCCCCCGTTTCGCCACCAGCGGCGACATGGGGAATCCTCTCAGCAACAAGGAAAAATATGGTTAACGACAGGGTAATTTCTTTCCCGGAACGGCCTGGAAAGGGGGCGTGCGAAATGGTGCGCCAAATGCGCCTTTACTGTAGTTGACAGGGCGGCGGCGCTGCCTTAGTGGCGCTGCTCCCAAGGGACGCAGCCCCTGCAATTAGCGGGTGTAGCTCAGTTGGTTAGAGCGCCGGCCTGTCACGCCGGAGGTCGCGGGTTCAAGTCCCGTCACTCGCGCCACTAGGGAATTTCAGGCCTGCGAGAGAAGCGTCAGCCCCAGCGGCCGGTTTCCATCCAGATCAGGAAACGCCGCAGGGGCAGCAGCCAGACGACTCCCAGAACCAGGTAGATCACGGTTTGCACCAGCACGTGAAGCTGCCCGATCCATTGCGAGGCCCAGGCCACGGCCAAGGCATAGAGCAGCCAGCACGATCACCAGCGCGAGAATTCCCAGCGGGATGCGCAAGGTCGGTTTCTGCCGCATCAGAAGGGCCCGTACAGCCGGGTCGGCGTGACGATCGCGTTCAGCGGCACGTCGTGCGGTTCGGTGCGGCAAGCTATCCACCTTCTGGACGTCCCAGGCCATGCCGATTGCGATGGTTCCAGGATGGGCCGCCAGCCAGCCGTCATAATGCGCGGCACCCTGGCCCATGCGTTCCCCGCTTTCGGTGAAGGCCACCAGCGGGACGAACAGCACGGCGGGCTCCACCATCGGGGTTTGGCCGCGGATGGTTGCGGGCCGAATGGTCCGTCTTCGATGTCGCTTTCGCCGAAAGGATCGCTCCATTGGCGGAAATGCATCGGGGTCGCTTTTGTCGGCGAAGGCGGGGAGGGCGACCGGATGCCCCTCTTCGAACAGGAACCGGGCATAGGCCTTGGCCGGAGCTTCGGCGGGAGTTTCGTAATAGAGGCCGATGGTTGCGCCGGCGGGCAGCAAGTCCATCACTGCTGTCGGGGGGCGGCGGAACAGCAGCCCGCGGGTCGCTGGATCGAGCGCGGCGACATGATCTCGCCGCGTCTTGGCGCATCTCGCGGCGCAGCGCCGTTTTGCGCTGGTGAAGGTCGTCGCTCAAGCCTCGCTCCTACGATCGGCGCGCGCCGAGAATTAGAGTGACGGGACCACCATGGGCCGGTGCCGGGAGAAATCCTCTGACGCCTCACGTCAGGTGGGAACCATATGTGCCGGACCAGGGTCCAACCAGGGACAGCCCCCAATGGATTTACTTATAGCCTCAGGGATATCGATCGGCGCGTACCGGGCAGAACCCGTCGCTGCACTATCTAGGCGCTGCGGAGTTAACGCTCAAGGCTTGCTGCAAGATTTTCGAGTTGATCGGCCAGCGCTTCGATTTCGTTGACGTTGACGTTGCCTACCGCCGGATCGAGAATCGCCACCGGGGTGGGCGAGACTTCCGGCCCATTTCTCAGCTCGTGGTTCTCGTCGGCCAGCAACAGGGCCGCGAACAGCAATGTGCGCGCCTCGCTCTGCCGCGCAAAATCGCTTCAGCGAGCCGAGCTTCTCGTCGATCGTCCGGCCAAGCATCGCGACATGGGCTTCCTGCCCGTCGCCGCAGGCTACCGTGTAAGGCCGGCCGCCGATTTCCAAGTGTCACATTGCTCATGGTCGGCCCCCCGTCATTCGAACTGGCCGATCAGCGTATCGAGTTCGCGCAGGGATTCGCCAACACTGGCTCTCAATTCCGCATGCCTGCGGGCAAGGTCGGGATCGGCCAGATTGGCGCGGGCGCGACGCCGCAGCCTCTATGCGAGTTACAGCGGCCTCAATCCGGGCCAAAGCTTTAGCGACCCTTTCCGTTTCCATCGCATAGCGCTAGCCCAAACTTTACGTTTTTTGCAAAAACTTGGTCACGAAAGTTGTGAATTACCTTTCGCATTCGACCCCTGGGCGGCACTTGTCTGGCGCGGATTGCGCTGCGCTTGACGGAGCGCAGTACGTCCGCAAAGGAAGCCGCGCGCCGAATCGTCAGAAAAATGACCATTTCGCCGGCGCCGCAGGAGCCAGCCGCAATGACCCTCGATCCGTCCCGCCTCGCGCCCATGGCCAATGCCATCCGCGCGCTCTCGATGGACGCGGTCCAGGCGGCCAATAGCGGCCATCCCGGCATGCCGATGGGCATGGCCGACGTCGCGACGGTTCTGTGGTCCAAGTATCTGAAGTTCGATCCTGCCGCACCCAAATGGGCCGACCGCGACCGCTTCGTGCTGTCGGCCGGCCACGGCTCGATGCTGATCTATTCGCTGCTGCATCTGACCGGCTATGCACGCCCGACGATGGACGACATCCGCAATTTCCGCCAGCTCGGCAGCCCTTGCGCCGGCCACCCGGAAAATTTCCTGCTCGACGGCGTCGAATGCACCACCGGCCCGCTGGGCCAGGGCCTGGCGATGGCCGTCGGCATGGCGATGGCCGAGCGGCACCTCAATGCCGACTTCGGCGACGATCTGGTCGATCACCGCACCTGGGTGATCGCCGGCGACGGCTGCCTGATGGAAGGCATCAACCACGAAGCGATCGGCCTTGCCGGCCATCTCGGCTCGGGCGCCTGATCGTGCTGTGGGACGATAACGGATCACCATCGACGGCGCGACCGATCTTTCGACCAGCGAGGACATCAGGCGCGCTATCGCGCGACCGGCTGGCATGTCGACCAGCTGCGACGGCCATGATTTTGCCGATATCGACCGCGCGCTGGACGAGGCGCTGGCCGATCCGCGCCCATCGCTGGTCGCCTGCAAGACGATCATCGGCAAGGGCGCGCCCAACAAGCAGGGCACGCAGCGCAACGTCCACGGCGCGCCGCTGGGCGCGGACGAAGTCGCTGCGGCGCGCGCTCGAATTGGGCTGGACCTCGGCGCCGTTCGAGATTCCCGACGATATCCTGGCCGACTGGCGCGCGACTGGCGCGCCGGGCGCGGCAGCGCACGCGGCATGGCAGCGCCGGCTCGACGCCAGCGGCGACAAGGCGCGAATTCCAGCGCCGGATGGCGGGCGATCTGCCCGACGGCTTCAGCGCTCGACGACTACATCGACGTCGCTGATCGCGCAGCCCCAGAAGGTCGCCACCCGCAAGGCCAGCGAAATGGCGCTGGGCGCGATCAACGAGCTGCTGCCCGAAACTGATCGGCGGTTCGGCCGATCTGACCGGTTCGAACAACACCAAGACCAAGCCGACCAGGCCGCTGACCGCGCAGGATTATTCCGGCCGCTATGTCTATTACGGCATCCGCGAATTCGGCATGGCCGCGGCGATGAACGGCATGGCGCTGCATGGCGGGGTGATCCCCTATGGCGGCACCTTCCTGGTCTTCTCCGACTATGCCCGCAGCGCGATCCGCCTGTCGGCGCTGCAGCAGGCGCGGGTCGTCTATGTGATGACGCATGATTCCATCGGCCTGGGCGAAGATGGGCCGACCCACCAGCCGATCGAACATGTGCATGAGCCTGCGCGCGATCCCCAATCTGCAACGTGTATCCGCCCGGCCGATGCGATCGAGACGGCGGAATGCTGGGAGCTGGCGCTGCAAGACGCCGAGACGGCCCTCGCGTGCTCGCGCTGACGCCGCCAGAACCTGCCGCAGGTGCGCGCACGGAGGCTGCGTCGGAGAATCTCTGCGCCAAGGGCGCCTATCGCCTGCGCGCCGCGATCGGCGCGCGCAAGGTCGTGCTGCTCGCGACCGGTTCCGAAGTGGAGCTCGCGCTGGCCGTGCGCCGATGCGCTGGAAGCGCGAGGGCATTGGGGCGGATGTCGTCTCGATGCCCTGCACCGAACTGTTCGACGCGCAGGATGCCGCCTATCGCGCGGATGTCCTGCCCGACGGACGCGCTCATCGTTTCGATTGAGGCGGGCACGACGTTCGGCTGGGAGCGCTACACCGGCACCGACGGCCTCAATATCGGGCTCGACCGTTTCGGCGCATCGGCCCCGGCGGAGGATCTATTCGAACATTTCGGCTTCACAGCCGAAGCTATCGTCCCGCAAATCATCAGCAAAGCTAGTAAATTAACAGGAGCATTTGGCATGGCGACCAAGGTTGCAATCAACGGGTTCGGACGCATCGGTCGCCTGGTCGCCCGCGCGATCCTGGAGCGGACCGATCACGATCTCGAACTGGTTTCGATCAACGATCTGGCCGATGCCAAGGCCAATGCGCTGCTGTTCGCGCTTCGACAGCGTCGCATGGCCGCTTCCCCGGCACGGTGAAGCCGACGGCAACGACATCATCGTCAACGGCAAGCGCATCCACGTGACCGCGGAACGCGATCCCGGCCAAGCTGCCGCACGCGGCCAATGGGCATCGACATCGTGCTCGAATGCACCGGCTTCTTCCAGTCCAAGCGAAGCGAGCCAGCCGCATCTCGATGCCGGCGCCAAGCGCGTGCTGATTTCGGCCCCGGCCACGGGTGTCGACAAGACGGTCGTCTACGGCGTCAACCACGAGACGCTGACCGGCGATCACATCGATCGTTTCCAACGCCAGCTGCACCACCAACTGCCTCGCGCCGGTGGCCAAGGTGCTGAACGAGCGATCGGGATCGAGCGCGGCTTCATGACCACGATCCACAGCTATACCAACGACCAGAAGATGCTCGACCAGATCCATTCGGATCATGCGCCGTGCACGCGGCGGCTGCGCATGAACATGATCCCGACCACCACCGGCGCAGCGCGCGCGGTCGGCGTGGTGCTGCCCGAACTGAAGGGCAAGCTCGATGGCTCGCTCGGTCCGCGTGCCGACGCCGAATGTCAGCCTGGTCGACCTGATCTTCACGCCCACGCGCGACACCACGCAAGGAAGAGCTCAACGCAGCGCTCAAGGCGGCATCCGAAGGCGCGATGAAGGGCGTGCTCGATTATACCGACGAGCCGCTCGTCTCGATCGACTTCAACCACTATCCGGCAAGTTCGACCATCGACAGCCTCGAAACCGCGGTGATCGAAGGCAAGCTGGTCCGCGTGGTTTCGTGGTATGACAATGAATGGGGCTTCTCCAACCGCATGATCGACACGGCCGGGGTGATGGCGAGCTTCCTCTGATCGACCGGCGGACAATAAGGAACGGCAATGGCAGGTTTCCGAACGCTCGACGATCTTGGCGAGGTGACCGGCAAGGTCGCGCTGGTTCGCGTCGACCTCAACCTGCCGATGGATGGCGGCCAGGTCACCGACGAGACCCGCATCCGCGCGGCCGCGCGCCGACCATCCTCGAACTGGCCGGACAAGGGCGCCAAGGTGCTGCTGCTGGCCCATTTCGGCCGGCCCAAGGGGCAGCGCAGTTCGACTCAGTCGCTGTCGATGGTGATCGATGCGGTGCAGGAAGTGCTTGGGCAAGGAAGTGATGTTCGTGCCCGAAATCGCCGGGCCGATCGTCGCCCAGACGATCGGCATCCTGCGGCGATGGCGATATCGCGCTGCTCGAAAACACGCGCTTCTGGCCGGGCGAGGAGAAGAACGATCCCGAACTGGCCAAGGCGATCGCGGCCAATGGCGATTTCTACGTCAACGACGCCTTTTCCGCCGCGCACCGCGCCCATGCGACGACCGAGGGCCTGGCGCATTTCCTGCCCGTCCTATGCCGGTCGGTCGATGCAGGCGGAACTGGAAGCGCTGGAAAAGGCGCTCGGCAATCCCGAGAAGCCGGTCGCGGCCGTGGTCGGCGGGGCGAAGGTTTCCTCCAAGCTCGACGTGCTCGACGCATCTGGTCGAGCAAGGTCGATCATCTGATCATCGGCGGCGGCATGGCCAACACCTTCCTGGCCGCGCGCGGCGTGAATGTCGGCAAGTCGCTGTGCGAGCATGATCTGGCCGGACACGGCGGAAGAGATCCTCGAGGCGGCGGACGAGGCCGGCTGCACCGTCCATCTGCCCTATGACGTCGTGGTGGCGAAGGAATTCGCCGCCAAACCCGACCTCACTGCGCACGTGCAATGTCCACGAGGTCGGTGCCGACGAGATGATCCTCGACGTCGGCCCGCAGGCGGTCGAAGCGCTGGCCGATGTGCTCAAGACCTGCCGCACGCTGGTGTGGAACGGCCCGCTCGGCGCGTTCGAGACGCCGCCGTTCGATGCCGCCACCGTGGCGCTGGCGAAGACCGCCGCCGCGCTGACCAAGGAAGGCTCGCTGGTCTCCGTCGCAGGCGGCGGCGATACCGTTGCTGCGCTCGAACCATGCGGGCGTGGCAGAGGATTTCAGCTACATCTCGACCGCAGGCGGTGCCTTCCTCGAATGGATGGAAGGCAAGCGAACTGCCCGGGCGTTGCTGCGCTCGAAGCTTAAATCAGACTGACACTACAAAGGCAGGACGAAGCAATGATCGAACAGGACATGCTGGACCGGATCACCACCGGCAAGGGCTTCATCGCCGCGCTCGACCAGAGCGGCGGATCGACGCCCAAGGCGCTATTGGGCTATGGCATCGAGGAAGGCGCCTAGAGCTCTGACGATGAGATGTTCGGCCTGATCCACGAGATGCGCGTCCGCATCATCACCTCGCCCGCCTTCACCGGCGAGAAGGTGCTCGGCGCGATCCTGTTCGAGAAGACGATGGACGGCATGGCCGAAGGCAAGCCGTGCCCACATTGCTGCGCGAACGCGGCGTGGTGCCGTTCATCAAGGTCGACAAGGGCCTGGAAGACGAAGCCGATGGCGTCCAGCTGATGAAGCCGATGCCGGATCTCGACGAACTGCTCGCCCGCTCCAAGGCGCTCGGCGTGTTCGGCACCAAGATGCGCTCGGTGATCAACGCGGCCAACCCGGCCGGCATCGCCGCCAATGTCGCGCAGCAGTTCGAATTCGGGAAGCCGATCATCAACGCCGGGCTGATGCCGATGTTCGAGCCGGAATATAACATCAAGTCGCGCCGACCGGGCCGAAGGCGAGCAAATCCTGCTGCGACGAACTCCTCAAGGGCCTCGACGCCCTGCCGGAAGGCCACAAGGTGATGCTCAAGCTCTCGATCCCGGTCGTGCCCAACACTTACACGCCGCTGGTCGATCATCCGCGCGGTGGTGCGCGTGGTCGCGCTTTCCGGCGGCTTCAAGCGACCCGAAGCCTGCGTCGAACTGGCGAAGAACGAAGGGATGATCGCGAGCTTCAGCCGCGCGTTGCTCGAAGACTTGCGCGCAAATATGAGCGATGAGGAAT
Source organism: uncultured Alphaproteobacteria bacterium (assembly GCA_963777785.1). Classification (GTDB taxonomy): domain Bacteria; phylum Pseudomonadota; class Alphaproteobacteria; order Sphingomonadales; family Sphingomonadaceae; genus Andeanibacterium. The sequence goes on from CAVZRU010000017.1 coordinate 55,713, forward strand.
TCGATGCTGCGCTCGCGCAGCGCGATCGACGAGATTTATCAGGCCTCGGTAGTTAAAACGGGCGGTTAATTGCCGCCTTCGAAGCCAAAGCGGTAATCGATCGGACCGGATTCCGCTCCTGCCATCTGCTCGGGCGAGACCGAAGTGAGCGCGATGCTCGTGTCGTGGGTTGAGTAGGGCTCTCCAAGGGTCAATTCAGCGTTTTCTTGCCAGCCGCTGCCTTCGATCCTGGTCGAAAGCATCACGCGCCCGGCCCATACGCAGCGGGCATTCATCGGGCAGCGGCTGTCTTCGATGACTTCCAGCGGCGTTGCGACCAGCATGCCGACTTGGGCGGGTTGACCCAGCGCGACCTCGCCCTGAGCAACAGGTAGGGCGTTATCGGCGCTGGAATGGTCCGGTACGGTGGCGCAACCGGCGAGCGCCACGGAAGCGAGAAGAGCGAGGGCGATTTTCATGCTGCAATTATGCACGGCAATACTGAACCGTTCCAGAATACTTGGCGGCGGCGCCAGGTAAGGATAGAGCCGCAGCCCTATGCAGAATTGCCAACTCTATCTGATCTCGCCGCTCGACGTGGGGGGCAAATTCCCCGAACGGCTCGTTCGCGCGCTCGACGCCGGGCCTGCCGCGGCTTTCCAGTTCCGGGTGAAGGGCATCGACGAGCATGAGGCAGCGGGTCTGGCAGAACCGCTGCAACGGATTTGCGCCGAACGCGACGTCGCCTTCATCGTCAATGACAGTATTTCGCTTGCGAAGCGGCTTGGCGCGGATGGCGTTCACCTTGGCCAATCGGACGGGGAAGTTGCGGAAGCGCGAGAGCGCCTCGGGCGCGATGCCCAGATCGGCGTCACCTGCAATAATAGCCGGCACAAGGCGATGGAGGCCGGAGAGGCAGGGGCGGATTACGTCGCCTTCGGCGCATTCTTTCCGAGCTCCACCAAGGACACCGAGCATCAGGCAGAGCTGGCGCTGCTCGAATGGTGGCAACAGTTCTTCGAATTGCCCTGCGTGGCGATCGGTGGGATCACGCCTGAAAATTGTGGCCCTTTGATCGAAGCCGGGGCCGATTTTCTGGCTGTTTCAGGAGCCGTGTGGAATGGCGACGAGGCTGCCGCCATGCGGGCATTTGCCGCTAAGCTCAGCTCCGGGTCGAACCGAGCCTGATACAGCGCAGGCCGGTTTCGCTTCCGTCACTGGCTGTCTGCCGCAGAAATCTCTCACTCTTGACTTGAAAGCGTTCCCCTTTCTTGGGACCGCTGGTCATTGTCACGAGATCTCCGGTGCGAAGGTAATGGCCGCTGCCTTCGGAAGTCAGATATGTGGAGGAGTTCGTGATCTCGAATTCAGCCTCCGGCACCGGCACACCTCGGCCGGTTGCGGCATCGCCAGCGGTCTCGCAGACATAGGCGCCCCTATCGAGCGTGCCGAGTTTCCCGCCCGATACGGCGGAAGCGCTCCCGGCACAGGCGAGCATGCCGGCGGACAAAGCTATCAGGATGGCTCTCATCGTCGTTCGATCCTTGCGCCGGGGCGGCTAGCACGCGTTTGCCCGATCCGCCACCCTCTCGGTCGCCCAGCTTGCCGACAGCCCGTCCATTCGCTAGGGCGCGCGCTTACTCTCGTTCCTAGCGTTGGAAAGCTGAACCTCATGAAAATCAGTGGCGTGGATATCCGGCCAGGCAATATCCTCGAATATGAAGCAGGCATCTGGAAAGTTGCGAAGATCCAGCACACCCAACCGGGCAAGGGCGGCGCCTTCATGCAGGTTGAGATGAAGAACCTGATCGATGGCCGCAAGACGAATGTCCGCTTTCGCAGCGCCGACACGGTGGAGCGCGTCCGGCTCGACACGAAGGATTTTCAGTTCCTGTTCGAAGACGGCGACCAGCTCGTGTTCATGGACAAGGACAATTACGATCAGATCACGCTGGAATCCGACCTGCTCGGGGACGCGAAGGCGTTTCTGACCGACGGCATGGACGTAACGCTCGAATTATACGACGAACGGCCCGATCAGCGTTCAGCTTCCAGAACAGGTCGAAGCCCTAATCGTCGAGGCAGACGCCGTGGTGAAGGGCCAGACGGCCAGTTCAAGCTACAAGCCCGCGGTGCTCGAGAATGGCGTTCGCGTGATGGTGCCTCCGCATATCGAAAGCGGGACCCGCATTGTCGTGGACGTCTATGCCCGTGAATATGTCAAAAAGGCAGACTGACCATGCGTAATCATTCCCTCGCCGCCGCAGCAATCGCATTGCTGCTCGGTTCGATTTCACCTGTTGCGGCCATCGCACAAACCAAGGCGCCTGCAGATGCGCCGGCCAAGCCCACACCGGAGCAGGCCGCAAATATGCTGCGCGCGACGCAGATCCTGCGCGCATTCAATGTTGCACTCGAGGCCAAGGAAGTCTCCCAGCCAGTGAAGGCGCGGTTGATCAATTGCCTGTATAACAACAAGCTTTCCGAGATCAGCACCGCTGCTGGCAATGCGATCAAGCAGAATGCCGCGCTGAGCGATGCAACGCCTACCGACGTCTATCGTGCGGCGGCGGGCGTCTGCGGAATCACTTTCCAGTCGGCCGAGGGCGCGCCTCCGTCCGGCAGCCCCGAAAGACACAGCTGGCGCAGGGCGCTGATCACCGGTCACGCGTTGACCCAACTTGAAAGCGGTAAGTAATTGGCAGTTTCAGGCCTCATTCGCGTGATGGAGCGCGCCGCCCGCCGAGCCGGTGGGCGGTTGCGCCGCGACTTCGGCGAAGTCGAACATTTGCAGGTCAGCCGGAAGGGGCCGGCGGATTTCGTATCGAAGGCCGATCAGGCGTCCGAACGCACGATCTATGACGAATTGCTTCAGGCGCGTCCCGACTGGGGTTTCGAACTGGAGGAAGGCGGCAGGATCGAAGGCCAGCCAGGCATGCCGCGCTGGATAATCGATCCGCTCGACGGGACTTCGAACTTCCTTCACGGAATTCCACATTTCGCGATCTCGATCGCGGCTCAGGAGCCGAAGCTCGACGGTTCGGGCTGGGGCGATGTGATCGCCGCGCGTTATCTACCAGCCGATCACCGACGAGACGTTCTGGGCCGAAAAGAGCCGCGGCGCCTGGCTGCAGGATGGCCGGTTGCGCGTTTCTTCCCGCAGACAGCTTAGCGATGCGCTGGTTGCCACCGGAATGCCCTTCAAGGGGCGCGGCGATGTGGGGGAATGGACGAAGAATCTACGACACCATCGGCCCGCAAGTCGCCGGCATTCGCCGTTTCGGGGCGGCGTCGCTCGATCTTGCCTGGGTGGCTGCCGGGCGGTTTGACGGGTTCTGGGAAAGCGGCCTTGCCCCGTGGGATACCGCGGCGGGTTGCCTGCTCGTTCGCGAAGCAGGAGGCTTCGTGACAGACTTCAGGGGGCGTTCTCAGGCGATTTGCGACGAACAGGTCCTGGCCGGCAACGATCCGCTGCATTCGCGGCTTCACAAGCTGGTTGCAGGCGCGATGAAAGCCTGAGCGAAGAATTATTTTTCCTTAACGCTGCAGGCACCTCAACTCGTAACCCGGAATTAGGCACGGCCTGTAACTTTTGTCCTTCAATCAGGATGGGGGCAAAGAGCATTATGGGACTGTTGATATTGTTTGGCGGGCTGTCGCTCGCATCTCTGGCAGCGCCGGCTTCAGCCTCCGACCAGGCGAAGGAAAATGCGCCGCGTCACACACATGCGAGCGCATCGGTCTACCGGCTTCCCGATGTGCCCCGCACCATGACCATGCCGGCGGACCTTCCTTCGCAGCGGGAAGAGAATGTGCGCAGCAGGGAGCGTTTGCCGCTGGCGGACGACATGTCCGGCCGGGATCAGATTTATCGCAAACAGGGCAAAACCTCGCTTGCGATGCGCGTCGTCGGGCTAAGTTTTGGCATGGATTTCTGAGCGCGCTTGAACACTTGGGCGAGCGCCGCTAAGCGCGGCAGGCACAGTGCCCCTGTGGCGGAATTGGTAGACGCGCTGAACTCAAAATCGAGTTTCTCCGGAAGTGCCGGTTCGAGTCCGGCCAGGGGCACCATGTCGGGTTAGACAAGCTTGGTTGCCGTGCTAGACGGGCGCCATGATCGGACTTCCTTCATTTCACGCGATGGCCGCAATCGCAGTCACCGTGGCGATGTTCATAGGCTTTGCACGAGGCCGCCTGTCAGTTGAAATTGTATCGCTGCTGACAATCGCGGTTATCGCAGTCGGGCTCTATTTCTTTCCCCTGCCACATACCTTTCCCACGGATGGGCTGAAGCTCGCATTCTCGGGCTTTGGCCATTACGCGCTCATCACGATTTGCGCGTTGATGATCATGGGGCGGGGGCTGGTCGTAACCGGCGCGTTGGATCCTGCCGCTCGTCTCCTGGAGCGGGTGTGGAAAATCAATCTCCAGCTCGGGATGTTGGTGTCCCTGCTGCTCGCATTTTCCCTGTCGATGATCGTGAACGATACGCCGGTTCTGGTGCTGCTGCTCCCGATATTCGTTGCGCTGGCTGCGCGCGGCGCGATGCCGGCCTCGAAGACGCTCATACCGCTTAACGCTGCGGTGCTGATTGGCGGGATGTCGACGACGATCGGTACGTCGACAAACCTGCTGGTTGTTTCCATCGCACGGGATCTGGGCATGCCCCAGATGAACGTGTTTCACTTCACGCCCATCGTATTGGCGGCTGCATTGGTGGCGCTGCCATATCTGTGGCTCGTGATGCCAAGGCTTCTGCCTGACCACAGCAAGGAAGAGCGATACGGGCCGCGGCGCTTTTCCGCCCGGTTGCGCGTTCCGGCGGGCAGCGATCTGGTGGGCAAGACGATCGAACAGGTCACAGCGCGCTTGCCAGCCGAATTCTCGTTCGACGAGCAGTTGCCGGCGCCATTCGAGGCAGGGCACAGGCTGCGCGTCTCAGGGACGCACGAAGCACTGGAAGAGGCAATCCGAACGCTGAAAGGCGAAGTTGCCCCAGGCTGGGTTGTCGACCGCATTCAGCGCAACTCGCAATCGCGTGGAGAGGATATCGTCGTCGTCGAAATGGCTGTCACGGCCGATTCGCGATTGATCGGGAGGACCTTGGCCACATCGGGGATCGCCGATCTCTACAGCACTGCTGTGCTTGGCATTCACAAGCCCAAGCGACCGCTGGCCAACGATGAAGTCAACGAAGCCGATGAAGTGCGCATTTCGGAAGGCGATGTCCTGTTGGTCATGGGTCTTCAATCCAACTTGCAGGAATTCGCGCAGAACGACGGCTTGCTGATCCTTGACGGCGCACGCGAGGTGCCGCGCCGTTCAAAGGCAATGCTGTCTCTCGGCATCATGATCGGATCGGTTGGGCTTGCGTCAGTCGGCCTGCTGCCGATCGCGATCTCGGCGCTAGCCGGGGCAATCCTGATGTTCGTGACCGGCTGCGTAAGGTTCGACCGGGTTGGCCGCGCGCTCTCGGCCAAGGTGGTGGTGCTGGTCGCGGCCAGTATCGCAATCGGTCAACTTGTCCTTGACAGCGGGGCGGCCGCTTGGCTCGGCACATTGATGGCCAGCGGGCTCCAGCACCTGCCCCCTGCCGCGATCCTCGCCGCGATCATGATCTTCGTTACGTTGCTGACGAATTTCGCTTCGAATGCTACGGCTGCGACTGTCGGCACGCCGATCGCATTCAATATCGCCAGCCAGCTCGGCCTGCCGCAGGAACCGCTGATTCTGGCCGTGCTGTTCGGCTGCAATCTCTGCTACGCCACTCCTATCGCCTATCAGACAAACATGTTGATCATGGGCGAGGGGAACTACAATTTCAGCGATTATATCCGAACCGGTGTCCCGCTGGTTCTGCTGATGGTGGTCACGCTCTCGATTCTGCTGGTCGTCAGTTACGGCATGTAGTCTTGGCATTGCTGGGCGCCCCGAAATCCGCATGATAATCAGGCTGAATCCATTTGTCGCAATGCCAGTCTTTCCAACGGAGGCAGCAGTGAGGTTAAACAGCGCAAGGCCGTTTCTGCTTGGAGTGGTCATCTGCCTGCTGCCGGGTTGCTGGATTTCGCAGGCCCGGCTCGTCGATGCATCCTCATCTGCCGCTGTCAATTTCGAAGGAGCCTGGCAGGATGCGGAGGCAGGGGCGAGGTCGCGCATTTCGATTACCGCCAACGGCGACGGCAGCTACACTCTGGGTGACAAGGACGAGGCACTCCAGACCTACTATCTCGCAATGGGCGATGGGTGGTTCATTGCCCAATATGAAGCCGATGCCGAAGAACTCGGAGACGATCAGGAGGTCTATATGTTCCAGCCGGTCAGAGATGAGGGCGACGTGCTGCGGCTGTACAATCCGCCATGCGACGAAAGTGCCACCGCTATCCCTGGTGTGACGTCCGACGGACAGGCTTGCATGATCGAAAGTCTCGAGGCGTTGAAGGCAGTTTCCGCCGATTTCATCCGCAGAGTGGAGGCGGGTGAAGTCCAAGCCGAAGACGGAGCGTTCGTGCGCCCCACCGAGGCCTTATGAGGCACGCTGCGACCTTGTTTGCAAGTCTTGGGTTAGCGCTTGCCGGCCCAGCACAGGCCGACGATCTACGCGGTGCTCTATCGGCGGACATGCCTGGATTGCTGGAGCTATATCGCGATCTCCATGCCCATCCCGAGCTTAGCTTCCAGGAAGAGAAGACTTCCGCGAAATTGGCGGGTTTGATCCGCGATATGGGATTCGAGGTGACGGAAAAGGTCGGCATGACCGGGGTGGTTGCCATTTTACGCAATGGCGATGGCCCGACCGTGCTCCTCCGGACCGACATGGACGGTCTGCCCGTCGAAGAACAGACCGGGCTGCCGTTCGCGTCAAAGGAACGAGGCGTTCCGGCATCGGGTGTGGAAAGCGGCATCATGCATGCCTGTGCGCATGATACCCATATGACCGCATGGATCGCGTCTGCGCGTTTGTTGGCAGCGCGCAAGAACGAATGGCGCGGCACGTTGATAATGATCGCTCAACCGGCCGAAGAAACGGGTGAGGGCGCGCGCGGGATGCTGCAAGACGGACTGTTCGAACGTTTTCCAAGACCTGATTTCGTCCTCGCCTTTCACAATTCCGCGCAATTGCCGGCCGGAGTGATCGGTCTTGCTCCCGGTTATGCTTGGGCCAATGTCGATAGCGTGGACATCCAGGTCCTGGGTATAGGCGGACACGGCGCCTATCCGCAGGATACCAAAGATCCGATCGTATTAGCTGGCAGCATCGTAATGAAGCTGCAGACGCTTGCCAGCCGTGAGATCGATCCGGTTGATCCGGTTGTAGTCACGATTGGCAGTTTCCATGCAGGGACCAAGCACAATATCATCCCCGACGAAGCGAAGTTGCAGCTGACCGTGCGCAGCTATAGCGATCAGACGCGAAAGCGATTGCTTGATGGTATCGCCCGCATAGCTCGCGGAGAGGCGATTGCGGCCGGTATGCCGGACGACAAGATGCCGGTTGTCAGCATGAAAGAGAACTACACACCGGCTGTATACAATTCCCCGGAATTGACTGCCAGCCTGGGGGAAAGCCTGCGCGAACGCTTCGGGGAAGGGCGTGTCCGGCAAATAGATTCGACCATGGGCGGTGAGGATTTTGGCCGCTACCGGCGCGCGGATCCTGAGCGCATCGAGTCCCTGTTGCTTTCCATCGGCGGCGTGCCGCAGGCAGACTGGGATGCGGCGCAGAAAGGCGAAATTACGTTGCCTTCGCTCCACAGCTCGTCCTGGGCGCCCGATGCCGAATTGGTAATTGCAACTGCTGCGGAGGCCTTAAGCGCAGCCGCTATCGAGTTGATGCAGCCCGGCCAACCCTGAGGATGTCTCTATATCGACGGGAAGAATAGAGACCATCATTTTGATATGTAAGTAAAATATCTATCGACTTTCCAATACTGTAAAGTTTACCGACATTTCATTTCTCTCCGGTAGATCTCGCTGAAGGCTTTGCCAGCGAGGATTGCAGACCGTGATGACGGGAGTTGGAGATTTTGTCGGCTTGCCAGTGCTTCTCACCTGTCCGGGAGACTGGTGATGGAAGCCATATGGAACATGGCCAACTTTCTGCTTCATCTCACGGGAGCAACCGCACTGTTCGTGCTGTGTGCCTGGTTATTTCCTCGCCGGGAGCGGCTCGGGACGGCCGGCGGCGCAATTATGGCGGCAGCGGCGACGATGGGCGTCTGGGGCCTGCTGACAGCGGCATTTGGGGCTGAACACGAGGCAACTCGCGTCTCACTCAGCCTGTCGGGTCTCATGTGGCTGTACGTGCTCTACCGTTTGTTTGTCAGCGACGGCAGGCATTCGATTATCAGGCCAGTTCGTCCGGTGGTCGTGATGCTTGCTTGCGTCGAAGCGGCGCAGATCGGTTTGCAGATTGTCGCATCTCAACTTGGAGATGCTCAAGATTCGCTCAAGATGGTTTTGGAAATCAGCGTCACACTGCGGCTTCTGTCTACGGTCGGTGCGTTGGTCCTCGCGCATAATCTCTATGCAAGTGCATCGCCGGCAGGGCGGATCGGACTTCGTTGGCCTGCCTCGGCTTTGACCGCAATCTGGCTTTACGACCTCAACTATTACACGCTCGCCTATCTTACTGGCGAGCTGCCCGCTCTGGTCGGTGCATTGCGCGGCGCGCTGATGTTTGTCGTCGCTGCCTTTCTGGCCTTGGCTGCGATTAAACAGGCCAATGAAATCCGCCTGCGTGCATCGCGATCGGTTGCCTTCCAGTCATTCTCGCTCATCGTGATTGGCGCTTATCTGGGCGGCATGGTGCTGGTCGCGCAGGCTTTGACCTATCTCGGGAAGCGAGGCAGCGAGACTGGTGCAGGTCGGCTTCCTGGTCGCAGCAAGCGTGATTGCCTTGCTGGCCCTGCCATCGCGCAAATTGCGAGGCTGGATGAAAGTCATGCTGGCCAAGCATCTGTTTCAGCATCGCTACGATTATCGGGCCGAATGGCTGCGATTCAACCAGACGATTGCGCACGGCAGCGAGAATGTCTTGCCGCTTCACGAACGCGTCGTTCAGGCAGTAGCCGATATCACCGACAGTCCCGCCGGCTTGCTGCTCACACCTTCGGAAGATGGCAGCGCGATACTCAATTCGCGCTGGCAGTGGGACGAGGCAGAGGTTCCGCCCGAAGCATTGCCGGCTTCGGCGATGAGCTTCTTTCAGGAAAAGCAATTCATCCTCGATCTCGACGATCATCGCGCTGCCCGGTCGACGCTCGGTGAAAATGTGGACGTCCCCGCATGGCTGCTCAACAACCGACAGGCATGGGCTATCGTGCCCTTGATACACTATCAGCGGTTGTTAGGTGTCGTTGTGCTCGCGCGTCCTGCAATCATGCGCAGGCTCGATTGGGAGGATTTCGACCTCTTGCGCGTCGTTGGCCAGCAGCTCGCAAGCTACCTGGCGGAACAAGCCGGACAGGAGGCGCTCAGCGAAGCGCATCGCTTCGACGAATTTCACCGGCGCATCGCCTTCGTGATGCACGATATAAAGAATCTCGCCAGCCAGCTGTCATTATTGGCACGCAATGCCGAAAAGCACGCCGATAAGCCGGAATTTCGGGCCGATATGCTGATCACGCTGCGCAACAGCGCCGACAAGCTCAACGCCTTGCTTGCACGTCTCGGTCGCTATGGCGGTGCTGGAAGCGATAAACTCGAGCGTATGGATGCTGCCGAATGCGTGGAGCGCGTTGCGCGGAAGTTCAAGGCGCAGCACCCGGTTCAAATCGTCGAACGCCACCATTGCGATTTGCTTCTCGATGTCGAGGGCTTTGAGCAGGCGTTGGTCCACCTCGTTCAAAATGCCATCGAAGCGAGCGATCCGGATGCTCGCCAGTGCTCATCAATGTAACGAGCGACGGCTTTTACTGCCGGATCGAGATTGTCGATTCGGGCATCGGCATGAGTGCCGAGTTCGTCCGCTCGCGGCTGTTCAAGCCGTTCCAGTCCTCCAAGCCGGGCGGCTTCGGTATCGGCGTTTACGAAGCGCGCGAACTGGTACGCGCGATGCACGGCCAGCTCACCGTGGATTCCCGAGAGGGACTAGGAACCCGCTTCACGATCCGGCTACCGCTCGCGGAGACCGGTAAAAATCGCGGAAGAGGGCGCATAAAATGGATACTCAAGACAATGCCGAGGTTGCGTGATGGCAGAAGATAAATCGAACCAGTTGCCTAAATTGTTGATCGTTGAAGACGACAAGGGGCTGCAGGCACAACTCAAATGGGCCTATGACGATTTCGACGTTACGGTTGTTGGCGATCGCGCCTCCGCCATAGCAGCGCTGCGCGCCGAAGAGCCGGCGGTGGTCACGCTGGATCTCGGCCTGCCACCGGATCCCGATGGTACGAGTGAAGGTTTTGCCGTGCTCGAAGAGATCATGGCGCTAAAACCTGACACCAAGATCATTGTCGCGACGGGCCACGGCGCACGCGAAAGCGCGCTGACCGCGATTGCGCGTGGCGCTTATGATTTCTATCAGAAGCCGGTCGATATCGAACAACTCGGCCTGATCGTTCGCCGTGCCTACAGCCTTCATATCATCGAGGCGGAAAACCGCGCTCTCCATGATCGCGCCGGCGATGACGACACCGTGCTTGGCGGAATGATCACCACGGCGCCCGGAAATGATCCGAGTGGCGCGTACGATAGAGCGCGTGGCGAATACCAACGTGTCGGTGATGCTGCTCGGTGCAAGCGGAACTGGCAAGGAATTGCTGGCAAAAGGGCTGCACCGGGCAAGCGGTCGCCGTGAGGGAGCATTCGTTGCAATCAATTGTGCTGCAATTCCCGAAAACCTGCTTGAGAGCGAGCTGTTTGGCCACGAGAAGGGCGCGTTCACTGGCGCGGTAAAGACCACCGAAGGCAAGATCGAGCAGGCAAGCGGTGGCACACTGTTTCTTGACGAAGTTGGCGACATCCCGCTCCCGCTTCAGGTCAAGCTGCTGCGGTTTCTGCAGGAACGCACCATCGAGCGAATAGGCGGGCGTAAATCCATTGCTGTGGACACGCGGATCGTGTGCGCCACGCATCAGGATCTGGAAGCGATGACTGCCGACGGCCGTTTTCGCGAAGACTTGTTCTACCGGCTCGCCGAAATTGTGGTCAAAATACCGTCCCTGGCCGAACGCCCGGGTGATGCGACCTTGCTCGCCAAGGCATTCCTTAAACGTTTCGCAAAAGAGATGAATCCGCAGGTGACCGGTTTCGCTATCGACGCTTTGGCGGCGATCGACGGGTGGCCATGGCCGGGCAATGTACGTGAGCTGGAAAATCGGGTCAAACGCGCCGTCATCATGGCGGAAGGCAAGCTGATCAACGCGGACGATCTGGATCTTGGCCAAGTCGAAGAGGAAGAAGCACGGCCGCTCAATCTCAAAAGCGCACGTGAACAGGCCGACCGAAAAGTCATCCGCCACGCACTGGCCCGAAGCGAAGGCAATATCTCGAATACCGCAAAGCTGCTCGGGATCAGCCGGCCGACGCTCTACGACCTGCTCAAACAATACGATCTGCATTCCTGAGAGCTAATCGCCCGGCGGGGTGCGCCCTCGACAAGCAAGCCAGGCACCGGCAGAGGAAGGCGATGTTCGAAAACAAGGGGTGGGGCTGGATATGGTGAGACGCATCGTCTCGGGCGTCGATCCACTCGTCCGCCTGCTGCTGGTTGCGATTGTGCTGGCGACGGTGCTGCCGGTAACTGGGGCCGCGCGCGACGTCGCGCAAATTGTATCCAACAGCGCGATATTCCTGCTCTTCCTGCTTAATGGTCTGCGGTTGCCACGAGACGAGGTAGTACGCGGTCTTTCCAATCTTCGTTTTCTGTTGCCGCTTGTCCTGTGGTGTTTCGGCGCGATGGTCCTGGCTGGCTGGGGTATCTCGCTGTTGACGGTGAACCTGCTTCCACCACTGGTCGCACTGGGTTTCCTTTACCTCGGCGCGTTGCCGGGTACCGTCCAATCGGCGACTGCCTATAGCTCGATTGCCGGAGGCAATGTCGCTCTGTCGGTCGTGGCGGCGGCATTGCTCAACATCCTGGGCGTATTTATCAGCGCGCCGCTGTTTTCAGCGCTGGCCGGCAGCCACGGCGCCGAGTTCGATGGCGGCAGCCTGATCAAGGTGGCGCTGATCCTGCTGCTGCCCTTCGTGATCGGACAATTGGCGCAGCATCGCTTTGGTCATCTGGTGAAAGAGCACCGCATGCTCGTCGACTTGGATGGATCGGACTTCGATCGCGATTGCCGTCTATGTCGCGTTTTCTGGCGCGGTCGAGCAGAACATCTGGGAGCGTCTCGATCTGGACGGCTTGGTCGGCCTTGCTCGGCGCGGTCTTGCTGCTTCTTGCCTTCGCATTCGGCGGAGCGTGGTTGCTCGGCGGGGCGTTGCGCCTGTCTCGGCAGGACCGGATCGCGATGCTGTTCGCCGGAGGGCAGAAGAGCATTGCGATGGGCGCACCGCTTGCGACCGTTCTATTCCCCGCCTCGGCCGGCATCGTGCTGCTGCCGCTGCTCGTCTACCACCTGCTGCAGTTGGTGCTGTCGGCTCCGCTGGCTTCGCGATTGGCCAGGCGTTAGCGAAGCAGATCGCGTCGCTCAGATGGCGCGACGCGGCTTCCTTGCGATTGTGACGCACCGACCACCAGAATGACAAGCCGATCAGGACCGCGCCGATAAGTCCCGGTGATCGCTTCGGGCACATGCGTCACCGCGCCGAACAGCATGATCACGCCAAGCGCGATGATCGCCCAGAACGCGCCGTGCTCGAGATAGGCATATTCGGCCAGCGTGCCCCGGCGGACCAGATGGATCGTCATCGAGCGGACGAATATCGCGCCGATCGACAGGCCCAGCGCGATCACGATCATGTTGTTCGAGAGCGCGAAGGCGCCGATCACGCCGTCGAAGCTGAAACTTGCGTCGAGCACGTTGAGATAGAGAAAACCGCCCAGGCCCGAGCGCACCGCAGCACCCGCCAGCCTGCGCTTCTGGTCCTGGATTTCGAGCGCGGTGTTGATCGCCTCGACCGAAATGAAGGTGACGATGCCGAGGATGCCTGCGATCAGGAAGGTCAGCGCATCCTCGGTTGTCGAGCAAGGTGCGAGATGCCCCACAGCACCAGCAGCAATATGCCGATCTCGACCGCCTTGACCGCCGAGATCGCCGCCAGCCTGCGTTCGATCACGCCGATCCAGTGCACTTCCTTGTCGGCATCGAAGAAGAACTTGAGGCCCACCATCGCCAGGAATGCGCCGCCGAAGCCGGCGATGCCGACATTCGCGGAGGAGACGATCCGTCTCGTACTCGGCCGGATTGGTGAGCGAGAGGCGGACCGCTTCGACCGGCCCGAGCCCGGCGGCGATGGCGACGATCGCCAGCGGAAATACGATCCGCATGCCGAAAACCGCAAAGGCGATGCCCCAGAGCAGGAAGCGCTTCTGCCAGACCTCGTCCATTTCCTTGAGGACGGAGGCGTTGACCACGGCGTTGTCGAAGCTCAGCGAGACTTCGAGGACCGAAAGCACGACGATGATCCACAGCATCTGGGCGGTGCCGGCGATCGTGCCGGTGCTGACCCAGCCGTACCAGAGGCCGAGAGCAAGGCACACCAATGTGAAGCCCGTCGAGAAGCGGTAATATTGGAACATGGAAGTTAGTCTGCCTGATAGGTCTGTTCTGTGCCGGGGAAGCGGCGGTTGCGAACATCGTCGGCATAGCGTTCGGCCGCGCCGGAGATAAGCCCGGCAATTTCCTCATAGCGCTTCACGAAGCGCGGTACACGTTCGAACATTCCAAGCATGTCGTCGGTCACAAGTACCTGGCCATCGCATTGCGCGGATGCGCCGATGCCGATGGTGGGGCAGGAGACTGCGCCTGTTACCTCGATGGCAATGGGTTCGATGACACCTTCCACCACGATTGCGAACGCGCCCGCTTCGCAAAGGGCCTTTGCATCGCCGACGATCTTGAGCGCTTCCACCTCGCTTCTGCCGCGCGGGCCATAGCCGCCCAGCACGTTCACCGCCTGCGGTGTGAGGCCGACATGGCCCATCACCGGGATGCCCCGCTGGACGAGGAACGCCACAGTCTCGGCCATGACCGCTCCGCCTTCGAGCTTCACGCCTGCGCAGCCCGTCTCCTTGAGCAGTCGCGAGGCGCTTTCGAAGGCCTGCATGGGCGACTGCTCGTATGAGCCGAATGGCATGTCCACGATCACCACCGCGTGATAGGATCCGCGAACTACCGCGGCGCCGTGGGCACACATCAGGTCGAGCGAGACTGGAAGGCTCGAAGGCAGTCCGTAGATCACCTGTCCGAGCGAATCACCGACCAAGAGTATGTCGCAATGGGCATCGAGCAATTGCGCCTGACGGGCAGTGTAGGCGGTCAGGACGACAACCGGTTCCGTCGTCGCTCCATCCTGCTTGCGTTCACGAATTGCAGGCACCGTTAAGCGGCGCATCGGCGCCGGTGTCGGGTGAGCGCGGCTGGTCGACGTATCGAGCTTGAAGGTTGTTGACATGGCCACCTTGTAGCGCCCGGTTCTCGCAGTGCAAAGCGTGCCTTGCACTGCGATTGGGGCGAAGTATCGAGGCACGACGCCATTGCGATCACGGGACAGAAGCCGGTTGAAGACTCCTCAATGTGAAAACCGGTTTTTCGGGCCGGTTGTTCCTCGTGTGGCGCAGTTTTTGATACTCATGATCCGCATTTTTGGCTGTTCATCGGCCTGCCCTGCCATCGAGCCAATTTCCCGATTGCGAGAAAGCGAGAAGAGAATAATCATACGCGCTTGCGGCTGGCTGGGCGGGTGTCTCTTGCAATCAGGGCCGATGGGGTCCGCTATGCTTCTTGACCGCGTCAAATCGCTCGATGCCATTCTCGCCACTGCGGAAAAGAAGTCCCTTCATCGGTCGCTAGGTGCGATCCAACTGACGTTGCTGGGCATCGGCTGTGTTATCGGGACGGGCATCTTCGTGCTGACGGCAGCTGGCGCTCAGAAGGCCGGGCCGGGCCTGATGTTGGCTTTTGCCATCGCTGGCGCGGTGTGCATCGTCGCGGCGCTCTGTTACGCCGAGATAGCCGCAATGATCCCCGTGGCTGGCAGCGCCTATACCTACAGCTATGCGACGATGGGCGAGTTCTTCGCCTGGACGGTCGGGTGGGCGCTGATCATGGAATATGCCATTGCCGCTGCCGCCGTTTCGGTTGGTTGGTCGGGCTATTTCACTGGAACGATCCTGCACCAGACCTTTGGTATCGACTTGCCAGCCTGGCTTCAGGCAGGTCCTCTTGCACTCGGCGGTGCCGCCGGGGGATTTCATCAACCTGCCAGCCTTCCTGATCGCGTTGCTGGTCACCGGGCTGCTGGTGATCGGCACAAGCGAAAGCGCCAAGGTCAATGCGCTGCTGGTGACGATCAAGGTCGTCGCGCTGACCGCTTTCATCGCACTGACCTTGCCACGGATAGATGCCGAGGAATTCAATCCGTTTCTTCCTGCTGGGGTCTTTGGCGGGTTCGGCACAGGGGTAGGTGCTGTAGGCGCGGCGGCGACGATCTTCTTCGCTTATGTCGGTTTCGATGCGGTTTCGACCGCGGCGGAGGAAACCAAGAACCCGCAACGCAATGTGCCGATCGGCCTGGTCGGCTCGCTGCTTTTCTGTACCGTATTTTATATCCTGGTTGCAGCGGGGGCAGTCGGCACGATTGGCGGTCAGCCGATTATGGGTGCGGGCGGTGTACCGCTTGAAACAGGATCGGCCGAGCTGGCACGGCAATGTGCGTTGCCTGAACATGCCCAGGCACTGGTTTGCTCCAACGAAGCGCTGGCCCATGTGCTGCGCCAGATCGGTTTCTCCGGCGTGGGCAATGTGCTCGGCGTTGCGGCCTTTCTGGCTTTGCCTTCGGTGATCCTGGTGCTGCTGTTCGGCCAGACGCGTATCTTCTTCGTGATGGCGCGCGATGGTCTGCTGCCGGAGAGGCTGGCCACGGTCCATCCGAAATGGAAAACGCCGCATGTGGTGACGCTGATCACTGGTGTGATCGTCGCGCTGGGCGCGGCCTTTTTTCCTGTGGGGCAACTCGCCGACATTTCGAATGCAGGAACGCTCTATGCCTTCCTCATGGTGGCCGTGGCGGTGATGCTGCTGCGGCGTAAAGATCCTGGTCGCAAGCGGCACTTCCGCGTCCCGGGCTTGATCGTGATCGGGCCGCTGACGGTCCTGGGCTGCGTGTTCCTGTTCCTCAATCTGCCGTTTCAGGCGATGCTTTTCCTGCCGGTGTGGAGCTTGATCGGGATTGCGATCTATTTCCTCTATAGCCGCAGCCGCAGCCATGTCGGGCGCGGGATTATCGAGGTGCACGAGCTGGACGCCGATGTGCCGCCAATCGCGGCGTCGCGTTTGCCTGGCATTCCGATTCCGGGCGATCCCGACGAATAAGCTTTCCGACAAAGGGACAAGGGGCCGCGCTTTTTCGAAAGGGCGGCCCGTTTCTTTATGGCGTCTGGAAACGGATTGCATCGCGCCATTGAGTAGAACATAAGTAGAACATGCCTGATTCTATCCCAATTCGCATGGTCCCGGTCAGCCTCTCTCTTCCTGCCTTTTCGGGCAATTCCCTATCCGCCGGCGCATACTGGCGGCCCGGGCTTGCGCCGGCCCGGCATAGCGAGATTTTTGCCCATGCAGACGAAGCGGCAGGGGCAGGGCTGGCGCTTTCCCTCGCGCTGGACGGAATGCGTGTGCAGGATATTTCACCGGATGACCGGCTTAATGATCGCCGAGGCGTGCTGTGGGTGCAGGACAAGGGCGCCATGCGGCTTTCGGGACGTCCCTATCGCCCAGGCTTGCCGGCCGAGTTGCGAGCACGGCTGATCCATGTCGCGGCAAAGACGGCCGAAGATGCGCTGTTCGCATTGGAAGAGGGGCTGCGCTGCCGCGATCTTGCCTGCGTGATCGGCGAAATCTCGGGCAATCCCCGGGCAATGGATTTCACCGCGTCGCGCCGCCTCAGCCTGACGGCGGAAAAGTATGGCGTGCCCTTGTTCCTCGTACGGCTCGATGCGCAGCGCGATTTGAGTTCGGCGCGAATGCGATGGCAGGTACGCTCTGCCGCTTCGCTCCTCCCGCGCTGGAACGCAGCCGCACCGGGAGGCCCTAGTTGGCAGGCTGAATTGTTTCGCGCCCGCGGCCACAGGCAAGGAAAATGGATATTGCGCGATGACGGCAAGCGCCTCGCCGCCAGTTCTTCCCCGGCAACTGCCCAGACGGATCATGGCGATCTGGCTGGTACGGTTGGCGATGGACCGCTGGCACCAAAATTACACAGCGCCTGAACCGGAGAGCGCGGGAACCGGCGCCCATCCTCTCGCGCTGATTTCCGAGACCGCACATGGCCCCCGGATCGATGCCGTCAATGCCCCAGGTCTTGCTATAGGCGTGGGGGCGGGGATGCTGCTGGCCGATGCGCGGGGATTATGCCCGCAGCTGGCCACTGCGCCGTCCGATCCATTAGGAGACCTTGCTTTTCTGGAACGCATGGCGGTGTGGGCGCAGCGCTGGGGCCCTTGGAGCGCGCTCGATCCGCCCGATGGGCTGTTGGTGGATATCACCGCTGTGGCTCACCTGTTTGGAGGAGAGGAGGCGATGCTGGAGGAGGCACAGGCTATCTTCGCCCGGCAGGGACTCGCCGTTCGGCTTGCTGTCGCGCCGACTGCCGGGGCCGCCTGGGCCCTGGCGCATTTTGGGGCGCATTGCGGCAGAAAGCAGATGATTCTCGGGTCGCATGAGGATGCGATGACCAGTCTTTCCACGCTTCCCATTGCCGCCTTGCGGCTCGATGCGGACGTGCTTCTCGTGCTGCGCCGCCTGGGATTGAAAAGGATCGGCGATCTTTACGAAATCGGGCGTGATGCGCTTCAGCGCCGGTTCCGCACACGCCGCGCACCGGCGGCCAATCCGCTGGTCCGGCTAGACCAGTTGCTTGGCCATGTGCCTGAACCGTTGTTGCCGGTGGCCGCGCCGCAGACACCCTTGGTCCAGCGCCGGTTGATGGAGCCGATCCGTCATCGCGAGTTGCTCGATCGGGTAGTGGTGGATTTGGCCGAGGACATGGCACGGCTGCTCGAAGGTGCAGGGCAGGGTGCTCGCCGCCTGGAACTCGGCATGTGGCGTGTCGATGGGGAAGTGACGATCCGCAAGCTTGAGATGGCTGCTGCCACTCGCGATCCGGTGCATATGGGGCGATTGCTTTCTGCTCGTCTTGACGATGTCGATGCGGGATTCGGGATCGAGCTTGTCCGTCTGCGCGCTCCCTGGTGCGAAACGCAGGGTCTGTCGCAGGGGGATTTCGAAGCTGCTGCCGAGCATCACGGCACCAGCCTGGCTGCCTGTCTGGACCGGTTGACCGTGCGTCTTGGCCAGGAGGCGGTGCGCCGCCCTGTTCCGCGGGCGAGCCATTTGCCAGAGCGCGCTCAGGCATGGATGGCCCCGCTCGATGCCGTATCTTCCCAGGAGGAGCTGGAGTTCCACGCCCGGCCGCTGAAGCTGCTTGACCGGCCGGAAGAGATCGCGGTGCTCTATGCCACGCCGGATGGCTTCCCGCGGCGTTTCCGCTGGCGCGGTGCGGTGCATGAGATCGCCCGCGTCGAAGGGCCGGAGCGGATTGCACCGGAATGGTGGCGCGAACGTTCGAAAGTGCGGCTGCGAGATTATTACCGGATCGAGGACGCAGATGGGCGGCGTTACTGGATCTATCGCCATGGTCTCATTGGAGACGGGCGCGGGGGGGCGCCGCAATGGTTCCTCCAGGGGTTGTTCGCCTGATGCCCGAGGCTTCGCTTACCCCGCCGCGTCCGCGTGTTACGATCGACCCGCAAGCGATCGATCCGCCTTCGCGCGCGCCGTTCGTCGAGCTTGGTCTGGTCAGCTGCTTTTCCTTCCTGCGCGGGGCATCGGATCCGGTGGACCTCGTCACCGCCGCGCGCGAGCTGGGTTACGACGCTATCGGGATCGCCGATGCCAATTCAATGGCGGGGGTGGTGCGCATTCATGGTGAGGCAAAGGCGCTGAAGCTGAGGCCGGTGATCGGTTGCCGGATTGAAACGGTCGAAGGTCTCGCGTTCCTTGCTTATCCAAAAGACCGCGCAGCCTATGGCCGCCTGTGCCGGCTGATCTCGGCGGGCCGGATGGCGACGCTCGGCGGGGAATGGCAGGACAAGGGCGTATGCGAGATTTCGCTACCGATGCTGGCGAGCCATGCGCAAGATGTACAACTGGCCTTGTTGCCTCCCGAAGATCTGTCGGCAGTGTTCACAATTGCGGCGGAGGGCAATGTCGTTCCCTTTCGTCAGCCCGGGCTTGATCCGGGACCGCTGACGGAGACAATCGATCCAAAGGTCAGCGATCCCGGCTTGCACGGCGATGACGGGTTGAAGGCATCCTTCCCGCAAATCCTTCCCCACCTGGCCGTTCAGCTTCCCAGCATGCGCCATCTCGCTGCCAGCTATCTCTATCGCGGCGACGATATTGCCCGGATCGAAACACTCGATGCGCTGGCGCGCGCCAATGGCCTGGCTTTGCTGGCGACCAACGACGTCCATTATCACGCGCCGGGGCGCCGCCCGCTGCAGGACGTGATGACCGCAATCCGCCACAAGACGACTGTTGCGAAGGCCGGCTACCTGCTCCACGCCAATGCAGAGCGGCACCTCAAGAGCCCGGCGGAGATGCTCAGATTATTTCAGCGTTGGCCGCAGGCAATCGAGCAGGCGCGCATAGTTGCCGATGCCTGCAGCTTCAGCCTCGATGAGCTGCGATATGAGTATCCGCAGGAGACCTATCCCGAAGGGCGCAGTCCGCAGCAGCAGCTGGAAGTGCTTACCTGGCGAGGCGCGGCAGAACGCTATCCCCTCAGTGTTCCCGATGCAGTGCGGCAGACGCTGGAGAAGGAACTGGCGCTGATCGGCAAGCTGGAGCTTGCGCGCTATTTTCTCACCATCAAGGAAATCGTCGATTTCGCGCGCGGGCAGGATCCGCCGATCCTGTGCCAGGGGCGGGGTTCGGCCGCCAATTCGGCAGTCTGCTATTGCCTGGAGATCACTTCGGTCGATCCGGCGAAACATGCGCTGCTGTTCGATCGTTTCATTTCCGAAGAGCGCAAGGAACCGCCCGATATCGACGTCGATTTCGAGCATGAACGGCGCGAGGAAGTGATCCAGCACATCTACCGCAAATATGGCCGCGAACGCGCCGGCCTGTGCGCTACGGTGATCCATTACCGCCCACGCATGGCGATCCGCGAAGTAGGCAAGGCAATGGGTCTTAGCGAGGACGTTACCGGTGTGCTGGCCCGCACCGTATGGGGCAGCCATGGCCAGGAAATCGCCGAAGCGCATGTCGAACATACGGGCCTTGATCTCAACGATCCGCACCTCAAGCGTGTGCTTGCGCTGACCGAGCAGATGATCGGCATGCCGCGCCATCTCAGCCAGCATGTCGGCGGCTTCATCCTCACCGAAAGCGCGCTCACCGAAACGGTCCCGATCGGCAATGGCGCGATGCCGGAGCGCAGCTTCATCGAGTGGGACAAGGACGATATCGACGCGCTCGGCATATTGAAGGTCGATGTGCTCGCGCTCGGCATGCTTACCTGCATCAGGAAGTGCCTCGATCTGCTCGCAGCGCATCACGGGCAGGCGCTGACTCTTGCCACTGTCCCGCGCGAGGACCCGCAAGTTTACGACATGCTGTGCAAGGGGGATTCACTCGGCGTATTCCAGGTGGAGAGCCGGGCGCAGATGAACATGCTGCCGCGCCTCAGGCCGCGCTGCTTCTACGATCTCGTGATCGAGGTGGCGATCGTGCGGCCCGGCCCGATCCAGGGCGACATGGTGCATCCCTATCTGCGCCGCCGCCGGGGCGACGAGGCCGTGGTGCTGCCGGCACCTGCTCCCGAGCATGGCCCGCCCGACGAGCTTTCCAGCATCCTCGGGCGTACGCTGGGCGTGCCGATCTTCCAGGAGCAGGCGATGAAGATCGCGCTCGATGCGGCGAAGTTTTCGAGCATCGAGGCCAACCGGCTGCGCAAGGCGATGGCGACCTTCCGTAGCCGGGGGATGGTGCACGAGCTGGAAGACATGATGGTCGGGCGGATGGTCGCGCGCGGTTACGATCCCACCTTCGCCGCGCGTTGCTTCGACCAGATCAAGGGCTTCGGCGAATACGGTTTCCCCGAAAGCCACGCGGCGAGCTTTGCGCTGCTCGTCTATATTTCTAGCTGGCTGAAATGCCATTACCCGGCCGCTTTCGCCTGCGGATTGCTGAATTCGCAGCCGATGGGGTTTTACGCTCCGGCGCAGATCGTGCGCGACGCGCGCGAGCATGGCGTCACGGTGCTGCCGGCAGATGTGAATTGCAGCGGATGGGATTGCACGCTGGAGGAAGTGGAGGGCGACAGCGGCCCTCAGATCGCCCTGCGTCTGGGGCTGCGGCAGATCGATGGGCTGCCCGAACATGTCGCGGCGCAGCTTGTCGCTGTGCGCGAGGCGGGCGGAAAGTTCCGCGACGTTGCCGAACTGCGTGAGCGGACGCGGCTTGGAGTTTCCCATATCGAGCGGCTCGCGGCGGCCGATTGCTTCGTGTCGATCGAACTGCCGCGCCGGCAGGCTCTATGGGATGCGAGGAGTCTGGTTGCTGCACCCGAACTACCGCTGTTCGCCCATGCCTCGGCGCGGGACGAAGGCGCCGAAGCGATCCCGGCGCTACTCCCTGCCATGCCGCTTTCGGAAGAAGTCGTCGCCGATTACCAAACCCAGCGGCTCTCGCTCAAAGCTCATCCGCTGGCATTCCTGCGCGCCTCGCTTGGCGAACGCGGTTTCCAGCGTTGCCGCGAATTGCGCGAAAGGCGCTTGCGGGCAAGCGTGAAGATTGCAGGCGTGGTGCTTATTCGCCAGCGGCCCGGATCGGCCAAAGGCGTGTGTTTCATCACCATCGAGGATGAAACGGGGATCGCCAACATCGTCGTCTGGCCTGACGTCATGAAGCGCTTCCGCCCGGTGATCATGGGGGCGCGGCTGCTCGAAGTGCAGGGCCGTGTGGAGTATGACGACGAAGTGATCCACATTATTGCAAATCATCTCACCGACGCGACCGCGAGCCTGGAACTCTGTCCGACGACCTACTCCAGCCTGCGATGGATCGCGCCGATCATGTCAACCATCCCCTGCCCAGCGGCCGGGCACATGGGCAGCCGTCGCTCAAGCCATCCGTCCGTTAACCATTCGCGGCCCAACCATCCGCGGAATGTCCGCGTGATACCCAAATCGCGCGATTTTCACTGAGAAACGCGGATCGCTCAGGCCCCCCATGCTTTCTATGTAAATGAAGTTTTCTCACGCAGTTGGCAGCTTTCGCCTCGACCGTGCCTTGATCGCGATCCTTGTCCTGGCATCGATGGCCGTTGCCGCACGTGCCTGGTTAAGCGAACATCCTGAACACAATCCCTGGGCCCCGCTCGAACTCGATCATCCTCCGGGGTGGGCAACGGAGCGGAAGCTGGCATCCCTGCGCAGTGATCCGACCGAATGCCGCGCGGTTCTGGAGCGAAGCGGTATTGAATTCGTCGAACTAGATCCGATTGGCGATGGGGAGTGCCGGCGTGACGATCGTCTCGCGCTGCCCAATGCGTCGATTCGCCCAGCCAGGCCAGAAATGACCTGTGCCCAAGCCGCCGCATTCGAATATTGGATGATTCATGGCGTTCAACCAGCCGCGCAAGAGTTACTGGAATCTCCAGTTGCACAGATCCAACATTTTGGGACCTTCAGTTGTCGAAGGCTTTACGGCCGCGAGACCGGACCATGGAGCGAGCATGCGACAGCCAATGCAATCGATATTTCCGGCTTCGTTTTAGAGGACGGACGACGGATCAGCGTGTTGTCCGACTGGAAGAATGAAGGAGAGGAAGCCGCATTCCTGCGCGCAGCCCGAGATGCAGCGTGCAATTCCTTCGCAACCGTTCTTTCGCCGGATTATAACGATGCGCATGCCGATCACTTGCATCTCGACCAGCAGCATCGAAACTGGGGTGTCTGTCGTTAGCGCCTATACCGCTTCGAGAGCGTAACCTGCCGAACGTACCGTGCGAATGGGATCGGCCGTATTGCCGATTGTGATCGCCTTGCGCAGGCGGCGGATGTGAACGTCAACCGTCCGCTCTTCGATCTCGCTGCCGGTGCCCCATACGCCGTCAAGCAATTGCCCACGCGAGAATACGCGGCCGGGGCTTTCCATGAAGAACTTGAGAAGCCGGTATTCGGTCGGGCCGACTTGCAGCTGGTTGCCGCGCCGTTCGACCCGGTGAGCTACCGGATCGAGCTTCAGATCGCCCACTTCGAGCATTTCGCCTGCAAGCGCGGGGCGCACGCGCCGCAGCACGGCTGAAACGCGGGCCAGCAGCTCGCGTGGGCTGAACGGTTTGGTGACATAATCGTCAGCGCCCGTATCCAGCCCGCGCACACGGTCATCCTCGGCTTCGCGAGCGGTCAGCATGATGATCGGCACATGGGCGGTCGCCTTGTCGCGGCGCAGGCGGCGGCAGACTTCGATTCCGCTCGTGCCTTCGATCATCCAGTCGAGGATCACGAGGTCTGGAGCGTCTTCGTCGGCAAACATCAGGGCTTCGTCGCCATCGGATGTCGTACGCACGCTATAGCCTTCGCTCTGGAAGCGATATTCGAGCAGTTCGGCCAGCGCGGGATCGTCTTCGACGAGCAATAATTTAGGTGAGGCCACGTTCGGTTCCGGTTTATCCTTCCTATCCCATGACCACAGAGATGTTACAGCTTTGCGACAAAAAACATGCGCTCAGCCGTCGGCTTCGGGCACGTAATTGCCGGTCGCGGCAAAATGGACCATTTCGGCGACATTGGTCGCGTGATCGCCGATCCGTTCGATATTGCGGGCGATGAACAGCAATTGCGCTGCGCTGCTGATAGTGGCGGGATTTTCGACCATGTGGCTGACGAGATTGCGGAAGATGCTGTCGTAGAAGGCATCGACCTTCTCGTCGCGGGCGATCACCTCGCGGGCCATCACCGGATCGCGCGCGGCATAGGCGGTCAGCACGTCATGCACCATCTCGGCTGCAATCTCGCCCATGGCAGGCAACAGTGTCAGCGGCTCGAAATGGCTGCGCCCTTCGATCTTGTCCGACGCGCTTGGCGATGTTCTTCGAATAGTCGCCGATCCGTTCGACCACGCCGGCGATCTTCAGCGCGGCGATCACTTCGCGCAGATCGTCGGCCATCGGCGCGCGCAGTGCGATGATCCGCACCGCGAGCTTGTCGACTTCGATTTCCAGCGCGTCGATCTTCTTGTCTCGCTTGGCGACTTCCTTGGCCAGTGTCTCATCACCGTTCACCAGCGCTTCAAGCGCTTGCTGGATCGCGAGCTCGGCCAGGCCGCCCATCTCCGCGATCAGGCCGCGCAGGCGGGTGATGTCTTCGTCGAATGCCTTGACCGTATGCTCTGCCATCAGCCGTACCGCCCGGTAATATAATCCTTGGTGCGCTCTTCGCGCGGATTGGTGAAGATGTCCGATGTGTGACCGTATTCGACCATCTTGCCGAGATGGAAAAAAGCGGTGCGCTGCGAAACGCGTGCGGCCTGCTGCATCGAGTGGGTGACGATCACGATCGCGTAGCGGCCGCGCAACTCGTCGATCAGTTCCTCGATCCGCGCCGTGGCGATCGGATCGAGCGCCGAGCACGGCTCGTCCATCAGGATGACTTCGGGATCGACCGCGATGGCGCGCGCAATGCACAGGCGCTGCTGCTGGCCGCCCGAAAGCGCGGTGCCGCTGTCCTCCAGGCGATCCTTGACCTCGTCCCACAGGCCGGCGCGGCGCAGCGAACGTTCGACGACCGCGTCGAGATCGGCCTTGCTTTCCGCAAGGCCGTGGATCTTCGGGCCGTAGGCGACGTTCTCGTAGATCGACTTGGGGAACGGGTTGGGTTTCTGGAACACCATGCCGACCCGCGCGCGCAGATGCACGACATCCATGCCGGATTCGTAGATGTCCTCGCCGTCGAGCATGATCTGCCCTTCGACGCGGGCCGACGGCGATCGTGTCGTTCATGCGGTTGAGCGTGCGCAGGAAGGTCGACTTGCCGCAGCCCGACGGGCCGATGAACGCCGTCACATATTCGGTCTCGATATCGATCGAGACTTCGTCGATCGCTTTCTTGTCGCCATAGAAGACGGACACGTCGCGCGCGCTCATCTTGGCCGTATTCGACAGGAGGCTTTGGGTCTCTTCTTTCACCAGTGCTTCTCGAACCGGTTGCGCAGGTAGATGGCGAGGCCGTTCATCACCAGCAGGAACACCAGTAGCACGATGATCGCCGCGGATGTCCGTTCGACGAAACCGCGGTCGATTTCGTCGGACCACAGGAATATCTGCACCGGCAGCACGGTGGCGGGCGAAGTGAAGCCATCGGGCGGGGTGGCGACGAAGGCGCGCATTCCGATCATCAGCAGCGGCGCGGTTTCGCCCAGCGCGCGGGCCATGCCGATGATCGTGCCGGTCAGGATGCCGGGCAGGGCCAGCGGCAGCACATGGTGGAACACCACCTGCACCGGCGAAGCGCCGATCGCCAGCGCGCCGTCGCGGATCGAAGGCGGCACGGCCTTGATCGCATTGCGGCCGGAGATGACGATCACCGGCATCGTCATCAGCGCCAGCGTCAGGCCGCCGATCAGTGGGGCGGAGCGATAACTTGGGAAATATCGCCAGAAACACCGCGAGGCCGAGCAGGCCGAAGATGATCGAGGGCACTGCCGCCAGATTGTTGATCGACACCTCGATCAAGTCGGTCCAGCGGTTTCGGGGCGCATATTCCTCGAGATAGAGCGCGGCGAGCACGCCGATCGGGAAAGCGACCGCCAGCGTGACCAGCATGGTCAGGATCGAGCCCTTGAGCGCGCCCCAGATGCCGACCACCTGCGGATCGGTTGCGTCCGAACGTTGCAGGAACCCAAAATCGAAGTTCTTCGCCAGCTTCCCTTCGGCAGCCAAGCCTATCCGCCAGCGGCTTCAGCGCCTGATGCCCTTCGCCCGCATAGGCTGAAGACAGATCGTCGGTTGAAGGTAATTGAAGTGCGACCTTGTCATTGAGAATGCCCGGGTCGGCGATGACAGCTTGGCCGGCTACTCGCGCCATGCGTCTGAATTCAACTGTTCGGCGCCATCTTTGCCTAGCGATTGCTCGCCATAGAATTGGACGACCGCCGGGAGGCCCTGCGCTTCCAGCGATTGCAAGCCGGTCGGCTGCGAAAGAGTGGCTGAGTCGCCGGACAGTCCGGCCTGGGAGAAGTCGATTTCGACAGTGAGTTCGGTGCGCTGAAAACCGCCGATCCCGTTGATCGTCATTGAACCGAGCAGGAAGACCAGCACGAATACGGAGAACAGGACCGCTCCGAAGCCAGCATATTTGAAGCGTCGTCTCAGCCGCGTAGCGCTTCTTCAACCGTGCTTCGAAACGTCAGCCGGGCGCGTGGGGGGGGCGATCTCACTCATAGGCTTCGCGGAACCGCTTCACGACGCGCAGGGCGATGAAATTGAGCCCCAGCGTCACCAGGAACAGCACGAAGCCGAGCGCAAAGGCGCTGAGCGTCGCAGGGTGATCGAAGCTGCCTTCACCGGTCAGCATGGCGACGATCTGGAAGGTCACCGTAGTCATGGCTTCAAACGGGTTGGCGGTGAGATTGGCAGCCGCGCCGGCGGCCATCACCACGATCATGGTTTCGCCGATCGCGCGGCTGATCGCGAGCATCACACCGGCGACAATGCCCGGCAGCGCGGCGGGAACAAGCACCAGGCGGATCGTTTCGGAAGTGGTCGCCCCCATCGCCAGGCTGCCGTCGCGCATCGCCTGCGGGACCGCGGCGATGGAATCGTCGGCCATCGATGAGACGAAGGGAATGATCATCACGCCCATCACCAGGCCGGCGGCAAGGGCGCTTTCGCTCGAGGCGTTGGAGATGCCGATTGCCAAGCCGAAGTCGCGGATCACCGGAGCGACGGTGAGCGCGGCGAAATAGCCGTAAACCACCGTCGGCACGCCGGCGAGGATCTCAAGCGTCGGCTTGAGCCATTTGCGCCAAGTCGGGATTGGCATATTGGGTGAGATAGATCGCGCTCATCAGGCCGAGCGGGATGGCGACGATCATCGCGATGATCGCGCCGATATAGATCGTGCCCCAGAACAGCGGAATCGCGCCATAGCGCGACGGATCCGGATTGTCGGCGCTGCTCATCGGGTCCGGCCCCCAGTGGGTGCCGAAAAGGAAATCGAGCGGATTGACCATTCCGAAGAAGCGGACCGTTTCAAACACCAGCGATACAAAGATGCCGAGCGTCGTCAGGATGGCGACCAGCGAAGCCATCAGCAAGATCGCCATCACGCTTCGCTCGACCTGGTGCGGGCCGTGAAGTTCGGTTTCACGCGAAGAAACGACCATGCCCCGCCGATGAAGGCAGCCACTGCGGTCATCGCTAAACCGATAGCGTTCATATGCGCTATCGCGTCCCTGTAGGGTTCTACAAAGGATTGCGATTTGGGATTGAACACCGCCTTCGCCGATCCAGTGGCGACGGAATAGGCTTCACTCAGGATGGCTTGGCGCTGGAGGCCGAATTGCGGAAGATCTGCGGCTGCCGGACTCGCCAGGACGGCCTGGGTGATCAGATGCGGAGCAAGCAATCCCCAGGCCAGAATAAACAGCCCCGCCGGGACGACGATCCAGAGCGCTACATACCAACCATAATAGGACGGCAGCGCGGCAAGGCGCCTGCCCGGCTCTGCGCGATAGAACGACTACGCGCGGGCACGTGCAACCAGCCATCCGGCCAGTCCAAGCCCCAGGGCTAGGAGAAGCAGGACGGCGGGTGACATGATCCAGGCGAAACCTTACTCGAAATCGGCAGATGACAGCGTGGTGTATTCGGTAGCAGCTTTCGCGCTCTTCGCCATCTTGTCGTCGGGGGAAGCAATGAGGCCGATCTTTGTCAGAGGACCGTCCTTGCCCCAACTTTTGACCCATTCAGCCAGAAATTCCTTCAGCCCGGGAATCGCGTCGAGATGAGGTTTCTTGACATAGATGAACATCTCGCGCGCACCTGGATAGGTTAGGCTGGCGATAGAATCGTAAGTTGGCTCAATCCCGTTCATGTGGAGGCCCTGCAGCTTTTCCGCATTTTCCTCGAGATAGGAATAGCCGAATACGCCGACGGCCTTGGGATTGCTTTCGATCTTCTGGACGATGAGGTTGTCCTGTTCGCCCTGATCGACATAGGCGCCATCCCTTCGGACTTCGGTGCAGATGCGGTCAAAGCTCTCTTCGTCCGTTTCCTTGAGCGCCTTCATCGCGGGATCGCTCTCGCAGCCCTTTATGAGGATCAGCTCTTCGAACGAATCGCGTGTGCCAGAGGTCGATGGCGGGCCATAAACAAGGATCGGATCCGCAGGGAGTGAGGGATCGACATCGCTCCAGGTCTTTGCGGTCTGCGGCTTGCCAAACGGGTTCGCGGCCAGCGCCTTATAGACGAGGGCGGGTGTCAGATTCATTGTGATGCCACCCTTTGCCGAGGCAAGAGCAAGCCCGTCGAGTCCGATCTGAATCTCGATGATGTCCGTGACGCCGTTGGCCTGACAATCTTCGAACTCAGATTTCTTCATCCTGCGCGAGGCATTTGCAATGTCAGGCGTGTCGGGGCCGACGCCGGCGCAGAACAGGTTCATCCCGCCACCGGTGCCGGTCGATTCGATGATCGGCGATTTGATCGCGGGATCGGACTTGGCAAGCGATTCGGCCACGGCCTTCGCAAATGGATAGACGGTGGACGAACCTACCGCGCGGATCGAGTCGCGTGGCGGTGCCTCGCCACAAGCACCAAGCATCAGTGTCGCGGCAATCAGGGGCAGGGCGAGAATTGATCTGGTTTTCATAATCCGGTTTCCCATGTGCGCCGGGTTGTTCCGACTAACTGCCTGCCCGATGTTTGAATTATGTGACACATGTATGACAAAACTCAGCGAGTTTGCTCGATAGTCGGTAATTTTACGGTCACAACCGTGCCTTTGCCTTTCTTGCTCTCGATGTCGAGCCGGCCGCGGTGTCTTTCGACAATGTGTTTTACGATCGCCAGACCAAGGCCTGTCCCGCCCGCTGCGCGGCTTCGTCCCGGATCGGTCCGATAGAAACGCCGAGTCAAATGAGGGATATGCTCGGCGTCGATACCCTCGCCGCGGTCAGTGACAATAATATTTACCCAATCGCCTTCTTCCAGCCGAACTTCGATCTCGACCGGTTGGTTCGGATCGCCGTATTTGAGCGCGTTGTCCGCCAGGTTGCGAACTAGCTGTTCCAGCTGCTGGCGATCGCCGTGGACCACGATCGAGGCATCCGGCACCGTCACGTTGAGGCGGGACTTGTCGGTAGGCGCGCCGGCCTCCCGGGCCGCCGTTGGAACCAATTTGACGAGATCGATCGGTTCACTTGGACGGTCGTGCTTTTCTGCCTCAATTCGCGACAGCGACATGAGATCGCTGACAAGGCTCTGCAGCCGCTTCGCTTCGCGCAGGACTGTGTCGAGAAACTTGCTCGCGGTGGCGGCGTCGACCGGATCGCCAGGCTCGGCAAGCGTTTCGACATAGCCGATGATGGAAGCGAGCGGTGTGCGCAATTCGTGGCTCGCATTGGCGACGAAATCGGTATGCGCACGGCTGATGTCGGCTTCCGCGGTGCGATTGTGAAGTTCGATCACCCAATAGCGTTCGTTGATAGCATGGCGCGTGACTTGCCAAATGCTGCGAGGAGTTGTGAGTCCCTGGATCGTCACAGAGCCGCCGCGTTTGCGATCGAGCAAAGCTATCGCCTGGGGATGGCGCAAGGCAACGCGTGCATCCTGGCCGATGATATGTTTGCCGAACACCGTACGTGCGGCGGAGTTGGCAATGATCACGCGGCTTTGATCGAGCAGCAGCAGAGGCAAGCTGAATTGCTCGATCAGTTCGCGCATTCCATCGCGAGTGAGTTGCACACTGTCAGTCTGGGGCTGCGGAGCTCTCGGTTCCGGGCGTCCGAGCCACATGGAGCCGATCCAGAGCAACATCACCGCCGTGACCAGCCATATGCCGACTCCGGACAAGAGCATGCCGATGCCAGCCAGGATTGCGAGTATGATACCTGGCCAAGGCGGAGTGCGGGGCTCGTTCATGGTGCGACGCGCTTAGCCGCGCTCAAGGCGGTCCGCTAGAGCGAACGGTGGCTTGTCACAATTTCTGTAGGATGGTGACCCCTACGGGAATCGAACCCGTGTTTCAGCCGTGAGAGGGCCGCGTCCTAACCGCTAGACGAAGGGGCCTTGAAGCCGGGCATCGCGTTGCGCGGCTAGCGCCTGTTGCACCGATGGTGACCCCTACGGGAATCGAACCCGTGTTTCAGCCGTGAAAGGGCCGCGTCCTAACCGCTAGACGAAGGGGCCACATCGCGGTGCGAGGCGCCGCGCACTTAGGGACGCATGGGTGCGCGGTCAAGCCCCTGGGCATCGCAGGTGGCTCAATCGGCCCAGGCGGCGTCTTCCAGGTGCAGTTCGGCCTGCGGCCGGCTGCCCCAATCGTCGATTTTCGCGCGCCCGGCGAGCCACAGGCTGCGGCCCTTGCGCGCCGTGCAGCAAGCGCCTGGCCCATCGCGCTTTCGGCCGCGCGAAAGGCGATCGCCTTGAACGATGCGCCATCGTCGCCCGCTCGCGATCAGCCGGACATGATCGGTGCCGACGATATCCGCCTTGACCAGCCGCACCGGCCCGACTGCGACGCGCGGACCGGGCCAGCCGACGCCGATACGGGCCGGCGCTCTCCAGCGTTTCGACCAGCTCGGGCGTCAGCCCGCCGGGCGCCAGCGCCAGATCGAGCAGCATCGAGCGCTCTGCCATGGCGCGCGCGACCACCGCGGCCTGCCAGCCGCTCATCCAGCCAGTCGGCGAGCGCGTCCAGCTTGTCGGATCGATCGTCAGCCCCGCCGCCATCGCATGGCCGCCGCCCGCCACCAGCAAGCCGCGGTCCTTCGCGCGGCGATGATCGCTGCGCCGAGGTCGACACCGGTGATCGACCGGCCCGAGCCTTTGCCGATGCCCGGCTCGTCCGCATCGAGCGCGATGACGAGCGTCGGCTTGCCGGTCTTCTCCTTGATTCGCCCGGCGACGATCCCGATCACGCCCGGGATGCCAGCCGCGCCCGGCAACGACCATGCACCGCGCGATTGTGCTGCGCGGCGATCTGCGCTTCGGCAGCTTCCTGCACCGCCGCCTCGATCGCGCGGCGCTCTTCGTTGAGGCGCGAGAGCTGCGCGGCGATGTCGCGCGCTTCGTCGGGATCCTCGGTGGTCAGCAGGCGCACGCCCAGCGTCGATTCGCCGACCCGGCCCGCCGGCATTGATCCGCGGGCCGAGCGCAAAGCCGAGATCGCTGCAGCTCGGGCGCGCGGCTGAGGCGGCTTGCGTCGATCAGCGCCGCCATGCCGATGTTCTCGCGCCGCGCCATCACCTTGAGCCCTTGCGCCACCAACGCGCGGTTGAGCCCGTGAAGCGCGGCGACATCGGCGACCGTGCCGAGCGCGACCAGATCGAGCAGAGCGAACAGGTCGGGCTCCGTGCGGGTCTCGAAGATAGCCGCGCGCGCGCAAGGTCCGCACCGTTGCGATCGCCAGCAGGAAGGCAACGCCCACAGCCGCCAGATGGCCGTGCGCCGCGCCAACATCGCTCTTCGTCGAGCCGGTTGGGATTGACCAGCGCAGAGGCGACCGGAAGCTCGGCCGAGCATTTGTGGTGATCGACCACGATCACGTCGACCCCGGCATCGTGCGCCATGCCGCAGCGCCTCATGCGCCATCGCGCCGCAATCGACCGTGACGATCAGGCTGCTGCCTTCCCGGCCAGCCGGACCAGCGCCTCGCCGGAGGGGCCGTAGCCTTCGAGCAGGCGGTCGGGGATGTAGTAGCGCGCGTCATGGCCCAGCATGCGCAGCAGGCGGATCAGCAGGGCGGCGCTGGTCGCGCCGTCGACGTCGTAATCGCCGTAGATCGTCACCGTCTCGCCGCGCGAGCACGGCCTCGGCGAGCCGCTCGGCGGCGGCATCCATGTCGCGGAACTCGGACGGATCGGGCAGGAAACTCGCGCAGCGTGGGGGTGCGGTGGCGGGCGAGGTCCTCGGCGCGCAACGCCGCGGGCGAGCAGCAGCTGGGTGACGATATCGTCTTCCAGGCCTGCGGCCACCTTCGGGAAGATCCATGTTGCCGCCGCGCCAGCGCCAGGCGCGTGCCGAAAGCGAGTTCTCCACGCCGAAGACTGCGGCTGCCGATTGTGATGCCATGTACGAAGCCTAGCTCAGGGGTGGCGGCCGGGGAAGGGCGAGGGCCCTGCAATCGACAGTGCGACTTTCAAAATGACTTCATTCCCGCCGTCTCGGCCAGACGCAGCTTCGCCTCGTCATATTGTTGCTCGAGCCGCGCTACTCGTGCTGCAACCGGTTCAATCGCCTTGACCTCGCCAATTCCCTGACCGGAACCCCAGATGTCCTTCCACGCCTTGGCATTGCTGCCTGCAACGGATGCAAAGTCCATTTTGGTCGGATCGCTGGCGGGCAGATTGTCGGGATCGAAGCCCGATGCCTCGATCGAGGCGCGCAGGTAGTTGCCATGGACGCCCGGTGAACAGGTTCGAATAGACGATGTCGCCCGCACGGCCTTCGACGATCGCCTGCTTGTAGGCGTCTACTGCGTTGGCTTCGGGGGTAGCGATCCAGGGCGAGCCGATATAGGCGAGATCGGCGCCCATCGCCTGCGCAGCCAGGATCGAGCGGCCGTGTGCGATCGCGCCCGAGAGTGCCACAGGGCCGTCGAACCATTCGCGGATTTCCTGCATCAGCGCGAAGGGCGACAGCGCTCCGGCATGGCCGCCTGCGCCTGCTGCCACAGCGATCAGCCCGTCAGCGCCCTTTTCGATCGCCTTACGGGCAAAGCGATCGTGAATGATGTCATGCAGCACAATCCCTCCCCATGAATGGGCCGCCTGGTTGATTTCCGCCACTGCGCCAAGCGAGGTGATGACCAGCGGAACCTTCCACTTGGCCAGCACGGAGGCATCCTCTTCGAGTCGAGGATTGGAGCGGTGGACGATCAAATTGCAGGCAAAGGGTGCGGCGGGGGTTTCGGGGTTGTTGCGATTATGGGTTTCCAGTGCCTCGGTAATCTCGTGCAGCCATTCATCCAACATTCCGGAGGGCCGCGCGTTGAGCGTGGGAAAGCTGCCGACAATGCCTGCTTTGCACTGTGCGATTACCAGTTCGGGGGTGGAGATGATGAACAGCGGCGCCCCGATAACGGGAAGTCGCAATCGGTCAAACAAGGCGGGCAGGGGCATGGCAATTCTCTCCTTGTCCGCGGCTGTGCCGCCATGGCGGCGCCAGCGGTGATTGGCCAACCCTTCCAGATTGGCGGTTCGTTTCTTCCATGCGGCACATAGCCGCTTCCCCGGATGTAGGACAGGCTTGCCACGAGGACGTCCTTGGGAGAAGTTTGGATATGGACGGCAAGGTCATCGGCTTGTGGAGCGACGGAGAGCATCGTTTTGCGAAGCAGGCGCGTGAACGGCTGCAGATCGTCGCCGGCCTGGGAGTGGAAGGCGACGCGCATGCAGGCGAGAAGGTGCAGCACCGCTCGCGGATCGCCAGGGATCCGACAGCACCCAATCTGCGGCAAGTCCATCTGATCCATGGCGAATTGTTCGCTGAAGTGGACGAACATGGCTTTGCGATCGCGCCGGGACAAATGGGCGAGAACATCACCACGCAGGGAATCGACTTGCTCGGCCTATCGCGCGGCACACGCCTTCGGCTGGGCAGCAATGCGTTGATCGAAATAACCGGACTGAGGAATCCCTGCCGCCAGATCGATGAGAATATTGCTCCAGGTGCGATGGCGGCGATGTTGGGGCGCACTGCCGATGGCGGTCTTATCCGCAAGGCAGGCGTGATGGCGATCGTGCTCGAAGATGGGACAGTGCAGTTGGACGATCCGATCGCAATCGTCTGGCGACCCGCAGCATTCACCGCGCTTGAGCCTGTGTAATTCCTCCAATTAGCCTCCCGATTTCTCGGTTGTGTATTGGCGGCCAGGCGATAGAGCGGTGCGAAAGTAACAGGAGAAACGAAATGCGGGGCTTTTTCCTTCTTGCGCCAGCGGCGCTGCTGACAGCCGGATCCGTTGCCCAAGCGCGGCCAGCGCTGCCGGAAGACCTGATCAAGGAAGTGACCGTCAGCGCGCCCGACATCTCTCCGGCCGGAGACGTCGTCGCCTACGAGGTCACCACTCCCAATCTTGAGCGCGACGAGGAAGAAACACACATCTGGCTCGCCAGGTGGGATGGCAGCGGCGAACGTCAGATCACCGGCCGCCCGGGTGAAAGCGAAAGCACGCCTAAATTCAGCCCCGATGGACGGCAACTTGCGTTCCTTTCGTCGCGCGCAGACGAGAAAGAGGCGACGCGGCTCTGGCTGCTGCCATTGGCCGGCGGCGAGGCGCAGCCGATTGCGGGCGTCGAAGGTTCGGTCGAGGATTTCGATTGGTCGCCCGACGGCAAATACCTCGCCCTGATCGTCAAGGATCCGGAGGACGAACCCGAGAAAGACGCCGACGGCAACGACAAGCCAAAGCCGATCGTGGTGGACCGGTATCATTTCAAGATCGACGGTATCGGATACCTCGGCAAAGAGCGCGCACGGCTGTTCCTCTACGATCTCGCAACCGGCAAGGCAGCCCGCCTGACCGATGGCAATTATGACGAGTATCTCCCCGCTTGGTCGCCTGACAGCACGAAAGTCGCGTTCGTCTCGCGCCGGGCGCCCGATCAGGACCGGACGCCCGATAGCAATATCTTCATTGCGCGGATCGATCGGCCCGGCAAAGCGCCGATGCAGCTCACGACCTATGAAGGCGCGGATGCTCCGGAAGACAGCGGTTCCTATCCGGCGTGGAGCCCCGATGGTTCTCGCATCGCCTATGTGCGCGGCGGCGATCCCAAGTTGATCTGGTACGCGGCGAGCGAAATTGCCGTAATCCCTGCAAGCGGCGGAGAACCCCAAGTCCTTACCGCCGAGCTGGACCGCAATGTTTACGATCCCATCTGGACCGCGGACGGCTCGGCACTCGAATTCATCGTGGAGGACGACGGCAAGCAACTGCTTGCATCGGTTCCGGCCGCTGGAGGTTCGATAAGTACAGTCCTGTCCGGAGAGTATGTGCTCTCTTCGCCCGTCGCGGCGAGGGACGGCAGGATGGCACTGCTCATGAGCTCTCCGACCAAGCCGTATGAAGTCCATGCGCTGGAGGGCGGCACTCTGCGTGCGCTTTCCAGCCGCAATGCGGACTGGATGAAGGGCATCGATTTCTCGACGCCCAGCTTCACCTCCTACACCAGCAAGGACGGCACCGAGGTTCACGGCTTCGTGATGCTTCCGCCTAGCTCCGCTCCAGGCGGCGCGGCCAAAGGCAGGAAGCTGCCGACCTTGCTTCATCCCCACGGCGGGCCGGCCGCCCAATACGACTACATGTTCGACATGTGGCAGCAGGTCTTCGCCGGCGCAGGCTACGCCGTACTCACGCCCAATCCGCGCGGCAGCACCGGGCGCGGGACGGCATATTCCGCCGGGATCAATGCTGCATGGGGCTCCGTCGACGTCGAAGACGATCTCGCCGCGGTGGACGACGCGGTTGCCAAGGGCATTGCCGATCCCGATAGGCTGGTGGTCGGCGGATGGTCCTACGGCGGCATGTCGACCAACTACCTCATTGCGTCCGACACGCGCTTCAAGGCGGCAATGGCCGGTGCGTCCATCGCCAATGTCTTCGCCGGATACGGCACCGACATGTATGTCCTCGAATACGATCTCGAGCTCGGCGTGCCGTGGAAGAACCTCGATGTCTGGATCAAGAACAGCTATCCGTTCCTCAAGGCCGACCGGATCGTGACGCCGACCCTGTTCATGGTCGGGCAGGACGACGTGAACGTTCCGACGCTGGCCAGCGAGCAGATGTATCAGGCGCTCAAGACGATCGGGATCGATACCGAACTGGTGATCTATCCCGGTGAGACCCACTCGTTCGAGCGTCCGAGTTTCCGGATCGACCGGATGAAGCGCTGGCTCGCCTGGTACGCCAAATACGTCAAATAGGAGCACGGGGCCTGGCCCGCGCAATGTGAATTTGCTTTCGATCAAGGCGGCACGATTTGGCACGGCTTAGTCAGACGCTCACGCAATTCTTGCGCGGCGAGCGGAGAGACACTGACAATGGCCCACTTCCCAAACAATCCCGGCTTCACCGGAACACTGCGCACATTGCGCTTGCAAGGCGACATCCTCGACATGGAGATCGAAGGTGAAATCCCTTCGCAGCTCGACGGCGCGTTCCACCGCGTCCACCCCGACAACCAGTTCGCGCCGATGTTCGAGGATGACCAGTTCTTCAATGGCGACGGCATGGTCAGCATGTTCCGCGTCCATGACGGCAAGGTCGATTTCAAGCAGCGCTATGCCCATACCGACAAATGGAACCTCGAGAACAAGGCCGGCAAGTCGCTGTTCGGGGCCTATCGCAACCACCTGACGGACGATCCTTCGGTCGCGGGGCAGATCCGCGGCACTGCCAACACCAATGTCATGGTGCATGCGGGGAAGCTCTACGCGATGAAGGAAGACAGCCCCTGCCTGCTGATGAATCCCAACACGCTTGAGAGCTACGGCTACACCGATTTCGCCGGCAGGCTGGAGGCCAAGACATTCTGCGCCCATCCCAAGATCGATCCGGTCACCGGCAATTTCTGCGGCTTCTCCTATATGTCCAAGGGGCCGATGACCTACGACATGAGCTATTTCGAGATCAGCCCGTCCGGCGAACTGCTGTTCGAAGTGCCGTTCATGAACAAGTATCTGTGCATGATGCACGATTTCGGCATCACCGAGGATTACGCCGTGTTCAACGTGATGCCCTGCATCACCAATATGGAGCGGCTCGAAAAGCGGCTGCCCTATTTCGGCTTCGACCATTCGCTGCCCACATGGCTCGCCGTGCTGCCGCGCAAGGCCGGCGCCACCGCGGCGGATGTGCGCTGGTTCAAGGCGCCGTCCAACTGCTTCACCGGCCATGTGATGAACGCCTTCAACGATGGCACGAAAGTCTATTTCGACCTCGCGATTGCCGAGAAGAACAGCTTCCCCTTCTTCCCCGATGTGACCGGCGCAGCGTTCGACCCGATCGGCGGCCTGTCCTATCTCACGCGCTGGACAGTCGACATGGCGTCCAACGGCGAGGAGTTCGAACAGGTCGAGCGGATGACCAGCGTGCCCGACGAATTCCCCCGGATCGACGATCGCTACGCAGGCCGCCCCTATCGCCATGGCTGGATGATCGCGTTCGATCCCGAGATGCGCTACGAAGGGCCTCCCGGGCCGTTCGTCGGCGCGCTCAACACGCTGTGCTACATCGATCTTTCAACCGGGCAGACCAAGAGCTGGTGGCCGGGCCCGACCAGCGGCATCCAGGAACCCTGCTTCGTTCCCAAATCGGCGGACGCGCCCGAAGGCGAAGGCTATATCGTCGCGCTGGTCGACGATCACGTGGCCAACCTTTCGGACCTGTGCTTCTTCGATGCCCAGCGCATCGATGAAGGGCCGATCGCCCGGGCCAAGCTGCCGGTGAAGATCCGCCAGGGCCTGCACGGCAACTGGTCGACCGGCAAGCAACTCGCCGAAGCGGCCTAGGCAGGGCAAATCGTCGATTGCGAGCGGCAAAGCCGCGCGGCAATCCGGCGCACGCAAGGACCCTGGATTGCCGCGATGACGATCAGGGCCCGGTAATCCCCAGTTATCCGTAGCCGCCGCCGGACGCGCCGGCACCATCGGCAGCTTGACCTTGCGGCTCTTGAATTTCCATTCATCGCCAACCCGCACGACGACGTCTTCATATTGGCCCAGCATCAGCGGCACGGGGCGGCCCTGTTCGTCCGGCGTTACCCAGAACGACATCGAGGTGACATTGGCCCTGTCCGGCCCGTCGAAAGTGATCACTTCGTTGAAGAAGATGTGGAAGTTCGGCTCGCGGGCGCCCGAGGCATTGTCGGCAAAGACCTTGCGCATTCGCTCGCCGGTTTCGGGTCCAGGTATGCCGTTGTAATCCCCGTCTTCGGTCCACAAGGCGGTGAAACCGTCGAAATCGCGCGTGTCGAGCGTGCTGCCATAGGCCATCTGGAGATTGTGGATCGCGGCGCGGTCTGCCGCTTCGTCCTGCTGGGCAAAGGCCTGCGTGCCAGTGAACAGCAGCAAGATGCCGAGCGCCAGGCCCTTCAAATATGTCGTCATCCTCATTCCCTTTCGTGGTGCGCTTGGCTGGAGGTCTAAATCATTGCCCGGTAGCTTGGCTATGCGCTTTCTCAGCGTTTCCTGGGTGCCCTCCTTTCGTCATTGCGAGGGGCGAAGCTCCGAAGCAATCCAGGGCGGTTGCATGAGGCGCTGGATTGCCGCGCGGCCTTCGGCCGCTCGCAATGACGAAGGTGTGGGATACTACCGCCGCCTTCCTGCGCGCTTTGTCAGCGCGGCTCGTGAGGGTGGCGCGTAGGTCTGCGGGTGTTGCCAGTTTGCGCGTCCACAGAGTGTGCGGGCGAGGGCGGAGGTTGACACAGTTGACACTGTGCAGGGGTGGGAAAACTCCGGGAGTTTCGCGGTTTCTCGCGCGGCGTGTTTGACTGCCTGGGTAGTGGCCAGAGGCACGCCGGAGCCGGGCAGGCCGGGAGCGGGGGGAGTGTTGTTCCAGCCGGCGGCCTTGTCCACGATCTCGCAGACGCGGGTGGTCCAGTCGTCCCAGGCGGCGTTGACCCGGGCGCGGCCGCGGTCTTCGGCTTCCATCAGGCGGTCGTCGATCCTGGCGGTGCGTTCTTCTTCCTCGCGTCTCGCTTCGCGCTCATGATCGTCGAGATAGTCCTCGTCGTCCTCGAGATAGCCATCGTCGTCATGTGGCTCGGACTCGCTCATCCTCCCAGTCCACATGGTTCAGCTCCTCGCGCACCGCTTTCTCGATGCCGGCTTCGCGCTCGAGCGGGAGCACGCCGTCCTCGCTGCCCAGCGCCTCGGGGATGTCCTCCCCGGCGACGCGGGCGAGCAGTTCGTCGAAGCGCCCGGCATCGGCGCCGGCCTCTTCCTCGTCCACCAGCCGGTCGAGCCGCCCGATATGGGCGAGCAGCAGCCGTGCGTCATAGCGCCGGCGCGTGCCGACCGCCTCGCCGCGGTGCCACACCGTCTCCTCGATCCCGTCGAGCGCGCGCTCGGCGAGCACCTGCACGCTGCTTTCGCGCGCCAGCACCAGGGCTGCGGCCCAGGCCCGGCCGAACAAGGCGATCGCGCCGCCGTCAGCCGGTAGGCCGCCTCCGCCGACAGCCCCACGCGCGCGCAGGCGGCGCGCACATTGCCCTTGCTCGGCAAGATGATCGAGAAACCGCGCCTTGAGCTCGGCAGTCCAGCCGTGCCCGCCATATCCGGCAGCGGTGGACGAAGGGCGAGGGAAGGCACGCGCGCACCGCAATCCGCAGCACTGGAAACAATCAACATGATCCGCTTCTCCTATGAGAACAAACAGCGAATCAAGACTGTTATGCAGCAGGCCGGGTGTAGGAAAATGGTTTGTGCGGGCGCGAGGGATTTGCAGGTCGAAGCAAGGCCTTGGCTCCACCCTGTGCTTCGCCGCACTGATGTTGACAATTTTTAACCAGGGATGCAGCCTGTCTCCAATTGGCGCCAAATTATCCCGCTGTGTTCGTTACTTACTTACACTGGTGTCAATAACACAGAATGGCTGGTCGAAATGGCAGAGGACGGCGTCCATCGGATTCGCCTGCGCGCACTGCTTGACACTGCAGTGGACGGCATCGTTATTATGGATGCCGGCGGGTCAGTGATCACTTTCAATCCGGCCTGCGAGCGATTGTTCGGCTATAGTTCCGAGGAAGTCATCGGCCGCAATGTAAAAATGCTCATGCCGCCGGTTTATGCGGATGAACACGACCAATATCTGCAGAATTACATGGAAACGCGCGAACCGAAAATCATCGGCATCGGGCGCGAGGTCTTTGCCCAGAGGAAGGACGGCACGACCTTTCCCGTGCGCCTTTCGGTAGGCGAAGCTTTTCAGGACGGGGAATCGATCTTCGTCGGCATACTGAGCGACCTTACCGAAACCCGCGAAACCGAGGAGCGCCTGCAAAGATCGCAGCGCCTTGAGGCCATCGGCCAGTTGACCGGCGGAATCGCGCATGATTTCAACAATCTGCTGGCAATCATCCTCGGCAATCTGGAGCTGGTGCTGGAGGCCCCGGAAGCCAATGCCATGCTCCGCAACTATGCGCAGGAAGCGATGGGAGCGGGGGAGCGCGGGGCCGAATTGGTCCGCCGCCTGCTGGCATTCGCGCGGCGGCAGCGGCTTGAGCCGCGGGCCCTCAATTTGAATGAGCGACTGCCGGAAATCGTCCAGATGCTTGGCCGGACAATCGGCGAATCCATCAATATCCAGATCAAGCCTGCACCGGATTTGTGGGACGCGCTAGCCGATCCCACTCAGGTCGACGACGCGATCATCAATCTGTCCATCAATTCGCGCGATGCCATGCCGTGCGGGCGGGCAGCTGATCGTCGAGACATCCAACGTATTTCTCGATCAGGCCTACGCGCAAAATCACGCCGATTTGAATAGCGGCGAATATGTCATGCTGGCGGTAACCGATACGGGAACGGGCATGTCCCCGGAGCTGGCAGAAAGAGCGCTGGAGCCGTTCTTCACCACCAAGCCGGCGGGCAGCGGAACCGGGCTGGGCCTTAGCCAGGTTTATGGCTTCGTGAAGCAGTCCGGCGGGCACGTCAGCATTTACAGCGAAGTCGGGCACGGAACGACAGTCAAACTCTACCTTCCGAGATCGAAGCCGGCGGAGCGAGGCATTGCCAAGCAGCAGAGGGCCGACGATCTGCCGCCCCGGGGAACCGAGAGGTTGCTCGTGGTGGAAGACAATGAGGATATTCGCCGTCTTGTCCGCCGCCAGCTGGCCGAACTCGGCTATGACGTGCACAGCGTAGCCAATGGACACGAGGCGCTTGCCTATCTGCGATCGCCGATGGGCCTCGATATGCTGTTCACCGACGTGGTGATGCCGGAAGGCATGACCGGTTACGAACTGGCCGAGCTGGCCCGCGGCATCCGGCCCGACCTGACGATCGGGTTCACGTCCGGCTATACCGCTCTTGGAGCGAGCCAGGAGGTCTACGGAGAGGCGGATGGTCCGTTGCTCAGCAAGCCATATCGCAAGCTGGAGCTGGCCCGCTTCATTCGCGCCGCACTGGACCAGCGTGGCTGATCCGGCGTGAAGCGGGCCGGCTCCGCCTATTCCCGCGCCGCGCCGTTGGCCGCGCTGAGGATCGCGCGGACGCT
The DNA here is from genome assembly GCA_963777785.1 of uncultured Alphaproteobacteria bacterium. GTDB lineage: Bacteria > Pseudomonadota > Alphaproteobacteria > Sphingomonadales > Sphingomonadaceae > Andeanibacterium. The sequence continues at coordinate 97,321 of CAVZRU010000017.1, forward strand.
GGCGGAGGCGACGTCTTCGTCGATGCCCACGCCCCATACGGTCGAGCCATCGGGCCTTGCGCATTCGACATAGGCCGCGGCCTGGGCGTCGGTGCCTTTGCCCAGGGCGTGCTCGGAATAGTCGAGCACTTCCAGCTCCAGCCCGAAAGTTTCCCTCAGCGTGGCCAGCACGGAGGAGATCAGGCCCTTGCCGCGGCCGGAGACGCTCTGGACCTTGCCGTCGACTTCGATCGTGCCGGCGAAGAGGCGGGTGCCGTCTGGCGCGCGGCTTTCCTCGAAATCGACCAGGCGATAGCGGCGCTTGTCGACCTTGATGAAATAGGTCTCGCGGAAGACGCTGCCAGATATCGTCGCGCATTGAGCTCGCGGCCCAGTTCATCGGCCAGTCGCTGGACGTGGCGTCGAGAAATCGGCCTGCATCCGCTTGGGCAGCTTGAGGCCCTGGTCCTGTTCCAGCACCCAGGCGAAGCCGCCCTTGCCGCGTCTGCGAATTGACGCGGATCACCGCTTCGTAGCTGCGGCCCAGATCGGCCGGATCGATCGGCAGATAAGGCACGCGCCACAGCTCGTCATTGCGCTGTGCTCTGCGCTTCGAAGCCCTTCTTGATCGCGTCCTGATGGCTGCCCGAAAAGGCGGTGAACACCAGTTCGCCGCCATAGGGATGGCGCTGGTGGACCGGGAGCTGGTTGCAATATTCGACCGTCTCGATGACTCGCGTCGATGTCCGAGAAATCGAGCGCCGGGATCGACGCCCTGCGTGTACAGGTTGAGCGCCACGGTCACGAGGCAGCAATTGCCGGTGCGCTCGCCATTGCCGAACAGGCAGCCTTCGACGCGGTCCGCGCCTGCCATCAGGCCGAGTTCGGCCGCCGCGACGCCGGTGCCGCGATCGTTGTGCGTGTGCAGGCTGATCGCCACCGTTTCGCGGTTGCGGCAGGTTGCGGCAGAAATATTCGATCTGGTCGGCATAGATGTTGGGCGTCGCCGCCTCGACCGTGGCCGGCAGGTTGAGGATGATCGGGTGCTCCGGCGTGGGCTGCAGCACGTCCATCACCGCCTCGCAGACCTCGAGGCTGAAATCGAGTTCGGCGGTGGAGAAGGTTTCCGGGCTGTATTCGAAATACCAGTCCGTATCCGGGACGCTTCGCCGCCTCGTCGCGCATGATCTTCGCGCCGGCGATGGCGATTGCCTTGACCTCGGCCTGGCTCATGCGGAACACGATGTCGCGCCATGCGGGGCTGACCGCGTTGTAGAGATGGACGATCGCCTGCTTCGCGCCTTCGAGGCTTTCGAAGCTGGTGCGGATCAGGTCTTCGCGCGACTGGGTGAGCACCTGGACGATCACGTCGTCGGGAATGCGGCCGGACTTGACGAGCGACTGGATGAAATCGAACTCGGTCGCGCCCGGCGGCGGGGAAGCCGACTTCGATTTCCTTGAGCCCGATTTCCACCAGCATGTCGAAGAAGCGGTTCTTCTTCACCGCGTCCATCGGATCGATGATCGACTGGTTGCCGTCGCGCAGATCGGTCGACAGCCAGCGCGGCGGCGTGGTGATGGTGCGCGCGGGCCACTGCCGGTCGGGCAGGTTGACCTGCGGGAAGGGCCGGTATTTTCGGCTCGGATCTTGGAGCATTGCCATGGGAATTCGCCTTATCGCATGAAGCGCGCACGGCAAGCCTGCGATGAGCTTGACGAAGCGGCGCGCTTCGATTTCGACACCAGATTTAAGAATCTGCCCTTAGGCGGGGTGCCATGCGCGAAAGGCGCGCAGGCGGGAGTACACGCCTAAGGGCGTGTAAGTCGAAGCAGCGATAGGACCGCAATGTTCGTCATCACCGCAGCAGATGGCCGCATCCCGGCCCGATTTCAAGCAAAAGCTTCGTCGGGCTTAGGGAATTGGCAAGAAACGGCAGCGGGTGCGCCGCAGCGATCAGTCCTTGATGAAGGCGGCGGTGATATCCAGCCGGACTTCATCGGGCACGTTGGGTATGCCGTAGCCCAGGCCGAAATCGGAGCGATTGATGGAACCTGTGCCGTGAAAACCGACCAGTTCCTTCTGGTTCATCGGATGGGCGCCGGCGCCCGGAGAATTCCGCCGCGATGGAGACCGGCTTGGTCACGCCGTTCATCGTGAGCGTCCCGGTGATCGTCGCCTGCGTTCTCGCCCGTCTGCTCGACCGCGGTGGACTTGAACACCGCGTCCGCCGGCGCCGAACCGAAGAAATCGGGCGCTGCGCCGTCTTTCCCGTCACGCAGCAGATGCGCAGTCAGGCCGGCGGTACCGGTCACAACCTTGGACACGGGTATCGTCACTTCGACCTGCGAGGCGGCGACATTGGCGGGATCGAGCTGCAGCTTGCCGGTCGCGCCGCCGAAAATGCCGAAATAATCGTTGATGCCCCAGTGGTTGACACGCCAGCCGACCAGCGTGTGGCCCGGATCGACGCTGTAGGTCCCGCCCGAAATGCGCGACGTGTCGGCGGCACCCGGCAGTTGCGGTGCGTCTGCGGCCTGCACCGCGCCAAATGACAGCAAGGCTGCGCCTGCAATGGCAGCCAGTCCCATGTGAATTTTTCGCATCCTGATTTCTCCCCGACGGAATCGTCTTGGGCGGCAATCTGAAGTGAATGGGGCGCATGTCCACAGGCGAGGGAACGTGGCGAGGCTAGTGGCGCACCGTTCACCCCCTTGACCGCGGCAATGCGAATACCCATCAATGAGGTGCGGGCCGGGCCCCTCTGGCGCTGCGTCGATATGACGCGCGCGATGTCGGACCGCATCGGGTGACACCGGTGCAGGTTCGAATATTGTCCAGGGCCGAACTGTCATCCGATTGAGTGCAACCAACTCATGAAGAGGACGGCAGTATGAAACCCTTTACCTACACATTGATGGTGCTGTTGCAGCGCGCCGACGAAGCGCTGAGGCTGGAACGGCTGAAGTCTCGACCACGCAAGGATTTGTTGATGCAGCTCGCGCTGCGCAAGGCCCGGCTTTCGTCGCGCCTGCGCCGCTCGCTGACCATGACCACCCCTGCGTGGAGCTGAGCCGATGGAGTTCCTGACCGCAGACTGGCTCGGCACCCCGACGTGGTTCTGGCTGTCCTTTATCGGCTTGGTAGCAGTGCTTACCGCGTTCGACCTTGGCGTCCTCAACCAGGCGCGACAAGGAAATGGGCATCGCCGAGAGCCTGAAGCTCTCCGCCTTCTACGTCGCCATCGCCATGGCGTTCGGCGTGTGGGTTTGGGTCCAGAAAGGCGCGGATCTCGGCCTCAAATATTACACCGGCTTCTTCATCGAAAAGGCGCTGTCGATCGACAATGTGTTCGTGATCAGCCTGATCTTCAGCTATTTCGCCATTCCGCGGATGTACCAGTACCGGGCGCTGGTGTGGGGCATTATCGCGGTGATCGTGCTGCGCGGCATCATGATCGGCGTGGGCGCGGCGCTGGTGCAGGAATGGTACTGGGTGCTGTACATTTTTGCCGCGTTCCTGATGGTGACCGGCATCAAGATGCTGTTCCAGCGCGAGGAACAGACTCGACATCGCGCACAATCCGCTGGTGAGGTGGATTTCCACGCCACATGCGCGGTGACCAAGGAACTGCACGGCGCAACACTTCTTCGTGAAAGTGCCCGATGAAAAGACCGGCAAGCTGGTGACGGCGGCGACGCCGCTGTTCGCTGGCGCTGGTGGTGATCAACCTCGCCGACCTGGTGTTCGCGGTCGACAGCGTGCCGGCGATCTTCGCGATCACGACCGATACGTTCATCGTCTACACGTCGAACATCATGGCGATTCTGGGCCTGCGGGCGCTGTATTTCGCGCTGGCGGCGATGGTCGCACCGGTTCGCACTATCTGAAATATGCGCTCGCGCTGGTGCTGGTGTTCATCGGCTCGAAGATCTTCGTGGCGGACTTCGTCCTGGGCGGCGACAAATTCCCGCCGCTGGCTCAGCCTCGGCGTGACCGCGCGCTGATCCTGGCGGGCGGGGTAGGCTAGTCGCTGTGGAAGACTCGCGGCGATCCTGTGAAAGCCTGACGCAAGAAGGGGAGCGACGCTGCCGTCGCTCCCCTGATTTGCCTCTGGCGTGCCTTTCGGCCCGGATCAGTTCTTTTCCTGGTCGACCAGCTTGTTGGCGCCGATCCACGGCATCATCGCGCGCAGCTTGGCGCCGGTCTGCTCGATCGGATGCGCCGCAGCGGCCTTGCGGCTGGCCTTCAGCTCGGGCTGGCCGGCGCGGTTGTCGAGCACGAAGTTCTTCACGAAGCGGCCGGACTGGATGTCGGCCAGCACGCGCTTCATTTCGGCCTTGGTCTCGTCGGTGATGATCCGCGGGCCGGTGGTGATGTCGCCATATTCGGCGGTGTTGCGAGATCGAATAGCGCATGTTGGCGATGCCGCCTTCATACATCAGGTCGACGATCAGCTTGATTTCGTGGAGGCATTCGAAATAGGCCATTTCCGGCGCGTAACCGGCTTCGATCAGCGTCTCGAACCCGGCCTGGATCAGGTGGGTGAGGCCGCCGCACAGCACGGCCTGCTCGCCGAACAGGTCGGTTTCGCATTCCTCGCGGAAGTTGGTTTCGATGATGCCCGAACGGCCGCCGCCGACGCCGCGAGGCATAGGCGAGCGCCACGTCATGGGCATTGCCGCTGCGCGTCCTGATGGACGGCGATCAGGCACGGCACGCCGCCGCCCTTGACGTATTCGCCGCGCACGGTGTGGCCGGGGCCCTTGGGCGCGATCATGATCACGTCGATATCGGCGGGCGGTTCGATCAGGCCGAAATGGATGTTGAGCCCGTGGGCGAAGGCGAGCGCCGCGCCGGGCTTCATGTTGCCCTTGAGGTCGTTCTCCCAGATCGCGGCCTGATGCTCGTCCGGCGCGAGGATCATCAGGATGTCGGCCCAGCCGGCCGCTTCCTTGTTGCTCAGCACCTTGAAGCCGGCGCCTTCGGCCTTCTTCGCGCGTCGCCGAACCGGGGCGCAGCGCGATCGCGACTTCCTTCACGCCGCTGTCGCGCAGGTTCTGCGCATGGGCGTGGCCCTGGCTGCCATAGCCGACAATCGCGATCTTCTTGTCCGTGATCAGATTGAGATCGCATCGGCGTCGTAATAAACTTTCATGTTCGCTTCCTTTCTGTCGTCATCCCGGCGTAAGCCGGGACCCAGTGCGTCGCGCTGCCGCGCTGATCAGCTGGGTCCCGGCTGTCGCCGGGAAGACGTACGGTCTCGAAATCTTCAAGCCCCCTCGGGCCCGCGCATCATGCCGACCACGCCGGTGCGGCCGACTTCGACCAGCCCCAGCTCGCGCATCAGCGCGATGAAGCTGTCGATCTTTTCCGGCGTCGCCGGTGATTTCGAAGATGAAGCTCTCGGTCGTGGTGTCGACCACCTTGGCGCGGAAAACGTCGGCCAGGCGCAGCGCCTCGACCCGCTTTTCGCCCGTGCCGGCGACCTTGACCAGCGCCAGCTCGCGCTCGACGTGCGGGCCGGCTTCGGTGAGGTCGATCACCTTGTGCACCGGCACCAGCCGTTCAAGCTGCGCGTCGATCTGGTCGATCACCGCGGGCGGGCCGTTGGTGACGATGGTGATGCGGCTGACCGCGTGGTTTTCGGTGATGTCGGCCACGGTCAGGCTGTCGATATTGTAGCCGCGCGCGGTGAACAGCCCGGCGATCTTGGCGAGGATGCCCGCTTCGTTGTCGACGAGTGACGGTCAGCGACGTGCCGCTCGGTGTTCTCGATGCTGGATTTTCATCAGCGACCTTAGACCAGCGCCTTGGCTTCGTCGTCCATCGTGCCGGCGACCGTGTCGCCGTACAGCATCATCTCGGTATGCGCCGCGCCCTGACGGGATCATCGGGAAGCAGTTGGCATCCTGCGCGACCCGGCAATCGACCATCACCGGGCCGTCATGCGCGATCATCGCGCTTGATGCCGTCGTCGAGCTCGCTCTCGTCATCGATGCGGATGCCCTTCCAGCCATAGGCTTCGGCCAGCTTCACGAAATCGGGCAGGCTGTCGGAATAGGAATTCGAATAGCGGCTTTCATAGGTCAGTTCCTGCCACTGGCGGACCATGCCCATATATTCGTTGTTGAGGATGAAGACCTTGACCGGCAGGCGGATACTGGCTCGCGGTGCCGAGTTCCTGGATGTTCATCTGGATCGAGGCTTCGCCCGCAATGTCGATCACCAGCGCGTCGGGATTGCCCAGCTGCGCGCCGATCGCGGCGGGCAGGCCATAGCCCATCGTGCCGAGGCCGCCGCGAGGTCAGCCACTTGTTCGGGCTGTCGAAGCCGAAATACTGCGCGGCCCACATCTGGTGCTGGCCGACCTCGGTGGTGATGATCGGGTCGTGGTCGCTGGGTCAGGGCGAACAGCCGCTCGACCGCGCGCTGCGGCATGATCACGCCGGCCTTTGTGCTGTTCGGGATAGGCCAGGCTGTCGCTTCGCGCGCCAGCCGTCGATCCGCGCCTTCCATTCAGCCAGGTCTGCGCGCTTGCGGTCTGCCCCACACGTCGATCATCTGTTCGAGCACGCGTGGCGCAATCGCCGACGATGCCCAGGTCGACCGGAACGATCTTGTTGATCGAGGAGCGGTCGATATCGATGTGGATCTTCTCGGAATCCGGCGAGAAGGCGTCGAGCCGGCCGGTCACCCGGTCGTCGAAGCGCGCGCCGATGCAGACCATCACGTCGCACTGGTTCATCGCCATATTGGCTTCGTAGGTGCCGTGCATGCCCAGCATGCCCAGCCAGTCGGCATGGTCGGCAGGGAAGGCGCCGAGGCCCATCAGGGTGCGAGGTGACGCGGCGCGCCGGTCAGCGCCTGGAACTGGCGCAGCAATTCGGCTCGCGCGCGGGCCGGAATTGATCACGCCGCCGCCGGTGTAGAAGATCGGGCGCTTGGCGCGTTGGCGATCAGGTCGATCGCCTCGGCGATCTCGTCGACGCTGCCGGCGACTCTGCGGGGCGTAGCGGATGCGGCGCTGCGACTTCGCCGTCGTGCCAGGTGGCGACGGCGACCTGCACGTTCTTGGGAATGTCGATCACGACCGGGCCGGGGCGGCCGGTGGTGGCGATCTGGAACGCCTCGTCGATCGTCGCGGCGAGTTCGGCCGGGTCCTTCACCAGATAATTGTGCTTGGTGCAGTGGCGGGTGATGCCGATCGTGTCGGCTTCCTGGAACGCGTCGGTGCCGATCAGGCTGGTCGCGACCTGCCCGGTGATGACGACCAGCGGGATCGAATCCATGAAGGCGTCGGCAATGCCGGTGATCGCATTGGTCGCGCCGGGGCCGGAGGTGACGAGCACGACGCCGGGCTTGCCGGTCGAACGGGCATAGCCCTCTGCCGCATGGGCAGCGCCGGCTTCGTGCCGGACGAGGATGTGGCGGATGCGCTCGTCGCCGAAAACAGTGCGTCATAGATCGGCAGCACTGCGCCGCCGGGATAGCCGAACACATATTCGACGCCCTGTTTGACGAGACTCTCGACCAAAATTGCCGCGCCGCTCTTTTCCTCGGCTCACGTTGAATTCCTTCTTTCCTCGAGCCGCCCCGATCGGGGCCGGGCTCCTCCTCAAAAAACCGACCCGGCACAGCGGACTGTACCGGGTCGCCTCTCCATTATTCTCTGCGCGGTCCGATAGACCGAACTTGGGGAGGCTGCTAGGGGACAGTTTATATCGTGTCAACCGTTAATTGAGTAATAATGTTGCGAACTGGCCGTTCAAATCATAATCATATGACGTCGATGCTGGCCAATCTGGCGGAAACTGGTGGTTCAGCCAGGTGATATTGCCGCTTGGCATAGTTGCGGGTCGCCTGGGCACCGCGTTTCAGCGCTTCGTCGCGGCTCCATTCGCCGCGCAGCATGCCGGCGATCTCGCGGCACGCCGATTGCGCGCATGACGGGCAGGGCAGGGTCGAGGCCGCGCGCCAGCAGCGCTTCGACTTCCTCGACCGCGCCGTCGCTCAAGCATGTGCGCAAAGCGCGCATCGCAGCGCTGGTAGAGCTGTTCGCGCGGCGGGCAGGAGGATCGCCGGGTGCAGCGCCACATCGCTGCCGATCCCACCTTCACGGCGTTCCTGCCAATCGCCGAGCGGCTTGCCGGTCGAGCGGACGACTTCGAGCGCGCGGCAGATTCGCGTCGTGTCGCCGGGATTGAGCTGGGTGGCGCGAACGGGGTCTTCCTCTGCCAGCGCGGCGTAGGCCTCGGGCGTTGGCAGACTGCGCACTTCGGCCCGCATGGCGGGGTCGATCGCTGGGATGGGGGCAATCCCGTCCAGCAAAGTGCGGATATAAAGGCCGGTGCCGCCGACCAGGATCGGCACCGCGCCCTGCGCGTGGATGCCGGCGATCTCGCGCTTGGCCGCTGCGGCCCAATCGGCCGCCGAGCAAGCTGTCCGCGCCGTCCCATGCGCCGAACAGCCGGTGCTCTATGCCGCGCATTTCCTCTTCGGTCGGCCGGGCACTGAGCACGGCGAGATCGGCATAGACCTGCGCGCTGTCGGCATTGATGACCACGCCGCGGCGGCCGCGCTCGGCAAGTGCGAGCGCAAGCCTGACGGCGAGATCGCTCTTGCCGCTGGCGGTCGGCCCTGCAATGAGCGCCAGCGCTGGCGCTTCGCTCACGACTTCAGGAGATTTACCCTTGCTCATCGCCCGGCTGATAGCAGACCCGGAGACGCTTTCGGCAAGACTCGATGCGGCCACCGCTGCAATCGAGGCGGGAAGGCTTGCGCCTCGCCATGGCGCAGATGCTCGAATTCTGCAGCGATGTGCTCCAGCTTTCGTTGCCGGAAGGCGATCCGGCGTTGCTGCGCGAGATACTGGACCGGCATTTCAAGCCGTCCGACCTGATGGTGAGCGAAGCGCGATTTCCAGATCCCGCATGTGTTCGTCTCGGACATGGATTCGACCATGATCCAGGCCGAATGCATCGACGAACTGGCCGATTTCGCCGGGATCAAGCCGCAGATCGCCGCGATTACCGAACGGGCGATGCAGGGCGAACTCGATTTCGAAAGCGCGCTGAGCGAGCGCGTGCTGCTGCTGCGCGATCTGTCCGAAGGGGCGATCTTCGAATGCCTCGATACGCGGATCGAACCGATGCCCGGCGCGCGCACGCTGGTCGAGACGCTCAAGTCCAAGGGCTGCCGCACAGTGCTGGTGACCGGCGGCTTCCATCAGTTCGCCGATCCGGTGGCCGAATTGCTCGGCTTCGAACGCGTGGTGGCGAACCGGCTCGAAGTATCGGGCGGGACGCTGACCGGCGGCCTGGTCGGTTCGATCACCGATAGCAGCGTGAAGAAGGCTGTCCTGCTGGAAGAAGTGGCCGAGCGCGGAGACGAAGCGATCTCGCCTGGCGACCGGCGACGGGGCGAACGACATCCCGATGCTCGAGGCCGCGACTTACGGCATCGCCTATCCGCGCCAAGCCCAAGGCGCGCGCCGCGGCCAATGGCTGGATCGACCGCGGCGACCTTACCGCGATGCTCGAACTGCTGGATATCCCGCGCAGCGAGTGGGTGGGGTGATATCCAGACTCCTCCCTGTTCACGAAGCGATGGGGAGGTGGCCATTCGCGAAGCGAATGACGGAGGGGCTGTTCGTAAAACCGGCGGCAGGACTTGCGACGATGCCTCGATCACATCGTCGAGCGAATTGCAGGACGTCGCTCGCAGCGGATGCGCATCATGCAATCCCCTGTTCCGCCAGCCAACGATCACGCGTCTCGTCGCGTTGCGGCCTGTCTCCCATGTCGTGAGCAATGCCATCTATCTCGATGCCCAACTTTGGCCTTGCGGGCAGTAGAAGTCCAAGCATGAAGGCTCACCAACGGGATGCTGGCGGCGGAACCTGAACCCATCCGGCCTCCTGCGAAGCTCTCGCCATACCAGGACTTCCGGCAGGTCATTGCCGTTCGGAGCTTTCGCGCCTGGGCAACGGTGCGTTTTGCTGCTCGCTCGCGACACGGCCCCTCCGTCAGCCCTGCGGGCTGCCACCTCCCCATTTGTGCTGCGCAAAAACGGGGAGGATCTTATCTCAGTTCCCGCTCAGATCCGTGGGGTCGATTCCGGCTCCGCTGCCCATCCAGTCACGGAAGAAGCTGTCGCTCGCTTCTCGCAGCTGGGCGAGAGAAACGCCTGCGATGCTGTCGCCGCCGACTGAGCCGATCCGCCTCGCGTTCGGGATCTCGATGCCGCGTGCGGCAGCGATCACATAGCGGCCCTGATCTTCGCCGAAGGCTTCGGCAGTGCTCAATTCGCTGTCGAGTTGTGCGCCGATCCCGCCAGCCAGGGCCATTTCGGCCAGCGCAATCAGTAGGCCGCCGTCCGAGATGTCATGCACCGACTTGACCGCGCCCGCCCGGATCAGGGCGCGCACTTCTTCGCCTGCCTTGCGTTCGGCCTCGAGGTCGACGGGCGGGGGCAGGCCTTCCTCGCGGCCGTGCAGTTCGCGCAGCCACAGCGACTGGCCGAGGTGGCTGCCATCGCCGCCCAGCAACCAGACAACGTCGCCTTCGCTCTTGAAGGCGATCGTCGCCATCTTCATCGAATCGTCGAGCAGGCCGACGCCGCCGATCGCCGGGGTGGGCAGGATGGCCGACGCCGCCGCCGGTCGCCTTGCTTTCGTTGTAGAGGCTGACACGTTGCCGCTCACGATCGGGAAGTCGAGCGCGCGGCAGGCATCGCCCATGCCTTCGAGGCAGCCGACGATCTGCGCCATGATCTCGGGCCGCTGCGGGATTGCCGAAGTTGAGGCAGTTGGTGATCGCCAGCGGCCGCGCGCCGACCGCGCAGAGGTTGCGATAGGCCTCGGCGATGGCCTGCTTGCCGCCTTCATAGGGATCGGCATAGCAATAGCGCGGCGTGCAATCGGTGGTGATCGCCAGCGCCTTGCTCGTGCCGTGCACGCGCACCACGGCCGCGTCGCCGCCCGATAGCTGCAGCGTGTCGGCACCGACCTGGCTGATCATATTGCTCCCAGATCCAGCGGCGGCTGGCGAGGTCGGGGCAGGCCATCAGCTTGAGCAGATCCGCGCCGATATCGCCGCTTTCGGGCACTTCGCCGAGCGGCTTCGACGCCGGCCCAGGCCTTGTATTCGTCCTTCGAGCGATCGAGGGCCGGTCATAGAGCGGCGCATCGTCGGCCAGCGGGCCGAGCGGAATGTCGCACACCACCTCGCCGTTGAATTCGAGCACCATGTGGCCGGTGTCGGTGACTTCGCCGATCACCGCGAAATCGAGTTCCCACTTCGTGAAGATCGCCTCGGCCATCGGCTTCCTTGCCGGGCTTGAGCACCATCAGCATGCGCTCCTGGCTTTCGGACAGCATCATTTCGTAGGGCGTCATGCCGTCTTCGCGGCAGGGCACCTTGTTCATGTCGAGCCGGATGCCGGCGCCGCCCTTGGACGCCATTTCGACGCTGGAGGAGGTGAGGCCCGCCGCGCCCATGTCCTGGATCGCGACGATCGCATCGGTCGCCATCAGTTCGAGGCAGGCCTCGATCAGCAGCTTTTCGGTGAAGGGATCGCCGACCTGCACGGTCGGGCGCTTGGCCTCGGCATCCTCGCCGAAATCGGCGCTGGCCATGGTCGCGCCGTGGATGCCGTCGCGCCCGGTCTTGGAGCCGACATAGACGATCGGATTGCCGAGGCCGGTCGCGGCCGAATAGAAGATCTTGTCCTGATCGGCGACGCCCACGGTCATCGCGTTGACGAGGATGTTGCCGTCATAGGCCGGGTGGAAATTGGTCTCGCCCGCCACGGTCGGCACGCCGACGCAATTGCCGTAGCCGCCGATGCCCGCGACCACGCCCTGCGACCAGGTGCTTCATCTTGGGGTGATCGGGCCGGCCGAAGCGCAGCGCATTCAGATTGGCCACCGGCCGCGCGCCCATGGTGAAGACGTCGCGCAGGATGCCGCCGACGCCGGTCGCCGCGCCCTGATAGGGCTCGATGTAGCAGGGGTGGTTGTGGCTCTCCATCTTGAAGATGCGCCGCCTGGCCATCGCCGATGTCGATCACGCCCGGCATTCTCGCCCGGGCCGCAGATCACCCACGGCGCCTCGGTCGGCAGCTTCTTCAGATGGATGCGCGAGCTCTTGTAGGAGCAATGCTCCGACCACATCACCGAGAAGATGCCGAGCTCGACCAGATTCGGCGCTCGATCGAGGCGCCTGAGGATGATGCTGTATTCGTCTTCGCACAGGCCGTGTTCGGCCACGATTTCGGGGGTGATCTCGGGCATGAAGCCGCCCTTAGCGCCGCCCTGCGGCCCACGCTAGCCCCCCACGACACTTGGCACGCTTGACCCTGCGGCTTGTCCCCGTCATTGCTCGTTCAAATGGTCGAAACTGCTACTCAGATCGCCGAAATGAGCTTCGAGGACGCGCTGCGCGCGCTCGAGGACGTCGTGCGCAAGCTTGAAAGCGGCGAAGTGCCGCTCGACGAATTCGATCACGCTCTATGAGCGCGGCGAAGCGCTGCGGAAGCATTGCCAGGCCCGGCTCGATGCGGCGCAGGCGCGGATCGAGAAGATCGTGGCCGGTCCCGATGGCCGGCCTTCGGGGACTCGCCCGCTCGATCCAGAAGCCTCCGGGGGCGCTTGATCGATGGCCGTGGCGGGGGTGGTCGACAATCTGCTTTCGAGCAATCTCGAGCGAATCTGCCGCGAGGTCGACTCCGCCTTCGACGCCCTGCTGCCCGTGCCCGACGATGCGCGCGCGCGCCTGGTCGAGGCGATGCGCTATGCCGCGATCGGCGGCGGCAAGCGGATGCGCCCGCTGCTGCTGTGCGGCGACTGCCGATCTGTACGGCGTCGATCACGAGACGCGGCGCTGCGGGCGGGCGCGGCGATCGAGGCGATCCACGTCTATTCGCTGATCCACGACGATCTGCCCTGCATGGACGATGACGATCTGCGCCACGGCAAGCCGACCGCTGCACAAGGCCTTCGACGAGGCGACCGCGGTGCTGGCGGGCGATGCGCTGCATGCGCTGGCGTTCGAGATTCTGGCCGATCCGGCGCCTGAGCGGCGATCCCTTCATCCGCGCGGAGCTGGTCTCGACCCTGGCGCAGGGCCAGCGGGCATGACGGCATGGCCGGCGGGCAGATGATGGATATCGTCGCGGAGAAGGAGCGAATTCGACCTTCACACGGTCACCCGGCTGCAGCAGCTCAAGACCGGCGCCTGCTGGCGCGCAGCGGTGGAGATGGGCGCGATCCTGGGCCACGTCGCCGCCGAGGGCAGGCGCATCTGCGCGGCCTATGCCCGCGACATCGGCCTGGCGTTCCAGATCGCGGACGATCTGCTCGATATGAAGGCGATGAGGCGAAGGCCGGCAAGGCGCTGCGCAAGGATGACGAGCAGGGCAAGCAGACCTTCGTCTCGCTGCTGGGCCGGAACGCGCGCGCGAACAGGCCGAGGTGCTGGTCGACCAGGCGATCGGCCATCTTGCCGTACATGGCAAGGAGGCGGATCTGCTGCGCGCGATCGCCCGCTATATCGTCGAGAGGGATCAGCTAATGGCCACTGCACCGAGCGCGAACGCATCGGCGTCTATCCCGGCACGTTCGACCCGATCACGCTGGGCCATGCCGACATCATCCGGCGCGGGGCCAAGCTGGTCGACCGGCTGATCATCGGCGTGACCACCAATCCGTCCAAGAACCCGATGTTCACGCCCGACGAACGCATCGCGATGGTGGAGCGCGAAGTGGCGCAGGCTCGGGCTCGCCAATGTCGAGGTCGTCGGCTTCAACGCGCTGCTGATGAAATTCGCCGAACGGCAGGGCGCCAGCGTGATCATTCGCGGCCTGCGCGCCGTGGCCGATTTCGAATACGAATACCAGATGGCGGGCATGAACCAGCAGCTCAACGCAGTATCGAGACCGTGTTCCTGATGGCCGACGTCAGCCTTCAGCCGATCGCGTCGAAGCTGGTCAAGGAAATCGCGCTGTTCGGCGGCGACATTTCGCAGCTTCGTCAGCCCCGCGGTGCGCGACGACGTGATCGCGCGGGTTGCGCAACTCGGCCTGCGGGGCGACTACTGAGGCGCATCATCGCAGCCATGCGGTTATCGTTCATTGAACCGACAGTCCGGCAGCGCTACACGCGCCAGCGACCATGACGTCATCGGAAGAACTAGACCTAATCTCATGATTAAACGCCTGATCGCCGCTGCCTATCGCCCTTGTTTTTGCCATCGCCTGCGTTGCCTTCTGCCTACGCGCAGGACGAGCCTGCGATATGCCGCAGCCTGAGGCGAAACGCCGTCCGCGTGTTCGATGCGCGGTCAATTTCGATCTGGCCGACGATCCGGAGAATGTCCTGCTGCTCGATCTGTCGAACGGCAAGCGGGTGACGATCCGGCTGATGCCGAGCTGGGCGCCCGCCCATGTCGAACGGATCAAGACGCTGACGCGCGCAGGGCTTCTACGACGGGGTGATCTTCCACCGCGTGATCGACGGCTTCATGGCGCAGACCGGCGATCCGACCGGCACCGGGCAGGGCGGCTCGCGAGCTTCCCGACCTGAAGGCCGAGTTCAACCCGATGCCGCACGTGCGCGGCACCGTCTCGATGGCGCGCGCCGCGGCGAGATGACAGCGCCAACAGCCAGTTCTTCATCGTGTTCTACCCGCGCCTCGGCCTCGACCGGAAATACACCAATTTCGGCCGGGTGATCGCCGGGCATGGACGCGGTCGACGCGATCGAGCGCGGCGAACCGCCGCGAACCCGACCAAGATCCTCCAGGCCTCGATCGCCGCCGACAACCGGCCGCCGCCCGCGGCCGTGCACCGCGGCCGCCTGCGGAATGTCACCGCCGACATGCTCAGCAGACTCGCTTGACCGCAATCGGTCCGCCCAGGCGAGGCTTCCCATGCGGCGCGCGGCCAGCCTAGAGGCGCGCGCCATGCGCGTTGACCTGTTCGATTTCGAGCTTCCTCCCGAGCGGATCGCGCTGCGCCCGGCGCGGCCGCGCGATGCCGCGCGGATGCTGGTGGCGCGAGGCGATGCGACCCGTTCGCGGACCGCACCGTGCGCGACCTGCCGGGCCTGCTGCGCGCGGGCGACGTGCTGGTGTTCAACGATACCCGCGTGATCCCGGCCCAGCTCGAAGGCAGCGCGCGGGCGAGGCGAAGATCGGCGCGACCCTGCACAAGCGGATCGATCTCGGCGCTGGCAGGCCTTCGTCCGCAACGCCAAGCGGCTGCGCGAGGGCGACGAGATCGCCTTTGCCGCCGGCGTCACCGCGACTCGCCGAAGCGCGCCACGCCGATGGCAGCTGGACCCTGGCCTTCGCGGGCGACGAGCCGGTCGAAGTCCTGCTCGAGCGCGCAGGGCACGATGCCGCTGCCGCCCTATATCGCCGGCAAGCGCCCGACCGACGACGCCGACCGGAGCGATTACCAGACGATGTTCGCGCAGCAAGGACGGCGCGGTCGCCGCGCCCACCGCCGCGCTGCATTTCACGCCCGAACTGCTGGCCGCGCTCGACGCCGCCGGCATCGAGCGGGAGACGCTGACGCTGCATGTCGGCGCGGGCACGTTCCTGCCGGTCAAGGCGGACGACACCGCCGATCACCGGATGCACGCCGAATGGGGCCGCGATCGACGCCGCGACCGCCGACCGGCTCAACGCCGCGCGCGCCGCCGGCGGCCGGATGATCGCGGTCGGCACCACCTCGCTGCGCCTGCTCGAAAGCGCGGCCGGACGAGGACGGCATCGATCCGCCCGTTCGAAGGCGACACCGCGATCTTCATCACGCCCGGCTACCGCTTCCGCGCGGTCGACGGGCTGATGACCAATTTCCACCTGCCCAAATCGACCCTGTTCATGCTGGTCAGCGCGCTGATGGGGCTGGAGCGGATGCAGGCGGCCTATGCCCACGCCATCGCGAACGAATACCGCTTCTATTCCTATGGCGATGCTCGCTCTTTTCCCGCTGAAACTTCGCTGCTCTTGCAAAGCCTCGGTCGCAATGACCGAACCTATCCTCTCTGATACCGATTCTGACATTCGTGGCCTCGAAGACCTACAAGGGCGGCCCAAGGCGCTCGACAATGGTCGATCTTGCAGATCCGCCAAGGGCGAGATTTTCGCGCTGCTGGGGCCGAACGGCGCAGGCAAGACCACGCTGATCGGCGCGGTCTGCGGGCTGGTGCGGCCCACGGGCGGGACGATCCACGCCTTCGGGCATGGACCTGTCGCAGCGACTGGCGCAAGGCGCGGGCGCGCATCGGGCTGGTGCCGCAGGAACTCGCCACCGACATGTTCGAGACGGTGCCGCCATTCGGTCGGCTATTCGCGCGGCCTGTTCGGCCTGCCCCGATAAGCGCGGCACGGCTCGAGGAAGTGCTGCGTTCGCTTGTCGCTGTGGGACAAGCGCGACGAGCCGATTCGCGCGCTGTCGGGCGGGATGAAGCGCCGGGTGCTGATCGCCAAGGCGCTGGCGCACGATCCCGACCTGCTGTTCCTCGACGAGCCGACCGCCGGAGTGGACGTCGAACTGCGCCGCGACATGTGGCACCAGATCGACGCGCTGCGCGCGCGGGGCACCACGATCATTCTCACCACGCATTACATCGAAGAGGCCGAGGAAATGGCCGACCGCGTGGGCGTGATCGACAAGGGCCGCATCCTGCTGGTGGAGGAAAAGGCCACGATGATGGCCGCTCGGCCGGACCGAAGCGGTTTTCAGCCTGGCGCAGCCGCTGGCGGAGATCCCGCCTGCATTCGGCGCATTCGCGCTGCAGCTTAGCGCGACGACAGGACGCAGCTGGTCTATCGCGGCGGCGACGGAACGGGCGAGGGCAAGCGCGAGGTGGCGCGAGCTGACTCAAGGCGCTGGTCGCGCAGGGCATTGCATTCACCGGCCTCGACATCCACGAATCGACGCTGGAAGACATCTTCGTCGACCTGGTGGAGCGAGAAGGAATGCAGCGTGCGCTATTTCAACGGGCGCGGCGCGTGGGCGATCTTCCACCACGAGCTGATGCGCGCATTCCGCACCGGATCGGCTCGATCCTCTCGCCGGTGCTGACCACGTCGCTCTATTTCGTGGTGTTCGGCGCGGCGATCGGCGCGCGGATGCAGCGAGTTGGCGGGGTGCCTTACGGCGCCTTCATCGTGCCCGGGTTGCTGATGCTCACTCTGCTGAGCGAAAGCACCAGTCCAACGCCAGTTTCGGCATTTACATGCCGCGCTTCACCGGCGCGATTTACGAACTGCTCTCGGCGCCGGTCGGCGTGGCCGAGACGCTGATCGGTTTCGTCGGGGCGGCGGCCGTGAAGTCGCTGATCCTGGCCGCGATCATTCTCGCGACCGCCACGCTTGTTCGTCGATTATCAGATCGCCCATCCGTTCTTCGCTTTGGGCTATATCCTGCTGATCGCCGCCTGCTTTCTCTCTGTTCGGTTTCATCCTCGGCATCTGGGCGGATGGCTTCGAGCGGCTGCAGATCGTGCCGGTGCTGATTCTCACGCCGCTGACGTTCCTTGGCGGCACCTTCTATTCGATCGACATGCTGGGCGAGCCGTGGAGGACGATCGCGCTGGTCAACCCGATCGTCTATCTGGTGAACGGGCTGCGTTGGACCTTCACGGGCTCTTCCGACGTCGGAATCGGCCTGTCTCTCGGCATGACGCTGGGATTCCTGGGCATCTGCATTGCGGCGATTGCCGTTATTTATAGGACCGGTTGGCGCTTGCGCGAGTGACTTCATAGGCTTTACTCGCCTATTCCATGGCAATGCATCACGGTCTTTTTCGCACTGCGGCGTTCTCCATAGCCGCCGTTTCCACTCAGGCTTCAGCCGAATTGCCCACTCCGGTGCGAGATATGGTCGATGCGGCGATCGCCACCGGCGATGCGCAGAAGGTGGATACCGTCATCGGCATCGCGAGGCAGACCAACCCCGGTGATGCAGAAGAGCTCGATGCGCTTCACGTTGCCTTCAAGACCGAACAAGCGCGTATCGCGGCCGAGCAGGCCAGAGCGAACGAACTGGCAATCCGCAATGCAGGCCTGTTTCAAAAGTGGTCGGGCAGCGGCGAGATCGGCGCTTTCCAATCCTCGGGCAACAGCACGGAAACCGGGGTTACGCTGGGCTTGAAGCTCAAGCGCCAGGGCATCGACTGGAGCCATGAAGTGCGGCTGACAGCGGATTATCGGCGGGCCAACGGCACCACAACGCGCAGCCAGATTCTTGCCGCCTATGAACCGCATTACCAGATCAACAACGGTCTGTTCGTCTATGGCCTCGGGCAATATGAACGCGACCGGTTTCAGGGCATCGCGGCGCGCTATGCGCTGTCCAGCGGGCTGGGCTACAAGGTCGTCGATACCGAGGCGCTGAGCATTTCTGCCAAGGCCGGACCGGCCTATCCGACGGACCGAGTTTGTCGACGGGCGCGGCTGAAGAGCGGTTGGCGGGACTGCTAGGCCTCGATTTCAACTGGCAGATCAGCGACCGCCTCAAGCTGACGCAGGGGGCGAACATGGTCGCCGAAACGGGCGGCCAGGCGACCGTGATCTTCGATTCGACAAACACCACCGTGCTGCTCGTGACCGGGCTCGAGGCGAAAATCAGCGAGAAGCTGTCCACGCGCCTGTCGTTCACGCTTGACCATGACAGCAATCCCCCGGAAGGCGCGGTCTCGACCGACACACTTTCGCGATTTACCCTGCTCTATGGCTTCTGACCTTCCCCCGCGTTTCAAATTCACCATCGACGCGCGGGACGGCAAGGCCCGCACCGGGCGCATCGCCATGCGCCGCGGCGAAATCCGCACGCCCGCCTTCATGCCGGTCGGCACCGCCGCCACCGTCAAGGCGATGAAGCCCGAAGACGGTGCGCGCGACCGGCGCGGACATCATCCTGGGCAACACCTACCATCTGATGCTGCGCCCCGGCGCAGAGCGGGTGGCGCAGCTGGGCGGCCTGCACCGGTTCATGAACTGGCCGCGGCCCGATCCTGACCGACAGCGGCGGCTATCAGGTGATGAGCCTGTCCGATCTGCGCAAGATCACCGAGGAAGGCGTGTCCTTTCGCAGCCATCTCGACGGTTCGAAGCACATGCTCAGCCCCGAACGTTCGATGGAGATCCAGCGCCTGCTCGGATCGGACATCGTCATGGCGTTCGACGAATGCCCGCGAGCGGATCAGCCGCGCGATGCGATCGCCAGAGCATGGAAATGTCGATGCGCTGGGCGAAGCGCAGCCGCGACGCCTTCGATGCGGGCGGCGAACATGCAGCAGGCGCGGCGCTGTTCGGCATCCAGCAGGGCGCGCTCGACGAAGATCTGCGCAAGGCAAGCGCGCAGGCGCTGACGCGAGATCGGCTTCGATGGCTATGCAATCGGCGGGCTTGCGGTGGGCGAGGGGCAGGAGGCGATGTTCGCCACGCTCGATTTCGCGCCCGGACAACTGCCGGAGGATGCGCCCGCGCTATCTGATGGGCGTCGGCAAGCCCGACGATCTGGTCGGCGCGGTGGAGCGCGGGGTCGACATGTTCGATTGCGTGCTGCCGACCCGTTCGGGCCGCAATGGGCAGGCGTTCACCTGGGATGGCCCGCTCAATCTGCGCAATGCGAAACACGCTGAGGAAACTGACCCGCTCGACAGCGCTGCTCATGCGCGACCTGCGCGGACTTACAGCCGCGCCTATCTCCACCACCTGATCAAGGCCGGCGAGATTCTCGGGCGCGATGCTGATGACGGAGCACAATCTCTCCTTCTACCAGCAGCTGATGCAGGCAATGCGCGATGCGATCGGGGAAGGGCGCCTGTCAGGCTTTGTCGCCGGCTTCCGGCGGGCCTATCTCAAAGCCTGATCCGGACGGGCCGTCCACTTCCAGAACCGTACCCGGATAGCTGAAGAATCGTCCGCTGCGCAGATCGAGAAAGCCGGCTCCGATCGTCTCTGCGAAGCGTTGGGCAAGCTTCAGATCGTTGTACCATTTGCCGGCGCGATGTGGGGTTACAAAACGGAATCTTTGACATGGTGATCTGAGAATATTCGTCGCCGGATTTGGTTCCCAACTTCATGAAAAGCTGCGGTGAATCGAAAAAAGGCTGCCCCGCAGGACCGTGTTCTTAAAGGCGAACCGACCAGCGCCATGTCCTTGGCCGTTTCGCCGCTTTCGCTCAGCATTTGCGGCCGGATTGCTTTCACCAAACCCTGCACTTGCCAGCAAGATGTCTTCCGTTACTTTGAAGGGTAAGGGATTGGGAGGGGGCATGAGTTTCAGGAAGCTGGCTACTGGTTTAGCCATGACGATTTTGGCCGCAGGGCCGGCGCAGTCCGCGGATACGGCGGAGTTGTCGAAGATCTTCGGGCAACGTCAGGCCGTACTCGACGCGAGTATCTCACCCAGCGGCAAACAGCTCGCGATCCTCAGGCCGGCGAATGATACCGGTGAGGCGCTTTATGTAATCAATTTGGCCGGTGATCCGCAAATGCTCCCCGTCCTCAGCAACAATGTCGAAGGGCAGCACGTTCGTTGGTGTGACTGGATCAGTGAGACGCGGCTGTTGTGCTCGATTCGGGGCCAAGCGGATTCCCCAGGCGGCATTCTCGGGCTTACGCGATTGGTCGCGGTGGATAATGACGGTTCGAACATGAAGGCGGTTTCGGACGGGACATCGTCGCGGTCGTTGCGGGGGACGCAATTGGGCGGCTCCATCGTCGCTTGGCATATCGATCAAGAGCCTGGCTCGATCCTCATCACCCGGGATTACGTGGGAGAATTCACGACCGGCAGCCATATGGGTAGCACGAAGGAAGGGCTGGGGGTTGACGAACTCGATATAAAAAGCTTGCGCCGCACTCCGGTGGAACCGGCGAACCGGGAAGCCTCGCGCTATCTTGCGGACGAGCACGGCGCCGTTCGGATACGGGTAAATCGGCCGCTGGAATCCAACGGCTATCTAAGCGATCGGACCGAGATATATTATCGGCGGCGCGGTTCGTCCGGTTGGAACAAGCTCGAAACGGGCAAGTCCGTCCCCGACGACTTCGTGCCGCTATCGATCGACAGCGCGAGCGATGTTGCCATCGGGTTCGGCGAACACAGTGGGCGCGATGCGCTGTTGTCGGTGGCGCTGGACGGCTCGGGCGAGATGAAAGTTCTGCTCACCAACGAGCAGGTCGACATCGATGATCTAATCCGGATCGGTTCTTCCCGGCGCGTGGTGGGCGCGAGTTTTGCGACTGATCGGCGGCAGGTTGCCTATTTCGACCCGGCGTTGGACACGTTGGCGAAAGGATTGAACAAAGCGCTGCCAGGGCACCCGCTGGTCAGCCTCCTCGACGAGAGCGATGACGGACAGCGAATCCTGCTGTCTGCGGCGTCCGACACGGATCCAGGCACACTGTACCTCTATCACCGCGACAGCAGGCAGCTCGAAGAATTGCTGCCGATCCGCGGCGGGATGACGAACCTCAAGCTGGCGCCGATGACGCCGGTTTCCTACCGCGCGGCGGACGGGACCGAGATCCCCGCCTATCTGACGCTTCCGCCGGGCAGCGACGGGAAGAGCCTGAAGGCATTGGTCATGCCCCACGGCGGGCCCTCTTCACGCGACGAATGGGGTTTCGACTGGCTGGCGCAGTTCTTTCGCGCAGGCCGGCTATGCTGTGCTCCAGCCGAATTTTCGTGGATCGGCGGGTTACGGTGAAGACTGGTATGTCGAAAACGGCTTCAAGTCGTGGAAGACCGCGATCGGCGATGTGAACGACGCCGGGCGCTGGCTCGTTGAGCAAGGCATCGCCAAGCCGGACAAGCTGGGCATCTTCGGCTGGTCTTACGGCGGATATGCAGCGCTGCAATCGCAGGTGCTTGATCCGAACCTGTTCCAGGCCGTAGTCGCGGTCGCACCGGTTACCGATCTCGAAATGCTGCGCGGCGAGTCTGCGTAATTTTACCAACGCGCGGCTGGTGAGAGACTTCATTGGCGACGGACCGCATTTGAAAGAGGGCTCGCCCCTCAAGCAGGTCGACAAGATCGTCGCGCCGGTGCTGTTGTTTCATGGATCGCAGGATGAGAACGTCGGCGTCGCGGAATCGCGCTCAATGGCGGCTGCGCTCCGCCGGGCGAACAAGGAGGTGACCTTCACCGAGTTCGACGGCCTGGATCATTACCTGGATAGCGCAGATGCGCGGTCCAAGATGCTCCAGCAATCGATCGACTTTTTCGACACGCGGCTCGCGCAGTGATCAAACTTCGGCAATAAAACGAAAAAGGGCGGCCCCGCAGGACCGCCCTTTCGTGTTCGTACTGGCGAACCGATCAGCGCGAATAGAATTCGACGACCAGGTTCGGTTCCATCGTGACCGGATAGGGCACTTCGTCGAGCGTCGGCACGCGGGCGAAGGTGACCTTGTCGGTGCCGTCGACGGCGACGTAGTCGGGGATGTCGCGCTCGGGCAGGCTCTGCGCTTCGGTGACCAGCGCCATTTCCTTGGCCTTGTTGCCCAGGTGATCACGTCGCCAACCATCACGCGGCGGCTGGCGATGTTGCACTTCACGCCGTTCACGCGAATGTGGCCGTGGCTGACGAGCTGGCGTGCCGAGAAGATGGTCGGCGCGAACTTGGCGCGATAGACCACCATGTCCAGGCGCTGCTCGAGCAGGCCGATCAGGTTCTGGCCGGTGTCGCCCTTCATGCGCGCCGCTTCCTGATAGGTGCGCTTGAACTGCTTTTCGGTGACGTCGCCGTAATAGCCCTTGAGCTTCTGCTTGGCGCGCAGCTGAAGGCCGAAGTCGGAGACCTTGCCCTTGCGGCGCTGGCCGTGCTGGCCGGGGCCATAGTTGCGGCGGTTGACGGGGCTCTTAGGGCGGCCCCAGATGTTTTCGCCCATGCGGCGGTCAAGCTTGTGCTTGGCGCTTTTGCGCTTCGACATAAGTCGTCTCCAATTTGCGGACAGGCCCCCGGCAAAATCGCCTAGCCTGCCATTCAACCCGGCATCGCCCATCTTGCTGCTGCAGGATGCGGCCACCGCTTCACCGGGGTGCGGGGCCAATTGCGAAGGCGCGCGTCATAGCAGGCGATTGCGCGGAAAGTCAACCCTTGCGCGCGGTCTTGCTATGCGTGCGCGCAAGCGAGGACAGCACGCCGCGCAAGGTGCGCACCTCAAGGTGGTTCCAGCCCGGCTTGGTGAGCACGTTGCGCAAGGTCAGCCGGTTCGCCTCCGCGCGGCCTGCGGGGAAGAAATAGTTCTTGCGGCTTCAAGCAGTTCCTCGAAATGGGCGATCAGGCCTTCGAGCTCTTCCTGCGGCGCGGGCGGCAGTAGCTCTTCCTGCGGCGGCATCGCCAGATCGCGCTGCTTCGACCATTCATAGGCGACAGGATCACCGCCTGCGCCAGATTGAGCGAGCCGAATTCGGGATTGATCGGCACGGTCAGGATCGCGCGGGCAAGCGCGACATCTTCGGTTTCGAGCCCGGAGCGTTCGGGGCCGAACAGGATCGCGCTGCGGCCCGTCCTGTGTCGCGATCTCGCGCGCGGCTTGCTCGGGCGTCACCACCGGCTTGGTGACGCCGCGCTTGCGCACCGTGGTGGCATAGACATGCGCGCAGTCGGCGACCGCTTCGGCCACGCGTGGCGAAGACCTGCGCCTGTTCCAGCACGATGTCCGCGCCCGCCGCAGCCGGGCCGGCAGTCGGGATTGGGCCAGCCGTCGCGCGGGGCGACCAGCCGCATTTCGGTGAGCCCGAAGTTGAGCATCGCCCGCGCCGCCTTGCCGATGTTCTCGCCCAGTTGCGGCCGGACGAGTACGATGACTGGCGGTTCAGTCTGCCGCCGACATCGCGCACACTGCTGGCGAATTCCTCGAAATCCCGCGCTTCGCGAGAAATCGCGATAGACCGAGGCGAAGCGGATATAGGCGACTGAATCGAGCTGCCGCAGCCCGTCCATCACCATCTCGCCGATGCTGCGAGGAGGGAATTTCGCTGTCGCCCAGCGTCTCGATCTGGCGCTGGATGCCCGGATACGAGCTGGTCGAGCCGTTCCTGCGCAATCCCGCGCTTGCGGCAGGCAAGCGCAACCGACTGTTCGATCTTGCCGCGGTCGAAGGTTCGCGCGAGGGCTCGTCGCATTGCCGCTTTTGACCACGGCGATGTCGCGCAGCTGCACGCGCTCGAAGGTGGTGAAGCGCGCGCCGCAGCTTTCGCACTGGCGGCGGCGGCGGATCGCGGCGTTGTCCTCGGTCGGCCGCGAATCCTTTACCTGGCTGTCGTCATGCGCGCAGAAGGGGCAGCGCATCGCTCAGCATCCCCTCAGCGGCCCGGATAGACCGGGAACGCTTCGCACAGTTCGGTGACCCGGCGGCGGACGCTTTCCTCGACCTGGGCATCGCCTTCGTCGCCGTTCTTGCGCAGGCCTTCGACCACTTCGGCGATCAGACCGCCGACTTTCGCGGAACTCTGCCGGGCCAAAGCCGCGCGTCGTGCCGGCCGGCGTGCCGAGGCGGACGCCCGAGGTCACGAAGGGCGAACGCTGGTCGAACGGAATCGCGTTCTTGTTGCAGGTGAGCGAAGGCGCGATCGAGGCCGTTTTCGGCAGCCTTGCCGGTAACGTCCTTCGCGGTGAGATCGACCAGCATCAGATGGTTGTCCGTCCCGCCCGAAACGATGCCGAGCCCATGTTCCTCGAGGCTGGCGGCGAGCGCCTTGGCGTTTTCGACCACCTGCTGGGCATAGACGCTGGAATTCCGGCCGCAGCGCTTCCGGAAACGCGACCGCCTTGGCCGCGATCACGTGCACCAGCGGGCCGCCCTGCATGCCGGGGAACACCGCCATGTTGAACTTCTTGGCCAGCGCCTCGTCATTGGTGAGGATGATGCCCGAACGCGGGCCGCGCAGGCTCTTGTGCGTGGTCGTGGTCACCACATGGGCATGCGGGAAGGGCGATGGGGATGCGCGCCGCCGGCGACGAGGCCGGAGAAATGCGACATGTCGACCAGCAGATATGCGCCCACTTCGTCGGCGATCTCGCGGAAGCGCGGCGAAATCCCAGTGGCGCGGATAGGCGGTGCGCGCCGGCAGATGATCAGCTTGGGCTTGTGTTCGCGCGCGAGCGCGGCGATCTCGTCCATGTCGAGCCGCTGGTCATCCTTGCGCACGCCGTAGGGCACGACGTTGAACCACTTGCCGCTCATGTTCACGGGCGAACCGTGCGTCAGATGCCCGCCCGCGGCGAGGTCGACAGGCCCATGAAGGTGTCGCCCGGCTGGAGCAGGGCGAGGAACACCGCCTGGTTCATCTGGCTGCCGGAATTGGGCTGCACGTTGGCGAAATCGCAGCCGAACAGCTTCTTCGCCCGCTCGATCGCCAGGTTTTCGACGATGTCGGCATATTCGCAGCCGCCGTAATAGCGCTTGCCCGGATAGCCTTCGGCATATTTGTTGGTGAAGACCGAGCCGGTCGCCTCCAGCACCGCAGGCGATGCGATGTTCTCGCTCGCGATCAGTTCGATCTTGTCGCGCTGGCGGCCGAGTTCCTGGCGGATCGCGTCGAAGACTTCGGGATCGGTCTCTTCCAGCGTGTCGTGCCAGAAGTGCTGCAAGGTCTCGGATGTGGCGCTGGTGGCCGTCGCGGTGCTCATGTGATCAGTCCTGCGGAGGGTTGGAAAGCTTGTCGACGCGCCGGCTATGGCGATCGCCGCCAAAGGGAGTGGTGAGGAAGGTTTCGAGTGCAGGCCTTGGCCATGTCGAGGCCGATCAGCCGCGCGCCCATGGCGATGACATTGGCATCGTTGTGATCGCGGCGCGAGCTGGGCCGAAAGCGGCTCGGACACCAGCGCGCAGCGCACGTCCGGGTTGCGGTTGACCGCGATGGAGATGCCGATGCCCGATGCCGCACAGCGCGATCCCGCGCTCCGCATTGCCGGCGGCGACATGGGCCGCGAGCTTGTAGCCATAGTCGGGATAATCGACGCTGTCGGCGGTCATCGGGCCGAGATCGTCCACCTCGTGGCCCGGCCTCGCGCAGCCATTCGGCGAGGTCCGCCTTGAGCGCCAGAGCGGCATGATCGGAGGCGATTGCGATCTTCATGGCGGTGCACATAGGCACTTGATGCCGCGAGGTGCCACCGCAAATACGCTTTGTTCCCCAATGGAGAGACTATCTCGCCCTGCGGCGGCGTTTCGGGCTGGCGTATGGGGTCTCGCTACTTTCCCTGCCGGCCCAGTTCGCGCAGTTTAGCAAGCTCGGTCTCCAGATCGGAAGTCCTGCCGCCGATCGAACCGATGATTGTTGTCCGCACTGGGGACAGGCCGATGAACTTGAGGATATTGCGCGTCAGACTTTTCAAACTGTGGGCGCGGTAGACCAGGCGGTAGAACAAGGCGGGCATGCCCATCGTCACCACGACGCGCGCCGAGCGGCCCTTGAGCAGCGGCTTGGGAAAGCCAGCTGTGCCACCGGGCTGGAAAGCGAATTGAGGGCGGGCGACCTGCTCAAGAAAGCCCTTCGTCACCGCGGGCAGATCGCCGAGCCAGAGCGGATAGAGCAGTACGATATGCTCCGCCCATTTGAAATCCACCTGCGCCCCGGCGATGGCTTCCGGCGGCTCTTCGCTTTCCCATTCATGCGGCGAGCGCACGAGCGGAAATTCAAGTTCCCCGATGGCGATCGTGCGGACTTCATGGCCGCCGTCCCCGCACCCTGCGCATAGGCCTTGGCCGCCGCATGGACGAAGTGATCCGGTGAAGGGTCGGGATGTCCATCGATCACGAGTATTCGCGCCATAAGTGCCGCCGATCCAGATTGCCATTGTGCCCCTATGCGGCGGCTGCGTGGATGGCGCGATGATGTGAAGTCAAAAGGGGGGATGCTGGAGTTTCTGCTAGCGACCTTCTTTGCAAACAGGAATTTACTCAAACTAGAAGGTGCATAGTGAGTCGATGAAGAAACGTGAAATTTCGAAATAGCGCTATTTCGCTATTTCAAGGCGTTTGACGGTGTGATAGGGGGGGAAATGCCAGAATTCAAAACACCTGGGCAGTTGATTGAGTGGCTTCTTGCCGATCGCGGATGGAGTCAGCGCACTCTTGCAATGGTCATTGGGAAAGGAGATGCTGCTATGCAACAAGATTGTTCTTGGAAAACAATCTCTTGATGCCGAAACAGCACTTCTTTTGGAGGAAGTTTTCGGTGTCCCAGCCTTCAGTTTCTGCAACTGCAAAAGGAATATGACCTTGCGATCGCGAAGGCGACCGCACGTCCTGATCCTGCTCGCGCAAATCGTGCTCACCTTTTTGGCGGGCTACCGATTGCAGAGATGGTGAAGCGGGGATGGCTCGGCGTCGCCAACCCTCGCAATGTGAATGAGGTGGAAACCGCGCTCACATCGTTCTTCGGCGTCGAGTGTGTGGACGATATCGAAATTCTCCCTCACGCGGCGAAAAAGACCGAGGTGAAACGTGGAGGCGACACCTGCGCAGTTGGCATGGCTCTACCGGGTGCGCTCGATGGCATCTGAAATGCTTGTGCCACGCTTCACTCAACAAGGTCTGGAATCCGCACTCAGCGAATTGCGAAGCCTCATGATTTCCGCCGAGAATGTCCGGAAAGTGCCGAAGATTCTTGCCGGTGCTGGCATTCGCTATGTGGTTGTAGAAACTCTGCCGACCGCGAAGATCGATGGGGTGACCTTCTAGGCTCAACGATCTCTCCGGTAGTCTGGCATGACTCTTCGGCACGACCGCAATGACAACTTTTGGTTCGTTCTCCGGCACGAATTGGAGCACGTCGAGGATTAGGGCACGGTAAAGTAAAGATGGTCTGGATGCTGAGCTTGATGGTGAGCGCGCTGGGACAGGGGCTAGCATTCCCGAAGAAGAGCGGCTTGCGATGAAGCTGCCGCTGATTTCGGCATCCATCGTGCCTCACGCGCAGGTCTGAAGGGGAAGGCTCAACTGTAAAGTTGCGAGGCCCGACAGGGCTTCTGCGCGGTCGGCGAAATGGACCCTGAAACAAGTTCAGGGTGACGGGTATTCGCTAGAGGAACGTCATTGCGAGGGTCGCAGGCCCGCAACAATCCAGAGTTTCCACATGGACGAGCCTGTGCCCCCTACTGCCGCATCGACGGCAAAAACAGCAGCCCGAGATAGGATCGCAGCAACAGGACCTGTTGTTCGGTCATCCTGGGATCGTTCACGGCTCGTGACAAGATCAGCCCGCCTTCGATCACCACGCTGAACATGTCCGCCAAATGATCGAGATCGACATCCTCATTCATCGGATATGCGCTCTGTACCCCCTCGAGTATCTTGCGGAAGCGACTGCGCCACCCCAGCACGGCGCGGCGGTTTGCTTCGCGCACGTTATTGTCGAACAACCGGTCCTGATAGGCAGCGGTCGCGACAATGCAGCCGGGATGCCCTTCCGGAATGTCGGAGAGCAGTTCTGCCAGGAGCTTTAGGCCGATCAGCAATTGTTGGAGCGGATCGTCGCTCAATTCGCTGGCGCGGGCAAACAGCTCGTCGAAAAGCTGGTCTTCGATCTCGATATGCCGTTCGATCAGGGCATATGCGAGCGCGTTCTTGTCACGGAAATGATAGAAGAAGCCGCTCTTGGTGATCTCCGCGCTGGCGACGATTTCCTCGATGGAGGTCGCGTCGAATCCCTTTGCGAGGACTGCTTCCTGTGCGACGTCCATGATCCTCTGACGGGTTTCGCTCCCACGCGCCATGATCATTCCCCCTGAAAACCGGACTATCGGTACAGTACCCCCGGTACAGTTTTAGGAATAGCCGGAATTGCCTCGACAAAGGGATTTCGTCCGCAAGTATTTGATTTGATGCGCCAACTAACGAACATACCTTGGTGGACCACAAGTCGGCTAGATTGATAGGCCTTGTTGCCGGCAAATACTCCCATCGAAATTCACAGGATGAGGAGAATTAACATGGCGCAGTTCGATGAATTGATGAAATCTGCCCCGGCCGTTTCTGACCGACGCCGGAATGGAAACGTGGCTGTTCTTCCAGCAAGGGTTCGACGCCCCGGAATTCGCCGCGATCACGCTGATCGAGGATGAGCGGGCGCGGGAGGCATTGGACGGCTATTTCGACGAGTTCCTGTCTCTAGCCGAAAAAGCCGAGCACGGGTTTCGTACTCGATACCAACACCTGGCGTGCATGCACGGCTTGGGCGCCAAAGCTGGGCCTTTCCGCGGAAGAATTGCTCCGTCTCACTTTCAAATCGGTCGATTTCGCGAAGCAGATCCGCAGCCGGTGGCAGGCGCGGGTTCCGGCTATCCTGGTGAACGGTGTCGTGGGGCCGGCAGGCGACGGGTATAGTCCCGGCGCGCTTCCGGATGCAGCAATGGCGCAGCAACTCCACACGCCGCAGATTACGGCAATGGCAAAGGCCGGTGTGGACATGATCTCCGCCATCACCATGACCAATATCGCGGAGGCCATCGGTATTACGCGGGCTGCAAGCGAAGCTGGGCTGCCGGTGGTGATATCATTCACGGTCGAGACCGATGGACGGCTGCCAACGGGAGACAAGCTGAGCGAGGCCATAGAAGCGGTCGATCAGGCCACGGGCAATGCGCCGGCCTACTACATGATCAACTGCGCCCATCCGGATCATTTTCGCGGAACTGTGGCGACCGGCGAGCCATGGACGGCACGCGTCGGCGGGCTGCGGGCAAACGCGTCTCGCTTGAGCCATGCAGAGTTGGACGAGGCCGAGGAACTTGATGAAGGCGATCCCGAAGAATTCGGGCGCTTAAGCTCCGACTTTGCCCACATCCTGCCCAATTTGCGAGTTGTGGGTGGATGCTGCGGGACGGACATCAGGCATGTCGGCTGCGTGGCGCACAATCTCCTCATGGAAGCGGCCAAATAATCATAACTCGCGATTACATGACGGGCCGCGCGCGCGGGGCCCGTCATTCTTCGCTATAGGCAATTCGCGCCGAATAACCGGCGGGAAGGGCGGTAACTACGGTCTCTGCACGAGTATTTGACTTGCCGTTATAAAGTCTCCAAACCCAAGGGGCACGAACGGTGCCGCCCCGCAATCGTTCGGGGAATGGAGGGCGGCGATGAGGGTCTATTTCCGGCTTTTCGGGGTCGTGACAGTCCTGCTACAACTGCTTGCGTTGTGCCAACGCTCTCCCGCATTCACCGCACCCATGCCTGGTAGATGAACGGGCTCCAGACATCGATTGTGCGTTGGCAGATATTTGCCTTCGTGATGCTCGCACTTTCGCTCGCCGCGACAGTCGCGGCATGGCGCACAGCCGAAACGCTCGATCGCAGGGCAGCGCAGGAAAATTTCGCAGGCCAGGCCAATTTGGCGGCAGCACGGATCGAAACACGGATGACGGCGTATGAGCTGGTTCTCCGCAGCAGCAAGGCGCTCTTTTCCGGCTCCACTTCGGTAAATCGCGCGGAATGGCGTGATTACGTCGCCGCGCTCGATCTCGACAATACATACCCTGGAGTGCTCGGCCTCGGTTTTGCCCAGCGCATTCGGCCGGCAGACATGCCGGCGCATGTGGCAGGCGTTCGAGCGCAGGGCTTCCCCGCTTATGAAATCTGGCCGGCGGGCAAGCGGGAGGAATATACCTCGGTTGTCTTCATCGAACCTTTCAACGAACGGAACAGGGAAGCACTTGGCTACGACATGATGTCGGAGGAAATCCGCCACACAGCGATGGAGCGGGCGCGCGATTCCGGCAAATCCACTTTGAGCGGAAAGGTGCAACTGCTTCAGGAAATCACCGCGGATAAGCAGCCGGGATTTCTCCTCTACCTGCCCGTCTATGCCAACGGGTCGGATCCGGCCGATGTGGCCACCCGCCGCGCCTCATTGATCGGCTATGTCTATAGCCCGTTTCGCGCCTACGATCTGATGCATCGCACGCTTGGCGACGATTTCCCGCAGATCTCCGTGGAGGTCTATGACGGCGGCGAGGTCAACGAAGCTTCGATGCTCTATGACGGGCAGGCGGGGGGTAGCGCCGCGTCGGCCAATATCTACCCCGAACTGCAGAGCAAGGTGAGCATCGCCGTCGCGGGCAGGACCTGGACTCTCGTCTTCCGGCCGACAGCGGATTTCGCCGAAGCGCACGGTCAAGCGCCCGCGACTTTGACCCTCATAAGCGGGGTGATAATCAGCCTGCTTCTGTTCCTGGTCATCTGGAGCCTAGTGAACACGCGGCAACGGGCGCTGCGCCTGCTGCAGATCGCAGAGCAAGAGCGTGAGGGTCTTGAGGCGAAGTTCAGGGACCTGTTCGATTTCTCCCACGATGCCATCGTTCTGGTTGACGGCGAGGGGACCATCAGCGACGTCAATGCACAAGCGGAGGCGACTTTCGGCTATTCGCAATCCGAGCTGATCGGGCAGAAGATCGAAGCGCTCGTGCCCGGCCGGTTGGCCGCGAGCCATGTGGAGCTGAGGAACGAATATCTGCTGCAGCCCAGAGGGCGCATGATGGCGGCGCACCTCATGGACATCAAAGGATTGCGGAAGGACGGCACGGAATTCGACGCCAGCGTCAGCCTGACTCCCATTGCGGCAGGGGAGCAGATATTGGTCGCTGCCGGCATCCGCGACCTGACGGACAAGATCGCGACCGAGACCCAGCTTCGCCAGGCGCAGAAGATGGAAGCGGTGGGCAATCTTACCGGCGGGATGGCCCATGATTTCAACAATTTGCTCAATGTAATCATCGGCAATCTCGATCTTCTGGATGAATTGCAAAATCCCGATCCGGTCAGCAGGGGGCTGGCGCATGAAGCACTCGACGCTGCGCTGCGCGGAGCCGGCGCTGATCCAGGGGTTGCTCGCATTCGCACGCCGTCAGCCGCTGGAACCGCACCTGTGCGATATCAACGAGCTGGTCGGCGGCATCAGCAACCTCCTGGAACGCTCCTTGGGCGAAAACATCGCCACCGAGCTGAACCTGGGCGAGGACATCTGGCCGATCATGGTCGATCCCTCCCAGTTGGAAGCAAGCCTCGTCAATATCGTGAACAATGCTGCCGATGCCATGCCTTCCGGTGGGCGGCTGATAATCTCGACCAGCAACAGCTATCTGGACCAAGACTACGTCTCCTATCGCCCGGAACTCGCTGCGGGCGATTACGTGCTCGTCGAAATCAGCGATACCGGCCTCGGGATGCCGGCCGATGTGGCGAGCCAGATATTCGAGCCGTTCTTCACCACCAAGCAGCCCGGAATGGGGACAGGGCTCGGCCTCAGCATGGTCTTCGGGTTTGCCAAGCAGTCTGGCGGCCACATCAATGTGTACAGCGAAGTCGGCGAGGGAACGACATTCAAGCTCTACCTGCCCAGGGCGGGCAGCGCCGGCCTGCGCCAGGCCGAAGAGCGCATCGCGCACGCTGAATTAGGCGGCACGGAAACGATCCTGGTCGTCGAGGACAAGGAGGCATTGCGCAAGCTGGTGACGCGGCAGCTTACCGAACTTGGCTACCGCGTGCTTGAGGCGGAGGATGGCAGACTCGGCACTGGCCGTGCTCGAGAGCCAGGCCGTCGACCTGATGTTCAGCGATATCGTGATGCCCGGCGGCATGAGCGGCTACGATCTGGCGAAAATCGTCGAGGATCGTTGGCCGGAGGTCAAAGTGCTGCTGACATCCGGTTTCCCGGACCTGAAATTCTTCGGCGATGCCGAGAACCCTTCCAACCTGAAAATGCTCAAGAAGCCTTACCGGAAGGCGGATCTGGCCAATGCACTGCGCGCGGTGCTGGATACGTAATCGCAGCGCGCCTGCCGCGGCAACCGAAGCAAGCGCTCCATAATGAAAGGCCCCGCCGAAGCGGGGCCCTGAATGCTTACTGGTCGAGGAAGCTGCGCATCTTGCGGGAGCGGCTCGGGTGCTTGAGCTTGCGCAGCGCCTTCGCCTCGATCTGGCGGATACGTTCGCGGGTGACCGAGAACTGCTGGCCGACTTCTTCCAGCGTGTGATCGGTGTTCATGCCGATGCCGAAGCGCATGCGCAGCACGCGTTCCTCGCGCGGGGTGAGGCTGGCCAGCACGCGGGTGACGGTTTCCTTGAGGTTCGCCTGGATCGCGGCATCGACCGGGATGACCGCGTTCTTGTCCTCGATGAAATCGCCGAGATGGCTGTCTTCCTCGTCGCCGATCGGGGTTTCGAGGCTGATCGGCTCCTTGGCGATCTTCATCACCTTGCGGACCTTTTCGAGCGGCATGGAGAGGCGCTCGGCCATTTCCTCGGGCGTCGGCTCGCGGCCCTGCTCGTGGAGGAACTGGCGGCTGGTGCGCACCAGCTTGTTGATCGTCTCGATCATGTGGACCGGGATGCGGATGGTGCGCGCCTGGTCGGCGATCGAGCGGGTGATCGCCTGACGGATCCACCAGGTGGCGTAGGTGCTGAACTTGTAGCCGCGGCGGTATTCGAACTTGTCGACCGCCTTCATCAGGCCGATGTTGCCTTCCTGGATCAGGTCGAGGAACTGCAGGCCGCGGTTGGTGTATTTCTTGGCGATCGAGATCACGAGGCGCAGGTTCGCCTCGACCATTTCCTTCTTGGCGATGCGCGCCTCGCGCTCGCCCTTCTGGACCATGTTGACGATGCGGCGGAATTCGCTGAGGCTCATGCCGGTGGCTGGCGGCGATGTCGGCGATTTCGGCGCGGATGCGCTCGACCGCTTCGGCTTCGTTCTCGGCGAAGGCGGCCCACTTCTTGTCCTTCTTGGCCATGGTCGGCGAGCCAGGCTTCGTCCAGCTCGTGGCCGACATAGTCGTCGAGGAAGTCGTTGCGCTTCACCTTGTGACGCTCGGCCAGGCGCAGCATCTGGCCGCCCAGCGCGGTCAGGCGGCGGTTGAAGGCATAGAGATTGTCGACCAGATATTCGATCTTGGTCGCGTGGAACTGCACGCTTTCGACCTCGGCGGTGAGCTCTTCGCGCAGCTTCTCGTACTTCTTTTCCTTGGCGGCGGGAAATCGTCGCCCACGGCCCAGCGCATCGACGCGCTCGGCCTGGAGCTTCTCGAACTTCTTGAACAGCTGCGGTGATGCTCGGCGAACCGCTCCAGCGCGTCGGGCTTGAGCGCGCTTCCATCTGGGCGAGGGAGAGGGTGTTGTCCTCCTCGTCCTCTTCCTCGCGGCGGCGCGGGCGGCCTTCGCCGTCCTCGTCATCCTCGTCGGCTTCGGGCTCTTCCTCGACTTCTTCCTCTTCCTTGATAGGAGGGGCCGGCGGTGGCTTCGCTGATTTCGCCGTCGTCGTCGTCCTCGGCGCCTTCGTCCATCTTTTCGACCGGCGGTTCCTTCGACAGCATCGCGTCGAGATCGAGGATCTCGCGCAGCTGCATCTCGCCGTTGTTGAGCGCTTCGGACCACTGGATGATCGCGTGGAAGGTGATCGGGCTTTCGCACAGGCCCAGGATCATCGTGTCGCGGCCGGCCTCGATCCGCTTGGCGATGGCGATTTCGCCTTCGCGGCTGAGCAGTTCGACCGCGCCCATTTCGCGCAGGTACATGCGCACCGGATCGTCGGTGCGTTCGATCGTGGTCGCTTCTTCTTCGGGCGACTTCGGCGGACGTTGCGGTCTTCGCCGTCGTCATCGGCCGGCGTCGATTTCTTCGGCGTCGCTTGTCTTCGTCCTCGTCCTCGGCGTCTTCGTCGCTCTCGACGATGTTGACGCCCATTTCGGAGATCGCGGACATGCATGTCCTCGATCTGCTCGGACGACATCTCGTCCTGCGGCAGCGCCTCGTTCAGCTCGTCATAGGTGATGTAGCCGCGCCGCTTGGCCTTGCGCGATCAGCTTCTTGATCGACGCATCGTTGAGATCGATCAGCGGGGCATCGTCGTCTTTTTCGGTCTTTCGCTTCGGACGCCATAGGTTCGCTTCTAGTCCAATTTGCCGGTCGTCCAGCGCTTCCAGCGGATGCTCGGACGACGCTGTTTCCTGTGCCTGCACTGCGGCGCGCTTGCTGGCCATTTGCCCGAGTCGCCGCTCAAATTCCAGCTTTCGTTTGAGCAGCCGCTGCTGCTCTCGCAAAGCCTCCTGTTCGAAGGTCTGCTTCGAACCGTGCGGTGGCATCGCTAAGCGCCGCCTCCAGCGCCGGTCTTTCGACCAGCAACGACGACTGCCTCGGCCAGGTCTTCACGCGCGCGCTTGCGGATCGGTGCCTTCATCAAGGAAGGAGAAGCGGAGTGTCTATCCGGCGGCGGAGCGAAGTCTGCCTGCGCGTCGAATATGGGAGATGCGCCTCGCCATTTCAAGCGTGTCGGCACGTTCGAGCAGCGCTATCGATCGCGGCGGCAGAGTCGCGGGTCGGCGCGGCGCCAGCCTGCCAAGCGCTTCGGCATGGCGCGCGATCTCGTCCGGATGGCGGGCGAGGCCGGCAATGCACCGCCTGCAGCAGACACTGTCGCGCGCGCCGCCTGGCAACGAGCCCCGCAAGCGGCTCGCGCGCCGTCGGACGAGGCGTGTGCGGCTGCGGCGGGCCGGGCGCCCTTCGCCCGGCCGCGCGCTGCAGCCGGGCTGCGACGCGGGCTCCGCGGAGCGCGCGGGGGATAGGCGAAGGCGGAGAAGCGGTCGAGCAGTTCGCGGCGATAGAGCGACTTGATCTCGGGATCGGCGATCGTTTCGACATGCGTCCATCAGCCGCGCCTTCAGCCCGGCCTTGTCTTCCGGCGTGTTGAGCGGGCTGGGCATCGCGCTCGTGCTCCCACAGCGTGTCGAGCAGCGACTGCCGGGGCTCGCCAGCAGCGCTTCCATCGCCGCTTGCCCGTCGCGCTTGACCAGATCGTCGGGGTCCATGCCCGGCGGGCAGGCGCACGATGCGCGAGCGAATGGCCGGGGCGCAGCAGGGGCAGGGCGCGGGTCGATCGCGCGCATCGCAGCGCGCTGGCCGGCCGCATCGCCGTCGAAGCACAGGATCGGCACCTCGACCAGCCGCCACAGCAGTTCGATCTGCCGTTCGGTCAGCGCGGTGCCGAGCGGCGCGACGGCATCGGCGATCCCGGCAGCGGCGAGCGCGATCACGTCCATATAGCCTTCGACCACGACGATCCGGCCGGACTGGCGCGAGGCCGGCGCCGGCGCGGTGGAGGTTGTAGAGCGTGCGGCCCTTGTCGAACAGCGGAGTGTCGGGCGAATTGAGATATTTGGGCGCGTCGTCTTGCGCGGCATCGAGGATGCGCCCGCCGAAGGCGATCACCCGCCCGCGCGCATCCTCGGATCGGCAGCATCAGGCGGCCGCGGAAGCGGTCGTAGGGCTCCTTGTCCTCCACCGCGATCCGCAGGCCCGCCTCGATCAGCATCTCCTCGGCGAACTTGCGCCAAGCGCGGCCTTCAGCGCCTGCCGGTCTTCCGGCGCATAGCCGAAGCCGAACCGCTCGATCGTGTGCGCATCGAAGCCCGCGCTTCTGCAGATATTCGCGCGCCTTGTCGCCATCGCGCGAGGCCGACAGGCTGCTCGACGAACCAGTCCTGCGCCGCCTCCATGACGTCATGCAGGCCGGCGCGCTGCTTCGGCCTGCTTGCGCCGCGCGCGGATCGGGGGCGGGGACTTCCATGCCCGGCTTCGGCCGCCAGTTCCTTCACCGCATCCATGAACGGCAGGCCGCGCTGGTCGGTCATCCAGCGGATCACGTCGCCATGCGCGCCGCAGCCGAAGCAGTGGTAGAAGCCCTTCTCGTCGTTGACCGTGAAGCTGGGCGTCTTCTCGTTGTGGAACGGGCAGCACGCCTTCCACTCGCGCCCGGCCTTCTGCAGCTTGGTGCGTGCGCTGATCACGCTCGAAAGCGTGATCCGCGCGCGCAGTTCGTCGAGCCATTGATTGCATCGGCCGACCTAGGGTGTGCTCGAGGCGACACGACGGGCTGGACCGCTGAACCTCCGTTCGCGTCGAGCGAAGTCGAGAGGCGTTCAAGCGGCGGTCGCGCAAAATAGGACAGCCTTGCCAATCCTGAGCGATCAGAGCTTCCTTCTTGGCGCGCGACCACTTGCCGATCGCGCAACTCGGTATCGAGCGCTTCATGCCGGGTTGGGAAGTCGGTGGCCCAGATCAGTTCCACCGGCCTGCCGGCGGGAGGTGAAGTCGCAAAAGCCGCCAGTTAATATGCTCGGCAATCCGGCGTTCGAGATCGTCCGTGTGGCCGGTGTAATACTTGCCGTCAGCTGCAGCGCAAGAATGTAGCACCAGAAGGCCATGTTCGGCCTGCGGGCTCGACTGCGCTCGCATGACGGGCGTCTCGACTTCGCTCGAGCCAAGTCGAGAGGCGGGAGTATATGTGAGCATAGCACCAGGCACCTTCGCTGCGCCTCGTTCCTCGAGCCGGTGAGTCGAGAACGACTGCCGGCGCTAGCGGGACTATCGCCAAAGCTCGCCTTCACCAGCCCGCTGGCCTTGCTCATGTCGATCTCGGTGCCGTGGCGGGCCTTGAGCTTGGCCATCACCTTGCCCATGTCCTTGATGAGCTCGGCGCCCAGTTTCCGCCTTGATCGCTCTCGATCGCGGCCGGCGATCTCGGCGTCGCTGACATCTGCGCGGCAGGAATTCCTCGATCACCGCAAGCTCGGCGCGTTCGACTGCCGGCCAGTTCCTCGCGGCCGCCCTGCTTCGTACATCTCGATCAATTCGCGGCGCTGCTTGGCCATCTTCTGCAGCACGTCGATCACCAGCGCGTCGTCGTCGTGCCGGCGCCTTGCCGGTGCGCAGCTCGATATCGCGGTCCTTGATCTTGGCGCAGGATCAGGCGGAACGGCGGCGAGTGCGGTGCTTTGTCGCCGGCCTTCATCGCGGTGATCTGCGCGGCCTTGATCGTGTCGCGGAGCATTGCGCTACTTTCCTGTGGATGTTGACACCCAGATGGGGAAGCGCGCCGTCTAACGCAACATTCTCGCCACGCGCACAGGTTGACGCGGGGCGCCATGCGCGTCTAGCCGCCGAACCTTAGCACACATCGCCGGCAATTCCCTGCAAACGGAGCGCCTCATGGCCGACCCCGCATCTTCCGCACGCGCAACCCAAAGGCGCGACGGGAGTCCTCGTTCTGGCGGATGGCACCGTGGTCTGGGGCAAGGGCTTCGGCGCGATCGGCAGCGCGGTGGGCGAGGTGTGCTTCAACACCGCGATGACCGGCTATCAGGAGGTGATGACCGATCCCTCCTACGCCGGGCAGATCGTCACCTTCACCTTCCCGCATATCGGCAATGTCGGCGCGAATGACGAGGACGTTGAATCGCAGGTCGACGGCGCGGTCGGCTGCATCGTGCGCGAGGATGTGACCGCGCCGTCCAGCTTCCGGCGGACAGGCAGCGCGAGGCGGGTTCGGAGGATCTACCTCGGCGCGGCGTTTCAGGAGGTAGACGCCGGCTGTCGTAGCCAGCGCCGCGGCGCAGCAGAACAGGTAGGTTCCTTTCCACCCGCCATGCGTCCAGAGGAAACCGGCGATGAACGGTCCCAGCGCAAAACCGATGCTCCAGGAGAAGGTGTACAAGCCGGTTGAGAACCCGACGCTCTTGGCCTTGCCCTGATCGACCTGTTTCATGAAAACCTGGAACGGCACGAAGAAGAACGCCGTCGTGCATCCGAGTGCGACCATCAGCGCGTACATGCACAGGGCGCCGGGCAGGATCACGAACCCGGCGGTCACTGCGGCCGTCGCGAGGCAAGCGATGATCAGCAGAGGTGCGGCGTTCCGGGGCGAGAGGATACGGCCCACCCACTGGCAGGAGAGCATGTAGGCGAATGCGTTGGCCGTCAGCACGCCGCCGACCATCGGGGCCGAGAGCCCCATGTCCACCGCGCGGACGGTCGACAAAACACGCCGCGGCAACCACGAGGTCCATCAGGCAGGGAAACAGGTAGATCAGGATCGGATGCGTCATGGGCCAGCTTTCACGGGTGGGATAGCGGATTTCGCGTCAACGTACGGGATCGTCATGGGTCCTTCCGGCAGGACCGCGACCGGGGCATCCGCGCCAGGCGCCGGATCTCGGAGGCAAGGAAGCCCGCGAGGTCGGGCACGGGGACCAGGTGGGCGCGCCGCACGTCCTCCGGCGGGATCTCGCTGTAGAGCGCCACGCGGGACCGGAGCAGGATCATGGCCAGGGTCTGGGCTTCCCACTGGTCGTACATCGAGAATCCGGGCGCCAGGATCGGTGTCGAGCAGCGCCTTCGGCGACGGGTGGTCGAAGAGCAGCGTGCGGAAGTTGCCGTGGGCCGGGAACCCGTCGTTACACCGTGCGGCCGTCACGATCAGGCCGCCTTGCTCCACGATCTGGGCGGCGGCGGACATGCCTTTGACGGCCTGGGACAGGTTCTGGTCCAGCGGGTAGCCGGAGTTTGTGGTGAGCACAAGCGGGTAGGCGCGCGGGCACGGCACCATGGCGGTGGTGGCGGCGTAGCGGCATCCCTCCTCGTGCGCGGCCAGGACGCTGCCGCAGAAGCGCGCGCGATCTCCCGCCGGCGGTTGAGCGTCACGTTGACGAGGAAGTCGACCGGAAGTCGCGAGCCGTTGTGCCGGATGATCGCCTGCGTGGGGTTCCCGTCGAGAACGCCCCACGTGCTTCGCGGGTCGCCGATGACGCTGGCGCCGTGGTAGCGCATGATGGAGGCGATGTCGCCGACGGCGGGGAAGACCCCCTTGTAGCCGCCGGAAAAGCCGGCGAAGAAATGCGGCTCGATGAAGCCGAGCACGATGCGGCGATCGGCCTGGGCGTACTCGCGGTTGAACAGCACGGGCGTGCCATCGGATGCCCACCCGACGGGTCCCAGCGAGGCCGGGATCGTGGGCGTTATGATTCACGACCCGGTAGCGTCTGTACACCGGTTCGCCCAGCATGCCGGCCAGTTCGTCCGGCGTGTTGACCCGGTGCGAACCCGTGCCGTTGACCAGGGGGAATCTGATCGGCCGGGACATGGGTCAACTCCTCGAAGAGCCAGGGCAGGACCCGTGCGGATGGGGGAAGGGGCGCGTGATGTCCGGGACCACGATGGCGACGCGGTCGGATGACCGAACGAGCTGCGTCAGCGGCGGCGACTCGATGGGGCGGCGAACGGCATCCTGAAACGCCGCCTGCTCATCGGACAGACCGGGCACATAACGAGGCTCGATCCGGGTCACATTGCGGGCCGGGAGATCGACATCCATCCCGTCGCGGCCGTATTGGAGATGAATCTTCACGCCGCGCTTCCTCGGCCGGAATCACGTTGCCGCAGTTGAGGAGGAACGCGGGGTCCACCGCTGCCTTGGCGCGG
>CAVZRU010000018.1:0-95028 GCA_963777785.1 uncultured Alphaproteobacteria bacterium
CTGAAGGCGTTGACAGACGGCGCGGCGCTTGCCTCCAAGGCGCTTTGGAACTGAACAGGCTGGCCGTCAGCGCTGCCGCCGAAGTCTAAACCTTTACGCCGGTCTTCTCGCGATAGAGTTTGGAATAAGACGGCAGCGCCCTCCATAGCAGATAGAGGGCCGGCGGCACTATCAGCAGATTGACCGCCACGAGTACGTAACGCAAATCTGCTTCCGAGCGCGCTACATGGTCTGTCAGCAGTCCGATCAGCATCGGACCTAGCGTGCCGCCAATCGTAGTCATACCCGCTGCATAGAGCATGCTGACTTGCCCGCGCATTTCGTTGGGCGTGGTGATCTGGATCGCGGAATAATATCCCGGGCCGCCCATCACGCCCACGATGCCGGCAACAGCATTTATACCCATCGCCAACCACGGGTTAGGCATCAGTGGTGCGATCACATGCATGGGTAGCGCCAATCCCTGCGCGAACAGCATTACGCGCAGATTTGCGTCGGCATTGCGCTTGCCGAACAGTTCCGCGAGGCGAGCGCCGGCGAACAGGCCGAACAGCGAACATGTCAGCACGACAATGCCCATGACCGGGCCAGCGATTTCTGGGCCCCAACCATAGGTTCGCTGGTAGAATGCCGGTGTCCAGGCACCGAGGCCAAACGTCACTATCGAGAATAGGACCATGGCAGCGCCAAGGCGCAGATGCATTCCGCGTTGCTCGACCAGAAAGCCGAATACTTCCCGTATCGGATAACCCTCAGGTTTCGTGCCGCCCTTGCGCGGTGGTTCCGGCACGGTGGCCATCATGATCAACGCGACTAACACGCCCGGAACGCCGAGAATCAGGAATACGAGTTGCCAGTTGTGAATTGTGCCGATGCCGGCAATTCGGATCGGCTCAAGATGAACAAAAAGGCCATATAGCAGGCCGCCGAGCAGCAGAGACAGCCCGCTGCCAACTGTGACGCCGGCAAACTGAACCGCAAAGGCCCGGGGCAAACGCTCACGCCTGACTGCATCGGTGATGACGGAGAGCGAGGCGGCAGTATTGATGGATTCGCTTGCCCCAATGAGAGACCGGCAGACGAAAAGCGTCCAATAGTTTTGCGCAATCCCGCACACTGAAGTTGCGAGACTCCAGATTGCAAGGCAAGCTGCAATCAAGGATCTCCGCACCCCGCGGTCGATCAGGCGCGACATGGGAATGCCAACCACTACGGCCGGAAGCGTGAAGGCGAG
Organism: uncultured Alphaproteobacteria bacterium; assembly: GCA_963777785.1. Classification (GTDB taxonomy): domain Bacteria; phylum Pseudomonadota; class Alphaproteobacteria; order Sphingomonadales; family Sphingomonadaceae; genus Andeanibacterium. The sequence continues at coordinate 1,235 of CAVZRU010000018.1, forward strand.
ACCAAGGAGCATGCTCACTTCGGTATCGGACAGGTTGAAATCCTGCTTCAGCGGCTCGACGAACAGGGCCAATACACCGCGATCGAGATAAGAGAGCATCGCCACAATGGACAGCACGCCGACCGTGTACCAACCGCGAGGGCTGTTTTCGTCAATTGTTGCCACGGGCGCCGAGCTTGCCCCCGTCGCAATTCCTGCATTCCCTGACGCCACCCTTTACCCCTTTACCACTTCGGTGCCGTCGTGTGTTGACGCTACCCGGTCGGCCATATAATTATCATGTTATCTATTGCGGAATAACGCAAATTTCGCGGCACGACCATACGGTATCGAGGTGCCGCGGAATTGATCCAACTTTCAAGGGAGAAAGCCATTTATGCCCGTCGAGATTTTACATGAAAGCATGCGGCGCATTGCGCCTGAAGACCGCAACGAGGAACATCTGGGCGAAGGCTATGGTGGTCCGACCGGCCCCACCGAAGGTCCCATCTGGATCAAGGAAAAGGGCTATCTGCTGTTCAGTGACATCCATGGCGATCGCCGGATGCGCTACACGCCGGGCGAAGGCGTCGTGGTGGATAAGGAAGGTACGATGAAGGCCAATGGCATGACACGCGATGCTGCGGGCCGGCTTATTTGCTGCCATCATCTCGGTCGCTGTGTCGATGCCGAGGATCTCGATACCGGCGAAATTACCATGATCGCCAATTCCTATAAGGGCGCTAAGCTCAACCGGCCCAACGACGTTGTCGTCAAATCCGATGGAGCAATTTATTTCACTGATCCGCCACCCAAAATTCCGCTGACGCCCGAGCATCACTATCCTGAGCAGGACTGTGCCGGCGTCTATCGCGTTTCGCCGGACGGTAAGCGGATCAACCGTATCGTCCATGATTTCATCAATCCCAATGGGCTGTGCTTCTCGCCTGACGAGAAGACACTCTACATCAATGACAGCAGCGCCGGACGCAAGCACATCAGGGCTTTCAACGTCGAAGCCAACGGGATGCTGGACCTCGGCAGTGATCGTCTGTTCTGCGACATGAATCACGACAATCGCCGAGGGTTTCCCGACGGAATGAAGTGTGACATCGAGGGCAATCTCTATTGCACCGGCCCGGCAGGCATCTGGGTGATCAATCCGGAAGGCGAACATATTGGTACGATTCTGAGCGACTACATCCCGATCAACATGAACTGGGGTGGGGATGACTGGACGACGCTTTATTTCGCCGGCTGGGCCAGCATCAATCGCATAAAGCTGGAGATACCCGGCGTGCCGGCACCGCGCGGCCCGATCGGATAGGCTGCGCCGCGCCTTGAGAATCCGGAGCGAACGTCGCAGCGATGAAAGCGCGATCCGCGCACTGACGGCGGCGGCGTTCGCCCCCAAGAAATTCAGCAGTCATACCGAAGCAGCCATTATCGACGCATTGCGCCGTGATGGACACTTGTGCCTGTCGCTGGTCGCGGAAGCGGAAGGTGTGATTGTCGGTCACGCTGCATTCTCGCCGGTCACGATCGGAGAAGCCTGCAGCGGTTGGTTTGGCCTCGGGCCCATTTCGGTGCGACCGGACATGGCAGCGGCAGGGTATCGGCAAGACATTGATAGCCCATGGGCTGGAGTTGCTGAAGCAACTGGACGCCAAAGGCTGTGCCCTGATCGGCGATCCGGCCTACTATAGCCGCTCGGGCTTCCAGAGCGACGGCAGGCTCACATATGGCGAGCTTGATCGCCGCTATGTCCAGCGGATCGTATTCACCGGGCCTGCGCCAGTTGGCGAACTGATATACGCACCGGCGTTCAATATGGCAGACTAGGGCGAGGGTTGAGGCCCCATTGCTCCACCTGACAATTGACGCTCGCCAGTGCGCCACCTTTTCAAGCGCTTTGCTCGACGCAAAAGGGACAGTTGGTCGCGAAGTGGTGAGGAGTGATTTCCACTAACGCTGGCTCTTCGGTTTTCATTCGCCGATCATGCTCCACCGGGCTCCTTGGCCAAAAATTGCAGCCCTGCGGCGGGTTGAGCGGCGAGGGCGGATCGCCTTCGAGCACGATCCGCGTGCGGCTTCTCTCCAGCCTTGGGTCTGGCAGCGGAATCGCGCTCATCAAGGCCTTGGTGTAGAGATGCAGTGGGTGGTCGACGACTTCTTCCGCCCCGCCCAGTTCGACGATCTTGCCGAGATACATCACTGCAATCCGGTCGGCTATGAAGCGTACCACCGAAAGATCGTGCGAGATGAAGATCATCGTCAATCCCATCTCGCGCGTCAGGCGCTTGAGGAGGTTGAGGATCTGCGATTGAATCGAAACGTCGAGTGCCGATACCGGCTCGTCTGCGATGATCAGCTCCGGTTCGGGCGCTAGCGCTCTGGCGATTGCCACGCGTTGGCGCTGGCCTCCGGAAAACTCGTGAGGGTATCGCTTCATCTGCGCAGGATTGAGCCCAACCGTGCGCAGCAATTCAGCTACCCGCGCCAGCAGCGCATCGCCGCGTAATTCGGGATGCCGGGTTCGGACCGCTTCAGCCAATGTGTCGAGCACAGTCATGCGCGGATTGAGCGAGGCATAGGGATCCTGGAAGATCATCTGGAAATTCATGCGCTCGCGCCGGATGTCGTGATCGGACAGCGCGCTCAATTCTTTGCCTTCGAGGAAAATGCGGCCCGATGTCGGACGTATCAACTGCATGATCGTGCGGCTCAGCGTCGACTTCCCGCAGCCGGATTCGCCCACAAGGCCGAATATCTCGCCCTTGCGGATAGAGAGCGAAACGCCGTCCACGGCCTTGACCACTCCTTTGCTCCGGCGCGTGAGCATGCTGGTGCCGAGGTCGAAATAGGTGCGCACGTTTTCGAGGACCAGGAAACCATCGGCAGTTTCGGATGGTGCGCTACTCATGCGCTCGCCGCTTCATCTAGGTCGGTGGCAAGCATCACCGTTTCGATCGGCGCAGACGAATCGCAATAGCGGCAATCGGCAAAGCAGTGCCCGCTTTCAAGCTCGACCAGTTCGGGCGGAGGCCCCGCCTTGTCGGCCAGCTTTGGATAGGGGCAGCGCGGATAGAATGCGCAGCCTTCGATCGGTCTGGAAAGGTCCGGCGGCAGACCGGGAATGGTATAGAGCAGGTGCCCCTTTTCCTGCAGCGACGGAATCGTCTTCTGCAGAGATCGGGTATAGGGGTGACGCGCCTGATAGAATACCTGTTCGGTCGTACCGCTTTCGACCACCCGGCCGGCATACATGACATTCACCTTGTCGCAGCTACCCGCAATGACACCTAGATCGTGCGATACCAGGATCACGGCCGTGCCCAGGTCTTCCTGGCGTTTGCGGATCAGTTCGAGAATCTGGGCCTGCACGGTTACGTCGAGTGCGGTGGTTGGTTCGTCGGCGATCAGCAGATCCGGATCAGTGATCAGCGCCATGGCAATCATCACGCGCTGGAGCATTCCGCCGGAAAATTCGTGCGGATAGGAATGCACACGATTTGCTGCTTCAGGTATGCCCACTTCTTCCAGCGCCTCGATTGCCCGCGTCAATGCAGCTTTATGGGTAATGTCGCTGTGTAGCCTTAGCGCCTCCACCAATTGCGTGGATATGCGCAAGAACGGATTGAGCGAAGTCATCGCATCCTGGAAGATCATGCTGATCCGCGCGCCGCGGATTTTTCGCAACTCGCGCTTGTCCATCTTCAGCAAATCACGCCCGTCAAACAGAGCTGTGCCGCTTTCGATCCGGCCGGGGGGCTCGGGAATTAGCCGCATAAGCGAATAGCAGGTGACCGATTTGCCTGAGCCGGATTCTCCGACGATGCCCAGCGTTTCCCCCCGATCAACGGAAAAACTGACATGCTCGACAGCACGCACCACGCCGTCTCTCGTGTGGAAATGAGTGGTGAGATCGCGAACTTCGAGCAGGGCCATGTCGGGATCAGTCCTTCGCGCTCTTGGGGTCGAGCGCATCACGCAGTCCGTCGCCCAGGAAGTTCAAGCAGAAGAGAGTCAGAGCGAAAAAGGATGCGGGAAAGATCAGCAGCCAAGGGAATATTTCCATATTCTGCTGCCCCTCGTTGATCAGGAACTCCCCACGATGCATCGGGCGGCTGCACGCCCAGGCCCAGGAAACTCAGGAAAGCTTCGAGCAGCATGACAGCGGGAACCGTGAGCGTTGCAACCACGATCACCTGGCCGAGTACATTCGGGATCAGGTGCCGCAGGATGATGCGCTGATGAGAATAGCCAAGCGACACCGCGGCTTCGACGAACTCCTGCTTTTTCAGCGCGATGACGCCCGACCGCACGATGCGCGCCATCGACAGCCATTCAACGCAGCCAATTGCAATGAACATCAACCAAAGCGAACGCCCGAAAGCGACCATCAGCAGGATGACGAAGATCGTGAATGGCACTGCGTAGAGCAAATCGACGAAGCGCATCATGGCCGCATCTGTCTTGCCACCCAGATAACCGGCAGTTGCGCCGAAGAGGACCCCAATCAAGAGCGAGACCAGTGTCGCCACGAGCCCCACCATGAGCGATATCCGTCCCGCCCTCCATGACCCTGACCAACAGGTCTCGTCCAAGCGTATCTGTACCAAAGGGATGTGCAAGCGACGGTGCCTCGGCCCCGCCGAAGAGATCCTGGACGTTCGCGTCGTAGGGCGAGAGCCAGGGGCCCGCGATGCAGAACACGCAGATCAGCAGGAAGGTAACCAGGCTGACGACCGCTAGCCTGTTCTTGCGCAGGCGGGCCCACGCATCCTTCCAGAGGGAAGATCCCTGTTCGAGTTCCTCCACCGCAATGCCGACGATAGCAAATGTGTCGGGATGGGCCGGGTGAAGGGGTTGCGCGGCGTCACTCATATTTCAGTCTCGGGTTCAAAGCGATCTGAGCGATATCGACCAGCAGGTTGGTCAGCACGATCAGCGATGCAAAGAGAACCGTCAGGCCGAGGATAAGGAAGTCGTCGCGGTTGAGCGCGCCGCGGACGAACCATTGGCCCAGGCCTGGAACCTGGAAGATCGTTTCGACAACGAAAGATCCGGAAATGATCCCAGCCATTGCAGGGCCGAGATAGGTGATCGTCGGGATGAGGCCTCCCTTGAGGCAATGTTTCCACACGATAGTCGTTTCCGGCACACCTTTGGCGCGAGCGGTCCGGACGAAATCCTGATTGAGCATTTCGAGCATTCCGCCGCGGGTGAGACGAGCAAAATAGGCGGCATAATACAGCCCCAATGTCGCGGCCGGCAGGATAATGAATTCCGGCCCGAACCACCCCGCCACCGGCAGCAGCTGCAAGATCAGTCCGAACACCAGCGCCAGAAGCGGCCCCATGACGAAAGTGGGCAGGCAGATACCGGCCATCGCGGCGGACATCGGCACATAATCGAGCCATGTGTTCTTTTTGACCGCAGCGACAATTCCAGCCGGTATTCCAATCAACAGCGCAACAAGAAGCGAGACGGAACCGAGTTTGAGTGAGACGGGGAAGGAGTCTGCGATAATCTCCGTCACCGACCGGTTGGCGTAGACTGCAGAGGGGCCAAAGTCGCCGTGCAGCAGATTGACGAGCGAAGTCCAGAAGCGCTCCGGCAGGGGCCGGTCATAGCCATAGAAGGCCTCGATCTGGGCGAGTATTTCCGGCGGCACCGCCCGCTCCGAGCTGAATGGGCTGCCAGGCGTCGCAGTGACGAGGGCGAAGGTCACCGCGTAGATTGCGAGAAGCACCAGAAGGCCCTGTATCAACCGCCAACCGATGAACTTGATCATGCGCCGGACACTCCCGTCATCCTATTTCTCGGTGGGTTGGGCTGGCGAGAACCAGACATATTTATAAGGGTGATCGTCGAGCAGCTTTGGTCCCCAGCCCTGGAGGCGCGGATCCTTCAGCACGACGCGCGTGTACCAGTAGATCGGGACGACCGGAAGATCGTCGAGCAGCAAGTCTTCGGATCTCTGCATCAGCGCCATGCGTTGCGCTTCTGTCTTGGCTACGCGCGCCTGGCCGATCAGCGCATCGAAACGCGGATTGCTCCAGCCCGTTCTGTTATTGCCGTTGCCGCTGGTGAATATGTCGAGGAAGGTCATGGGATAAACGTAGTCGCCGATCCACCCTGCGCGGGCGATATCGTAATTCAATTGCGTGCGGCTATCGAGATAGACTTTCCAGTCCTGATTATAGATCCCCACATCGATGTTGAGAACCTTGCGCCACATCGCCTGGACCGCTTGAGCAATCTTGCGATGGCTCTCGCTCGTGTTGATCAATATCTCCGCTTTTGGGAACCCTTTGCCACCTGGATAGCCTGCCTCGGCCAACAGTTTACGCGCCAACTCTGGATCGTATTGAACCCTGTCCGAGCTATTATATCCTGCAATGCCCTGTGGTACGAAGCCGGTGGCCGGGGCCTGGCCACCTTGGGTTACCTTGTCCACCAGCAGCTGTTTGTCGAGGGCTAGCGCCAGTGCCCGGCGGACCCGCGGATCGTCGAATGGTTTGCGGGTGACGTTGACCTCGTAATAGTACACCCCGAGATAGGGCGTGATGCTCAGCTGATCCGGCATGGTCTCGCGGAAGAACGGAATTTTGTCAGGGTTGACCGCTTCGGTCACATGCAGCCGGCCGTTACGAAACATCGTTTCCTCAGTGCCGATATTGTCGATCGGGTAGAAACGGATGGCATTCAGTTTGACCTGGTCCGCATCCCAATAATCGGGATTCTTGACCACTTCTATCAGCTGGTTCGTATCCCAGGTTTTGAGCCGGAATGCGCCATTGCCGACAAAATTCTCCTGCGTCGACCAGCTGCTTTGGCGGTCAGTCATTCCGCCGAACTTTTCGACGACGCGCGGGTTGACCGGAAAGAAGCTGTAATGTTGCAGCATCGATAGGAAATGCGGTGTCGGCCCGGCTAGGCGTACTTGCAACGTCCTGCTGTCCAGGGCTTTGACTCCGACCTTCGAGAAATCCTTCAGTTCACCTTTCTGGTATTGCTCTCCATTCTCGATGACATAGAGCATTTCGGCATATTGGGCGCCGAGATCGGGGCTTAATATGCGCTGCCAGCTATAGACGAAGTCCTGCGCAGTGACCGGGTCGCCATTGGTCCAGCGCGCATTTTCGCGCAGCTTGAACGTCCACACCGTAAAATCGTCATTCGCCGTCCAGCTTTCCGCAACTCCAGGCTGGGACTTGAGGTCGTCAGTCGGATCGCCGGAGACGAGCCCTTCCATCAGGGCGTTGATGATCCTTCGTTCCGGCACGCCTGTCTGCAGATGTGGATCGAGACCCTTGGGTTCAGAGCCATTGCCAATCAACAGGATCCCGGCGTCCGCCGCACGGTCGCTTTCCCGTACTTTATCACCGCAAGAAGCCACTAGAACACACAGCAACGGAAGAAGAATCGCACGCAGCGTGGTCTGCAGAACATTGGAATTCATGTGATATGTGTATGGCGGAGTTTGACGCGCGACAAGCCGCTAGCATGTTCGCCCAGTTTCAGCGCAATTCCCAGACAAATCTAGACGCCAGAAGGAAGCGATGGCGTTGATTCTGTTCTTCCATCGGGCTTACCGTGCGCTAGACGGGCGAGGAATCCAAAGCAGCAAGAGAGAGTGATTGGACAAGCTGATGGCCATTTTCCAAAGAATCAATCCGATGACCGGTGACGTAGCTTCGACTGCCGAAGCGATGAAGGCGGGGGATATCCCCGCAATCGCGGCAAAGGCGCAGCGCGGCTTCGGCGAATGGTCGAAAATGGGGCCTAACGCCAGGCGTGCTGTCCTGACGAAGGCGGCTGCGGCGCTGGAGACAAAGAAGGACGATTTCGTCGCTGCGATGATGAGCGAGATCGGCGCGACTGCCGGCTGGGCCATGTTCAACCTGATGCTGGCTGCAGGCATGGTGCGCGAAGCGGCTGCCATCACAACCCAGATTTCTGGTGAAGTCATTCCTTCCGATCACGAAGGCACGATCGCCATGGCGCTGCGCGAGCCAGTCGGCGTGATGCTGGGCATCGCACCGTGGAATGCGCCGATCATCCTTGGCGTGCGCGCGATCGCCGTGCCGCTTGCCTGCGGCAACAGCGTGATCCTGAAAGCCAGCGAGCAATGCCCGCGCACTCACGCGCTGATCATCGAGGCGTTTGCCGAGGCCGGTTTCCCCGACGGCGTGGTCAACGTGGTCACCAACGCGCCCGAGGATGCCGCCGAGGTCGTCGGCGCTCTGATCGATGCTCCCGAAGTGAAGCGCGTGAATTTCACCGGGTCGACTGCGGTGGGCAAGATCATCGCCCGGCGCGCTGCGGAACACTTGAAGCCGGTGTTGCTTGAACTGGGCGGCAAGGCACCGATGGTTGTGCTGGAGGATGCCGATCTGGACGAAGCGGTGAAAGCGGCTGCCTTTGGCGCATTCATGAACCAGGGCCAGATATGCATGTCGACCGAGCGGATCATCGTGGTCGACGCGGTCGCCGATGAATTTGCTGCGAAATTCCAGGCTAAAGTGAAGACCATGCCGGTAGGCGACCCGCGCGAGGGCAATACACCGCTTGGCGCGGTCGTGGACCGCAAGACGGTGGACCATTGCTACGCGCTTATCGAGGACGCGCTTGCCAAGGGCGCCGAGCTCTTGACCGGCGGTGATACGACGCAGAACGTGCTGATGCCCGCTCACCTGGTCGACAAGGTGACGCAGGACATGAAGCTGTTCCGCGATGAAAGCTTCGGCCCGGTGGTCGGCATCGCGCGGGCTCGCGACGAGGCCCATGCGATCGAATTGGCGAATGACACGGAATATGGCCTGTCTTCTGCCGTGTTCACGCGCGACACGGCGCGCGGCCTTAAAGTCGCTCGCAAGATCCAGGCAGGTATCTGCCACGTCAACGCCTCGACCGTGTCGGACGAACCACAGATGCCGTTCGGCGGGATGAAAGCATCTGGCTACGGCCGTTTCGGCGGCAAAGCCGGGATCGACGCATTTACGGAAATGCGCTGGATCACGTTCGAGACCGAACCCGGCCACTATCCGATCTAGCCTTCGGGAAGCGCGATCCCTTTGCGGGATCGCGCTGGTTGGTGCCGGCTGCAGGAATCGAACCCGCGACCCCCTGATTACAAATCAGGTGCTCTACCAACTGAGCTAAGCCGGCCCGCGCGAAATTTTCGCCGCCCCATTGCGCTAAAGTGCGCCGAAGGTCCAGCCCTCGGTTTGCGCAATTTGCGGCGTCATGAGCTTTGGCTGCCAATATTCGCGGCGGGGCGCAGCCTGGCGTAGCCATGCGGCGGTTAGCAGGGCATCGCTGGCATGGTCTGCGATAGCTCCGCTGCCAGGAACCGGCTTGCTTTGCAAAGCCGCCAAAGCCGCGTTCAGATCTTCGTAGCTGCGCAATTTCGTCTGCCCCGCGCGTCTCCCGGCAGCGATCGCGGCAAGGGAAGTGTAAATTTCCACAATCGCCGACCCACTCTGTGGCAAAGGATCGATTGGCCAGACAGGCAACTGGCCACCCAATCGATGAAGCACGCGCATTCCCGTTAGGCTGGATTTGCCGACCTGCGCGGCGCCGACGAGGTTGAAATTGCTGTAAGGGTTGCAGCCGCAAGTGCGCTGTGCGTGTTCCGTGACACGGAAACGCCCTGCGCCGCCCGGTATGCCCCGGGCTCCGAAAAGATCGCCTTCACGCCCCCCATGGCGGCGGAAGAACCGGCTCAGTTGAGAATGATCGACAAAGCTAGTTGCGGCGAGATATTTGTCACTCTCGCACACTGCTTCGACCAAGGCCCATAAAGCCCGTGCTTCGGCGGGACTGTCGCTCCAGCCCGGAAAGAAGGCGCCCATGTCTGCGAAGGGCAGCGATATGCCAAGATCCAGCCCTACCAGCGTGTGATCGGGCAGTCCGCCCATAAGCCAATCAAGCACATCGCCGCGCGACCACCTGCGCTCTCCGTGCTTTGGTGGGTCAATTAGGCGCGGCGGCATCTCTCCCAGGTCGCACAAGGCCACCGCAATGCCGTGGTGGCGTTCGCCCGCGGCGCCGGACCAGTCGATCGCGGCGAAATGCTCGAAGTGGCTCACGCCTTTGGACAGACGCCCGGTGCAGGCGCCCAGCCGCTGGCTTCTGAGGCGAACCAAGCGTCGCGCGCGGCGGTCTCGAAACTTTCCGCATCGCCCGGTTGCCGTTCGATCGGAAGGAACGAGATGTTCACGCACGCGTCTCCTGACCAACCAGTGACCCGCCAGTCCCCTGCGGGCAACCCGTCTTGCACATATGCCAGTACGCGCAGGCCCAGCGTTTCGACTTGCCACACGCCGAAAGCATTGAACCCGCCGAAGCCGGATTCGCTCAGGTCGATGGAAGCAAAGCGCAAGCCTGAGGGCGGAGCGAGCGGGGCATTGCCGGTCTCAACCACTTGGCCCTGGCCGCTTCGGTCGACAACGATATGGCCGAAAGCCTCATACCCGCTCCATTCGAAGGAAAGGAAGCGCTGGTCGAAAGACGATTTCGCACCGTCGATCGCCTCCATCCAGCCCGTGTCCACGCAAATGGTGGAGCCGGAAAGGGTCGAGATCGCGAAATGGTCCATGTCCGATTTTACCAGTGCTGCTAATTCGGGTGGCACCGGGATCGGGGCCGCACGCTCGCGATAATCCTCGTCCGCAAGGTCGGAGGCGGGGCAGGTGGCAAGATCGGGCATGGTCGCGCCAGTCGCGGTCGCGGCGGCGCTCGCTTGTTCTGCTATGCCGCAGCCCCAAAGCAAGGCGAACGCATTGGAAATGGTGCCTAGTGCGCGCACGCCGGCCTCATCGCTCACCGCGCTCACCGCGCAGCTTGTTCCAATAGGCGATGCGTTCGATCACCTGCCGCTCGAAACCGCGCTCCACGGGTGAATAGAAGGTCTGCGGCTCCATTTCCTCTGGCCAATAGTCGTCGCCCGAGAAGCCTTCCTCTGTGCCGTGATCATAGGTGTAGCCTTCGCCATAGCCGATCTCCTTCATCAGCTTGGTCGGAGCGTTGAGGATGTTGGCTGGCGGCATCAGGCTGCCGGTTTCCCGCGCGCTGCGCCAGGCTGCCCCCATGGCCTTGTATGCCGCATTCGATTTGGGTGCGGTGGCGCAATATAGGCAGGCCTGGACGATGGCGAGCTCGCCCTCTGGCGAACCGAGGAACTCATAGGAATCCTTTGCTGCGAGGCACTGCACCAACGCCTGCGGATCAGCCAGGCCGATGTCTTCCGAGGCGAAGCGGACGAGGCGGCGCAGCACGTAGAGCGGCTCTTCGCCGGCAGTGAGCATGCGCGCCATGTAATAGAGCGCAGCCTGCGGATCCGATCCGCGCAGGCTTTTATGCAATGCCGAGATTAGGTTGTAGTGCCCCTCGCGGTCCTTGTCGTAAACGGCTACGCGCCGCTGCAGGAACGCGCCGAGCTCCGCCGGGCCAAGCTGTCCGGAGATGTTCGCAGCATAGAGCGTTTCCGCCTGGTTGAGCAGGAAACGCCCATCGCCGTCGGCCGATGCGACCAGTGCTTCACGCGCCTCAGGCGTGAGTGGCAATGGTCTGGCTTCCAACTCCTCTGCCCGTGCGAGCAATTGCGCGAGCGCTGCTGCATCGAGCCGGCGCAGGATCAACACCTGAGTGCGGCTGAGCAGCGCGGCATTGAGCTCGAAGCTCGGGTTCTCGGTCGTCGCGCCTACCAGTGTCACTGTCCCGCGCTCGACAAAGGGCAGGAAGCCGTCCTGCTGCGCACGGTTGAAGCGGTGTATCTCGTCTACGAACAGCAAGGTGCGCTGCCCCGCTTTCGCTGCCTTGTCCGCCTCGGCAAAGGCCTTCTTAAGATCCGCGACCCCGGAAAACACCGCACTGATCGCTACGAAGCGCATCCCCACTGCGTCGGCCAGCAGTCGGGCGATGCTTGTCTTGCCAGTGCCGGGCGGGCCCCACAGGATCATGCTGGAAAGCTTGCCAGCAGCTACCATCCGCCCGATCGCGCCTTCGGGGCCGGTCAGATGTTCCTGCCCGATCACCTCGCCCAGCGATTGCGGCCGCAGGCGGTCGGCGAGCGGCGCGTCCGCACGGGGGACGTCGGGCGCATTCTGGGGCAGTTCGTCGGCAAACAAGTCGGCCATTTCCCGTTGCTAGCTCAGTTCGAAGCGATTTGCATCGATTGCGTGGGTGAATTATCCTGCGAGGCCAGGCGAGAGGGAGAACTCGCGATGGACAAGGCCGCAAGACAGAAGGCGCCGTGGCACCTGTGGGTGGTCGGCATATTGACGCTCGCTTTCAATTCCGGCGGGTTGATGGATTATCTCGGTACGCACTTGTTTCCGAGCCAGTACCTGGCAGCTTTCGACCAGCAAGCGATCGATTATTTCCTTGGCTTCCCGATCTGGCTGGTCGTCTTCTGGGGGATCGGCGTGTGCTTCGCGTTTTTCGCCTCGGGTTTGATCCTGGCGCGCAGCCGCTTTGCGGTGCATTCGGTGATTGCGGGGCTGATCGGCCTGTTGGCGACGACTGCCTGGCAATATTCCCATCCCTGGCCCGCCAGCCTCGACCAGCCGTGGGTTCATGTATTCAGCGCGGTAATCTGGGCAGTTCAGCTGTTCATGCTGTGGTATACGCTGAAGATGAGGAAGGCTCGCGTCCTGCGCTGAGCCTCAGCGCCGCATCCTGCTCTTTTGCCGGATCAACCGCAGATAGGTGTCGGCAACTGCCTGATTGATCCGGTCCCATGCAAATTCCAGACTGCGTGCTTCGCCTGCCTGTCCATGCGCCGCGCGCAGATCGCCTTGCTGGACATAGGCGCGCAGGGCCTGCGCAAACTGGTGGATCGCACCCGGCCGGATCAAACGGCCCGAACGGCCATCGTCAACCAGGCTCTCGCTCCCGGTCGCCTGAGCGGCCACGACAGGCAGCCCGCAAGCCATCGCTTCCAGCGTGACATTGCCGAAGGTCTCGGTGATCGAAGGGTTGAACAGCACGTCCATGCTGGCCACCGCGCGGCCGAGGTCGGACCCGGCCTGGAAGCCAGCAAAGCTTGCCCCCGGTATACGTGCCTCGAACCAACTGCGCGCGGGGCCTTCGCCCACCACCAGCACCTTGTGTTTCACGCCGCCACGCTGGAGCTCGTCGATTGTGTCGGAAAAAACATCGAGCCCCTTTTCCATCACCAGCCGCCCGAGAAATCCGATCGCGATCTCGTCATCCGCTATGCCGAGCGCTCGGCGCCATTCGAGATCGCGCCGCCCTGGGTTGAACACTTCGCGGTCCACGCCGCGCGACCAGATCGACACGTCGTAATTCATCCGCTGGTCGCGCAGCACCTGTGCCATGCTTTCCGATGGCGCCACCAACGCATCGCAGCGGCGATAGAAACGCCTCAGCATCGCCTCGAGGATCGGTTCGAGAAAAGCCAGATTGTAATAGCGGGGATAGGTCTCGAAACGGGTGTGAACAGACGCCAGCACTGGCAGTTTGCGCGCGCGCGCCCAACTGACGGCCCGGTGCCCGACAAAATCTGGGCTGGATACCTGGACCACATTGGGTGCGAAATCGGCAAGGTCGCGCCGTACGCGCGGGGAAAGGGCCAAGGGTGCGCGATATTCGCTGCGACCAGGAATGGCGAGCGATGGCACGCCGACCAGGTCACCCGTGGCAGGAAAGGCCGGCTCTGCCACTTCGGGGGCATAGATGCGTACCGCGGCACCCTGACCCAGCAAATAACCCACCAGCCGGTTCAACGCCTGGTTCGCGCCGTCGCGGACGTAATTGTAGTTCCCGCTGAACAGGGCAATGCGAAGGTCGCCGGTCGTGCTGGGTGTTTCCATCCATCTGGCCGATAGCCCAATGCCTTTTGCGGCGCCAGCAGGATAGGCGCGCATGGGGCTGCCTCGCGCAAACGGTACAGAGAGAATTCTTTCGTCGGGCTTCGACTTTGGAAGCAGGCATGAGTACTGCGAAAATGCAGGAAAATTCAGTAATATTCACATACATATTTTTGCAGGCATGAATATATTAAATAATAATACTTGAAAATGATATGGCATATATGGGTGATTGAAATCTATTATGGCGATGATAAAAATTAATATTTCAAAAAATATATCGACTATCGTGATTATGCGTAAAAATATACATATTACTCTATGTGGATATTCAACTTAATTCATTTAAGAAACGTTCAGTTACAGAATTTTAATCCTGAACATTTATCCGGTTTCTCTATCGAAAATCTACGATGCTTTGGGGGCATGGCGATCCTTGGGTCGAGCTGTGGGGAAATTATGCTGATCGACATGTTGAACCGCTTGCGCAGCGATACGTCCGGCAACGTGGCAATTATCGCTGCGGGGGCGCTGATCCCGCTAATGGCGCTGATTGGCGGCGGCGTGGATACAGGCCGCGCCTATATGGCCAAGACGCAGCTGCAAGCGGCTTGCGACGCCGGTGTGTTGGCTGGCCGCAGGGCGATGGGCGAGAGCGGCGAATATGCCGACGATGAAAAAGCCAAAGCGGAGAAGATGTTCGAGTTCAACTTCGATGCCGATGCGGTGACCGCGACCGATGTCGAGTTTGAATCGGTCGATAATGTGGAAGGCCAGGTAACCGGCACCGCCACGGCGACCGTGCCGACTGTGGTAATGAAGATCTTCGGCAAGGAAACGCTGGATCTCACCACCCAATGCATGGCCGAACTGCAGATCGCCAATGCCGACGTCATGTTCGTGCTCGACACGACCGGTTCTATGGGCGGCACCCGCATTGCCGGGCTTCGCGATGCCGTGCGCGACTTTCACAAGACGATGAACGGCGCGATCAAGGACGACAACACGCGCGTACGCTATGGCTTCGTGCCCTATTCGATGACTGTGAATGCGCACGATCTGGTTGCAGACGGCTCCATGCCCACAAGTTACTTTCGCGATGACGCCAGGTATGAGACGCGCGCGGCGCAGTTCAACAAGCTATCCTATTTCCCAACAGAAACAGATGTGATCACCAGGGAAACGCAAGAGCGCGATTTTAATAGCAAGGACAAATGTAAGGCCTGGGCCAGTAATTATGGCGACAATCCCCAAATTCTGAGCGGCGCCCCGCCCGGAGAAGTGGTTGAAAAATACTATCAATATAGGTCATACAACCGCTACAGCGATGAATGCGAGCGCAGGGTTGAGAAGCGGAACGTAACCTACGAGACTCGCTATCTGTTCACAAAGTGGCGTTACGAGCGGATGCCGCTCGACACATCGAGCTTCAAGACGCTTGCCAGCGAAACGATCGCTACCGACATTAGTTCGGCTTACTCAGACGTAGGCAGCGAAGAATTTTACGATCTGCAAGAGCTAGCGGAAAAGAACGGCAGCACGCTTCACGACGTCGGCACGGCCACAACCACGTGGAACGGCTGCATCGAGGAACGCGACACGGTCAGCAGTGCTACTTGGGACCCCATCCCGAGCGATGCCTACGATCTGGATTTGGACAGCGCGCCAGTTTCGAAAGAGACGCGCTGGCGCCCCATGTGGGACGACGTTGCCTACAGTCGCAATTATCAGAACAGTGAAGAAACTTCGTCGACTTACCGCGGCAGTGCCTATGCGGTCTGCCCAGCACCGATGAAACTGTTCACAGAGGTTGAACTATCCGAGGATGTCGAAAACATCCCCACTTGGCTCGACGACTACGTCGACAATCTGGTCGCCAAAGGAAACACGTACCATGACATCGGCATGATCTGGGGCGGGCGCCTTTCCAGCTCGCGTGGGATTTTCGCCGACAACGTCAACAAGGACGACAAGTCCGTCAGCCGGCACCTGATCTTCATGACCGATGGCAAGATGGAACCGAGTATCGGCTCCTACAACGCCTATGGGATCGAAGAAATTACCAATTTCATTGCGCCGGAGGGCAGCAGTACCTGGACCGTGACAAACCGCCACACCGCCAGGTTCCTGGCAGCCTGCGAGGAGGTAAAGGCCCAAGGCACTACCGTTTGGGTGATTGCATTCGGCACGACGCTGACGAACGATATGAAAACATGCTCAAGCAGCGGGCGGGCCTATCAGTCCAACGACACCGATGAATTGAAGAAGACGTTCAAGTTCATCGCTTCGCAAGTCGCAAATCTGCGGCTGGGTCTCTGACCACGATCGAGTTTGCCAATAGCGCTGAAGCCTGACTGGCGTGTCACCGGGGGGACCATTGGGAGACGGCGGAAAGAAACGCCGCTGTCTCCTCGCTTGGCGTCTCGTTGCCCGGCGGGAAATAGCTTAGTTTGACCACGACCGTGCGCGTGCCGGGGTTTACATAGATATACTGCCCCTGAAGTCCGATTGCCGCGTAGGCCATGTCTTCGCCCATCAGCCACCATTGCAGTCCATAGGAGCCGCGCGGCGAAGTCCCGGAGTTTGTCGTTTCCTTCACCCATTCTTCCGAAACGATCCGATGGCCATTGGCGACACCGCCATCAAGCATCAACTGGCCGATCCGGGCGTAGTCTCGCAGGGTTGCATTGAAACCGGCGCCGCTGAACTCTCGGCCAATGCCGGGTTGTCCGTCCATGATGTAAAAACCGTCGCTTTCGGCACCGAGCGGTTCCCATAGCCGCTGGGCGGTATAGGCGGCTACGTTGCTGCCGCCGCTCACCCTTTCGACCAGCCAGCCGAGCACGGCGGTGTCCAGCGTCTTGTACTGAAAGACCTCGCCCGGCGCGTGTGCGCGCTTCACGGTGCGCGCTACATCGGCGAAGCGCGCGACATTTTTCACCAACGCGGCAATGTGATTGCTTGCGGCAGTTCCTGGATTGGCGAAATCGTAGCGCTCTTCATAATCGACGCCCGAGCGCATCTGCATGATCTGGCGAACGGTTGCGCCGTCATAGCCCCCGCCCTTGAGTTCGGGCAGGTAGGTGGTGACCTGATCATCCAGCGATGTGATCCGTCCTTCATTCAAGGCGCAGCCGATCAGGATCGCGGTAATCGACTTGGTCATCGACCAGCCGATGAAGCGAGTTCGTTCGTTCGTGTTGTTGCGGTAAATTTCCGAAACGATCTTGCCGTCCCTCATCACCAGCATTGCATTGGTATAGGTCCGGTCGAGGAATTGCTCAGGCGTGTAGCTCGTTCCCTTGAATTCATATGTGAAGTTCAGCGTGTGATCGGCCCGGGGCAGCCTCCACACCGGGCCGGCGCGCGCCACCGTGCGCGTTGGAAACAGGGAATCCATGCTGCGGAACATTATGGTGTTGATGTCGCCGTCCAGCATGCGCCAGCGGGCCAGCTGGATCGCTACCGGAACGTCGGAAGGCTCGCCCTGTTGCAGCGAAGGCGGCAATTCCTGCTGCGCTGAGAGTGGAGTTGCGGCGGTGAGCAGACCTGCGGTGCCGAGATGGATCAATCGCCGGAATTTGCTGCGATTTTTCATGTGCCGTCATCTCCCACATTTTGCGCTGAGCAAGTTCTTCCAAACTCAGTCGTTGATTCTGTCTTATTGCCCGAAATGCGCCGAATGCCCAAGCGTCGGAACACGCTACGTGGTAGGGCTGGCGCAAGGGCTGGAGAACTGCGGAGAAGCGAGTGGAAACTCTCGACATGAGCAAGGCCTTCACGTTGATTGAGCCAGGGCCTGTTGTTCTGGTCGCGACGAATGATGGCCGCACAAACAATGTGATGACGATCACCTGGACCATGGTGATGGGCTTTTCGCCGGTATTCGCCATCACCACCGGGCCCTGGAATCACTCCTACGCCGCTCTTCGGGAAACGAAGGAATGCGTACTTGCCATTCCCACCGTCGATCTGATCGATAAAGCCGTCGGCATAGGCATGTGCTCCGGAGCCGATACGAACAAGTTCGAGAAGTTCGCGCTTACTGCAGTCCATGCCCGCAAGGTCAGCGCGCCGTTGATCAAGGAGTGTCTTGCCAATATCGAATGCCGCGTCGTCGACATAATCGACCGGCATGGCATTATCGTGTTGGAGGGCGTCGCGGCCTATTTCGACAGCGTCCGCGAAGAAAAACGGATGATCCACGCGGTTGGCGACGGTACCTTTATCGCAGACGGGCCCAGGCTCGACCGGCGGGATTTAATGAAGGCCAAGATACCGAACGGGCTCTAGCGCCTCATCATATCCCGCCTCAGGCAGAAGGCCCCAACCGGTCCTGATACAGACGAGCTATTGCGCCGCGGCGCTGCTGGCCCTATCGCGCGCCAATTAAGAGGGCTGAAGCCTACCGCCGCTTGCCATAGCCGCGGAACTCACAAGCAAGAGACCATGAATTTTCAGAACACTCCCACGCTTCTTTCAGAAGCGCTCGCTGCACGTGGATACGCCGTGCCGACATCTGTGCAAGCCGCCGTCCTGGAAGCGGAGGCCGATGGTCGCGACTTGATCGTTTCCGCGCAGACCGGCTCCGGCAAGACCGTGGCATTCGGTCTCGCAATGGCGGGTGAATTGCTGGGCGAAGATGGCCTGGCGCGCCCCGCAAAGGCACCGCTTGCCCTCGTCGTCGCTCCGACGCGCGAATTGGCCCTTCAGGTCAGCCGGGAGCTCGAATGGCTCTACGGCGGCACCGGAGCGCGCGTGGCGACCTGTGTAGGCGGCATGAATCCTTCGCTGGAACGGCGGGCGCTGGCGCAAGGTGCGCATATCGTGGTGGGCACGCCCGGCAGGCTGCGCGATCATCTGGAACGGGGTGCGCTGGAGCTGAAAGGCCTGGCCGCTGTCGTGCTCGACGAGGCGGACGAAATGCTCGACATGGGCTTCCGCGAAGACCTCGAAGAATTGCTCGACGCTACGCCGGATACGCGGCGGACGCTGCTGTTCTCGGCGACGATGCCGCAGCCGATCGTCACGCTTGCCCGGCGTTATCAGCGGGATGCGCTGCGTATTGCGACCGTGGAGGAAAACCGCGGACACGGCGACATTGCGTATAAGGCGATGGCAATTCCGCCGTCCGACATCGAAAACGCGGTCGTCAATCTGCTGCGCTTTCACGAAGCGGAAACGGCCATGCTGTTCTGCGCGACCCGCGACAATGTGCGGCATCTCCACGCCAATCTGACCGAGCGCGGCTTTGCCGTAGTGGCGCTCTCGGGCGAGCATAGCCAGAGCGAGCGCAACCAGGCGCTGCAGGCGCTGCGCGACCGGCGCGCAAGGGTTTGCGTGGCGACCGACGTGGCAGCGCGCGGGCTCGACCTGCCCAGCCTTTCGCTGGTGGTGCATGTCGAGATCCCGCGCGATGCGGAGACGCTGCAGCACCGGTCGGGCCGTACCGGGCGGGCTGGCAAGAAGGGCACGGCAATCCTGCTGGTGCCCTATCCCCGCCGCCGCCGGGTCGAATCGATGCTGCGCGGTGCGAAGATCAACGCGGAGTGGATCGACGCTCCTACGCCCGAGGCGATCCGCGCGCAGGACCGCGAGAGGCTGCTCGCGAACCTTCTGCAACCCATTGAATTCGATGAAGAAGATCGCGCGCTGGCCCAGCGCGTACTGGCCGAAAAGTCACCCGAGGATATCGCGGCTGCGCTGGTTCATGCGCATCGCGCCGCCATGCCGCAGCCCGAAGAGCTGATCCCCAACACGCCCGAGGCGCGCCAGGCGGCGCAGAAGGAACGGCATCGTCCCGGCTTCGAAGACGTGGTGTGGTTCCGCATGGATATCGGCCGCCGCCAGAACGCCGATCCGCGCTGGCTGCTGCCGCTGCTGTGCCGCCGCGGGCATATCACCCGTAACGAGATCGGGGCGATCCGTATCGGTGCCGACGAGACGCATTTCCAGGTTCCCCGCGCCATTGCGAGCAAGTTTAACGAGGCTTTGAGCCGAACTGCCGGGGCCGAGGGCGACGAGCCGGGCGTCCAGATCGAAGTCTCCGCCGAAGGTCCGCGCGAAGCAGCGCGCGAAAATCGCCGCGGTTCAGGGCCCAGCAGGCACCGCGACGGGCCGCCGCAACACAAGGCGAAAGTGCATCGCAAGGGCCCGCCAAAGCGCCCGTCGAACGATGTGCCTAAAGACACACAGAATACGCCTAGGGCCACGCACGAGGCACCAAGGGGCGCGCAAGGCGGCTCTTACAAGGGGCCGCAGGGCGGCGGACCGCATGGCGGGCCGAAGAAGGGGCCTTTCAAGGGCAAGAAGCCTTTCAAGGGTGGTGGGAAGAAGCGTCCAGGTAATGGCAAGCCGCGCGACTTTTAACGCAGACGGAGCCTAACGCTTCCTCGCAAACCAGATCACGTGATGCGCGCCTTTGCCGTTGCTGCGCGCGCGCACGGCAACTTCTTCCACCGTGAAACCGGCATCCCTGAGGCGCCGGGTGAAGGCCGTGTCGCGTCCGGCCGACCACACGGCAAGAACCCCGCCCGGCGCCAGCGCGGCCTTGGCGGCCCGCAAGCCCTGCATGGAATAGAGCCGGTCGTTTTCCTGCCGGCTGAGCCCGTCAGGCCCGTTGTCCACGTCGAGCAGGATCGCATCGAATGCCCCGGCGGCGTCGGCGATCACATCGGCGACATCGGCCTCGACCAGGCGCACTCGCCGATCATCGAGGCAGCCCGCCGTCAGATCGGCCATCGGGCCGCGCGCCCATTCGATGATCTCCGGCACCAGTTCGGCCACTGTGAGCGTCGCGTCCTGGCCCGAGACGGCCAGCGCCGCGCGCAGGGTGAAGCCCATGCCATAGCCGCCGATCAGCAGGTGCGGCGCCTGGCCGGCCGGCCAGCCGTTCGATCGTCATCGTGGCGAGCGCTTCTTCGGAGCCGCTCATGCGCGTATTCATCAGCTCGTTGCGGTCGAGCACGATGATGTAATCGCGGCCGTGGCGGAACAGGCGCAGTTCCTCGCCGCCAGGCACGATCGCGGTGCCGATGTGTTCGCGCGGGATCATCGATTGCTTTCCATCGGCTGGCGATAGCATGCCAGCCGGTGGGCGCTAGCCAGTTTAGTGACCGCCGGGACGAGCCCGAACGGCCCCGATCAATCGGCGACGAGTTCGTCCAGGGCGATGGCCATCAGGAGCGTATCGTTCTCGCGCGGGGGCGCTAGGTGGCTTGGGGGCAAGGGCTCGAACGCATCGTCGCTCAGCTCGACCAGATCCAGGCCGCTCAGCTTGAAATGTCCCAGCTTGCGTTCTTCGGGCGAACGCCAGGGCTTGTCCATGTTGAGTGCGCCGATGAACAGATCGCCGTGGCGTTCATAGATCAGGTGAGGTGCAAGCCGCATGATCTCGCCATTGTAGCGCGCCTTTACGCTCCGCCCGCGTGCGACCGCTTCCATCAGCGTCAGCCTGGCCTCGCTCATGATCGGTCACTCTTGGCGTTGCAGAAATAATTGTTGTGCATCGCAGCATAATGGCGTGCCGGCATCGGAGTTGCAAGCAAAGATCGCCTTATTGAGGCGGTTTTTCGTCGCGCCTGGCTTCAGACTTCGACCACGACTTTGCCGACCTGCTGGTTGCTTTCGAGATAGGCGTTCGCTTCGGCGATATCGGCGAGGGGGAAACTCTTGGCGATCACCGGCTTGAGATCCCCGCTCGCCAGGCCGGCCAGGATCACTTCCTGGGCGTGCTGATAGCGAACCGGATGGTTCCAGATCTCGCTCGCCACCCAGCCGCGCATGGAGGCCCCTTTCATGGCGCAAGGCCAGTGAGGGTAAGGTGTGGGCTGTTCGCTGAGCCCGCCATAGATGAACAGGATCCCGCGCTCGGCCAGTGCGCTGGCCAGCGTATCGACATAGGGCCCGCCGACCGGATCGAAAGCGGTGCGCGCACCTTTGCCGCCAGTGATATCCATCGTGCGGGCGACAAGGTCTTCCTCATCCGTGGGGATCACATGAGCCGCGCCGTGCAGCTTGAGCATTTCCGCCTTGTCGCTGGTGCGAGTGCAGGCGATCGAGATCGAGCCCGCCCAATTGGCGAGCTGAATCGCCGCGAGGCCGACGCTGGAGGATGCCGCGCGGATCAGCACGCCATCGGCCGGACCGATGGCCGCCACTTCGTAAAGCGCGAAAGCCGTCATGAAGGGCATCCACACTGCCGCCGCTTCCGCGGGAGACAGTCCCGGCGGGGCGGGCAGCAGCGCATGGGCGGGCACAATCGCCTCTTCCCCCCAGACGCCGTAAGTGCCGAGCTGGAACTTCGGCACGACCGAGACACGGTCGCCTTCCTTGAAGCCGGTCACATCCGGCCCCAAGCGCCACGATCGTCCCGCTCGCTTCATAGCCCATCAGGCAAGGCAGGGTCTGCGGCACGGGATAGCGCCCGGCGCGGTACATCGCTTCCGACCGGTTGAGGCCGATGGCCTCGATCTTGAGATGCACTTCGCCGGGGCCGGGGGAGCCGATTTCGATATCTTCGAAACGCAGCACTTCCGGGCCGCCCGTTTCCCTCAGCCGAATGACTTTGGCCATGCCTCGTTCCCTTGCTGGTTCGTGATCAGATTTCCGACAGCGGCGGGCCGTCGACTACCTGCTGCTTGTCGTAGATCGGGTTGTAGATCAACGTCCCGAACAGCTTCACCACATCGGCGCGTTCCTGGTTGACCGGCTCGACCGGCTGGGCGCGCAGCAGCGCGTCGTTGCGGGCCTTGATGCCGGCGGTGAATTCCGGATGTGTCATGATCATCAGGTCACCGCGCATGATGCCGCGCAGCACCCGCTTGCCGACTTCCTCCTTCGACATGAAGACGGACGGATCGAAAGTGAAATTGCGCTTCGGCCCGCCGTCGGGGCGCAGATCGGGCTTGGTCTCATTCTTCAGATGATCCGGGCGCACTTCGCCGGTGGTGTTGCCGAGATTGGTTTCCACCGGACCCGGGAAGAAGCAGGACACGCCGACATTGCTGCCATCAAGTTCGGTGGCGAGCGATTCCATCATCCCTGCCACGGCGAATTTGGCAGTGCAGTAAAGGCCGGCGCTGCCGACGGCGGAGAAGCCGCCGGTGGAGCTGGTGGCGACGATGTGGCTGTCCTCGCCATGTGCCTGCATGCGCGGCAGCACGGTGACGAGGCCGTTGATCACGCCGTAGAGGTTGACCTGGATGTTGAAGTCCCAGTCCTTGTAGGTGCTGGTGGCCATCGGGCCGGCAACGCCGACCCCGGCATTGAGCGCGAGCAGGTGGATATTGCCGAAACGCGCCTCCGCCTCGTCGACCGCTTTCACCCAGCCATCCCGGTCGGTGACGTCCAGTTTCACGGACATGACCGCGAAATTGGTTTTGTCGAATTCCTTCATCGCTTCGTCCAGCGCGTCCTGGCGAATATCCGCGATGACCACGTTCATGCCCGCTTCGGCGAATGCCTTGGCCATGCCCAGCCCCATGCCGCTGGCGCCGCCAGTGATGAATGCGGTCTTGCCGCTGACTTCTTTCATGAATTTGCCTCTCTCGATTCGACCAGCGCAAATCGCAGGGCGATGTGCCTGAAGGAAGCGGATTGCGCGAGTTGGTTGACTTTGTCCAGTACTAGGTTGAGACAAGTTTTGACCGGGCCCGATCGCAGGGCACAGCAAAATTCGCTGCTCGCCGCGAAACCTCCCACCCTTTCGAGGGTTGTTGAATCCGGAGGTACGATCATGGCTGCACGCGCCTATTGGCAGGGACAGATCAGGCTGGCGCTGGTCTCGATCCCGGTCGAAATTTACGCCGCAACGAAATCCGGTGCGAAGATCTCCTTCCGCCAGATCCACGAGCCTTCGGGCAAGCCGATCAATTACGAAAAGGTCGTGCAGGGCGTCGGCCCGGTCGACCGCGACGAAATCCTCAAGGGCTACGAGATCTCGAAAGGCAATTACGTCCTGCTCGAAGATGAGGAGATCGAGCAGGTGAAGATCGAGAGCCGCAAGACGCTCGAACTCGTGCAGTTCGTCGAAGCGCACGAGATCGACCCGCTCTATTTCGAGAAGCCCTATTACGTCGCCCCGGCAGACGATCTGGCGGAAGAGGCCTATGTCGTGCTGCGCGAAGCGCTGCGGCAGGCAAAGAAGGTCGCGCTGGGCCAGCTTTCGGTGCGCGGAGTGGAAAAGCTCGTTGCGATCAAGCCCTGCGGCAAGGGGCTGCTGCTCGAAATGCTGCGCTATGCCGACGAGGTGCGCGAAGGGCAGAGCTTCTTCAAGGACATCGGCAACGAGAAGCCGGACAAGGAATTGCTCGAACTCGCCACCACGCTGATCGACAAGAAGACCGCGCCGTTCGATGCGGGCGACTTTCCACGATCGCTATGTCGATGCGCTCAAGAAGCTGATCGAGAAGAAATCGAAGGCCAAGGGCAAGACGATCATCGAGGATGTGGACGAACCGGCGGATTCGCGCGGCGGCAATGTGATCGACCTGATGGCGGCGCTCAAGAAATCGGTGAAGGACTGGAAAAGCCGGCGTCCGAAAGGCGAAGAAAGCCGCGCACTGCGCGCCAAGCGCAAGCGGGCCTGAGCATGGCGCTGCGCCGATCCCCTCGCCGAATATAACCGCAAGCGCGATTTCACGAAGACCGCCGAACCTGCGGGCAAGCGCGGCAAGGGGGCGGCAACTGCTTCATCGTCCAGAAGCACGATGCGACCCGGCTGCACTGGGACTTCCGGCTCGAAGTGGACGGCGTGCTCAAGAGCTGGGCGGTGACCAAGGGCCCGTCGCCTCGATCCCGACGACAAGCGGCTCGCCGTGCGGACCGAGGATCATCCGCTGGATTATGCCGAGTTCGAAGGGACCATCCCCAAGGGCGAATATGGCGGCGGCACGGTGATGCTGTGGGACCGCGGCACCTGGGCGCCGATCGCGGGCAAGAGCGCCAAGGATCTGGACGAAGGCCATCTCCACTTCACGCTCGATGGCGAGCGGATGAAGGGCGAATGGCTGCTGGTCCGCATGAAGCCGCGACCGGGCGAGAAGCGCGAGAACTGGCTGCTGCGCAAGATCGACGACGAATATGCCGAGGCCGGCGATCCGCTGGTCGAGCGCGAACTGACCAGCGTGCTCACCGGCCGCTCGATGGCCGAGATCGCGGCGACGAGAACGGCGAACACTCGCTGGCGGGCAAGAAAGGCAAGGCCTTCGCCGCCGAGATGGAGAAGCGGCCGCAGCACAATGCGGCCAAGGCAGCCAAGACGAAGCCCAAGGCGCGCAAGCGCAGCGGAAGCTGCCGCAGTTTCCGCCCGCCGCAGCTCGCGACGCTGGTCGATGCCGTGCCGGCCGGCAACGGCTGGATGCACGAGATCAAGTTCGACGGCTATCGCGCGCTGATCGCGGCGTCGGGCGACGAGGTGGCGCGTCTATACCCGCAGCGGGCAAGGACTGGACCGACAAGTTCGGCCCGCTGGTCGAAGCGATCGCGCGCGCTCGACCTGCCGCCCTGCGCTGATCGACGGCGAGATCGTCGCCTATGACAAGGACGGCAATCCCGATTTCTCCGCGCTCCAGAACGTGCTCAAGCGCGGCCACGGTGCGCAGGAGCAGGACGACGCGCTGGCGCTTCTACGCTTTCGACCTGCTCGAGCTCGAACGGCGAGGACCTGGCGAGCCTGCCCAATATCGAGCGCAAGGAGCGGCTGGAGGCGCTGCTGCAGGATGCCGAGCCGCCGATCCATGTCGCCGACCATGTGATCGGCGCGGGCGAGAAGCTGTTCGAGGCGATGTGCAAGGCCGGGCAGGAAGGGATCATCGCCGAAGCAGATCGACGCGCCCTATCGCGGCCGACGCACCGCAAGCCTGGGTCAAGGTCAAATGCACGCGGCGGCAGGAATTCGTGATCGTCGGCTGGACGAAGAGCTCCGCCAAGGGCCGGCCCTTCGCCTCGCTGCTGCTGGCCCAGCACGAGGACGGCAGGCTGGTCTACAAGGGCAAGGTCGGCACCGGCTTCGACGCCGATACGCTGGACGATCTGGCGGCGAAGTTGCGTCCGCTGGCCCGCAAGACGGCGCCGGTCGAAGTGGAGCGCGCCGAAGCGCGCGGCGTCACCTGGCTCACGCCCAAGCTGGTGGCGGAGATCGCCTTTGCCGAATTCACCGCCGAGGGGCATGTTCGCCATGGCTCCTTTCTCGGCCTGCGCAGCGACAAGCAGGCGGAGGAAGTCAGCGCCCGAACAGCCCGAGGAGGCGCCGGTGGACGCAGAGCGACGTCAAGATCACCAGCCGGGAGCGGGTGATCTTCCCCGATGCCGGCTACACCAAGGGCGACCTGGCCGATTATTATGCGGCGGTCGCTCCGCTGATGCTGCCCTTCGCCGCCAACCGCCCGGTCAGCCTGGTCCGCTGTCCGCAGGGCCGGGCGAAGAAATGCTTCTTCCAGAAGCACGATACCGGCAGCTTCGGCGAACATGTCCACCATGTGCCGATCAAGCGAGAAGGACGGCGGGACGGAGGATTATCTCTATGTCGAGGATGCGGCCGGGCTGCTCGCCTGCGTGCAGATGGGCACGATCGAGTTCCACGGCTGGGCGAGCCGCAGCGGCGATGTCGAGCAGCCCGACCGGATGATCTTCGATCTCGATCCCGACGAAGGGCTCGATTTCGGCGACGTGAAGCAGGCCGCCACCGACATTCGCGACCGCCTGTCCGACATCGGGCTGACCAGTTTCGCGATGCTCTCCGGCGGCAAGGGCGTGCATGTGGTCGTGCCGCTGACGCCGGGCCATTCGTGGGAAGTGCACAAGGATTTCGCCAAGCGCTTTGCCGAGGCGCTGTCCGCCGCCGAGCCCGATCGCTTCACTCGCCACGATGAGCAAGGCGAAGCGCAAGGGGAAGATCTTCATCGACTGGCTGCGCAACCAGCGCGGCTCGACCGCGGTGGTGCCCTATTCGGCGCGCGCTCGCCCGGGAGCGCCAGTCGCGGTGCCGATCGCCTGGGGAGAACTCAAGGACATGAAGGATGCCCATCCTTTCTCGATCAAGGACGCGAAGAAGCTGCTAACGCGGGCAAAGGGCAAGGGGCTGGCAGGCTGGGGCTTTGCCGAGCAGGAACTGCCCGAGTTCTAGACGCAGTACGGCACCGGGGAGGATTGCAGGCGATGAAGACACGCACGCTCGGGCGGACCGGGATGGAAGTCTCCGAAGTGATCTTCGGCGGCGGCTGGGTCGGCGGCATATTGATCGACGGGGATGACGATACCCGTCGCGACGGCGATCCGGCGGGCGATGGCTGCCGGGATCAACTGGATCGACACCGCCCCAAGCTACGGCCAGGGACGCTCCGAAGAGGCGCTCGGCTGGCTGCTGCCGGAGATCGAGGAGCAGCCCTATCTCTCCACGAAGGTGTTCGTCGATCTGATCGCAGCGGAAGATATCGCCAGTCAGGTCAACCGAAGCATCGAGGCCAGCCTGAAGCGCCTCGGCCGCGACGAGCGTGGATGTGGTGTTCCTGCACAATTCCCTCGCCCGCGAAGCCGCTGGCCGCAGTATCTCGCTGGAGCGGTTGCTTGGGCCCAAATGGCGCGGCCGATGCGCTGGACGGCCTGCGCGATCAGGGCCTGACGCGCTTCATCGGGCTGACCGCATCGGGGCCGGGCGATTGCTGCCGGGAGGCCGTGGCCAGCGGCCGCTTCGATGCGGCGCAGGTCTATTACAACATGCTCAACCCCAGCGCGGGGCGCAGCCGCATGCCCGCCGCCTGGCGCGGCCACGATTTTTCGGGGTTGATGGACGCATGCACCGAGCAGGGCTGCGGCATCGTCGTTATCCGGGCGCTGGCCGCCGGGGTGCTGGCGACCGACCAGCGGCACGGCCGCGAGATCGGGATGACGAGCGACAGCGAGCTTGCGGTGGAGGAAATGCGCGCACGCGCCGCGATGGAAGCGCTCGGCCTCGATGATGCTGGAATGACGCCCTACGGAACGCGCAGCCAGGCAGCGATCCGCTTCGTTCTGGCTAACGACGCCATTGCCTGCACCGAAGTGGGTCTGGCACAGCTTGCCCATCTGGAGCAGGCGATCGAGGCTGCAGAAATGGGCCCGCTTCCCGCAGAGGCGCGGGGCGAACTGGAGCAGCTTTACGAACGGAACTTCGGACTGGATTAGCCGGCCACTGCAAGCCGTTCTTCACGCAAGGGGTCCGGCCCGAAGCGGTTTTCCCCGATAGTGCCCGGTTGGGCCATGAGGATGAGGACGATCAAGACCCCGACATAGGGAATAAAAAACAGCAGAATGAGCCAACCGGATTTGTCCATATCGTGCAGGCGGCGAACAGAGACGGCCAGCATCGGCATGAATAGTGCAAGGCTCAACAAAATATAGAGTATCGAAGCCAGCCCGATGGCGGGCGCGGTGGCCGTGCCCGAACCCATTGCGTGCAGAATTATGAACACGAGCAGCGGCGAAGTGATGGTGGTGGTGGCGAGGTAGAACAGCCAATATTCCTTGCGCCGGGACCGGCCCGAAAAATCGGCGTAGCGCTTCAGAGGTTCGATCATCCATTCCATCTGTGCGTTTCCTCGCAGTCGCAACTCACCCTGGCATCCGCTGCCGCCGCCTATTCGCCGGGGCAGATCAGCGGCAGGTTGAAATCCCCCTGAGTGTCGATGCCCATCTCGTAGCTAACAAACTGATCCCTGAAAGTGGTCGGCTGCACGATATTGCTTTCCCACCGCAGCTGGCTGCCATCGGTCGAGCTGGCATAGAAAAGGATGCTGCTGTTGCCAGTCAAGGCGATGCTTCCGTAGGCATCGATGGCGTAGCCATTGGTATTGCCATTGACCGGCGTGGAGCTGGTCATTTGTTCGCTGCCATATTCGTTCACGGTAAGAAGTATGACTTCGACCGGATGGACGCATTGGTTTTGAATCCACACTTTGCGGAGGGACGGACTGGTTACGAGCGCATCGGCCGCGGCCGCAGCATCGGCGGCAGCGTCTGCCGAAGTATCCGGCGTCTCCGTGGTGCCTGGATCGACATCGGCGGTCGGGTCAGTGCTCTGTCCTGTGTCTTGCGCCGAATAATCGAAACGGTTGTTTCGGATTTCCTCCTCCACCCCGCTCATGGCAAGGGTGTAGGCTGCGCTCCCGGCAAGGACTGCCAAGGCCGCCCAGATGGAAGTCCCCCCTGCCAGTTGCAGCCTGTCCCGCAATTGTGCCGGATCGGCATGCTGAAGCGCGATTTTGGAAATGCTCTCTCGCGCAAATGTACGATAGATATGATTGAAATATATACCGAAAAATATTGCGACGGCGAAAAGTACGATGATCGTGTATGTGAGCAGGAACGAACGCTCTTCCGCCAGGGCAATCGATAAAGCGGCGCTGGCCGATACCTCGAAGCCGAGTGCAAGCGCCATCCACAGCCACATCTTGCGATAGGCAAGATAAAGCGGACCCAGGAGAAAGGCGGGAAAATTGAAGGACGCCTCGCTTTTGGTGAGCGACATCTTGCGCCAACTCTCGGCAAACCAGGCATCGTTCGGGCCGACAAAAGTTCGCATGTCCTGATCGCTCGGCTCAAGCGAAGCGGCCGGGGGCGGCTCTTCGCTGCTGGCCAGGGGGAGCACCTTCGGTTGTTCGTATGGCCGGCGTCTGTGGCAGCGGCCTTGCCGGCTGAACTTGCGCGACGCCAGATGCGTCGCCCGGGGACTGCTGGATTTCACCGTGGGAGAGCCCGAGCATGATGTGCGAGGACAGGCGCAGTACACTCGTCTGAGCATAGGCGCCGAATGCGTCGGTCCACTGGTTGATCCGCAAGAAAAGCGCCAGCCCGCCTTCCGGCGGCACGTTCTCAATGCGTACGGGGTAAATCGGGCAACAGTCGAACGCTATTTCCGTTTCCATGCGTACGAAACGCGAGGCATTGGCATGGGCCGAGACAATGACGACGAAAGCGCCAGCAGTCTTGATATTACGGTGGATCTGGTTGGAGAAATCTTCGCCCGGGGCGAGGTCGCGAACTGCGATCCAGCAAGTGAGGCCAGCGGCTTCGAGCTTGTCGACAATGTCCAATGCCTGCGCTTCGTCACGTGTCGAGTAACTAACGAATACGTGCTTTAGTTGCGCCGCCCCACCGCTCACTGCCTTCCCCTATGCCCTCGTACTGAGGAAGACTGTAGCTTTGTCCAAGGATTCGCAATGGTAATCTGAAGTATTACTTCCGACTTGTCCCGCCTATTCGGAACTGGCGGTCAAATGGATCCGCGGGCGGCGGGTATTCGGACAAATGGTATCAACCTGCGGCGCAAAGGGGGCTGGTCCCTTGCGCCGCAGGTTGATGGGGGAAGCTCGCTTAGAATTGCTTGCGAAGGGTCAGCTTCCATTCGCGCGGTTCGGCCACGCGGGTTTGATCGTCGAACGAACCCGAGAGAACCAGATAGTGATAGAACTTGTCCGCCAAATTGGTGACAGCCAACGTGGCCGACCAGTCGCGATCCGGAGATTTGTAGACGATCTGGGCGTTCCAGACCGAATAGGGATCGACCACCAGCTTATCCAGAGGCGCGCGAGCGCTGGACGCCATGTCGTAGGTCTGTTTCGACTGCCAGATCCAGTCCAGCCGAGGCGTGAACGTGCCCGCCGAAGTTTCGATATCGTAGAAGATATCGGCGTGCATGTTCCATTCGGGCTGGCGCAGATTGCCCGGGAACAGGTAGCCCGGCTTGCCCGGTTCGGCGCCGGAGGTGAACTTGTTG
This sequence comes from uncultured Alphaproteobacteria bacterium, assembly GCA_963777785.1. Taxonomy (GTDB): domain Bacteria; phylum Pseudomonadota; class Alphaproteobacteria; order Sphingomonadales; family Sphingomonadaceae; genus Andeanibacterium. The sequence continues at coordinate 31,811 of CAVZRU010000018.1, forward strand.
TAGCCCCCCGACCAGTCGAGATGCAGCCCGTCGACCGGAATGGCCGAGAGTTCCCATTCGAAGCCCTTCACCGTGGCGGGAATGCCGACATTGTAGGCATAGCGCGTTGGTACGGGGTTGGCCCCATAGGCGTCGGCGCATGCCTGGATCGCAGCCGGTTCCGTATAGAGGATGTTGAAGTACGTGGCCTGGCCGGTGCCCGGCTCGTTCAGGCACTGCGTCCCGGTCGCACTGGTCGAGAGCTTCTGATAGTCGAGATAGAAGGCCGTCAGGTTCGCGCGCAGGCGGCGGTCGAACAGATCGGCCTTGATGCCCGCTTCATAGCTGATCAGCGATTTGTCGGAGGTTGGCGCGACTTGCCGTGCGTTGGCGACGATCGTGGTCAGGCCCGGCGGACGCGAACCGCTGGCGGCATTGGCGTATAGCAGGATGTCGTCATTGATCTTGTAGTCGGTCGAGATCAGCCAGTCCCAGCGGTTCTGGACGCTGTGGCGCGGCTCGAACAGTTCCACCCCGGCGTCGGGATTGTCGATCGTGATCGCGATGTCGGTGTGGGTGTAGCGGCCGCCACCGGAAATGCGCCAGGCGTCGGTGATATTGTAGTCCAGATGGGCAAAGCCCGAACTCGACTTGTTGAGGCCGCGAACGGAGCTGAGCTGCTGGATGTTGAGGTAGCTGACGAGATTGTTCTGGAAGCCTTCGGTCTCCACGGTGAACCCGCCGAGTACCCATTGAAGCTTGTCGTTGAACAGCTTGCCGTCGAAGCGCAGTTCGCCCGACCACATCTTGTCGAGATTGACGAAGTGGCTGATGGCGCCTGCCAGCGGGCTTTGATCGCCTTCCTGCGAGTATTCGTTGCTGTAATCGGTGTAAGCGCCGATCGCCGTCATATTGATGTTGTCGGTCAGTTCGGCTTCGAGCTTTGCCGAGGCCAGCGTGTGCCGCTCTTGCTTGCGCTGCGAGAAGCAGAAACCTTCCGAGAAACCAGCCGGGAAGCTCAGCCCCAGATTGGGAATTTGCGCCGACAGGTCGATGTTGGGGCGGCAATTGGTGGCATAGGTATCGTAGACGCCGCCATTGCGCTTGGGCGGGTTGAAGCGGCCGTCGATAATGATGCCGTACTGGTTGTATGCCGCCAGATTGTACAATTGCGCCAGCGCCGAGCCACTGCAAGGCTGGGGGCCGATGCCGCCGGGATGATCCGGTGTCGGCTGCACGCAGAAGCTGTTGTAGGCGAGGGCGACTTGCGGCGTTTCCTCCAGATCGTCTTCGCGATGGCTGGCGGTCAGCAGCAGCCTGACCCGGTCGGTTGGCGTCCACTGGACCTTGACCTGCCCGAAGGCCTTGTTGCCGCCGCCCAGATGGCCGATCACGCAGTCCTTCTTGCCGGAATCGGGCTGGAAGTAGGGCAGGGTGCCTGCCAGTTCGGGCGTGCCCAGCTTGTCCATCATGCAGGTGAAATCGAGCCGGTTGACGTGGCCGGTCTGCCGGTCGAAGTGGCCGAGCGCACGGATTGCGAGCGTGGGCGTGATGCCTACGTCGATCGCGCCGGAGCCTTCCATATGGTTGCGCGATCCGTAGGACAGGCTGACGAAGCCAGAGCCGTCGCCTTTGGGATCCTGGGTGAAGAGCTTGATCGAACCGGCGATCGAGGCATTGCCCGAAAGCGTGCTCTGCGGGCCGCGGTTCACTTCGACGCGCACAACGTCGGTGAAATCGAGCTGCGAGCCGGCGACGGTCGAATGGTAGACGTCATCAGTATAGATGGCGACGGCCGGCGGAACCGCGATGCTCTGCACGCCGCCAGCGCCTTGCTGCACACCGCGCAGCGAAACGGTCGGCGCACTGGCTGACTGCGAATCCGGCGGCATGGTGTAGAGGTTGGGCACGAGCGCGCCGAGATCGCCGGTCGACGTCACGTTCGCAGCAGCCAGTTGCTCGTCCGTCTTCGCGGTGATCGCGATTGGCGTGTCCTGGACGTTCTCGGCAACGTAGCGCGCGGTGACGACGATCTCGCCGAGACCGTGGTCGTCATCCTGGGCGGTGTCATCCTGGGCCAAAGCTGGCTGCGCTATCGCGGCCAAGCCTGCCAGAAACGTTCCGGCGAGCAAACGCGTCGCGGGAAGACGTGCGGAATGGAGGGGATTTCTGGTTTTCATCTGAATTATCTCCCAGGTCTATTATTGTTCGCCCAGCGGTCACCGGCGCCTCAATGCATAGCCAGGCTCCGGTCTGAACTGCCGGATGCCTAACTTGATAACTATTCGGATTACTTTTACTCATAAGCAACGCCGCCAGGGCTTATGCCGGGCTATAAGGTACGACTTATATGGGGGATCAGCTTTCGCTGCCTGAAGGCATTGAGGACCTTACGTTCGTGCAACTGCGAACGTTCGTTTGTGCGGCCCGGAGCGGCAGTTTCGCTCGCACTGCGGAAAGGCTGCACATCACTCAGCCCGCGGTCAGCGAACAGATCAAGGCGCTCGAAACCACCTTGTGCAAGTCGCTGTTCCTCCGCCGGAAGGGAACGACGCCGATGCTGACGAACGACGGCCAGCATGCGCTGGACGCGATCGAAGCAGTCCTTACGCAGATGGGCGGATTGTTCGATACCCCAGCATCCAGTCTGGACCGATTGACGCTTCGGGTCAGCGTGGGCCCAGATGGTGAGAGAATTATGCCTGCGCGCCATTGATGGCGAAGATCTACCGCGACTATCCCGAAATCGAGATCGAACTGCATCCGATGCTGATGGCCGCCGATGCCTCTCGCATGATCGAGGGCGGGGAACTCGACCTCGCTATTCACGATGTGCCGGAAGGGACGGACACCGCGTCTCCCGATCATGGCACTTTCATCCTTCCCCTGGCGCTCATTGCGCAGCCCGGAACGCAGGATCGCCTGCACAAAGGGGAGTGCATTCTGGACGATTTCCAGTTCATTTTTCCAACTGAGCGCAGCCGGGCGACCGAGCAATGGGCACACAAGTGCCTGCACAATCTCCACCTCAAGCCCAAGCATCCGCCGCATTTCATCGATTTTACCGACGTTATCGTCAAACTGGTGCAGAGCGGCCCCAGCATCGGCTATCTGATGGCGGATACGGTAAGGGCGGATCTCGATGCGGGGCGCGTAGAATTGCTCGACCATGCGCCGGCGCCGATGCGCAGATACGTCTCGCTTTCCCGCCACGCCCCGCCAGTCGCGCGTGAAATCAAGAATATGCTGTGCGAGGCGCTGGCGCACTGCAGCGCCTAGCGCTGCCTCGGGTACGGATGACACTTAAGAGTCGAGTTGTAGTTCTTTGCAGCGGAGTGGCGGCGAGTAGCAGCGTCCTGCTCCAGCTCGGCGTGTACCAGTGCGGCTTAAACCGCGCGCGGAAATGGGTTGCGGCAAAAATCCCATTCAAATGGCCGGTGAACACTTGCTAATGCAAATGCTTCGCATTAGAGGAGCCCACGTTCCGGCCCATGGGGCCTTCCACAGACTGAAAAGGCCCGATCATGAGCTTCGCCAAGTATGTTTTCCTGTCCTGCACCGCACTGGCCGGGACCTCGGCAATGGCTCAGGCGCAAGAGGGTGAACGTAACAGCGAGAGCGAGATCGTCGTCAGCGGCAAATATACGATCGACGAGCAGATCGACACCGCAACCGGCCTGGGCCTGACGCTGCGCGAAACGCCGCAATCGGTGAGCGTGATCACCGAGCAGCGCATTCGCGACCAGAACCTGATCAGCATCGCCGACGTGATCGAGAACGGCGTGGGCGTGACGGTCGGCGAGATCGACGACGTCCGTAACGAGTTCTTCGCGCGCGGGTTCGAGATCAGGAACTACCAGATCGACAGCGTGCCGACTGCCTGGACGCTGGCCGGCGGCGCAGGGGAGACGATCGCCGACGTATCGATCTACGAGCGGGTGGAGATCGTGCGCGGCGCCACCGGGCTGCTCAGCGGTGCAGGCGATCCTTCCGCTTCGGTGAACCTCGTTCGCAAGCATGCCGACAGCGCGGATTGGACCGGCTATCTCAGCGCCAGCTACGGCAGCTGGAATACATGGCGCGTCACCGGCGATATCGGCGGCGCAGTGACGCCGGACGGGCGCATCCGCGTGCGCGGCGTCGCCCGCTACGAACAGGGCGAGAGCCACATCGATCTGTTCGAGAACAAGAAGTTCGTTCTTTACGGCGTGGTCGATGCGGACCTGACCGACCACACGCTGCTGCGGGCCGGCATCAGCCACCAGGAGGGCAGGCCCGATGCGCCGGCCTGGGGCGCGCTGCCGTCCTTCTATACAGACGGCACATTCGCAGTCTGGGACCGCTCCAAGACGGCGTCTGCCGACTGGTCTTACTGGGACACGATCAACCAGAACATCTTCGCCACGCTCAGCCACGATTTCGGCGACGGCTGGAGTGCGGCAGTCAATTACAACCGGTTCAAGAACCGGCAGGCGACCGAGCTGCTTTATCTGTCGGGCCTCGTCGATGCCACTACCGGAACGATCCAGTACAGCTACCCCTACAAGGATGACGGCACAGCGATCCAGAACAGCTTCGACGGCCAGGTCAAGGGCCGGCTCAGCCTGTTCGGACGCGATCACGACCTCGTCGTGGGCGCGCTGCACAGCGTGCAGAACCGCACCAACACGACCTGGAGCGCGCTGGCGTTCCCGGGGGACCTCCAATATGTCGATTGGGACGGCGCGGCGTTCCCCAATCCAGGCTTCTCTCCCGACGGCGTACCCGCGGTGGACGAGCGGATCGAACAGACCGGCTTCTATGGGGCGATGCGCTTCAACCTGACGGACGGGTTCAAACTAATCGGCGGGGGCCGCCTGTCCAGCTGGGAGCAGAAAGGCATCAGCTTCGGCGTGACCAGCGATTATGGCGAGGACAACGTGTTCATCCCCTATGTCGGCGCGCTGCTCGACCTCACGCCGAACCACCGGCTCTACGCCAGCTTCACCAAGATCTTCCAGCCGCAAGGGGAAGTGGACCGCAATCTCGTCCAGCTCGATCCGCTAGACGGCAAGGCTTACGAGATCGGGCTCAAGAGCGCGTTCTTCGGCGAAAGGCTGCAGACGTCGATCGCGCTTGTTCCGCATCGAGCAGGACAATCTGGCGCAGCCGGACATCGTCGTCACCCCGCCGGGAGGCGGCCTGCCGCAGCAGACCTATATCGCAGCCGAAGGCGCGACCAGCGAAGGCTTCGAAGTCGAGATTACCGGCGAGCCCTTGCCCGGCTGGAACGTCAATTTCGGCTATAGCCAGTTCAAGGCCAAGGATGCGAATGGCGATCCGGTCAACACCGACCAGGCGCGCAAGCTGCTGAAGCTGTTCACGACCTATCGCGTGCCCATCGCGCGGCAATGCGCTGGTGCTGGGTGGCGGCGCGAACTACCGCAGCAAAGCCTATTCCGACGGGGTGAACCCGGTCACCAGCGATCCCTTCCGGTTCCAGCAGGATGGCTATGTGCTGGTCAATCTGATGGCCCGCTACGAGCTCAGCGAAGCCTTGCACCTGCAGGCCAACCTCGAGAATTTGTTCGACGAGACCTATTACAGCCAGATCGGCTTCTACTCGCAATATCGCTACGGTGCGCCGCGCAGCGTCACGGTCGGCGCAACCTATCGCTTCTGATGGGCGCCGCTTCCCTTCTGTTGGCCGGAGCTTTCGCCGCCGCGGCAGCTGTCGCGATGCTGCGCTTGGCCTGGGCGCAGCGCGAGCGCTCCACTGCGCTCAACAGTGCGGGCTGGGGACTGTTGGCGCTTGCCGCAGTTCTCGGCTGGGCCGGGGCGGGCGCCTGGGGCGTTTCGGTGACGGCGCTGGTCGGGATGGGCGTAGCCTGCGTCGCGCTGACGCTTGCCGCCGCGAGCGCGCCTGCGGGCAAGGCCGCCGCTTCGAACCGCCGCGTGAACATGCTGCCCGAAGCGGGCGAGCCGCGCCGGATCGGACGGCGGCTGGCGACGTTCCTGATTGCCGTGCCGCTGGCGCTGCTGGTCTCGATCGGGCTGGCGGTGGTGGTGCGCGCGCTGGCCGACCTCGCCGGTGCGAGTGAAGCCGACAGCATGGCGCTCGCTTTCTTCTCGGCTCCCCTGATCTGGGCGATACTGATGCATGTGCTGCTGATCCAGCAGCAGCGGCGGGCCCAGTGGCGAGTGCTGCTGGCAAGCGCGCTGCCGATCCTCCCGGTGGCGCTTACGGGGTTGATGGCATGAGCGTTGCTCCCGAAACCTCCACTGTGAAGCGCTCGCTTTCCGCCCATGCTGCGATTGGCCTGCTTGCAGGTGCGCTGCTCTATCTGGTCTCCCTGTCGGGCACCCTGCTCGTCTTCTATGACGAGCTGCGCCAGATCGAGCAGCCGGGGCTGGCAATGACCACTATCGCGCCGGAAGCGGTTGAGCGGGCCGGTGCCGCCATGATGGCGAGCGAGACGGCCAAGCCGAAGACGACCCATCTCTATTTCAACCTGCCTTCCGCAAACTTTCCCCGGATGATCGCCTATACGGACACACGGGAAATGCGCGTGGACGATCAGGGCGGGCTTGCTGGGCCGGTCCAGACCTCGTGGTCGGAATTCCTCTATTCGGTCCATTACCAGCTTACGATCCCCGGCCTCGTCGGGTTGATCCTGGTGGGCATTCTGGGCGTGATGATGCTCGCGCTGTCGATCTCCGGAGTAATTGCCCATCCGCGCATCTTCCGCGATGCCTTTCGCCTGCGCGCGCGCGATGGCGGGGGCACGGGCCTGGCGGACTGGCACAACCGCCTCAGCGTCTGGACCCTGCCGTTCATCGCGATGATCGCGCTGACCGGCGCAGTGATCGGCCTGGGCGTGCTGACGGCACAAGCCGTGGCCGCGCGCTATTACGGCGGCGACACGGAAGCGGTTTACGCGCCCATCTTCGGGGGCGAGCATCCGGTCGACCTTGCTTCCGCTCCCCTGCCGGAAATCGCCAAGACCCTGCGCTACATGCAGGCCAATCATCCCGGCATCGCGGTGACTTTCCTGACGGTTCACGATCCGATGACCAAGGGGCAGAGCATCCAGCTGATGGGCGAACATCCGCGCCGCCTGATCTTCGGCGAATATTACAATTTCGACGCCGCGGGCAATTTCGAAGGGACGGCCGGGCTGGCCGATGGAGAGCTGGGCCAGCAGGCGGCGGCTTCGAACTACAATCTGCATTTCGGCAATTACGGCGGCCTACCGGTGAAGATCGCTTACTTCGTGTTCGGCCTGGCGCTCACCGCGATCTGCGCCACCGGGACTTACATCTGGCTTGGAAAGCGGCGGCGGCGCGGGCATGACGAGCCGCGGCTCGCTGCCGCATGGGACGCTGTCGTCTGGGGCATGCCGCTGGCTTTGGGGATCAGCTTCGTCGCCCGGATGGCCTGGGGCAGTGCCGTCCCCTTTGAAGCTCTGTTCTGGGGCATTTGCGTTTTCGTGCTTGCCGCCAATGTCGCTGCTGCCCCGGTGTATTCGGGGCGGCGCGTGCTTCAGGCGTTGGTCGCCGCCAGTTGCGTAGCGGGCACCGTGCTCGCCGTTTGATCCTTTGGCAGGTTGACACTCACTCGGCGCGACATATCTAAAAGGAGCGGGCCGGGCCCCTCTGGCGATCCATGCGATCGTGATGTCGGACCGCATCGAGTGTGCTCGGTGCCATGTTGGCCAAGGGGTTCTTCCTTAGTGGTGCATTCGATGAATCCAGCATCTCAAGGAGGTTTTACCGTGACTTCAGCCCACAACATGCCCTGTCCCGTCTGCAAAGTGCCGCTCGCGATGAGCGACCGCCAGGGGATCGAGATCGACTATTGCCCGCAATGCCGCGGCGTATGGCTCGATCGCGGCGAACTCGACAAGATCATCGAACGCAGCACGGCCGATCTGTCCGCCGGACAGCCGCAGCCGGCCCCCCAATATGCCCCGGCGCCGCCGCAGCAGAATTATGGCTATGGCAAGGATCATCGCCACGGCTATCCCAAACGCAAGAAGTCGTTCCTGCAGGAACTGTTCGACTGAGAACCCTAGACGAATCGCGGAACTGACATCATCGGCGGCAGACACCTTTCTGCCGCCGATGGCATGCTGCTCAAACCAGCGGTTTGCGGCCATAAAGATAAGGTACTTTTGCAACTGCGCCCCCGCCTTTGATACCGGTACCGAAAGGTCCGTTGGCAACAGAGACCTTCACAAGCGGCTGGACAAACAGTTGGGGCACTTCGGCTGACCGAAGCAGCCCATTCATTGGAGTGAGGATGGCATGAGCAGCAATATTGAATCGATCGAGATTATCGACGCGCAGATCCATGGGCCGGTACCGGGCAAGCCGCCGGAAGGCAGCATGGTGGGGCAGGAAGCCCTGTGGGGCGTCGAACTGGCGCGTGAAGCGATGGATGCCGCCGGCGTCGATATCGCCCTCGCGGTGACGAGCGACGAATTCGTCGAGGTCGCGCATGATCGCTACCCCGGCCGTTTCCCCGGCGTGCACACTTTCATGCACAACCGTACGGATCATGTGGAGGAAGTCCGCCGTATTGCCGCGCATCCCGCAATGGTGGCCGGCCGCGCGCTGATCGGCGATGCCAACAAGGGCGTGATGCGGCCCGAATTCTTCGAAGGCAAGTTCGACCCCATCTACGAGACGGCCGAGGAAGTCGGCTTGCCGATCTTCAATTCGACGCACGGCGGCTGCGCCCATATTGCCGGCGTGGCGGAGCGCCACCCAGGCCTGACGCTGATCGTCGATCATATCGGCGTGGCGCAGCACCCGGTCTCGCCGCCGGAGACGATGAGCTGGGGCCCGCTCGACGATCTGATCGAACTGGCGAAATATCCCAATGTCTATGTGAAGCTCTGCGGCGCCCCGCTGCTGTCCGATCAGAACTATCCCTATGAAGACATCTGGCCGAACCTGAACCGCCTGTTCGATGCCTTCAGCTATGACCGGGTCATGTGGGGCAGCGATTACACTCGCCCGCGCAGTGCCAATCTGCCGCTGGGGGATCGTCCGCGCCGGCGCGGCATCACCTATTCGGAGAACTTGAACCACTTGCTGCATTCCGGCCATCTGACTTACGATCAGAAGGTGAAAGTGCTCGGCGGCAATGTGCGCAAGCTGTTCAACCTGCCTCCGATTTCGCAGGATTGGGGCCCGCCGCCGATGATGTGGTCCATGCCCGGCTGATAGTCGCCACAAAGCGCACCGCAGCGGATCGATCGTGGATCGGTCCGCCTCGCGGGCGCAGGGCCTTGGGATGCGGCGGCTTATCCGTTAGGCACGCGATTCCGCAGCGAATATCAACAAACACGGTGGATGGATTGACATGAAGTACGGCAAACTCGGTTCGACAGGGCTCGATATCTCCCAGCTTTGCCTTGGCTGCATGACATTCGGTTCGCCAGGCCGCGGCAGCCACACCTGGACTCTCGAAGAAGAGGAAAGCCGCGCGATCATCCGTCAGGCCGTGGATGCCGGGATCAACTTCTTCGACACGGCCAATGTCTATTCGGATGGCCATTCCGAAGAGATCGTGGGGCGTGCGCTCAAGGATATGATCCCGCGCGAAGAAGTGGTGATTGCCTCCAAGGTCTCCGGCAGAATGCGGAAAGGGGCGAACGGGGCCGGCCTCAGCCGCAAGGCGATCATGCAGGAAATCGACCTCAGCCTTGCGCGGCTGGGAACCGATTATGTCGATCTCTACCAGATCCACCGCTTCGACCATGCCACCCCGATCGAAGAGACGATGGAAGCGCTGCACGACGTCGTGAAAGCCGGCAAGGCGCGCTATATCGGGGCGTCTTCGATGTACGCCTGGCAGTTCTCCGCCATGCTGCACACGGCCGATGCAAATGGCTGGACGCGGTTCTGCACGATGCAGAACTACGTCAATCTGCTCTACCGCGAGGAAGAGCGCGAAATGCTGCCCTTGTGCGAAGCCGAAGGTATTGGCGTGATCCCGTGGAGCCCGCTGGCCAGAGGCCGTCTAACTCGCGCCTGGGACGAAGAAACCCAGCGCTCCACAAGCGACGCCTTCGCCCTGACCCTGGCGGCGAAGACGGCGGAGGCGGACAAGCAGGTGGTGGAAGCCGTCACGAAGATCGCGGCGGACCGTGCGGTGCCGATGGCCCAGATCGCCCTGGCCTGGGTCATGGCAAAGCCGGTGGTCTCGGCACCGATCGTCGGAGCATCGCGGCAGGGTCATATCGAAGACGCGGTGGCGGCGCTCGACATTGAGCTGACGGCAGAGGAAATCCGCCAGCTGGAAGCGCCTTACGTACCGCACGAAGTGGTGGGCTTCAGCTAGGCCGCCCCCACGTATGGCGGGAAGAAGCAGCGAGCTAAGTTGCCGGGATCCGGTGCGCGGGGCCGAATTGCATGAGATTAAGCGCAGGCTAGAAAATCGGCCACGCTTGCACGATTGAGAACGCGCTCGTCGCCACCAGCACCACGCCTACTGCCAGGAGCAGCGTGCGCGGCCTGACCCGCTTGGCGAAAATGGCTCCTATCGGTGCGGCGGCAACCCCGCCAATGATCAGGCCGACTGTCGCGACCGTGAACGCTTCCAGCCCGATCGATGCGATGAAGGTGATGGAGATGGCCGAGGTCAGCAGGAATTCGGCGGTATTGACCGTGCCGATGGTTTTGCGCGGATCGCTGCCCTGGACGAGCAGGTTGGAAGTGACCACCGGCCCCCAGCCGCCGCCGCCAGCCGCGTCGAGGAAGCCCGCCCGCAGCGGCCAGAGGCGCGGTATATTGCGGATCGCGCACATGGGGCTCAAGCTGCCGCCAGGCCTTCCATAAGAGATAGACGCCAATGCCGGTGAGATAGATCATCACAAATGGCCGGGCGACCGACGCATCGATGTTCGACAGCAGATAGGCGCCGGTCACGCCTCCCAGTATGCCGAATGGCACCAGCCGCCGGAACAGCCCCCAGTCGATGTTCCGGTGCCAGATGTGGCTGGCGCCCGAAGCGCTGGTGGTGAACATCTCGACCAGATGGACACTGGCCGACGCACTCGCGGGCGGAATGCCCAGCACGCTCACGAGCAAGGTCTGTGAGATGACCCCGAAGGCCATGCCCAGTGCGCCATCGATCGCCTGTGCGGCGAAGCCGACCGCGATGAACGGGAGCAGGTGATAGATCGTTACGTCGGCCAGGAAATCGAACATGAGGTTGTCCTCTTCGGAAGTTCGCGGATGGATCAGAAGCGATGGGCAAGAGTGAGACCGTAAGTCCGCTCATCGCCCGGCTGGCCTACGATCAGGCCGGTGTTGCCGGATGGAACGGCGAGCTGTTCGAAATATTGCGCGTCGAAAGCATTGCGCACCCAGCCGAAGATGTTGAACCCGCTGTCCGTGCGGAAGCCGGCGCGGAAGTTGGCGATCGTGTAGCCGGCGACCTGGGTGTAGATCGACGGCGTGGGGTTCGACGAAAAGCTGGACCGGGTGTTGGCATCGACCCCGAGATAGATCTCGCCCTCCTGCCGAAGGAAGGTGACCGGGGCATTGGCCTCGGCGCCGTAGGAGAACACCCATTTCGATACGCCGGGCAGGCTCTGGCCGGAGATGTCGCAATTGGCGGGGCTGTTGGTGCCGGGCGCGCCCGGAGCTCCGACGGGCGAGCCGGACCCGCCGCCTGACAGTTCGGGCGGGCAGGGCGCATCGGGGAAGCTGGTGTAATTGGCGTCGGTATAGGCGCCGCTGACATAGGCGCTGAAGCGCTCGCTCGGGCGAATCGAGAAGTCCCATTCGCAGCCCCTGCGTTCGGACGCTCTCGGCATTGGCGAGGTAGCCGCGCAGCACGCCGAACTGTCCGTTGGAAACCAGCGCCTGATAATCCTCGATCTCGGTGCGGAATGCGCCGACATTGAGCGTGATCCGGCGATCCCAGAACTGCGATTTCAGCCCCGCTTCGTAGTGGTCGACCGATTCCGGCTTGACCGAACCGGCTGCCAGGATCGGATTTCCCGCCGCATCGTTCGGCACGCCGTTGAGGTTGACGCCGCCTGGCTTGAAGGTCTTGGCGTAGGTGGCATAGGCGTAGACATCGTCGGCCAGCTCGTAGTGCAGCGTCAGGTCGTAGCTGAAGTTCCAGTCGGAGAATGTCGGCTCGAAGCGCTGCGGCGAGGCAACGCCGCGCTGCGCGACAATGCGCGGATCGGTGCTGGCAAAGGTGACCAATTGCCCGGCGCCATTGGTGACGACGGAATCGTAAAGCCCAACTTTCTTGTCGTAATTGACGCGGAAGCCGGGCTGGATGCTGAAGCGGTCGGTGATCTTCCAGTTGAGCTGTCCGAACGCCGCCAGGCTGGTGTTGTCGAGGCGGATATCGTTGTTGGCAGTCAGCCCGTCGAGCACAGCTGGGATCGTTCGCCAGCGCGCTGCTGGGGTTGATCAGCCAGCGGCTGGCGGCGGGGCCGAACTGCGTCAGGCCCCTGGGTCCGCACTTCCTGATGGAAGGCAAAGGCGCCGATCACGAAGTCGAAATTGTCGGCCACGTGGGAATAGCGAAATTCCTGCGTGTACTGGTTCTGCTGCGACGGGTTGTTGGAAGCGTGTTGATCGGCAGGCCGGTAAAGTCGCGATCGTTCTCGGGCTTCCAGTCCCAGTAGCGATAGCCGGTGATCGAGGTGAACGTGCCGGGCCCGGTATCCCACCTGACGCGCACCGAACCACCGCCGATCTCGTTGCCGGCGTTGAGACGGGGCATCGACATCGGTCAGCCGGTCGAACGGATTGGTGCTGACGACCTGATAGCCCTGCGCCGCCGACAGCGCGGCGTACTGGCGGTTCAGCGGCCGCTGGGTCGCGCCGGTGCGGACATAGATCTGCGCGCAGCATTCGGGGTCCTGCGGCTGTAGTCGCCCGCCAGCAGCACTTCGAGATCGTCGCTCGGGCTCCCACAGCAGCTGCCCGCGCAGGCCGAGATTGTCCTGTTCGTTGATCCAGTTGCCGGTGGCGACGTTGTAGATCGTGCCCGCGGCGGCTGGTGGAGGAAACGGCAAGCCGCCCGGCCAATTCGCTCCGACAGCGGGCCGGAGACCGAAGCCTTGGCCTGCTTGAAGCCGAGATTGCCGAAGCTCACCTCGGCGCTGCCTTCGAAGTCGAAGGTCGGGCGGCTGGTGGTGATGTTGATCGCGCCCGGCGGTGGTGTTCTTGCCGTAGAGCGTGCCCTGCGGCCCGCGCAGCACCTCGATCTGCTCGACATCGAGGAAGTCGAGCGTGGCCGAAGCGATGCGCGCAAAATAGACATCGTCGACATAGATGCCGACGCCCTGGTCGAACCCGTCATTGGTCAGGCCGAACGGCACGCCGATGCCGCGGATGTTGATCGCGGTGTTGCGCGGGTTGGACGAATAGAAGTGCAGCGCCGGGGTCAGCTGCTGCAAGCGCTGGACGTTGAACGCGCCGGTGGCGTCGAGCTGTTCGCCGCCGATCACGCTGATCGCCAGCGGCACATCCTGCGCGGATTCCTCGCGGCGGCGCGCGGTGACGATGATGGCCTCCTCGGGCGGTTGGCTGGTCTGGGCGGAAGGGGCGTCAGTTTCCCCGCCGATGGCGCTCGATCTTGCGCCAGCGCCGGGGTGGGAGCCGCAAAACTGCGCGGAAAGCAGCAGCAGGCTGCGGATGGAAGTCAGTTGCATCGTATCGCTTTCAAGCAAGCGGGCGTGCATCCGGCTGTCCGGTCTGCTGGTCCCTGGGTTGTGGTGGTTTGCTGTTCAAGCTGGCGAAGGTCCGTGGTCGGATCAGTCGGCCAGGCGCTTTCTTTCGGTCACGTCGATCTGCATGACCCGGCCGTCATGCACGGTCAGCTGGATTGCACCGTAGCGCAAACGGCGAGAGGGCCTCGCTGACCACCCCCAGCGCTTCGGGCAAGAATCCGGCCGTGTCTCCCGGTTTCCTTGTCATCCTTCGGCATATGTCTGGCCTTTCGTTGCACGGCTCGTTGCCGCAGCCATTTGCTAAACTCAAGTGATTTAGTTGACAATAGGGCAAATGCCAAAGAATTCGCACATGCGCCAAAAGGAAGGCTTCTTGCGGCGGCCCGATATCAGGGAGTGGGCGGGTTCTCTTCCGCGAATGGAGCGACCGGATCGATCCGGTCGGACAAGCGGATCGACATCGAGGATTTCCGCCGTGCGGTCGCGCACGTCCAGCATCAGCGCGCGGGTGCGGCAGTCGCCTTCTTCCACGCAGTTCTTGCACTTTTCATGCGCATAGCGGCTGGCGCAGGGCACCAGCGCGAGCGATCCCGCGCATGATCCGGATGAGATCGCCATAGGTGATATCGATCGGCGAGATCGCCAGCCAGTAGCCCCCGTCGCGGCCCCGCAGGGAATCGACCAGGCCGAAGCGCGTCAGTTCGGACAGGATGACGGTCAGGAACTTGGCCGGGATGTTCTGCGTCTCGGCAATCTCGGCAAGTTGCACCGGCCCCTTCGCCGAAAGTGATCGGCCAGGTGCTGCATCGCGCGGATGGCGTATCGGGTCTTCTGGGAAAGCACGAGTCTCGTCTACCGAACTTCCATCCCCGCGCCAACTGGACTGCGGAACTGAGGCGGGGCTAAGCGGCTGAAGGCAATTCCGGTATTGAGCCGGAAGCTCACTATCCGGTTTTGCGCACGGAAATTAGAAAAGCCGGCATTCGCCGAACCAATGAGCCGGTCGGCAGCCGCCAACAGAGCGGACGTTGCGGGTTGCAAGGCCGATCCTCGAAACCCGCCGTTGATTTACCAAGCTAGCGCGCGAACGTGCACTTGCCTGGGCACTAACAGCGGCTAAGCGGTAGGTATGACTGCCTCCGATCTCGAACAGTTGCTCATCATCCGCCTAATCCGAGAGAGAGGCGGGACCTCGCAGACATGGCGCCGGGCGCTTGGCAAGGTGATCGTGCGCGACCCGAAGACGCATCCCCATTGCAATTGGGATTTCAAACCAAACGGCACGGAAGCGCAGTGCGCCGTGATTGAGCGGTTGCTCGACGAAGCGCGCCTTGAACATTCGATCGTGGCGGACGGCTGAGCGCCAGAAGGCTTGCGGCTGTCGCCAACAGAGCAGCCATTGCTGTGATTAACTCGAGAACTCGAAAGCTGCCGAACATTCACGCCAACGCACAACAGTACAAGTGGCTAATTGAAGAAGTCAGGTTTAGCGCAACGCACGATCCATCCATAAATCGAGATCATCGCGGTCGACCTTGCCGAGAACGTGGCGATCACGCTCAACCCGCTCAAGTGCTCCGCGAGTCAGATAGGATGTCGTCACAATGAAGGCCTTTGTGGCATCATGCTCCAATCGCGTATCGGCTAGTTCCCGCACAAGAGACAGGCCGATCTTACGATCCACGCGGTTTCTCTTAGCCTGCCAAACCGCCTTGAACATGCCAGCGATGCCAAGATCCTTAACTGCGATTACGTCTATGCCGCCATCTTTGGAGCCACGCGTAAGCTCAACATTGTAGCCATCGCTCTCCAGCATGCGCGCTATAAGCTCCTCAAACTCGCGCCAAGACAGCTCATCCAATCCGACAAGCCGCTGCTGGACACGTCCAATAAGCCCAATGCTCGGCGAAAGAGTGATGAGGCTTAACCAAGTCTCGGGATTGGCGAGAACTTCGGCTGAGAAGAATTCCATCCCGAAGGCAAACTTCACATCTACCTCGAGCGGAGGTGGTTGGGTTGCAATGAACAGCACACGTGAGCCGGGAAAGAGAAGCAAGGCATTTGCCGCCAGCGGTTCGACATCGATGCCCACCCAATCAACGTCTTCGAAGATCACCAGCCAGCGCGTTCCCGGTGGCACGTCGCGCCAAACTGCTTCGGAATCGTGCCTTAGGCGCGCATAGGTGATTGCCGTGGCGGCATTGGCAGGCAGAGGTTCAGCAACTTTAGCGGAAGTCGCCTGCGCAAAATAGTTGCTCCACTGTTCGGTGGACGCACGAGTGCCTGAAATCATCAACACACGATCGACCTGACCGTCATCATAGAAGTTCTTCGAGCAGCAAACAGGGCCACCGTCGACTTGCCAAGGCCGGGAGCAGCTACCAGCAGGCTGCGTGCGTCGCTTCGCTCGGCGAATCGCTCCACGAACTGCTGCTGTTCGGGATGCAGCGAGGAGATCGGATCGGTCGGCATTGGACCTGACTAGCAGACGGCCACCTCATCGCGAACCGGCAAGTCTCCTCCTGTTGTCAGCAACCGCCGACAGAAGCGACATTCCCGGCCCCGAATTGCTTCATCGATAGCTGCCGTTCGCGGCGTTCATTCAAATTCTAAACGCACGTGGCGCTGGAATTGTCTCGACCGACCGGTCATCCGCGACCGGTCTGCCTAGAGTGCTATGTTCGTATGCCCTTATGCCGATGTGCAGATTAACTGGCTGTCCTGATTCATCGGACGTGGGCGACCTGTCCTAACCGGACGCTGGTGTCTATGCGCGATCGGACATAGAAGTCTAGTCGGCTACCATTGCAAGTAGCCAGAAATCGACACATATTGCGTTCAACGAGGTAACGCATCATGGTCAAAATCGTCTCACCTATCAAGCCCACCAAGGTGGTGCTGATCAAGCCAAAGGCCGACACCCGTAAGGCGTCGGAGAAGAAATACGGCAAGCCGGTCATGGACCTGGGTTTCTGTATTGTGCCGTCGCTGCTCATGCAGGCGCAGGCACGGCTTGGCATCAACCCAGTGCAGTTCAACATCATCATGCACCTGGCCGACATCTGGTGGGACGCCGCGCAACGGCCTTGGCCGAAGAAGCAGCTGCTGGCCGAGCGCATGGGCATGAGCGAGCGGCAGGTGCAGCGGCAGATCGCCGAGCTAGAAAGTGCCGGCCTTGTACAGCGCATCGAGCGCACCCGGCCTGGGCGCGGCAAGACCAGCAACGAATACGACCTGTCCGGTCTGGTGAAGCGATTGAAGGAGCTGGAGCCGGAATTCACCGAGATGAAGCAGGAGAACCAGAAGCGCCGCAAGGCGGTTGCCCTGCCCAAGCATCGCCGGGCATCGGCATAAGGTTTGAGGGCTGCGGTCAACCGCAGCCTGTCAGGGCGTAGGACGTGGCGCTTCGGCCAGAAGCATCGGCCCCTTCCATAAGGGCAGGATGACGCCGCCACGTCCTATGTTCGATTATGTAGCGCTGTGCGCGGGATTTGCGAGGGTTTCCTGCAACAGCAATCCATCCACGATCCCGCCTCGCAGGGGTCCCCTGACACATCCGTTCGCCCGGCCATGGGCGTAGGATTGACTACAGGCTTATCCAAGGAGCACCCCATGGTCAAAATCACTGGTCTCGATAAACTGACCCGCACGCTCGACGACGCCCAGAAGGCCATCGCCGCGATCGACGGCGAACTGGGTGCCGTCAATTTCAATCCCAACGATCCGGGCAGCATCGAGGCGGCCATCGCCCAGATGGAAGCCATGATCGACGAGCGCCTCGGAGACTACTTCCAATCCCATTGTCGCGCCGATGATGGAAGGTATGAAGGAGCGCTATCGCGACGCGATTATTGAACGTGCCGCGCAGGCCCGTATGGAGGGCGATAGCGACCAATGAGCACTAGTCCCGACCTGTTTGAACAAATCAATAATGCGGTGCTCGACCTTCAGAGCGCCCAATATCAGAGCTACGATCGTCCGCTGAAGACGCTGGCGCATTTGTTGAAGAGCCCGGAGTTGGTGCCCTATAACGAGCAGTTGACCGACGGGTTGGACCTCGATGCCTTTCTGGCTGAAAATGAACCGCGTGGCGGCATGGCTGGTGGTGACAAGCTGGCCTGGCCGGTGGAACCTGAGAAAGTGCTCGGTCTGACCCTGCTGCTCATCGAGCGGTTTGCGGAAAAGCCGCACGACATGGCGAGTTTCGGGCACACCTACTATTACACGGGCCGCAAGATCATCGGCGATGTTCGCGCCGTTACGTCCCAGGTCATCATTCCCTTCGCCCGAGATTATAAGGCCTATGTCATGAAGTCACGGCAGCTCTGCCCCGGCGCTGGCGCTCCCTTCGTCACGCAACAACAAAGTGTTCATCGTCCACGGCCATGACGGCGAGGCGCGCGAGACGGTTGCCCGCTATCTGGAGAAAATCGGGTTCGCCCCGATCATCCTGCATGAGCAGGCCAATCGCGGCCGCACCGTCATCGAGAAGGTGGAGGCCAATAGCGATGTCGGATTTGCCGTCGTTCTGCTGACCCCCGACGATGAGGGCTGCAAGAAGGGAGAGACCCCGGAACCCCGCGCCAGGCAGAACGTCCTTCTTGAGCTGGGCTATTTTATCGGCAAGCTGGGCCGCGACCGCGTGTGCGCCTTCCAGCGCGGCACGGTCAATATTCCTAGTGACTTCGCCGGAGTGGTTTGGACCGTCATGGATGAAAGCTATGGCTGGAAGCAGGAGCTGGCGCGCGAACTTTCAGCTGCCGGTTACACGATCGACTGGAATACGGTCATGAAGTGAATAAATGCCTGGTCGTCCAGGTGCGCGTTGGATTGCCAACTTCCTGAGAGCAGCCTGTCGGGAATCGGCGAACCCTCGTCTCCTCGGCAGTGACCAAAATGAGGGCGCGTTGCTGACGCTGCCGTCGATCGTCGTAAACGGCAGCTTTTCGCCTTTTCGATCTCCAAAGGGGACTAACCGGATCGTCCAACAAAGTGATCGCGACGCCATCGCGGAATTGACGTCCGTTTTGAGGCGACTCAATTTTTCAGGCTAATGTCTGGGACTGGGGCGCAAATCGGCCTTGGGCCAGGTCGAAGCCCTAAGCCGCCTCTTTCCGCTTCGCTTTCTTGCGCTCGTGCGGGTCGAGCAGGGCCTTGCGCAGGCGGATGGTCTTGGGCGTCACTTCGACCATCTCGTCGTCGTCGATATAGGCGATCGCCTGTTCCAGCGTCATGATCGTGGGCGGGGTCAGGCGGATGGCGTCGTCCTTGCCGGTCGAGCGGAAGTTGGTGAGCTGCTTGGACTTCATCGGGTTGACTTCGAGGTCGTCGGGCTTGGCGTTCTCGCCGATGATCATGCCTTCATAGAGCGCTTCGCCTGCGGCGCGACGAACAGGATGCCGCGCTCTTCCAGCGGGTTGAGCGCATAGGCAACGGCCTCGCCCGTGCCGTTCGAGATCAGCACGCCGTTCTGGCGGCCTTCGATCGGGCCCTTGTGCGGGCCGTATTTCTCGAACAGGCGGTTCATGATGCCGGTGCCGCGCGTGTCGGACAGGAATTCGCCGTGATAGCCGATCAGGCCGCGCGACGGGGCGCGATGAAGGTGATGCGGGTCTTGCCGCCGCCCGAGGGGCGCATGTCGGTCATCTCGGCCTTGCGCAGCGCCATCTTCTCGACGACCGTGCCCGAATATTCGTCGTCGACGTCGATCACGACGGTTTCGTACGGCTCGGTGCGCTTGCCGTTCTCGTCCTCGCGGAACAGCACGCGCGGGCGGCTGATGCCGAGCTCGAAGCCTTCGCGGCGCATCGTCTCGATCAGCACGCCGAGCTGCAGTTCGCCGCGGCCGGCGACTTCGAAGCTGTCCTTGTCGGCGCTCTCGGTGACCTGATGGCGACGTTGCTTTCGGCTTCGCGGAGCAGGCGGTCGCGGATCATGCGGCTGGTGACCTTGTTGCCTTCGCGGCCGGCCATCGGGCTGTCGTTGACCGCAAAGCGCATCGACAGCGTCGGCGGATCGATCGGCTGGGCCTGGAGCGGCTCGGTGACCGCTGGTGTCGGCGATGGTGTTGGCCACGGTCGCGGTGGTCGAGGCCGGCGATGCGAGATGATGTCGCCCGCGCTGCGCTTCTTCGACCGGCACGCGCTCGAGCCCGCGGAAGGCCATGATCTTGGACGCGCGGCCGGTCTCGACGACCTTGCCGTCGCATGTCGAGCGCGTGGATCGGCTGGTTGACCTTGACCGTGCCCGACTGGACCCGGCCGGTCAGGATGCGGCCGAGGAAATTGTCGCGGTCGAGCAGCGTGACGAGGAAGTTGAACGGGCGCGTCGACGTCCAGCCGTGCGGCGGCGGCACGTGCTCGACGATCGTTTCGAACAGCGGCGTCAGCGTGCCTTCGCGCGCATCCGGGTCGTCGCTGGCATAGCCGTTGCGGCCCGAGGCGTAGAGCACCGGGAAATCGAGCTGCTCGTCATTGGCGTCGAGGCTGACGAACAGGTCGAACACTTCGTCGAGCACTTCCTGCGGCGCGGCCGTCGGGGCGGTCGATCTTGTTGACGACGACGATCGGGCGCAGGCCGAGCGCCAGCGCCTTGCCGGTGACGAACTTGGTCTGCGGCATCGCGCCTTCGGACGCTGTCGACCAGCAGGATGACGCCGTCGACCATCGACGAGGATGCGCTCCACCTCGCCGCCGAAGTCGGCGTGGCCGGGGGTGTCGACGATGTTGATGCGCGTGGCTGTCGCCTTCGCCCCATTCGACGCAGGTGCACTTGGCGAGGATGGTGATCCCGCGCTCTTTTTCCAGGTCGTTCGAATCCATCGCGCGCTCTTCGACGCGCTGGTTGTCGCGGAAGGTGCCGGACTGGCGGAACAGCTGGTCGACGAGCGTGGTCTTGCCATGGTCGACGTGCGCGATGATCGCAATGTTACGCAGGGCATTCGTGCCGGACATGGTTCGGACCTTCGGTGTTCGGGTTTTCGGTAAGGCCTTATGGGCCGCTCTCGCCCCGGAGGGCTTTGCGCGCGCCCCTATACGGAATGCTGCAATGCGGCAAGTCTTCTTACGCTTTTCCGGCAATTCTGCCGATGTTCAAAACTGTTGATGGAACTGCCCCGGGGGCAATTGTTAATTGTCTAGTTACCATCGTAAATATATGATCGGTTAAGGAGACTGGGGATTTTTCGGCCAAGCTTCTCAAAAAAGCGCTGCCGCCCTCCGGTTCTTGGAGAGATGGAGCTTTTTGATGAAGAGGCATAATTCCGGTCGCGCCGGCTCTTTTAGACAGACACTACTGCTTGGTGCCGCCTGTATGGCCTTTGGGCTGCCGGGGGTTGCCTTCGCGCAAGACGATGGTGAGGAGGAGGAACTCGCACTGCCGGCGAGCGACGATCAGGGTGAGGCCGAAACGGGCAATCTCATCGTGGTCACGGCCACCAAGCGCGAACGAACGCTGCAGGATACGCCGGTTGCCGTTTCGGTCGCCACCGGCCGACCAGATCGAGCGTGCGTCGATCCGCGACCTCAAGGATCTGCAGTCGATCGTTCCCTCGCTGCAAGGTAACGCAGCTGCAAAGTTCGGCGGTTACCAACTTCATCATTCGCGGCTTCGGCAATGGCGCGAACAACGCCGGTATCGAACCGTCGGTCGGCGTGTTCGTGGACGGCGTCTATCGCAGCCGCACTGCATCGCAGATTGGCGATCTGCCCAATGTCCAGCGGGTAGAAGTGCTGCGCGGCCCCCAATCGACCCTGTTCGGGAAAAACGCTTCGGCCGGGGTCATCTCGATCGTCACCCAGGAGCCGCAATTCGATTTCGGCGGGAACATGGAGGCATCCTACGGAAACTACGATGCCATGGTGCTCAGAGGCTACCTCACCGGCCCCGTCTCCGACACGCTCGCTCTGAGCGTGGCTGGCGGCTACAATCGGCGGGACGGTTATAATGAGAACCCCGTTACCGGCGATCCGACGAACGAGCGCAATCGCTGGTTTATCCGCGGCCAGGCTCTGTTCGAGCCGAGCGTCGATCTCAAAATCAGGCTGATCGCCGATTACGACAAGATCGACGAGATCTGTTGCGGCGTAGTGAATCTGCAGCGTTCGAGTGCCACCGACGTGATCAACTTGCTCGGGGGTCAGGTGACCGACCCGAACAATCGTTTCGCAGACGTGGTCTACACCAACTTCAATTCGACAAACGAAGTCGAGAATTACGGTGTTTCGGGCCACATCGAATATAATGCCGGGCCGCTGCAGCTGACTTCGATAACGTCCTATCGCAGCAGCCAGAATATTACTGCGCAAGATCCCGACTTCTCGAGCGCGGACCTGATCTACCCCATTGCCGCCGATGTGAAGCTCGATACGTTCACGCAGGAGTTCCGCGCTTCGGCCCAGTTCGCCGACGTTTTCAGTGCGCTGCTAGGCGTGTTTTACATCAATGAAGACGTCGATCAGACCGGCGCTCTTCGCTGGGGCAGCCAGGCGCGGCCCTATGCGGATATTTTGGTGCAGAGCCTCTCAGGTGGCGCTCTGAGCCTTTACGGCACTGGCCCTTCGCCGGTTCCGCTTGAAGGGCACATTCGGTCTGCTGGAAGGCGATCCGCTGAAATATGCCGGGACGTTCTTCGCGGCCGGTACCGGCAACAGCGAGCAGTTCACGCTTGCGAGCGAAGCCCTATCGGTCTTCGGCCAACTTGACGTCGAAATCACCGATGGCCTGACTTTGACCGTCGGCGGGAACTACACGCACGACAAGAAGGCCTTTACGGCTTCGATCAATTCGACCGACACCTTCTCCAGGATCGACTTCGATAACCCGTTCTACGCACCGTTCCGCGAGCAGCTGCTCTATCAGGGCGGTCTCGCCCAGCAGGTGGGCAATGCATTGATGCTTGATCGCTCCGCGACGCAGGCGGAAATCCTTGCCTTTGCAACCGATCCCGTGACAGGACCGATCTTCGCCAATCAGATCCAGCCGGCAGTCGCCGCCTTTGCGAATGCGAACCAGAACAACCCGGCTGCCAATCCGCTGAATCCGCTCAGGGCCCTTCAGTATTTGCCGGCGTTCCTGGCCGTGCCGAACGCGGTCGAGGATGGAAAGGTTTCGGACAACGATTTCTCATATACGATCCGCCTGGCGTATGATGTGAGCCCGAACTTCAACATCTACGCGAGCTATGCCACCGGCTTCAAGGCGGCGTCGGTAAACCTTTCGCGTGACAGCCGCCCGCGCCTTGCAGACATGGCGGCTTTGGCCAGCGCCGGTCTGCTGCAGGTCAACCAGACCTTCGGCAGCCGGATCGCGGATCCGGAGGAAATCGACGGTTTACGAAGTCGGCCTGAAAGGCAGCTGGCGCCGTGCATCGGCCAACATCGCGGTCTTCGAGCAGGAGATCAAAGGCTTCCAGTCGAATATATTCACTGGCTCGGGGTTTGAGCTGGGCAATGCCGGCAAACAGTCCACCTTCGGTGTCGAGTTCGAAGGCCAGGCCGAGCTTGTGCCGGGTTTCACCGCGAGCCTTGGCGTCACCTATCTCGATCCGACTTACGACGATTTTGTCTTCTCCGCCGTGGGCGATCTATCGGGAACGACTCCAGCGGGCATTCCGAATTGGACGGTCGTACTGGGCGGCCAATATGCGTATGATTTCGGCAGCGGGGATCGGTTGATCCTCAATGCGACCTATCACTACGAATCCGAAGAGCCGATCGTTGACGGGCTGCCCGGTTTCCTCAGCCTTGGCACTGACACCGCCGTTGCCGTGGCCAAGCAATTCACGCGCGAAGTCAGTGAAGTGGATGCGTCGATCACCTACGCGATGGAAAACGGTCTTGAACTGTCGGTTTGGGGCCGCAATTTGACTGACGACCGGTATCTCCTCTCGTTGTTCGATTCCGTGGCGCAACCATTCTCGGTATCCGGCTATACCAACCAGCCGCGTACATTCGGGGGAACCATCCGCTACAAATGGTGATCCGGCCCAACAGCGTACGGGGAACTGGGGGGCAATTCGCCCCCCTTTTTCTTGCCTGCCGTCCCGAAATGTGATCGCTTCCGCCTCGCTGGTCCGAAATGGATGCAGGAAGAGGGGGAATATATGGATTGGATGCTGTTGCCGTTTCGGCGTTATTTTGAATTCTCCGGCCGTTCTCGCCGCCGCGAATTCTGGATGTTCATGTTGCTGAACTTTATTGTCGCCTGCGTCTTGGCCGGTCCGACCTACTACAAAATGCTGCAGGGGGTGGCAGCCTCAGCTGCAGCTGCCGAAACAGGCGAAGTTATGAATGCGGACTTTGCCGCAGAACTGATGGCCAGCACCGTAACCCTGTCGATGCTGGGACTCTATGGTCTCTACGCGCTGATAGCGTTCATCCCATCCATAGCCGTCACAATTCGTCGGCTGCACGATCGCAACATGTCAGGCTGGTGGTATCTTGGATTTATACTTTTATCGCTGATCCCGGTGGTCGGTTTTGTTGCGTCGATAGTCTTGGTGGTGATCCTCTGCCTTGACGGCACACCAGGCCCGAACCGCTTTGGCCCCGATCCCAAAGGGCGCGGCTCGGCAGAGGTCTTCAGCTAAAGGTCACGCAATACGCGCGCCGGTTTCGCTCTCAGCAAAGGGAGCGAGCCGGCGATGGCGAAAGCCAGCACCAGCGCCAGCCCGCCGCCGAGAACTGTCAAGACGCTGGGCCAATCTGGCAGCCAGTCGAATTCGAACAGGTGCACGATGACTGCCCAGGCTGCTACGCTGCCGAGGAGCAAGCGCGACCGCTGCGAGCAAGGCGGCAAGCAGGCCGTATTCGGCCAGTTGCAGCATCAGCAACTGACGGCGGCTCGCGCCGAGCACGCGCAGGATCACATTGTCGTAAACCCGGCTCGCGCGCGCCGCCGCGATGGCGCCCAGCAGAACGGCAATGCCGGCGAGTACCGCGACGGAAGCGGCGGCCAGCATGGCATTGCCCACCTGCCGCAGGATGACCCGCGCTTCGGCCAGCACCTGACCGATCTCGATCACCGAACTCGACGGGAAGGCGCGGATCAGTGTGCGCAATAGCGGCCCTCCCGCGGCGTCCTGAGGCAGGTCTATCGTTGCAGCAAGGTTGTGCGGCGCATCGGCGATTGCGTTGGAAGAGAAGACCAGCACATAGTTGAAGCCCATCGAATCCCAGTCGATGCGCCGGAAGCTGGCAATCCGTGCGCTGCGTTCCACGCCAAGCAAGCCGACGGTGAGATAGTCGCCGATTTTCAGACCAAGCACTTCGGCCAATTCCGCATCGACCGAGACCAGCGGCTCTCCCGCATAGTCCGGGTTCCACCATTTGCCGGCGGTCACCGCATTGCCTTCGGGAACAGTGTCCGAATAGGTCAGGCCTCGCTCGCCGCGCAGCGGCCAGGCGCCATCGGGAATAGTCTCCAGATCTGCGACGCGTGTCATGTCACCTTCGGGCCATAGGCCAGGATCCTCCCGCGCAGGGTCGGCACGCTGCGTACTTCGGCGGCGGGCTGTTCCTGTTTCACCAATGCTTCGAAAGCGCCAATCCGGTCGCGCGGGATGTCGAGCACGAAGTAGTCGGGTGCGTCGCGCGGCACGGTCCGCTGGATATTGGCATCGATGCTGGTCTGGATGGCTGCGAGCAGCACGAAGGCGGAAAGCCCGAAGCCAAGCGCGGTCACCAGCGCGCCGGTCTGCGCGCCGGGCCGATGCAGATTGGCAAGGCCGATCCGCAGCAAGGGTTGCGCCGGGCGCGGCACACGGGCCGCAGCATAGCGGATCGCGAGGCCAAGCAAGGCAAGCAATCCCAGCAGAACCGCCGCGCCGGCGAGGAAACCGGCGCTGAGCAGCGGCTGCTCGGCGCCGATCAGAGCGAGCGCCACGATCGCGGCAAGACCTCCGCCCACCGGCAGGAGCGCGGCGCGCCAGCGCACGGAGAGCGGGGCAACGCGCGCGCGCATCAGCGCCATTGCGGGGAAACTGCGCGCGCTCAGCAGCGGCGGCGCCGCGAAAATCAGCGCAACCAGCAGTCCGAAACTCGCTGCCCGCAGAAGTGCTGCAGGATCGATGACCAGCCCGGGCTCTACCGGCAACATCGAACCCAGAGCCCAGCCGAGCAGCGGCGTGACCAGCACGCCCGCGACCAGCCCGGCCGCAGCACCCGCAAGCGCGGCCGCGCCCAATTGCAATGCATAGATGCGGGCGATGTCGCGGCTGGTTGCGCCCAGGATCTTGAGCGTCGCGATGCTGCTTCGGCGCGCCTCGAGATAGGAGGATACGCCGCCGCCGATCCCGATCCCGGCAATGACCAGCGCGGCGAGGCCTACCAGCACGAGGAAGTCGCCCATGCGCGAGACGAACCGGTCCGCTCCGGGCGATGCGCGATCGGCGGTGCGCAGTTCGAAGCCTGCGGAAGGGAAGCGTTCTTCGATTTGTTCGGATACTGTCTTTGCGTTTCGCGGCGGGTCGAGAGCGATGCGGTATTTGCTGCGATACATCGAGCCAGGAGCAATCAGGCCGGCGCGAGCGGGCACATCTTGCGCGACGATGATCGTAGGGCCGAGTGCAAACCCTTCGCTCAGGCGGTCGGGTTCTTCGTCGATGATACCGCCGACCGTCAATTCGATCGTGCCGAGACTGAATTTGTCGCCAGTGTGGATTCCCAGCCGGTCCGCTGCGCCTTGGGCCAGCCAGGCCTCGCCCGATGGCGGCGCGCCGGCGATCCGGCCATCGGTGAGGCGGAACGTCCCGAACAGCGGCCAGGCGCCATCGACCGACTTGAGTTCGACCGGCGCGGCTGTCGTCTCGGTGCTGGCGCTTGCCTGCATCCTGAGGCCGCCGGAGATTTGCCCTAATTTTGCGAGCCATTGCATTTCTTCAGTGGAAGCTTCGCGCTGCCACACCGAAACCTGCAGATCACCGCCGAGGATTTCGCGGCCGCGCGTTTCAATTTCGCCGCGGATCGCGCCGGTCAGCGTGCCGATCGCCGCCAGTGCACCGACGCCGAGAAACATGCATACCAGCAGCAGGCGCAGACCGCGAAAGCGGCGATTGAGATCGCGCCGGGCGATGGTCCATGCGGTGCGCAGCGGGAGCGTGCCGCTCATGGCTGCGCGCTGTCGCTCGCGATGCGGCCGTCGGCAAGCGTCACGATCCGGTCGCAGCGTTCGGCCAGTTCGGGATCGTGCGTGATGATCAGCAGGGTTGCTCCGGTTTCGGCGCGGCGGGCGAAGAGCAGGTCGATGATTTCCTGGCCGGTCGCCGCGTCGAGATTGCCGGTCGGCTCGTCGGCGAAGATCAGGGTCGGGCGCGGCGCGGTGGCGCGGGCGATGGCGACGCGCTGCTGCTCGCCGCCGGAAAGCTGGGTGGGGTAATGCGTCAGACGGTGGCCGAGCCCGACGGCTTCGAGTTCGGCCTGGGCGCGGGGCCAGGCATCGCCCTCGCCCGCCAGTTCCATCGGCGTGGAGACGTTTTCCTGCGCGGTCATGGTCGGCAGCAGGTGGAATGCCTGCAGCACGATCCCGATCCGTCCGCGCCGGGCAGCGGCGAGCGCATCCTCGTCCATCGCGGCGAAATCCTGGCCGGCAACCGACAGGCTGCCGCCGCTCGCGCGTTCAAGGCCGGAGAGCACCGCCATCAGCGAACTCTTGCCGGAGCCGGAGGGGCCGAGCAGGGCGAGCGTTTCGCCGGTGCCAACGGTCAGGTCGATCCCGCGCAGGATCTCGACCGCGGAATCCGGATCACCCAGAGTCAGCGTCAGGCCATGCGCTTCGATTGCCAAGGGGCTTGTCACATGGCGGCGATGGCATAGGGAATGGGGCAAGAGCAAGGAGGTTGGACGATGCGAGAATGGGTTTGGTCGATAATGCTGGGCCTGGGGCTGGCGCTGGCGGGCTGCGGCAGCAGCGCGCCGGAGCCCGAGCCGACCGAGACAGGAGCGATCGGCGACGTCGTGCCGGTGATGGGGCCGGAGCGGCGCATCCTGGCATTCGGCGACAGCCTGTTCGCGGGTTACGGGGTCAAGGAGAGCGAAAGCTATCCCGCGAAGCTGGAGGCCGCGCTGCGTGCGCGCGGCGTCAATGCGCGGGTCGCCAATGCCGGCGTGTCGGGCGATACGAGCGCGGCGGCGTTGCAGCGGCTAGCCTTCACGCTCGACAATCAGCCGGAGACGCCGGACCTCGCGATCGTGGAACTTGGCGGCAACGATTTGCTGCGCGACCTCCCGCCGGCGGAACTGCGCGCGAATCTCGCCGCGATGCTGGAAGAGCTGAAGCGGCGCGGCATTCCCGTGCTGCTGATGGGCATGCGCGCGCCGCCGAATTTGGGCGCGGCGTACCAGCGGGAATTCGACGCGATCTATCCCGCGCTGGCGAAGGAGTATGGCGCAGAGCTGGTGCCGTTCTTCCTCGAGGCGATCTACGACAAGCCGGACCTGCTGCAGGACGACAATATCCACCCCACCGCGCAGGGGATCGAGGAGCTGGTTTCCGCGACTGCAGGCGAAGTGGCGGAAGCATTGCCGGAGAAAAAATAACCGTATCGGCACAAAATACTTGACATCGTCACACTCATTGGTTAGTTATCAGGAACATCGCGATGGTGCGATTCGGGCGAGGGCTTCCGTCACGCCGCCCCGGTTCGTGCCAGCTTCCCGCCCGCAACCCGCCAGATCGCCGCGTCGCCGCCCATCCCGGCGAAGGGGGCGAGTTCGGTGCCGGTCAGCCAGACCTGCGCCTTTCCGCCCTGCAGCCGCTCGAACAGGGCGGCGCGGCGCAGTGGGTCGAGATGGGCGGCCACTTCGTCGAGCAGCAGGATGCCCGGACGCTCGCCTGCGGCAAGGCCGGCATGGGCCAGCGTGATCGCGATCAGCATCGCCTTCTGCTCGCCGGTCGAGCACAGGGCGGCCGGCTGATCCTTGCCCGCCATCGTCACCAGCAATTCGTCGCGGTGCGGGCCGGTCAGAGTGCGCTGCGCCGCCACGTCGCGCTCATCCGCCCGGCGCGCAGCGCGGCGGCCAGGGCGCCTGGTTCTCCAGGGCCCCCAGGGACATATTCCAGGGCGGGGCGGGCAAAGGGTTCGTCGGGCAGGGCCGCCAGCTCGGCGGTCAGGCGCTCGACCAGTGCGGCGCGCCCCGCCGCAAGGGCCGCTCCGGCTTCGGCCAGTTGCACTTCGATCGCGTCGATCCAGGCGGGATCTGGCCCGGCGGGTCGGCAAGCAGCCGGTTGCGTTCGCGCAGGGCGGCTTCGTAGCGCGAGGCCCGCTGTGCATGGGCGGGATCCAGCGCCAGGGCGAGCCGGTCCATGTAGCGCCGGCGCGCACCGGCGCTGTCGCTGAACAGACGGTCCATGGCGGGGGTGAGCCAACTGACGGCAAGCCATTCGCCAAGGCTGACTGCACTGGCAGCGGCGCCATTGATCTGCACGAGGCGCCGGCCCGGCTGCGGCGCCTCGGTGCCGGTGCCGAGATGGATATGCTCGCCACCGTCACCACAATCGAGCTCGCCGCTCACGGTAAAACCGCCCGGCCCATTGCTCCCGGCCATCTCGGCCAAGGCGGCACGGCGAAGGCCGCGGCCGGGGGCGAACAGCGATATCGCTTCGAGCACATTGGTCTTGCCCGCGCCGTTCTCGCCGACAAGCAGGTTGAAATGCCCCGCATCGTCTAGGCGGGACGCGCGATGATTGCGAAAAGTGGAGAGTGTGATGCGATCGAGCGCCATGAGTAGCGCCAGCGATAGAGCTTTCATAGCGAATGGGCCAAGGTAAAATCATTCGATCCCATCAGTTGGGGAAAAATCCCAACTTGCGGTATTTCTACGCCGCAACTTCTACGAGCGTGCTGGCGAGAGCGAGGTTTTGCGCGGTTTCCGCCAATTGGCACAGCTCCTGCAACAGGAGGACGCACTAGCGGGATGGCCCCGCTCGATAGTTTGTGAGGGAATGAACATGCAGAACTACAATTCTTTGGTCAGCCGGATTGCCGCAAGCGCGGCGGCCTTCTCCATCTCGATGTTCCTGATCGCGGTATCCTTCGCGCCTCCGGGGGCGTCCGCCGGATATTCGGGATTGCTGGCATGAGCGCGCTCGACAAGGACCGGGGAGGCCCGCTCGGGCGCGCCTTCCGCCTCAACAAGCGCGACGGCAAGCTGCTCGGCGTGTGCTCCGGGATCGGGGATTATTTCGGGATCGATACCACGCTGGTGCGGATCGGCTTCGTGCTGGGCACGCTGATCGGCTTCGGATCGCTGATCCTGGTCTACCTCGCGATCGCCCTGATCGCGGATTGATCAGCCTGCGGCTTCGTTCGAACGGCGGCTCTTGGCAAAGGGAGAGAAGTCGGTGTCGGAATCGAACACTTCCACGCCTTCGCGGCGCTTGAGGAAGCCGACCACGAGATAGGTCACCGGCGTCAGCAGCGCTTCCCAGGCGGTCTTGATCAGCCATTGCGAGATCACCACCTGCCACAGCAATTCGGGCGGCCAGCCGGCAAGACCGTAAAAGGCAAGCGGGTAGAAGATCAGGCTGTCCAGGCCCTGGCCGACCACGGTCGAGCCGATCGTGCGCATCCACAGATGCCGGCCGCCAGTCATCAGCTTCATCTTGGCGAGCACGAAGCTGTTGGCGAACTCGCCGGCCCAGAACGCCGTCATCGATGCGAGCACGATGCGCCAGCTATTGCCGAAGACGAACTCGTAGGCCTCCTGCCCGGGCCAGCCGCTGGCCGGGGGGAGGGCCACGACCACCGCGGCCATGAAAGCCATGAAGATCAGCGCGGCAAATCCCGTCCAGATCACGCGCCTTGCGCGGGCATAACCATAGACTTCGGTCAGTACGTCGCCGATTATGTAGCTAACCGGGAAGAACAGCACCCCAGCACCGAACGACCATTCGGCTCCGTTCGGCAGCGAAATATACGATGGTTTGGAAGCGCCGATGATGTTGGACAGCAGCAGGATCGCGACAAACGCCGCCATGATATACTCGTAATAGCGGAAATTGGCGCGCGCGCCTGCCGTTCCTTCGATCCGCTGGGGTTTATCGTCCATCCGGCGGACCTAACGCGATTTGCGTGCTTAGAAAAGCGCGCTAATGAGGCGCCGCGCGCGCCCGTAGTTCAACTGGATAGAGCACGAGCCTTCTAAGCTTGGAGTTGCAGGTTCGAGTCCTGCCGGGCGCGCCAGTTTTTCAGGCGCAATCCATGCAGAGGGTGGCCGTGGGCAGCGCTTTCAGGCGATTTTCGCTTATGTCGGCGCCGCAGCTGGTGCAGACCCCATAGGTTCCAAGATCGATCCGCTTGAGCGCCGCGCGAACGGCCGCGATCTCGCCGCGCAGGACTTCGTCTACGCCGGCCAGGGCTTCGTCATCCGCAAGGTCGACGGCCTGTTCTTCGGAATCGGCATCGAGCGGGTGGCGCAAATCGTCTTCGATGATCTCGGCGCGGTCGATCAGTTCCGAAAGCTGCTCTTGCAGGACCTTCGCCAGTGTTTCGTATTTGCTCATGTCGATTTTCCCATTCCGCTGCGCAGAACCTGCGCCTTGGATGCAGCCTTCGTAAATGAAGGGCTCAAAGGCATTGCGCCGGGTCAATTTGTACGGGAATCGAGATTTTGTCGAATTGGCGTCGGGATTTCTTACAGTCCGGAAGAAAGTTAATTGGCAATCAACCATCGTGTCCGGCGGAGATACCCGCTTCGTTGAAACTGGCACGGCCATTGCAATATAGGCAGCGTACCTGTTCTCCTGGGTACTTCGATCTTCGAATTGAGGCGGGACCGCCCCCTGTCCCCCAACCTGGTCTCCCGGTCCCGCCTCACCTTCCACATATTCTGAAATGCGGAACTGCCAATAAGGCAGACATGCGCGTGCCAATGGCGCGCAGCAACGGATGGCGCCGCGCGGCGGCGCGGTTCAACTCGCGATATCAGGCTTGGTCTATCGGCATGGCCGGTATCGGGGCCGGCGATAAGCGGTCAGGAAGCTTTGGCCACCGATGCATCTTGCATCAATTGTTCCAGTTCGCCCGCTTCGAACATTTCCATCATGATGTCGCTGCCGCCCACGAACTCGCCTTTGACGTAGAGTTGGGGGATGGTGGGCCAATCGGAATAGCTCTTGATGCCTTGGCGAACTTCGGAATCCTGCAGCACATCGACGCTGTCATAGGCGACGCCCAGATGCTCGAGGATCGCCACCGCGCGGCTCGAAAAGCCGCATTGCGGGAAAAGGGGCGTGCCTTTCATGAACAGCACGACATCTTTCGTGTTCACGATTTCGGAAATGCGGGAGTTGGCATCGGACATGGGTTGGCCTCAATAGATCGGACGCTGCAAATAACTGTACCGCTCTCAGTTGGGAACGGCAGTGGTCAGTTGCAAGGCATGGAGTGCGCCGCCCATGTTCCCGCCAAGCGCTTCATAGACCATCTTGTGCTGCTGCACCCTGTTGCGCCCGGCGAATGCGGTTGAAGTCACACGCGCAGCGAAATGGTCACCGTCGCCCGCCAGATCGGTGATCTCCACTTCTGCGTCGGGCAGGGCGGATTTGATCATGGCGGCGATATCTTCGGCAAGCATGGGCATTTTAACGGTTATCCTATGGCTCAGGCCGGCCTCACACGCCGCCCATCAACTGGCGGCGCGCTTCGACCGATTTCTCTTCCAGAGCGGCGCGGATGCCTGCTTCGTCGATGTCCACGCCTGCAGCTGATCAGGTCGCCCAGCACCTTGCGGATCACGTCCTCGTCGCCAGCCTCTTCGAAATTGGCCTGGATCACCGACTTGGCATAGGCATCGGTCTCTTCCGCGCTCAGGCTCATTTTCTCGGCTGCCCAGTGGCCAAGCAGCCGGTCGCGCCGGGCGGTGACGCGAAAGGCGGTATCCGCATCCATCGCATATTTGGCTTCTTCGGAACGTTCGCGGTCGTTGAAATCGGTCATATCGGCCTCTTGAACAGTAATGAGTTACAGGAACTACCGGCGCCTGTGAGCGGCTGCAAGCTTAAGCGCGCCGCCTGTCGGGCGAAACTTCAGCCGGCCAATGCGGTACCCTTGGCGAACCATGGCATGTCGCCGATCTGGCGTGCCTCATAGCCGGCAATCGCATCGTGCCGCGCCAGCGTAAGGCCCACTTCGTCGAGCCCTTCGAGCAGGCAATGCTTGCGGAACGGATCGATCTCGAACGTGAAACGATCCTGAAACGGCGTGGTCACGGTCTGGCTTTCGAGGTCGATGGAGATCGGGTCCGTTTCGGCGACTTCCATCAGCCGATCGATCGCTTCCTGCGGCAATGCTACCGTCAGGATGCCGTTCTTGAACGCATTGCCCGAAAAGATGTCGGAGAAGCTCGGCGCGATCACGGCGGTTACGCCCATGTCGAGCAGGGCCCAGGCGGCATGTTCGCGGCTCGATCCGCAGCCGAAATTGTCCCCCGCGACGATGATCGGCGCACCGGCGAATTCGGGCCGGTCGAACACGCTTTGCCCGATCCTTGCGCAGCGCCTCGAAAGCGCCCCGGCCAAGGCCTTCGCGGGTGATCGTCTTGAGCCAATGGGCCGGAATGATGATGTCCGTGTCGACATTCTTCATGCCCAGCGGATAGGCGCGGCCTTCCACGTGATGGACGGGATCCATCAGTCGGTCTCCGGCGGTTCGCCCGAGGGAATCGGCGGAAGCTGGGTCGGCTCGTTCTTCGCCTTGTTGCGCCGATGCGATGCGAACATCAGCGCGGCGGCAACGGCGGCTGAGCCAATGGAGACGCCAGCTGCAATCGCGGCCTTTGTGCCATTGGAGGGGGGCTTTTTATTTTCGCTCATGCATTGTTCAATGGTGCCGGTCGTGCCCGGATACAAGAATAAATAGTCGGCGATCAGGCAAGTTCTCTCACATCGGTGAGATGCCCGGTCACCGCGGCCGCGGCGGCCATGGCGGGGCTGACCAGATGCGTGCGCGCGCCCGGGCCTTGCCGGCCGACAAAATTGCGGTTGCTGGTCGAGGCGCAGCGTTCGCCCGGGGGCACCTTGTCCGGGTTCATGCCGAGGCAGGCCGAACAGCCCGGCTCGCGCCATTCGAGCCCCGCTTCGATGAAGATCTTGTCGAGCCCCTCGGCCTCGGCCTGCTGCTTCACCAGGCCGGAGCCGGGGACGACGATCGCCCATTTGACGTTGGGTGCCTTTGTCCGGCCCTTCAGCACGGCGGCGGCGGCTCTCAGATCCTCGATGCGGCTGTTGGTGCATGAACCGATGAAGATGTTCTGGACTTCGATCTCGGACATCTTCTGCCCCGGTACGAGCCCCATGTAATCGAGGCTCGCCTGTGCGGCCTTCTGCTTGGAGAGGTCGGCGAAGCTTGCGGGTGCGGGCACGGTGCCGCCGATCGCCACTGTGTCTTCCGGGCTGGTGCCCCAGGTCACGGTGGGTTCGCACCGTCGCGGCATCGATCACCACGCTCTTGTCGAACGTCGCGCCCTCATCGGTGCGAAGCGTGCGCCAATAGGCAACTGCGCGGTCCCACTCTTCGCCCTTGGGCGCATATTCGCGGCCCTTGAGATAGGCGAAGGTCGTCTCGTCAGGCGCGACCAGCCCGGCGCGCGCACCGCCTTCGATCGACATGTTGCACACCGTCAGGCGCCCTTCGATGCTCATCTGCTCGAACACGCGGCCGCGATATTCGATCACATGGCCGGTGCCGCCGGCAGTGCCGATCGTCCCGATAATATGCAGGATCAGGTCCTTTGCGGTCACGCCTGGGCTCAGGTCGCCTTCGACGCGTATTTCCATGGTCTTCGATTGCTTGAGCAGCAGGGTCTGCGTGGCGAGAACATGCTCGACCTCGCTGGTGCCGATGCCGAACGCGAGCGCGCCGATCCCGCCATGGCAGGAGGTGTGGCTGTCGCCGCAGACAATGGTCGCGCCGGGCAGCGAGAAAGCCAGTTCAGGGCCGATGACATGCACGATGCCCTGGTGGATGTCGGTCGCGCCGAAATAGCGGATGCCGAATTCCGGGGCGTTTCTTTCCAGCGCCGCCAGCTGCTGGGCGCTTTCCAGATCGGCGATCGGAATGCGTTCGCCATTGCGCGTCGAGGCGCGCGGTGGTCGGCAGATTATGATCGGGCACGGCCAGGGTGAGTTCGGGGCGGCGGACCTTGCGGCCGCTTACGCGCAGCGCCTCGAAGGCCTGGGGGCTGGTCACCTCGTGAACGAGGTGACGGTCGATATAGATCAGGCCGGTTCCATCATCGCGGCTTTCCACGAGATGAGCGTCCCAGATCTTTTCGTATAATGTGCGGGGTCGGCTGGACATGGCGCGCAGCTAAGCCGGTCGACCCCGCAAGACAAGGGAGGAAAATTTGGGGCGTCTCAAGTCTTACCGGCGGTTGTAATCCCGGTGATCGTTATTCCACCCATTGTCGCGTCGGCCATCGCGGCTGGCGATCTCACGATCGACCTGGCGCTTTACCGTGTCGATGCGTTGATCGAGCATGCGCAGTTCGGCGCGGGTAAAGCCGTTGCGGGCATAGCGGGAATGCAGGTCCTTCAGATTTTCGACCTTGCGTTCGAGCTGGTTGGCCTCGCGCGATGACAACAGGCGGCGTTGCTCTGCGCGATCGATCTGACGGTCGAGTTGCGTAATCTGGCTGCGTAGCTGGCGGGCATCCTGCCCCCATGTGGCGGCGGACGCTGGAACGGCGGCGCCGAATGTAAGAGCTACGGCGAGGGCCGGGGCGATAAGTTTGTTCAGTCGGTTCATCGCATCTATCCTTCGATACTAACGGGTTATTCCGTGCGTTCATAAATAGGACGACTTAGCTGAACGGCGGAGATACGATCTGTCGCAGGCATGCATTGAATTGTAACAAAATGTCGGCATTTTGGAGCCACGCCCGCCTGCATTGAAAGAGTGGGCCGCGCGGCTTAAATCAGGACGATGTCAACATCTGAGCACAGCCATCCGATCACCATCGTGCCCGGCGATATCGACTTCATGGGGCACGTGAACAATTCACGCTATCTGGCGTGGGTCCAGGATGCCGTGCTGTCCCATTGGCGCAAGCTTGCTCCGGCGGATGCCGCGGCATCGCGCTTGTGGGTCGCGCTCAAGCACGAGATCACCTACCGCAAGCCGGCTTTCCTTGAAGACAAGATCATCGCGCGGACGGTTCTGCAGCATGTCAAAGGCACTCGCGCCTTTTACGACACGGTGATCCAACGCGGAGATGAAAAGCTCGCGGAAATCAGATCCTGCTGGTGCTGCGTGGATGCCACCACCTTGCGTCCCGCGCGTATCGGCGAAGAAATACGCCGCTTCTTTTTCCGCCCGACAATTGACCTATAGCGCCGCCCTATGAGCGTAATCCTCCCTCTCCTGATCGTGCTGGCAACCGTGGCCGCGATGGAATGGGTGGCGTGGGGCAGCCACAAATACATCATGCATGGCTTTGGCTGGGGCTGGCACCGCGACCATCACGAGCCGCATGACAAATTGCTGGAAAAGAACGATCTGTTTGCGCTGGTTGGAGCGGCAGCGAGCATTTCGATGTTTGCCGTCGGCAGTCCGTGGGTGCTGGGCGAGGCGGCCTGGTGGCCGGGCACCTGGATCGGGCTCGGCATTCTGGTTTACGGCGTGATCTACACGCTGGTGCACGATGGGCTGGTTCACCAGCGCTATTTCCGCTGGGTTCCCAAGCGCGGCTATGCCAAGCGGCTGGTGCAGGCTCACAAGCTTCATCATGCGACCACGTCGAAAGAAGGCGGGGTCAGCTTCGGGTTTGTATTCGTGCGCGATCCGGCGGCGCTTAAAGCGCAACTGAGGGCGCAGCATGATGCGGGTATTGCGAAGCTTCGCGAGGGCGGGATCTAGTCCAGCCGATGGAGGAAGGCGAAAGCCAACTCCCGTGATCGACGTGCGATCGCGAGCCACGTCCCCTGGGAAAGATAATGCACCTCGGAAACGCGCAGTTCAGCTTGCCGAAGCGATCCTTGCAGCGTGCTCTCGCACCAGTGTGATCATGTTAGGCACACCTTGTGTGCGGTTTGAGGACAACTGGTTTTTGAGGTCGAAAGGAGCAAGAGCCGCCTGGATATCCATCGCAGCGACTTCCTTTGCGGGGCGGTCCTGGACTGCGGAGAGGACCAATGCGACGATCCCTTTGGTGATCGCGGCGTTGCTGTCTGCCAAGAAGTGAAGCGTACCGCTCTGCTCGGTGGGATAGACCCATACTTGCGCCGAGCAACCGCGCACCAGCGTTGCGTCGGTTTTCAACGCATCGGGCATCGGGTCGAGCTCTCGGCCGAGTTCGATCAGCAGGCGATAGCGTTCGTCGCCTTCGAGGAAGAGGTATTCTTCGCGGATGTCGTCAAGCGGGCGCATTGATTGCGCCTCTAGCAGCCATGCGTCAGAGGTCCACCCCGGACGCGATTGCCTCGAGCTTGCGAATGCGCTCCTTGAGATCGGCAATCTCTATCCGAGCTGTTCCCGCGCCCGCACCGCCTTCGACAACGCGTGGGCGTTGCTCAAGTTCGCGCTCCTTCAGTGCCAGCCACCCCTGCCAGCCGCGCAGCGCGGTGTTGGCAAGGATAAGCAGGCCGAGTAGCGCGGCGGCGGCAATAAATACCTGTTCTGTCAGCAATATGTGCGACATGTTGCGTCTCCTGGCCGCGCGACTACTTGTCTCGCAGGCTCTCGATCTCGTCAGCGATAGCGCGGGCCCCGCGATCTTCGGTGGCGATCCGCTCAAGCACCTTCACTCGCTCGCGCAGTTCCTCGAGTTCGCGTTCCAGCTCGGTTTCGCGCTGGGAAGGCAAGTGTTCGCCGCCTTGCCAGTCATGGGAGTTGCCGCTGCGCAAACGGTCGCGGTTGCGCCTGAGGCTATAGACGGCCCCGATTGCGGCTAGAATGATGATCGCGGTCCAGAAACTCATGACATACGGCTCTCTTTGATATGCTTGTTCAGTTCGATTAATTGACGGCCCGGTCGTGCGCTTCTTCTGCCGCATCTTCCACGCGGCGCGTATCGCGCAGCGCTTCGATCTGGCTGGCGACATCGTAGCCCTTGTCGGTCACGATCCGCTCGAGCACACGCACGCGGTCTTCAAGCTGCTGAACGTGGCTGGCATATTGCGCGGCTTTTTCCGCACTAACCCGGGCGGTTGAATCGATCTGAAGTTCAAGCATCTTTCGGCGATGCTTGGTCCAGATCGCAATGATCGGGATCGAAAAAATCAGAATCGGGATAAA
Source organism: uncultured Alphaproteobacteria bacterium (assembly GCA_963777785.1). GTDB lineage: Bacteria > Pseudomonadota > Alphaproteobacteria > Sphingomonadales > Sphingomonadaceae > Andeanibacterium. Next base: position 69,710 of record CAVZRU010000018.1, read on the forward strand.
CAGGGCGAGGATGCCTTCCATCGTTCAATTCCCTTCGGTTCGGGCTCAGCGCAGTCGCTCGATTTCGGCCGAGAGGCGCGGGATTGTTGTTGACGTAGTAGCTTTCGACATCGGCCAGTCGGCGGTCGATGTCGCGGAAACGTGCGCGGATTTCGCGCGCAGTGCGCGTGGGGCTCTGGCGGACGCGCTGCCAGTATTTCTGTTCGCTCTTGATCTTCGTAGAGATGCTTTGGTTTATTGTTCAGCACGAAACCGGCGACGATATAGAGCGGGATGATCCACCCGCCCGTCAGGAAGGTAAGGCCCACAGCGCCAAGACGCACCCAGAACGTGTCTATCCCGGTGTAATCCGCGATCCCCGCGCAGACGCCCATCAGCTTCGCGTTCTGCTTGTCGCGATAGAGCGTGGTGTGCTGAGCTGTTCATTTGCTTTTTCCCTTCTCCGCCATGCATGCGATCCAATTCGCGCAGCGGCTGGTTGTCGATGTCGCGGTCCGACATGGATGCGCGCATTCTTGAATTCCGGATGGTCGCTTGCGACCAGGCGTTCGACCGTATCCATCCGTTCGTCGAGCCGCGTGCGAGCTGGTAGAGCTCCTCCAGCAGCGCTCTCATCGTCGGTGGTTAGGGTCGCGGCGGTCTTCCACTTGGTGATGTAATGGAGGATGATCCATGGCAGCCCGATGAAGATCGAGAGGATCGCGACTAGCGGGATAAGCTCTTCCATCGTCTAATCCCTCCTTGCTTTCGGTCGCCCTTGCCGAGCGCACGCTTCATTTCCGCGAGTTCTTCGTCGATCTTGTCGGAGCCGTCGAGCGCGGCGATCTCATCGGCGAGGCTTGGCGGAGCGGAGCCTTCGGCGATGCGCAGCGCATCGGCGCGGCCTTCGGCGTAATCGACGCGGCGTTCGAGCTGGTCGAAGCGCGCCATCGCCTCGTCCACCCGTTCGGTGGAAAGCAGGGTGCGCAGCTTGACGCGGTTCTCCGCGCTTTCGAGCCGCGCGGCGATCTGGGTCTGGCGGCTGCGCGCTTCGCGCAGACGGTTCTGCAGCTTCTGGATGTCGTCTTCGTAGGCGCGCAGCGCATCGTCGAGCACGGTGATCTCCGCCTTCAGCTGCTCGGCCATGTCGCCTGCCTTGCGCTTCTCGACCAGGGCGGCACGGGCCAGATCCTCGCGGTCCTTGGACAGCGCAAGCTGTGCCTTCTCGCCCCAGTCGGCCTGCAGCCGGTCGAGCTTCACTGTGTGACGGTGCATTTCCTTCTGGTCCGCAATCGTGCGCGCGGCGCTGGCGCGCACTTCGACCAGCGTTTCTTCCATTTCGAGGATGATCATGCGGATCATCTTCGCCGGGTCGTCTGCCTGGTCGAGCAGATCGTTGAAATTGGCTGCGATGATGTCGCGGGTACGAGAAAAAATGCCCATCCAGGGGACTCCTCCAAAAGCTGCATTGCGGGTTGGTTTCGGGTTGTGCTGCGGGCGGTCGACTTCTGCCCCCATGCGCGAGCGGCGTGATGGCGGCGAAGGTAGATCGAGAAAGTCGTCACGGCGCGGAAACACTGTCCCGCCGGTCGAAGATTCAAGCTCCGCTCGGCCCACTCGATCGCCACGCGGGGCGGGCAAGTTGTCCTCCGGCTTGCTCACGCCAGTTCCACGCTGTGCGTTGCCAGCGCCATAGGCACTGGCCGCGTCTCCAGCTGCTGGCTCAACACAAGAAGGTTGAATGCCACCATCGCGGCAATGCTGATAGCGGCGGCCTGGCCAAGCTTGCTGCAGAAGAATCGGCGGTCGTACATTTTCCGGCTCCGTCCAAAATTAGATGCGACCAGTAGTAGCAATGGGTATGCCAGTTTTCGGAAATCGCAGGAAACAAGGGCATTTGGAAATCGGTGACCCAGAGCGAATGGGAATTATTGCCAGCTATTGGTGAAATACGCTATATTGCGGGCATGGAGCGGGAAAACCAGTTCATAGGTCAATCCGGAGCATTTCTCGACGCGGTGGAGCGCGCCAGCCGAGCAGCGCCCTTGCGCCGCCCGGTGCTTGTGATCGGGGAGCGCGGAACCGGAAAAGAATTGATTGCCGAGCGCCTCCACCGTCTGTCCGACCGGTGGGACGAGCCGCTGATCACGATGAACTGTGCGGCCTTGCCCGAAACGCTGATCGAGGCGGAGCTGTTCGGTCACGAGGCGGGCGCCTTCACCGGGGCGACCCGCGCCAGGACGGGACGGTTTGAGGAGGCGGACCGGGGCACTCTGTTTTTGGATGAGCTCGCGACATTGTCGATGAGCGCGCAGGAACGGCTGCTGCGCGCGGTCGAATATGGCGAGATAACCCGGATCGGTTCCTCGCGCCCGGTCGAGGTGGATGTCCGCATCGTAGCCGCCACCAACGAGAATCTTCCCAAGCTGGCAAGAGAAGGCCGCTTTCGCTCCGACCTGCTAGACCGCCTCAGCTTCGAGGTCATCACCTTGCCGCCGCTCCGGGTTCGGGAAGGAGACGTGGCCGTGCTGGCCGAATATTTCGGGCGGCGCATGGCTGCCGAATTGGGCTGGGATGGCTGGCCCGGTTACGCCGGCCATGTTCAGCAGCAGTTCGAGGATTATGCCTGGCCCGGCAATGTCCGGGAATTGCGCAATGTCGTGGAGCGAGCGGTCTATCGCTGGGATAATTGGGAAGATCCGGTCGGCCATGTCCAGTTCGACCCATTCGACAGCCCATGGATTCCGGAGGGCTCGCCGCGTCCGGTCGAAGACGGCAGGGTATCCCAGCCGGTCATCAGTTCCGTTGGGCCCGATTTCGATTCGATCGATGATCTGCGCGGCGCTGTCGATGCGCATGAGCGGACAATTCTGGAGCATGCGCTGGGCAAACATCGGTGGAACCAGCGCCAGACGGCCAAGGCGCTCGGGCTGACGTACGACCAATTGCGCCACTGCATCAAGAAGCATGGGCTGGTGCAATAAGGAGAAGGGCGCTCTCCGAAAAATCTTGCATTTGGACGCGCGCGAACTTAACTGTAGCTCATCCCGACATTGTTAATCAAAGTTTGGACGCTGGCGCCGCGAGGGGCCGGGCGCAAACCCCGTTTGGCAATTGATACATATTTTGGAGCTGTGCTTGGCCGATATTGCGCGCCTTACCGAAATCATCGAACCCGAGGCAAAGGCTTTGGGTTTCGAACTCGTGCGCGTGAAGATGATCGGCGCCGAAGCCGGCGAAGGCGAACTGCGCCTTGCAGATCATGGCCGAGGACCCGGCGACCGGACAGCTTCTGATCGAACAATGCGCTGCGCTGTCGCGCCGCGTTTCGGACGCGATCGACGACTTGGAAGATGCTGGCGAAGTGCTGATCGAAGGCACCTACCGTCTCGAAGTCAGCCTCGCCCGGCATCGACCGCCCGCTTACCCGCCCCAAGGATTTCGCGAATTGGGCGGGGCACGAAGTGCGCATCGTCCTGACCGACGCAGTCGAAGGCGACGATGGCCAGCCGCGCAAGACCGTGAAAGGCGATCTCGCCGGGATCGAAGACGGTATCGTCACGCGTCGAGGACAAGAAGGTCGGGCGGATGTGCGTTTCCCGCTTGAACAGATTCATTCGGCCAAGCTGGTCTTGACCGACCGGCTGATCGCCGCCACCCGCCCGCTCGATACTTCCGGAGTCGAGGAAGTGGACGAGCTTGGCGAAGACATTCTCGAAGAAGAGGAAGACTGAACTCGATGGCCAGTGCGATTTCCGCCAACAAGGCTGAACTGCTCGCAATCGCCAACGTCGGTCGCGACCGAGAAGATGATCGACAAGTCGATCGTCATCGAGGCGATGGAAGAAGCGATCCAGAAGTCGGCGCGTAACGCGTTACGGCGCGGAGAACGACATCCGCGCCAAGCTCGATCCGCAGCACCGGCGATCTGCGCCTGTGGCGCGTGGTCGAAGTGGTCGAAGAGGTCGAGGATTACTTCAAGCAGGTCGATCTGAAGCAGGCCGAAAAGCTTCAGCCCGGCGCCAAGGTCGGCGACTTCATCGTCGATCCGCTGCCCCCGGTCGATCTCGGCCGCATCGACGCGCAGTCGCGCCAAGCAGGTGATCTTCCAGAAGGTCCGCGATGCCGAGCGCGAGCGCCAGTTCGAGGAATTCAAGGACCGCGCCGGCGAAATCATCACCGGCGTGATCAAGTCGGTCGAATTCGGCCATGTGATCGTCAATCTCGGCCGCGCCGAGGGCGTGATCCGCCGCGACCAGCAGATCCCGCGCGAAGCCGCCCGTGTCGGCGAGCGCGTCCGCGCGCTGATCATGAAGGTGGAGCGCAACAATCGCGGTCCGCAGATCTTCCTCAGCCGCGCGCATCCCGACTTCATGAAGAAGCTGTTCGCGCAGGAAGTGCCCGAAATCTACGACAACATCATCGAGATCAAGGCCGCCGCCCGCGATCCGGGCAGCCGCGCCAAGATCGGCGTGATCAGCCATGACAGTTCGCATCGATCCGGTCGGCGCCTGCGTCGGCATGAAGGGCAGCCGCGTCCAGGCCGTGGTGCAGGAACTGCAGGGCGAGAAGATCGACATCATCCCCTGGAGCGAGGACACCGCGACCTTCGTGGTCAACGCGCTCCAGCCCGCGACCGTCAGCCGCGTCGTGATCGACGAGGAAGAAAGCCGCATCGAAGTGGTCGTGCCCGACGACCAGCTGTCGCTCGCGATCGGCCGCCGCGGCCAGAACGTGCGCCTGGCCAGCCAGCTGACCGAGTCAGCCAGATCGACATCATGACCGAGGCAGGAAGCCTCGGAGAAGCGCCAGAAGGAATTCGCCGAGCGCTCGAAGATGTTCGAAGAAGAGCTCGACGTCGACGAGACGCTGTCGCAGCTGCTGGTGGCCGAAGGCTTCGCCGAGCTCGAGGAAGTCGCCTATGTCGAGCTCGACGAACTCGCCGGCGATCGAAGGCTTCGACGAGGAACTCGCCGAAGAACTGCAGAGCCGCGCGACCGAAGCGCTCGAGCGGCAGGAAGAGGCCATCGCGCAGGAGCGCCGCGCGCTGGGCGTGGAAGATGCGCTGGCCGAAATGCCGCACCTGACCGAGGCGATGCTGGTCACGCTCGGCAAGGCCGGGATCAAGACGCTCGACGATCTCGCCGATCTCGCCACCGACGAGCTGATCGCCAAGAAGCGCGACGCGAACCGCGCCGCCGCAATCGGAACCGATGGCCCGCCGATGCGCCGCAACGCCCGCAGCCGAAGACAAGGGCGGCGTGCTGGGCGAATATGGCCTGACGCGAAGAGCAGGGCAACGAGATCATCATGGCCGCCCGCGCGCACTGGTTCGAAGATGAAGACCAGCCTGCGGCCAATTCGAGGAGGCCGCCGATGCGGACTCCTCCCAATGAGCGCCTGAGGTCCGACATCGCTGAGCCGACGCTCCGGAACGACGGAAGCATGCATCCTCTCCGGGGAGCACTGGCGCGCGCGATGATTCGCTGATCCGGCTGGCGATTTCGCCCGAAGGCCCGGATGGGCCTGACGTCCTGCCCGATGCCCTGGCGCGTGCGCCGGGGCGGGGCGCGTGGATCGGCGTGACCCGCGCCGAGCTCGAAGACGGCGCTGGCCAAGGGCAAGCTCAAGAGGCGCACTGGCGCGCGCCTTCAAGGGCGCGCGGCTCGACGATTCCCGACGATCTGCCGGCACAGGATCGAAGCGGCGCTGAGGCGCGCGCTGATCGACCGGCTGGGCCTGGAATTGCGCGCCGGCAAGTCTCATAATGGGTTCGGACCGGATCGCCGAACAGGCGCGCAGCGGGCGCGGTTGCCGTGGCTGCGGCCACGCGTCCGACGCGAGCGAGGATGGCTGCGCGCAAGCTCGATCAGGCGTGGCGCGTCGGCAAGGATGCAGAAGGCTCCGGCCTGCGCGGGCTGACGCTTGCCACTGGACCGCGCGGCTCTGTCTGTGGCATTGGGCCGCGACAATGTCGTCCACCTGGCGCTGGCCGACCAGCGCGTCGGCCGACAGGGTCGCAATCCCGCTCGGGCGCCTGGCGCGCTTTCTGGGGGTGCAGTCCATGCGGCCGAAACGGATTCCGGTCACGGAGCGGCGGATGCTGCCGGCTCATGCGGCCATGACGGCGAACTTGAGAATACGAAGGACTAGTACGAGGCGTATGAGCGATACCGACAACAAACCGACGCTGAGCCGCAAGCCGCTGGGCCTCAAGCGCTCGGTCGAAGCGGGCGAGGTCAAGCAGACCTTCAGCCACGGCCGCACCAACAAGGTGGTGGTCGAGGTGAAGCGCGCGCAAGATCGGCAAGCCCGGCTCGCGCCGGTGGCAGCGCCGCCGCCGCCCGCTCCCGCGCCGCGCCGCCCCCGCCGCCTGCGCCCGCGCCGGCGCCGCCCCGCGCCGCGCCCGGCCGCCTGCCGTCCGACGAGACGCCGCAGGAACGCGTCAGGCCCGCCTGCAGCGCGAAGCCGAGGAAGCACGGCTGCGTCGCTGGAGGAAGCCAGCCGCCGCGAGCGGAAGACGAAGCCGCAGCGCGCTCGAGGAAGAGACGCGCCGCGCCGAGGAAAACCGCCGCGCCGAAGGAAGAAGCCGACGAAGCGTCGCGGACCGCAGGCCGCGCCTGCGCCTGAGCCGCAGCCGAAGCCGCGTGCTCCGAGCCGAAGCAGCCTGCGCCCGAAGCACGCCGGCGGCCGAAGCAGGCCGCTGCCGGCGAGGCCGAGGCCGTGCACCGCCGGCCCGCGCAGGTTCACGCCGGTCGCGCGCCCCGAGCCGCAAGCGGCCCGAACGCAAGAAGCGCAAGAAAAGCGCGCAAGCGCGCGCGGCCGCGACCGCAGCGTCGACGATCGCCGCCAGTCGCGGCAAGCTGACCGTCACCCGTGCGCTCAACGAGGATGAAGGCGCCCGCGCCCGCTCGCTCGCCGCGCTCAAGCGTGCGCGCGAAAAGGAACGCCGCGCCCATTTCGCCGGCCAGTCCCAGCCGCGCGAGAAGCAGGTGCGCGATGTCGTCGTGCCCGAAGCGATCACCGTGCAGGAACTCGCCAACCGCATGGCCGAAAAGGGCGCGGACCTGGTGAAGGCGCTGTTCAAGATGGGCATGATGGTCACCGTCAACCAGACGATCGACCAGGATACGGCCGAACTGCTGGTCGAGGAATTCGGCCACAACATCCAGCGCGTTTCCGAAAGCGATGTCGATATCGATGCATCGCGAGGATGTCGATGCCGAAGACGACGCTGAAGACGCGTCCGCCGGTGGTGACGATCATGGGCCATGTCGATCACGGCAAGACCAGCCTGCTCGACGCCCTGCGCGGCACCGATGTGGTGACGGGCGAAGCCGGCGGCATCACCCAGCATATCGGCGCCTACCAGATCACGACCAAGGACGGCGACAAGATCACCTTCCTCGATACGCCGGGCCACGCGGCCTTCACCGAAATGCGCGCGCGCGGCGCGAACGTCACCGATATCGTCGTGCTGGTGGTCGCAGCCGACGACGGGCTGATGCCGCAGACGATCGAGGCGATCAATCACACCAAGGCGGCCGGCGTGCCGATGATCGTGGCGATCAACAAGATCGACAAGCCCGAGGCCAACCCGCAGAAGATCCGCGAACGCCTGCTCGAACACGAAGTCGTGGTCGAGGCGATGTCGGGCGACGTGCAGGACGTCGAAGTTTCGGCCAAGACCGGCGCCGGGCTCGACGAGCTGATCGAGAAGATCCTGCTGCAGGCCGAACTGCTCGAACTGAAGGCCAACCCGGATCGCGATGCCGAAGCCACCGTGATCGAAGCCCAGCTCGACAAGGGCCGCGGCCCGGTCGCGACCGTGCTGGTCAAGCGCGGCACGCTGAAGCGCGGCGACATCTTCGTGGTCGGCACCGAAAGCGGCCGGGTCCGCGCGATTGGTCGACGACAAGGGCAAGCAGGTGAAGGAAGCCGGCCCGTCCATGCCGGTCGAAGTGCTCGGCCTTGGCGGCGTGCCGATGGCCGGCGATCTGCTGACCGTGGTCGAGAACGAAGCAGCGTGCCCGCGAAGTCGCCGCCTACCGCCAGGAAAAGGCGACCGACAAGCGCACCGCAACGGCGCCGGCCAGCCTCGACACGATGTTCTCCGCGCTGCCGACAAGGCCAACGTCATCGAGTTCCCGGTGGTGGTGAAGGCCGACGTGCAGGGTTCGGTCGAGGCGATCGTCACCGCGCTCACAATCGATCTCGAACGACGAGATCAAGGTCCGCGTGCTGCATTCGGGCGTCGGCGCGATCACCGAAAGCGACGTGACCCTGGCATCGGCCACGCGGCGCGCCGATCATCGGCTTCAACGTGCGTCCCAACGCCAAGGCGCGCGAGCTGATCGAGCGCAACAAGACGCGGATGAAGTATTACGACGTGATCTACCACCTCACCGACGATATCGGCCAAGGAGATGGCCGGCGAGCTTGGTCCGGAACGGATCGAGACACGTCGTCGGCCGCGCCGAGGTCAAGGAAGTGTTCCCGGCGGGCAAGCGCGACAAGGCGGCCGGTCTGCTGGTCATCGAAGGCTGTCATCAAGCAAGGGCCTGCACGCGCGCCTCACCCGCGACGATGTCATCGTTTCGGCCACCACGATCGCTTCGCTGCGCCGCTTCAAGGACGATGTCGACGAAGTGCGCGCCGGCCTCGAATGCGGTGTGGTGCTGGCAGATACCAACGACATCAAGCCGGGCGACATGCTCGAAGTGTTCGAGGTCGAGGAGCGCGAACGGACGTTGTAAGAGGGCGCCGCAGCGCGAGCTGCGGCACCTCGAGGTGTACCATGGCTGACCAACCCCTCGGCAAGACCGCGAAGCTGTTCCTCGCGCTTTACGGCGTGGGCTTCCTCGCGCTCTTTGCCGGGTTCATCTTCATCATCGTGAAGATCGGCAAAGGCTGATGGCACGCTACGTCGCGTTTTTCGGCAGCATGAATGTCGGCAGGAACCGGCTGGCCATGGCCGATCTGCGCCGTGCATTGGAGCGAGAAGATTTCGAGAATGTCGAAACCGTCATCGCCAGCGGCAATGTGCTGTTCGAACATGAGGATCGGCCCAGCGATGGCTTGACCGAGAAGCTCGAATATATCGTCCGTGAGCGCTTCGATTTCGAAAGCGTGGTGGCGGTGCGCAACCGGGAAGAAGTGGCCGCCGCTATTGCCGACAATCCGTTCGCGGCCGATGGCGAGGAGAATCTCGTTCACACGCATTTCCTCGAGTTCCAGCCGGATACCGAGGCGTTCGAGACGATGAAGGCCGATTGGGCCGAACGTGGGCCCGAACGGCTCGCACTGGGCGACCGGGCGCTGTTCATAGATTTCGTGGAAGGCGTTGGAAACAGCAAGCTCAGCGGTGCGTTCATCGCGCGTCGGCTTGGCTGCCGCGGGACGGCCCGCAATATGCGCTCTCTCGCACGTATTCTCGAAAAGTTGGACTGAACCGATGCCGCGCCAGGAATTTACCCCCGAACAGCGCTCGGTCCGCCTGCTCAAGGTGGGCGAGCGAGTGCGCCATATCCTGTCCGAGCTGCTTTCGCGGCAGGAAGTGCATGACGACACGATTTCCGCCCATACCGTTTCGGTAACGGAAGTTCGGATGACACCCGATCTGCGGCAGGCGACCGTGTTCGTGAAGCCGCTGCTCGGCTCGGATGAGGACGAAGTGGTCAAGGCGTTGCGCCAGAACACGGCCTACCTCCAGCGCGAAGTGGCCAAGCGGCTTGGCTTGAAATTTGCTGCCAAACTCAAGTTTCGCGCCGATGAGAGCTTCGACGAGGCCGAGCGGATCGAGCGGCTCTTGTCCGATCCGCTGGTGAAACGGGATCTCGACAAAGACGACGACTGAGACAGCTCGCTTCTCCTTGGCTTAAGTGAATTGGCAAAAATCACTTGACATATAGAACCTATATGGTTATATATGATTTCGTAGCAGCCGGACCATTTGGGGGCAGGGTAGATGACGCAGGCAGTGAATTTGGAACTCCTGGGAGCCTCGATGGAAGACCGAGACTGGGACGGCGGGCTGCTGGAAGTCGAGCCGCTTGCGGATCACCACAAGGAAGGCTGGCGTGCCTGTTGCCCCGCGGACGATCCAGTTTGGGAAGTCTATCCCTTCAATCTCTCAGGCGACCAGTTCGATCAGTTCTTCGCCGGAGCGATGAATACTCCCGGCCGCATGTCGTTCGCAGTACTGCAAGACGGCATCGTGCGCGGATCTTCCAGCTTCATGGGGATAACCCCTGCGAGGCAGACGCTTGAGGTTGGCGGAACTTACCTGACCCCCGAAGTGCGCGGTAGCGGGCTCAACGGGCGGTTGAAGCGGCTGATGCTCGACCGTGCATTTGCCTGCGGCTTTCGCCGGGTCCAGTTCCTCATCGATGCGCGCAACGCCCGTTCGCAAGCAGCCGTGATGAAGCTCGGCGCTGCGAAAGAGGGCGTTCTGCGGGCGGAACGGATCACCTGGACAGGCCATGTGCGCAACACAGCGGTCTATTCGATCCTGGCCGAGGAATGGGCAGCCAAGAGGGCAGCGGAACTCGCCGAGCTTTCGTGAATTGTCTCGCCGCTTGACGCGGCGGAACCGGTTCAGCCAAGCTGCAACAAACGTCAGAGGCGATCTTCCCGAGGAGAGGGGCATGTCCAGAATTTCCGAGATCATGAAGTCCGTGTTGCTGGCACTCACCGCCATGCTGGGGCTGCTGTCGCTTACTGCAACCTCGGCATCGGCCGCTGAATGCAACCGGGCGTGCATGACCGCTCTGCTGACGCAATATGCCGACGCGTTAGTGGCGAATGACCACTCCAGCCTGCCACTTGCGGAGAAGGTTCGCTTCACCGAGAATTCCAGCCAGTTGAAACTTGGCGAAGGACTATGGCCGACCATCACCGGCAAGGGCGGCTTCCGGCAGGACTATCTCGACACCACCAGGCAGATCGCGGCATCGCACATGGAACTGAAGGAAGGGGAAGTGCCCGTTCTCTACACCGTCGTGCTGCATCTGGATGATGGAAAGATTGCGGGCATAGAGACGCTGTATCAGCGCATCCTGCCGAATTCGCCGTTTCAGCCAACCGAGCTGGGCGGCCCGATCCGAGGTATGAACGATCCCGTTCCCGCGGATAAAAAGCAGTCGCGCGAATCCATGGTCAAGACGGCGCTCACCTATCCGGAAGGCTTGCGGATCGGCAATTTTTCGGATGGCGGAACGCCCTTCGCGCCTGGAACCTACCGGGTGGAGAATGGCGTGATCACCTCCGGCCCCGGCTGCAGACGCGAGGATTGCGGCATGTATGCCCAGCGGGTCATGCTTCATCCCGGCATTGTCGCAAGCGTGGCGGCGGTGGACGAAGAAGCCGGCATCGTCTTGCTGTGGATGAACTTCGGTTTCACCAATTCCTGCGGACCGGGCAAAGCGCTGGTGACTTTCGAGGCGTTCAAGATATGGGGCGGCGAGATCCATTCGATCCTGGCCTTCTTCCCGACATTGCCGATTGCAACTCCGCGATATTGGAATTCCTCCGATCCGCTTGAACCCTTGATCGGGGGCTAGCGGCCGGGCACCGGATTCTCTGCGCTTGGCGCGGCGAGGCAGACCCCCTATCTGGCCGCCATGAACGATACACTCCTTCAGGCGCTTGCGCTGATTCCGGCGCTGGTGCTTGCCATCGTGTTCCATGAAGTCGCGCATGGCTGGACCGCGCTTGCCCTGGGAGACCCCACCGCCAAGGAGGCCCGGCGTCTCACCCTCAACCCGATCCGGCATGTCGATCCGATCGGCACAATCGTGCTGCCCGGCTTCCTCGCGCTATCGGGCGCGCCCGTGTTCGGCTGGGCAAAGCCGGTTCCGGTCAGCCAGCGGCGGCTTAACAATCCACGCTTCGGCATGATGGCGGTGGCTGCTGCGGGGCCGGGCAGCAATCTGGTGCTGGCTGCCATTGGGGCGGTCTGCCTTGGCTTACTTTTGCGCGGCCTTTCCGTGGAGCCGACAGGGACCTTCGCGCTTGTCCTGACGAGCGTCCATTATTTTATCTTGGTCAACATCTTCCTCGCGCTGTTCAACCTGCTCCCGATCCCCCCATTCGATGGCTCGCACATCGTGGAGGGATTGCTCCCGCCAGACGCGGCCCGCGTCTATGCGAAGCTCAGGCCGTTGGGATTTCCCTTGGTGTTCCTGCTTCTGCTGGTGATCCCGTGGCTGTTCCCGGAGGCGCGCATCATCGAAAGGGTGGTGCTTCCGCCAGTCGAGTGGGCGCAGGGCAAATATATGGAACTGGCCCTCGCGATAGCGGGCGGTTAAGCCTCCCAGGACTAACACGCAGCATCTTCAGGGGTGACAGGCCTGCTCGGCTGGCGGAAAGCCGCTGAAGCAAACGAACGGAAGGGCAGACGGCCATGCGCCAGTTTCCAGTTCCCATGATCCTGCTGCTGCTGTGCTGCGGCTGCGCCGAACCGATCGAGGAAATGAAGAGCGAGGACGAGCGGATAGACTTCGTGTTCCAGCAGGACATGGACCGAACGGCACGCTGCCTCGAGATCGTGAAGATGCGCATGCTGAGCTACGATCCTGCACCGGGCTCCGGGTTCCGCCGATCTCTATCCGCGCCGGTTCCAGGGCGAGGAAGTGCGGCGAACGGCCGCCTTGGTCGCGCAGGGACGCGGCACGCCCGTATCCGTCGAAATATCTGGCGTAGAGATCAATCCGGCGCGCGCAGGATTCCAGTGCAACGCGGCGATTACCAGGCCGGTCGAGATCGGCGATATTTCCTTCGTGCAATTCTCCGCGCCCGATGGCCTGCTGGGCGCTTATGCATTCCGGCGCGGGCCCGAGGGCTGGCGGCCGGTCGAGCGCGTGCGGCTCGGCCATTGGTGATGCAACCGAACGGCTGGATCATCCTCGACAAGCCGGTCGGGCTTGGCTCGACGCAGGCGGTCGGCGCGGTGAAGCGCAATCTGCGCGAGGCCGGCATACTGGCAAGGTCAAGGTCGGCCATGGCGGCACGCTCGATCCGCTGGCCGACGGGCGTGCTGCCGATCGCGCTGGGCGAGGCGACCAAGCTCGCCGGGCGGATGCTCGATGCCGACAAGATCTATGAGTTCACGATCCGTTTCGGCGAGCAGACCGACACGCTGGACGCTGAAGGGCGAGGTGGTCGCGACCAGCGACGGTCCGCCCGACGCTGGCGGAGGTCGAGGCGGTGCTGCCGCGCTTCACCGGCCCGATCGAACAGGTGCCGCCCGCCTATTCCGCGCTGAAGGTGGACGGCAAGCGCGCCTATGATCTGGCGCGGGCGGGCGAAGAGGTGGAGCTGGACAGCGCGCGTGCGGTGACGATCCATTCGCTGCGCGCTGTCGCGATCGCGGACGGCTCGACAGGGCGAGCGATCGAAGCGATCACCCTCATCGCCCATGTCTCCAAGGGCACCTATATCCGCAGCCTCGCGCGCGACATCGCCCATGCGCTCGGCACCGTCGGCCATGTCACCATGCTGCGCCGGACCAAGGCCGGGCCGTTCACGCTCGATCAGGCGATTTCGCTGGACAAATTGAACGAAATCGGCTAAGGGCGCGCGCCTTGAAGACGTAATCCTGCCGCTTGAGGCAGGGCTGGACGACATCCCGGCCCTCTACTCTCGATCCGGAAGCGGCAGGGCGGTCCGACAGGGCCGGGTCCTTTCCGGGATTGCCCCAAGGTGATGGGCTGTATTGGGCAAGGGCCGGCAATGTGCCGGTCGCGCTGATGCGAGATCACTGCCGGGACGGCGAAGGTCGTCCGGGGTTTCAACCTTCCCGATGTCGCGGAGTAGAATACATGTCGGTTACTGCCGAAAAGAAGACTGAGATCATCAAGGACAATGCCCGCGACGCAGGGCGATACCGGTTCGCCCGGAAGTGCAGGTCGCGATCCTCACCGAGCGTATCCGCAACCTGACCGAGCATTTCAAGGGTCACCACAAGGACAACCATTCGCGCCGCGGCCTGCTGATGATGGTCAACAAGCGTCGCACGCTGCTCGCCTATCTCAAGAAGAAGGATGTCGAGCGCTACAACGCCCTGATCGAGAAGCTGGGTCTTCGTAAGTAATATGATGCGGAAGCGGCCCTTCAAGCGGGCCGCTTTTTCGCATTTGGGCATCCGCTCGACAATTCGGCTGAAGGCGGCCTCGGGGCACGAAAAGGCCCCGCACCGGACCGGGACGGCATTACCCGGCAGAAAACCCCGCCGGCAATTGGGCCGCGCGGGTTCGAAGGAAAATACATGTTCGACACGAAAACCGTATCGATGGAGTGGGGCGGCAAGACCCTCACTCTCGAAACCGGCCGCATTGCCCGTCAGGCCGATGGCGCCGTGCTGGCGACCTATGGCGAAACCGTGGTGCTGTGCGCCGTGACCGCCGCCAAGTCGGTGAAGGAAGGGCAGGATTTCTTCCCGCTCACCGTCCACTATCAGGAAAAATTCTCCGCCGCCGGCCGCATCCCGGGTGGCTTCTTCAAGCGTGAACGCGGCGCGACCGAAAAGGAAACGCTGACCAGCCGCCTGATCGATCGTCCGGTCCGCCCGCTGTTCCCCGAAGGTTTCTACAACGAAATCAACGTGATCGCGCAGGTCCTGTCGCTATGACGGCGAAATCGAGCCCGATATCCTCGCGATGATCGCCGCTTCGGCCGCGCTGACGATTTCCGGCGTGCCCTTCATGGGCCCGATCGGCGCCTGCCGCGTCGGCTACGACGATGGCGAATATACGCTCAACCCGAAGCAGGACGTGGCTGCCGATGGCGCGCTCGACCTGGTCGTCGCCGCCACCGGCGACGCCGTGATGATGGTCGAATCCGAAGCCAAGGAGCTTTCGGAAGAAGTCATGCTCGGCGCCGTGATGTTCGCGCATGACGAGATCAAGAAGGTCGTCGAACGCGATCATCGATCTGGCCGAAAAGGCCGCCAAGGATCCGTGGGACGTCGCCGTCAGCGACAATCTGCCGACGATCAAGGACAAGCTCAAGGACGCTGATCGGCAAGGACATCGCCGCCGCCTACAAGCTGACCGACAAGTCGGCGCGTTCGAACGCGCTCAACGCCGCCCGCGCCAAGGCCAAGGAAGCCTTCGCCGACGAAGACGGCGCAGACCCAGATGGTCGCCGGCAAGCCGATGAAGAAGCTCGAAGCCGAAATCGTTCGCGGCGCCATCCTCAAGGACGGCCAGCGCATCGACGGCCGCAAGATCGACCAGGTTCGCCCGATCGAAGCGATCGTCGGCTTCCTGCCGCGCACGCATGGTTCGTCGCTGTTCACCCGCGGTGAAACGCAGGCGATCTGCACCACCACGCTCGGCACCAAGGACAGCGAGCAGATGATCGACGGGCTGGAAGGCCTGAGCTATTCCAACTTCATGCTGCACTACAACTTCCCGCCCTATTCGGTCGGTGAAGTCGGCCGCTTCGGCGCGCCGAGCCGCCGCGAAGTCGGCCATGGCAAGCTTGCCTGGCGCGCGCTGCACGCCGTGCTGCCGACCAAGGAAGACTTCCCCTACACGATCCGCGTCCTGTCCGACATCACCGAGTCCAACGGCTCGTCCTCGATGGCGACCGTCTGCGGCGGCTGCCTGTCGATGATGGACGCCGGCGTGCCGCTCAACGCGCCCGGTTTCGGGCATCGCGATGGGCCTGATCCTCGAAGGCAAGGACTTCGCCGTTCTGTCCGACATCCTCGGTGACGAGGATCACCTCGGCGACATGGACTTCAAGGTTGCCGGCACGTCCGAGGGCATCACCACGATGCAGATGGACATCAAGGTCGCCGGCATCACCCAGGAGATCATGGAGCAGGCGCTGGCACAGGCCAAGGAAGGCCGCGCGCATATCCTGGGCGAAATGACCAAGGCGCTGGGCTCTGCCCGCACCGAGCTGTCGGCCCACGCCCCGCGCATCGAGACGATGCAGATCGACAAGTCGAAGATCCGCGACATCATCGGCACCGGCGGCAAGGTGATCCGCGAGATCGTCGCCGAAACCGGCGCCAAGGTCGACATCGACGATGAAGGCCTGATCAAGATCAGCTCGTCCGACCTCAGCCAGATCGAAGCCGCCCGCAAGTGGATCCTCGGCATCGTCGAAGAAGCCGAAGTCGGCAAGGTCTACGACGGCAAGGTCGTCAACATCGTCGATTTCGGCGCGTTCGTGAACTTCATGGGCGGCAAGGACGGTCTCGTCCACGTCTCCGAAATGCGGAACGAGCGCGTCGAGAAGCCGACCGACGTCGTCTCCGAAGGCCAGGAAGTCAAGGTCAAGGTGCTCGAGATCGATCCAGCGCGGCAAGGTTCGCCTGTCGATGCGCGTCGTCGATCAGGAAACCGGCGAGGAGCTGGAAGACACCCGTCCGCCGCGCGAACCGCGCGAACCGCGCGGCGATCGCCCGGTGATCGCGGTGGCGACCGTCGCGGCACCGCGCGGTGGCGGCGGCGGTGGTGGCGGTCGTGACCGCGGCCCGCGCCGGGATGGCGGCGATCGCGGCCCGCGCCGTGAGCGCAGCGAGCGCGATGGCGGCAAGGTTGGCGGGGGCGATCCCGATCACATGCCGGCGTTCCTCAAGGACGACTGATCGGCGCCGAAAGGCAATGAGAGACAGGGGCCGCGGAGGAGACTTCGCGGCCCTTTCCTTTGGGCGATCGCAAACCCTGCAAGTGCGGCGCCTGGCGGGGCTGCTTCACCGGCTCACTTGTTGCCGGGCCCGGTTGAGCACCCACCGTCGCTGCGAACCCGTTAAACCACTTTCCTACAAGCATCCGGATCGGCTTTAAGCTGCCGGATGACGAACCATGCTTCCACTCGCCTGCCGCGCGGCAGGAAACTTCACCGGCGGGTTCCCGCCTTCATTCCCGTTTCGCTTCGCGGAAGGCGCGATGGATGGACGCCGGAGCGGCAAGCCAATTTTCTCGGCGCGCTTGCGGTGAGCGGCCTGGTCGGCGAGGCGGCGCGGCACGTCGGCATGAGCCGCGAGAGCGCCTATCGCCTGAGGCGGCGCCCAGGGGCGGAGAGCTTTGCCGCGGCGTGGGATTCAGCTTTGGGTGCGCCGTGGCAGCGGATGCGAAAAGTCACATCCGAGGAGCTGGTCCAGCTTGCGACAGAGGGCAGATTGAAGCCGGTGCTATACCGGGGGCGGCACATTGCGACGGTTCAAAAGCCTGACAATTCTGCGCTTTTGCGGCTTGTCGCCCGGCTGAATAGAACTGCGCCCAGTGAATTCTGGTGGCGGGATTCTTCGGCGAGTTTCGCTGCCCCATCCGCGTCAACCAGATCGGCGGATATCAGCTGCGGCGCAGCACCATGTAGCGGGCGTAATCGCGGTGGAAATTGAGCGTTTCGATGGTGAGTCCGTATTGCCGTGCGAGCTCTTCGCCAGCGGCGAACAGACTGGCACGCGGGCTGACATGGAAGCGCGCAAGCCACCGCCTGAGCAGCGCGCCGAACCAGCGCGGCAGGCGCTCCTGCTGGCCGAAATCGACCACGTGCAGCTCTCCTCCGGGCGCCAGCAGAGTGCAGCAATGCTGCAGGGTCTCCTTCCATTCCGGGATCATCGACAAGGTGTAGGAACAGAAGATGCGGTCGAAGTTCGCCCGGCCGAACGATGAGTGCGGGCTGAAGCCAGCGGCATCGCCCAAGCGCGAGCATATGCTGCGCGGTAAAGTTTTGATTACTCATGGTTTTGGCAGCCGACTTCAACATCTCTGCGGAGATGTCCAGGCCGTAGAGACGGGCTCCCGGATAGGCCCGGCCGACCAGCGCAAGATTCCTCGCCGTGCCGCAGCCGATCTCCAGCACGTGCCCGCCTTCCGGCACATCCAGCCGTTCGATCAGCCGGTCTCGCCCCAGCAGGTAATATTTGCGGGTCAGATCGTAGATGTGGCGCTGGAAAGCGTAGATTGCGTCCATCCGGTGCGCATGTCCGGCGCCTTGCGCATCGGGGAGATGTTCAGTTGCTGCGGACATAAAGATGCGTTCCGCCATAGATCGAAGAGCGGTCCTGCGCTGTCAGTTCCCGCGATCGTTCCTCGCGGTAGTCCCACATTGCCAGCAAATCGTCTGAGAGCCGTCCGGGCAACAGCGTTGGCTCGTCGGCCGTGCGGAACAGCACGCGCGCACCGGGCCGGGCCGTGCGGCAGATCTGGCTCCACAGGGCGCCCAGCTGCTGGTCGGTCATCCAGTCCTGCGCATCGAGCAACAGGTAGCTGTCGATGCTCTGGGCTTCTTGCCGGGCGAGATAGTCGGTCATGTTGTCTTGCCGGATCTCGATACGTTCCGCGCGCTGCCGCAGGGCTTCGTAATTGGATTGCTGCAAATAGGGCGGCAGGCTGGCTTCCGGCGCGGGATCGTAGCCGCGCGAGAAGGCCTGCCAGGCGAAGTAATTGTCGCGAAAATCGAAGTCGCAGGTCAGCCGCTCCAGCCTTTCGCGCAATACGTCCGCCATGCGCCGGGTTCCGGCCAGCTTGTCATATTGGGCCGGGCGGAATGCCCAGGCCGAACAGGGAGGCCGGCTGGCTCGTCATCCACCGGACGAGCGGCTTTTCGAAAAGGGGCACGAAGTGCTGCTTCGAAGTGATCGCGCTGCTGCTGCGTCCCGCGGGCAGTCAGAACGTCGCGCGGATTTATGCCGTGGAGCCGAGCGATCCAATGCGCGGTGCCGATGAAATGTGCCGAGCAGGCCGTAGCGGTAAAAGCCGCGCGCAAAGCAGCCGATCCGCTTGCGGCCCATGAGATCGCGCGATTCCCAATATTTGCGGGAAGTCGCATCGAGATGGGGCGCAATATGGGAGAAATAGGCGTCGACATTCTCTGCGCGGTTGGCGTCGGCGAAGAAGGCCCGGTATTGGGCATAGTCCGGCAAGTGGAGGATCGCGGCATGCTTGAGCCGGTTCAGCGCCACATGGGCCGCGTTGAGATCTACGGCGGTCACACGCCCCGGATCTGCCGTGAGGTAGCTGAAAGCGTTGCAGCCGCCGCTGGCGATGGTCACCACATTTTCGCCCGGCTGGATTTGCAGCCCGGCCATGTCGGCCACCGGGTCTTCCCAGATCTGCGGATAGACGAGGCCGCGAAAGGCGAAGGCGAAGGCGCGTTCGAGCAGCGCCGATTGGTTCAGGCCGCTGGTGCTGATCGCGGCACGTTGGATAAGCTCGGACCCCGCCGGGGCATCCAAAGCTGGGGAGCTGTTCATCCGCACAAGCCTTCCAATCGCCGGCGCGATCATTCGCGCCAGATTGGGAGAGGCCGATATTCCCCGGACGTGACCCTATCGCGACGGAACGGTTACAGTTTTGTGCATTTCCACAGTTGCGGCGAACTGCCCCGGATCCGATTTTCGGCGGATCAGCTCTTGATGGGCAGGCGGCCCATGAAATCCATCTTGCCTACGCCGACGCCTTTCATCCGCAGGATCGCGTATGCAGTGGTGGAATGGAAATGGAAGTTGGATTGGCTGAAATGAAGGAGGAAATCTTCGGCCACAAACTCAAGGCGCCTTTCGCCGATCACGAACGCCATCGGTTTTCCGACCCAGCTTTCCATTTCGCTTTCGTCGACTGCTTCGAGCGCGGCAATCGTTTCGTCCAGCCTGGCATTCAGTCCCGCAATGGTCTCGGGCGGGCTGCTCATGTCGGGGCTGAACACGCCGCTACGGGCACCTTCGATCGCGCCGCGGCTATGCACGCCCATCGACTTCACCTGATATTTGAACGGCAGCATGTCGTCGATCAGCCGGAAATCCAAAAGGTCGGCTTCGGAAACGTCGTTTTCCTGCGCGAAGGCTTCTGCCTTGACGAGCCAGCCCTTGCCGGAATTGAGGATGCGCAGCCAAGTCGGCACGATGGCATTGTAAAGCGAGACAGGCATCCGCATTCTCCTTGCGACAATAACAATTCGTCAGCGACATAGACGGACAGCAGTGGCTCTGCCAATCACGGACAAAATCAAGGAGAGGTTTGATGAGGATTCCCGCAATCATATTGGGCGCGCTTGTACTTTCGGTGCCGGCTTCGGCGCAGACGGCCCGGCCGATGCTGGACTACGCAAGCGCGGCGAAAATGCGCGATGCCTGCATCGCCTATGCTGGAGGGAAGGGCTCGTCGATTTCCATTGCCGTCTACGATACGGAAATGCGGCTGCTTAGTTTCAGCATGATGGACGGCGCATCGAATGCCACGAGCGATCTGGCGCATTGGAAAGGCAAGGCCGCCGCCAGCTACCGCGTTGCCAGTGCCGATCTGGGCAATTGGAATGCGCCCAATGCTCCCGGCATCGCGACCTTTCCGGGCGGCGTTCCGGTCTTTACCGCCGACGGCAAGCCGCTGGGCAGCGTGGGCGTTTCCGGCATGACGCCGGCCGAAGATGTCGCTTGCGCAAAGACGGGCGTGGAAGCGGCTGGGCTGAAGGATTCGGCCAAGAAAGCCGAATAAACGGTCTGGACAATAAGGAGAGAATGATGGGGATCGCCTCATTCGAAGGACGGGTCGCTTTCGTCACCGGCGGCGCCAGCGGGATCGGGCTTGGGATCACGAAGGCCCTGGTGGAACGCGGTGCGCAGGTCGTGATGGCTGATCTCAGGCCCGATCACATCGACCATGCCCTGGCGGAATTTGCCGGAGGAACGCGCTCCAACGCCGTGTCTGCGCTTCAGCTCGATGTCACGAACCGCGAGCAATATCGTGAGGCCGCGCAGAAGATGAAGGCCGACTTCGGCGGGATCGACATTCTCGTCAACAATGCCGGGGTAGGGCTCGAAGGCCCGCTGCTCGAGGCGACTTATGCCGATTACGATTTCGGCTTTGGCGTCAATCTCGGCGGGGTGATCAACGGCTTCACCGAGTTCATGCCGCAGATGATCGCACATGGCCGGGGTGGGCATATCGTGTCCACGTCCAGCCTCGGGGCCGAAGTGGTGGGGCGCCCACAGATGGCGATCTATGCGGCGAGCAAGGCGGCGGTGTGCCACTTCTGCGAAGCGGTGAAGCCCGAGCTGGCACAGCATGATATCGGCGTTTCCGTGCTGCTGCCGGGGCCGGTGAAGTCGAACATCCATGAAGCGATGGACAACCGCCCCGAACATTTGCGTGCCGGCAGCGGCTTTGCGGCGAGCGAGGAGCGCCTCTCACGCCGGATCGTGGACGAGGAGTGGATGGACGCGGAAGACGTCGGCCAGATGGTGGCCGACGGTATCCTGGCCGACAAGACCTACATCGTCACGCACGGCGTGTTCAAGGACCGCGATGCGCGAGCGCTGCCAGGCAGTGCTGGATGCGACGCCGGACCGGATCGAAGCGGTCGGCAGGTTCGACAATTACCGCGGGGAATAGTCCTGCAAGGGATCGAGGAGCAGATAATATGGAAGACCTGACCGGCAAGGTTGCCTTCATCACCGGCGGAGCCAACGGCATCGGCTTCGGCATGGCGCGCGCATTCCTGTCCGAGGGGATGAAAGTCGTCATCGCCGACTGGAGCGCTTCGCATATCGCCAAGGCGAAGGAAGCGCTCAAGGGCAACAACGCCGCCGCTTTCGTGAAGACCAACGTGGCCGACCGGGCGGATCTCCAGGCGGCGATCGACGAAGCGCTGGCGGCATTCGGCAAGATCCACGTGCTGTGCAACAATGCCGGCATCAATGGCGGCGGCACGGCGGACGATCCGGACTTCGAGGCCTTCGACAAGGTCATGGCCGTCAATCTCAATGGGGTAATCAACTGCACCAAGATGATCGTGCCGATCATCAAGCGCCAGGGGGAAGGCGGCCATGTGGTCTGCACTTCCTCCATGGCGGGCGTGGTGCCGTTGATTGGCCTGGCCGCCTACTCAACCGCCAAATACGCCGTGCGCGGCTTTTCCGAGAGCCTGCGGATGCAGCTCGCTCCGCTCGGCAT
The DNA here is from genome assembly GCA_963777785.1 of uncultured Alphaproteobacteria bacterium. Taxonomy (GTDB): domain Bacteria; phylum Pseudomonadota; class Alphaproteobacteria; order Sphingomonadales; family Sphingomonadaceae; genus Andeanibacterium. The sequence continues at coordinate 91,600 of CAVZRU010000018.1, forward strand.
AGGTGTGTCCTGCCTGTTTCCCGGTGCGACCCGCACCGGCATGCTCTATCCCCCGGAGGATGACCCCGAAACGAATGTCGACGAGATCGAGGCCGGGGAATATCAACGGGCACTATGGGATGCCGCACGTCAGGCAATCGATCCGCTCGACACCGGGCGCGCCGTGGTGGACGCGATCAAGGAAAACCGCTTCTACATCTTCACCAACCGCGAATTCCTGGACGAAGTGAAGGCGCGCAACCGCGAGATGGAAGAAGCCTTCCCGGACGAAGTTCCCTCCAGGGGCCGTGTCGCGTTCGAGACGATGCGCGCCGAAATGGCGAAGAACCTGCTGGTAACTGGCAACCGTCCAGTGGTGACTGAAGTGGAGCCAGACGATTTCGGCCTGGGCTTCAGATCGAGCAAAGCCGATTGATCTACCTGCTGCGTCACGGCCAGACCGAATATAACGCGGAAGGCAGGATCCAGGGGCAGTGCGACAGCACGCTGACCCCGCTGGGGCGCGAACAGGCGCGCAATCTGGGCCTGATCCTGCGCGACAACCTAGCCAGTTTGGACGGCGTGGAGTTCGTCTGCAGCCCGCTTGGCCGGACAATGGCGACAGCCGCGATTGTGCAAGAGGCGGCCGGTCTCACCACTCCGCCGGTAGCAGATCCGCTCCTGCTCGAAATCGGCTGTGGATCGTGGGAGACGAGGCTGCGTAGCTTTTGCCGCGTGGAGGCGGGCGTTGGCCCCGAAGTCTCCTTTATCGATACCTGGCGGCACCATTGCCCCGATGGCGAGAGCTACGAAGCGGCGATTGACCGGGCACAGCGCTGGCTGGAATGGGCGGAGGGCCGGCGCGTGATCGCAGTGGCGCACGGCATCATCGGCATCTTCCTGCGCGGGCTCTACCTTGGATTGCCGGAAGAAGTCATGTCCGCCATGCCGGCCCCGCAGGACAGGGTCTTTCGACTGCATGAAGGCGCGGTCGATGAGCTAATGTTGGGTGCGGGCGCGAGTTAGACCATTCTCCGGTTTCGCTCAAACGCACCAACGCAAGCTGAGTTGATGCAACGACAAACGCCCGCCTCCCAGGGGGAAGCGGGCGCGTTGCCTTGATTGAGAATGCCGGTCTTAGCGTACGCGCGGACCACCAAACGGCAGCGGCGGAGGGGGGCGGCGCGCGCCGCGCGGCAGCTGCGCCTGATAGGCGCGACCGCAATGTTCGACGCAATAGGGAAAGCCCGGGTTCACCTGCATCGCCGCAGAAATGGAAATCGGCTTCGCCCGGATGGCCCATCGGCCAGCGGCAGACCTTGTCGCTCAGATCGAGCAGGCTGGTCTTGTCCGCAATCTCGGGGCTCGGCTTGGCTGGTACCAGGCGGCGCGGCGGAGCCGGCGGGATCGGCGCCTGCTGGTCGCCTGGGCCCTGACGCAGGAAGCCGCCGGGCCCGACCGACACGATCTTGGGCATGTTGGGCGTTGGGTTAGGCAAGGGCTGGCTTGGCGAATCGCCATCCGCGGCCACGGGCGCTTTGGAAGCGATCGCGCCGGCGCTGGCCTGCTGACCGGCTTTGCTGGACATCGACCTTGTCCTTGAGTTTGACAGGCTTGACGTCTTTCTTCTTCGCGACGGGCTTGGCGCGCGGTTCGTCATTCGCCTTCACCGGCGAAGGGCGCGACTTGAGGCCAAGGCGGTGCGCCTTGCCGATCACGGCATTGCGGCGACACGCCGCCCGAGCTCTTCGGCGATCTGGCTTGCGGTCGCGCCGCCTTCCCACATCTTGGTCAGGGTAGCGATACGTTCGTCGGTCCAGCTCATTGAAATTTCAATTCCTCAACAATTCGTTTGCCCAGCAGCGATGCAGGGAACTTGCCAGAACCGGCCGCTGCCGATAGTCGCCGCATCATGTCCGATCAAGCTCCGACACAATTCGCATCCGAAAGCCAAACGGGCGCAAGCTCGGCCACGCTTCGCACCTATGGCACATCGTGCTCGGCAACTTCAACCGTATCGGGCTGTGGACTCTCTATATGAAGGAGGTTCGCCGATTTCTCAAGGTGCAGACCCAGACGATCTGGGCGCCGGCGATCACGACCCTGCTGTTTCTGGTGATCTTCACCGTCGCAATGGGCCGGGGCGGCCGGGAAGTGCTGGGCGTACCCTTCGCCACGTTTCATCGCGCCGGGCCTGATCATGATGGGCATGATGCAGAACGCCTTTGCCAATTCGAGCCATCTCGCTGCTGTCGGGCAAGATGCAGGGCACGATCATCGATCTCCTGATGCCGCCGCTCAGCGAAGCGCGAACTGATGCTCGGCATCGTCGGCCGCGGCGGTGACCCGCGCGGTCATGGTCGGGCTGGCCGTGGCCTTTGCGATGATGCTTCTGGCCGGGCGTGACGCTGCATGGCCGCGCATCCCTGGGCGATCGTGTGGTTCGGCCTGATGGGCGCGATGCTGCTGGCGACGATCGGCATCCTCGACCTCGCTCTGGGCCGAGAAGTTCGATCATCACGCGGCCGTCACCAATTTCGTCATCCAGCCGCTCTCGCTGCTGTCGGGCACGTTCTACGTGATCGACAATCTTCAGCCCGGCCTTCCAGGCGATCAGCCGGGCCAACCCGTTCTTCTACGTGATTTCGGGCTTCCGCTTCGGCTTTCTGGGGCAAAGCGACATCGGCAGCACCAACCAGGCCGTGATCGGCGCTGCGCGTGGGGCTGGGCGTGTTCAACCTGGTGCTGGGATATATCTGCCTACCGCCTGCTCAAGAGCGGGTGGAAGCTGAAGAGCTGATCGCCGGGCCCTTCCGGGGCCGGAAGATCAATGGGTCAGGCTGCGCCGCAGGCGATAGCGGCCGTCCGCGAAATCTTCGAACAGTTGCGGCAGCGAGGGGTGATCCACCGGACCGCCATCGCGATCGACCAGCAGATTCTGCTGGCTGACATAGGCGACGTAGCTCGAATCCTCGTTTTCGGCGAGCAGGTGGTAGAACGGCTGGTCGCGCCGCGGGCGCATGTCCTTCGGGATCGCATCGTACCATTCTTCGCTGTTGGCGAAGACCGGGTCGATGTCGAAAACCACGCCGCGAAAATCGAACAGCCGTGTTTTACCACATCGCCGATGGCGAAATGGGCTTCAGCGTGAGAGGGGGCCTCGATCCTGCGACCGGCCTGTGGAGAGTAGAATTCCGCACGATCCATAGGGTCTAATATAATTTGGCGCGGGTGCGAAACAAGCAGTCTATTTGCTCGATCCCCAATTAACGCTGCAATCGCGCAGTTCTTGGGGCTTGGCAAGCGAGGGAGCTTCGGCTAACCGCCGCGCTTCCTAGCCGACCAGGCGCCCTCGCGGCGCCAGTGCGCCCTTGCGGAGAGGTGGCAGAGAGGTCGAATGCGCCGCACTCGAAATGCGGTTTACGGGCAACCGTAACGTGGGTTCGAATC
>CAVZRU010000019.1:0-12288 GCA_963777785.1 uncultured Alphaproteobacteria bacterium
GCTGTTGCTGGTCTACCTCGACGACGTATTGTTCTGTGCCGCTGTACGCCTTCGGCGAACGTCGCGGACTCTGCTGGTTCGTGATGGGCTACGTGCGCGGCGAGTCACTCGGCGCGCGCATCGACCGCGAGACGATCCTCGACGTCGAGACGACGCGCACCCTGCTCGGCGCAGGTGGCCGATGCCCTCGATCATGCGCACCGGCAGGGCATCGTCCATCGCGACATCAAGCCGGACAACATCCTGATCGACGACACCACCGGTCGCGCGATGCTGACCGACTTCGGCATCGCGCGCGCCGACACGCTGCAGGCGGGCACGAGCCTCACGCAGGTCGGCTCGGTGATGGGCACGCCGCACTACATGTCGCCGGAACAGGCCACCGCCGAACCGTCGATCGACGGGCGCAGCGACCTGTACTCGGTGGGTGTGGTGGGCTACCAGATGCTGAGCGGCACGCTGCCGTTCGATGGCCGCAGCTTCCGCGAGCTGCTGATGCAGCACGTCTCGTCCACGCCGAAGCCGTTGTCGGCCGTGGCGCCATCGGTGCCGGCCGACCTGAGCGGATGCGGTGATGCGGTGCCTGGAGAAGGAGCCGGCAAAGCGCTTCAGCGACGGTCGCAGCCTGCGCGCCGCCGTCGGTGGCTCGGCGTACGACGATGACACGCTGACGTACGAACTGGCGGAGCTGCAGCACTGGGCCGCGATCTTCCTCGTCGACCAGCGCAGTGAGCAGTGCGCGCTCGAGCCTCAGTGCCGCGCTGCGGGGCGGCGCGTTGTTCTCGATGCCCGGCGCTGCTCTGGCTCACGCCGCCGCTGTTCCTGCTGCTGAACGGTTTGCAGGTGCGCGAGGCGCGGAAGCGCGGCTACGAGTGGAGCACGATCCGCCGCGTGCTGACGCTGCCACCGCGCTGGTGGATCCTCTGGTGGCCGCGCAGCTGGCGGCGTGCGGGTGACGTCTACGAGCAGCTGCCGGCCGCGCTCAAGTGGGCGCGGATGGTGACGGTCGTGCTCACGCTGCTGTTGCTGGCCGAAGGTCCGCTGATGGCGTGGGCAACCGATCCGCGGCGCCTCGCCATCCGCGACATGATTCCGTCCTCGCATGCCTACTTCTCGATGCAGTGGCTGCCGCGGCTCGAGATGCTGGTGCCGCTGGCGGCGCTGATCGTCTTCCTGCTGCTGCTGGTGACCGCAGGCGTCTGACTGGCCGACCTGCTGCGTGCGACGCGCGACACGCGGCGCGGACGTCGGCTACATGGACAAGCGCCGGCTGACGTACAAGCCGACCGATGCCGCGTTCTGGCGCGATCCGCGCATCCAGCGGGTGTTCCGGCAGCAGCGGCGCCGACCGTCGCCCGAAGACGCCGCAGGAGTTCGTGTCGCAGATTCTCGCCGCCTCCGGCACGCTCCCACCATCCGTGACGGAGAGCGGCAACAGCCATGCCACGGCGGCCGCGCGTCGGCTGCTCGATGCGATGACGGCGCACGATCGCGAGCTGGCGCTGCTCGAGAAGGCGGCGCCGCGTGAGCAGCTCGACCGGCTCGAGGCGGAGATCGTGCTGCACGAGTCGGAGTGCAGGCGACCCGGAGGCCGTGCAGTTGCTGGTCAACCAGCGCGATGCGCTGCTGCGATCGCGCGAGCGGATGCACGCTCATGACCGCGCGTCGAGACGATGCCGGCAGCGCGGCTCGAGGCGCTCTGGGCGAGCGTGCGCAAGCTGTCCGCCTCGACCGATGTCGATGCGGCGCGTGCCCTCGCGATCTCGATCAGCGACACGTGGCGCGCCGTGGAACGGGACTATCCGCTGCGTCGCACCGGATCGAACACGCAGCGCAGCCACGGGTGCGCGCGCCGGCATGCTGGTCGCGGTGGGCGACGATGCTGCTCGTGCGCGCAGACGCCGGTCGCGGAGCCACGGCGACGCGCAGGCCTTCTATCACGCGGCGCAGCCGGACTCAGCGCTGATGGTGCTGGCGGCGCGCACCGACAGTTCGGCGCAACGACGCTGGCGCTCACGGGACAGGCGCATCTGCTGCTTGGCAGTCGCCCCGGGATCGCGAGCCGGTACTTCGCCGCGCGGCATGCCCAGGCGGCATTCAGCGCCGCGCGTTCGCAGCGTGACTCGACGCCGCGCCGATGTCGTGGAGTCGCTGGCATGGCTGGGACGGCTGCTGCCGTCGATCGCCGGCGGCAAGCCGCAGCGAGGCTGCAGCCATGGTGGAGCGCCTGGAGCGGCTGCATCCCTATCGCGGTGCGCTCATGCGAGGGCACTTCGAACGCATCGATGGCCGGAATGCCATCGCCGACTCGATCTATCGGTCGCTGGTGACGTCGCAGCCCGACAGCGCACCGGCGTGGTTTGCGCTCCACGACCTGGCGTATCGCATGGGCAAGGCCGACGATGCCCGCGACGCGTTGCGCCGGTACACGGCACTGGTCCCGACGGATCGCACCGCGCTGATCCATCGCGGCCGGCTGGCGGCGGTGCATGGCGTGGAACTCGCGGAGAGCGAGGCTGCGCTGCGGGAGTACATCAAGGGGCCGATCCTGCTGGCACAGCCGGTGGTGGGTGTCGCGTGGTGGCGGTTGGGGCAGGTGCTCGAGAAGCAGGGGAAGATTGCCCCCGCACGCGAGGCGTATCAGAAGGCGATTGCCACGGATCGGCGAGACAGCGACTTCAAGGCGTCGTTGCGGGACCTCGAGGCGGGGCGCGTGGCCCGTCGGTGAACGTGGCCGGGCCTGTCCGCAGGCCGTGACGGTCGCTTGACCAAGTGGGTACGCCGTCGTCTCGTGGCCGGCGTGCGAAAGTTCGCATCATTCGGGCGTCTCTTCCCTGACGCCTATGCCGACCCCCCTCTTCAACGACTGGCCCATCCGCCACCTGGCGGTCCTCTGCGTGACGTACGTGGCGTCCGTCGTCGTGGTCGTGCGCGTGCCGCAGCTGCGCGACGCCGGCATGGTGCCGGGACACACGGCGGACGGCACATCCGTCGGCGTGGCTCCCGTCGCGCCCGGAGCGCCGGACGCGGACCGCAAGGACTGCCTCGCTCCGACGCCTGTCACCGTGGTGAACATCCGTGGACACGTGTATGGCACTCGGGCGCCCGAGTTGCGCGCCTGTGCCGACCGTGGCGAAGGGTGGCAGCAGCGACAGGACCCTTCGCGACGACAGGAGCACTGAGGCCGTCCGGGGAGCACCGTTCCGCGCATGGCATTACCGGACGGTAGCACGACCGTGACACAACCGACGTGCTCCCGCTGACAGACGCGACCGATGTTCTGACCCTTGTCCACGATGGCGTGGACGGCGACCTCCCCTTCGCCGGTCAGTGCTCCAATGCGTGTCGTCGTTCCACCGGTCATCGTCGGTGACCGGATCTGCAGGATCGTCTCGCCCGTGGCATCCCTCCTCGAAGTCGAGGAATGGGCGGGTGATTGGTGGGAACCCAGCTCCATCCCGCTCACCACGGCGAGCCTGTCGCCGACGGCCGATGAGGCCGTGTTGCGCGCGCGCGGAGTGCCGATCGAGGATTGCGCGAGCAGCGAACCGCGCATCGCGCAGCTCGACATCGAAACACTGATGATGACGCGCGATCCCGAACGCGCCGAGCAGGTGGTGTTCGACGAGGACGTCTCGCGGAGCACGGGCCCGCGGCGTCGCAAGTATCCGGGCAACTCGCGCTTCCGACGCGGGCGCCCTGCGCGCGGTGACACTGCGATCGACGCCGAGCGCCGCGGTGACGGCGCTTCCGAGTGGACCGGTCCCCGACGACGTGCGACGGACCATCCGCCTGACTCGGCATCGGCGTGATCGCGTGGCGCGAATGCGCACCCGGTCCGTGCGCACGTGTGTCCCGATGCGCGCCGACACACGTGGATACCACGCCGTGACCAGTCCGCGACCTGACGAACGGTAAAACATCAACGCGGCGGCCGATCCTTCGCGCGTTGCCCGGCGGTGTTTTCGCGCCACTCCCTGTCTGCTTCCCCGGCGCGCTCCCCGTGAGCGCTGCGGGATCCGAGATGAGCATGTTGCATTTGATACGACCCCCGATCATTCGCACGCTGCTGTGCTTCGCCGGTGCAGCGCTCGCACCCGTGACGGTCGCGCGCCTGTCGGCACAGACGCCGGTACCAGCGGCACCAGCGTCAGCCCCTGCCACGCGCGGGTATCTCGTCGGCCAGGTGATCGACAAGGCCAGCGGTCGCCCGCTGCCGGCCACCAACGTGGTGGTGGTGGGAACGACGCTGCGCACGCAGACGGACCTCGATGGGCGGTACCGCCTGCCAGTGCCGGTTGGTGTGTACTCGGTGCGTGCCTTCCGGCTCGGCAACGTGGCGCAGCAGCAGGATGGGGTGCGGATCACGGCGGGGGTGAGTGTCAGCGCGAACTTTGCGCTCGGCACCGCGGTGGTGCAGCTGCAGGCGGTCGCAGTGACTGCCGCGCCGACGAAGGCCAACTCCGACGATGCGCTGCTGGCGATGCAGAAGTCGGCCTCGCGGGTGTCGGACGGCATCAGCGCCGAGTCGATCAAGCGTGCGCCGGGTGCCAACGCGGGCGAAGCGATCGTCCGCGTGACGGGCGTGTCCATCGTCGACAACAAGTTCGCCGTGGTGCGCGGCCTGGCGGAGCGATACAGCAACACGCTGCTCAACGGTGTCGAGCTGCCGAGCCCGGAGCCGCTGAAGAAGATCGTGCCGCTCGATCTGTTCCCATCGTCGTTGCTCGAGTCGATCGTCGTCAGCAAGACGGCGACACCGGACAAGCCCGGCGACTTTGCCGGCGGCTCGGTGGAAGTCACGACGAAGGAGTTCCCGAACGATCGGGTCTCCGAGTTCAATCTCTCGGTCGGTGGCGGGTCGCAGGCGACGTTCCGGACGAACATTCCGTATCTCGCCCCACGTGGAATCGACTGGCTCGGATTCGATGCAGGGCGGGCGGCGCCGGATGCCCGACGTCGAGGTGACACCAGGCATTGCAACGCCGGCGTCGGAGCGGTTCGGCGAGCAGCTTCGCAACGAGTGGACACCCGCGCCCCGGGCGATCCTGCCCGACCTCGGCGCCGGCTTCAACCTTGGCGGCCGGTTCGGCGGACAGTCGGCGCCATTCGGCTACGCCGTCTCCGGGACCTATTCACGCGCGACCGACGCCACACCGAATCGGCTCGTGCAACTCCTCTTCGATTCGGAGACGGGCGTCCCAGCGGCCGGCTTCACCTCGAACGAAGCCACCACCGCCGTCAATCTCGGCTTCATCGCAAACCTTGCGGCCCGGCTCGGGAACTCCGGCAAGGTGACCTGGAAGAACCTGTACACACGCAACGCCGATGAGCGCCTCTCCCGGGCCGCGCAGTACCAGACGGACAACGGGAATGTCGAGCGGCAGATCTATCAGGCGCGATACATCACGCGCGCCCTGTTCCAGACGCAGCTCACCGGTGATCACCTCTTCTCGAAGCTCTTCGACTCGCGTCTCGAGTGGAAGGCGACGCTGGCGTTCTCCCAGCGCGATGAGCCCGAGAATCGATCGCTCATCTACTTCAAGGGCCCGACACAGACACGTTTCGAGCTGTCGCCGTCGAATCCGAGCCCGTTGTGGTTCCGCTTCCTCGATGACCGCGTCCGGTCTGGCCAGGTCGACTACAGCCTGCCGATCGGTCGCCTGCTCCCTGACGGTTCGCTGCTCAAGACAGGTGGATTGTACCGGCAGCGCGATCGCGCGTTCGACGCCAGCTTCTTCCGCGCCTGGGCCGAGTCGGACCCGGCATTTGCGCCGGTGCTCGCCCTGCCGCCTGAGCAGGTCTTCACCGGTGAGGTGATCGGGAGCGCGATCGGAATCCGGCGCGAAGGTGAAGGCACCGTTCCGTACGAGTCGGATGACGACGTGACCGCGCTGTACGGCATGCTCGACGTCCCGATCACGTCGCGTGTCCGCTTCGTCGGCGGACTGCGTCGCGAGAACTGGAAGCTCAACCTGTTTCAGGGCACCCGGACGGACAGCCTCGGGCCGCCGATCCGACGGGCCACCAACGACAACCTGCTCTCCGGCAACCTCACGATCGGCCTCACTGATCGGCAGAACCTGCGACTTGCCGCGTATCAGACCGTTGCCCGTCCGGATCCGCGCGAGGTCGCCCCCGACTACTACGTCGCGGTGACCGGCGACTGTGCGAACCGCGGCAATCCGGCTCTCGTCAGCAGCCGGATCCTGAATTCCGACATCCGCTGGGAACGCTATCCGAATCCCGGCGAACTGGTCTCGATCAGCGGCTTCTACAAGAAGTTCACCGATCCCATTGCCGAGCTGCTCACGTACCAGGGCGGCACGCTCTGCACGAACGAGTACTTCAACCTGCGCTCCGCACGCCTGCTTGGCGGGGAGTTCGAGTTCCGTCGACCCCTGTCGTTCCTCCCCGGTGCGTTCTCAAAGCTGGCGCTCGGCGTCAACGTCACGCTGGTGAACTCGACGTCGGAATACCCGATCACCACCAGCGACAGCACGTTCACGCGGACGTTGCGCCTGCAGGGTCAGTCGGACTTCCTCGGCAACGCGAACCTGCTCTACAACGACACGAAGACCGGGCTCGATGCGAGCCTGCTCGTGAACTACTTCAGCGACCGGATCAGTCGCTATGGCTTCATCAGCGTGACATCGGGGGGCTCTCCGAAGTTCCCAACGTGGTCGAGCAGGGCCGTATGAGCCTCGATGCGAAGATCCGCAAGCGCGTCGGGCGCACGACCGTGTCGCTCTCCGGGAGGAATCTCACCGACGCTGAGGTGGTCTTCCTGCAGAACAGCAAAGTGGGTGAGATCAGGACGGGATATCTCCGTCCCGGTATCGGCTTCAGCCTCGGGGTTGGTTATGCGTTCCAGTGACATCATCCGGCGCGCACGACGCATGCTGCGCGGCGGCCTCCTCGTCTGCAGTGCGCTGGTCGGGCTGGTCGCGTGTGCCGACGGCTTCTCGCCACTCTCCTCTGCGTCATCGCCGGCCGACCTGGCCGTGACCGCCGTGCGGAAGGATGCGATCCGCCTCACCTGGACGAGTGTGCGGCAGAATTCCGTCGTGTCGTACGTCGTCGAGCGGCGTGTGGACCTCGCGGGGCCGTTCGTCGAGGTCGCGCAGGTGCCGCAGTCGGACCTCGAGAAGACCGTGTGGCTGGACACGGACGTCGCGCCGGAGACGTTCTACGGCTATCGGGTGATCGCGGTGACGGATGTCGGTGATCGGTCGACGCCTTCCGTGGTTGGCGGCGCGCGCTCACCGGCGCTGCCCGGCATCGAAATCACGATCAGCTCGTTCGTCACGGCAGCGGAATCGCGTGACCCTGACGGATACGAACTCACGATCATCGGTCCCGACACGATCCGGGCCACGATCGGCGTCGATGCAAAGCGACGCTTCTCGCCGTTGCGTCCCGGCATGTACAGCGTGACGCTCGGCGGCGTCGTGTCCCGGTGTGCGGTGAACGGTGCATCCACCGCACAGGTGGAAGTCACCGACACCTCTGCCGTGACGATCGCGCCGCTCGCGTACACGATCAACTGCAAGGACCCGAGCCGGGGTGAACTCGCCGTGACGGTGGCGGTGACCGGTGAGGCGCTGGACGACGCGTTCTCGATCGACGTGCTGGGACAGGTTGCCGATACGACCGTCCCCATTGCCGAGCGCGTGTACTCGGCGCGCCGGGAGGTCCAGCGTGTCACGCCGTTGACGACCTTCTCGAACCTCCGGCCGGGAACGTACAACGTTCGCCTCGATTCCATCGCGGCGAATTGCGCGCTCGAAGGGTCACCGACGCGGACGGCGAATGTGTCGCCGCTGGGTGTTGCCGACGTCACGTTCAGCATCGTGTGCCAGGGGTCCGGGCCGCCGCCCAGCACCGCGCCGTTCGTCTGGCGCAATCGCTGGTCGCCGCGCACCGCCGCACCGGGCAGCACCGTCACACTCGACGTCCAGCTGGACCTCTCGGCACGTGCGGGTCAGGCGGTGCAGGGCATCCAGGCCGACCTGCAGTATGACCCGACCGTCCTGCGGTACGAGGACGCCACCGCCGGCCAGTTGTCGCGCCTGACCGTCAACGGCGGCACCCCCGGATCGATCGCATACGTCGCCACCGCGAGCGGTGCGGCACGCACCGGGGTCGTCAGTCTCGCACAGTTCACGTTCACGGTGATCGGATCCTCAGGCGCGCGGACTGTGACGCGGACGCAGAACGTGAAGGCCGGCGCGCCGGCCGCGTTCCAGGATTCGGTGCGTGTGGTCGAGGACACCGTGGTGGTCGGGGCAGGTGGTGCCGCGACCAATCAGCCCCCGGTGGCACAGATCACCGGACCGACCACCGGCATGGTCGGCGTCCCGCTCTCGTTCAGTGGCAGCAGCTCCACGGATGCGGATGGAACGATCGCCAGCTACGCGTGGTCCTTCGGCGACAACTCGACGTCGACCCAGTCCGCGCCGTCCAAGACGTACACTGCAGCCGGCACGTACACGGTCACGCTGACGGTGACGGACAACCAGGGTGCGACGGCATCACGGACGGCGACGGTGACCATCAGCGCCGGCTCGACGCCGCCGCCATCCGGGTCCGCGCCGACTGGCCCGAGCCAACGGTCCGTACAGCGCGCAGGCCGGTTCCGCATTCGTGTTGTCGTCGGCCGGCTCGGCAAACGCCACCACGTACAGCTGGGCACTGGGCAACGGACAGACCGCGAGCGGCGCGTCTCCCACGGTGACGTATGCAAATGCCGGCACGTACAGCATCGTGCTCACCGTGACTGGTGCCGATGGCACGACCAGCACCTCGCAGGCCACGGCAACGATCACCGCGGCGCCGCCGCCCTCGAATGCCACGCCACTCGTCTGGCGCAACCTGGTGCAGGCGTATGACGCCGGGAACAACAGCATCGCGCTGCAGATCGTCTACGATCTCAACGCGAACGTGACGGAAACGCCGGGCGCGGAAGCGTTGCGCTCGTTCGTGGTCGATTCACTGAAGTGGGACGCGTCGAAGCTGCAGTTCCTGTCGCTGAATTACGGCCCGGGCATGGTGGATGTCTCCACCAACCAGTCCGGGGCGTCGTCCGGCCGGCTCGCGTTGCGCGCGTCGACCACGCCTGGCCTCGACCAGGGCAACATCGTGATCGCGACCATCCGCTTCCGGCCCATCGGCACGTCGGGACAGTCCGCCGTCACGACCACGTTCCTCGGTCCGCTGCTCGGCACGACGGCAACGAATTCGTTCTCCTACAACAGCAAGACGTCGATCGTCGAGGCGCAGTTCACGCTGCCATAACGTGAGCGCGGATACGACAAACAGACTTGGCTGATACACGCGCCTCGCTGGTGCCGTTACTGCCCGATCCGATCCTTACGCGCGCTCCTGAACAGGAGCACCACGCCGTTCCGTTCGCCCGGCGTGCGCATTCCAGAACGATCCCCCCTGGTCAGGAGATTACTCGCATGGCAGTCACCACCGGACGCGCGAAGCTCACGCGTCGCTTCGCCTCGACCCTCGTAGCAATGAGCACGGTGTTCATTGGTGCGTGCGCGTCGGAAAAGGGCGTCGCACCGATCATCCCGGGAGAGCAGCCGACGTCGCAGTTCCGTCCGCTCGCCTTCACCGCGGACATCAACACCACCACCGGCAAGATCAGCATCGCCTCGCCGACGGCCACCACGGCCAACGCCCCGACGCTGTCCACCGGCGGTGCAGAATCCCCGAACCTCTCGCTGCTCGGCGGCGAAGCGGTTCGCCTGATTCCGTCGAACTACCAGGCCTCGGCCGTGGGTGCGTTTGCACCGGGCAAGATCCGCGTGACGTTCGACGTGCTCATCGAAAACAAGTTGCCGGGCGTGAAGTTCATCACGCCGACGTGGCCGGTGGCACCGGCCGCTGGCGTGATCCTGTTCCCGCTCGACTACGTCGTGACGACCACCCCGGGTGGCGTGACCGGCGGCGACGGCAATGAAGTGATCGTCGAGCAGCCGCGTTTCGGCGCCGTTGCGCCGTCGATCGACTGGAGCGGCACCGGTGCCGCCGGCAGCGGCGCCCCGTACAGCTTCTTCAACGACACCGATTGCTCGCTCGCCACGTCGAATGACTGCTTCCGCTGGGAAGCCTACGACGCCGAAATCCAGCCGCTGACGACGTCGTCGGTGCGCACCGTCGGCTTCGACATCGACGCAACCGTCGGCCAGTTCCGCGCCCGCATGATCGTCGCCGCCGACCTCGCCGCCGCTGGCGTCGTGGCCCCGGGCACGGTTTCGGGTGTGGTCTCGTCGCCGGTTCGTGGGCTGCTCTCCGGCGTGACCGTCACGTCGAGCTCAGGCCAGACGGCGACCACGGATGCCGCCGGCGCGTACTCGCTGGCCGGTGTGAACCCGGGCTCGCGCACCATCACGCTCTCGAACCTGCCGGCCGGCTGCACCGCACCTGCGGCACAGACGATCAGCGTTGCCTCGGGCGCCAACACGGTCTCGGACTTCACGGTCACCTGCTCGGGTCTCCCGGGCGTCATCTCCGGCACCATCACGTCGGATAACGCGGGTCAGCTCCTGCCCGGCGTGACGGTCACGGCGTCGACCGGTGGATCAGCTGTCACGGATGCAACCGGTGCCTACAGCATCGCAGCTGCAGGCCCGGGCGCTGGCACGCTGACGCTCAGCGGCCTGCCGTCGGGTTGCGTTGCGCCGGCGTCGTCCTACACGCTGGCGAGCGGTGGCACGGCCACGAACAACATCCTGGTCGACTGCCCGGTCCCGCCGACGCCTGGTTACCAGTACAACACCACGTGGGTGGTGCTGAGCCCGACGCAGATCGCGGTGGACATCCGCCTCGACATGCGCACGTTCAACAACGCCGCCGTCACGGACGTGACGACCAGCGGCGTGACCGGCGATCCGCTCACCGGCGCACAGCTCTCGTTCACCTATGACGCCAGCAAGCTGACGTTCGTCGAAGGCCTGGGCGTCGCCGCACCGCGCATCACCGGCGGCCCGACGGTGAACGGCACGGTTGCCGGTACGGTCAACCTCGTTGCCACCACGACCACGCTGGCGACCGGCAACATGGGTATCGCCCGCATCGTGTTCGACATCGTGCCGGGTGCAACCGGTTCGGTCGGCACCACCACGACGTTCAACTCCTTCGCGACCCGGACCGGCGGCGCCACGCAGCCGATCCCGCTCTCCAGTGTCGTGAACCTCGAGACGCCGTTCACCCTGCCGTAAGACAGTGCAGCAGTCCGGGTTCGGTGGAGGCCATCACAGGCCTCCACCGAACCCGCTCCACTCTCTTCATCATCTCATTTCTGGAGTCTTGATTCTCATGAAGTTCACTCGACACCTGACTGCGCTTCGCGCAGTTGCGGCGCTCGGCGTCGACGGGCTGCTCGGATGACCGAGCGACCGGCACGGTGGCCCCCCGCACCGGGGATGTCCCGCTGGCGATCAACGTGTCGTCGGCGAATGCCGAAGTCGGCACGCGCGTAGCGGTTGCTGTGAACCTGGAGGGCGCTGCCGGCTCCGTCGGTGGCCTGCAGGGCGCGCTGGAATTCGATGCGTCGCGCCTCCGCTACATCGGCCAGTCGCCGGACGGCGAAGTGGTCAGTGTCGTGAATGCCAAGTCGGCGTCGACGGGCAAGCTCCGCTTCGTGAGCTATCGCGCGAAGGGCCTCTCGAACCGCGCCGCCGTGTTCGTGTTCGAAGCGCGTGGCACCGGCTACGCCTCGACGCTCAAGTACGACCACGTGGCTGCCGTCGCCTCCAATGGTGACCTGACCCGCGTGAAGATTGCCCCGCGCGCCGGCGCGTTCGTGGATGGCGCGCTGTCGACGCCGACCGACGCCCGCATCATGACGATCGCGGACTGGGCCGCACGCCTTGCGCCGGCCGCCTCCGGCAACGGTGCCGCGAGCCTGCGCCCGGGCCAGTATCGCCTGAACCTGAAGTACGGTGATCCGGATCTGGACGGGACGGTCGGCCTGTTTGACGCCCTCGCCGTCGCCAACGGCGCCGTGGGTCTCGACCAGCTGATCGTCGGCACCGATTCCATCAGCCCGTCGGCACCCGGCATCGATCTCGTGATCGCCGGCAACGTGTTCCCGGACAACGGCGCCGGTGCCTGCGGCACGGAAGCCGAATGGTGAGCGCGTCATCGACGTGTTCGACATCCTCGCCGTCGAAAACGAAGTCGCCGGCTTCCAGGAGCCGTGCGTCGGCGACGTGATCCCGGGCCGCGGTCCGCAGGCGACCACGCGTCAGTCGATCACCACCACCTCGAGCC
>CAVZRU010000020.1:0-11809 GCA_963777785.1 uncultured Alphaproteobacteria bacterium
TCTGTTACTCCCTGGGCGCAAAGGTGGGCGAGCAGCTGCAGCTCGCCGTCATCCAGACCCTTCGCCTGCGGGAAGTCGAGCACCAGAGTCGCTATTTCCAGCTTGCGAACGGCGTGGCGCGCCGCCAGACCGGCATTGAGGATGTCCGCATCGACCGGAACGTAGCGAGGATCGGTGTCGTCGCCGGTCATCGCCTCCTCAACGCACTTCTCGACGGTCTCGACCGCGTAGTGTTCACACACTGCAGTCCAACACCCTATGCGGAACGACTCGATGATGACGTTGGTATCGACGAAGACGCGCTCCTTCGCCATCTCGACTGCACTCAGAGCTCGAACGGCACGGGCAGTCCATGCTCGCCAAACAGATCGGCGAGTTGCGAGAGGTTCATGTCGAGCGCCTTCGCCGCTTTGCGGGCCGACAGTCTTCCGCGATCGATAGCGCGTTCGAGCATCTGTACAAACGCCGGCGAAAGGCGTTTGGGTGTTCCGCCTAGGGAGGCCGGCTGATGTACGGCTGCCAGGGCGCGTTGAGTGTCGTTGCCGATCAACTTCAAGTTGAAGAGCCGCCATGCAAGCGCCTCAGGCGCTACACGCAACCGCGTAGCCCCTTCCGCAAGGTGCCCGACGTCCTCGATACGACGAGGATCGAGGACCTGTCGGAGCGCGGCCCGGGGCATCAGCAGGGCCGCGGCGAAGTTGTTGGCCAACTGCTCGACGCGCCTGGCCCGCTTGCGTTCCTCCACGGCATTCGATTCGCGGTGCGCGGGCTTGATTGCGTCCCATGTCAGGGCGTGAAACAGCTCATGGGCAAGGTCGTAAAAGCGTCGGCCTTCGGATTCGTGGCGTGCAACTAGAATCACGCGCAGATCTGCAAGGTGGCACATCGCCCCAGAAATTGACTCTCCTTCCGCCGCATCGTCGGGATCGACGAATAGGACGAGAATGTCGAGGTCGCGCTCAATGTGCTCGATCAGCCGGTCGGCGGGCACGACACCCAGGTCGAGTGTTTCCGCGAGCCTCTCGGCGCTCTCCTGCGCATCCTCGAATGAGGATTGCGCCATAAGCCTCAGACTGTGCTTCAGCGGATTCGACGGACCGTGCTCCGTTTCGCGCAGCCATCGGAGCAGACCAATCCAACGGCCTGCCTTGTGCTCGAAGTGCTGCAGGGTCTCCTTTGACACCTGTGGCGCTGCACGCCAGGAGAACTGCGCCTCGCCGACGACGGCAAAAGGATCGAGGAAGTAGTCCAGGTCGCGGTCGAGGATATCCGTGAGCCGAACGAGCTCGTCCGGTCTGATGGCGCGCTTACCGGTCTCGATGTCAGACACCGTCTGGCGGTCGTTGAGTTCTAGAGCAGCTGTAAGCTGGTCTTGCGTCCAGCCTCTTGCCTCGCGAGCGCTCCTGACTCTCAATCCGACAGACCGTTGTGAGATGCGCTCCGCCATGTCACTCCCTTTAGTGCCAGTTTATGCTTGCTAATCCTAAGTCGCAAGATTTTCTTGCGATCAACTGAACGCACTGACCCAACAAGCTCATCACTGCGGTTTGGGGAACGTGGATGCATTCCCTTTCGCCTGGGCGGTAATCGTCAGCAAAATCAATGAGTTGGAGGCTAGAGCGCAGCACGGCGCGATGCGGGACGCGAGCATCCGGCTGTTCTGCACGAGGAGCGAAAACAGGCGCGAATCCGGGGATGAAGAGGGCAACGCGCCCCGGATGCTCGGAGGCCGTGGCTGTAAGTTGTTGAAAGGATTGGCTCCTCAGGCAGGACTCGAACCTGCAACCCTCCGGTTAACAGGCGGAAAAAGCGTCGTTAGCCGCGCTTTGCGGCCCGTTGCTTGAGCCTGCCCGATCACGCATCTGAGCCCCGGAAGACTTGCGCTCTTCTGCCTTCGCTTTGTGCCTCTCTTTGCCGCCCTTGACCGTCCGTTGTTGCACCCAAAGGGCAAGAAAAGGGCAACGTCTCTCGCCCCGACGCCAAGCCTCGCGCAAGCTCGTAGCGCTGCGGGTGTCGAGCATGTGAGCCAGACCGCACACAAGACACTGCGCCGGCTCCCGGCCTCCAGCGAGGAGGATAGACCTCGAGTGGTTGCGCTCGGCCCGCGCTAAGATAACTCGCGTGATACTCGAGATCCAGCAGGGACTTGCCGCCAGCGTCCGCCAGACTACCCGCCACATCTTCGGTGTCGCGCTTTCGGAGGTCGTCTTCGAGTATCCGCCGGGGGTCGCCCTGGGTGATCTCGCGCTCACGTCGCCTTTCGACCTCGCCAAAACGCTCCGGCGTAGGCCCCGCGAGATCGCCGAGCAGCTCGCCGCCGCGCTATGCGGCATCCCGGGCGTGGGCCGCGCCGAGGTTGCGGGTGCAGGTTACGTCAACCTGTTCCTGGACCGCGCCGCCTTCGCGCGCCAGCTCCAGCAGCGGCTGGCAGACCCTCCGGCGCCTCCCCGGCGCGAGGGCCACGTGATCGTCGAGCACACCTCGATAAACCCGAACAAGGCCGCGCACATCGGCCATCTGCGCAACGCCTGCCTCGGCGACACCTTTGTGCGCCTGCTGCGCCACCGCGGGTTCGACGTCGGCGTGCAGAACTACATCGACGACACGGGAGTGCAGGTCGCGGACGTGGTTGTGGGCTTTCAGCACATGGAGGGGAAGACAATCGACGAGGTGGCGGCCAAGAGCGGCCGGTTCGACTACGACTGCTGGGATCTCTACGCGAAGGTGGGCGATTTCTACGCCGCCGACCCGGAGCGTAAGAAGCTGCAGGCGCAGACACTCCACGAAATCGAGGAAGGCGGCAACGAGACCGCTCGCCTCGCGGAGCATGTAGCAGCCCGGATCGTGGACTGCCATCTCGCGACCATGTCACGGCTCGACATCCGCTACGACCTGCTCGCGCATGAGAGCGACATCCTCCGCCTGCACTTCTGGAACCGCACCTTCGAGCTGCTCAAAGAGAAGGGCGCGATCCAGCTGGTCAGCGAAGGCAAGAACGCGGGCTGCTGGGTCCTGCCGACGGGCGAGGGCGACGCCGAGGCGACAGACGACGACAAGATCATCGTCCGTTCGAACGGCACGGTGACCTACACGGGCAAGGACATCGCGTACCAGCTCTGGAAGCTCGGCAAGCTGGACTTGGATTTCCGCTATCGTCGCCACTGTACCGGTCCGGACGGACACGTGCTGTGGACGACGACGAGTGGGGAGGGCGAGGCGGGCGCACCTCGTTTCGGTCACGCCTCGCTCGTCTACAACGTGATCGACGTTGGGCAGGCCTACCCTCAGCGCGTGGTGAAAGCAGGTGTCGCGGCGCTCGGTCACGCGGATGGCGCCTCCGGCTCGCACCACCTCGCGTACGAGAAGGTCGTGCTCTCCCCCGCCACGGCACGTGCCCTTGGCTACGAGGTGAGGAACGAGGCGGCTGCCGTCAACGTGTCGGGACGCAAGGGCATCGGCGTCAAGGCCGACGACCTCGTGGACGCGCTCATCGCGAAGGCCCGAGCCGAGGTCGATGCACGCGATCCCGGGCGACAGGCGGGCGGCCGAGAGGCTACGGCGCTGGCCGTGGCGCGCGGCGCGCTCCGCTACTTCCTGCTGAAGTTTTCTCGCACGCGCATCATCACCTTCGACATGGAGGAGGCGCTCGCCTTCACGGGGGAGACCGGCCCCTACCTGCAGAACGCCGTCGTGCGCGCCCGCGGTATCTTCGGCAAGTTGGAGGCCGAAGGCCACCGCCTGCAGGAGCTGCTGGCCGAGGCGTGGTCGGGCGACCTTCGCTCCTTCCTCTCCGGGGAGGAGGGCGACCTGGTCTGGGGGCTGCTCCTGCTCATGGCGAGGAGCGATGAGGTGGCCGAGCAGGCGATCCGCGCCCAGGACGTGGCGCTCATGGCGAAGCACGCCTTCGCGGTGTCGCAGGCGTTCCACGGCTACTACCAGCAGCCGAGGTACTCGGTGCTGTACGCGGAGACGGGGGAACTGCGCGCGTTACGCACTCTCGTCGTGTGGAGCTTCGTGAGGCACATGGAGGTCCTGCTGGGCCTCCTCGGCATTCCCGTTCCGGAACGCATGTGAACGACTTGTCGTCAGCCGTCCTCGCCTAACCGGCCTCCGCCCGCCTCAGGCGTCAGGTTGCGAATCTACCTCTACGACAAGGTTCGGCTGAAAGCTCTCAGCCGGCTGGTCCGGGTATCCGCGCGGGTTGCTGAGAACTCGGGTGAGACCCAGCTGGTAATCCACTCGCCTGTGGGTGTGGCCGTGAATCCACAAGGGCACGCCGCTGGAGATCACCAGCTCGTCCAGGTCCGAGGCGTAGGCGCCGCTCACGGGATCCGATTTGAATCGCATCTCCAGCGAGCCGGCGCTCGGCGCGTGGTGTGTCACTACCACGGTTCGCCTCGCGTCGCCCGCCCGAAGCTCGGACATCAGCCATCGCACCGAAGCTTGGTGCCACCCAGCTTGGTCGGCCGGACGGAGACGCCTGAACGAGGGGCTTACCCGAATCCTGCGAAAGTCCGTCATGACCTCGGAGCATGCAGCCATCGAGACGGCACGACTGCCGGCAATCTCGAAATCGGACCACAACGTACAGCCGAGAAATCGAACACCGGCGACGGTGGCGCTCCCGCATTCCAACACGGTGACCCCGCGGTTCTTCCCGAGTTCCAGCAGCTCTCGCGTGAGCTTCGGTATCGCGCGCCCGTAGTACTCGTGGTTCCCTGCAACGTAGATCACTGGTCGCCCTCCAAACGCGGTTCCCGCCCAACGGACGCCCCTCCCGCCGACATCAATGTCGCCGGCAAGTACCGTCACGTCGGCCACCACCTCCGAAGGAACGAAGCATGCGAACTCGTTGTGAAGGTCACTGAGCACGCGGATTCGCATAGCTGCTGCCTCGAGATCTCCATGCCAACGAGGTGACTATCAGGGCACCTCTGACGTCGGCGCCGCCCACATCCCGCCAGGGAGCGTCTCAACGTGCCGAGATTTGCGGGAATACTCACGCGCCAAGCGACCTCTCAGGTCGCTTGGAGGCGCCGCAGGCGCCATCATCAAGAGTTCCGTAGCTGGCGTCGCTGCGTTACCCAGACGGCCTCCGGCGCGTTGCCGGTGATCCGTGCACCGCCGTCATGAGCGATTACTTGCAGGTCGTCGGGATGGTCCGGATGGAACCGGCCCTTCAGCTTCGGGTGTTCACGCCAGTCATTCGGCACTGGCATTCCTCCGGACGCTGCGACAAGCTGCTGGGGGCAAGCTCCTGCCCCGCCATGGAGAACGCCCCAAGCATACACAACAAGCGTCAGGTCCGACGGCGAGATCAGGGTAACGGGATCGGCCAAGGCCGACGAACAGATTGCAGAATGCGAAGCGACGCTGGTCCCAGCCATCTTCGATTCGCGACCGGAACCGAACGGATGATTGTGAACAGGAAGTCGCGATGCATGACACGAACGGCTGGCAGCTCCGCGGATCCGCATGCACCCGCGACAGGCCCGGTGGCCTCGCCGCCCTGGCCTCTCTGACGGACGGCATCCAGAGCAGCGAGCCTGTTCCGGCCGGCTGCACTCCTTGAGATTCAACGGCTTGCTGGCCGGGCACCACCGCCAGCTGCGAGCATCCGGTTGTTCTGAGCGGTACTAAGAAACAGGCGCAAAACAGGGCAGGAAAAGGGCAACGTCACCCGGAAGGTCGGCGCCCGTGGCTGTAAGTTGTTGAAAGGATTGGCTCCTCAGGTAGGACTCGAACCTACAACCCTCCGGTTAACAGGTTGATGCGGGTTTGCTATCTCGTTGGCTCTGAGTGGATTAGCTTCGGGTCAGACCAGCCTGTTACCTGGTGTTCGGGGCCAGATTGTTCACTGATTGTTCAGTCCCCCATCCCGTCGGGTGGAGGTGCCGACACCGAATCGGAGCCGCCCTCTCCGCCTCGACCACCCACTCGCGTACGGGAACTCGCGGGTTCCGAATCACACTGACTGCAACAGCGTGGAGGTGATCCTGCCGCCCACACCCTATTGTTTTGGCCGAGTGCCAAGCGCCTCGTCCAGGAACGGCTGCAACTCCTCGCTGATAAGTCGTTCTAACGCCGTGCGAAACGCGGTCGTGGTCCCGTAGTCGGCGTCGGCCACGACGGCCTCAATGGTCACGGGCGCTGCACGCACAGTTGGCGCTTGCGAAGGATTCACGTCGCCCCATTCGAGCGCCATCTCGATGAGATGCGCTCGAGCATCGACACGCGCTGACTAACCGGGCGCACGCACCAAGACGGTCAACACGGTACGGACCGTGGTGAACGTCGTGCTGCGCGAGGCGGTGGAGTGGAACGGGTTGGAGCGGATGCCGTGCGTGATCCACTTGTTGCCGATTCCGAAAGCGTCATTGGGGTTCTTCGACTTCGAGGAGTACGAGAGCCTGGTGACAGCCGCCGAGGAGCTCGTGAGCGCTGCACCTCGCTCGTGATCGCACCTCATCCTCACCATCGAGGATCGGTGCTTCACGTTTGCCCGCCGTCAGGCGCATATCGAGGTCGAGCCGTCGCTGGACGGGATCTATCTCGTTCGCACGAATGTCCCGGCGAGCCGGATGAGTGCGGACTGCATGGCAAGGAGAATCTGGCGGCAGGGGCAAGGTGCTGGCGGATTCCTGGCATGGCGATGTCCCTTCCCTCCCGACGGTACCTGTACGGGGACAGCACCGACCCCGACGTGCAGAGGGCGCCTCCGGGCCATGGACGGAGTATAGGCCCGTCGTCTCTGGGAAGCCCGTCGTATCTTCTTGCGAGGAGAAGGAGGCCGGTAATATCCCGACTGGGGGCGGGACTTGTCACTAGCGCGGCGCGGCCGACAGGGCGATTCCCAAAACCGACGAGGTGGTACGGCGCCGGGTAGGTCGTTCCGAGAAGGACACTCTCTTGACCGTCCCTGAGTCGGTCCTCGACGCCGGCGACTCACACTGCGGCTACGTAGCCGATGGTGGCGACAAGAAGCCCATGGAGCCACCACTCTCGCTCACGCTAGCGCCTCAGGCAGGTGAAGACGAAGGCAGCCCCCACCCGACACCTGGAAATCGGGGTCGGCTGACTCGCACAGATGCCGTTCGAGGACGTTCGCGGCCGCCTGCCCGGGAACGGCTTGCAAGTTCTTGCGAGGAATCCCACAATAGCGGCCGGGAAGCTAAGGCTCGCGGCGTCCGTGAGGAGGCTCCGACAATTCGGCGTGCGCCGGACGAGCTCTCCATGGGAGTCATGTGAGCCCTCTCGAACCAAGTCCGGAGGTCCGTCCCTCTCAGTGTGGATGCCTGTGCGGGAAGTAGGCTGGCCGTGACGCGCGAGCACGCCGGGCGGATCGGGAAGCGTGCCCGGACGAACTCGTGCCTGAGTCCCTTTGGCTGCGGGCGGCCCTGCGACCAACGCTCCGTTCGGGTGTCCATCTGCCTCGCGCACGTGCGCTACAAGCGAGCGTGTTCACGCATGCGGCGTTCCTGGCTCGGTGCACCGTCGTGGATGGCCGGAGGCGGACCTTACTGGCGGGAGCCCACCCGACCGAATCGCTTATCATGTACGACGCCTTCGTCACGTATACTCACAGGGACAAAGTGCCCGCGTTGGCGGTTCAGTCAGGTTTGCACAAGTTCGCAAAGCCGTGGTACGCGCTAGCGGCATCACGGGTATTCCGGGATGAGAGCGAACTTCGTGCGGGCTTGCCACTGTGGCGTGAGATCGAGGCCGCGCTCGCGAACTCGCGCTACTTGATTCTGATCGCATCGGCTCACGCGAGTAGGTCCGCCGGCGTCACACGAGAAATCGACTACTGGCTCAGCCACCGTTCCACGGATACCCTGATCATCGTATGCGTTTCCGGACTGCTCCGATGGGACGGCGCGCGCCAGTGCTTTTCCAGCGATACCGACTGCCTCCCAACGAACCTACTGACGGCCCTCCGCACCGAGCCGCTTTGGTGTGACTTGAGATGGGCCACGGCCCCCGAGCAGATGACGCTGGGAAACCTGCAGTTCCGGGACCTTATTTGCCGCGTGGCGGCCCGACTGCGAGGCGTAAGCCCGGCGCAACTGGACGGCGAAGATATCC
This sequence comes from uncultured Alphaproteobacteria bacterium, assembly GCA_963777785.1. GTDB lineage: Bacteria > Pseudomonadota > Alphaproteobacteria > Sphingomonadales > Sphingomonadaceae > Andeanibacterium. The sequence goes on from CAVZRU010000020.1 coordinate 8,086, forward strand.
GTCAGCACCGCCGCACTCGCCGGACAGCCGGCGCCGCAGCACTCGTCTTGCTCGCTTCGTTCGGCCTTCTAGCGATTCAGTCGATGAGGGCTCGGCGTGAGCACGCGGTGGCGTCGTCGCGTGAAATCGCCGCGGAAGCGATGGGAGCCCTCGCCTTCGACCCTGAACTTGGGCTGCGGCTCGCAATCGATGCTGCGACCGTCTCTCCGACGACCGAGGCAACCAACGCCCTACGCCACGGCATTGCCCGCTCGGCTCTGCGGTGGCGGCAAGCGGGTGACGCAGGTCAGGGATTTGCGGCCTACCTGAAGCCAAGTGGTGACAGCATCGTCATTGCCCGAGGCGACACCATACAGGTTCATGGCATTGGCGGTGAGCCGACGAGAGCCGAGACGAAGGTTCCAGGGCTCAGATTCACTCGACTCAGCCCGAACGGTCGGTACGTGCTGGCGGTTGGCCTGCGGACAATCAGCCTGCTAGATGCGGGCGATCTTGGCGTAGTAACGTCAATCGCACCGCTCGCGCAGAGCATCAGCGACGTTGATTGGCACCCTGATTCGCGCTGGGTTCTGTTCTCCACCGAGGACGGCCAGATCACGCGATGGAGTCTCGACACCGGCGTGGCTGAGCCGATATTCCACGTACCGTCCCCGGGTGCCCTTCGTTTCGCTCATTCAGGGCGAACGGTCGCCATAACGTCGGATCGTCACGTGGAGGTGTGGGACATCGAATCGCGTGAGCGAGTATCGGCAGCCCCCGAAAACCCGGACGGGTACCGGTCCGTTCTGTTCAGTCCCGATGATGAGCGGGTGATTGGCTACGGTGCCCTCGACAACAAGTCGATCGGCATCTGGGAGGCCAAGACGGGTCGCTTGGTAGGCGGGATGCGGCACAGGGACTCAGCGCTCGTGTTCGGACTTAGCCCTGACGGCAAGACGGCGGTGAGTGGCGATGAATCGAGTGCGGACGTGCTTGTGTGGGACACCGGCACGGGCAATCGCCGGTTCGAGCTGAAAGGGCATGGGTCTCAAGTTCTCGTGGCCCGTTTTAGCACCGACGGTCGGTTCATAGCGACCGGCGCGAGAGATCGCAACATCGTGCTGTGGGACGTCCTCACGGGTCAACAGTCCCTCCAGTTGACAGGTCATCGTGACGCAGTCCGATCGATAGAGTTCTCGACGAATGGACGGCGAATACTGAGCACGTCGGCCGACGGCGAAGTGAGAGTGTGGGACTTGGCGTCAGAACCAATCCTGAGGGTACAGGCGGGCCCCACGGGGGATCGGATCAACTACGATGACCGGAACATCGTCAGAGTCGGATTCGCCCAAAAGGGTCGTTACGCTATCGCCGTGGGCGTCGGTTACGCGGCGGTTCTCAACGCGGCGACTGGTGCGTTGATGAATCGCGCGGCTGGCAATTTCTCATTCTCCGACAGACGTGAGGCATGGGGGTCGTACTCCCGAACGGATTACACGAAGGCGAGTCCAGCAACCGAGGGGGGCATCTGGGGGGTGGCAGAGAACGGTGAACTCATCATCGCCAGGATTGCCATGCCCACCGCGGCGCTGCCGATTGTCGCCGTGACGACAGAGACGGTGCTGGCATCACACGGCGGAGCGGTGGAATTGTGGGCGAAGGGTAAGGCCGAGCCGGTATGGACGGTCAACGTCGGGAAATGGGTACACTGGGCGGGGTTCGACAGGGAGACCGGGACCCTATTGGTTGAAAGCGATTCGAGAACACTGGTCGTTGATGGGGCGTCTGGCTCGATCCGGGACGAACTCAAACGTACGGGGACGTTTGAGAAACAACTCTCTGGGGACGCCAACCGCCTTCGTACCGTCGCTGACGTCGTCCTTTGGCGTCCCTCTGCCAAAGCGCCTTTCAGACCGTTCCTGCAAGCCTCCCCGTGGGGTTCCACGGCAGTCGATTCGAGCGATCGACTCTGCGCGATCGGGCGGGCGGACGGTTCTATCGTTCTCTTGGACTTGGCCGCCGGCCAAGCGGTCGGCGAGGTGAGCGGCCACCATCAGCGGATAGAAGACATAGCCTTCTCAGCCGATGGGACGTTTCTGGCGGCAGCGGCGGCCAGCGGCGTCAGCATGGTGTGGGATGTCCGGAGCCGGAGCCGCATCATGGAACTGAGGGGCCACCGAGCTGATGCGACATCAGTGGCGTTCTCGCCCGATACGAGAGGCATCGCCACGGGCGGGCTCGGCGGCGAGGTGTTGATCTACGAGGCGGAGTATACGGAACCACTTGCCTCCCTGATCTCGCTGGCGCGACACCGCGCGACTCTCGTTACGCCTGCGACAACGGCGTCTCGCTGACGTGGTGAGGTGGAGGGGTCCGGCGCCCAACAGTCCGTCGTTAAACGTAGACTCGACGCTATGCTCACGAAGCGGCTACTCCCTGACGGCGGAATCGACGTCGAGGCGAAGCTTGCCGGTCCCGCGGTCTTCTTGGACGTGTGGGCGGTCAGGGATCTTCTCGAGGGACGCGACAGCCGACCTTCGGGCGCGGTTCACGGTGGCGCTTGCTGCAACGAATGGCTCGCTCCTGATGTCCACGGCTTGGGTTACGGAACTGGGCACAATCAAAGGCAACGCACGGACAAGGGCTCAGAACCTCCTCAGCTCTCTCGGCGCACGATGGCTCCCGATTCGACCCCGTCGTCTCCGCCGTGGCAACTCGCGAGGCGGCGTGCCGACGCTGATAGGGACGAGGCCCGGAGAGACAGCGAGGCGCCTCTACGGCTCTACCCGCGCCTGCCGTTCGCCTTCTCCCCGGTCGCATGTGCCCACAACGCCGTGTGGCGTGAGGTGACAAGGCGAAGCAAGCGGGAGGACGTGGGTGCCGAACGACGGGTTCGACATCGTTCATCTTGTGCCGGCCTTGGCGATCAGACAGCGACTGGCAGGACATCGGTGAGTGTGCAGCTGCCGACCTGCCTGCGGGTCACGTCAGGTTGTATCGTCCCGGAGGCTGTCAACGCCGGTCGAAAATCTGACAGTTCCGCCGGTTGAAAATCTGACAGATCGACGAGGGGACGAGCCTCAGGTCGTCGCGACCTCCTGACGAGCGCGCCGGCGGCGAGCGGTCTGCGCGTCGGGTCCTGCGGGGCGTGCAGGGCCTGCCACAGCTCGGTGTGCTGCCGCATGCGGTAGCTGTTGCCGCGGATCGTGACGAGGTGGCAGTGGTGCACGAGGCGGTCGATCAGCGCCGCGGCCATGACCTCGTCGCCGAAGATCTCGCCCCACTCCTCAAAGCCCTTGTTGGAGGTCAGCACCGTCGAGGCGTGCTCGTAGCGGCGCGTCATGAGCTGAAAGAAGAGCATCGCGCCGGTGCGGCTGATCGGCAGGTAGCCGATCTCGTCGACGACGAGCAGCGCCGGATGCGTGAGCACCTTGAGGCGGGCCTGCAGGCGGCCCGCGGCCTGCGCCTCCTCGAGCGAGGTGATCAGGTCGGCGAGCGTGCCGTAGTAGACGCGTCGCCCGCTCTGCGCGGCGGCGATGGCCAGACTGATCGCCAGGTGCGTCTTGCCGACGCCGGGCGGCCCGAGGAAGATGACATTCTCGCGGCGCTCGACGAAGCCCGAGCTCGTGCAGGCTCTCGATCTGCTCGCGCCGGAGCGACGGCTGAAAGGTGAAGTCGAAGTCGTGGAGCTGCTTGACCGCGGGCAGGCGACTGGAGCGCATCGCCGCCTGCAAGCAATACGTGG
>CAVZRU010000021.1:0-28856 GCA_963777785.1 uncultured Alphaproteobacteria bacterium
GCCACGTATCGCTGTCTTCACCGTCAAAAGGATAAACGGCAATACCGGCACTTGCTGTGATAAAGTACTCCTGTTCGTTTAACTTAAACGGTGTTTCAAAAAGCGTCATAATACTTCTCGGCAATATTGGGAATATGATGATAGTCCGAAATATCATTGAGCAGTATAAGAAATTCATCGCCGCCGAAACGGGCAACCGTATCGGTTTGACGCACGTGACGTGATAAGGTATTCGCGACTTCTTTGATAATCTTCGTCTCCGATCGTGTGTCCCATGGTATCGTTAACAGCTTTAAAGCTATCTAGATCCATAAAAAAAAAGCCGAGAAATTTTTGTGTCCGCTTTGAGAGGTGAATAGCTTGTGCGGCACGGTCATTGAATAAAACCCGATTGGGCAGTCCTGTCATCTGGTCATAGAAAGCCAGATGCTCAATAGCGTTTTCGGCTTTAATGACAATTAACTTGTCAGTCACCAGATTCGCAAAAGTCTGCAGTGTCTCAAGAGCCGCTCACGGATACAATGAGCGGCGATTTTACGGATGCGAAGTCCGATGAAGCCGTACATCGTACTCATTTGTTTCGATAGGCGTGAAATGAGCGTGATTAAGTTGGTTATTCAATCAATATGTCATTGTCTTTAACAGATTTATCCGGCAGCTTTCTGATATCGCCGTGATAAACTGTCTTATGGTTGCCATCTCCTCGATCCATCGCGTGTGGTTGTGCAGAGCTGGCAGGTCGTTGTGAATACCCCGTTTGGGAAGAATTCCTTCACGGCACCATTCGTATTTCATGATTCATGACGTCCTGCTCGTAATCAAAAAGGAATATATAGCTTCTGTCAGCTTTGAAAAAAGTACCCGTTCTTCGAGCATTTTATTGATATTTTCGATCCATGTTATTTGAATTGCCGCATGCGAAATCATATGAAATATCGGAGGCCAGCTTTTGCAGGTCAATTTGATAAGAATTTTCGTTCAGCTTCGTCGACGTAGATTTTGTTAATATGCAAACCGAGCAGAAAAACGACAGCATAAAAAACAAATCTCGCGAGAAAATCGTATACCGTGAGTTGGTACGGTCCGTCTTGCGAATAGATCCAAACGAAAAGCTGGGTGAGTATTGTGGTTACGGAAATCGATATAAGAGAATGCCGGGCGGTTGAAATACGAAGGAAAAGATCGTCAGGATAATGGGAAACATCAAGGACGATACCGTGCCGTATTGGAGGAACGAAAACGCAACAAATGGGATAGACAGGAGAATGATAATCGTGTTAAGCTATATCGCTTCGCATCTGTTTTTATCCGTTGAACAAGAATAATGAATAAGCTTATTAGGATCAAAATAGTGGAGCTATGTAAAGCGATACCTTGCAGCTGGTCTGGGTTGCGCAGCTGCTCATACAGAAAGCTGCAGACCGCAAATAGCATAAAGAAAAATGTAATAAAATGATAAAGCCGCGTGCGTCTCCGGTCAGTCATGATGACTTGATTGCTGCTGAGCGTTACCTGCGATATAAGCCATGCCGTTTAATAAGGTAATACAAAGCGTGTAATGGGAAGATATCTGCAACTAAAGGCGCCATCTGCGGCAATATCGGCGCAGGTATTGATCCGAAAGGCGATGTGCTGGAGATCTAGGCGTTATCGCGCAGGGGGCGATTGCGGAGGCGAAACATACGCTCGCGAGCGAGCAACGTATGTGTGTTGCAAGCTAATCTCCACAATGCGCCCGATGACTGATAGAACCCGGCACGGCTGGGGCGGCCCGGAGGGGCGGCCATGACTGATGTATATCTTGCCTACGCACGCGAGGACCGCGAAGGCGTGCGGATTCTTGCTGAGATGTTCCAGTTCGAAGGCTGGGATGTCTGGATGGATCCGTCGGTTCCAACCGGCGAGACAAGCGCGGCCGTCGACATGAAGCTCGGCTCGGCCGGTGCGATCCTCGTGCTGTGGTCGGGCTATTCTCGGCATTCGGAATATGTCCGCTCGGAAGCCGCCACCGGTCTCTACAAGAACAAGCTGATCCAGGTGTCGCTCGATGGCGAAGGTGCGCCGCGTCCGTTCGACGGCATCGATGTGATCGACATCGCCGGATGGACCGGCGAGCGCGACCATCCGCAATGGCGCCGGATGATCGACGCTGTGCGGCTCTATGCTGGCGCACCGGGAAGCGCGCGTCCGCTGGTGCAGCGCCGCGCCGTGTCTGGACCGCCGGCCTATCTTGAGCCGCGCCGGCAGATGGCCTGGGGGCCGATCGTTGCTGCAGGACTGCTGATGTCGGGCGGCGCTGGAATCTGGATGGCGGATCCGTTCGGCTGGCGCGCAACGCGCACTGCGGTCGCCGAGCCTGCCGAGGCGGGCTCCGAGGCAGCGCTTGCCGCAGCTGAGTTAGCTGAGTCGGCTGCCGTGCCGCGCACGTATGAAGATACGGAAGCCTCGCAGACGGCGTGGGACCGCGTCGACAGAAAGGATCCGGACGCGCTGCGCGACTATGCGGCGGACTTTCCGAACTCTACGAGCGCGGAAACGGCGCGCTCCCTGCTGCGCGTTCTCGATGCGCAAGCGTGGGTCGACGCTGTCACGTCCGACAATGAAAATGGCTATCAGGGCTATCTCAAGAAATTCCCGGCCGATGCCGCCGCGCCCGGCGCGATGGCTACTGCTGCACAGGACCGTCTCGGCTCGCTTCGTGTCGAGCGCGAGCAGGCGATCGTGGAGATCCAGGCCGGTCTTGCCACACTCGGCTCTACCGGGGCGAGGTCGATGGGCGCTCGGCGATGGACCGTGCGGGCGGTGCGCCAGTTCGCGACGCAGAACCGGCGTACGGCCCGCGCGCTGTCGTCCGCTGCTCCGCGCGATCTTCGTGCGCTCGCCGAAGTGATCCAGGCCGTCGTTGGCCAAGCGCGCCGACGCGCCAGCTGCAACGGTCGCGGCCGCGCCGACAGCGCCGGCGGCGTCTGCTCGGTCACCGCAGCAGCCGAGGCCGATCGTCTTCGCCTTGCGCAGGCGCAGGCGGCAGGTCAGGCTGCTGCGCAGGCGGCCACGCAAGTCGCCACGACGCAGGCCGCGCGTGTTGATGCCGACACGCTGGCGCAAAACCAGCTGCAGACCATTTCCGACGCCGACGATTGGGCCGTTGCGCGCAGGCGAACACCGTCGCCGGCTACCAGGCCTACATCTGCCGGGCACCCCGCCGGTTCGCAGGCTGCCGCGGCGCGCGCGGCGATCGCCGATCTCGGCAAGCCGGCGGCATTCGCGATCGACCAGGTTCCGGCCGCTGTGCGCGCGCCGATCGAAGCTGCACGTCGCGCTCAGACGACGGCGAACGCGCGAGCCTCGGCTGCACGCGACGCCGCATCTCAAGCAGGCGCTGCACCCGGCAAGACGACTATCGTTGCCGCAGGTGGCGACAAGTATGATGCGCAGATCTCCGGCGGCGCTCCGAATGGGCTGGGTACGCGCGTGAGCGGTAACCCGACCAATTCGGGCGACCGCTATAGCGGTCAGCTTCGCAACGGGCAGAGCGCGGGCGTTGGCGTATATGAGTTCGCGGACAACCCCGGCAACTCAGGCGCGGGCGCGCTGCGCTATGAAGGCGAGCATGCTGGCGATGCAACAGCCGGCCATGGCGTCACCTACTGGCGCAATGGCGACAGGTTCGCTGGTGAGGCGCGCGCGGACGGCACCTCACGCGGCGTGCTGATCTTCTCCAATGGCCAGCGCTACGAAGGTGAGCTGCGTGACGGCAACCGCAACGGCTTTGGCGTCGTATGGTCGGCCGACGGCACAGTTGTCATGGCGGGCCGGTGGGCCGACGGTGAACTCGTCGAGCCGGTCGCGACCGCCGGACAGTAGCGCGGCGGTTCGAAACGCCGGCTGGCCGCGGGAGCTACTGCATCTCTTCGAGGCGGCGCATCACATCCGGATGCACGCCGGGAGGCGGGCCAAAGCCACTCATTCCGCCCATGCCACCCATGCCCATCATCGGGCCCTGCATCATGGAAAAGTCGCCGGAGAAGGCGACGGCCAGGAGGCGTGACTTCGTGCCGGAGGGCAGGCGTTCCAGCTTCACGATGATCGAGCGGCCGATCTGGCAGATGTCCATGTTCTTCGCGATGGCCTGCTGCATCTCTTCCGGGCTGTCACCGCCGCTGCGCATGGCTTGCTGTGCGAGCTGCATCATCTGGGGGTCGGTCATGAACGAGAAGAACACCGACTGAAGCGCGTTGTCATCGTCGGCGGTCAGCTTCGCCACCGGCTTGGGCGCATTGCGGCCCTTCGCAGCCAGATCCACGAATGAGAGGTTGGCGCGCATGGTGACCTTGTAGCCGGCCGAGCCATAGTCCGCGAACGACATCAATGCCTTCTCGTCTTCCACGAGACGCTGGAACGAAGCGAGCGAGCAATCGCCGGCTTTCGATCCCACGACATCGAGCGCGTCTTTGACGATGTGGAGCAGGCCGTCGAAGCCCTCAGCGCCTGTACGCCCGAGGTATTCGAAATTGGCGGGAGCAAAATCCATGTTCCACTGCGCCACGTCCTTCATAAGCGCGTCGCGATCGCCGCCCGTGCGGGCGGTGTTGCGTCATCCGGCCGAGCAGGCGGTCGTAGGATTCCGGGAAGTTTGCTTCCAGCGACTGCAGGAAGGCGCGGCCTTCGGCATCCGGGAAAGCTTCGGTTGCGAGCGCGGCCTTGACCTCGTCGCGGTCGAGGCCTTGACCAGTTCTGCAATCGTGCGCGGCTTCGCCGGCTTCGAACATGTTGAGCACGGAGGGCGCGGCGATCGCGCCTCCGGCAGAAAGGATGACCACGCCCACGGCGATGGCGATGAAGCTCTTGTCGATGCCGCCATTGTTGGCGACGCGGGTGCGAACGGAGAGAACGCGGTCTGACTCGGCGCTGCCTGCGATACGATGGGCGGAGGCGCCGGACGCGGGTCGCCAGCGCTGCGTTTTCCAAAGCTCATCGCGGTTCCCCCTGCGCAGGCCTGTCGGGATCATGACGCATTGAGGTTGAAGGCGGGTTAGCCAGAAAGCGTGAAATTCAACGGATCGGGCGCTGGGATACGGATATCCTCGCAGGGCGCGGGTCTTTTCGGCGCGGAACACTTGGGGGCCTTCGCCGTTCAGGAATGAACCCTGAACGGAGAAAACTCATGTCGACCGACGCCGATCTCGAGGCGAAATTCTGGAAATCGCTCAAGCCCGACCGCACAGCCATGCTCGGGCTGACTGGCGTGGACGACGGCCACGCACGGCCGATGACCGCCCAGCTCGACAGCGACGAGGCGCGGCGCGGGCCGATCTATTTCTTCACCTCGAAAGACACCGAACTCGTGCAGGCGATGGGCGGGTCGCATCGGGCGATGCGCACCTTCGCATCGAAGGGCCACGACCTGTTCGCCAGCGTCCAGGCAGTCCTTCGCTCCACAACGATCGCGCCACGATCGAGCGGCTGTGGAACCCGTTCGTCGCGGCCTGGTACGAGGGCGGCAAGGACCGATCCGAAGCTGCAGCTGCTCCGCCTCGATGGCGAGGCGCGCGCAGATCTGGCTCAACGGGATCAGCCTGCTCGCCGGCATCAAGATGATGCTCGGGAGTCGATCCGAAGAAGGACTACCAGGACAAGGTCGCCGAAGTGCGGCTGACCTAGCCTACCACGGCCTGCGGTGCGGCGAGGATGGCGGTCAGCACGGTGAAGAAGCCGTACAGGCCGACCAGCCAGGCGATGCTGCGCAGGTAGGGCACCCCGAACGCATAGAGGGGCAGGTAGACGAGGCGCGAGAAGAAGTAGAGTTGCGCGCCGAAGGCTGCCTGCCCAGCGTCTGCGTTGGCGACGTGCGCGATCAGCACGGCGCCGACCATCAGCGGCAGCGTTTCATAGAGGTTGGCCTGCGCCCGCAAAAGGCGGCCCGCCAGAACGCCCGGATCACCCATGTCCTTGTCGCGCGCGCCGGCGTTCCAGTTGGCGCCGAATTTCAACGTGCGCGCGGCGGCTGGCGCGAAGATGTACGCCAGCGCCAGGAACAGGGTCAGCGTCAGCCAGGTGAGTGCGGGCGTCATGGGCTACCTCAATAGTAGGTCTTGATCGCGGCGCCGTCGTAGTCGCGCAGTTCGGAGAAGCGCCCGTGCTTCACCTTCAGTCGCCCATTCGGGATCCTGCAAGAGGGCGCGGCCGACGGCGACGAGATCGAACTCGCCACGGTCGAGGCGCTCGATGGCTTCATCGAGCTTGCCGGCCGCCGAGCCTTCGCCGCGGAAGGCGCCGGTGAATTCGGAGGAGAGGCCGACCGAGCCGACGCTGATGGTGGGCATGCCGGTCAGCTTCTTGACCCAGCCGGCGAGGTTGAGGCCCTTCGGGCCGTCGATCTCGGGGAATTCCGGCTTCGAGGATGCGGCGCTGCGAGCAGTGGATCGCGTCGACGCCGGCGTCGACGAGGACGCGCGCCCAGGCTTCGAGCTCCTTCGGGTTGGTCGCGAGCTTGGCGTTGTAGTCGACCGACTTCCACTGCGAGACGCGGATGATCATCGGCAGGTCGCCGATGGCGGCGCGGCAGCGGCGGATGACTTCGGCGGCGAACTCGGCGCGCTGTTCGATGCAGGCGCCGCCGAAGCGGTCGGTGCGCTGGTTGGTGACGTCCCAGAAGAACTCGTCGATCAGGTAGGCGTGGGCGCCGTGCAGCTCGATGCAGTCGAAGCCGAGGCGCTTGGCGTCGGCGGCGGCGTCGGCATAGGCCTGCGCCATGTCGAGCACTTCGGCTTCGGTCGGCTCCTCGCCGATCTTCTTGCCGGTGAGCGTGATGCCCGAGGGGCCGTCGCGACGGCGCGTCGGGGAAGTGGCCGGTGCCGGGCTTGCGGCTCATGCCCTGGTGCCAGATCTGCGGACCCATCTTGCCGCCGGCGGCGTGCACGGCGTCGATCACCTTCTTCCAGCCGGCGAGCGGCTTCCTCGCCCCAGAACAGCGGGATCGTTGGCGTCGTCGGCGGCGCCCTTGCGGCGGGTGAGCGTGCCTTCGGAGAGGATGAGGCCGACTTCGGCGGCGGCGCGGCGGCGGTAGTAGGCGACGTTCTCGTCGGTGGGGATGCCGCCGGGCGACTGCGAGCGCGTCATCGGCGCCATGACGATGCGGTTCTTCAGCTCCATGCCGCGCAGCGTGAAGGGTCGGAAGAGCGGAGAGACGTCGGTCATGTGCGGAGCCCCGGATGTGAATGTGTGCTCACATGTCGGTGTTGCAGGCGCAACGTCAATGCAGCTGAGCTAAGCAGACCGGCTTGCGGCGAACTGGCGCGGCGGCCGTCGCAGGAAGACGGCGACGACCGCGAGCACGAGATAGACCGCCAGCGCGCTGGGGCCGAAGCCGACGAGGCTGTCGGCGGCCTCCGCCGGCATCAGCATGGCGATGATCTGGACGGCGACCAGCAGGGCGATGAAGGCGGCGGCGGGCCAGACGGTCTGGCCGAGCGCGGACGCGCTGTGCGGCCCAGAACATGCCGGCGACGGCGATGCAGGCCGATCTCGACCGCCTGTTCCGGCACCGTCGATGATTCCAGAGCCCGAAGCCGAGCTTTGGGCCCGACGGGATAGAGTTCGAGGTCGGGCCGGTGGACGAGCAGGTCGAGCAGCCAGTGCGAGAAGACGACGGCGCCGATCGCGATGGCCGCGACGCCAGGCGAGAGCGCAGCAGCAGTTTCGCGAGCGAGGATGGCGGCGAGCGACCAGGCGATGGCGGCGGGCAGCGAGTGCGTCCACGGCATGTGTTCGAGCACGAGCGGGCTGCCGGGTAGCGCGGGATCAACGCGGCCGCGTTCGATGCCCGGCGATGACGAGCGCCGGACCAGCCGATGTCGACCAGCTGGCGCCGGCGATCAGCGTCCACAGCGGCGCGCGGGGTTCGATGGCCTTAGCGGCGAAGGCGGCGGCGTAGTGTCCAGCGAACATGGCCCGCCTCCCCGATCGATCGTGAGCGATAGGCGCGGCGCGGAGTTTCACAAGCGAGGCGTCAGCCTGCGGTGAATGGCGAGCACGAGCTTGGTGACAAGCGGCGCGGCGAGCACGATGGCAGATCAGGAGCCAGGTCACGCTTGCCGGCAGGCTGTCGCTGCGCATCATGGGATTGCTGGGCTTTCTTCATGGGCGGAGCCTGATGCGGTCATTCGACAAGATCGAGGCGCATGGCGGGGAAGCATCATGGCGGTCCAAAGGGCGTCGCCTGCAGCGCTGGGCCAGTGGCAGGTCGATACGCGACTATCGCGACGCAAGAAGGATGCCCGGTTTCTCGCGCGGCATGGCCAAGGCGGTGTTTTCATCCGGCTTTTCCTGGCAGGTGATCGAGAAGAAGTGGCCGGGCTTCGAGGCGGCGTTCGACGGGTTCGATCCGAAGAAGGTCGCCGCTTATGGCGATGAGAAGATCGACGCGCTGCTCAAGGACACGCGGATCGTGCGCAACGGCGCGAAGATCATGGCGACGATCGAGAATGCGCGATTTGTTGTTGCGACCGCGAAGGCGCATGGATCGTTCGCGCAAATTTCTCGCCAACTGGCCGGCGACGGATCAGGTCGGACTGATGGATCACCTGAAGAAGAACGCCTCGCGCATGGGCGGGGCGACGGGGCAGTACTTCCTGCGCTTTGAGGGATGGGACGCGTTCATTCTTTCCGGTGACGTGGTGAAGGCGCTGATCCGCGAAGGCGTGGTGGACAAGGAGCCGACATCGAAGAAGGAGCTGGCGGCCGTGCAGGCGGCGTTCAACGCCTGGCGCGAAGAGAGCGGCCGGCCGGTGCGCGAGATCAGCCGCATCCTGGCGCTGAGCGTCGGGCCGAGTGGTCCGGTGGCGGCGTGAATGCTGACAGGTCTGACGCGGTGGCGTGCTAGCTATGACGCGTTGAGTCGAGGGAGGCCGCGGATGGTTCAATTGCCGCTGGCAGGCGGATGCATGTGCGGGGCGCTGCGCTATGAGGTGAGCGCGCCGCCGCTGATGGTCTACAATTGCCATTGCACGAACTGCCAGAAGATCGGCGGCACGGCGTTCAACACGTCCGGCGATCGTCATCGAGGCGTGCGCTGCGGTTCACAGCGGGCGAGCCCGCGCGGGTGGAGTGGGCGTCGGACAGCGGTCGACGCGGTGCGGCTTGTTTTGCGGCGCAGTGCGGGAGCCGGATCGTGAATGGCGGCAAGCCATCGAACCGGCGTGTTGAGCCTGCGCGCGGGCACGCTGGACGATACGAGCTGGGTGCAGCCTGTGGGCGACACCTTCACGCGCAGCGCGCAGCCGTGGGTGCAGTTTGTTGAGGGTGGGTTGCGGTCGGAACGGGCCCGGAGACTACGCGCCCTTCGTGGCGGCGTTCCGGCGCAGGGGCGGTTCTAGTCCTTCGGACTCGTCTTCGCTCGCGCTTCGCGCCGTCGAGCTTCTTCACCTCGGCGGACTTCTGCTTTTCCTGGCGCTTGCTTCTCGCCCTTGGTGCGGCCGAACAGGATGCGCTTGGCGGCGGCTTCCTCGTCGCGCTCGTCGCGTTCGCGCTTCTTGCGGAACTGCTTGAGGTTGACGATGTCGGCCATGAATCAACTGTCCGTCCGGCGCGAGAGCGGGCGTCACACTTGCGCAATATGACGGTTGGATCAATGCCCCGCGAGGGAGCGCTGCGGGTCGCACACAGTTGCGCAGGAAGGCAGCGGTCGGCTTCTCGAAGTATTTCATCGAGTAGAGCGAGATCACGGCAGTGACGACCAGCGGTAGCCACTAGGATCACGCCTTCGGCAGAGTCCGGTTCCCACCGTGAGCAGACACGGCCTGCGCCATGATCGCGATCACGATCGGGTGCAGCAGGTAAGCTGAATAGCTGGCGTCGCCGAGGCGCGTGACGAAGCTTTCGCGAGCGGGTGCACGGTAAAGGTCCTGTGCTGCGACGGCGAAGACGATCCAGCATCGGCGGGGACGCCGTACCGGAGGACGGTGGACGTGCCAGCCGGTGACGAGCGCCGGCAGCAGGACGAAGCGCGGCAAACCCGGCAAGCGCGATCGGCCACATCGGGCGTGGTGCGCACGAACGCGATGACGGCAGGCAGTGCGCAGGGCGTAGGCGATGATGCAGCCTGCAGCGAATTCAAAGATGATCGGATTGGAGTAGAAGTCGGCGATCACGCTGTCGCCGCCGAGGTTGGTGGCGAGTGGGCCCAGACCAGCGTGATCAGGGAGATGACCGCAGCGAGGCGCCAGGCGCGCGGCAGGAACAGGCAGATCGCGAACAGTGCGTAGAACATCATCTCGTAGTTCAGCGTCCAGCCGACGCCGAGGATGGGGAAGACGTAACCTGATGCGTCAGGTGCGGCACGAAGAACAGGCTGGAGAGGATCGATTCCGGCGTAAGCCAGCACGTGGTCGGGAAGATCCAGTCGCGCAGCGACCACCAGGCGCGATCACGACGAGCGGTGGCGACCCAGTAGAGCGGCACGATGCGGGCGATGCGCTTGGTCGCGAACCAGTCGGGCGTCTCGTCGGCGCGCGTGGTGTGCACCATCACGAAGCCGGAGATGACGAAGAACAGGTCAACGCCGCCGGAGGGCAGGTCGAGATAGGCTCGGCCGATCGGGTCGCCGGGTGCACGAAGCGCATGAGGCAATGGTAGATACACCACCGAGTAGGCGGCGAGCGCGCGTAGGTTCTGCAGGTTGTTCAGCACGCGCTGCGCCCTTACGAGTCCAGACCCTATGGTGGGGATGCGCGACGACTGACGCTGTGGACACGTGGTTCGCAGGGCGAACCGCTCTGGCCGCACCCCCGGGAAGTCTGTGCAGGAAACCTGCCACGTGGATGCGGTGACGGAGTTGCGTTTGGCGCGCTGGCGAATCGCGGTTAATGCAGCGGCTGACGCGGTCCGCCGTGTCTGCGCCGGAGTACCCTGCGACTCGGGATGGCGGCGAAGGCGCGTGCGGCGCGGATGTCGCCGACTTCGAGGATGATGCGCTTCACGCCCTGGTCTGCGACGCGGCTGGGCGGGATCAGGTCGATCTCGATCGCCTCGCGCGGGTCGAGCTGTTCGAGTGCGGGCGATGGCGGATGCGTTGAAGGTAAACACCCAGATCGGCTCGCCGACCGCGTCCTTCGCGCTGGCGACCTTGCCGGCCCATTCGATGTGCGAGATCGGAGCGCGGCGGCGGCGATCAGCTTGGGGCCGGGCGCGAGAAGGCGCCGAACCAGGGCTCGGGCATCTTCGCCGGATCGCGCATGATCAGCTGCACGGATGACGGCACGACGCCCTTGGCCGGCATGCGCGACGGCGAGCGGCTGCACGTCCGGATCGTTCGCGCGCGCGGCGCAGGCCGAAGACGATGGAGCTTGCCTTGTCGGTCTGCGAGACGGCCCAGCGGTCGTGCGGAGAGCGCGAGGCGCCCCAGATGGCGTGGGTGGCGGGATACTCGATGTAGGTCGTCTTCACGAAGGCGCGGTAACCATTGCGGACGGTCTCGGCGACCGAGACGACTTCGGGGTGGACGCAGCCGAGCGAGGCTCGGCGTGCGTGCTGACTTCCGTCGGCAAGGCGGCGCATCTCGGCCGGGTCTGGTTGGCGCGCAGGAGTTCGCCTTCGGCCTGGTAGAGGCCGGAGAGCAGGGCGAGGCGTTCGCCGTCGGAGAACAGGTTGCAGGCTCTCGGTCGGCGGCGCTGATCGGCGACGCGCTCGAGCCAGGTCCGGCGCACGGCGGCGGGATCGGCGCAAGCGCGGCAGGGCGACAGCTGCAGCCAGCGAGAGGGCAAGAAGGGTGGCGCGGACCAGCATGTCGGGCGACAGCCTAGGATCAGCGCATAAAGGATGGGTTACGACCGGTCCGATGCCTCGGCGCGAAGCTCGCGGGCGATCGAAATCAGGCCGGCAGACCAGCAGGCCGACAATTGCGGCCAGCACGTAAACGCCGATGCGCTCGGCTTCGCGGAGTGGGCGGCGGCTACAAGGCTGGCGGTTTCGAGCATGCTGTTCGGCCGTATGGTTTACGCGTTACTTCCAGTGACGGGTGCAAACGGGGCGCCAGCCGGGGAAAATGTGGTAAACGGATCCTATGCCGCGTGAACTTCCAACACATCTGTGGGTTTCGGCCCTCCTGCGCCGCGCCAGCCTGGGCGGGGCGTTCGCCACCATTGTGCATCGTGGTGACGCAGACCGGGGCGACGTGCTGGTCAAGGTGATGCGGGCGCGGGGTGAGGCCGATCTCTATGCGCCGGCCTTCAATCCCGAAGGTCCGACTGAGTTCGAACAACTGGCCGCCGAGGGCGAGGCCGAGCGTCGATTCCCTGATCACGCGACGGCGACAGAGCGACCGCGACCTCTGGGTCGTGGAAATCGAGGATTCACAGGGCCGCACGTTCCTTACGGAGCCTGTACGCAGACTGAACGGCGGCTAATTCGGCGAAAGATCATTTGCTTGCGAAAACTGGCGACGCGCGCCTAGATACGCCCGGGCAGACGTGGAGACGTGGGATGCGGGGTACCGTACTTCAGTATGACGACAATGCGGGCAGCGGCTATATCAGCGGCGACGATGGCGTCAGATACACTTTCAAGCGGTCTGATCTTCAGCAGCTGAGGCCAATCGCGGCCGGCATGAAGGTCGACTTCGTGCCGAATGCTGGCGCGGCGGCCGAGATTTACATGATCGACGCATCTGGCGCGATCGCCAGCGGGCCGGCACCCGGCCCCGCATACGGCGCGACAGCTGCGCCTGCCTACGGCGGCTATGCGCCGGCCGGCATGGCGCCGACGTGGCATACACGGGCGAGGATCTCGGCCTGTGGGATTACTTCAAGAAGGCGATGGGCAAGTCCTTCAACGGCGAAGGCCGCGCGCGCCGGAAGGAATACTGGTCGTTCATGCTGTTCTCGTCGCTCGTCTTCATCGTCCTGATGATCCTCATGTTCGTGATCGCAGGCGGTGCGATCTCGGCATCCATGAGCAACAGCTACAGTTACGGCTACGGATATTCCAACGCTGGCATGGGCGCACTGGTCGGCGCGCTGGGCGTATGGCTTTTCGTGTATGTCGTCATTGGCTCTCATCTTCCTGCCGGCGAGCATCACCGTGATGATCCGTCGCCTCCACGACATCGGCATGTCGGGCTGGCTCGACCTGCTGGTGCTTGTCCCCTATATCGGCGGGCATCTTCCTGTTCGTCTGCGCGCTGATCCCGTCGCAGGTCCAGGTGAACAAGCACGGACCGATCCCGAAGCCGGCGCCGACCGGTTTACGGCGGCTGAGCCATCGGACGTCATTCGTGACATAAGCGCGCCGCGCGATCCCAAGGGTTCGCGCGGCGTTTGCTTTGTGCAGTTGCCGTCTGCAGTTTGCAGCTGCAAACCGAGACCGTAGGTGTTTAAATCCCGCCTGATTCATCGTGGGACTTTGGGAGGACGGGAAACATGAAACTGGCCAAGCTTCTGGCTGCGAGCCTTTGTTGTTGCCGGCGCCGGTGCGGCGCACGCACAGGCCGCCGCGTGCCAGCCACTGAAGTCGCTGATGGCCATGATCGCATGCGCAGGTGAAGGCGCAACAGGGCGCGCGCACCACGAGCGACAAGGAGAGCGTCACCTACGTTTCGAAAACGCAGCTGCCGGGCTTCGGGGACTGCACGCTCGCAGTCCGACATCGCGATCAATGACCTGATCGACTACTGGGAGCATCACCTCTCGTGCGTCGGCCGAGGCGGCCAATTCCGAGGCCGCGACGCAGGCGGTCGAAGCGCTGTGGGACTGCACGAAGGACAGCTTCATCGGAGCGCGCGCCGGCCGAGGCCTGGATGGGCGGCACGCTATCGCGTGATCGGCTTCGACGCCGAAGCACCGACGGCCGGCCGCGCGTCCGGCCTCGTCTCGTTCGGCGACACCGACTATGCACGCGTGAATGTCGAGAAGGCGTACGAGGACAGCGACGAGTACTCGCTGCACCTCTACTGGCTGTTCACGGAGTAGGGTCAGGCCGACCTCAGCGCGAAAACGAAAAGGGCGGAACGATCACGTTCCGCCCTTTGATTTTCAGTCCGGCCGAGCGCTACTTCGCGCGGCGGACTTCGACCAGGAACTTGTCGGCCTGCGTCGTGCCCATCGAGGATTTCGCATAGACGCCGAGGCCGCGCTGCGGGATGTCGATGCGCTTCCACGCCGAGATCGGCTCGTTGCTGGCGCCCGACGGGGCGATGAAGTGCGTGCGGGCTTCGACCGCGATCGGTCGCATCGGTGCAGTTCACCAGGCGGGCCTGAACCTGCAGCGTCTGCGTCGCCGAGCGGCCGGCGCCGGCCGACTGGACCATCACCTGCGGGATCAGCGTCGGGATCGAGGATCTGGATCTGGTCGAGCGGGATCGGCGTGAACGAGCCGGGGATCTGGGAGTCGAGCACGCCGTTGGCCGGCACGGCGCCATTGCCCAGCGCGCTGGCGTTGCACGACGTGGTGCGCATGCCGGTTGGGGGCGGTGCCGCAGGCCGAGGTGAGCGAAAGGCCGAGCGCGGCGGATACGAGAACGGCAGCCTTGAATGCAGCCATGGGGCTATCTCCTGAGCAGAGGAATTGGGCGGTGTCGCGGGAATGTCGTTGGCGATGCGCGAACGGCCATAGGCCAAGCGCGCAGCGCGCCCTTTGGATCGATGCGGACTGCGGGGCGTGAGGCTTCCCAGCATGGAGCCGCCCTGATCGGTGAAGATCACTTCGGTCGGCATGGCGCCGTCGGGCAGGCTGATATAGTCGATGTGCGCGGGCAGGTTGTCCCAGTAGCGCGTGTCGGCCTCGGGCTGCGCGGCGTCGGCCATCAGCATCGAGGCGATGCCGATGACGGCGGCGACCGCCGGCGACGCCGAGGGCTGCGTCGCGAGTCATCGTTGTAGGAGGCGTAGACCGCCACATCGAGGGCGGCATCCGCGACGATCAGCGAGCCGGCGCGCGACTGCCGGTGGCGATGTCCTTGAACTCGGCCTTGCCGGCGAGGATCTTGTCGACCTGACGACCGCCGCGCGTCGAGGCCTGCCAGTAGAGGTCTTCGCCGAAGGTCGCCTCGTAGCCCCGGCCGTTGGCGACGAAGATCGCCTTCTGCTCGGGCACCAGTTCGGGCGGGTAGGACAGTGAGGTATTCGCCGTACTCCCCGCCGCCGACCTTCAGCGGCGGCAGGCCGATGTCGGCGATGGCGAGCACGCGGTCGCTGGGCCGCGGGATGTAGATGCCGGGGCGCGCCTGGATTGCGCGCTGGTAGAAATCGCGCGCCAGAACGGAGTTGCCCTCGCACTGCGAGGCCCATCCCGAGAGCACGTCGAGAATGGCGAAATCGGACTGGTAGCGCTGGTCCTCGGCGAAAGCGTCCTGCAGCTGGCCGCCCTGGAAGACGGCGCGGGCGTTGCCGTAATCGCCCTCGGCCAGGAAGAGCAGGCCGCGATAGAGAAAGGCCATCGCCCGCTCGTAGGACTCGCCCTTGTACTCCTTCGTCCGTTCCGGGAGGAAGGTGGAGCGCGCCTTCTCTGCGGTCGGATTGTCGGCGTAGATCGCCTCGATGTAGTTGAGCGCATCATCGAACGACGCGGCCGCAATCTTGTCCGCCCCAGCCTCGAACGCGGCCAGACCCGCGCGCATCTGGTTGAGCACGCGATTGCGCTGCCCGCCGGTGAGCACCGAGCCATAGAGGTGATGCGTGGCTGGCGGCTTGTCGATCAGCCATTCGGCCATAACCTCGGGCGGCACGAAGACCGTGTCCTCCTCAAGCGTGCCGCACGCGCCCAGCAGCAGCGCGGATGCGGCTATGCCGGCCTTCCAGGTTTGGCGAGCAGGAAGCATGTCCCCCGTCCCGCAGGCGATCAGCGGTAGATGACGTCGTCCGCGCCGGCGCGAGCAAAGTTGTAGAGGCCGGTCCAGACGATCTCGCTGGTTTCCAGGTCGATCATCTCGAAGATCACCTGGTTGTAGCGCTGGATCAGGCCCTGGCTGGTCTTGATCTGCTCGGACGAAGTGATGCGGCCACGCAGGCGATAGTCGGCGCCGAGCTGGGCGCGCGTGGTGGGCAGCGTGCCCTGGTCGGTGACGCCGTCGCGCTTCAGGTCACGCTCGCCGGCGACCATGTCCATCGACTCGCGCGAGACGAAGCGGATGCGGCCGTTGGCGGCGCGCTGCAGGTTCACGCGCAGGTTGTCGACGATGATGTTGGTGTTGATGCGCTGGGCGCTCTCGTTGCGGAAATACTCCGCATCCAGAATGACGCGCGGCGCAGGCTGGCGGCCCGCGATCATCGGGTTGGCGAGCATGTCGCGAACCATCTGGTCGGCCATCGCGACGATGTCCTGGCCCTCGATGCCGACGCCCTGGACAGGGCCCTTCGTGCCGGGGTCGAACTGCACCGTCTGGACGCCCGACGGGTTGGGCCCGCTCGACGCGCAGGCGGACATGGACAGCGCGGCAACGCCGGCGGCGAACACAAGTTTCAGCGACATGGACGGTCCCCTGAGAAGGGCGCAATGGCCCTGACCAACTAATCCCTGACCGGAGTTCCGCCATGGAACACCGCCCCGGTCAACGCCTGAAAGCCGTTGTTGTGGGGGTATATTTGCTCGGCGCGCGCCTTGTATTCAGCGGGCATTCAGCTAACCGGCGCGGAAGGCGATCAGGCTGCGGCGGGACCGTGGAAGCCAGGCTGTGCCGGTGCGAGATCGCCGTGAACCAGTCGGCCAGAGCAGGCGCATCTGCGCGCCAGGCAAGGTCGGCGTGGCGGAGGTCGAGATAGCCGAGCGCGCAGGCGAGCGCGATGTCGCCGAGATCGGGGTCGGACCGTTGCGGCAGCTGCGCGTTGAAGTGCGCGACGGTGCGGCGGATGGCGGCGATCCAGCGGCCGATCCATTCCGGCGATTGCTGTTCGGCGGGCCGCTTGCGCTCCATCGTGAGCAAGAAGGCGGCGTCCGTGATTCCATCCGCCAGCGCCTCCCGCGTGAGGCAATCGATGCGAGCGGCGGGGTCTGACGGGATGACGCGGCGGCCGTCCGCGAGCCCGTCGAGAAACTGGCAGATCACTCGGCTGTCGACGATGCAACGGCCATCGGGCAACGCGAGCGCCGGCACCTTGGACAACGGGTTCACCGACAGCAGGTCTGTTCGCGCTGGCCATCGGGGAACTGGCGATGATCTCGATCTGCGCCTCGACGCCCATCTCGATGGCGACGACCCGGCACTTGCGGGCATAGGGCGAGGTCGGGGAGTAGAAGAGTTTCATGGCGTGAATTTCCCGGATTTTGGCCGAGACTACAGGGTAAAATCGCCTTCCGGCTAGCCGGTGTAGACCTTTCCGGCGCACCCCTGTATGCCCCCGCCCCATGGCCCTTACACCTGAACAGGAAGCGCAGCGGCGGCGCACCTTCGCGATCATCTCGCACCCGGACGCCGGCAAGACGACGCTGACCGAGAACCTGCTGCTGGCGGGCGGCGCGATCCGCGCGGCCGGCGCGGTGAAGGCGCGCGGCGAGCGCCGGCGCACGCATGTCGGACTGGATGAAGATCGAGCGCGAGCGCGGCATCTCGGTTTCGGCCTCGGTGATGACGTTCGAGTACGACGGACTGCATGTTCAACCTGCTCGACACGCCGGGCCACGAGGACTTCTCGGAAGACACCTATCGCACGCTGACGGCGGCGGACTCGCGCCATCATGGTGCTCGACGCCGCCAAGGGCATCGAGCCGCAGACGCTGAAGCTGTTCGAGGTCTGCCGCCTGCGCGACATCCCGATCATCACCTTCATCAACAAGATGGACCGCGAGGCGCAGGACCCGTTCGCGCTGCTGGACGAGATCGAGCAGAAGCTGGCGCTGACGCCGCGCCGCTCTACTGGCCGCAGGGGTCGGGCGAGCGGCTTCAAGGGCATGCTGGACCTGCGCACCGGCGAGTTCGTCACCTATCAGCGGATCGTCGCGCACGACGGCTCGGTGGAGTTCAAGACCGAGCGCGTCGGCAACGCGATCGCTTCGACGAGATGATGGACGCCGACGAGCAGGCCGAGCTCGAAGAGCAGGCCGAGATGGCGGCGGGCGTCTGCAAGCCTTTCGACCACCAGACGCTATCGCGAAGGCCACATGACGCCGGTGTTCTTCGGCTCGGCGCTGCGCCATTTCGGCGTGAAGGAATTGCTGGACACGATCTGGCAGCGAGGCGCCTGCGCCGCGCGCGCAGAAGGCGAAGCGTGAAGGGCGAGCCGACCCACGTCGGGCCCGGACGAACAAGGAAGTCACCGGCTTCGTCTTCAAGATCCAGGCGAACATGGACCCCAACCACCGCGACCGCATCGCCTTCTTCCGCCTGGTGCTCGGGCCAGTTCCAGCGCGGCATGAAGCTGAAGACGGCGGCACGGCAAGCAGATCGGCATCACCTCGCCGATCATGTTCATGGCGCCGGACCGCGAGATTGCCGACGAGGCCTTCGCCGGCGACGTGATCGGCATTCCGAACCATGGCGTGCTGCGCGTGGGCGATGCGCTGTCGCGAGAGCGGCAA
Source organism: uncultured Alphaproteobacteria bacterium (assembly GCA_963777785.1). Taxonomy (GTDB): domain Bacteria; phylum Pseudomonadota; class Alphaproteobacteria; order Sphingomonadales; family Sphingomonadaceae; genus Andeanibacterium. The sequence goes on from CAVZRU010000021.1 coordinate 18,502, forward strand.
CGTGCAGTTCGCGGGCATCCCGAACTTCGCGCCGGAAATCCTGCGCCGCGTGCGCGTGAAGGACCCGATGAAGGCGAAGCACCTGCGCAAGGCGCTGGAAGGCCTGGCCGAGGAAGGCGTGACGCAGCTGTTCACGCCGGAGATCGGCTCGGACATCATCGTCGGCGCCGTCGGCCAGCTGCAGTTCGAGGTGATGGCCGAGCGGATCGCGACGGAGAACAATCTCGAAGTGCTGTTCGAGCCCGCGCCCTGGGCGGCCGCGCGCTGGCTGTCGAGCGACGATCGCGCGAAGCTCGATGCGTTCCTGGAGAAGCAACCGAGTCGGCCGTCGCCAAGGACCTCGACGGCGCGCCGGTCTATCTCGCGAAGAACGCGTGGGATGTCGGCTACGTCTCCGAGAAGAACCCGGCGATCCGCTTCACGAAGACGAAAGAGCGGGTCTGAAGACCCACTCGTCGCTCCCTGGCATCAGGCCACTATTGAACTTTCAAAGGCGCAGTCGCCAGAATGCGGCGGCCGCCCGGAGCTTCAAGAACATAGCGGATCTCGTAATCCCCGGCCTTGTCCGGCGCCGTGAGCGATCCGGATGGGCCGATGCTGGTGTAGAAGTAGGACAGCTCGCCGGAGGTATTGGCGAAGCCCTTCGGCACGAGATCGACATAGTCCCCCTGACGGTTGGGGCCGGTCCATTTGATCGAAAGAGCTTCCCCTTTGCGGGCCGTTAGCGGTGCGGTCAGGGCGGCCGGAGCTTCGGTGACGGTGAGCGGCGCGGTCGTCATGATGCGGCGCTGAGGTTGCCCTTCAACGACATAGCGGATGTCATACTCGCCGGGCGCTCCAGGCGCTGTAACCATCGAGGGATTGCCGGTGGATGTATAGGCGTAGCTGATCTCGCCCGACGTCTGCGTGAAGCCGCGTGGCACGATATCGACGTAGTCGCCCTTGTAGTTGGGGCCGGTCCATTTGATCGACAGGGGTTCGGCGCTCGTGGCGGACGTCGGCGGCGCGTCGAGTGACACGGTCAGCGGGGTCACTGTCAGTGGTGCGACCGCCTTTACAACGCGCCCGCTGCTGAGCTCTGCGAGATAGCGGATATCGTATTCGCCGGGCTCGACTGGCGCATTCAAGGCGCCCACGACTGCGGCGTTCTTGACATAGACATAGGTGATTTCACCCGTCGTCGGCGCATGGCCGCGCGGAACAATATCGATGTAGTCCTGGGCGTTGCCGGGCCCGTCCAGTCGATCTCGAACGTCGCGCCCGCCGCGACCTGCGGCGGCGCGGAAAGCGTCGCCGGTCCATCCACGGGCTCGCCCTCGTTGATCGTGTGCGGAACGCGCGCTGTCGCTGGCGCCGGGGCCGGCGGAGCCGTTGCGTTGGTCGGCGGTGATACGGCTTTCTGTTCGCATCCGGTGAAGGCAGCGGTCGCCAACACGATCGCCAATCCAAGTCCGCCGTGCATTCTCATGGTTGCTGTCCCTTCCGTCGAAGGGCGTCATTAAGCACGCTGCAGTCCACGCGAAAAGCGGCAGCTGCATCTGAGGGGTGTTTGCCAACAGCGCGAATGTGACAACCGGCTTAGATAAGCAGGGTCAAACTTAGGCGCCGAACTTCCGCTTCGCCCACCACGATGCTGCAATCGCTGTGAGCAGGAAGGCGACGCCGCCGGGCCGATGTAGCCGTGCAGGTTCGCGTGATCAGGTCGGCGCCGATGGCAGTGCCGCCGGCCTGGCCGAGGTAGAGCACGGACGTGTTGAGCGCGACGGAGGCGGAGGCGAGCGCGGGCGCGACCGAGATGAGGCGGGCCTGCTGCATCGATACGCCGGCGCCGAAGCCGAGGCCCCAGGTGAAGACGCTGGCGATTGCCGGCACGAGCGAGTCCGAGAACACCGACCAGCCGCAGCGAGGCCGAGGGCCATCGCGAGAGGGCCGTGATGTGCGTCTTCGCAGCGACCGAGCGAGCCACTGTGCGCGCCGCCATGATAGAGCCGAACAGGCCTGCGCCGCCATAGAGCGCCAGCGCGAGCGCGATGGCGGATGGGTCGGCGAGGCTGGCGCGGCGGAGTTCGGCGGCGAGATAGGGGAAGAGGGTGAACTGTCCCATCACCTGCAGGCAGGTGGCCGCGAGCAGGAGCAGGATGGCGGGCCGCGTGACCACTTCGCCCCATGACTTCAGCGACATGCGCGCGGCGTGGAGTCTCGCCGGCAGCACGAAGAACACGCCAGCGGCGGCCAGTGCTGATCCGACGGCGAGGCCGCCATAGATGACGCGCCAGTTAGCGATTTCGCCCAGAATGCTCATGAACGGGATGACGACAGCGCCGGCGACGGCCCAGCCCATGAAGACGACCGCGACGGCGCCCGCGCGCTTTGCTTCCGGCACGATCAGGCGCGACGGCGCTGGCGGCTTGGGGGTAAAGATCGCAGCGCCGCTGATCATCAGGAGGCGTGTGATCAGCAGTGTGCTGTAGTCCTGGCGCGAAGGCTGAGGCCGCGTGGCCGACCGCATAGAGGACGAGTGATGCGCCCAGCAGAGAGCGGCGATCGACCCGGTTGGTTAGGAAGCCGAAGGCGGGCGCGCCGATGCAGAGGACGACTGCGCCCCAGCCGATCAGTGCGCCGATGGCGACGGGGCTGACCTGCAAGTCGGCCGTCATCGAGTTGATCATGGCCGCGGGCGCGAGCACGCCCGAGCCGATCATGATATTGCCGAGGAAGAGGAAAACCAGCGCGGCGCGCGCGTTCACAGGCGTTGCGGTGGTCGGCGCCAGCATGGCGGTGATCTTCCTGGCGGCCGGAGTGGCCAATGGCTTCACCGCGGACTTAGTCTGGTCTCCATCATGTTGCTAGTTGTCGCAACCTTGGTTGCATGATCAGGCAGGCTAAACACGGGTGGCCCGATGGCCTGGCCGCCCGATGCTTCAGGACTTGCGCGCAAGCTGGAGTTCCATCCGCTTGATCTCGCGCAGGACGCGGTTGGCCTGCATCGTCGGCCATAGCGTGCCGATCTTCAGGATCGCGGCGACAATCATCAGCGTGGCGGCGGAGAGGCCCCAGCGCAGCGCCGTGATCACGTCTGTGGCCTGGAAGAATTCCCAGGCGCACCACGCGCCGCCAAAGAACATCACGGCTTGCACGATCATCAGGAGAAGGTTGATCCAGGCCAAGCGATCCCGTACAGCAGGCCGCCGACCTGGCTGAAATAGCCCGGCTCGCGATCGAGTCGTGCAAGGAAGGCGCGGTCTTCCTCGTTGAGCGTCGTTTCGATCATCCGGTCGAGGTCACTCATCTTCAGTCTCCTTCAGATTCAATGTGCGGCGAAGCTTTTCGCGCGCGTGCATCAGGCGTGTCTTCACTGTGCCCGACAGGCACATCGAGCGCGACGGCGATCTCGGCTACGCTGAGGTCTTCGAGGTAGAAGAGAGCGATCGCGGCTCTCTGGTCCGGCGGCAGGGCTCGATGGCGCGCGCCAGGCGGGCCGCATCCGATGCGCGCTCGCCGCCGTCTGCGGAGGCGATCGGCAAGGGTTCGGCCGCGTAGGCCGCGTCGAGCCGTCGCTCGCGCTGCTGCCCGCGGACCCAGCGCGCGCAGCGGCGCGAAACGATGCGAAACGCCCATGCCGGGAAGGCGGTGGCGTCGTCGAGCCGCGGGAGTACCGCGCACGATTTCCACCCAGGCCTCCTGCACGACGTCGCGCGCGGCTTCGGCATCGCCGGTCAGGCGGCGGGCGTGGCCGAGCAGGCGTGGCTGGATACGCGCCGCAAGTTGGCCAAGCGCGATCCTGCTGCCCGCTCGCGCGCTGGCGGCCAGGTATTCGTCGAACAGTCTTTCCGCTGGGTCAGGCCTCGCCATGATCGCCCCTTCAGAACCAAGGTGCCCGGATCGGGCATTACCGGTTCAATCGGAAAGGCGAATTTCTGACCTCAGGGCAAGAGTCAGCGATGGCGGCGGGGCCACGCGGCCATCGGGGCGGGCGACGGCAAGCATGCGCTGGAAGGCGGGGCGGGCTTCCACCGTGTCCTGCCATGCGGCGATGTGGGGATACTTCGCCGGGTCGGCGACGTTCATGCGGATGGCGTAGCTGATCGGGAACACCATCATGATGTCGGCGGCGGTGAACTCCGAGCCGCCGAACCACGGGTGCGTCGCGAGATGATCGTCGGCGAAGCGCATGGCGCGCTGGCCGTCGGTTTCCTTCTCGCCGCGCGGGGCCTTGCCGTCGGTGGCGCGCGCGACGCGATAGTCGGCGATCACGTCGGAGGCCAGCGTGCCCTCGGCGAAGTGCATGAATTTGAGATGCAGGCCGTAGTCGGGCGAGTTGACCGGCGGCACGAGGCGGCCGCCGCCATTGCGGTCGAGGATCACTTCGAGGATGGCGCCGGATTCCACCAGCAGTTCGTCGTTGTAGAAAACTGTCGGCGCAACACGCATGCCGGGGTTCACGGCCTGAATATCCGCGAACGAGCCGGCGACATCGCCACGGCGAAACTTCAGTTCGTAGGGGATGCCCAGCTCCTCGCACAGCCAGACAACGCGTTCGGAGCGGCGACCCTCGGCGTGATAGATCACGATCTTCGGCGTCGCGGTCTGCGTGGCTGGCGCGGCGGGTGAGGATGTGCACGCAGGCGCCGCAACGGCCGCAGCCAGTGCGGCCAGCAGGTATCCGATAGGTTTCATGTCCGCCCTCGATGGCCGCGCCGTCTCGATCGCGAGCGCTGGCCGGGGGAGACTAGCAGCTTCGTGACAGTGGGCCAGAGCCGCAGCAGGGTCTTGACGTTCGTCGCTTCACGCATCATGTGTTGTTACATGACACGCGACCGACGTCTCTCACAGGTTCTTCACGCGCTGCTCCACATGGCGGAGCAGGAACGGCCGATGACGTCGGCCGAGCTTTCAAAGTGCATGGACACCAACCCAGTGGTGGTGCGGCGCACCATGGCGGGCCTGCGCGAGGCAGGTTTTGTCAGCTCCGAAAAGGGCCATGGCGGTGGCTGGCAGATCGCATGCGATCTCCACAAGGTGACGCTGAAGGATGTCTACGACGCGCTGGGTTCGCCGTCGCTGCTGGCCATCGGGATCAATCTGGAGAATTCGCAATGTCTGGTCGAGCAAGCCGTGAACCGCTCGCTTACTGGAGCATTCGCAGAGGCCGAGGCGCAGCTGGTGAAGCGGCTGAATGGCGTCACGCTGGCGGCGCTGGCCGATGATTTCCGCGCCGGCGCCCGGCGCCACAGAACAAGGATGAGCAAGTGATGTTTGATGTTGTGGTGGTTGGCGGAAGTTATGCCGGTCAGTCGGCTGCGCTGCAGTTGGCACGGGCGCGGCGCAAGGTGCTGGTGGTCGACGGCGGCAAGCGTCGCAACAGGTTCGCGGATGGATCGCACGGCTTTCTGACGCAGGACGGCGCCGATCCAGCGGAAATTGCCGCGCGAGCTCGCGAGCAATTGCTGAAGTATCCGAATGTGGAATGGCGCGATGGCGTGGCGGAGAATGCTTCGGGATCTGCTGACGCGTTTGAGCTGAGCGTGAATGGGAAGACAGTTGCGGCGCGCCGCGTTGTGCTGGCGATGGGCGTCGCGGATGAGTTGCCGCCCGTGCCCGGCCTGTCCGAGCGGTGGGGCAAGTCGGTGTTCCACTGCCCCTATTGTCACGGTTATGAGCTGAATCAGGGGCGCATTGGTGTGCTTGGTGTGGTTCCAATGTCGCTGCATCACGCGCTGATGCTGCCCGACTGGGGGCAGACGACTTTCTTCCTGAACAATGCGTTCGAGCCGGATGCGGCCCAGCTTGCGCAATTGGCAGCGCGCGGCGTTACGCTGGAGCGGACACCTGTGAAGCGCATCTCAGGCGAGCGCGCCGATATGGAGTTGGCGGATGGCCGCGTGATTGCGCTGGACGGCCTGTTCACGGCCACCCGCACAAGCGTGTCGAGCCCTGTTGCAGCCGAGCTTGGCTGCGCCTTCGAGGACGGGCCCCTGGGCACGTTTATCGATACCGACATGATGAAGGCCACCAGCGTGCCCGGCGTGTTTGCGTGTGGCGATGCGGCGCGCGCGGCGGGAACTGTTGCGTGGGCGGTGGGCGACGGAGCCATGGCCGGCGCCGCAACCCACCGCACCCTGATGTTCGGCCTCGGCTCGTACCAGGTCGGCCTCGTCTGCCGTGCGGCAGGCGAAGATCGCGCCTCGAGCTTCAGTCCGAACAGCGGGCGCAGGACGCCAACGCGGCGGACGATCTCGTAGCCGAGCCAGCAGCTCGCGACCGTGATGGCGATCAGCACCGGCGCCTCGATCCAGAGGGGCAGCTGCAGCTGGTCGAGGTAGTGGCCGGCGACCACGATGGTTGTCTGGTGGATGATGTAGAACGGGAAGATCGCGTCGGTGAGATAGCGGCGCGCGGCGTTGTCGTGGCGCAGGTGTTTGCGGGCGAAGCCGAAGAGGGCGAGGATCATGGTCCAGGCCTGCAGCTCGCGCAGGCGCGCCGCCGATGCAGACGCGACCGATGGCTTCGCCGATTGGGGAACGAGCCCGATGGCGCGGTCCAAGATGCAGCGCAGCCAGGCGGCCAGCGCGATCAGCCAGCATCGGCCAGCGCATGCGCTGGCAGGCTGCGAAGAAGGCTTCGTGCTTGGCGATGGCGTAGCCGAACAGGAAGGCCGGGAAGTAGACGCGTGGGCGTACCAGTCGTCGAACGAGGGCGTGGGTCTCGTCGAAGATCGGCTCCAGCACGACGCGGCGTCAGCAGCAGGCACAGGAAGGGGATCAGGATGACCGGCAGGCCCCTGGCCAGCGGCGCCATGATCGCGGGCGGGCAGGCGCTTCAGCAGGGGGCCGACGCGCGACAATCAGCAGCGTGTAGACGAAGAGGTAGGCGACGAACCAGAGATGGTTCCAGGTGGGCGTGATCGATGCCCCAGCCGCCGCTGGCCGTGACGTACTTGCCGTAGAAGTCGGCAGAGGGAGCCGGAATAGCCGAGCTTCTCGACGATCTCGAAATAGGTCTGCGGCGGCACGATCACGAACATGCCGAACACCAGCGGGACCAGCAGGCGGGCGGTGCGCGAGGCGAGGAAGGCGCCGGGCTTCATCTTGTCGAGCATGAAGCGGGTGGCGCAGCCGGAGATGACGAACAGGAGGGTGAGCCGCCAGGGGTTGAGCAGCAGCATCAGGGGCTCGACAGCCCGGCTGGCGTGGCTCGACTTCACGTGGAAGCCCCACGTCACGTAGAACATGCCGACATGGTAGAAGATCAGCAGCCCGAAGGCGGCGATGCGCAGCCAGTCGAGGTCGAAGCGGCGGTCCGGGACATGGGTGGGGAGGGTCATGTGCAACTCCTGCTGATCTGGCGCCATGATCCCCGGCCGGGCGCGAGGGCCATCGAAAAGCCGTGGAAGGACAAGGGCCTGTGACGAGCGGTGACGGCTCTGGGACGAGCGGCGGGAAAGCCGGGACGAACGGCTGGCGGCTGGGCGGCTGGCGGCTGGAATGGGCGGCCGTTGGGGCTGGTCGCCGCCGTGAGCGCGGTGATTGCCGTGATCAATGCGACGTCGGGCATCATGGAAGCCCAGACCGGCGGTCCGGACATCGATCCGCGGGTCGCGTGGCTGTACGAGATTTCCTCGGTCGTGATGGTGGTGGCGCTGTCGCCGTTCATCGGCTGGATGATGTGGAAGGTTCCGCCGTCGAGCGAGCCGGTCGGCGCGGGGCTGGCTGAGGGCGGCCGGCCTGCATCTGGGTGCGGCGTGCCTGTTCTCGGCGGCTGCACATCGCCGGGATGGTGCTCATCCGGAAGCTTGGCTACGCGTCGGCCGGCGAGACCTACAGTGTTCGCCTATCAGGGCGATCTCGTGCTGCCGGCTTCTCTACGAATGGCGGAAGGACGTGCTGACCTATGCGGCCATCGCCGTCGGTTCTGGGCCTGGGACTTCTGGATGGCGCAGCGGGCCGGGCAGGCCGCAGCGGCGATCCTGCCGGCCCAGGCCGGCGAACCACCGCATCGAGATACGGGACGGCGCGCGCGTGACGCTGGTCGATCCGGCGGAGATCGCGTGGGTCGAGGCGGCGGGCAATTATGTCGAGATCCATGTGGGCGGGGCGACGCATCTGGCGCGGGGGACGCTGGCGTCGTTCGAGGAGCGGCTCGCGCGCGCAGGCTTTGTACGGGTGCATCGCTCGCGGCTGGTGAACCGGGCGCGGGTGGCGTCGTTGAAGCCGACGCCGTCGGGCGATCTCGAGATCACGCTGGACGATGGGCGCACGGTGGCGGCAGCCGGAGGTTCCGGGCGCTGTTCGGTCGAAGGCTGATGCACGACTGCTGCGACACTGCGCTGGCGGCAGCCTGCTTGCGGGCACGGGCTTGGTGGCGTTGTGGTCGAGCGGCGCAGTGGTCGAGAGCACAAGAGGGAGACATACATGCTTGAGTTCGGACCAATCCGATGAGCCGCGGACAGATCGCGCACTGGATGATGGAGGAGCTTGGTCAGCCCTACACGACGCACTGGCTCGACTGGGGCCCGGCAGGAAACAAGAGCGCTGACTTTCTTGCGGTCAATCCGATGGGGAAGGTGCCCACCATTCGTCATGACGGAAAGGTCGTCACCGAGGCGGCGGCGATCTGCCTTTATCTTGCAGATGCGTTTCCGCAGGCGAACCTCAAGCCGCGAGGCACGGCGCTGGCGGATTACTATCGCTGGACGTTCTTCTGCTCGGCCCGATCGAGCAGGCGGTGACAGCCAAGGCGCTGGGGTGGCAGGTTCCGGAAGGGCGCGATGGCATGGCGGGCTTCGGCTCGTTCGATGCAGCGGTGGAATACGCTGGACCAATTCCTGAGCGGGCACGAAGTTCGTGTGCGGCGACACGTTCACGGCGGCTACGTCTATGTCGGCAGCACGATCGACTGGGGGCTGATGTTCAAGTCGATGCCGTCGTGGCCTCGTTCGAGGCTTACGCCGCGCGTATCCGTGAGCGGAAGGCCTATCAGGACGCGAAGGCGATCAACGCGGCGCGTGTCAGCGGAGATGCAGGCCTATCTAGCGTAGCCGGTCATCAGGTGCCGGTTCCCAAACATCGAGATCGAGGAAGCGCAGCGTGAAATCCGTCAGCTTGCGCGTGCGCGCCTGCGACGGCCTCAGGCTCCAGTACTTCGTCCGCGCGATCTCGGTGGCGAAACGCGCGCGCATCTTGGTGTAGAACCTGCGCTTCTCCTCGAAGGGGCCGTTGCCGAGTTCGTCCTGGGGCAGGATGCAGAGATTGCCGGTCATCTCGCGCAGCGTGGCGAGCTGGTTGAACTCGAGGCCGGCCTCGAACGCGCTCCAGTTCGTTTCGGGGTTGCGCGGGTAGACGTGCTCGACCGACGAGCGCGGATCAATCAGGTAGCGCGGCACGCGGTCGCCATGAGCGGCAGCCTCGATCCAGCGCATGATCGTGGCGCGGCGCTGGTTGTCGGTGATCGGCGCCGAGAGGTGGCGTATCAGGCGGTCGTTCTGCGCCTGGCTGTGAATGTGAACCCCGGCCTGCTTGCCGAACGTGCCTTTCCGCGAGCATCGACGCGGCGCGCCCATCATCTCTGACACGCGGCGCTGGTCCGGCGTCGAGACCGTGAGCGCGAAGCATACACGATCGAGCACGTCGATGCGCGCATCGATGTCGGTGGGCAGCGACTTGATCTTGATCAGCATGGCGTAGGCGCGCCACTGGTCCCACTTCAGCATCTGCAGGCGGCGCAGGCTCGCGTGGACGCCTTTCGGCCATCTCTGGGCGCTGCTGGCTTCGTAGATCCATTTGAATGCTGCGAGCGATACTGCCCAGCAGTACATCGGTGGCCCAGCGCACGCCGTGCTGCCCCGGATACCGGCGGCGAATGTGCTCCATAAGCTGGATCGCATAGTCTGACGATTGCGGCGCGCGGCGCTCGATGAAATCGACCGAGCGCAGGAACTCGTCGAACTTCGTCTTGCCGAGATCGTCCTGCAGTGACCGCCACACGAACAGCACACGTCCCGCCGCGTCGTCCGCATCCGGCAGGGCGGAGGTGAGGTCGATCAGCTGGCCCTTCACGATTTCTTCGGCTTCAGCGGGATGCCGCCGGAGTTGATGCTGACGAAGGCCTTCGCCGCGATGCGCCGGTCTGTGATGCGCGTCACGGTCACCATGACGGCCTTGACATGAAATCGGTGAAGGCGGTGAGCCGCTGCTTGCTCCAGCCCTGGAAGCGGGCGCGGGCGACGGCCACGCAATCGCGCAGGCGATCGCTTGCCTCGGTGAGGTTGGGCGTGGGCGGTGGCGCTTGGCAGTGCGGCCGGGGGCAAGGATATCCGCCTCGAGCGTGTTGTGCCGCATGTGCAGGTTGAGGCTCCA
>CAVZRU010000022.1:0-7375 GCA_963777785.1 uncultured Alphaproteobacteria bacterium
CGCAGACCGGGATGGTACGCGCACTCAACCGGTTCGACCTGGCCGTATACGTCGAGGCAGTCGTGCCTGCGGGGCGCCTGATTGCGGCAATCGCGATCTGGCTCACCGGACCCAGCGTGGGCCGCTTTCTGCTTGCCTGGGCCCTGATCGAGCTGTTCTACGCGGTATGCTACTGGGTAATGGCGCGGCGCGTTTGCCCGCAGGCAGTTCGGCTGTCGCATCTTCGGCACTGGCGCAAGGCGCTGACGGAAAATCCTGGCGCCGAGAGGTTTTTCCTCATCACCTATGCGGGCACGACGCTGGAAGCGGTCTACAAGCAGGGCCCGCTGCTGGCGGTCGGCTATGCGCTCGGCACCAGCATGGCTCGGGCTCTACCGGCTGGCGGACCAACTGGCGCAGGGTATGGGCAAGGTATCGGTGCTGCTGACCGCGCGCGGTCTATTCGGAAATTTCCCGTGCGAGTGTCGCCACCTCGAATGCCGAGTTCCGCAAGCTTATCGGCAGGATCAGCCTCTATGCGGCGCTTGCCGGGGTGGTCGTGGTCGGCCTCGCGCTTGCCATCGGCAAAGACCTGCTCGCGCTGATCGGCGGCGAGGATTTCGAAAGCGGCGCCATTATCCTGGTGCCGCTGGCGGTGGCGGCCTGTTTCGATCTGGCCAGCGTTGCGTTCGAGCCGGTGCTGCATTCGACGGACCGTGCCCGCAATGCCCTTATTGCGCGTATCATTGCAGTATTCGTACTGGCCTGCGCGATCGTCGCCCTGATCCATTTTGGGGCTGTCGGCGCGGCCTGGGGCGTCGCGATCGGCGGCGCGGCAGGCTATGTCGCCATGGGCGCAATGGCCTGGATGGCGCTGCGCCGCGATACCGGTCCCCCTGGCGATACAGCAGCCTAGTGCGGCGGATTTGAAACTCGCCCTTCCCTATCCGGATAAAGGGGCAAACTTCAAATTCGGGTCACTAGGAGTTGCGCCCGGTCTGGGTTAGCATGCGGCAATGCCAGACAATCCCCCGCCCGATCATTCTGCATGCGACATGTCCCTGATCGAGGACGCCACGGCCATTGCCGGCGAGATCGTCACTCTGCGCCGCGCCATACATGCCGAGCCGGAGCTTGGGCTGCACACACCCAAGACCCGCGAGAAGGTTCGTCTTGCTTTGGCCCACCTGCCGCTCGAATGGCGTGAGGGTCCATCCACTACCGGGCTTGTCGCCGTGCTCAAGGGTGGCTCGGGTACGGGGCGGTCGGTGCTGCTGCGCGGCGATATGGATGCGCTGCCGATGCCCGAGGAAACCGGCCTGCCGTTCGCCTCGACAATTCCCGGTGTAATGCATGCCTGCGGCCACGATGCCCATACGGCGATGCTGGCCGGCGCGGCTGAGCTGCTCTGCCAGCGCGCCCATTCGCTAAGGGGTGAGGTGCGCTTCATGTTCCAGCCGGGGGAGGAGGGCTTTCACGGCGCCCGGCATATGCTGGAGGACGGACTGCTCGATCCGCTGCCGGATGCGGCATTCGCCCTGCATGTCTTCCCCAATGCCCCTCACGGGCTTGTCGCGGGCCGCGCCGGGCCGCTGATGGCCTCGGCGGATCAGCTGGAAATTGTCGTGCGCGGCCGCGGGGGCCATGCCTCGATGCCACATGAAACCCTCGATCCCGTGCCTGTCGCCTGCGAAATAGTTACTGCCCTGCAGGCGCTTGTCACCCGCAGGTTCAGCGTCGCCGATGCCGTCGTCATTACCATCGCCCGGATCGAAGGAGGGACAACCCACAACGTCATCCCTGACACGGCGAGCCTCAAGGGTACGATGCGCTCGCTTTCGCCAGGCAACCGGGCGCGGCTGCAGGCGGAAGTCCGCCGGCTGGCGGAGGAAATCGCCGGTGCCCACGGACTGGTCGCCGAAGCCAGCTTCATCGAGGGCTTCCCGGTGACGGTCTGCGACGCCGCTGCGGTCGATTTCGGCGAGAGGGTGACGCGCGGCCTGTTCGGCCCATCGGGCTTTCGCCGCCTCGATGCTCCGATCATGGGGGCGGAGGATTTCTCCTATGTGCTCGAGAAGGTACCCGGCGCGATGTTCTTCCTTGGCGTCAGCCATGAGGGCGAGGACTGGACGACGTGTTGCGGCATTCATTCGACACGAATGATGGTCGATGAAACCGTGTTGCCGCAGGGCGCTGCGTTGCTGGCGGGGCTGGCAACGGCCTATCTGGAACGTGGCTTCGGCTAGCATGCCATTGCCTGCGTGGTCATGGACCTGAGGCCGTGACCATGGTCCAATGCCGAAGCTGACGATGAGAGGGAAGCGCAGGGGAGAAGGATGGAAAGGCTCGAGCGGCTCGAGGCGATCGAGGAAATCCGCAACCTCAAGGCGCGTTATTTCCGGCTCATGGACACTAAGCAGTGGGATGAACTGCGGAGCGTCTTCACTGCGGACATGCAGGTGGTGACGCCCGACGGCAAGGTCTGGATGGAAGGCGGCGGCAATTACGCGGCAAGCCTGCGCTTCGGGCTGGAAAAGGCGGTATCCTGCCACCAGGGGCTGACCGGCGAGATCGACGTGATCGATGGTGAGAACGCCCGCGGCATCTGGGCCATGCAGGACGTGATCGAATGGGAAGACCGGCACCCGCGTGAAGGCTGGAAGGCGATCCTCGGGCGCGGCCATTACCACGAAACCTACCGGCGCGAGGACGGGCGGTGGCGCATCGCGACGCTTACGCTCACGCGCCTGCGCCTGGATATCACCTGGCCGGAAGATACGGCACGCGAAGGACAAGGACAGCCATGAGCACGAACGCGGACACGGACAGGTTCTGCCCGACTCCCAGCGACGATCCCTACTGGAACGAGAGCAGCTGGTTCTCCTTCTCGATCCCCGAGAGGGGCATCCACGGGATGGTCTATTATTTCTTCCGTCCCAACATGAAGCTGCTGATGGGCGGTCCGATTGTCTGGGACGACAGCGGCGCGCACCCCTGGGACTGCCTTTATCATGACTGGCATATCATGCAGCCGATGCCGGAAGGTGCGCAGCGCTACGATTTCACCTCGCACACATCGCTCGACGTCAAGATCGTCGAACCGCGCCGGAAGTACCGCCTTTGCTATGATGCGAACGGCTTCAAGATGGATCTGCTGTGGTCAGGCATCGAGGAGCCGCATCATTTTCTCGGCATGGAAATAGAGGCGACCGGCGCCACCGCAGAGAACCGCATGCACCTTGAGCAGATGGGCCGGGTGACAGGAACATTCGCGCTGCGCGGCGAGACATTCGAGGTTGACTGTTTTTCGCTGCGCGACGCATCCTGGGGACGCCGCCAGATCGACAGCGTCAAGCGCGGCAGCTACTTCTGGGCCGTCGCCTCGCAGGACACGGCTTTCCATGCCCAGACCATGGGGGAAGGCGACGAGCAGAAGGTTGTCGGCGGCTTCCTCAAGCTCGATGGCAAGACCTCCACACTTGCGGGCGGGACGCGGATCGTTACCGAAATGGGCAGGCTGACGCCCCACATCTTCACTCTCAGCCTGGAAGACCAACTGGGCCGCAAGGTGCAGATCACCGCGCGGTCATCAAGCCACCTGATGTTCAACGGCTTTCCCCGCTGCCAGGTCGTGTGGTCGCTGCTTGAGGCCGATTTCGGCGGCGGCGTGAAGGGCTGGGGCGACATCCAGGAATTCCAGCCGATGGAACAGTTCCGCGCCATGATACGCGGCCAGCAATCTCACTGAACGGAAACACAGGCGCATGACCGAACTGCCACCATTGCCGACCGCTTCGGCGAAGGCCGCGACGACAATCCCTATTGGAACGAGAGCGTCTGGTTCTCGGTCTCGATCCCCGAACGGCACATGCACGGCATGATCCAGTATTATTTCCGCCCCAACATGGGCATGCTGAACGGCGGCCCCAGTGCTGTGGGACCATTCGGGCACCTTCCAGTGGAACTGCCTCTACTACAACTGGAGCCACCTCCAGGCGCTGCCCGCCGGCGCAGCAGAAGTTCGACATGCAGGCGCGCAATTCGCTGAAGGTGAAAGTGCTGGAGCCGCTGACGCGCTACAAGATCGATTACGACAAGGACGGCTTCGTGCTGGACCTTGAATGGGAGGCGATCGGCCCGATGCACGAACTCCAGACCGGCGATGCCGGCCAGCCGGCGACGGCCAAGTTCCACATCGAGCAGCCCGGCCGGATGAAGGGCACGATCCGCCGGCACGGCGAGGAATTCAGTGTCGACTGCTTTTCGATGCGCGACACCTCCTATGGCGCGCGCGACTATGAATCACTCGCTTTCGGCGGCTATTTCTGGGGCATCGCGGCAGGCAGCAGCTTCCACGCGCTGTGCATGAACACTCCGGGGACAGGAGGGCGCGAGGCCGAACTGCATCGGCGGCTACATCATGAAGGACGGCGTGATGTCCAGCCTGGTCTCGGGCAAGCGCACGTGTCGATTACGGCCAGTTCGGCCCTTCGAACGTGCGTATTCGAAGGTACCGACAAGCTCGGCCGTCGATGCGCGCGACGGGGATCATCGATCCAGGCCTGATCTTCACCGGCTATACCGATCACACAGTGGTCTGGTCGCTGGCCGAATGGGACTGGGACGGCATGACGCATTGGGGCGACAACCAGGAATTCTCGCCCGCAGAACCGTTCCGCCAGATGGCGCGCGGCGAGATCAGGCTGGGAGAATGACGATGGCCAACCAAGCCGGTCTGGGCCAGATCGTGGTGGTAAACGGCACCTCGGGTTCGGGCAAGTCGACCACATGCGAGATGTTCGCCCAGCGATCCGACGATTTCTGGCTGCTCTATGGCATCGATCACTATATCGCCGGCAGCTTCCCGGCGAAATTCGGCCATCACGGTCCTCGCTCTGCCGAAGGGTTCGAGGCGATTCCCTATGATCCGGCCGATCCCGAGGGTCCGATGCGCTGGCGCTTCGGCGAACTCGGCAAGCGCGCCTTCGCCACCTTCCACGAATGGGCCGCATCAGCCTCGCGGACGGGCTGCAACATCATCTTCGACCATATTCTGACCAGCGAGCCGCCGATGATCCAGGACCTTGCCTGGCGGCTGGAGGGACTGCCAGCCCTGCTCGTTACGCTGCAACCGCCGATCGAAGTGCTTGAGCAGCGCGTCGCCGAGCGGCCGATGACCAAGAAGATTCCGGTGGAAGTGCTGGGCGAAGATGCGGCGAAGAAGATCATTGACCGCCTCAATCGCCTGCGCCCGTGGTTCTACGAAGCGGTCTACGCGAACGACATCTCCGACCTTGTTATCGATACCTCGGTGCATGGGCCGGATGAAGTGTGCGGGATGATCGCGGCGCGTCTGGCACAAGGGCCGGGCACCGCCTTCGCCCGGCTGCGGGAGAAATTTCCGCAGGAGTAGCTACGCGCGTACGTCCGCCCACTCGGGGTGCTTGCGGAACGCCGCGTCGACATAGCTGCACACAGGCTTCACCCTGAAACCCTGCGCCCGCGCATCGGCCACCAGCGCCTCGACCAGTTGCGCCGCCACTCCGCGCCCGCCGATCTCGGGCGGGACAAGCGTATGTTCGGCAACCCGCACTCCGCCCGCCTCGATCCATGTCAGCCGGCCGATAGCCTCATTGTCGGCGAGATGGGCATGATATTCACCGGCGCTTGGGCCTTCATGGCGGGTAATGGTCACGTCGATCATCGAAGCTCCTTTTCACAAAGCATGTGGCGATTCGCTCATGCGTCGGCAAGGATCGCGCGCAGCCCGTCGCGATAGCTCGGATGGTGCGGGCGCCAGCCGAGCAGGCGCTTCGCCTTGCCATTGGCGATCCGGCGGTTCTCTGCGTAGAAGCCGCGCGCCGCAGGCGAAAGGCTGGACTCGTCGAGCGATTGCAGCCGCGGCAAGGGCTTGCCCAGCAGCCGGCAAGCCTCCTCGATGACCGCATTCTGGCTGCAGGGCAGATCATCGGAAAGGTTGTAGGCCCCCGGCGGCGCATCCAGTGCGGCCATCACCCCGGATGCGATGTCATCGACATGCACCCGGCTGAACACCTGCCCCGGCAGGACGATCCTGTGCGCCTTGCCTGTCCGCACGCGGTCCAGCGCGCTGCGGCCCGGTCCGTAGATGCCTGGAAGGCGGAAGCCGCGCGCGCCGAGATCCAGCCATTGCGCTTCGCATTGCGTGCGTGCGCTGCGGCGGCCAGCGCCAACTGGCGCGGTTTCATCCACCCAGGCCCCGCCCGTATCGCCATAGACGCCGGTCGATGACAGATAGCCCAGCCACTTGCCTGCCAGAACCCCATTCCTGATTTCAGGGCCGTAGGTTTCGAGTACCGGGTCCGTCCCGTCGCCACCGGGCGGCACCGAGCTCAGCACATGGCCCGCATCGGCCAAGGCCGCGCGGACATTGCCGGTATCGCCGAAGGACAGGGTGCCCTCGCGGCCGGTTGAGATCACATCCCAGCCGCTTGCCTCAAGCAGCCGCGCGATCCGCGTCGCGGTATAGCCCAGGCCAAAGATGAACATGCGCGGCATGACAATTGCCGACCCCAGTGATCCGATTCTGACATTCGCGATTAAAACTCATGGCAAGCGGGCTGCGAATGTCAAAATCAATCCGCTAGTAGCTCGGTATCACGGGGAATCCCCTCCTGTCGCACTACGGGAATTTCCGGAGGTCGCGCGCAGCCGCGTCTTTGCCAATTGCCCCTACGCTAGCCGCATGAAACGGATGCGCGATGAAAGCGGGCAGGACCGCGTCGGCAGGCGCGAGCGCAGCCGTGTCCGGCTCAGGCTCCCGGCAAGGCTGATCACGCTCGATGCCACGCAGACCGCTACGCTCGCCGATCTCTCCCTGACCGGCGCAAGGCTGATCGCGACCGGGCCGGTGAGGGTGGGCGAAGATGCCATTGTGCAATGGGATCATTACGAGGCGTTCGGCCGCGTCGTCTGGACCCGGGACGGGCAGTGCGGTGTCTGCTTCGATACGATGATCACGCCGAACATGGTTATTGCCGCGCGCGATCTTCACGATTCGGTCCTCCGCAAAGGGGGCCTGGACGAATATCGTGAAGCCGCCCTGTCCTGGGTGAATGGCGCTGGCTGAGCGCAGGGGAAGGGTCGAATCCGCCGGCATTTGCCAGCGCTTGCCCTGTTCTCTTATTGTCGCATCGTCTGTTGCGAAAAACCGGTTCCCACTTTTTCGCACGATGCTCTAATTGTCGTTGCATGGATATTGCCAGCACACCCGAAGCCGCCGCCGTCGCGCCACCGGCCCCTGCCGCAACCCTGCGCGAGGATTATCGTCCGCCCGACTGGCTTGTGCCGGAAGTATCGCTCGATTTCACGCTTGGGCTGGACGTGACGCGCATTGTTTCGACGCTCCGTGTGCGCC